>NZ_JBTOLL010000009.1:0-182911 GCF_054551715.1 Paenibacillus sp. CAU 1782 | reverse complement strand
TGGTCATGGGTTATCCCTGCCTCATCACTATAGGTTTTCTCCCATCATAAAGGCTTACCTCTTCGTTGAGTAGTCTTGTTTTTCATTTATCCATAACTTGGAACTCTTGTGGGGCAAGCTTAGACATTTGTGTCCATCAGAACCCACAAAAACGAGGCGGAAAAACTCCCGCCTCGTTTTTTTCCCTATCGGTAAGCAACCAAGCTTTCATTTAAGCTGCGAGTATTGGCATAAACCTGTTGGTACAAGCGGAACAGGCCTTTGTAAACCTCCACCGCAGCCGGATTCGGCTCGTATTGCTGGTCATGCTTAACGAACAGCTCAGCACATGCTTCCAAGCTTGGAAACCATCCGCAGCCGTAGGCTGCGAGCATGGCCGCGCCAAGGCCGGGGCCTTGTTCATTTTCAAGCGATACAACGGTGGCATCGAAAATATCCGCTTGCATTTGCAGCCAAACCGGATTTTGCGCCCCGCCGCCAATCGATACAATCTTGTCCACGCTTTTGCCCGCGCTGCGGAACATATCCACCGACTCGTTCAACGAAAAGGTGATTCCCTCCATTACAGCCCTGGCAAAATGAATCCGTTCATGCGAGCCGTCCACGCCGATAAAGCTGGCGCGAATGCTGGAATCGGCATGCGGCGTACGCTCCCCGACAAGATAAGGCGTAAAGAGCAGTCCGCCCGCTCCGGGCTTAACCTCGCCTACACCGTCCAGAAGCTGGTCGTATGATTCGTCAGGGGCAAAGGTCCACTTAAACCAGCTAAGGCTATAGCCTGCCGCAAGCGTCACGCCCATGGCATAATAGGCGTTTTCCTTGCCATGGTTGAAGAAATGCACCTTGCCGCCAAAATCTTTGGTTTTATCATTTTCATAGGACAAAATAACGCCGGAGGTTCCGATACTGCTCAGTGTCAGTCCTTCCTTCAAAATGCCGGAGCCAATTGCTCCGCAAGCGTTATCCGCTCCGCCGGCAAATACTTTCACGGAAGTTGGAAGTCCCGTGCGCACTGCCGCGTCCGGCAGCAGCGTGCCGGTCAAGTCATGGGAGTCGACGAGCGGAGGGCAGAAGTTTTCCGGCAGCTCAAATGCCTTCAATACTTCAACGCTCCAGACTTTCTCAGCCACATCCAGCAGCAGGGTTCCCGCGGCATCGGAGAAGTCCATATGAAGATTTCCCGTCAGCTTGTAACGGACATAATCTTTGGGCAGCAGGAAAAGTTCCGCTTGAGCAAAAGTTTCCGGCTCATGCTTGCGCACCCACAATATTTTGGGCAGCGTAAACCCTTCCAGTGCAGGATTGCGCGTAATCGCCAGCAAATCCTCCCCTAACGCAGCTTCAATCTCGCGGCATTCGGCCGTCGTTCTTGTATCGTTCCACAAAATGGCGTTGCGCACGGGACGGCCTTCCCCGTTCAACAGCACAAGACCGTGCATTTGTCCGGAGAAGCTGATGCCTTCAATCGCCGCTGCATCAATGCCCTCAGCCGTTGCCAGCTCCTTCAGCGCTTCGATCGTCGCCTCTACCCAATCGTCGGGACGCTGCTCGCTCCAGCCGGAATGCTCGTGGAACAGCGGATAGGCGCGGCTTGCTTCAGCCGCTACCTCTCCGCTTTTTGTAACGAGCAAAGCCTTGACCGCGCTTGTCCCCAGGTCTATACCAATTACATAGCTCATCCGGGTTTCCTCCGTTTTCCCTTTATGCTTATACGCTGAAAATAACTTCGCTCAGCATCAGACGAATGCGCTCTTGGCGGCCGGATTCGTTAACGATCGGATTATTTTGCAATGCGTATTGCTCCAGAGATTTCAACGTAGCTTTGCCGGACACGATGTCGGCGCCGATGCCTTCTTTGAAGCTGCGGTAGCGGTTGTCCACGATGCCATCCAGAATTTTCTCATCGATCAGCTTGGCAGCGGCTTTCAGGCCCCATGCAAAGCTGTCCATTCCCGCGATGTGAGCCAGGAACAAATCTTCCGCATCGAAGGAACCACGGCGAACCTTCGCATCGAAGTTAACGCCGCCGCGGCCGATGCCGCCAGCTTTCAGCACTTCAAACATAGTCAAAGTTGTGGAGTACAGGTCGGTTGGGAACTCATCGGTATCCCAGCCCAGCAGCAAATCGCCTTGGTTGGCGTCAAGCGATCCAAGCATGCCGTTAATAGCCGCCGTGCGGATTTCATGCTCAAATGTATGGCCTGCCAAAGTGGCATGGTTCGCTTCCAGGTTAAGCTTGAAGTGATCTTTCAAGCCGTATTTTTGCAGGAATGCAATTGTTGTCGCAGCGTCAAAATCGTATTGATGCTTGGTTGGCTCTTTTGGCTTAGGTTCGATCAGGAATTGAGCGTCAAAGCCGATTTCCTTCGCATAAGCGATCGCCATATGGTACAAGCGGGCCAAATTATCCAGTTCAAAGCCCATATCCGTGTTAAGCAGCGTTTCGTAGCCTTCGCGGCCGCCCCAGAATACATAGTTTTCAGCGCCAAGCTCTTTGCCTACTTCAAGGCCTTTTTTCAGCTGCGCGCCAGCATAGGCGTAAACGTCAGCATTGCACGTTGTGCCTGCGCCATGTACGTAACGCGGGTTGGAGAACATGTTAACCGTGTTCCACAGCAGCTTTTTGCCGGAATGCTGCATTTGCTCCTTAAGCAGGGCAACGATAACATCCAGGTTTTTATTGGACTCCTGCAGGGTTGCGCCTTCAGGAGCGATGTCCACATCATGGAAACAGTAATAAGGGATGTTCAGTTTGTTCATGAATTCGAAGTTGGCCTCAACGCGCGCCTTGGAACGGTCAAGACCGTCGTATTTATCCCACTCGCGAACCATAGTGCCTACGCCAAACGGATCTGTACCGTTTGCGTTGAACGTATGCCAATAAGCAACGGCAAAGCGAAGATGCTCCTCCATCGTTTTACCCAGAACGACTTGTGTAGGATCATAGTGCTTAAACGCCAATGGATTATCAGAACCTTTACCTTCAAATGCAATATTGCCAATACCTTTAAAAATGGACATGTAAAATACCTCCCCATAAGGTTGAATGCGTTTTCTTAAAACTTCTCAAACAAAGAATAACACATCCATACTTAGTTTGTCTATTAAACAAAGTAAGTTTTATGCTATACTGTTTGCAGTTAATAAACGTGTACGGCATACCGCCCATTCAACTTACAAAAAGGAGAATTCACTTTGCGATCGAAACCTACGGGCGACCTTGCGCTTGTCAAAAAATTGAATACCTCTATCGTGCTTGACGCGATTATTGAACAAGCTCCGCTGTCGCGCGCAGCCATCTCGGAGTCCACAGGTCTCAACAAGGCGACCGTATCAAGCCTTGTCCAGGATTTGATCGACAACCATTTGGTGCTGGAGATTGGACCTGGTGAATCCAGCGGCGGGCGCAAACCAGTGATGCTGCTTTTTAATGAAAAAGCAGGCTACGCGGTCGGCGTAGATTTTGGCGTCAACTATATAAGAGGCGTATTAGCCGATCTGCAAGGACAGGTCGTTGCCGAAAGCTATTGCCAGCTTGGCAGGAAACAAGCCGAACAACCGCTGAACCCGCTAACGGATTGCATTCAAGAGCTGATTGATAAAGCGCCGGTCAGTCCTTATGGCATTGTGGGCATTGGTATTGGCGCTCCCGGCATCGTCGATGCTGAAGGCACAATATTATTTGCCCCCAATTTGAAGCTTAAACAATTCGAACTGAAAAAGCAGTTGGAGCAGCGTTTCGGTCTGCCGGTTACGGTAGACAATGAAGCCAACGCAGGCGCTCAAGGTGAACAACGGTACGGCGCAGGCCGCGGCATTCCCAATCAGATCTATGTCAGCGTCGGGATGGGGATCGGCACCGGTATTATTTTGAACGGCAAGTTATTCAAGGGCAGCTCCGGCTTTTCGGGCGAACTGGGCCATCTGTCCATTCAATATGACGGCAAGCCTTGCAGCTGCGGCAATCAAGGTTGCTGGGAATTGTACGCCTCGGAAAACGCCTTGCTGGAGCAAGCAGGCCCCCTTGGCTTTGAAAGTCTTGAGGAACTGCTTGCTGCATGTGAAGAAGGAAACGAAAACGTGCAGGATCTGTTTTCCGTAATTGGAGCTTATATCGGCATCGGTATTGCAGGTATTGTTAATGCATTAAATCCCGATGTTGTCATTTTGGGCAACCGCATGAGCAGAGGCGCCAAATGGCTGGCCTCTTCTCTAGAAGAAGCCGTCTTAAAACGCACATTACCGTACAACCGCGAAGGGCTGAAGCTGCTTTTTGCCGAGCTGCAGGAGCATTCAGCTGTTAGAGGCGCCGCCTATTACGCCATCAGCCAATTTTTCTCCAAAATTAAAAGATAAAAAACAAAACCAAAGTCAGAAATCAATGCCTGGCAGCACGCATGCGGTTAGCGCCGTTTTGCATGCTGCCTTAACTATTGCACTCGATGAACTCCGGCGATTCCAGAGGCATTTCCTTGTATCTTGACCTCAACAGAGTCGGTTTTGATGATGCCGTTGCTGTAATAAACGGCAAACCCAAATCTGTAAGTTCCATTTTCAAGCTTTTCAAAAGCACTATCCCACAGCTCGCCCTGCCACTTCGATCCTCCGCTTTGAAGACTTTTAAGCTCCGTCCGATATTTTCCGAATGTTACCTCGACCTTATCGGCTTTCGTATTGGTTCCCGTTGCTGTCGTAGTTGCCTCCAATATAAATTTCTCCCCAGCCCAAAATACTTCATACCCTCTTGGCGATTCTGCATTGCCGCTTTGCTTTTTGTTGTAATTTTGACGATGCTCGTTCCAAAGCGCGGTATGATGGACCGCGCCTGTCAAACTTAACGGCAGCACCTTAACGGTTTTTGAACGGCTCACCGGTTCCGCTTTGCCGTCGCTGACTGTAATTTTCATTACCCAATCACCTGTTTGGGTCATTACCACATTTGGAGCGGTAGAAGGGTATGTCGTCCCGGTAGCCTGAAAGCTGTAGCGATAGGTCGTTTTTTTGCCAGAAGGATCGCTTAACTCATAGGAAACGCTTAGCAAGTCGCGGTCCGGATCGGATACGTTGGAGCGGAACTGCACCGTATCTCCTTCGTAAACAGGTTGCGGTGACCAGCTGAAATCCGCAGTTGGCGGCTGGTTGGTTTCGATGTAGAAGTACCGGACCGTGCTCCAATCGCTCCATTCAAACCCGTCATGCACCCTCACCTGTACATACATATTGGTTTTCTCCGGCAGATCGGCACTGGCCGTCCAAGCTTTATCGGCTCCATCCCTGCTGCCGGAATCCAGGAGCAGCACGCCGCCATACCGGTATATCTGCACTTGATAACGCGACTGCGCGTCATTGTCCGGATCGCTGTACGTCCATGTAAACTCTGGCCGCAGCACCGTTACCTTGGTTGGGCTGTTTTGATTCGTGCTTGTTGGATAGGTTAGGTTGGCAGCCGGCTTGCGGTTCACGATGTTGATTTCCTGCTCAGCCTGCGCGGTTGCCCCATGCGAATCCTGGACTACCTGACGAATGTTGTACGTGCCCAGCTTGTCGAAGTTAATGGTCCAGTTCGTCCGGGATGTGCTGCGGATCGATTCAGCTCCGTTGGTCGTTTTATTCCGCACATAATATGTATGCGGCAGGTTGGTCCGATCGCCATCCTCCAGGTCACTGGCCGTAGAATCGATTGTCACGTTTACGCCGCGGTATGTCGTGACATGCGTTTTGGTGAAGCCAGGCGTTGGCGGCGTGTTCGGCGGCGGCAGCTTGTCGATCTCCAGCATTTGAACCGCCCAATTACTCCATGCTCCGTACTCGTCTTTCACCGCAAGGCCAACTTCATATGTGCCTTTCTCTTGCGGTGTAATGAGCTTTTCCGCCACATACTGGCCGCTTGGCGTAATGTAGTAGAACCTCTTCTCCATGATGCCTTTGGTCGCTTTATAATCAATACCGGTATCCTCGTCCGAGAAATGCGTAGCAGACTCATAACGATCTGGGTCATAGCTGTAATCGGTCCAAAGCACTTGGCCATCGCGTTCGCGCTTCTCTACTTTAAACTCGGCAACAGGGCGCCGATGGACGGTAATCATCCGTACAAACTCATTGGAGTTTTTCCGGTACTCGTCAAAGGTCATGTCCGGCATGGAATACCTTGGATTTGGATCGTCCCGGCCGCGAAGGGCGACCTTGTAATCGCCAACGTTATCCAGCATCAGCTCGCCTTCCCTGATGCTTTGGCCGTGAAGCGCTGACTGTCCCTGGTTGTTAATGAATCGAACCGTATGGAAGATGGACCAGTCCAGCTCGGCAATCGGGTCATTCTCCGGATCTTCAAAAATCACGTTGTCCGTCCGGATCGAAGCAGCCCCGTCCGCTTCTTCCCAAATGGCGTATTGGGTATCCCATTCATCGGCATCCGGCAAATCCTTGGAGCCGACTTTTTCAAAGTCAACAAGTCCTCTGTCTGCAAACATGCCGAAGTATCCGTCGCTGAACTGCGAATCCGTCACTTCAAAATAAGGCACATTATCCATGTACACCTTGATCGTTTCTCCGCGCATCAAAATGCGGAAGTTATATCCTTTGCTGCTTTGGACCGGGAAGTTTTGCGATCCCAGCACGGTCCGGTTTCCGCCGGTGTACTTGCTCAGGTACAGCTTCTGGCCATCCGTTTCCACCGCGTACCGGTTTAGCGGGTTTTGCATCCGGAACGACATGCCCGCCAGCTTGGTATTGGTTTTTGGCTGGTGGAGCTTCATCGTAAACGCCAGCTCTGCATTACTGAGCTTGTTATCCGAAACAAATTGCCCCAATGTAAAGGCATCGAATAGCAGCGGATCAGTGGTTGGCGTCCCTACCGATAAGACCGGGAGGAAGGCTGAACGGATGGCATTGTGTGTATCTACAGATTCATTGAAGGAGAGGTAGAGTCCATCCCCTACATACAATCCGTTTTGCGCCAATCCTGTATTGCCCCCGCCAAACATATTGATATAGGTTAATTTAATTAAGCTATTCGATGATATCTTGGCGCCAATTGGATTATGATAGTTCATCAACGCACTTATCCCGTCACTCCCCGTTGACCAACCGTCTGCTGTCTGAGTGTATGGATAATAGGTTGATGAGTTATTACTATTTTTCTTGAACAGACCGTTCCAATTCAAGGAAAAATCTGTTTTTTCGGAGTTCCATGTCCCATAATCTGTTGTGTTGAAATCAGATGCGCTGCCTGTTACTGCGTTAATTCGCTGGTAATAAAAAGCCCATGTCCATCCCGTATTGGTAAATGAATTGACTAATACTTCATTACGGCTTGGATCATAAATGATATTCGGGTACAACATGGGGGTGTTTGGCGATCCATAGGCGGGCCCATCCGTTAATGTCGCAGCAGCTCCTTTAAGCTGAACCGTCCATGCTAACTTAAAATTGCTGTCCACTTTAGACAAATACGTATTTTGACCATAGCGCGGAGCATCCTTATGTCCTACTTCTGTAAGGAGGTACAAATCACCCAAAATAAATTGAGCGTGTTTAGTTCGCATCTCATACTGCCAGCTGGGAACCGTTATTCCGAGATCAGGCAGGGTATAGGTTGCAATTAACTTCCCTTCACGATTCCACTCATAGTAAATACTTCCTACTATGGCCAAAAGATTGTCACCTTTTACGTAAAGCGAATTGTAACTGATTTGGTCCGGTAGATTATCTTCCAAGGTGGAAGCAATTAACTCGCCGGTAAATGCATCATAGGTACGTAAATCTAAACCAGATGAAGGTCCTGTTGTCTCTCTGCCATTTTGTATATACGTATCTCTTTGATCATCGTATTTTTGAAACGAAACGATTTGGTAGATTGTACGATCGGCTACCTCATAATGCCTAACGTCATATTTGTGTAAAACAGATTGTTTTCTTACCGTACCATTTGTTTTAGCCAGATAATCCGCATAAGATGGGTAGCTATACGATTTAATGGATCGATTGTACAGCTCTTTAGGTCCTAGCCTGAAGTCAACAGGAGTGCCGTCAGGATAAGACAACGCCAGGCTTACATCATACTGACCGTGAATAAAATCTTCTTTATACCTGCCTATTTTACTTTTATTAAACGCATATAATTCTCTTCCAGTGTTGTAATCGCTGTACAGTTGGGCAGATACTTTCATGCCGCCGTAATAAAAGTGAGACTCGTTTGTCCGCACATAGACGTTAGCTGACTGCGGCTGCAGATATTTATTATCAGAATTGAGCAGCAGCTGCGTTTTCGTGCTATCGACATTCGCAATAGCTCGATACGGACTCAAACTGTTTGTACCAAACCCCAATTCAGCAAATGGAGACATCCACGTAAAGCTGTAGTAATTTCCATTTGCATTAAGAGCAACGCTTTGATTGCGTTGGTTTTCCATCGTCTTGCCGGTTGATCCTGCCAGCACGTTTCCATTGGCAAACCATTTGATATGGCCGAACTTCATGGCGGCGCTGCAGTTTACGCCAAACAGCTTCCACTTCTTCAGCATGTCTGCTGGCAAGTACGGATTCAGCGGTTCCAGATCCGGCTGCTCGTTTTTACCCTCCATGTCAAAGGCGATGGTAGGCGAATCGTTGATCACATCCATCACAAGCATATCCTCTTGCTCGTCCAGTGTGTCCGCCCATCTTCCGTAGTCCTCCGTCACCTTGACGTAGAAGAGATATTTTCCGACTTTGGTTGGTTTAAATGGCAGGCCCTTATGGCTGCCCACAATTAAAGTCACCCATTCGTCGTCTTCAAAGCCATTGTTTTTGGCATCATATTTGTATCTGTATTCCGTTTTTACAATCTCGTCTCCGTCCGGACTGTAGGAGCGATTGATGATTTCCATTTCCTGATTCCGAACGGCAAGGGACGGCACATCCAGCTTGGCAATCGGCGGAAGGTCCGGCTCTACGATCAGCGTATGGTTGCCCGGCTGCAGGGACTTCAATCCTTCGCTGTCATATACGTGCAGCTGCACGTTCTCAAAAATATCTTCATCGGATTCATTGATGTATTCAGTTTTCTTATTAATCCACTCGTCACGCGCATGATTTATTGTCCGTCCAGCTGGACTATAGGACGCCTTGGAGTCAAAAAGCTTATCGTCTACTGGTCGGCCCGACTTCACCGTGGTTGGCCCTTTAGGGACGGCTACCGGGTTTTTCGGGACCACCTGAATCCAGGTAGATGCCGTTGCCGTTAGCCCCCACTGATCTCTCATTTGAGCTGAAACGTAATGGTAGCCCAACTCGTCCATCAGGACATTATGAAAGCCGTTTGTATATTCACTGTACTTGGATGGAAGCGCGCGGATAAAATTGCTCACGCTGCCTTCCGTATCAAAGCCCATGAAGTGCAAGCTGTCTCCATCCGGATCGAACGGTGTTGGAACATTTGGATCTTCGATAAAAATTAAGTTGAGCCTGGTTCCTTCTACAACTTGTTTTAAAGGAACGGTAGGCTGGCCGGGATACACAAAGCCGATTTGAAACTCCGGCGGTCGATTGCCGGCCATATCTTTCACAACCAGCGGTTTGGGATTGATCCAGCCCGTTTCACCGCAGTTTGTCTTGATGTTGATGCTGACGGTGTGCGTTCCTACGCCTATGACCCACGGATACGAGCTGTAGGAATAGGACGTAACCTGTGATTGGCCACCCGTTAACGCTACCGTTGTATAGGTTCCGTTGCGGTCAATCTTGTATTTGTGCGATTGATAGACGCACGCGTTCATTTGAAAGTTTTTCGGGACAAAGGAAAAGGATTCCCGGTAGTTAATGGTGTTTGGCACGATATCGAAGTCGCCTGTAAAGGATGGCGGATCGACTTCATAGAAAAAGCTAATGTATGCTTCCTTCTGCGTGCTATTTAGCGTTGCTGTAATGGCCCCACCACTGCTTACAGTCGTGCTATAGCCGCTGTAACTGACATTTCGGCCAATGATTCTCCCATGACTTGAATCCGGATTCTCAGTATGCGTAGCCGGCAGTTGACTTGGCAAATATGTTTTTGGAATGATACTCTCCGCTGCCTTCGCATATGTTCCGGTAGGTCCTACACGAACCATATGGCGAACGTTGACTTTGGTCGTGATCTGATCCGCATCCTTGCTCTGCCATTCCACAATCAATTGTTTGTCCTGATAGCGGTAGGTCATAGCCTGAAAGTTTACGCTGAAAGCCGCATACCACCACATTTGCCGCGCGCCAGGGTTGGCCCAATCTTTATACTGTTTGTTAGCGACGGCATATTGACCAAAAGTTTGACTAAAATTCAACCTAACACTGGATTTGGTTAATGCAGTATACGTTTCAAGATAGTTCGTTGTGGCTTTATCTGTTGTTCCAAAGGTCTTATGAACACTTTCTATTGGTTTTTCATCATCGACTTTTACATCAACGGGTTTTAATGTATCTAAACGAATAGCATCTGATGGAATAACAGCCTTTTTACTATTACCATCCAAATAATATGGGCTGTCTTTAGTTACAGTTAAAGAAAGTCCAAAGTCTGTGCAGTTAGGAAACCGTTTATATCCCCATTCATCCGTTAAGTTAGGGTTTGGGCAAGCTGAACTATCGGTTATGGTGCCATTTCCAGTTGCTTTCCAAAGGTTACTTCCGCCTGATCGATCCCAATAATAAATTCCTCCATAAACATGGCTAGTGTCCGTTTTAACCATAAATGCCTGGCCTTGTATAGTATCTAAACCCGCAAAACTTTCTTTCCCTTGCCAGCTCCCAGGTACATCGCGAAGCACTTGTCCATTTTCATCTATCCAGTACAAGCTTTTAATAAGAAACCCATCTTTTTTGTTAATGGAGAAAGTTGCTTTTTTGGACATGTCCTCACTAAACAAATACTCTTTCCCTTCACTTTTCACGGTGCGGTCTGAGGACGTATTAGCGCTATATTTAACGACTACATTCTCTGCATATGCATGACTGGAGATTGCAAAAAATAAAGTAAATATCCAAGCGAAAGATATGGCAAGTTTCTTCAATCTTTTTCCTCCATCCATTCTACTTACCATAATGAGTTGTCTTTCCACTAAGAATAGTAGAACGAATGCCAGCAGATGATCCTGGCGAATATAAAGGTTCTAGGGAAACATTTATTTGACGCCCTAAGTTATCGTTTATAGGTCTTCCTAGTCGGTCAAGACGCTTTTCAAGTGTGAATTTAGAGTTTGGAATGATAAAGGTCATCGTATGTTTGCCTGTAGGCTTTCGGTTAAAATCATACAGAGAATTGTTTAAATGATCATACTTCTCGGTATCTGTATAAAACATTTTTGGAGAAGATACAAGGACCGCGTCGTTTGACACATACCCACTAAAACCTAAGTGTAAAAGCCCCGTATATTTGCTTGGCATCTTATTCTCAATTACTTCATAATTCACAATTGCTATAAACGCGTCTTTTGGTACTTTTCCCAAGCCGGAGTTGTTTTTGACACCCATATTAGCTGCTGGTGGTAGCAGTTTACGATTCGGATCTTTCGGATCACCAAGATTAACTAAAACGATCTGATTGACCTCAGCATGAAAATAAGCATTCTTCAGCACCAAATTTTCTTTTAGCCAGTCCAATTTCATTGAATTTTTATAAATATATGAAGCATTTTCAGTAGAAGCAATTTCCCCTTGATCATCAAAAATATGAGGGGCAACAATAAAGAGATTTGTCTTGAGCCATTTCAACTCGCTTTCAGCAATAGCGTATTTATCCGTGGTCAATTTCTTTCCGGCACGAATGTCAAGAATACGCTCAATAACCGTAACAGACTGTGCGCGTGTAGTAGTTCTCTCCAAACCAATCTCATTTCCGCCGAAACCAAGCAGTATGCCCTTCTTGAAAGCTTCGCTAGTCAAAAATCCGTGATAATAGTCCAGCATCTCGGCTTCTGTGCGGTTAATGACGTTTTCAGTTGCACTCATTGGCCAGTGATTTGTTGTAGCCTGTTTTGTTATTCCGGAACTCTCCACAGTCACCAAAGAACCATCCGCCGCCCTCACCGCCAACCACGCCATATGCTCCCGGCTGATCTCCTTGCTCATGTTCCACTCTGCAAAATCGGCGTCGCCCTGGTAGATGGCAGCTTCCTTCGCCGCTTTAACATAGGTCGTGTACCAAGTGCTGCCCTCCGGCCCATGCTCCAATCCCAGCGCACGAACCAGCATCGTAATAAACTGCGCCCGCGTAACCGGCGCATCCGGCTTAAACGTTCCGTTTGGGTAACCGGCCACATATCCCTTGGCAACAGCCTGTTCAATTTGAGCCTTTGCCCAATGTCCAGTGATATCTTTAAAGACGTCAGAGTCAGACGCACCATATGTAACTGAATTACTTGCTAAACTCAATAAAAGTGTACATGCCATTACAAAGGTCATTAGTTTTTTCATTTGTTTTTTCATAGTAATCCCCCTCTGTCATTTCAACCATTTTAAATTTATCAATATAGAAAAATATGTACTTTCGTATAATAAAGCTTCATTTGTTCCATGTTTTTCACTCATTTCCAAATCTATTTTACTCTTTTGCCAAGGAATACAATAGGTATTTTCAAAAGTAATTTCCACAAATAAGTAAACTGTCGCCTGCAGCCTGCCCCAATTTAAACCTGATCCAAAACGCAAAAAAGCACACTACTCCCTTCGATAGGGAATAGCGTGCTTCGCTATAAACCATTGGTAGTTTCTGACGACTTCAATGCTGTTAATGGTACTCCAGATCACAACTGTTGTCAATGATTTCAAGAGCATTAACAACAACCCTTCGACATAACTTAAACCTGTACCTCGGGAACCGCCTCTGCCTTGGGCAGGGGCTTGTGTTTAAACAGCGGCACAAGCAGGAGCATGCCCAGAAGCATGGCAAACCCGGCGACGCAGTAGATGCCCACAAGCGGATAAATCTTTTTAAGATTGCCGGCCACCAGCGTCATGATGACCATCATGCCCATAAACATTGGGGTCAAAACGCCATTGACGCGGCCCACAAACTTTTCATCGGACCATTGGAGGATCATTGTGCTTATGCCGATTTGAATGCACGGGAAACCTAATCCGCTAATAAATTGCAGCCCCAGCGTCACGGGTACGCTAGTCGATAATCCTACTCCGGCCATCGTCAGCGAGCTGATTAACATGCCGATCGCAAGCAGCTTTTGCGGCGGTACTTTTTTGGCCACCATCATGACCAGCGCACCGCCGATTAGCATGGCCGCCCCGTTTGTCATTAACATGTATTGAAGGAACCCTTTATCCTGGCCAAGCCGCTCTGTAACTACGAAAAGACTTAATGTTTGCACCGTGCCAACCGCAATGCCCGCCAATGCAAACGTGCCTCCCAGTGATTTTAAAACCGGGCTTTTCCACACATAGGATACTCCCGCGGATAACTCGCCCCAGATTTGACGCGCGCTTGCGGCAGGAACCTTTTCCAACTCCTTGTCACGCGGAATTCGGAACAACACCAGTGCGGAAAGCAGGAATGCAACCCCCATAATGCCGACCGAAACTTCAATGCCAAAGCGTTGATAACAAATGACGCCGAGCGACGGACCCACTACCATAAAAATGGCGCTCATGGATTGGAACAAGGCCATAGCAGACTGCATCTGCTCGGGTTTGACATGCTGTTTAAACAGCTTCATGGCCGACGGCTGCGAAAATTGCGAAAGCACCGCCGAAAGGAAGGTTACCAAATAAACCATATGCCATGATCCAAAAATAATCGTCAGCAAAACCGCAAATACGGAAATCGAAGATAGGATATCGCACCAGATCATCGTCAATCGCGGCTTCCAACGGTCTGCAAACGTACCGCCGATAAATGAAAATACAAAAATCGGGAGGAACTCCACAAATCCCATCAAACCTACCGCCACAGGGTCATCCCCTGTTTTATCTGTCACGTACATCAGAATGGCGAAGTTCCGAACCCATATCCCGATCTGAAGCAAAACATTGGATAACAATATCGTTTGAAAAAATGTATTGCGCAAAAGGCTGCTTCCACCCTCTGCATTCTGCCTTGCCTTTACCATGTGAACTTCCACTCCCAATTACCGAATACGAGGCATTTATCCGCCCTTTTTACGATAGGGCCTTTATTAACCGTTAAACACCTCTTTTCGGAGCGCTTGGCGCTAATGATAACCTTGCTCGCCATACGGTTGAAGCTTTTCCAGCCATTGCTTCTTCAGCCGGTCTGCTTCTTTTTTGTATTGCCGTACGACGTTTGCCGGGTCGCTTACTTCCTCGCCGGTCACATCTCTATAATCATAGCGGATATCGTCATTTGTCTTAACGGTCTCAAGAACGATATACGAAAACTGCTCTCCGCCAAATTCCGTCCATTCCCGCTGCAGCTCTTTATTTTTGTGAGAGCCGTGATCCAGCGTAAATCGTTCTTTATTCCATACACCATTCAAATTAGTGGAGCTTTCGATAAACACCCGGCCATTGGCATTATTTTTAATTTGATAAACGCCCATTTCTCGCTTGCGCTCCTGGTATTGAGCCGTCAACTGCTTGCGGGCTTCTTTGCTTGGTTTCGCTCCAGCTTGAAGATTTTTCTCCGCAGACTCTTCGTCGTTGTTTGTCCTTTTCTTTGTATCCTTCACTTGCATTGCCGAACCTCCTTTGCTTTCCTGTCTCACCCAATAGAAGGAGCAGTCCTCCTCGCGATCCAAATAGCCATATTGAATCAGATAACGCCTCAACGTCACATAATCCTTTTTGTAAAAGACTTTTAACTGATCATTAACCTCTTTTTCCCGATACCGCACACCTGCTTTAAAAAAGGATGCGATATGACGAAGCACTGCAATTTTGCGTTTTTCCTTGCGCGGAAATTCGGAAAGCGGCCCCTCGGGACCCTCAGGAAAATAACGCTTGATCCATTCCCCGTATTCCTTCTGCGTCATGTCGTAACGATCATCCACCTGAGTTGCGGTCCGATGCACCTCAACAAAAGATAGATCCGGCGAACCGCCTTGCTCCATCAGTTCCATAACAGCAATCAACAGCTTCGCCTGCTTCACCTTTTCCTTAAGCGTAAAGCGATGATGCCGAATGGTCGACGCGCTTCCCGAGCCGCTTTGGCGAACGATTTCGGCATCGCTCATGCCGGATGCAAACTGCCGGATTAAATCCTTTTGCAAATCGGTCAGTCCCGTCGCTTTTTTGTCCAGCTTCAGCAGCACCTCCAGCATGGAACCGTGCGTTTGAGCAAGATGCCAGCTTGCATACGCCTCTGCATCCAAAAACCTCTCCGCTTCAGGAAGCTTAAAAATTTCGCCTTTCATAAATGACTCGCCACAAACCAAACACAGATATTGCATTTTTCCCGGGTCAAAGCTTATCCCTTTTTTCAACTCCTCGGAAGAAGCCGCCCACAGCAAATCCTGAACCTCCATAGAAGCACCACCAAACATTTTTAGTATAATTCAATTATTTTATAAACAATATATCATTTCGTTTATAAAATTACAACATCATCTTTCCCGTCATATCGATGCCCAAGAAAAAAACCAGTGTCCGGCACACCTTCATCAAGGCATGCCAGCACTGGTCTGACAAAGAAAATCAGTTCAATTGGCTATATGACGCAGAAACAAAGGGTAATCTTTGAGTGATGAGTAACGATCCGTATAAATTATAAACAAAACCGAATTTTGTTTATTTTAACATCGGACGAACTGTATCAAACCTCCGAGTAAGACTACTCCAAGCAGCTTGCCAAGCCATTCTTTTGTATGCCATCCGATGTGTATGCCACCCGGCATGACACAAGTGACGTCGCTATTCCCTTCTGTCTCTCGGCAGAAGCGCTGCCAACAAACCAATCAGCGGAAGGAAGCTTGCCAACAGCATTACGTCGGCCATGCCATGCGCGTCAGCCAGGTTGCCGATCACAACGGAGCCCAGAGCCCCCATGCCAAACGCCAAACCCGTTATCAGGCCAGAGGCCATGCCAACCTTGCCAGGCAGCAGTTCCTGTGCGTACACTACGCTGACGGAAAAGCCGGATTGCAGGATAAAGCCCATAACCGCCATAACGGGATAAACCCAGAACAGGGGCAAGTGAGGAAGCGCCAGCGCAAACGGCACAGCGCCAAGGATAGAAATCAGCATCATGTTTTTACGGCCGATCCGGTCAGCCAGCAATCCGCCCGCAAAGGTTCCTGCAACGCCAAACAGCATAAACAGAAATAACGGAATTTGAGCGGCTTGAATGGACAAGCCGTATTCATCTCTGGCAAAAAATTGATAAAAGCTGCCGATTGCCGCCCCGTACCAGGAGCGCGCAAATACAACAAGCAGCAGAATTGATATCGCAAACAATACAACATTTCGGCTGATCGCACTGCTTTGTCCGGCAGCTCCTGCCGTTCCAGAGGCAGATGCCGCATTACCTGGTTTGACTGCTTTTCGAGGCGCTTGACCGCCATGTTCGGCCAGCTTGGCCGCATACCAAGGCACGACCCGGAACAAAATAGCGATTGCCGCAGCCGCAAGCAGCATCCCCCAGGCTGCTCCGCGCTGTCCTAGCGGAACAAATATCGCGGCCGTCATAAGCGGGCCTAGCGATTGTCCAAAATTGCCGCCCACCTGATAAATGGACTGGGAAAACGCCCGACGTCCCCCGGCGGCTAGATGTACAACCCGCGAACCTTCGGGATGAAAAACGGCGGAGCCCAAACCAACAAAAACAACAGAAAGCAGCAGCAAGCCGTAGTTTGGCGCAAACGCCAGCCCGGCCATGCCAATCATGCTGCAAAACATACCAACCGGCAGCATCCATGGCGTTGGCCTTTTGTCCGACCAGATGCCGACTATAGGCTGCAATACGGATGAAGTCATATTAAGCGTAAATGCAATCCAGCCAATTTGGGCGTAGGAAAGCTTTAACGCATCTTCAAAGATAGGAAACAACGCCGTAACTACCGTTTGCATCGCGTCATTCAATAAATGGACGGAGCTGATCGCAAACAGCATAGCGTATACAGTGGCCTTGCGCAGTGCGCTACCGGTTGTTCCACCGGGGGCCGATGCGGGTGATGACAAGATGTAGGACCTGCCTTTCAATTTAACGATTATTAATTGATGAGCTTTATCGCGGCTTATCTTACCGTCCAAACGTAATATTAACCGGCGAAGACAGTTGGAGGCTTTGGCTTGTCGCCGTCAGCGTGCCTTTTACCTTATCGATGCGAAGCACCGCGATATTGCCGCTTTTCTGATTGGCCGCCAGCAGGAAATCACCGCCTGGCGTTATGCCGAAATTGCGCGGCTGAACGCCGCCGCTGCTATGAAACTGGAGGGGCGTCAAATGTCCCGTCCCGTCTTCTACCTGAAAAACAGCGATGCTGTCATGCCCCCTGTTGGAGCTGTACAAAAATTTGCCGTCCGGCGAAAGATGAATATCCGCGGAATCATTGTAGCCATCATACGACTCCGGAATGGAGGCAACGGTTTGCAAAACGGTCAGCAGCCCGCTTTCACGGTCCACTCGGAGCACCGTCACGCCGGAAGCCAGCTCATTGGTTACATAAGCAAACGGTTCGTAAGGATGGAAGGCCAGATGGCGCGGTCCGCTTCCCGGCGTCAAATCACACTCGCCTACCCGCTCCAAACGAGCCGTCTCCGTAACACGGTACACAACTACAGCATCCATGCCAAGATCCGCAACATATAGAAACGGCGTGCCCGGCAAAGGAATGATGCAATGTGCATGCGGCGCCTCCTGGCGATCGGCAACCGGACCTGGTTTGCACTCATGAATGTAATGGGCCGTCCCATCGCCGCCAGTCGGGATGCCGTTTTCGCCAAGGGGGTGCAGGGCGACGCTGCCGCCGGAATAATTAGCCGTAAAAGCCATCGTCCCATCCGTTGCCACGCTGACATAACAAGGATGCGCTCCAAAGGAAGGAAAATCCTCTCCGATGTCTCCCAACAACCCCGTATTCGGATCAACCGGAATTGAGATTAACGAGCCGCCTGGCGTTCCGTTATGCTCCGCAAGCTCCTTAACGGCATACAACATATCTCCTGACGGATGCAGAGCAAGAAACGACGCATTTGGCGCGTCATCCAGCTTCTGAAGCACCGCAAGCTCTCCGTTCTCCTGATTCAACCGGCAGACGTGGATGGTATATTCATCGGTTTTCCCATAAGATCCGACATAAAAAAGGCCGCTCCAGCCCAAATGTTCTTTAATCAAACCAACCATTCCTTTCGATGCGATCTCGAAACCTTTTACAACTAAAGTGAACATAGCACAAGCTGCTTGCAGGCACAATGCATTTTTCACCAACTCCATTCAACGCAACCTATCTCAAGGAGCACTCTATAGCGGTTTTCTTATAAAAAGCTCTTCACATTCCATAAATGGCATGCTATAATGTAAGCGCTAACAATTCATGAGGTATCCTAAAAGGGGGAACGATGGATGATTGTGGCACTGCAGGAGCGCAATGATTATGAAAATTTTGATGTGGAGTCGGATGTTCTTTATTTCAAAACCGGCGTTCAGGGGCTCGTTTGTTTTCACGGCAGAAACTACAATAGAACTAAAAAAATGACTGCCGCCGAGCTGAAGCAGCTTGTAAGCGCACCCACGTTTTATCAGGTAAGCTCCAACTGCTACGTCAATATTTCCAAAATCAAATCCATTGCCGAAGGCACCATCTACTTCGGAACCATGTATTCAGACGCCAAGAAATTGAACGTGAACCGGCGCAAGCAATACGTAATCGAGCAATTGTTTACACAGCGGCTTAAGAGCTAAGGGGAGAATAACCGCCATATCTTGCTGCCGAATACCGCCTTGTTTCCCCTCTGGAAACAGGGCGGTTGTTTGTTTGCCGCCACCCTGCTATTCTAGAAAGTGAGCGTTTACTTTTCGGCAAGAGAAGGAGAAGATTGACATGAGCCAGCAAGGACAAGCTAGTCTTGGATCGTTTCATGATGAGGATGCGGTATGGCTGCATTGGGGAACCAGCGAAGCAGCTATTTTGCCTAAAGTGGGGGCAAACCTGATTGCATTCCGCGACACGGAAAAAGGATATCGCATTTTGCGCGAGCCGTCAGCCGACGAAATGAATGTTTTCCGCGCCAGCCCGGGCGTACACGGCATCCCTGTTTTGTTCCCGCCTAACCGTTACGAAGACGGGACCTTCACCTGGAACGGCAAAACGTATAACTTCCCTGTTAATGAAGTAAAAACAGGCAATCATTTGCATGGTTTTTTCCATACAGCGGAATGGAAGGTTGACGATTTCGGAACGAGCAAAACGGAAAGTTATGCCGTCCTTAGCATTACCGTTAACGAAAACCATCCTATTTACACTTATCTGCCGCACCGCTTTACGATCGCACTGCGTTATAGCTTGAGCGATACAGGTTTGCAGCAGCTTGTTTCCGTACATAACGAGGGAGACGAGCCGATGCCTTGCATGATCGCCTTCCATACCGCTATCAACGCGCCGTTTGCGCCTGAGAGCACAACCGAAGACTATCGCTTTACGCTGACAACAGGCAAGCGCTGGGAATTGAATGAGCGGATGCTGCCTACGGGCCGTCATTTGCCTCTGCGCGAGGAAGAGATCCAAATGCAAACAACGGGCCTTTCGCCTTATTGGGAATCCATGGATAACCATTATACCTCTGCAACACGCAACGGACGCAACAGCATGGAGCTGACGGATACCCGCGAAGGCGTTGTATTGGTGTATGATGTCAGCCCGTCGTACAAGCAATGGATGATCTGGAACAACGACGCTACGCCGGGCTTTTTCTGTCCGGAGCCTCAGTTGAATCTGGTTAATGCGCCAAATGTGGATCTGCCAGCCGAGGAAACCGGCCTTGTATCGCTGGAGCCAGGCGGCATCTGGCAAGCTGCCAGCCGCTTGTATCTGCGCAAAGCCTAACATCGGAGAGTGACGCGCCACCATGGGATGAGCCTTGAAGACTGGCATTGCATGCGTTCCATCTTGAAGACTGGCGTTGTATGAGAATCCCCTTAAAGATGGGCATTGCATACGATTCGCCTTGACGCAGGCAATCCGATTCCCAAACAAAAGGAGCCTTTAAATCCGCCGCTAAAACGGATCAAAGGCTCCTCTTTATTTTGCAAAACTCATAATGGTTTACAACTGCAGCTGCTTCAGGTTATAAAATTCTCCCTTGAGCTCCATCAGCTCATCGAATGTGCCAACCTCTACTATGCGCCCATGCTTCATAACGACGATCCGATCGGCATCGCGAATAGTCGATAAGCGATGCGCCACGATAAACGTGGTGCGCCCTTTGATCAGCTCGCGCATGGCCTGCTGCACATGGAATTCGGATTCATTGTCCAGCGCCGAGGTCGCCTCATCCAGGATAATGACTCTGGGATCGCGAATCAGCGCTCTGGCGATGGCGATACGCTGCCGCTGGCCGCCTGACAGCTTTCCGCCGTGTTCGCCTACATGAGTATGAATCCCCTCCGGCAGCCTGTCGATTAGCTCCGTCAAATTCGCCATTTCCACAACCCGCTGAATTTGCTCGTCCGTAATATCCTTTAGCCCGTATGTAATGTTGTCTCGTATCGTGCCGGAAAACAAAATATTGGTCTGAGGAACAACGGCAAGATGCTTGCGGTACGTGCGCAAATCCACTTCGCTCAAGTCGTGCCCATCCATCAATACGGTTCCGTTTGTGGGATGCAGGAAACCGATAACCAGATTCAGCACCGTTGATTTGCCCGCTCCCGACGCGCCGACAAAGGCCACGCATTCGCCAGCCTGCACCTCCAGATCGACATGCTCCAGCACATGATGCTCGCTATCAGGGAAAGACAGCTCGACATCGCGAAAAACAAAATGTCCCTCCACCTCTTCCAGCTTCTTTTTCCCCTTGTTATCTTCGATGTCGGGGGAGGCCAAAATTTCGCGAATCGAGGAAATGGATTCAAAGCCTTTGGCTAGCTGGGGATAAACGGTCATTAGCCCCGTAACGGAGCCCAGAATCATGCCAAAAAAGCCTTGGTACAGCACAATGTCGCCCACCGGTATTTGCCCGATATAAGCCAAATAAGCGGTAAACAGCAGACACAAAACCTGAAAAACCTGAAACGACACCCAGTTAGAGGCGCCAAAATAAGCTTCGACGATATCGAGCTTATAGCCCTTACCTTGCAAATTGCGAAGCGTAGAGTCGATTCGGGCGATCTCGACCTTCTCCAAACCATGCGCCTTGGTGACGGGAATCATCTCCACCATCTCCGACACGCGAGAGGACATCTGCTCGATTTCCCTGCGGAACTCCTTGTTGTTGTTGCGTATTTTGCGGCGGAACAGGCTGACCAGCAGCACCGACATCGGTATAGTCACGATGAAGAAGGTTGCGATCAGCAGACTATAGGTCGCGGTAATCGCAAACGCAATAATAATGTTCAGCAGAGCAGGAAGCAGCGCAAGCATAATCTGCTTGGACATCGTTTCAATAGCTTCAACGTCACGCAGCACCTTGGATTGCAGCTTGCCGGCAGGCAGCTCGCGATGCGAATTGATGGAAAGCTGCTGGAGCTTGCGCACCATTGCGCTTCGAAGTCCCGCCTCCACATGACGGATCGCCTTGCTCATAAAAGCGATAAACGCGGCATGGGTGGGAATATTTTGCACGATGACGACCAAAATGACGATAAAGTTAATCCAGATTGCGCTCACCGGATATTGATCCGGCTTTGTCGTAATGTTAATAATGTTTGCCGTCACGATGGGCAGCACATAAATGGGCGAGCTTTTGACCACAAGAAACAATAAGGAAATACATAAATTCACAAAATTGCCCTTGTACACCGCCAGCAAAAATTTAAGCGGGCTTGCATCCTTTTCGGAGATTGCTTGTTCAAACGTTCTTCGTAATGAGGCTTTGGCAGTCCTTTTCATTGTTGTGCTCGCCATGATCGTCTCCATCCTTCCGATACGGAAGCTCTCTGTTTTTTGTCCGTTACGGCCTTCATCTTACGTCCATCTTCCATTTCTGTAAAGGGGGGATTTTTTATCATAAAAAAAACCTCCGCGAAACGCTGTCGCCGGGGACTCGCCCCGGCTTGTGAGACAGGCTTCAAAGAGGTTTCATTATGCTCCGCCTTGCGTTCGGAATTCTCTTGGCGTAATGCCGACGCTTTTTTTGAACAGTTTATTGAAATAAACGGGATCGCTGTATCCCACAAGCTGGGCAATCTCATAATTTTTCAAGTGATGATGATCCAGCAAATATTGCTTGGCCTTGTCGATCCGCACATGGATCAGGTAGTCGGTAATGGTCATTCCCGTCTCCTGCTTGAACAATCTGCTCAAATAATTGGCGCTCATATCCACCATTTCGGCCAAAATATCCATATCGAGATTTTTATCGTATTCCCGTTCAAGCAGTTGACGAATTTGCTGGGCGGCGGGATGAACCCGCGCAAGATGCTGCGACGCCTGTTGGAGGCGGCCGGAAGACTCAGCAAGATAAATTTCTTCGTACGCCCCTCCAGCCCCCTGAATGTTATTAGGGCTTAGCCCGGCAAAGTTCTGAGTCTTGCCTCCATCGTCGATTTGCCCTAACGACAATTCAGCGGAGCCCCCGTTTCCTCCGGGAGGCGATTCAGAACCAATGCGGTAATCGCCTTCCTGCCGCTGAACCCCCGTCATCGAAAGCGGCTCCGCGCCTCGGGCGGCTTTAATTTTTTGCAGCGCCTCTCGCAGAAGGCTTTTGTCCACCGGCTTGAGCAAATAATCCACCACTCCGCTTCGCAGCGCCCTGCGGGCATACTCGAATTCGCTGAAGCCGCTTAACACAATAAGCGACACCGGTTTGCCCTGCATTTTTTCAGCCAGCTTCAGGCCGTCCATCATCGGCATTTTGATATCGGTGATCAATACATCAAGGCCGCGATCATCCAGCCGCGACAGGTGATTCCAAGCCTCCATGCCGTTTCCATAAGAGCCGACCACTTCAATGTCCAGCCCCATTTTGCCCAAAATCTTTTCCAGGCCGCGCCTGATCATTTCTTCATCGTCGACGATCATGACCTTCATCTTCATCACCCCTCGCTAACTGCCGGCTTTCTGGTTTTACTCCAGTTTGCAGCAAGTTGCGGTTCAAACACAACTACTTTGTTTTCCCGCAACACCTGAAGGCACACCCGTTAGCTTACCCAAGCTACTTGACGGCGCCGCTTGTAACGCCGGCAAAAATATACTTTTGCAGGAACAGATACAGAATCGCCGTCGGAATCATAATGATCAGAATCGCTGACGAGATCATCTGCCAATCGCCGCTGTTGATACTGAAAAATCGCATAAGCGAGGTCGATACGACGACATGCTCGGGCCGCGGCAGATAGAGATACGGCACAAACATATCATTATAAATCGAAATGGTTTTCAAAATAACGATTGTGGCCGTCGCCGGTCCCAACAGCGGGAATATAATCGACCGGAACACGCGGAACAACGAAGCGCCCTCCAGCATCGCGCTTTCATCCAGCTCGTAGGGAATATTCCGGATGAACTGCAGAAAAATGTAGATCTGCAAAATATCCGCCCCAACGTATAGAAGCACAGGTCCCATCAGATTATTGGTCAGCCCCAGCATTTGAATCGTTTTGTAATTGACGACCTGCGTCGTGATCTGAGGAATGATCGTTGCAAAAAGAAACAGCCCCACCAGCACGCCCCTGAATTTAAACTGGAACCGGCCAACCGCATAACAAAACGCGGAGCCGATAAGGATATTCAGAAGGAGCGTAACTCCCACGATAAACAGCGTATTGCCGAAGGCAAGAGGCATATTCGCTTTTTTGAAGGCCTGAATAAAATTATCGATATAAAGGAAGCTGTCAGGCAACGCAATCGCCGTTTTGGCAAAAAACTCCTCTGACGTTTTAAAGGCGTTCACAACAATAATGTACGGCGGGAACAAGATGACGAATACAGCCACGGCAATGCTCAAATATTTGACAAAAGACCATGCGCGCGAAGCTTTTCCCATGCCTTATTCCCCCTTTCGATTCAGCAGGTAACGCTGAATGGACAATACGATAATAACGAACAGCAGCAGCACTACGCTCATCGCGGAAGCCAAGCCGTAGTTGTTGAACTGGAATGCCGTTTCGATGATTTTCATAACAAAGGTTTCGCTTGCGCCGCCAGGGCCGCCTTTTGTCAGTACAAAAGGAAGGTCGAACACTTCGAGCGCGCCGGTGACGGTCAGGAACAAATTCAGCTCGATAATTTTGTAGATGTTAGGCAGCGTAATGTAGAAAAACTTCTGCCAGCCGTTTGCGCCGTCGATGGACGCGGCTTCGTACAGATCATTGGGAATGGACTGCAGTGCAGCCAAATAAATGACCATGTTAAAGCCCATAAATCGCCAGAAGCCAATGGAAGCCAGCGAGTAGTTGACGATCGACGTATTCCCGAGCCAGCTCGTTTCCGCCAGCTTGTCGAAGCCAAGCTGACCCAGCAGATAGTTAAGCGAGCCGCTTGTTGTGTCGAATACGTAGCCGAACAGATAAGCTACCGCCACCCCGTTCAAAATATAGGGCAAAAACAGCAGCAGCCGGAAAAACTTGCGCCCCTTCAGCTTGCTGTTCAGCACCACCGCGAAATAGATAGCGACGATGTTTTGCACGATGCCTACTACAAAATAAGCGACGTTGTTGCGGAACACCCCGAATATATCGGGATTGGAGAATACTTCCTTATAATTAGCCCAGCCGATAAAAGCCTTGTTTGCGCTAATGCCGTTCCAATTCGTAAAGCTCAGCCGGATCAGTTCCATTGCCGGGTAATAAGCAAAGGTAATCAGCAGCAGCAGAGGTACGGTGACGAATGAAAACAATAGCAGCCTTTTTTGCGACCGCAGGGACATTTTTCCCAGCATCCTGCTTCTCTCCTCTCCTGGATGCGCGCCTGTTTTGCCCGGAAGCAAGAACGGGATGGCCGCAATCAGCCTTCCCGTTCCTTAAACCGGGCTTTTTTCTACAGCCCCAGATCCTTTTTGGCCTTGGCCCATGATGCATTTACTTTATCCAGAACCTTCTGAGGCTCCTTTGACAATACGAATTCCTGAACAACGGCAGCTTGGTCAAGCTGAGCTTTGTTCTGAATTTGCGTAGCGGCGTCTACAGGTTGAACCGGCTCGTAAAACGTCGGGTTGTATCCGTTGAATTCAGCCAGCTGAGCAAGCTTTGGCTCCTTCGATTTCAGTGTCGGGATAAAGCCGGAATAATCGTCATAGCCGGATTCTTCAATCAGGAACTTCAGGAATGCTTTAGCCGCCGCAACATTGCCATCCTTGTTGACGCCATAGAACCAATCCGGATTAAGCGGCGCTTTCACCTTGCCGGAGTTGTCGACAGGGAAAGGGAAAAATCCGATGTCTTCGGAAGCTGCTCCGTTTTCAATTACCTGATTGATAACCCAGTTGCCAAGCAAATACATGGCGAATTTGCCGGACGCTACGTCTTTTTTGGATTGCTCCCAGTTTGTGGAGTTGATGTCCTTTTCCAGGAATCCTTTTTCATAAAGCTCCCGCAGCATGCTCCACGATTTGCCGTATTCATTGTCCATCGTATAAGGCGTGTCGGTTTCCGCACGATTGTTCTGGTGAGCCGTCGTTTCTGCAAACAGCGTTGGCACGTCGTAGACCCATGCATCCAGCGGCCACTTATCCTTGAAGTTGGAAGCCAGTGGAATAATGCCCGCATCCTTCAGCTTTTGCGCCGCTTCCAGGAAAGCGTCATAGGTTTGCGGAATTTCTGTAATGCCTGCTTGCTCGAACGCTTTTTTGTTATATACGATGCCTACAGTGGAAGCACCGGAGGAAACGCCGTACATATTGCCTTCATAAGCCTTCAGGTCGGCAAAATAAATGTCGCCGGAAAACTCAATATCGTTCAGCGGGGCGAAATGCTCCGACAATTCGTTGTTCGGGATGGTTGGAATCATGACCAGGTCGGGGAAAGTCCCGGAAGCCATGCGCACCTTCAAGGTTGCGTCGTAGTCAAGGATACCCTCGAACTTAAGGTCGACATTTGGATATTTCTCTTCAAACCTTTTTTTGTAATCCAGGTATTCCGTGTCAACCATGTCTGTACGGTGGGTCAAAAAAACAACCTCGCCGGAAATATCCGAACCAGCGGCCTCTTCTCCGGCTCCTTGATTGGAAGCAGTTGGTTCCTTGCTCGTTTCGGGCTCATTACCGTTGCTTGTCGAACCTCCATTGCCGCTGCAAGCAGCCAATGTTGTTAGCATAACAAAAATCGAAACAATGAGGCTAATCCTTTTTTTCACTGCTTTTTCCCCCTTAAAATCGTTTTTTGGTTCCGTTTTCATTTTCAGTGTACTCCAGTTCACGCTAGAGAAAAATGGTTTCTGCTATCATTTCTGGTTCTCAAATGACATGGAATGAAATCGCTATCATGACGAAAAAGCGCTTTTTTTTGGACGATTTATTGTCTGCAATACTCTTTTGACGCCTTCTCTCTATGATACTTTTGTGAAATAATCCAAAGCTATTGCCAAACAGTTAGCACTGATGTTAATTTGTTATATAACAAGAGCTATATTATCGATAACAAATTGGAGGAGTGTCAAAAAATGACGCAACACTTTCCTTATATCGCCGGCATGACCTGGGGATGGACCGGCGTTCGGGGGACTTGGAAAGGCAAGGAAGCGGAGAGATCCATGGAGCTCATGGCTTCCAGGCTTTCTGTGAATTGGACCGCCATCACCTTTGCCGCGCTTCAGGATCACCCGCAAGCAACCGAAATCCGCTACCGTGAACATCCCACCGTCACAGACGACGAGGTAGTCGCGGCTATTGCCAAGGCCAAGCAGCTAGGGCTTAATGTCTGCCTGAAGCCTGTGGTCAATTGCGCAAACGGCACATGGCGGGCCCATATCAACTTTTTTGACAAGGATGTGCCTTGCGAGCCCAAATGGAGCGACTGGTTTACCTCTTACACCGCATTTATTCTGCATTATGCCGCCATCGCGGAGCAAACCGGCTGCGAAATGTTATGCATAGGTTGTGAAATGGTCCAGACCGACCGCCGGGAAAAGGAATGGCGCGAGCTTATCGCCAAGGTCAGAGCCATCTACAGCGGCATTGTCACTTACAATTGCGACAAGTACCAGGAGGACAATGTTGGCTGGTGGGACGCCGTCGATATGATTGCCTCCAGCGGCTATTACCCGGTTCATGAATGGGAACGGCAGCTTGACCGGATCCAAGCGGTGGCGGAGAAGTGGAATAAGCCTTTTTTCTTTATGGAAGCTGGTTGTCCCAGCCGGGAAGGCTCGCCGCTTTTGCCCAATGATTGGGGCTTGATTGGAGGCCCGAGCGAATCGGCGCAGCGGGAATTTTATGAAGCTATGCTGGAGAGCTGCGGCAAACGGGAATGGGTGCGCGGCTTTATGCTGTGGGATTGGCCCGCGAAGCTGTATGAGGAAAACGAAGCATCCGCCAATGACGACTATTGCATGTACGGCAAAGAGGCCGAGGGCGTAATACGGGACTATTTTCAGTCCAAGCTGCAAGGGAGGTTGACTGTTCATGGTTGAACAAAACAAGGATTGGCTGGCCGCAATCGAGGCGGAATTAAAAGATAACATCCTGCAGTTTTGGCTGGAGCATACCGTCGACGAGGAAAACGGCGGATTTTACGGCTTTATCAGCAGGGATTTGACCGTTAATCCGCAGGCTGACAAAGGTTTGGTGCTGAATACACGCATCTTGTGGACCTTCTCCACCGCTTTCCGTCTTTATGGGGAGTCGCGCTATCTGGAAATGGCCGACCGGGCATACCGCTATATTACACGCTATTTTACCGATCCTCAGCACGGCGGACTCTATTGGATGCTGGATTGCAAGGGGGCTGTCAAATCATCCAAAAAGCAAGTTTACGGGCAGGCCTTCGCGATTTACGCATTTTCGGAATATTACAGGGCAACACGCGATGAAGACGCCTTGACCAAGGCGGCGGAGCTGTTTCATGTACTGGAGCGCCACAGCTATGATCCCGCGGGCAAGGGATATATAGAAGCGCTGGCCAGAGACTGGAGCGAAACGAACGAAAACAGCTTGAGCGACAAGGATCTCAACACCAAAAAATCGATGAATACCCATCTTCATGTGCTGGAGGCATACACCAATCTGTATCGGGTATGGCCTGAACCTGCTCTCCGCGACAAGCTCCGGGAGCTGATTGTTGTTATGCTCCGCCATATCGTCGATAACGACTCCTACCACTTCAAGCTCTTTTTCGATATGGAATGGAACAGCCAGAATAGCCATATTTCCTATGGCCATGATATTGAAGGCAGCTGGCTGATTCACGAAGCCGCCGAGGTTTTAGGGGACCTGGAGCTGTTGCAGGAAAGTATTGATATCGCCATTGCCATGGCAGAAGTCACATTGCGCGAAGGCGTTGATGAGGACGGGGGGTTGTTCAACGAAGCGGAGCCCGGGAAGCTGCTGGATTCAGACAAGGATTGGTGGCCGCAAGCGGAGGCGGTTGTGGGCTTTTATAATGCCTATCAATTATCCGGAGCCAGTCCATATTTGGAGGCAGCCCGCAAGTCGTGGCATTTTATCGAGTCGAACTTGGTGGACAAGGAATATGGCGAATGGATCTGGAGCGTCAAGAGGGACGGTTCGCCAAGCGGCAATATCGAAAAAGTCAGCCCATGGAAATGTCCGTACCATAACAGCCGCGCCTGCTTCGAAATGATTGAACGCCTGCGCGGCGGCAGCGCGCACTGAATCAAATTACACTGCACGGCACCACACAACATACTCAGGAGGTTGTAACAATGACGATTTTTGAACAACGCAAGGAACAATTGACGGAGCAATATGAGGCGCTAGTAGCACGTCCCAATGCCGCGGAGCGCCTTGGCAACGGCATTTATGAGCGATACGAACATCCCGTATTAACAGCGGCGCATGCTCCCCTGCATTGGAAATACGATTTTAACCCGGCAACCAATCCTTACTTTATGGAGCGGCTTGGCGTCAATTGCGTGTTTAATCCCGGAGCGATCCATTTGAACGGCAGCTTTTATCTGGTCGCTCGCGTCGAAGGCAATGACCGCAAATCGTTTTTTGCCATTGCCGAAAGCAAAAACGGCACGGAAGGCTTCCGGTTCTGGGATCATCCCGTCGTTTTGCCGGAAACAGAAGCTCCCGACGTCAACGTATACGACATGCGTCTCGTTCAGCATGAGGACGGATGGATTTACGGCCTGTTCTGCACAGAGCGCAAGGACCCCGACGCGCCTCGCGGCGACTTGTCCAGCGCCGTTGCTCAATGCGGTATCGCGCGTACGAAGGATCTGAAGCAATGGGAGCGTCTTGCGGACCTGAAAACGGCCTCCAACCAGCAGCGCAATGTCGTGCTGCATCCGGAATTTATTGATGGCAAATACGCCTTCTACACGCGTCCCCAAGACGGCTTTATCGATACCGGATCGGGCGGAGGCATCGGCTGGGGCTTGTCGGATACCATTGAAAACGCGGTAATCAAGCAAGAAATCATCATTGACGAGCGTTATTACCATACCATCAAGGAAGTGAAAAACGGCCAAGGCCCTGCTCCTATCAAAACAGAAAAGGGCTGGCTGCACATCGCTCACGGCGTTCGCAATACGGCAGCAGGCTTGCGTTATGTGCTCTACGCGTTCCTGACCGACCTGAACGAGCCGCAAAAGGTTATCGCCAGCCCGGGCGGCCATCTGATCGCTCCGGAAGGCGAAGAGCGTATCGGCGACGTATCCAATGTTGTATTCAGCAACGGCGCGGTTGCTCTGGAAAACGGAGAGGTTTACATCTACTATGCCTCCTCCGATACCCGCTGCCATGTCGCAACAAGCACGGTTGACAGGCTGCTTGATTATGTACTCGGCACGCCGTCCGACCCGCTCCGCTCCTATGCCTGCGTTCAGCAGCGCATCGAGCTGATCAACCGCAACCTGGGTCTGTAGAAACCAAACAAAAGGGGCTGTCCAAAAAGCCGATCCGCGTATCTGATTCAAATAAAAACGCTAATGGACATCCGTGTCCGTTAGCGCTTATTTTTTAACTTTTTGCGTTTGTAACGGACATTGATGTCCGTTACAGTGAAAATTATCCAATAATTACCCATTTTGGGGCTCTAACGGACAAGGATGTCCGTTAGAATTTCAAAATCTGCGTTTTACGCGTCTAACGGACTTCCGTGTCCGTTAGAGCGTTTGACTTTTTGGACAGCCCCTGCTTGATACAGATAAATGATGTCTCATAGAAGGAATTACGATGTGATTTACAGTAACGTCCCCTATTTAGCAAGCTTTTTCCGCATACAAACTGCGGGCAACGGCGTTCCGGTCCAGTTTAATTCCAGGTTTTCCGCAGGAACAAAATCCAGCCGTTTCCAAAACTCAAGCGTCTTGTCATTATCCTTAATGACAACATCAATTCGGATGCAATGGCAGTTTTGCGCCAACGCATGCCGCTCCACTTGCCAATACATATCGGCCCCCAATCCCTGGCCTCGAAAATCACTGTGCAGCATAAGCAGAGATAAGTAGGTCTCGGCTTGATCCCATTTGATATCGATAATTCCGATGATACGGCCTGTTGCCGTATCCACCGCTTTACAGGAGGCAAACCCCTGCTCTTTCATTTCCTCGAGTTCATTTCCCACCCACTCCGCCTTCACGCTTGTTCTCGACATATGACTTTGCAAAAATGCAGGGTTGGAATTATAAATGCCGGCTATTTTCTCAACATCATGCTTTTCCGTCAAAACGATCTCATATTTTTGAGTATGTACATGCACTTCTGTGTCCTCCATTGCGCTAAGGGCGAAGGAATCAGTCCTTCGCCCGCGTTGTTGTGCCGCGGTAGAGCAGCTCGCTGGCGAGCAATATTTTTTCCAGCGGCTCATCCTTGGCGGCAATTCTCTCCAGCAACCGCTGCACGGCCCGCCGCCCCAGGTTTTCTTTGGGCACATGAACCGTTGTAAGCGCCGGCTTGTAACGATACGCATCATCTATGTTATCAAATCCCGTAATGGATATATCGTCGGGAACGGCCAAACCAAGGCTTTCCATGGCAAAAGCGGCTCCGATCGCTATTGTGTCGTTGGCGCAAACCAGTGCGGTAGGCAGCGATCCCTTGAGCTGCAGCTCCTTGGCCCATTTTAGCGCCGTCTCCTGAAACTGCCCCTGCTCATATCCTTGCGCTTCCACAAGCTGCTCTTTCATTAATTGCCCGCTCCCTGGAACTGATCCATTCCATAAACCAGCCTCTTCCATGGCGCTGCGAAACCCCAAAAACCGGTCATAAAAGCTTCGTGAATACCGGGTATCGCCGATAAACGCCAGACGTTTGTGCCCGATGCCAATTAAATGTTTGGTCAAGCGGTACATGCTTTCATGGTTGTTGGCAAAAATCGTGTCGCTGGGGATCAGATGATCCTCATGATCCACCAGCACCATCGGCATGCCGATACGATGAACTTCAAGCAGAAGCGGCGTTGAAATTTCGCCTACCCCGATCAGTCCCAATATGCCGTTTGGATTCAGAAAATGAACCAAATGCTCCACGCTTTGCTCCGACACGATTACCATCCCGTAACCGTCTTCCTCCAGCCGTGAGGTGATACCGTCCAAAATACGGCCCCAATACAGGGATTCCTTCGTCTGAAAGCGGATGTTAGGCATCAAGACCAGCACGGATTGGCGTTTCGCTTTAGGCACCTTGGGCAGCTCCTCCAGCTTGAGCGATTTCATGTAGGCGTTTTTTTGCGTAAAATAACCCAGCTGGGCCGCCGCTTGTATGACCCGCTCTCTTGTTGCCTCGCTTACGCCGTCTTTGCCCGACAACGCTTTGGACACAACGAATTTGGAAACGCCAAGCGAATCCGCGATTTGCTGCATCGTTACTTTCTTGGACATAAGCCTTCTCTACTCCTCTAGCTTTCGCTCAAATGGCGCGCTTCCTTCCAGCGCCTGTTGTATTCGTCAAAAACCTTACCCAGCTCCGGCTCCGCAAGCCACTCCTGAATATATTCGCCGGACCAAAGCGAGATTTGCGCCGAAGCCGCTATCTCCAGCAATTTATCGCTAGGGACGCTTTTTTCCAGCAAAATAGGCTGAAACGACAGAAATTGCTCCAGCTGCGGCAGCGACGACTGCCTGCTCTCCTCGACTGGCAAAAAGCCGGAATCATCTACATAACCGGATTCATGCACAAAAAATTGCACCCATTCCGCCGCCAGCTCTTTTTCACTGCTGAACCGGCTGATGCCGACAAACCAATCCGGGCTAAGCGGCGCATGATGGACAGGCTCATTGTTGTACGGAAAAGGGAAAAATCCGATATCCTGTGATTCCGCGCCCGCGGCGATCACCTGATTAATCACCCAGTTGCCCATCAGATACATGCCTGCCCGGCCGGCAGCCAGCTCGGTTTTGCTGATTTCCCATTGATTGGCCATCAGCGATTCTTCGACGTAGCCTTGCTGGATCAATGATCGTACGATCATAATGGCTTCGCCCCATGCATTGTCAAGGCTCCACGGCTCGTCGCTAAATGCCATTTTGTTCAAATATTCGGGGTCGCCCGACATATAGCTGACCAGATCTTCGCCCCAAATCATCAACGGCCATTGCGCGCCGTAATTGAGATAAACCGGCACAATGCCGGCTTCCTTCAGCTGCCTGCACGCTTCAAAAAACTGATCCAGCGTGGTTGGCACTTCCCGTATGCCGGCAGCGGCAAACGCCCTTTTATTATAAACGATGCCTGTCGTAGACGCTCCGGCCGCAATGCCGTAGCGCAAGCCGTCATGAGCTTTAAAATCCGCAAAACGCGCATCGTAAAAAACGTCCTCCTGCAGGGGTTCGAAATAGCGGGACAAATCCTCGTTTTTCAAATTGTTGGGCAGCAGCAGAACATCGCCTTGCGTCCGCGTCGAAAGCCTTAGCATGATATCGCTGGTATAGTTGACCAGGCCTTCAAACTGGACGGATACCCCGGGATGCAATTCCTCAAAGCGCCGGGCATATTGTCCAAAAACTCCGTTATCGATCAAATCGACGCGGTTGGTGAGCACGACCAGTTGTCGTTCCTTGCCCCCTGCATCATCGGCGGGGGTTGCGGACGGCGCTTCGACATCCGGCGAAGAAAGACAGCTCCCCAGCAGCGCTGACATTGCGGCAATTAACAAACAAATCGTCCACTTGCTTCTCATGCCTCGTCCTCCTCTTCACCCAAACCATCAGATAACGGCAGCCTCAGCGTAATAACCGTGCCTTTCCCGAGGTAGCTGTTTATGGTCATCTCATATCCTCTGTCATAGTGCAGCTTCAACCGCTCGTTAACATTGCGAAGACCGATTCCTCCGCTGCCCCAGCCTTCCGACTGACGTTCGCCCTGCAAACCTGCAATTAACGCCTCCAGCCGTTCCTCTTCCATGCCGATGCCGTCGTCGCTAAGGGTCAGAACAACATCCTGTCCGTCGCGACTGCCGGCAAGGCCAATGATCATCATCGGCTTGTCGGGGTCCATCCCATGGTAAACCGCATTTTCCACGATGGGCTGAAGCACCAGCTTAATGACCGGATAATGGAGCAGCTCAGGGGAAATATCGATTGCCAGGCGGAAACGTCCGGGATATCTGTAGTTCAATAGCTCCACGTAGTTGCGCACATGGTGGATTTCGTCGCCCAGCGTAACCTCTTCATGCAAATCGCTGATGCCGTATCTCAGCAGCTTGCCCAAAATCTCCAGCATATCCGCAGCGTCCTGATCATCGTTGACCTCCGCGGTCATTCGGATGGATTCCAGCGTATTGTACATAAAGTGGGGATTGATCTGATTTTGCAGCGCCTGCAGCTCCGCTTCTTTCTTTTTGGTCTCCATATGGTAAATGTCGCGGATCAATTGGCCGATATGTCCGATCATCCGGTTAAACTGGTTGCCGAGCTGCCCGATTTCGTCACGGTATTTTACCTGGAATTGCACATCCAGATCGCCTTCCCGCACACTCTTCATCAGGCGCATCAGCTTGCGCAGCGGATTGGTAAGAGCATAAGCCATAAAAAAGGAAATAAGCATGGCAACGAGCAGCGTCACGATCATTGCGGCCCATGTTACATTTCGCACCAGCACTGCATCGCGGGTCAGCTCGCTTACGGGAATGGATGTTATGACCTTCCACTTCGTGTTCGGCGAGGTGGAATACATATACAATCGTTTGACGCCGTCCCGCTCGCCGTAAAAGCTGCCTTTTTCCCCTTCCGCCATCCTGAAGGCGTAGTCCTGGGACATGCTGGTGGCCATAACGGCAGGGTTGCTGTCGTATACAACCATCCCCTCTTCGTCCACGATAAAGGAGCTGCCTTTGGTGACGCTGTCCAATTCCCGTATGCCGTCTTCAATGACGCTCATATTGGCGTCAACCGCAATCAGCCCGATAGGCTGCAGCGATTTGTCGAAAATTTTGCGCACAACGGTAAAAGCATGCTTTTCGCTCTGCAAATTGCTGATGTACCGCTGAGTGCTGATGAGCCTGGCTTCGCCGCCGGAATCCTCCGCGCTATCCAGCCAAAGGCGATAGCTGTCCTTCAGGTTAAGCCGAACGCCGCCGCTTGAGGTCGCGTAATAGACATTGCCGAATTGATCAAAAATGTAAACGGAGTTGGCCCCCCGCTTGATTTGATTAATAAACGAAATGTTACCTTCAATGCCGCGTTGAATCGACAGCAGCAAATTAAACTCGTCCGGTATCGCATCGCCCCCGGATTGTCCGTTGGCGATTCCGCGCTGCTCGTAATAGCGATTGGAGCGCATCAGATTTTGCCTGATTTCATCCTGGTATGCCGGGACGGAGGAAATCCGCACCATATCCTCGATGTAATCGTCGATTCGGATCATCATGCTGTCCAGCATATTGGTGGAAAACAGAATGGTTTTTTCCTCCAGCGAGCGGGAATAGTTGTTGTAGGTAATATATCCGATAAAGGTAAGCGGAAGCGCCGTCAGCAGCAGAAAAACAAGGAACAGCTTGCGCTCCATTCTGAGATTTCCAAAAAAAGTACCCGCAGATTTTAGGCCCATGGCGTTAAATGGCCGGCATTACGTTGCCGCCGCTTACCGGAACGTAAGCTCCTGTAATAAAGCTTGCCAGATCAGATGCCAAAAAAGCAACAACGTTGGCAATTTCCTGATCGGTTCCTCTGCGCCCCAGCGGCACGCTGCGGCTATAGCCTTCGCTGATTTCGGTGCCGGCTTCACGGTCTCTGTCGCTTACGGTCCAGCCCGGAGCGACCTGATTGACGGTAATGCCGCTAGGTCCCGCCTCGCGCGCCAATACGCGGTATACGCCGTCCATACCGCGTTTTCCCGCGACATAAGCGGATTGCCCCGGCAAATTTTGCATGGCGCTTTCCGTATTGATGCCGATAAAACGGCCGTATCCTGCCTCTATCATATCAGGAACAAAGGATTTTGCCAGAAACACGCTTTGCAGCACGCAGGACTGGAACTGGCTCACATAGTCCTCTGCAGGCTGCTCCAGCACCGATTTCCAAGGATATTGAATAACCGCGTTGGCGATCACAATATCGACATGTCCCAAGGAAGATTTAATCTGTTCCTTCATAGCTGCTACAGCTTCCTCGCTCGTGATGTCGCCTTGCACGGCAATGGCCTCTCTGCCCGACGCGGCCAGCTCACGGCAAAGCTCCTCCGCTTTGGCGGCGTTACTGTTATAATGAACGGCAACGTTAGCTCCGCAGCTTCCCAGTGTCCGCACCATCACTCTGCCCAAATCGCCGGTTGCTCCCGTAATCAGAGCTGTTTTTCCCAAAAGGTCGATATTCAATCCAATCTCCCCCGTAAAATTAGTTTTGTTATATTTTTTATTATTCGTTATGCTACCAAAATGTCAACTGTTTTCTGTAGTTATAAGAGAATTTCAGCGGAGTGGCCGCCATTTGAAAAGTTCTTCCTATTGTAGTTGTTCCCAGATTCCACTGAATAATAGGATCTAATGGTGGAATCCGGGAACACAAACGAACGCTTGAAACGTTCTGGAAGAACATCGCATCGCAAGCATATGCTTTTCTCCAGAACTATTCACACTCTGGCCTGTCGCTTGTTTCTATTTTTGAACTTATAGGGCATCCAAAACCTGATAACGAAGATACTTATGGGACCAGAGAAAAAAAGCCATCCGCCGCTTCTCTCTGTTTTCACAGTTAGACAAGCGGCGGAAAGCTTTTTGGGACTTTGATTATGTGTGAACCAGCAAGCGACAGAGGAGGGATAGGAGGGCTCGCTCATCGAGCCGATTTGTTGATCAGGGAAGCATCGCTCATCTAACGAATTTGTTCGTCAGGTAGGCAACCTCGCCTAATCATCTGGTCCAGTGCTGCCTAATAGCCTAGCGTCCAGCGCCGTCGGCTATTCTTCCTCCGTCTCCTCCGGGGGCAGCAGAACAATACGCCCGTCACCTAGCTCCACTCTTAGTTTATTGCTTTGCTTTACGCCGATTTTTTCCAAATAATCCGATGGCACCTGAAGACGTCCCGCTTTATCCAGAATCGCGTATTCAACATGCGTGCCGTCGCCTTCAAGCTCCTCGAGCTCGGCCATCTCCTCCGCATAGGAAACGCGTCGAAGCATCTCGGAGGAAATTTTGCCGTCGCGGATTGCCGCAACGCGGTCTACCTTTTTGGCCAGCTCCGGATCATGCGTCACGATTACGATCGTGATGCCCATCGTTTTGTTCAGCTCCCGGAACAAATCCAGGATTTGCTCCGACATCTTGGCGTCTACCGAACCTGTCGGTTCGTCCGCTAGCAGCAGCCTTGGCTGATTCGCCAGCGCAATCGCGATGGCAACCCGCTGCTGCTCGCCGCCGGACAGCTGGTAAAGCTTGTTGTTCGCCCGGTGTCCCAGCCCAACGGCATCCAGCAGCTCCTTGGCGCGCCAGCGCTTGCGGCGGCCCGTCAGCAGAACGGGCAGCTCCACGTTTTCCAGCGCGGTCAAATAAGGGATGAGATTGCGCGCGTTATTTTGCCAGACAAAACCAACGCTTTCCCGCTTGTAGCGCACAAGCTCGCGCTCCTTCATCTTCAGCAGATCTTTGCCGTCGACCATCAGCTTGCCAGCGGTTGGTTTGTCCAGGCCTCCCAGCATGTTCAGCAGCGTTGATTTGCCGCTTCCGCTGTTGCCGATAATCGCCATCAGCTCGCCCTGCTGAATTTGCAGATCGAGCCCTTGCAGCGCAAAAACCTCCAGATCTGCGGTTTTGTATATTTTGACCAATCCTTCGCAATGGATCATTGCCATAGCCTAGTCCTCCCCCAGCTTGAGCGCTTGATGGATGCGCAGTCTGGACAGCATAAAGCCCAGTATTGCCAGCCCCGCAATCAGCATAAAGCCCGTCAACGCATAAATGCGCAGCATGTCTCCCGTCTGGAACTGAACGATAAACGGCGGCACCAGACTGCTGGGATTAAAGGCAATTTGAAAGCTTGGCACAAACAGCTTGCTGGCCGTATTGCCTACGCCGATGCCAATCGCCACCGCAACGCCGGAGGTCAAAATTTGCTCCGCCGCCAGCATGCCGATCAAGCTTTTGAGCGACAGGCCGATGGCTCGCAGAATGCCGTTTTGCAGCATGCGACCCTTCAGCGACAACACCCAGTACAAAAGGAAGCCGATAAAGCTGACCAGAATCGACAAGACAAACCCAAGGGTCAACACGCCGTTTAGCGCCAGCAGGAACGGATCGTTTTTGGCGCGCACGAGGCTGTCCCGCGTATTTTCCACATTCGTCACCGCCAGCCCGCTTTCGGCGATGCCGTCATACAGCTCCTGAACCGATGCGCCGTCCTCCAGCTTCAGCCAAACCTTGTATGGTTCAATCGCCAGTTGAAGCTGAATGCGCGACAGATGGCCCACAATGAGCATCGGCGCGGCGCCGCCCCCGGCGGTCGGCGGGTTGGGATTAAAGGTCGGGAAATAATCCACGATGCCGTATACCGTAAACGGCTGCTGCGTCACCTCTGTCCAGCCGATCCAGATCGCATCGCCTGCCTTCAGCCCTTTTTGCTCCGCCAGGCTTCGGGAAATCAATACGCCTTTGGTGTCGGCGGCCAGCAAATTCAAATAGTCATAGAAATGGTGGTCCAGCAAGCCGTCTCTGAACCATGACGTCCGCCCGAACTCATCGGTATCAATCCCCATCAGCACGGCGGACCCGGATTCATTGCCGGAGAAAAAATCAGCTTTGGGCTGCACGAACACCTTGGCTGCGCTTTCCACTCCGGGCAGCTTGCGGAACGGTTCGAATGGCGGCTCCAAATAATTAACCTTCCCGGTGGATGCCACCGCTCCCCCGGAACCAGGAGCGCCGCCGGGCATCTCGGGAGGAGGGGCGTCATTGATCCAATTGACGTCCAGAATCATGTCCGCGCCAGCCGCATAGCTGATGCGGTCCTCCGTATTTTCATTAATCGTTCTGGCGGCGGACGCGCTGAATACACCCGTCGCAATCGTCATAACAAGAAAGATCATTAGGAATTGGTATTGGCTGCTGGAACGCCCCACTTGTATAAGCGTGGCATACAGAGACGGCGGCCACCATTTGCGTCCAATCCAATACACAAGCCGCAGCAGCCAGGGATACAGGCGCAGCAGCAGCAAACCTCCGCCCATAATAAACAAGGCGGGTATGACGAACTGCAGCGGATCAATGCTGAGATCCTCCGCCCCAAGCCCCAACGCCTGCAAGTCCTCCTGCCGCTTGCGGAAATTGTACAGGCCGTACAACGACAAGCCCAGCGCGATGACATCCAGGAACAGCTTATGCCACAGCGGCGTTTTGAGCAGCCTTGCCAGCTGCTGCTTGTGTCCCACGATGGAAATGCGCGTGGCCGCTATAACGGGAATCATCATGATCAGCAAGCAGGCTCCCGCCGTAATGGCGGCGTATTCCCAAGCCTCCTTCGTTATGCGCACCGGCAGTTTTACCCGCTGAACGAATTCCAGAAAGCCGCTGGAAGCGCCCAGCACATTGGTCAGCAGGCTTCCCAGAAAGGGACCTGCCGCAAAGGCGATTCCGCACAGCAGAAGCCCTTCCGCAAAGTAGGAGGCAATGATTTGCCATCTGGCGGCCCCGCGGCTCCTCAGGACCGCGATTTCGTTTTTTTGCCGCTCCGTGATCAGATTGGCCACCATGAACATATAGAAGGCAAGCATAATGAGCAGGGGAATATTAAGCGCCCACATAAGCGTCTTCAGCTGCTCCGCCCGCTCCGTATATTGAGACAGCGTGGACAACGCTCGCGATTCCAATCCCATCTGGTAGAGATAGACCTTTTTGTTCAGCTCCAGCTTGATGGCGTCGAAGCTGCTTTGAAAACGGGCGATGCTGTCCAGCTCCATCTTGCTGTAATCCATTACCAGATGCCAGCCCGTGCCGCCGATTGGCAGCGATTGCTGCTCCAGCAGCAGCTCCTTGGCGGACTCGTACGGCATCATAAAGCTGCTGCTCATGTCGCTTAGATTGCCATAGCGGAAATAAACATCATCCTCCGCTGCTTTGCGGAAAACGCCGACGACTTTCATTTTGATCGGCTGTTCCAGCTTTTCGTCTTCCAGTGAAAACTCTGTATTCAGCACGGTTTTAAAATGGTTAAGCGCGCGTTCGGTTACCATGACCTCATAAACGCCGTCAACCGGAACGGGGGAGGGCAAGCGCCCATCCTTAATCTCAACATGCTTTTCCAGGTTTTCGTAAGATTTGACGGTCATCCGCTGCATATTGTTCGAAGTAAGCGGTTTGGGATCATCGGCCCGCTTCATTTTGAGCGAAAGCGCGTAAAGCTCGTTGTTCAGCTCCAGCACAGGCAGCCCAAAACCCGCCGCCCCGTCCCCGCGTATATAATCGTCCATCCGCTGGTACTTGCTTCTGATTTCCTCCGGTTTTTCGTCGGAGAAAAACATATGACCGTACAGGGCCCCGGGATATTGTCCCGTATCTCCCTGCAGACGCTCCAGATCCTTAACCAGCATTCGCGTAAGCACGGCTTGGGAATAAATCGGCATGCTGCTGACCAGCGCCACGGATATGGAAATGCCAAGAAACAAGCTGCCTACAAGCCACTTGTTTTGCACCATTTTGCGAAAAATCATAATTAATAATGCCATGACCAACCTCCGTATATTATGGCAGCACGACCAGCATGCCTTCTTCCAGCCCCGCCGTAATTTCAACCTCGGTTGAGCCGGAAATGCCAGCCTCTACATCCACTTCGCGGATGTTGTCGCCTTCCTCCAGCACTCGGACGAAGTTACGTCCCAGATAGGTGCGCAGGCCGCTGCGAGGAATGACCAGAGTATCGCGGCTTTCCTGAAGCAAAATCCGGATATTGACACTGCCGCCGATTTCCGCGCTTTCAGGCAGCTCCGCATCAATAAAAATCATTTTGGAATTGCGTTCCTTAATCACGGGGTCATCGGAAAATGGAGCGGACGCCGGCGTTTGCGTCACCTTGCCCTCCACAACGGTGTTGTCCCTGAATTCCAGCTCTACCCTTTGCCCAACGGACACCATGTTGACATCAGCCGATGTGCTCCCCTGAAAAGCGACTCTCAGCTTGGAGGGGTCCGACAGTATAACAAGCGTTTCATGCGGAGCTACGCCTTGCCCTTCCTCCATCTCGGCCAAATACGTCACCTGGCCGTCAATGCCCGCCAGCAGCTGCTTGCTGTTGTAAGCCTCCAGCAGACGCTCATATTTGATTCGATCGATTTCGTATTGCAGCTGCGCAATGGCGATATTGTCCGCATCCTCCGAAAGCTTGGCGGATTTTAAAGCCGCCCTGGACTTGACCATATTCAGCTCATGCTGCTTGACGTTAATGTCCATATCTCCCACATCAAGCTGGATCAGCACATCTCCCGTTTTGACCTGATCGCCCTGCTTGACCATTACTTCCTTGACGCGACCGCCCTCGGCCGTAAACTTGGCCGCCTCGGAGGAGTAGGACTCCAGCGTTGCGCTTCCTTTGATTTCCTTGGCAATATCGCCGCGTTTCACTTCAACGGTTCTGTAGCTTTCCTGCGGCGGCTTCACCAGCGGCGGAAGCAACGTCTCTTCTTCGGCGGGCAGCAGCGAGCAGCCCGACAACAACAGAGCAGTCCCCAGCGCCATGGCAAGCAGCGAGGCTTTGAAGGTTTTGTTACGATGGAACAACAATTCTACCATCCTCCAGTTCATACACATGATCAACGATTTCCATAATGGCGGGGTCATGCGTCGTCATAATAATGGTCATGCCGGTGGATTCCACCAGTCCGCGAAAAACCTTCATAATTTGCAGGCCCGTGCGGCTGTCCAGCTCCGCCGTCGGCTCGTCCGCAAGCAGCAGCTTGGGTTTGTGGGCGATGGCCCTGGCAATCGCCGTACGCTGCTGCTCTCCGCCCGATAGCTCGAAGGGCCGATGATGCATGCGGCCTTTTAAGCCAACCTGCTCCAGCGACGCTTCCGCAGCCGCCTTCCGCTCCCCGGCGGGAACGCCCGCGACGCGAAGCACAAATTCAATATTTTCGTAGGCGGACATTAGCGGAATGAGGGCAAACGATTGAAAGATCAGCCCCATTTCCTTGCGGCGGATATTATCTCTTTCTTTATCCCCCAGCGAGGACAACTTTCTGTCCTGAAAAATAATTTCCCCTTCGCTCGGCCTGTCCAGCGCGCTGAGCAAATTGATCAGCGTTGTTTTGCCGGAGCCGGAACGGCCCTTAAACGCGATCAGCTTGCCTTGTCCGATAGAAAGATCAACGCCTTTTAGTACATGCACGGCCCCCGTTCCGCGTCCAAAAGACCGCTTGACAGCGTTTGCAACGATAATAGGGGCAGTGGTTGCGACTTGCTCCAAAAACATCCCTCCATCCAGCTAGGGGGTGTCTTAAAACTTCAAGGGACACACCCTGATGTATCCGGTTTCATTTATCATCTTTTCCCATTTTAACCTCTGAGCTACAGCAGCACAATAGTTTTGTCGCGTAAATACGTAATCCCCCCTAATGCAAAAAAGAGAAGCCCTAATCTGTCTCTGCGACACAAAAGGGCCTCCCCGTTATTCCATCCTTATAAACGCAAAAAGAAGATAACCGCCGTTACGGTTAATACGCTCAGCACAGTGGATACAAAAACCGACTGGGACGCAAACTCCGCTTCGTTATCGAATTCCACTGCCAGCAATACGCTGCTCAGCGAAGTCGGGACAGCAGAGGACACGATCAAAGCGGCCGCAGTCAGCTTGTCGATCCCCAGCAGCATCACGATTAACCATGCCGCAAGCGGTCCGCCCGCCAGCCGCAGAAAAGCCGAGATGGACACATCAAATGCCATCGTTTTTTTGACAACCCAGTTCATGTTGCCTAGTTGAACGCCAAGCGTAATCAGCGCCGTGCCGATAAAAGCGCCTGACAAATAGGTAATCGGCGTTTCGATAGGCTGCGGGATAGGAATTTGCAATCCCCTCATGATAAAGGCGATGGGAATGACATAAATAATCGGCATGCTAAAAATCGTCCGCCATACCTTCCGCATATCCGCTTTATGCGCGTTCACGTTGTACACGCCATACGTATTGGGCAGCAGCGCCTGCATCATCATGATAATAACCTGGATCGCCATCGTTTCCTTCAGTCCATGAAACGCTAGCTGATTCAGCGGAATTCCGTAATTTGCGCTGTTGTAAAACAACACGCTGTTGCGCATGGCGCTTTTCATGCCGGGCGAATAGCCCCGCAGCCGGATCACAATCTCTACCATGATATATTGCAGGACAGCCAGCATCACGAAAAACAGCAGCACTTTTCCGATCAGGCCGTATGAAATCTCTGTTTCGTACAGCAATTTGAACATGATAGCCGGTGAAAATAAATAAAAGTTCAGTTTGGTCAACGTCTTGATATCCAGCTTGAAGCAGCGCTGAAGTATGATCCCAAGGCCAATGACGATGCTCATGGGCAGCACGTTGGTCAACAAAATATGAAAAAATATAGGCATTGCCGTCTCTTCTTTCTGTTCATCCGCTCATGATGATTATTGAAAGCCTCACACATACTATCATTAGTTTATAGCATCTGCCTTCTCTGTCAATGATTCATACTGAGCGGCTTCTCCTCCACCTTGCGAATGAGAATAAAGCTTGGCGTAATAACCGCCCCTTGCCAGCAGCTCCCGGTGTTTTCCTTGTTCGACAATTTTGCCTCTGTTCATGACCAAAATCCGGTCCGCTCCCATTATGGTGGACAACCTGTGCGCGATGACAAGGGTGGTCCTTCCTGCCGAAACCAGGCTCAGCGCCCTCTGAATCAGTTCTTCGCTATAGGAATCCAGATTAGCTGTCGCTTCGTCCAAAATGAGAATCGGCGGCTGGAATACGATGATACGGGCAAAAGAAAGCAGCTGCCGCTCCCCGGCGGATAATCCGCTTCCCCGCTCCGATAGCCGGGTATCGTAACCGTCGCTCAACCTCTCCACAACGCTGTCAGCGCCGACAAACCGACAGGCCGCAATGACATCCTCACGGCTTATGCTATCATCAAACAAAGTCACGTTTTCGATGATGGTGCCGGAATACAGATAAGGCTCCTGCTGCACCAGCCCGACCATTCGGTGCAAGCTGCGCTGGGGGATGCTGCGGATATCGATTCCATCTATACTGATGTTGCCCCGGTCCACATCATAGAAGCGGCATAACAGGCTGATCAGAGAGCTTTTGCCCGCGCCTGTCGCCCCTACGATTCCGATTAACTCGCCTGGTTTGATAGCCAGGTTCAAATCCGTTATAACGGGATGCCCCTCGCGATAAGAAAACGTCACACCGTCAAACCGGATGTTGCCTTTCACCTGATCCAATTCGACCTCGGCCGTCCCTTCCTCGCGGTCATTAACGACGGGCTTGCTGTCCAGCACGGACCATATCCGCGTAACCGCGACCGTAGCCGACTGAAGCGTATTCCATTGCTGGGTAATGGTGTTGATGGGATTAAAAAACTGGCGGATATACGTTATAAACGCATACAGTACGCCAAACTCCATCTGTTTGCCCAGCACCGCCCAGCCGCCAACCCAGGTCACAAAAGCGATGCACAACGTGCTTAAGATTTCAAAGGTCCGTCCAAACAGCACATGCGTCCGGACTTCCCGGATATTGGCTTTGAAATATACGCCGTTTCGTTCCTGAAACTGCCTCTCCTGCTCCTTCTGCTGATGAAACACTTGAATCAGGTTCATTCCCGCCAAATTTTCCGCTACAAACGCCACCAAACGCGAAAGCCTGGTTCTAGCCTGTTGGTACGTTTCCCTCATATAAGAGCGGAACAGAACCGCGATCACGAATATTACCGGCAAAATAAACAGGCAATACGTAGCCAATTCGGCATCCAGTTGAAACATCATCACAATGATAAAGACGAGGGTTAACCCGTCCCGGAACAGGCTAAGCAAAACCTGGCTAAAAAATTGATTTAATGCCTCCGTATCGCTCGACACATGAGTAATCAGGCTTCCCCCGGACATACGGTCAAAATAGGACATCGACTGTTTTAAAATATGGCTGAACAGCCGCTTGCGGACAGTTGCGACAATGCTTTGCCCGATTCGCTGCAGCAAGTTGTTTTGCAAATAAGTGAAAAAGAAGCTGCTTGCCGACAAAGCGAAATAAACAATGCAGATAAGAAGCAAACCCTTGTAATCGTTGACGCCTGCCAACAAATTATCGTCGATGGCTATCTTCATCAAATAAGGCTGAAGCAAATCCGATAATATCGCAATCAATGTACAGCCAAACACGGCGGCAAATCCGAGGGCATGCTCCCGTATATAACCCGATAACGCGCGGAAAGCAGATACGTATTGCGGCTTCGGCTTATTTTCGCCGTCATTGCCTTGCTCCTCGTTACGCCTCCCTCTGTTCGCCCATTTGGGACCCATGCCTCATTCCCCCCTCCTGTATGGCGTACAGCTCGCGGTAAAAGCCGTCTTTGCTCAGCAGCTCGTCATGAGTCCCCCGCTGCACAATAACTCCTTCGTCCAGCACGATGATCTGGTCGGCATGTTTAACCGAACTGATTCGGTGGGCGATGATAATGGTGGTTTTACCCTTGCGCTCTTTGGCAATGGTAGACAGGATTTCCCGTTCCGTAACGGCATCCACCGCGCTGACGCTATCGTCCAGAATCATGACGGGCGCTTTTTTGATCAATCCCCTCGCCAGGCTGGTCCGTTGTCTCTGCCCGCCGGAAAGCGTCAAGCCGCGTTCTCCCAGCTTGCTCTGGAAGCGGTCGGGCAGTTCCGCGATCTGCTGAAAGATGCTGGCCTGACGGGCCGCCTCCTCTACCCGCTCGTTCTCCGCGTCCCGACGGTAAAATGCGATATTGTCGCCGATAGTGGTACTGAACAGGAATCCGTCTTGCGGCACATAGGCGATACCTTCACGCAAATTTTCCAGCGCCATATCTCTGACATCTACGCCCCCGTAGGTTATTGATCCAGGCGGCGGATCGTAGGTGCGCAGCAGCAGCTTCATCAAGGTCGTTTTGCCGCTTCCCGTTCGTCCGACAATTCCCAACGTAGTGCCGGAGGCAACGCTCACATTAATATGCTTCAATACGAGGCGGCCCTCCGACCCGTAAGCAAAGGTCAAGTTGTTGAACGTGATGTCCGCTTTTGCCAAATCTACAGTTACGGCTCCTTCCGCCTCAACAATGTCCGGACTTTGGGACAAAAGTTCGTTGAGCCGCTGTAGAGAAGCGCGGGAGCGCTGAATGGAGTTGACAACGTTGCCGATTTGCTGAAGCGGATTCATCAGCATGCGCACATATAGGGTCAGAGCAACAAAGCTTCCCAGCGATAACCCTCCATTAATGGCCAAGTAGCCGCCCACCGCCAATGCAATAACAAGCGCCATTGTGCCAAGGAGCGGAATCAACGCCTGAAAAAAAGAGGACACCTTGACGAGCCGCAATTGATTGGCTGTAATTTGATCCACAGCGCGGCCGAATCGTCCCTTCATAATGGGCTCCACCGCAAACTTTTTGGTAACCCGGATGCCGCCGAACTGTTCCTCCGCCATATCCGTCATGGCTCCCAGAGACTCCTGCACCTCGCGCGAACGCGACCGGATAACGGGCCCAAGCTTGACGACGATAAACGGAATAAGAAGCATTGGCGCGATACATGCCGCAATCAGATACAGCGGTATGCCGCTAGTGATCATCATAACCAAAGCCGCGACAAACAGCATGACCGCATTGGATGTGGCGTTAAACCCCATCGCAATGGATTCCCGAACCGCCGAAACGTCGTTCATAAAATAGCTAAGCAGCTTGCCGACGCCATTGCCGGAATAAAACCGCTCGCTCATTCCGGTGAAATGCCGGAAAAGCTTGCCGCGCAAAATCGACTCAAAACGCCGGCCTACGTGCATAACGAGATAAGTAGCCGTTCCGCTGAACACCACGTGACCTATGCCGATCAAAAGCAGCAGCAGGCTGTAATCCAATACCAGAGAACGGGTTAACTCGCCGAGCTGCAGCTTATCCGCAAATTGTCCAAGCACTCTGGGATAATACACATGAATCAGATTGGCAATAAAATGCAGCGACAAGGACAGCGCATAAACCGGCCATGCCTGTCGGAAAAAATGGACTAACAGTCGCGGGTTATTCTCCAAATTTTTACTCCCCTCTTCCTTCCGGCGCGGTGTCGCTCCCCTCTATCAGAAGAGCTAAAGACTTTTTCAATTGCTGCAAAATAACTCGTAGCTCCTCTGCCTTTCCGGCATCGCCGATCGCAGACCGTTCCGCCGCCTTCAGCAAATGAAGGAGCTCCTTGCCTTTAGGCGTTAATCTGCGGTTTCTTTTTCCGCCGACTCGTTCTCCCTCTCCTTCAGCCACTCCTCCGGAATTGTCATCTCCGGCATCTCCGGCATTTGTATTGTGCGGCTTGCAATGCCCTTCGCAGAGGTGAGGCCCCTCCGCCTTCTCTTTCTCCTCGCTCAAATAAGCCCGCCCTTCGGCAGTAATTTGAAAAACCCGTTTCCCGTCCTGTTTGCTGGATTCCACGAATCCTTGATCGCGAAGCATTTGCAGTGTGGGATAAATCGAACCCGCGCTGGGCTGATACGTTCCGCCGGATTGCTCCTCAAGCGCCTTCATCATCTGGTAGCCGTGCATATTTTCCCCCTCCAGCAGCTCCAGCAGCGCAAACTTAACTCCTCCACGGCTAAAATAACGCCTGCCCGATCCGCTCGTTTCCCTTTCTCCGCCAAGATGTAAAAATAGCCGTTCCTCCTCGCGCCACTCTTCTTTCATATCTATGCTCCTTCACTTAACGATATATCGTAATAAAATGAATTCTATACGATATATCGTTAACGCGCAATACTTTTATACTCGAACAAACTTGTATCGGACAAAAAAGGCCCGCCCTATCTATTCCCTGAAGGAATGATAGAGCGGGCCGTCTACGCGCTACTGAAAACGAGCTTTTTAAACACACATTTTAGGCGCTCGGTTTTTGCTCCGAAAGAGTCTTTAATTCAGAAACGAGGCTATCCAGCTTCCCGTATTCCTCAACCATCACTGCAATTTTCTGGTTCTGGGATTCCATGCTCGCTTGCACTTCCTCCACCGACGCCATGTTTTGCTGCGTCGTTGCCGCGATGCTGTCCAACTCAACTGCCAGCTTACCGTAACGCTGGTAGAGGCGTGTCGAACCTTCTCCTAATTGTTTTGAATGCTCTTTAGCCTGATGAGCGTTGCCGTTAATGCCTTGGAACAGCTCTACCGACTTTCGCGTAACCTCGTCGCTTTGCTTGACCGCTTCTTGACCTTTCGTTACGCCTGCATAGGCTTCGTCAATTTGCGTCCGAATTTCGCTCAGAATACTTCCGATTTCCTCCGTAGACTTACGGGAATGATCCGCCAGCTTGCGCACCTCGCCGGATACGACGGCAAAGCCTCGGCCATGTTCGCCTGCGCGCGCCGCTTCGATTGCGGCGTTAAGGGCCAGCAGGTTGGTTTGCTCCGAAATGTCGCTAATGGTATTCACGATGGCCGTGACCTGTTCATTATGGCGCTGCAGCAATTCCATGCTTGAAACCGTTTTTGACATAATGGCTCCCAGCGACGCCATCTCGGCCGCCAGCTTCTCCAGCTCGGCGCTGTTCTGATCCGTCAAGCTGACGTTTTGTTCAGCATAATGCTGAAGACTGGAAGCCCCGTCCCGCAGCCGGCCCATAAACTCTTCAATTTCCTGAGCCGATTCGTTTATGGATACGACACTGCCCGTTTGCTTCTCGATCGCCGCCGTCATTTCGCTGAAAGTACCCGTTACTTCCCTCGAGATCGTTCCAGTGGAATGCACATGCTGCTGCTGGTCGCGGCTAAAATTCGTCAAAATGCCGATTGACGATTTTAATTGCTCCAAAATACTTTCAGACAACCGCTGCGCTTTAACCGCTTCGCTCTGCCGCTCGGTGACCTCTTTCTGCAGCTTGGCGCTGAAACGGGCCGAAATCGCCATTCCCGTTGTCGCAAAAGCCAGGTACAGGAACAGTAAAACCAAAGACTCGCCCTCGCCCGGAAACAACCTTTCCTTATAAAAAGGATCAAGAAACAAATACGTGCTCAACCCTGCCCCAAGTACACCGGTCAAAATAATCGGCTTATAGTCGGAATAAAGGGACACAATCGCCAGATTAACGTAGACGAGAAAATAAGTGCTGACGATAGGATTTGGATCCGACAAAATTAACAGCGATACGATGATCGTCAGGTTGCACGGCACCACGTATTTGACAAAACGGCTGCCGATTCTGAGATAGGTCATCGCGGTAGCGATTCCGCCTGTAAAGGCTCCAACACCGGCAAGCAGCAAAATGACTTTAAGCTCAAGGCCAATTGCAAAGTCGGTCAAAATTCCCAGTGCAAGCAAGCCCCATATAATGTTGACCTGCAGGCGATTCCGTTTGTCTAGTACCGTCATGGTATGTTTCATCTAATATCCACCTGTTCTATTATGCGATTTGTCTTCGGGTCAACCAGCCATTCATAATGCTGCTTGTTGCGATACATGGCTTCCATGTCGAATATAACGGGTACTACAAAATCTCCTTTGTAAAAAAGCCGATCGCCGATTCGCTCCAGCGGAATTTTGAACGTGATTTTCAATGCCCGCAAAAAAACGGGCTCCAGCAGGGAGACAAAATATCGGATATTGCGTTTTTCCGCACAATGGACAGCTGATGAAAGCAAGGCCGACAAATAGTTCCCTTTGCTTCTGTATGCTCCTAGCAGTGCGATTTTGTCGATTTCAGCGACGGACGATCCTTCGCCAATGACTTTGGGATGTAAATGGAAAGGAGCAGTTTTGTTGATCTCGCTGTTTTGCAGGTCATAAGGCTTGATCTCGGAAGTGCCGATGCAGTGTCCCTCATCAGTCATCACAATATAACGGTCAAGGACTGTATCTGAAAACTCGAGTTCAAATCCCTTCTCCATCCATACTGTTGTCCAAATTCCGTTAAACATCGCTAATTCCAGCTCATTCTCCACTGTCTTGAACATGAATTCCTCACTATCTCCCCATTCATTTCTATATTTTTCTTTATAACATTTCTACATGAATTATTTATTTGACAAAAACATTTAGAATCCTTCTTTTACATTTTTAAATAAATATGAATAATTAACTATATAAGTTCAACTAATGATTTTCAGGCTCAATAAGCTTCTGCAAGAAAGATTCCATGCGGACACACAGACGGTCAATGATAGCCCATTTATTTTTGGAAATCTCGTCCATGAAGATCTTCACATTCTTGCGAATCTCGGCGACCGTATGATAAAACACATTGTTGATGACGTCAGCTTTCAGCCATTTCCATAGCCCTTCCACAACGTTAAACTGCGGGCTGTATGGGGGCAAGAAGACGAATTCCAAGCGACCATCCTGCTCATCCAGAAAAGGTTGCAGTAATTTCGCATGATGAATACGGGCATTGTCCAGCACCATCACGATCTTGCCTGCAGGATAATGGGTAAGGACGGTTTTCAGGAAAGTCAAAAACGTTTCCGCTGTGTACTGTTCATCTTCTCGCCATACAATTTTACCACTCACATAGTCAACCGTCGCGAGTAGTTTCACACCGCGATGTTTGCCAGTGGTCGGAATGATCCGCTGTTTGCCTTTCTCAAACCAGTTTTGTTGTAAAGCTTGATAGTCTCGAATCATGCTTTCGTCTTCAAACAGTAAATGATGGATCTCGTCATTCATTAGTCTTTTTTTAACTCAGGAAACCGTTCACGGACAAACTCCTTCTGCTTGGCTTCATCGGCTGCTTCGAGCGTATAAGTCGGTTTAGTAAATCGCAGATCTAGTCGATGCAGTAATTTAGCCATGCCCGCGATCGTGTAGCTTCGTTCAAACTCACTCTTTACATAAGCAGCAGCCAAAGCCAGCGTCCAATTGTGCTTGGCCGGAAAACCAACTTCGTGTGGGAATTTCGTAATGATGGTCTGCTTGAGTTGTTGTTGCTGCTGGGCGGTCAATTGTTCAGGCGCACCTGTAGAGATCCCCATCACCAAGCCATCCAATCCTTTTTCTTGATAGGATCTGAGGTAGGTGTTCACCGTTACAGGGTTTCTGCGAATGATCTCTGCTATTTCGGTCACCGGGATCTGCTTCACAACATGTAAGTAGATCGTCAGGTAGCGTTCATACATCCGACGATTTTTCTCTTGTTTAAGCCGTGTTTCTAGTGTTTGTTGGTCTGCTGGTTGGATTTCCAAGATCATCACTCACCGTCTCCATTGTTTCCTTAACTATTCGACGTGCGTGGCGGAAATCCATTCCAGTTTTTAAGAAACTTTAGTTGAACTTATATAGTAAGTACTGACAGCTCAGTCCCAAGACCTAGTTACTTTGCAGCCGAGGACGGAGCATGCCCGGAAAGTGTTAGATTATAATGGTAAAAGAGAACAAACCGATTATAAATCAAGCAGGAGGAGTGAAGCAGAAATGCCGGTACTGAAAGTCAGCGGGTTAAAAAAATCGTTCGGGAGCGTTCATGCCGTACGCGATATCAGCTTTGCCGTAGAAGGAGGCGAAATCTTTACGATCATCGGTCCCAACGGAGCAGGTAAAACGACAACGCTGGAGATGATTGAAGGGCTTTTGCCGCCCGACTCAGGCGAAATCGCCTTTGGCGATTTGAATTGGAACCGCAATACGGAACAAATCAAAATGGAAATCGGAGTTCAGCCGCAATCAAGCGCATTATTCGATCTGCTTACCGTGGAGGAAACGCTGGAGCTGTTCGCAACCTTTTATACCCATACGAAACCGGTCAGCGAAGTGCTGGAGATGGTTAACTTGACGGAGCAAAGCAATCGCCATGTGCGAAAGCTCTCGGGAGGCCAAAAACAGCGGCTGGCCATTGGGCTGGCCATGATCAATGATCCTAGCATTATTTTTCTGGATGAACCCACGACGGGACTGGACCCCCAAGCACGGCGCAATATTTGGGACATTATTCTGAAGCTGAAGGAAATCGGCAAAACGACGATATTAACGACCCACTACATGGAGGAAGCCGAGAAGCTTAGCGACCGCGTGTGCATTGTGGATCAGGGACGCGTCGTGACGCTGGATACACCGAGTGCTCTGATTGACCGGCTTACCAAGGAGCGCGAAGTCCGCTTAACGCTTACGGACGGAGAAGAAGCCGCATTGGCAACGGAGCAAGCCGCATCGGGACTGGACACCGTAACCAAAACCGTTCGCGAAGGCAACTCGTTGCAGGTTTGGACCACTCATCCCGAGGACACGCTTTATTCGTTATTCGGATTCACCAAGGAGAACGGTTACCGGGTCGAGCAAATCTCCATTCGCGAGATGAGCCTGGAGGATGTGTTCATTGCGTTTACAGGAAAGGAATGGAGGGATTAAGAAGATGGCTTTTAAGCAATTTTCCAGTATGTTTTCCGCTCAGGTCAAAATGATGTTTCGGGAAAAGCAGGTATGGTTCTGGAATATCTTTTTTCCTGTTATTTTGATGGTCCTGTTCATGATTATTTTTGGCGGCGGCAGTTTAGGAGACGGCTTTCAGGCCAAAATTGCCGTTGTCGACGAGAAGCCTAACGCTTCCTCCGCCATGCTGCTGGAAGGCCTCAAGGGCGTTCCGGTGTTGACGCTGAAAGATGAATCCCCCGTAAGTCTTGAGCAAGGCGAAGAATGGGTCAAAGATAAGGATATCGATGCGCTGATCGTTCTTCCGTCCCAGGAAGGCACGGCGGAAATCGGCCTCATCATTAATATGGAACGGGAGAGCGGAGCTACGACGCAAGCTGTAGCCGGCATTCTGGATCAAATGGTTCAGGGGATGAACTTTGCCGTGCTTGGAGCAGAGCCTCAATACAGCGTTTCGATGAAATCCATCACATCCGCTTCGGACGACATCAGCTACCAGGCCTTTTTGCTCACTGGCATGATCGGCCTTGCCATAGCCCAAGGCGGCTTGTTCGGCATGGTGGATCAAGTCGATATGCGGAAACGCGGCTTGCTTAAACGGCTGCATATGACTCCGGCCAGAATGGGACTGTTCGGACTATCCGGCATGATCGTCCGCCTGATGCTGGGCGTTGTTCAAATCGTACTGTTGACGCTTGTGGGCGTCATCGGCTTTGGAGCCAATCTGGACATCAATCCGCTAACGCTGCTGATTGCCTTTTTTGGCGGGGCGCTTGTTTTCAACGCCATGGGTTATCTGATTTCCTCCTTTAGCAAAACGATGGAGGCCTACATGGGGATCGCCAACATCGTAAGCATGCTGATGATGTTTTTAAGCGGCGTATTTTTCCCCGTGGAGACGCTCCCGGAATGGCTGCAGGTCGTGCCAAAGCTGCTGCCGCTTACCTACTTTGTTGAAAGCCTGCGCGATGGCATGATTTATGCTACCGATATTTTCTCCGCCAACTTCTGGACGGGAATAGGTCTTATGGCCATATGGGGCATCGTAAGCTTTGTGCTTGCCGCCCAGCTCTATAAGAGCAAATCCATCTCGTCAGTACGATAGCAAGTAAAAGCCCCGATGGGACCTTGAAACGGTCCTTCGGGGCTTATTTTTGCCGGAAGCCGGCTTGTATCGAGGTAATCGCACGAACCGTGCAGCGCCCCCTGCTCCACAGCCATCCTCAGTTATGCTTCAGATGTTGAAGGGTCAGCACAATCAGCTGCTCCACATGGTCGTCATCCAGTGAATAAAAGACCGTTTTGCCAACCTTCCGCCGCTTGACGATTCTCATATTCCGCAGCAGCCTGAGCTGATGGGAAATGGCGGATTGGCCCATGCCAAGCACTTGGGTCAGGTCATGCACGCAAAGCTCCGACTGCAAAAGAGCATGTATAATCCGAATCCGCGTCGGGTCGCCAAGCGCCTTGAACAGATCCGCCAGCTCCGTAGCGGTAGTATCATCTACCAGCTTATCCTTTACGCTGGACACATCGGCGTTTGTGCCCGCACAGGTTTCATCGCATGAAGCCGATAACGTTTCGTTTGTCATCAGGCACCCCCGTCCTTTTTACAGCCCATTATAACATTCCCTGATAAGCGTCGCCACCAGTGAACTAACAAGCACCGAGAACGGCGAGCATCCGGCACCATAAGCGCAGCCATAAGACCGAGAAGCGCCGCAGGCAGGTAATCAGCGGCGGCTGACCGATGGACAGCATTGGATAGCATTTCCTCGGGACGGCAGTTCCTCTATAATAGAGAATAACGATTGCCAGTTTCACTAAGGGGGAATGCATCATGTTTACATTGAAGGAAAAAATATACCTGCTGAAAGCGTTGAAGGCCATGCAGCGCTGGAGCTTTAGAAAAAAGGACCCGCTGCACGACTCTCTTGTGGAAAAACTGGAGCAGATGATACGTAACGAGCAGGTGAATAAAGAGCATCTCTAATCTGAAAAGCCGCTTATGCACTCATTCCGGGATATATAAACAGCGGCATTTCAGCCCGGCTCCGGAACAATGCCGCTGTCTATGCTATTTTAAATCCATATTCACACCGTCTACTGACTAGCCCCTTCAAGCTCCGATACCTGCCCCCGGCAAAAGTCCGAAACCGCCGCAAGCTCATCTTCTTCCATCTCCATGTCGATGTAGCTGCCGGTTGTTGTCGTTTGAAACTCGTATTTGGCAATTTCCTGCCTGTCTCCATCCTTTAGGAACACAACGCGCAGCGAAACTCCTTCTTCATGGTAAAGCTCATCGTCCTCCTCTACCTCCAGACTCAACAAAAGCTCATACCGTTCCCCTGTTAAAATGCCAAAAGGGTCCTTCATTTTTTCCACGCTGTATTCCGTAATGCTAAACATAGGGTTGTCCCTCCAGAAACGGCAAAAGCAGCCCGGAAAACTTCTTGCGAAGCTCCGGACTGCTTCAACCGGTTAATTTGATTTTTAGTATAGGATATTTTACAGAGCGCTAAACGTTTCCGTCAGCACTGGCACGATTTGCGATTTGCGGGATACAACGCCCTTCAGCAAAGCTGTATTGTTTTCCAGCTTCACGTTGTACGCTTTTTCCACGGCTTCGGCTTTGGCGCCAAGCGCCAGACCGATGGAATCGTTATTGAGGATATCCGTCACAACAAGCAGGAACAGGTCCAGCCCTTTTTCGGCGATAATGCCGTTAAGCGCAGCTTCGACTTCAGGCTGGCGGCTCAAAACGTCGTTTGTGTCAACGGCGTTGACTTGAGCGATTTCCACTTTGTAGCTGCCCATGGAAAATTCTTTTGCATCCAGCGAAATCAGCTGTTGAACGGTTTTGTCGCTCAGATCGGCGCCGGCTTTAAGCATGTCCAATCCGTAGGATTCAGCATCAACGCCAGCGATAGCCGCAAGCTCGCGTGCCGCTGCAACATCCTGCTCCGTGCAGGTTGGCGATTTGAACAGCAGGGAGTCGGAAATAATCGCGGAGAGCATCAAGCCCGCAATCGTTTTTGTGATTTCGACGCCATTTTCCTTGTACAGCTTGTTCAAAATGGTAGCCGTACAGCCAACAGGCTCAGCGCGGAAATAGAGCGGGCCGGCCGTTTCGAAGTTGGCGATGCGGTGGTGGTCGATAACTTCCACTACGCGGACTTTGTCGATATCGTTGGCGCTTTGCTGGCGCTCGTTATGGTCAACCAAAATGACGTCTTTAGCTTCGTCGGCAACGTTCTCAACGAGGCGTGGCGCTTCCACTCCGAAGTAGTTCAGCGCGTATTGCGTTTCGCCGTTAACTTCGCCCAGGCGAACTGCTTCAACATCAGCTCCCAGCTTGCTTTTCAGATCCGCATAAACGATAGCGGAAGTAATGGTGTCGGTATCGGGGTTTTTATGCCCGAAAATAAGTGTTTTGGACATGATATAGGCTCCTTGTTCTCTTTATTGATCCGTCATTGGCATGCTGCCGATACAGATCTTTGTTTTTTACAACAAACCAGCTTGTACATTCCTTTAAGAACTTCTAACTTTGATTATACCTCTAAGTTCAATGTATTCCTATACCCATACCATGATTTTCGCAGGAAATATCATTGGGTATACTTAAATATAAGCTCAAAAAGCTCGTTTTTCAGTAGGTGTACTTTTTCGAACCTCATTAAACCACAAAACGTTTGTTTAGTTCGGTTAACTCTCCAGACATCCTTTTCAGTCCGTCGGCGGAAGAAGCCACCTCGTTCATGGAGGCGAGCTGCACCGCTGAATTATCCGCAATGCTCTGGAAGTGAAGCGCAGCGCGACGCGATATCTGCTCCATCTCTTCGACGGATGCGGCAACCTCCTGCGATTCGGCCGAAATGGTTTGTGACGCCGCCGTCACCTCTCTAAGCTGTACATTCACCTGCTGCAGCCCGTCGATGATAGACTGAAAAGCAGTCCCTGCTTCCTGGACTCGTTCCACGCCAATGCTGACGTTTTCCAGGCTTACCGCCATCTCGCTCGATACAGTAAGCGTCTGCTCCTGCGTCCCGGAGACCAGCTCGGCAATTTGCACGCTGAAGTTTCTCGACTGGTTGGCCAATTTTCGCACCTGCTCCGCCACAACGGCAAAACCTCTCCCGTTTTCCCCCGCATGGGCAGCTTCGATGGCGGCATTCAACGCCAGCAAGTCGGTTTGGGCGGCAATGTCGGACATGATGGTCGTAATTTCGCCGATTTCCCGGCTTCTCTGCTTCAGTCCTTCCATATCCCCGCTCATTTTGCGTGTTATCTCCTGGACGCGCTCCATGCCTGCGATTGCCTGCCTGATCGTTTCTCCGCCTTGCTGTCCCAGAGCTACGGTTTCTTCCGCGATATCGGATACAATTGATGCAGACTGGGTAATACGCCCCATGCCTCCCGCCATATTATCCACGGCACCGGCCATGTCCACGGTGCGGTTTACCTGAATTTCCGCGCCGCCGGAAGCGTCCTGCATGCTTTCCGCGATCAATCGGCTGGCCTCCGAGGTGCTTCCGGCATGCCTCGCCATTTCCTCCGATGCGTTCAGCAGCTTGTCCGAGCTGCTCTTAATGCCGGCGATCACCGTTCGTGTGTTGGCAACCAGTTGCCTGAACGTTTCCGCCAAATGGCCGATTTCATCCTTGCGGTCCACCGCGATATGCACCGTCATATCTCCTTCCCTCACCCGGGCTACCTGCGCGGTCAGCTTACCCAGCGGAGAGGTCAAATAATGCGCCAGCAAATAAACAAGAACGATGCCTCCGGCAATAGCCGAGATCGCAACGATAATCGTTGTGGATGTATTTTTTTTTATCAGCTCATAAACCTTTGTTGCGTCAAAATCCGCTCCGATAATCCCCAGCATGCCCCCGTCTTCCCCGTACAACGGCACGTATGCTGTTATGGTTGCGCCATAATCATCGTCATTGGTCAATTCTCCAACAAATGGCGTTCCTTCGGCAAATGCATGAAGCATCCCTTTGTATAAATTCGTTTCCGGAGAGCCAAGCGGCGAAAATTCGCCTTCCGGCGCATCAACGGGTGCTCCATCCACCACATAAAAATAGGTTGTTTCGCCGTTTTCTATTTTTCTGTCCAGCGTATACAAATATTTAAGACCGTTATTTTCTCTGATCGTGTTCAGCTTTTCCCGGAGCTCCCTGTACAGTTCCGTTTCACCGTCTTGAACGTTTAAGCTGCTGTAGGCTTTGAGGTCAATGCCGGCAGCCGCATTTTCAGCCACAAGCCTGGCTTGCGCCCCTATTGATTCCTCCACCAATTTCATGGAAGAGCGATAAATCACATATCCCAATATGCCTCCCGTCGCAATAATCAAGCAGGAGAAAAACAGTACCATTCTCGTCAAAAGCCTATTCAAAGCCATCCCCCTTGTCCTGATGCCACGGCATGATCCGATATATTATGCACGTCCTTATTTTACAGGAATTGCGACATTTGTCACATTATTTTTTAAGAGGGATTGCACTTTTAGGGAGAAAAAGAAAAGCGCCTTTCCCAAACGTCCCGAATGGACGCCGAAAAAAACGCTCTAGTGCAACTGATTAGCCATCTGCTTTAACCAATTTGTCATGCATGCCGCCATATCGGCTGATCGAAAAGCTCTGATTGCTAACCGGCCAGCCCGCGTGGTAACGATTTTTCCCGCTAGGCTCTATACGCTTTCAGGAAATCGACGGCAAGCCGGATATCAGCTTCGGGATTGCCCCCCACTTCCCGCTCGATCGTCAAATACCCCTTATAACCGATATCGTTTAATGCATTCAGATAGCCGTCCCAATCCACTCCGCCTTCGCCCAGCGGCACCTCCAGAAACGCTGCGCCGGTTTCCGCCATTTGAGCGATTTTGGCATGGTCCAGCTCTTTTTCATAGCCGTATTCGCCATAGACATCGCGCGGGTCGATGTGCGCGCGCTTGATGCCGTCTTTTGCATGCGTATGCACGATGTAATCCCGAAGCGTGTACACACCCTGAACAGGATCATCACCGGTCACCATTACCATATTGGCAGGGTCAAAATTAACCGAAACTCCCTTTGTACCCAGGCCGTCCAGAAACGCCTTCAGATGTGCCGCTGTTTCCGGCCCCGTCTCGATAGCGTAATAAGCGCCCATGTCGCTGGCAAAACGGCTTAGCTCCTCGCAGGCAAGATGCATGTTTTCGTAAATGCGGCTATTGGGATCGCTTGGCACGATGCCGATATGCGTAGTGACGATGTTGGTTCCAAGCTCCATGCCAAGCTCCAAAATCCGCTTGGACTTTTCGATTTTCGCCGGATTTTGCGCAGGATCCTGAAAACCATGGCCGCCCAAATCGCCAACCAGCGCCGATATTTCAAGACCTAAAGACGCTATATAGGCCTTCCATTCCCTGCGTGCGGCCGAGGAAAGAGCGGCTGGCTCAAACTCGCCTTTAACTGCATAAATCTGAACGCCGTCGGCGCCTGCGGACTTGGCTTTAATTAACCCCTCCTTGACGCCTACGCCAAAGCTGTCCACAATAACGCCAATATTGTTGGCGATAACCGGTTTTGCCATTTCCCTCACTCCTGCTCTAAATTATAGTTGTTCCCAAACCTTTTTGACGTATTGAAAGCCTAGACGGGTGCCCTTACGGCATTCCTCCATGCCTTCGAACTCAATGGAAATATAACCGTCATAACCGCTGTTTTTGATTATGCCAAGCACGGCGGGAATGTCGATATCGCCGTGGCCGGCAATGGCTCCGCGCAGCCAGTTGCCGCCAGAGGACGGAAACCAGCCTTCTCCGGGATCGCGGCCTGCTTCGCGGACGTAAAAATCTTTGACATGCACCATAGAAGCCAGCTTGACATTGTTGGCAACTGCGACTAGCGGATTTTCATCCGCGCAAAGGAAATTGCCGATATCCAGCGTTGTTTTGAAATTATCGCGGTTAACACTCTTGACCAAAGCTTGAACCCGGTCGCTGTGCTGAATGAAATAACCATGATTCTCCACGCTTGTTGTAATGCCGAAACCTGCGGCGTAATCCGCAATGCGGCGGCAAGCCTCCGTCAAACGCGGAAGCTGCTCCAGAAAATGGGCAATGGACAAATCCGGGGAAGAGCCCACATCATGCCGCATCCGCTTGATCCCGAGGGCCGCGCAATGATCCACCTCTATTTTGACCCGATCCAGTTCTTTCTCCCAGGCGTCGTCGTCCAGATTTGCAAAATTGGCGCCAATCGCATAATTGGACAGCTCGATGCCGCAGCTTTTGGCCGTATCAACAACGGTTTGGATCCATTCCGGCTTCTGGACAAAATCGTACCCCAGCGGCACGATTTCGGCATGCTCCGCGCCAAGCTCCGCTATCGTTTCAATCACGCCCTTCAAGGTCAGCTCGCCGGATGCAAAAGCGGAATGCAGACTGTATGTGCTGATGCCGAGTTTCATAGCTTCACCTCTTCGCCCTTGGCTGCGGATTCATAAATGCCGCAAAGTATTTTCATCATTTCGACGCCGTCTTCGACCGGGCTAAGCGGCTTTGTGCCATTGATGATGTTTTCAATAAAATGGTCGATCTCATTCTGAAACGCGCTGTCGAAATGAAAACCGGAATGATCGGTCTGAGGCACGCTGTTGATGATCGTATTGTTTTTTTCGCTCACAATCAATACCTCGGGATCAACCTCAAAGCCGCCTTTGTCTCCATAAAGCTTGATCGACGCTTCATCCTTTTTGCTATGCAGCGTAAAGCTGACGTCAACCATCAGGGAAGCGCCGTTTTCGAAGCGGATTAACGCGTTAGCCATATCCTCGACCGTATTCAGAGCAGCATCATAATCGGCCGCTTTATAAAAGCTCAAAAGTTTGATATTGGATCGGTTTCCAAGCTTGCGGTATGTATTCGCGCTGACGGAAACCGGCTTGGGCTTGCCCATCAAATACCAGCACAAATCAATGGCATGAACGCCGATATCGATCAGCGGCCCGCCGCCAGATCGTTCCATATCCGCAAACCAGCCGCCGGGATTGCCTAATCTGCGCAGCGAAGAAGCCTTGGCGTAATAAATGTCGCCGAATTCGCCGGATTGTACGAGATCGCGCAGCAGCGCGGCATTATTATCGTAACGCCGCACAAAGCCGACCTGAAGTATTTTCCCGCTTTCCTGGACTGCATGTTGGACGGCGAGCGCTTCCTCTAACGTCCGGCAAAGCGGCTTTTCGACCAGCACGTGTTTGCCCGCTTTCACGGCGGCAATGCTGATTTCGGCATGGCTGTTATTCCAGGTGCAGATGCTTACGGCCTCTATTTCGGCATCCGCCAATAAATTCCGATAATCGGTATAGACCTTGACTGCTCCGTATTTTTCGGCCGCCGCCTTTGCTCGCTCCTCGTTTAGATCACAAACGCCATAAAGAATTGCATGTTCATTCCCGTCGTACGCATTCAGATGCATCGATGAAATGGAACCCGTTCCGATTACGCCTACTTTGATTTTACTCATCATGAACACCTCCTGATATGCTGAAACCTATTCTCAAGCCTATTCTGAAACGTTTGAACCGGCTTTGCCTTTTCCCTATCCTCTTACTTCGTATTATAATGATTACAGAAACTACAGCCATGGCACACCGTGCGGTTTATTTGTAATATTGTGCTATACGAGAGGAAGGCGAATGACCGTTGCTTATGCAGGATGAAAGCTTAAGAGAGCCGATGGATATGCCGGATCCCCGTTTCCCCGTCAAGGTGCATAAAACGGTCTGTTTGCATGCAGGAACGGAGCTCTTTCCCCATCATTGGCATGAGCATCTGGAGTTTCTTTATATTGTGCGGGGAGAAGCCAAAATTGAATGCGGCTCGGCCGATTTTGCCGCCAAGGCGGGCGATCTGATAGTCGTTAACAGCAATGAGTTGCATCATGGCATTAGCGGCTGCGATGATTTGTTCTACTATGCGCTTATCTCTGACCCCACCTTGCTGCAAAGCTCATTCAGCGATACTGCCGAAATGCGGTTTCTGGAACCCATCAGACAAAGCCGCTTATTGCTCCGCAACCATATTTCCGGCAACGATGAAATCGCTGGTTGTATCGAAAGCATCGTTCGCGAGCTTGACGAGCAGGCGTTTGGATACGAGCTTGCGGTGAAATCGCTGCTTTACCGACTGCTGGCCTTGCTGGTCCGCATGCATGCACCCACAGTACTGTCCAAGATGGAACACGCAGAACGGATAAAAAACTTGAAGCGTTTTGATCCCGTGCTCCGTTATATTGACGAAAATTACCACGAGCCGTTGACGGTGGAGACGTTGTCTTCGATTGCCGGACTCAGCCGCTTTCACTTCAGCCGGCTGTTCAAGGAAATGACGGGCCGCACGCTATCGGCATATATCCTGTCATTCCGGCTCAACCGGGCGGACTATCTGCTGCGGCACACGGAGCTGACGGTTTCGGAAATCGCCGCGCTTACGGGATTTAGCGACATTTATTATTTTAGCCGCGCCTTTAAGAAGCATAAAAAAGCTGCCCCGTCGAGCCTACGGAACAGCGCCAAATGAAGACCACTCCCATCTATCCATCAGTCAGCTTAAAAAAGCCGTTTCACGAGTGAATGCAACATGCATCCCGTGAAACGGCTATTTGGCATTTTTTTTTAAAAGAAATCAACGAACCTGCTGTTCCTTGGCAGGCCTCGTGTTATGCGTTATAAAATTGGACAAGCTCCTTCGCCACATCTTCAAGTTTGCCGTCCACCAGCTGTTGGCGCTGAGGCTTGTCGAACAACGCTTGAATTTCCGACGGGAAGTTTTGCTGGATGCCGCACAAAACGATGGCTTCATTAAACTTGGCAGGATGCGCCGTCGCCAACGAAATGTTAATGGCTCCGTCAGCCGCGTATTTGTCGACCGCAGCAACGCCGCAAGCGGAATGCGGATCAAGCAAATAGCCGTATTTACCCTGGTAATCAGAAATGGTATTCAGGCACTCCTTGCCAAATACGCCATGCGCCGCAAATTCCGACTGAACCTTGGCAAGCGCCTCTTGCGAGATGGAAATTTCGCCTTCGGATTTAAAAGCCTTCATCAGCTTATCAATGGCTTCAGCATCTTCATCCAGCACGTAATACAAATAACGCTCGAAGTTGCTTGCTACCTGAATATCCATCGAAGGGCTGTAGGTTGCCCGGAAATCGCCCGGCATATAAACGCCTTCCTGAATAAACCGCTCCAAAATATTGTTTTCATTGGTCGCGAGAATCAGCTTGCCAACCGGCAGCCCCATCCGCTTCGCCAAATAACCGGCAAAAATATCTCCGAAGTTGCCTGTCGGCACGCTAAAATTAACCGGCTTCCATTCGCCGGTTGCTTTAGCCACCTGGAAGTACGCGTAAAAGTAATAAACCGTCTGCGCCAAAATACGCACGATATTGATGGAATTGACCGCCGCCAGCTGATTGGCCGACTTGAACTCCAAATCGCCGAACAGGTCTTTAATGATGCCTTGGCAATCGTCAAAATTGCCGTTGACGGACAGGTTCAACACGTTGTCGTCCTGAACGGTTGTCATTTGCAGCTCTTGCACTTTGCTCACTTTGCCATTTGGATGCAGGATGCAAATTTTAATGCCTTCCTTGCCTCTTACGCCTTGGATGGCAGAAGCGCCGGTATCGCCCGAAGTGGCGCCCAAAATATGAATCTTCCGTCCGTCTTTGCCTGCCACATAGGCGTACAGCTGTCCCATAAGCTGCAGCGCAATATCCTTAAACGCAAAAGTAGGGCCGTGGAACAGCTCAAGCAAATACAGATCGTCGCGAATGTGCTTAACAGGCGTAACCTCGGAATGACGGAACGTGGAATAGCTGGACTCCACCAGCTCCTTAAGCTCATTTTGCGGAATTTCACCGTTGGTATAAAGCTCAAAAATCGCCAGTACAAGCTCTTGATAGGATAACTTCTGCCATTCCTTCAGCGTTTCCTGCGAAACGGCCGGAATCTGCTCCGGCACAAGCAAGCCGCCGTCATCTCCCAAGCCCATCATAAAAGCGTCAATAAATCCGACGGGTTCTACCTTGCCCCGAGTACTGATATATCTCATTTCTTATAATCCTCCTACATACCGCCGCCTGTTGCGCGGATTAGCTCTTGTTAGCATTTTATCACCGTTTGGCCTGAAAATGAATTCCCTTTTTAAAAGCGCCTCGCCCGCCATCCAACCTTAACCAGCCTTATCTTTCGTTTTCAACGCGGTCTTTATGCTTTTGGATACGGTTCTATTATTCCGTTAGTGTACCGCAATGCTATAATAGAGGACAATACCTTTATTCAAATGGGGGATTCAGGTTGAGAAATCATGACGGGAAAGACCCGGACTATTGGAACGAGAAGGATGGAACAGAAGAACCTTTTGAGCCCGACGAAAGCTTTTGGGACGAGGAGGAAGATGAGGGAGACGGCGAGGATGAGAAGCACCGCAGGACATGGGTCCGTAAAGTTGTTGCATGGCTTATTGTTGCGGCATTAGGGGTCAACGTGCTTGCTTTTTGGCCGCAGGTGTACAGCTGGGAATCCATCCGTTTTCTGATTGTATCCAATACGCTCAGCAAAGATGAAACGATCGCGCTTCATAAGGATTCAATCGTTTCCGTCAGCTCGGGCAAAAGCAAAGGCACAGGCTTTCAACTGAACGGTGGTTACATCGTCACCAACCACCATGTCGCGGGTAGCGGCGAGTCGTTGATGGTAAAGTCTGAACTGGAAGAATCCGGCGTACGCGCGGAGCTGATTGCCAGCGATCCCTCTATCGATATTGCCGTTTTGAAACGGGCAGAAGAGGGAGACGCATTCCCGGCGCTGAAGCCTGCGGAGGACTGGCAGATCGGTGAAACGGTGCATATCATCGGCAATCCTTTATTTTTCAGCCGCATCGTCAACAAAGGATCTATTGTAGGATTGACCCAGCCTGGAGGCTGGGAGCAGCCGGTCATGACCATTGATGCGCCCGTCTTCAAAGGCAACAGCGGAAGTCCCGTCCTTAACGAAGATGGCGACGTTGTTGGCGTCGTTTTCGCCACGCAGGATATTCAGCAGGACGGCAAAAGACAAAAGCTGGGTTTGGCCGTTCCAATCCAATATGTAGTGAAACTGATAGAGGAACTAGGGGACTGAAGGTGATCAAAAAAGCTCCAATTGCTCCGGCCCCTCCGGCGGCTTGGCGAACGGCGCCAGGCCGTCGGGTCGCTTCAGCTCCAGCAATTCCATCAGTCTTTTGGCATTGCCGGCCGCATCTCCGCCAGAATTATTATTGAAAATGACATGGATGTTGCGGCATTGCTCCTGCAAGTCGACAAGCTTGTTTCTCCAATCCAGCAATTCTTCCTCGGAGTAGCAATAAAGATATCTGACCTCGCGCCAGTTTGGCGCTCCCCCGTTGTTCCAGCCGGAGTGGTTGCGCCCATGGAACCGTACGACGGCAAGATCGCTGTTGCTTGTCTTCAGAACGGTGGGAATGCTGCCTTCTCCCGCCTGAGGTTCGTCGCAAATGCTATGAATCCAACCTTCCTCGCTCATAAAGGCCAACGTTTTTTCTCTCATCTCATCACGAAACCAGCTTTGATGCCTGAATTCAAGAGCGCAGGGTATGTTGGACATCCTGCTCTTCATCTCCCGCAGCTGCCTCACATTGCCGCTTACGCATTGAAACCAGGGCGGATATTGAAATAATGCGGCAGCCAGCTTTCCAGCCTCAATCGCCGGTTGCAGCATGGCTCTAAAAGCCGTTGCCATTTCCTCGGTTTCTTGCTTGGAAGGCTCTGGACCCCGTTGATGCCCGGTCATGCCTTGATAGGCTTTTACAACAAATTTAAAATCCGGAGGCGTCTGCTCAACCCAACCCGCAAACCGTTCCGGCGACTGGATGGCATAAAAGGTGCTATCGACCTCGACAACGGGAAAATGGCTGCTGTACACATTTAGCCGCTCCCCTTGCTTAGTCCCCGCAGGATAGATGTAATCCTGGTCTCCCCAGCCCGCAAGACCGATATAAATACCCATGACTCCGCTTCACCTCCAAACAGATGAACAAGGCCGCCAGGAGGACTTAAAGCGCCCCTGGCAGCCTTGTTTCTTGCTATGACGATAATGGCTTTTGATGAAGGTTCAACTTTGGCGGAACGCGCTATAGTAGCATTTCCGGCAAACCGGCTTATAGTCTTCGTTGCCGCCAATCTGAATCTGCTCGCCGGAATCCACGGCTTGTCCGTCGCGAAACCGGATGACCATCGTTGCTTTGCGGTCGCAGTACCAGCAAATCGTTTTGATTTCTTCAATTTTGTCCGCTTGCACAAGCAAATTGTAGCTGCCTTCAAAAAGCTGATTTTGAAAGTCGTTTTTGAGCCCGAACGCCATAACCGGCACATCAAGCTCATCCACAACCCGGGTCAGTTCAAGAATGTGATGGCGCTTCAGAAACTGGGCTTCGTCGATCAGCACGCAATAGATGCGGCCGGCTGCTGCAACCTGGGCTTGCACATTTTGGAACAGGTTAGTGTCATTCTCCACGGGAATGGCCTCTCGTTCAAATCCAACCCGGGAGCCGACGCGATCCGCATTGCCTCTGGCCCCGATCGCGGGGGAATAGATCAGCACGCGTTTGCCCTGCTCTTCATAGTTATGCGCCACCTTGATGATTTCAAACGATTTGCCGCTGTTCATCGTGCCGTATTTGTAATAAAGCTGTGCCAACTATAATCTCCTCCACATTCATCTGTGGATTCATTATACCGCTTTTGAGGGTTCCTTGTCTTTATTGCCGCTTTTTGTTCCGGACAAAAACCAGCCGCAAACAGCGATCAGCACCAGAACGATGTAGAATGACAGCTTCCAGCCTGTGGATTCGGCAAAATCATGCGGAATGACATGCAGAGAAGGATGCGCCAGCGTATGCACGGCAAGTTTAACGCCAACCCAGCCAACAATGACAAAAGCCGCGATTTCCAGGCTTGGTCTGCTTTCCAGAAGCTTCACGAACAGTGTGGCTGCAAAACGCATGATCAACAATCCGATAAAGCCGCCAAGGAAAATAACGATAAAGTGTCCGCCGTCCATGCCGCCAATCCGAGGCAGCGTTGTACTCGGCAATGCAACCGCAAGCGCTACTGCGGCCAAAATGGAGTCGATAGCAAATGCGATATCCGCAACTTCTACTTTGAATACAGTCATCCAGAAACCGCTTTGTTTCTCCTTGGTTTTTTCTTTATTCGCATTAGCTTCTCCCTTTTTGACAATAACCTTACGGAATATATGGTTACCGGCTATAAACAGCAGGTACAGCGCTCCGATAGCTTGAATTTGCCAAACGTCAACCAGGAAGGAAATAATGAACAACGAAGCAAGCCTAAAAACAAACGCTCCCGCCAAACCGTAAAATAAAGCTTTTTTGCGTTCTTTATCCGGCAAGTGTTTAACCATGATGGCCAATACAAGCGCATTATCCGCGGCGAGTAGTCCCTCCAGCGCCACCAAAACGATCAGAACCCAACCATACTCCAGCAATAATCCCCAATCCATGATCTTTTCCCCTTTCGTTTTCCTCTTACTTTTCTCCACTTTGTCCCAAAATACGCAAAGAGACCTTTGCCTTGGAACGGCAAAGGTCTCGCAAACAACGCCAGTATGTCGGCGTTGCCAATAAAGCCGGAGAAAAGTTTTCTCGTAATGACGACTTTACTGTGGCAGCTACTCCCCTTTGGAGTGGTATACAAATTTCATTGTACAGGGTGTGATACGCATCTTCAATGGGGGGCGTTTCATTTTTTTATAAAAAATATTTGTTTAATGAATAGGTTGAAGCATGGAGGTGTTTTTGTGTATCTTAAACCATAACAAAGGGATGCTGAAGAATCGGAAGGAGCCCGGTTTAATGCCTTTATCAGAATGGAACGAAAAACAAGTCATCGAGTTGTCCCGGCAGCACATTGGGGCAGCCGCCATTTTATTCACCACGCCTCTTTGCGGTACATGCAAGGTGGCCGAACGTATGCTGGAGGTTGTGGAAGCTGCCGGAATTCGTCATCCTGTCGTCAAAATGAATATTAATTTTGCGCCAAATCTTGCTTTTGAGTGGAAGATCCAGAGCGTGCCTTGTCTGGTCCTGGTCAAAAACGGCACGCTTCTTTGGAAGGAATACGCAATGCAATCGGCGGGTTATTTGTATGAGCGGCTCAAGGGCTGAATCATCTCTGCAAGGCAAGGTCAAGGTGTGTTTGAGAAGACGCCCTGTTCAAACTTTGCCTCTTCTCATGTTAAACGGGTATTCATAACTGCCTCGCTCCATCTTCTTGTTCCATTTCCACCATTCATATGGTATATTACCCTTACAGAACATATGTTCTTACTTATTTCCAAAATGGGAGATGACGGAGATGGAAGCATTGGCTATACTTAAGGAAGAAAGCGGAACGTATGGAACAGAGTCCTATGTCGATTTAAAGGCCGATTTTGCTTTTAAGCAGATGTTTGGCCAAGAGGAAAGCCGTAGTATTTTGCTGGCTTTTCTGAATGCACTGCTTGATTTCGAAAATAAAGGATACGCCAAAATTGCTTCTGTTGATATTTTGAATAATGAAATAGAGCGCGAACACCGCGCCGACAAAAAAGCAGTGCTGGACCTGCTTGCCCGGACAGATGACGGTACGCTGATTCACATTGAGCTTCAGCTTATCGGCGTTCCCCATCTCGCCAGCCGCCAGCTTTATTATTGGAGCCGCATTTATTCCAAGCAGCTGGAAAAAGGCCGACCGTATGCCGACTTAAAGCGCACTATTTCGATTTTGATAAGCAACGCCGATTTACTGCCTCAAACCGTGCATTATCATAGCCGCTTCGGCCTGCATGAAAGCAAACAGCATTTTTTGCTGACAGATAAACTGGAAATTCATGTGATCGAACTGCAAAAGCTGCTGAAGGCGGCTAAAGCCGGACAAGCCGATCCCTGGACCGATGCGGAGATCCGCTGGCTGCTCATGCTTGCGGCGGTGCAGGGCGGTGAAATGCAACCCCAATTATTAAATAAACTGGAGGCGATTGCATTGAAAAACGATTCAGACCTGCAGGAAGCGCTGGAACGTTGGGAGTCGATGAGCCGCGATCCCAAAGTATGGGGACAATACGAAATGTGGCATAAAGCCATGATGGACGATGCAGCCTACAAAGCGGAGATGGAAATGCTTCGTGAAGAAAAAGACCGCCTGGAATCGGAACGCGAGTCTCTTAAGTCCGAGACGGAGTCGCTAAAATCCCAGACAGAGTCGCTAAAATCCCAGACAGAGTCGCTCAAGTCTCAGACGGAGTCGTTAACGCTTGAAAAGGACCTGATGAAGCAGCAATTAGTGGGCACTGGCAAAAAGCTGCTTGATAGCGGCTTTTCGATTGAAGAAGCAAGCCGGATTACGGGGCTTTCGCCTGATGATTTGGCTTAAACTAAAAACAATGCCAATTAATTAATACAACAGCCCGCCAAGAAACTGCAGTTGCTTGGCGGGCTATTTCTATTTTAATGATGGAAGCGTTATTGCATTTTGGTGCAGATTGGTATTAAGCCGGCTTCAATTCGGTCTCTATGCGGTTCCAAAAACGGAGGAAGCGCCAATTGTTCGCCCAGATGCAAAATGTTTTCGTCTGTATCAAAACCCGGCCCGTCTGTAGCAAGCTCGAACATAATTCCGTTTGGTTCCCTGAAATAAAGCGAACGAAAATAATAACGGTCTACAAAGCCGGAATTCGGGACGCGAAGGCGGGTGATGTCCGCAGCCCATTCCCGCAGCTCCTCATCATTGTCGACGCGGAACGCCACATGATGAATACCGCCTTTGCCCTGCCGTTCGCGCGGCAGGTCGCTTCTTTGCTCCAGATGCACCTCGGCTCCGCTGCCGCCTTCCCCTGTTTCAAACATCAAAATATCGGGTTGCCCAGGGATCGGCGAAGCATATTTGCCCTTATAGCGAAAACCCAAAATTCCCGTCAGCACCAACGCGGTCGGCTCGCAATTTTGCAGAGCCAGCTGTACGGGGCCAAGTCCGGTTATGGCATATTGTATAGGAATGGGGCCTCGCTCCCACGGCTTGCCGCATGCAACGCCGCTTTCCCCTTCATCCGAAACCAGGATCAGGCGTTGCCCCTCGCCATCGCGGAACGCAAGCGTCTCTCTATCGCCTCTTTTAATGATATCATCATGATCGATTCCCAATTCGGCAAATCGATTCCTCCAATAATAAAGCGCTTTATTGTTTGCTACCCGTAAAGATACTGCGGAAATACCGCCTACTCCCTCGCGATTTTGGGCTGCTGACCGAATTTCAAAAAAGGTCAAATCCGTTCCAGGATTTCCGCGTTCATCTCCGTAGAACAGATGATAAACCGACGTATCGTCCTGATTGACTGTTTTTTTGACAAGCCGCAGCCCCAGAACCCGGGTGTAAAACTCAAAGTTGGCGGCGGCATCACCCGTAATGGCAGACACATGATGAATCCCTTTTAAGTGGTAACCCTTCGTTTCCATCGTTTTTGTCCTCCCAAAATATATCGCCCGCGCTGCGATACGTCCCGCGCATTGTAATCTATGTCCTAGTCCTTTACTATTTTAATATAAAAGTGTTAGAGAAGTATCAAGGAAACAAAATAACAGGGAGCGATTGCAATGCCGCAGCATGATCCCGTTTTTCAGCCGCAGCCGGGAGCTAATGTCCCTTTTCCCCGTGCCGGACGTAAAAACAAAAAAAGGGGCGGAACGATTTTTCTGCTTCTGGCCATGGCGCTGACTGCCGCCGTTATCTTTATTACCCGCGATGAAGCGGGGAGGTTTCTGCCCTTTGTCACGAAGGAGGCGCCTCCAGTAACAGAACTGCATCCCGTTGTGCTTCAGCATGCTGAAAAGCTTGTAGAAGAAGCCGCGGCGATTGGAATTTCCGTTCTCATCACTCAAGACTTCCGCAGCGAAGAAGAGCAAAATGCGCTTTATGAAAAAGGGCGTTCCTCGCAAGGCGCTATCGTTACCTACGCCCGAGGCGGAGAATCCTACCACAATTATGGCCTTGCTATTGATTTTGCCCTGCTTAATCCAAAAGGAAAAGCGTTATGGGATTTAGAGTATGACGGCAACCGAAATGGACGATCAGATTGGCACGAGGTTGTGGAGCTGGCCAAAAACTTGGGATTTTCGTGGGGTGGAGATTGGAAGGAATTTAGAGACTATCCGCATTTGCAAATGGATTTTGGCTACAGCATAGATGAGCTCAGGCGAGGATTTCGGCCAGGGAGCGACGCCAAGCCAGCAGCCGGAGGGGAATAATCCGCTCCGGTTGGCTTTACATGGAGATTCAATAGATATTTTTAAAGACCGGCAATAATTTCATAGGAACGCATTCTTGCCTGATGATCGTAGATATGTGCGGCAACCATAATCTCATTGGCTCCCGTCGCTTCAATATAGGCCGACAGCTTTGCCCTTACCGTATCCGGACTTCCGGCGATAGACGAGCCCAGTTGGTTTTGAAGAGCGACTTTTTCCGTTTCCGTCCAGAGGTCATCCATATTATGAACCGGCGGAGGCAATGGCCCCGGCGAGTTGCGGATAAAGCTCAAAAACAGCTGCTGCATGCTAGTGGCCAGGTAAGCAGCCTCCTCGTCCGTATCCGCTGCAACTACATTGACGGCAACCATCCCATAAGGCTCGTCCAGCACGTTCGATGGTTTAAAGCTGTTGCGATAAAGCTGCATGGCCGGTACGGTAAAGGTAGGCGAAAAATGGCCTGCAAAAGCAAACGGCAATCCCAGCTCGCCTGCTAACCTCGCGCTGAAGTCGCTGGAGCCCAACAGCCAGATCGGAACGGCCGCTCCTTCGCCCGGAATGGCTCGAACCCGCATTGCAACCTCCGCTCCCTCGGGATCAAGATAAGCGCGAAGTTGTTCCAACTGCTCCGGGAAATTGCCGCCGTTGGCGCCTCTGACGCCGCGAAGCGCCGATGCCGTTAGCTGGTCCGTGCCTGGCGCACGTCCCAAACCAAGATCGATTCTGCCAGGGAAAAGCGCGTCCAGCGTTCCGAATTGTTCGGCAATAACAAGCGGAGCATGGTTGGGCAGCATAATCCCTCCCGCTCCCACTCGCATCGTTGTTGTTCCGGCAGCAACATGACCGATAACAACAGAAGTTGCAGAGCTGGCGATGCTTGGCGCATTGTGATGCTCTGCAAGCCAGTAGCGATTATAGCCCAGCCGCTCGGCATGCTGCGCCAATTCCAATGAATTGCGCAGCGACTGCGATACATTGCCGCCTTTTACGATTGGCGCTACATCCAGCACGGAAAATGGAATATGATAAGAAGCATGGGATTTGTCCTGCCCCTTTTTAGGATAAGTAATTGCCAATTTGCTCACCTGCCATCTTTCGTCTATTTTCTTGTACAGCAGTACTCATTGCTCCAATATACTGTAATATTATTATATACAGTTTGTAATGTCAAACGGCATCCATTGATGAGAAAGGAGACTTTTATGCAGCAATCATGGTCGGTCAGAGATGTTCGGGCCTTATGCGGGGAAGACGGTTATTGGCGCGGTCTTTCGTACGTGGCGGAAGGAAAAGCCATACTAACGGGACGCAGCCTGGTGCCGGAACAATATCGCGTAGAGATTGGCGGCGGTCGAAAATACCGAGTTTCTATTACACGATTGACGAATGGCGCTTTCGAACCGGAATGCTCCTGTCTTGCATCGGCGGGCGGTCCTCCTTATTGCAAACATATCGCCGCCGCTCTACTTCTGCTTGCGGACTTTTCGGGGGAAGAACATCGCGACGGATTGGAGGACCATTCCTTTGAAAAAGGAGGTCCGGTTCATAAATCCCCACAGGATAAATTTGAGCCCGATCAATCGGAATCCAATAGATCCAAATCCATTTATTCCAATCGAGGGAAAAGCTATTTGCGCGGGGGCAATGATCGTCAAGCCGTTGACGATATGCTTGGGATTTTCACCGGAAAACCGTCAGGGGCGGACGAGCTTATGCCAGAGGAAAGGAGCGGCATTGTACGGGATGACCGGGAGCTTCTGCACATAACCCCCCTGCTTCAGCTTGTTCCGCATGGTCCGGGACGCCATTGTATACGGTTAGAACTGAAGGTGTCCGCAAAGCGCACCTATATCGTTCACCAGCTTTTGCCGTTTCTTGCTGCGGTAACGACCGGACACAGCTACTCATTTACGGAACGGTTTTGCTACGATCCCGAGCTCCATCGATTTGCTCCGTCTGACGACGTTTTGCTGCGCAAGCTGAATGCGATATTTGCCGCAGAGCAGAGTTATCGGGCCATTTTATTGGATAACCGCGAACAATCCGGCCTTGCTTCAGAACAGGAACGCGCGATGCTTGTCCCTCCTTATGCATGGGATGAGCTCCTGCCGCTTCTGCAAAACACGGGCCGCCTTCTTCTGGAGGCTTTCGCCGCAACCGGCGGAAAACGCGAGGAACCGCAGCGATTCGGCAATCCGGCATACAGCGAGCTTAAACGATTGCCGCTGGTTTTCCGCCTTGATCGCTCTGACGATAATAATGGAGAATATGAATTGCAGGCGGAGGGGCTTCGCGAAGCATTTGTGCTGGATGCCTATGGAACAGCCCTTTGCGGCGGAGTTTTTTATCGGCTATCCCGAAGCCGTCTGGAGCAGCTCTACAAATTGAAATTGCTGATGGAAGCCGCGGATTTTAGTGGCGACGTCAAACAGACCGTCAGCATTTCCCCAGAGCAGGGCAACGATTTTATGCAAAAGGTTGTTCCCGGTCTTGCATCGCTTGGAAAGGTTGAAATTGGCGAGGAGGTATCCTCCAGGTTATGGTATCAGCCGCTCAAAGCCCGCATGTATTTGGACCGGGTAAGAGGCAAACTCCTTGCAGGCCTGGAGTTCCAATACGGCGGCATTGTTATTAACCCGCTTCAGGAAGGCGGCGCACAGCGTGGCAGCGATTTGATCATCATGCGCGACAATGAAAAAGAAGGGCGTATTCTAAAATTAATGGAGCAGGACAGCTTCGGACGGACGGAAGGCGGCTTTATTATCGAAGGAGACGATGCCGAATACGATTTCCTGTACAGCATTGTCCCTCGGCTTGAGCAAGAGCTTGAGCTTTTTGCTACAAGCGCCGTCAAACTTCGTATTGCGCCCGAAACTATCATGCCTAAGGTACAGCTAGCTTGGGAGGAAAAAACCGACTGGCTGCACTTCTCCTTTAAGCTTGACGGCATTTCCAACGATGAAATACGCGACGTCATTGAAGCGGTTGCCGAGAAAAGGCGGTATTACAAGCTTCCCGGCGGTGCGCTATTGCCATTGGAAACCGAAGCTTTTCAAGCGCTGCTCCGAGTTATGAATGGCGTTGGCTTGCATCAGCCCGCGCTGTTTCAGGAAGGCTTCACGCATGGCATCAAGCTGCCCATTTCCAAGGCTTTGGGACTGATGGAGGCGGACGGAAACAGCGGGGCAGTGTCGATGAACAAACAGCTGCGCGAGCTGCTGGACAATTTGCGCCATCCCGATCATTTGGATTTCCCCTTGCCGGAAGGGCTGCAGACCGATTTGCGCAGTTATCAGAAATACGGTTACCAATGGATGAAAACATTAGCTTTTTACGGGTTCGGCGGTATTCTTGCGGATGAAATGGGTTTGGGCAAAACGGTGCAAAGCATCGCATTTCTCTTGTCCGTACTGCCGGAAATCCGCGAAAAGGGGGAGCCGGCCCTAATCGTTGCTCCTTCATCGCTGATCTACAACTGGCGGAACGAGCTGTCTAAATTCGCTCCCGGCTTGCGGGTAACGCTTGCTGACGGCACAAGCAAAGAACGGGCCGATTATCTCAGCAAACTTGCAGAGGTTAAAAATGAAGCTGCGTTGGAACCGGTTGATGTCATCATTACCTCATATCCGCTGCTCCGCAGAGACGGCTTGAAGTATGCTGGCCAAAGCTTTCATACGCTCATTCTGGATGAAGCCCAAATGTTTAAAAACGACTATACGCAAACGGCAAAAGCCGTAAGAGGATTAACTGCACAACATGCTTTTGCGTTAACGGGAACGCCGATCGAAAACAGACTGGACGAGCTTTGGTCCATTTTCCGCGCCGTATTTCCGGGTTTATTCCCGGACAAGGAACAATTCGGAGAATTAACTCGCGCTGCCATCGCCAAACGAAGCCGTCCCTTTTTGCTGCGCCGCCTTAAAAGCGACGTGCTGCGGGAACTGCCTGAAAAAATCGAAAGTGTGCAAACCTCGCAGCTCCTGCCGGAGCAAAAAAAGATTTATGCCGCATATTTGGCCAAACTCCGTCAAGATACGTTAAAGCATCTGGACAGCGACGATTTCGGAAAGCTGAGGATTCGGCTGCTCGCCGGCATTACCCGTCTACGCCAGATTTGCTGCCATCCCTCGTTGTTTGTAGAGGGTTATCAAGGCGATTCCGCAAAATTCCGTCAGCTGTTAGAGTTGCTCGCCGAATGCCGAAGCGCGGGCAAAAGAGTGTTGATCTTTTCCCAGTTTACCTCCATGCTGAAGCTGATCGGCAAGGAGCTGGCTTACCAAAACCAGCCCTATTTCTATTTGGATGGCGGAACGCCTCCGGCGGAACGGGTTGAGCTATGCAGCCGTTTTAACGACGGAGAAAATGATTTGTTCCTGTTATCGCTGAAGGCTGGCGGAACCGGCCTTAATCTAACGGGAGCCGATACGGTCATTTTGTATGATCTATGGTGGAATCCTGCCGTGGAACAGCAAGCAGCCGACCGCGCTCACCGAATTGGTCAGCGCAAGGTTGTGCAAATCATTAGAATGGTTGCGGAAGGCACGGTCGAGGATAAAATGGTGGAGCTTCAGGAGCGTAAACGGAATTTGATCGACGAGGTCATCGAACCCGGAAATGAAGCCTTGTCCTCGCTAACGGAGCAGGAGCTCCGCGAATTGCTGGCTTTGTAAGCTATCACGCAGTCAGGCTCAGTCAGGTTCTTCCAGGTTCAACCAGGTAGATGTTTTCTATTCTGCTGCATAGTCCGTCGTGACCAGCACAAAGTCATAGGTAGTTGGAAGGCAGATAACATAAAAAGAAATCATAACAAAGGGCAGCCACTCCACAGGCTGCCCTTTCCATTACAACGCGGCAACTCCGCCAATCTGGGAGGCAATCGCCGATTTTAAATCGGAAAAATCGGTAATCTCGCAATGCGGCTGATGCTCCGACTCCGGCTTTGCCATCCTGTGATTAAACCATATGGCCCTCCATCCCGCATCAAGAGCGCCTACAACATCATTCCGCCAGGAATCGCCAATGTACACGCAATTTTCAGGAGAAGTACCCGTCTGATCGTTGACATACTGAAAAAGTCTGGTGTCCGGCTTATCCCAACCCTGCTCGCCCGAGATAAAGATATAATCCGGTTCTACCAAACCTTCCAGCTCCATTGCCGTGATTTTTTTGCGCTGGTGGCTTCCTTCGCCATTGGTAATCAAACCGGTCACATAACCCGCGTTCCGCAATTCAAGCAATAGCTCCCTTGCGCCGGGAAACATTTCGATATCGTATTGACAGCCCATGTAAAGACGCTGCGCTTCAGCCCCTTCGCTGTCAGTCAGCGTTATGCCGTATTCGGCCAGTGTCAGCACAAAACGGCGACTGCGCATACTTTCCACCACCTCGCCGTCACCCATCGCTCCTGCTCCGCCCAGTTCATGGGACAACTTGTCGCTGAAATAACGGAAATGGTAATACGCCTCTGCATAGGGAAAGTTTTCGCTATCCGGCAGCCACTTGCCAACCGCTTTGCGAAAAGGCAATAAATGATCATATAATGTATCGTCCACATCTAAAAAAACGGCCTTTTTCATGAAATCCTTCCTGTTCCTTTCCTGACTGGCTATGATTAAGCGGCCATCATCGTTATGCCACCAATGGCATAAGGCGACGGCTTCGCAACTGTTGCGGTCTGAAAGCTTCCAATCCCAACGGAGGTATGCGCGCTGCGGCCAACAATAAGATAAACCAACGCAGGACCATCGCCTTCCAAACAAGCCCAGGCCAGTTGATTGAGCCATTGATTGTATTCCATGTCCGGGAAATGGCTCTTTCCGAAATCGTCCCTTTTTTCCGGCAAAGCCTGCTTTTGCGCATTTCCGCCCTGTGAGCGATTCCTTTGCGCGCCTGTTTCCCTTTCTTCACGAAGCATCTCTTCCCGAATGTCCTTAACCGCATTTCGGGACCGAAAATGTGCGGATTTCACCGCACCATCCGTCGTTCCAAGAAGAAACGCAGTATCGCATATGGAATAAGCCAACACTTCGCGCAGCAAAAATACGGCCAACTGCACAGGAGACATTTTGTCGCTCAACGCTTGCAGCAATGGTTCAATTTCCACCGCCGCATTCCCTTCCGCTGATGCTTCATGGGCAAGTTCCGCGTTTTTTTCCGACATCAAACGTTGTCTGCGGCATTGATCAATCCAATTATTTTTGGCGATGCGGAGCAGGAACGCCTGGGGATTGGCATGGCCCTTCTCCTTCAGGAGGGGGATGGCTTTGAGCCAAGCGCTTTGCGCCAAATCCTCGGCTTGATCCCTTATGCCGGCAATCGAGAGGCAATAACGGAACAACGTCAGATGCAATCCGGTCCAATCCGGCTCGATTTGCTCTTTACTCTTTTCAAAGTCAGCTTTTTCCATCAGTAATTTACCTCCTCAACATCAATTGCGACTTGCGCCTGCTTGGGGCGTGTCTTCAAGCTCACTCAAGGGCATCTGTCACCGCCTTTTCTCCCCTGCTGCGTTGCTTCTCCATGACTTACACCCGGTAAGCCTTCGAAAAAGCGCCTTGCAAGGAATGAAGATTCGGCAACATCTGCTCCCTGCGGAGTTTGAAAACATCCCCTGGAGGAAAACGAATAAAGGACTCAAAAAGATACGCTCTCCGACTATTTTACCACATAACGATGTTTCCGTATCTTTTCGCGGCAGTTGGCCGTTTGCATAATGAAACCTAAACCCGATATGGAGGTCATACCAAAATGAGCATACCTATCCCTTATGTGCTGGAGCAAACGAGCCGCGGCGAAAGGACCTACGATATTTACTCCAGGCTGCTGAAGGATCGCATCGTTTTTATTGGCTCCGAAATTAATGACGCGCTTGCCAATACCGTAATCGCCCAACTTCTGTTCCTGACTGCCGAGGATCCCGATAAGGACATCCATTTGTATATCAATAGTCCCGGCGGCTCCGTTACGGCCGGTTTTGCCATCTATGACACAATGCAATACATCAAGCCGCAGGTACAGACGATCTGCACCGGCTTTGCCGCTTCGTTCGCCGCTATTTTGCTGCTCGCCGGAGAAAAGGGAAAACGCTTTGCCTTGCCGAACAGTGATATTATGATTCATCAGCCGCATGGGGGCGCTAGAGGGCAAGCCAGCGATATCGCCATCAGCGCTAAACAAATATTAAGCATGCGGGAAAAGCTTAACCGGATTACAGCCGAGCGAACCGGACAGCCGCTGGAGCGAATCGAACGGGATATGGACCGCGACTATTTTATGACGGCGGAGGAAGCACTGGCTTACGGAATTGTCGATAAAGTCATCACCACTCAATAAGATGCTAAGGAGGCGTCATCATGAAACTTCTTATTTTGGGAGGCAGCCGTTTTCTCGGAAAACATCTCGTTGAAGCGGCGCTTGCACGCAATTTTGAAGTTACTCTTTTTAATCGGGGGATATCCGGGGGGCGACCTGAACCAAATGTGGAGACCTTGCATGGCGACCGCAACACAGACTTGAATATTCTCCTCGGCAGACAGTGGGATTGCGTCGTCGACACATCAGGCTATTGGCCGTCGCAGGTGCGCTCCGCCGCCTTGATTCTGTCGGACAATATCAGGCATTACACCTTCATCTCCACTTGCAGCGTCTACCGTGACTTCACAGCGCGCAATATCTCCGAAACGGACGACGTATTGACGCTGGAGCCGGAACAGCTGTCTAAGCTTGATGTATCGCATGCTGACAGATCCCTTCAATTAGAACATTACGGCGCATTAAAATACCATTGTGAAGAAGTGCTGCAGCAGGATATGCCAGCCCGCTCTCTTATAGTGCGGCCCGGTTTGATTGTAGGCCCATATGATGTCAGCGATCGTTTTGCCTACTGGGTCAGGCGCTTGATGCGCGGAGGCAATGTGCTTGCGCCGGGCAGCAGTAATCGACCCATTCAACTTATCGACGGCCGCGACTTGGCGGAGTGGGTGCTAGCTCTTTGCACGGCGTCGGCAACCGGCACTTTTAATGCGGCCGGACCAAAAAGCCTGCTGACAATGGGAGAATTGCTTCAAACTTGCCGTGATATTTGTGGCACTGAAGCGGAATTCACTTGGGTGAGCGATGACTTCCTTCAGGAGCAGAAAATACAGCCTTGGACCGAATTGCCGTTTTGGCTTCCCGAGAGGGAGCCGGGAACTACGGGAGATCTTGGCGGTATTTTTTCCTTATCGATCAAACGAGCCGTGGAAAAGGGACTGAGTTTTCGACCGCTTCACGAGACGGTGCGGGACACGATGCACTGGCTGATCGAAGCAGGGCCCAAAGTATTGAACAGCCTGAAGGAGGAACGCGAACTGGAGCTGCTCAAGCATTGGGAGAGCCGATTAACGCCGTAATCGTGATATTTCACCTCCGGTCAAAAGTACAAGCAATTGCTAGAGCTCGCTCATAGCATATAGTACTTTGAACGAGGAAGGTGAAATAGCATGGCAAAAAACAGATTATTGTTCAGTACTCCCCCAGGAGGCGTGTTTTTGCGCCAAGGCACCAGGGAATGGCTCACCGGCAGGAATCATCACGGTCATCATCACGGGCATCACCATCATCACGACCGTGATCATCACGACCGCCATCACCATGGACATCATGACAACCGCGGCATTTCAATCGCCGAATTTGAAACGATTCGCGTTGTAGCAACTAACCGGAGCGCCTCTTCTTCTGTAGTCAGCCTTGTATTGCTTGTATCGGGCCGTGAGCGCGACGACAGAGACGGCAGAGACCGCAGACGCGATCATCATTCCCATCAATTTATTCTGGACCGGGTAAGACTGGCTCCGGGTGAATCATTTTCACGCTCATACCGTGTACCGGGCGAGATCCTCAACATCGTTGCCATTGCCCGCGAAGCTAGACGCAGAGGCGGCTGCCGCCGTCGCCGCGGCGATATTATCGACGTAGCTGTATTCGGTCACAAATAAGCCGTTGATCATTCGGTAAGCAGAACAGCCTTGGCTTCCAGCCGCATCAGCGGCATGGAGGGCAAGGCTGTTCTATTCGTTTTGCATGGGAATCAATTAGATGGATTCTCCTTCATCTGGGCTACCTTTCCAACCCAACTGCTAGCCAACACTTCTTCCGAATCGGCAGCTATAAGGACAATTTCGATCCCCTTATTATCCACAACAGACTCCTTGAGCTTGTCTAAAGACGGCAGCTTATCAGGATTCATCATTAAGGTATGGCCGCCTCCTCTGCTGCTCCCCGCATCCATAGAAAACACATCCACTAACCCGCCGGACGAAGGTTCGGCATGGAGCCAATGGGCTAATTCCGAATCATGAATGCGGACTTCCGTAAACATAGAACCGGTTGACTCGTTGCTATCATTATGCAAAAGAAATTCCACGCTTAGCAAAAGTTCATTTAATGAATGGACTTCAACAAGGGTTGCCATGCTTTTGCTTTCTTCCAGCCACAAACCAGCTCCCGCTTCTTCCACTTCGGAACTGTTATAGCAGCTCAAGCCTGCAACAGACAATAACACAATCAGGAAAAAAACTCGCATTCGTCATCCCCCTTCTTGTGTTATTATAAAATAAACTGGAAGCGTTTGGTACATTTATGAAAGGAGCTGCTCATTGAAATGTCGATACTCTTAAATGCGTCTAGCATTTTAATCCTTGTTTTATTTTTCGTCTGATTGTTGGCTGGGCTTGTTCTCAGTCTAAAATTCCGTTTCAAAGCAGGCCTATACTTCTTTCTTATCCAGATTGCACTTGAAATTTTCCAGACTTTTTTCAGCTCTTATCTAGCTACCCTTATTATCTCGTATACTGAAAGCAGCCGAAATCGCCTCATGGGGTTGTCGTTTGGAGAAGTAGTCGCAGGTTTTGGTGTGGCTAATCTAGCGATTCAAATGGCGGCTTATAGCATTTTGGTTGCAGGACTGTACAATCTATTGAAATCCAAGGTCAAAACCTCTCTGCAGCAATAACTTCGGGTCGGAGGCTGTTAACAGAAAAAAGCCGGCTCCGATTTAATCGAAGCCAGCTTTCGTTGCGGTTATGGAGTCCGCTCATGCTCAAGGATGCGGCACGGAGTCTACTCCTCCCGGCTCATAAGATGATGTGTCAACTGGGGCTGTTATGCCCCGTTCCGTTTGGCGTGCCCTTACACCATCACTTTGCAAATATCGTTTGTGAACTCGACAGGGTCCTGGATCGGAAGGCCTTCGATAAGCAGCGCCTGATTGTAAAGAAGCGCTGTATAAAGACCAAACTTCTCATTGTCGGTACCATGAGCGGATTTCAGAGACTTGAACACGTCATGGTTGACGTTGATTTCAAGCACCTTGTCCGCTTTAACGTCGCCGCTGTCCGGCATTGCCTGAAGGATTTTTTCCATTTCGATCGACAGATCGCCTTCGGCGGAGAGACATACCGGATGGCTTCTGAGGCGTTTGGATGCTTTAACCGATTTAACCTTGCCGGCAAGCAGCTCTCCCATGGCCTCAAACAACGTTTTGTTGTCGTTTTCTTCCTCTTCCGTCGGCTTGTCTTTTTCGTCAGGCTCAAAGCCAAGATCGCCGCTGGATACGTTTCTGAACTCTTTTTCCTTGTAGTTCTGAATCATCTTAACGGCGAATTCATCAATATCATCCGTCAGGAACAAAATTTCATAACCCTTGTCCTGAACCATCTCGATTTGCGGCAGCTTTTTGATACGCGCCACGGAATCGCCTGCTGCATAATAGATATATTTCTGATCTTCCGGCATGCGGGATACGTATTCGTCCAAGCTTGCCAGCTTGTCCTCCTTGGAGGAATGGAACAACAGAAGATCCTGAAGATCGGCTTTGTTCATGCCGTAGTCGTTGTAAACGCCAAATTTCAATTGGCGGCCAAACGCCTTGTAGAAGGTTTCGTATTTCTCGCGTTCGTCCTTCAGCAGTCCCTGCAGCAGACCTTTGATTTTGTTTTTAATGTTTTTGGCAATCAGCTTCAGCTGGCGGTCATGCTGCAGCAATTCCCGGGAAATGTTCAGCGACAAATCCTCGGAATCCACCATGCCTTTGACGAAGCTGAAATAATCCGGCACCAGATCGGCGCATTTATCCATGATCAACACGCCGTTGGAGTACAGCTCCAAGCCTTTGGCGTATTCTTTGGTGTAATAGTCAAACGGCGTATTTTCGGGAATGTACAGGATTGCATTGTAAACAACCGCGCCGTCCGCGCTGATGTGCAGATGTTTCAATGGCTGGTCGAAGCCATAACGCTTTTCTGCATAAAAAGCCGCGTAATCTTCATCCGTCAGCTCGCTTTTGTTGCGGCGCCAGATGGGTATCATGCTGTTGATGGTTTGTTCCTCAACCACTTCCTCCAGCTCGTCCTCGCTGCCTTCAACAGGACGCTGGCTTGTCATGTCCATTTTGATCGGGTAACGGATAAAGTCCGAATATTTCTTGACAATGGCCCGCAAGCGGTATTGCTCAAGATATTCGTCGTATTGCTCGTCTTCCGTATTTTCCTTAATCTTCAGCACAATTTCCGTACCAACCGATTCCTTCTCTCCAGGGGAAACCGAATAACCGTCTGCGCCCTTGGAAACCCAAACATAAGCTTGATCGCTGCCCAGCGCTCTGGTCGTTACTGTAACTTCGTCCGCTACCATAAACGCGGAATAGAACCCTACGCCAAACTGGCCGATAATGTTATGGCCTTCTTTGGCTTCATTCTCTTGCTTAAACGCCAGCGAGCCGCTTTTTGCAATGACGCCAAGGTTATTTTCCAGTTCCTCCTGCGTCATACCGATGCCCGTATCAGTAAGCGTTAACGTACGGTTGTTCTTGTCGACGGAAAGCTTGATGTAGAAATCCTCTTTATTGAAAACAAGGCTGTCGTCCGTCAGCGCTTTGTAATAAATTTTGTCGATTGCATCGCTGGCGTTGGACACCAGCTCCCTCAGAAAAATTTCCTTTTGGGTGTAAATGGAGTTGATCATCATCTCCAGCAAACGTTTGGATTCCGCCTTAAATTGCTTCTTAGCCATTTATTGTTCCCCTTCCTTTCACTGCCTCATGAATCATTCCGTTAGCACTCCATCCACCCGAGTGCTAATCCTACCTTTTATATACCATATTACCAATTTTAATGTCAACCGCCGCACCTCTTATGCAAGGCATAGGCAAGATGCAAGTTTTCTTTATTCAACATGCGCCGAAATCCGGACTCATTTCTTCAACACAAATTTGTTCAGTTCATCCTGCAACTGCGTTGCGCTTGAGCTAAGAACTTCAGAGGATGCCTGCACCTCTTCCATGGAGGATAACTGCTGCTGGGTTGCGGCGGCGACATTGCGCGTTTCTTCCGCCGTGCCTCTTGCGACGCCCGCCATTTCGCCAATGGATGCCGTTACTTGCTGCGAGCTGGCCGATACTTCCTCCGTGGCTGCGGAAACCTCCTGAATATGCTGGGCGACTTGGCCAATCGAATGCAGTATTTTTCCGATTGCGTCAACGGCCTCATGATTGGCTGCCATTCCCTGCTCGGTTACAATTGTGGATTCCTTCATCGAAAGCGTCACCTGTCCCAGCAGAACCCGAACATCTCCGATAAGAGCCGTAATGGATTGCGCCGAATGCGAAGCTTGCTCCGCCAGCTTCTTCACCTCGCCAGCAACCACCGCAAAGCCCCGGCCATGCTCGCCTGCGCGAGCGGCTTCGATGTTGGCGTTAAGCGCAAGCAATTGGGTTTGCGAGGAAATCTCCATAATGACGGAAACAATGGAATCAATCTCTTCCGAACGCTGATTAAGCTGGAGGGCGAGGTCGCTGGATTGATGAACAGCCGTCTGAATGCTGCTCATCTGTTGGAAGGTATCCTCCAGCTTCTTCTGGCCCAAGCGGGCGCCATGCGTAATATCCGAAGCCGACTCCGATACGTCGGAGGCCGTCTCCGCTATCCGGTTAATAGCTGCCGCAACCTCGCTCATCGCAAGCGCGTTTTCCTCCGCTATTTTCTGCTGCGAATCGGCTCCGTCGGAAATCGCTCCTACAGCATTGGCAATTTGCCCGGTTACGGAAGCACACTCCACCGAAAGAGCGGACAGCTCCTCCGATGTTGCCGCCACCTGTTCCGATATTTCCTGGTTTCGCAGCAGCAGTTTGTTCAAAGAATCCGCCATGTCATTGAAGGATTCGCCGACATACCGAAGCTCGTCCCTCGTATTTAACTCAAATCGCTTGGACAAATCTCCCCTCGCCATTTGATTCGCGCCATCGCGCAGCGATTGGATGGTTGCACGGACATTGCCGTAAAATCCGAGGTAAAACAAAGCTACGAGCAGCACGGCCGCGGCAACAATAACAAGCATGACCAGCCGGTTGGATTTAAACTCGTCCAAACGCTCCAACAGCAGCCGTTCCATTTCAAGAGAAGTTATATTAAACAACTCGGCAGAGGCCTCGATGGTTTTGGTTCCTTCGGCAAAAAATTCCGCCGGATTCATGGATAACCCGGAATCTTTTAATATCCGATCCTGCAATAAACCGGAGAACTGCTGAATCTCTTGAATGGCGGCCGGGCCCGCTTCCCCGATGTTCCCTGACGATACGGCATTGATATCTTCAATCTTCACAAGCGCCTTCTGCATGCTCAGCAGAGTTGTTTGCATTTGCTTCCTTAAAATTTCCAAATTGATCTTTTCATCTTCAGACAGCTGCTTGCTCGTTAAGATGCCGTTGCCTAAGCCCCGCACCTGCCCGGAGATCTCAATCAAGGAAGGAAGGCGATTCACCATGAGATCCATCACGTAATAGGAATCGATTTCCGGGTCCAGCGTAAGTCCGGATTGATCCGCGGCATGCAAAATATGTTCAAGCACTTTTTCGATCAGCTCGGAATGGAGACGAAAGCTTTCAGTAGGCTCCAAAGCCGTCACGCCGGACTTTAGCTCTTGCCATTCCTCCGTAATTTGGCTCCAGCTTGCTTCGCTGTCAAACTTTGCGGCGGCGCCGGCTTCCTCTGCCGAAATTTTGGCCAGCAGATCATCCAGCTGCTTTCCGGCAGCCTCAAGATCGCCGGCAGATCCCGAGCCGCCATTCAGGAAACCGTTTGCCAAGCCGCGATGCTTCTGAACTTGCAAAACAACGGGAAAAAGAGATTCAATATAGCGAACGCCGGCTTCTTCTCTTTCCGCAAAATGAATATTTTTCTCCAGCTCCGTCAGCCAGATGCTCAACAGGGCCGCCAAGGGCACCACAAGCAACAAACTGAGCAAAATAAACTTTTGCGCGTATTTCAGACGGGACATGATCGCTGTAAAAGGTCTTAGAAGGAAAAAATTCATTGTAACCCCACCTTTTTTTATGTATTTCTATAATAATAACGATAAAAATCAATAAAATCGATCACATTTTTAGATTTATTTATCAGCAAATTTGATAGCTGCAACGCAGCATTGCAATAATGCTTTTGTCTGTCGCCCTGCCTGTGATACGATAGGGATAGTAACACGGATTGTCCGCAACAAAACCACGTCACCACCATTTGATAATAAGGGCGGATAGTAATGACTTCCCATCTGACCATGTATATTACTCTGGTATCAACGTCAGGCGTATTAACAGTCTTTTTATTTATTTATTCCTTCATGAGGAGAAGAGAAATAAGAGGTTTTCAATCACTTGTTACGCTAACCTTGCTTCAAAGCATTTATATATTTGCAAACGCTTTTGAACTGTCAAGCAGCACGCTTGCGGAGATTAAGTTCTGGACCGTTATCGAATATATCGGCATTGCTTTTGCGCCTGTGATTGGACTGAAGCTGTGTCTGGACTACATTGGCAAAAAGCTTTCCCGCCGCGCCATTCAAGCGTTATATGTCATCCCAACCATCACCCTCCTCTTAGTCGCCACCAACGATTGGCATCATTATTTCTATAAATCCATCTATTTGCGCCCGGACGTTCCTTCACCTACCGCTGATATCGAAGTCGGCTACTGGTATATTGTGCACGGCTCGTTTACCTTCGGCTGTCTGCTGGCAGGCGCCGTATTGCTGCTCCGGAAGTGGAACCAAACAAAAAAAGCGTACAAGCGTCCGCTCTTTACCCTGATATGCGGACAATTCCTTCCAATGGTTTCCGCCTTCGTTTATTTGCTTGGTCTTACTCCATGGGGGATAGACCCTGTTCCGTTTGTGCTTTGCCTTACATCCGCCATGTATTTGTGGGCGTTTATGTCGACGCGGATGCTCATGATTGTGCCCATCGCCAAAGAAGCTCTATTCGAGAGCATGCATGAAGGCGTTATTGTATTGGACTTGAAGCGGCGACTCATTGACTACAACACCTCCGTGCGCCGTATGCTTCCGGGTTTGCGGCATCTTCCGCTCGGCAGGCGGCTGGACGAAGCCTGGCTTGAGCTGACAGGCGCCGAATTTCCAAATACAACTGCGGAAAGTCCAGGCCAGCAGGAAATTCGCGTTCAGGTCAAAAATGAATCCGCTATCTATCAGGTGCGGATTTCCACGGTTAATGACAGATATGGCGAGCGTATCGGGTATTTGCTGATTTTAATCGATATAACAGAGCAGAGCAGACTGCAGACTCAATTGAAGCAAATGGCGTATTATGATGGATTGACGGGAGTGTTTAACCGAACCCAGTTTATACAGCGGGGAAAGGTGCTGCTGGAAAAATCGGTCCAAGTAGGCGCGGCAAGTGCGGTTATTTTGTTCGACATCGACCACTTCAAACATTTTAATGATGAATACGGTCATGAAGTCGGCGATACGGTGTTGATTCACACCGTCAATATATGCAAGGAAATAATGCCTGAAGGCGCATTGTTCGCCCGGTATGGAGGGGAAGAGTTTGTAGTTGCGGCTCCGGTAAATGATGAAGCAGGGGCTGTCGCTTTGGCGGAAGAACTAAGGCTGGCGATTTCTGGCGCGCCTTATAGAGGAGATAATGGCGACTTGCGCATCACGGCGAGCTTTGGCGTTGCCGTGGCAAACAACGGAAATGCATATCTGACGCTTGAGGAATTGCTTCGCCATGCGGACACGGCTCTTTATTGCTCCAAACATGACGGACGGAATCGGGTCACCTTGCATCAGGTGTCGGACAAACCTCTTCTGGGAGCTTGATGACAGGCCCCATACGGGCTTACTCATTGACTTATTAGCGCAAGACTCCGTTTCCCAGCAGCTCTTCCATGGCAAAGGCAACACGAAAACCAAAGGCGGTGTGAGCATCCTTCAGCTTGCGTCCCAGCAGCTTCTCCGCCTTTTCGATCCGGTAAACGACCGTGTTGCGGTGCACGTGAAGAGCTTTGGCCGTTTCAATCAAATTGCAATGATTTTCATAATACGCCTTCAGCGTACGCAGCATTTCTCCATGCTCCTGCTCGCCAGGACCAAGCAGCTCCTTCAGCGCCTCTCGATAATAACGCTCCGCTTCTTCGTGAGGCAGCAACCGAAACAGCCTGCCAACGTCCATGCTGCGGTAGAGCATCGCAAATCTTTTACGGTCCATTCTTTCGCCGTCCTGCAAGGCATACAGCGCTTCGCGATAGGACGTCCCCAAATTCAGCGCACCCGTAAATGGATTGCCCAGACCAAAAGAATAGCTGAGCCGCTGCTCCCGATACAGCAATGCGGCGATACCCTCTAATTGCTCCAGCAGCGCGGCTTCGTTAAAAGCCGTGTCATCACAAAACAGCAAAATGCCGAACCCGCCATGTTTGGCAAACATGACGCAATCGTATCCGGTCCGTGCTAATGCTTGCTCCAATATTCCATAATGGCGATCCCGCTCAATCCCTGCCTGATAATCCGGCAAAACCTCATGTATCGCGGCTTTCCCGGAATGACGCTTCGCGTCCTGTCTTGCTACAATCAACAACGCTTGCTTGTCTGGAGCCAAGCCATATTGAGCGCCACGCTGCAGCGCCTCTTCTTCCGTTCCCGAATAACCTTCAATTAGTTCCGAAAAGTAATCGTTTCTGTAGCGAAATTCTCTTTCCTTCTCCATCAGCCGATTCACCTCCGTCATTCTAAAGCGTACCCTTCTCATCCCATGTTATAAAATCTAACATCATTTAAGTTCGGTGTAAAGGTAAATATTTGGATGCTCATCACGAAAGGAAGGGGTTATTTGGAGGAAAACAACAAAAAAACTGTGAAGGCTATCGGAAACACTCGATTCGCAAACAGGTCCACTAACAGTCCAATAGCTGAACTCGCCTGCTCTAGCCGAGATTTCTTCACCTTCACAGTTGCATCCTTACCCGGGCTTTCCCCTCATTAATTAGTCAGAGATTAGCCAGGGATTTTCACCAAAACGTTATAATGCTCACCGGGATTCAAATCACTCAACAAACCGTTCTCCACCCGTTCTCCATCCACGTAAACTTCTTGTGCCGAAAGTCCCTTCTCCCGTTTGACGGACACATGAAGCTCCGCTCCCCTGAAGCTTCGTCTCACAGAGACTTCATTCCAGTCCGAAGGCAGCTGCGGCGCGACGCGAAGCCCATTGCGCTCCCCCTTCAGACCAAATAACCCATCTACCAGAATACGGTATACCCAAGGCACCGTGCCCGTATTGAACAAATGGCTGGAGCGGCCCGCCGTTCGCGGAATTTGGCGATAAGCTCCGCGATAATAGTTAGGGATAAACACCGGCAGCTGTCCCCTTCTCTCCAAATCAGCCTGATCTGGGCCGGGGATCATTCTTCTGAGCAGATCAAAGGCATGGTCCCGCTCATCGGCTTGATACAATGCATAAATGTAGAAGGCGGCGGCATGATTATAGACCGCGCCGTTTTCCGCGGTTCCGGGATGCTTCTGCGTTACTCGTCCAACGTCCTCGCGCATCGCCGTATAAGACGGTCCCAGCTTTTCAACGCCGTATGGCGATTCCAAATGCTCCGTTACCGCACGCATCAGCTTTGCTTTTTTCTCTTCGTCCGCCGCGCCGCACATGAGCGACCAGCCCTGCGGGTTAATAAAGACCTTTCCTTCCTTATCGGCGCTAATGCCAAAAGGCACGTTGTCGTCGGTGATGCCCCGCGCATACCAGTCGCCGTCCCACAAATAACGGTTGACTACCTCATTGGTTTCCTCCGCCTTTTGACGATAAGCTTCGGCTTCCCCAGTCCGGCCGTAGTTCCGGCAGATGTCTCCCCATACCCGGAACGCATACCCCGACGCCATCGTCAGCCAGCCCGAAACGCCCTTCCCCTTGTATCCAACCATATTCATGGGGTCGCACCAATCCCCTTGCTCGATATAGTTCAGCCCGCGCTCGTCCCTTGTTTTCAGCAGCCAATCCATGGCCAGATCAATATGGCGGGAGACGGTGGCGGTTTCTGTGCTATCGGCAAAAGCCACCTCTTCCTCCAATAGCGAATAGTCGTCCGTTTCGTCCAGATAGGTGCTGAGACAAATCGGCAGCCATACGCAGTGGTCGGTGTGCGGCACCTGGTTAATATATTTAAGCTCCGCGTCCTTATGCAAAATAATGCCGTCCGGCATAGCTCCGCTGGTATTTTGCTGGCTCAGCGCCGTCAGGAATGCTTGCCTGGCAAGCTGGGGCGCCACGTAGCTCATCCCCATGTTGTCCTGCAAATAATTGCGCGTCTGAGGATCGGTGGTCAGCCGGTTGGTTCTGCCGTGATAATACATCTGCCTTGGCAGCCAATGATTCACAAAATTGTCCAACGCCTTGTCCGGCGTATCAATTTCCAGGCATCCCGCGCCCTCCTCCACATAAGCGGCATATTCCGCTTCCGCCTCGGCAAATCCGTCGCTTCCCCCGGCCTTTGGCTGGAAGTAGCTGCGGCGAATGACGGCGATGTCCTCCTCCGTCCGAGCAGGTCCAAAAATAAAACGAAGCTCGGTTTCCTCGCCAGCCTCTAGCTCCAGCTTGTACTGCATCACGCATGCAGGCATCTCGTACCGGGCGTCGCTGCCGCTTAACACATCTCCCTGCAAGGCGGTCGGGGAACCTATTCCTCCCTCCCCCTCAAATACCTCCTGGTTGGCTTCCCAAGCTATCGGCGCCGTATCGGCAAGCAGGAAGGTTTTATCGTTTAATTCCTTGATTTTGTCATAATCCTTATATTTCTGATAAGGCGTTACGGAGGAGCAAACTATACTTTGCAGTTCCTGATGGTATTGGCCGGATTGATTCATCCAGGACATGTATCCCACCGTAAAATAGGGATAAACACTTAGCTTCCGCTTTTTCTGCCTCTGATTGGACACCTTGACCGTCCACAGCTCCAGCGGATCGTTTTTGGGCAGGCCAAGCTTCATTTCAACGGCGATTCCGTCGTTTTGAACCTGCCATTTGACCTCATGCTTGCCCACAAAAAACGTATAATGCTCCGGCAAGACGCGAACCGGCTCATACGGCGCGGAAAATAACCCTCCGGTTTCCTCGTCCTTGACATAGAGAAAACGTCCCGGATGGTGGGCGTAATAGGGCTGCTCCGGCTGCATAAACGTTTTGGCCTCCAAATTGGGGGCGTGACTGTATTTGGATGGCTCCGGCTGCATGAACTGGGCAACCGCGTACCCTCTGCAGTTCATGTGGATCATCATTTTTTCATTCCAAAGAAACCCCGATGCCTTGGGCAATGCGGTTGGACTGTGAAGCTCATAGTACTGATTATCCTCGCTGGGTCTAATCATCGTTACTCCTCGCTTTCATCACTTATAAACATGCATTTAATGTCATACTTCCAGTATAACCTAGTTTTCCTTCAGCGTTGTAGCGCGAAAATGTTACGTTATGTAGGGATTATATATGTAAAACGGGTTATTTTGTTCTCTCCGGTTTCCCCTTATACTGAAAGAAAACATCATGGGGAAATGTTCTTCAGAATGGGAGGCCAAAATGAATATAGGCGATATCGCTCTTTTTCGCGGACTGTCGAGCGTAGACCTCGCCAAAGCGCTGGGCAAGCTGGAACGAAAGACGCTTCAGCGTGACGAGGTGCTGTTTCGCTACGGCGATCCAGGCGACAATATGTACATCGTGCTGAGCGGCGGAATCGCCCTTTATGTCCAAAATCCCGACGGGACGCAGCGGGCGCTGACAAGCCTTGACGCCGGGGCCACGCTTGGGGAGATGGCGCTGCTTACGGGAGAACCTCGCAGCGCCACCGCGCTCGCCACGGACATAACGGAGCTTTACGAGATGAATGGCGAAACCTTCCACCAATTGATCGGACAACATCCCTCCATGTCCTCGTACTTCATTGCTTTGTTGTCCGGCAGGCTGACCAGCACCAATTCCCGCCTGGCTATGTCCCTGGAGTCTGAAGCGGCCCGGCTTCGGCAAGCGGAAATGCACTGGCCGGAAGCCATCAGAGAAGCACTGGCTGCTGCTGCGGTTCTGCCGTTTGCCGACTACTCCCTGTTGGAGCGCAGACTGAGCACGAAAGGATTGGCAGCTATCCTTTCGACCCATGCTACAGCATCCGCCTACATAGAATCCGATCGCAACTATTCTGAGCGCTTTACCGTTTTGGCGGGCGCCCGGCAGGAATTGAGTAAAGGCTTTTCGGAAAAACACGGCTTGGCCGCTAAGGCGTCCTGGATAGAGGAAGCGAGTCACTATTATGTGGAGACTGGCGATTTGCGAGCCGCCGCTGCTGTGCTGGCTGCCGGAGACGGGCAAGGCTGGGAAAAGCTTCTGCTTGCGCTGGATCGCCACTCCGCCTTGCCCCAGCGGGAAAAAACCGCTCCCATTGCCAGCGGCGGCAATGGGAAAAGGCGGCGAGGTCGCGGCACTCCGCCTCCCCTCCCACCGCTTGCAGAACTGCTGATTAATTGTCCGGATGAACATTTGCGTCAACGCCCAGAGCTGCTGCTTGCCTATTTGGGCGATTGTCTGAAGGAGCAAAGAGAAGAAGGCTTCCTCCGGCTGCAATCCATGCTGGAGCACGATCAAACCAGCTTTACCAGAGAACAGATCATTGCTTTGTACGAATGGGCGGCAGAGTGGTGCCGCCGTGCCGGGAGGCCTCAGAAGGCGCAGGAATACGCTGCCTTGGCGGAGTCGCCGCCAGAAAACGCAGTGCCGGCGGGAAGCCTTGCGATTGCCGGAAGCCGCTGGCGAAGCGGCAAAAACCGGCGGCTGGCGCTTAAAGCCGGCGCGTTGCCCGGCGGACGAACCATCCAGATTATTACCGCCGTCCTGTTGGCTCTGTTCAGCCTGCTCTATTTTCATTTTGCGCCGCCGATTGCGGGTTTTTCCCGTCAGGGCATGGATTTTGCGGGTATTGGCATCGCCGCAGTTCTGATGTGGATCGTGCGGATTGTGCCCGACTATGTAGTCGCCTTGCTTATGGCTTTGCTGTGGGTGGCGACCGGGGTTGCGGAGCCTGCGGAAGCTTTGTCGGGTTTTGCCTCTCCAAGCTGGCTGTATATGCTGTTTGTGCTGGCGCTTGGCGCCGCCATTGCCAAATCCGGCCTGCTGTACCGGTTTTCCCTGCTGGCGCTTAAGCTGTTTCCCTCCAGCTACCGGGGACAGTTCTGGCGGTTGATCGCAAGCGGAGTATTGCTGAATCCGCTGCTGCCCTCCTCTTCGGCGAAGGTGGGGCTTGGCGTTCCCGTCGCCCGGACCTTGTCGGAAGCAATGGGATACGGCGACCGTTCCCGCGCTATGGCGGGGCTTTCGTTAACAGCCATGGTGTTTTATGGCTTTACGGCCCCCTTTGTGCTGACGGGTTCCTACAGCAACGTGCTGGCGCTTGGCCTGACGGGAGCGTCGTCCGGCATCTCCTGGTTTCAATGGTTTCTGTACGCGCTGCCTGCATTTGTTATATTCAGTATCGGCATGGCTGTCTTTTTGGGCTGGACGTTCAGGCGCAAGGAAGCAGGCAAGCCGATCCGCGCCGAAGTGCTGGAGGAGCAGCTGAAGCTGCTTGGCGGTTTTTCCAGAGTTGAAAAAATAACAGCTGCAGCGGCGGCGGGTTCCATTCTCCTGATGATGCTGGAGCCGTTTCATGGCATTGATTACGTATGGATTATGCTGCTTGGTTTTGTCGTGCTTGCAATCTCCGGCGTTTTGGACGAGCACACGCTGAAAACCGGCATCGATTGGCCCTTTTTGCTCTTTATCGGCATTGCCTTCAGCTTTGGCGAAGTCGCCCAGCAGGTCGGCATTGTGGATGGCTTAACCGCCTTTCTGGGGGATCGGCTGGCCGTGTTTACCGGTTCGCCCGTCCTGTTTCTGCTCTCCATCGTTCTGCTTTCTTTTGTGGTGACTTTGGTTGTGCGTGACGACGCCGCCTTGATTTTGCTGGTTGTTTCCACTGTTCAACTGGCGGCAAACGCGGGCATTCACCCCTGGGTGCTGGTATTTGTCATCCTGTTATCTACTGATCCGTTTTTTTTCGCGTATCAATCGCCGACCTACCTGACCGCTTATTACAGCACCGAAGGCAAATCCTTTACGCATCGGCAGGGACAGCTGACGGCGTTGGGCTACGGAATTGCCGTTCTTCTATTGACAGCCGCCTGCGTGCCTTATTGGCAGTGGCTTGGACTCATCGCATAAACAATGATTAAGCGGCGCTTATTTGTCTTCATCACTTGGTGAAGCCGGGCAGGCGCCTGTTTCTTTAAGCTGCCTCGACACCCGCAAACGGTAAAGATTGACATAACGGCCAAGATTGCACTACAATTTACATACCAACCGTTGGTATCCAATTGATGGCGATCCATCTCGTTTTAATCGAGCACTTACTTTTATGAGGCAATAACGGAGGTTTTCAAATGGCCAGAAATAAATATCCCGAGCAAACGCTGGAGCAAATCCTGCAGGTTTCAACCCGCATTTTTACTGAAAAAGGATATGAAAAAACGAGCATTCAGGACATTATCGATGCATTAGGAATGTCCAAAGGCGCCGTCTACCATCATTTCAAATCAAAAGAAGACATCTTAAAATCCGTGATGGACAAGGAGCTTGGCCGTACGGAAAGCTTGCTTGCCAGACTAATTGCCGAAACGGAAGCCCCAAATGCCAGAGAAAAGCTGATCCGGATTCTGGAGCAGATGATTCTTGATCCCGGCCGGCAGCTTGAATCCTTGGATCAAATACTGAGCGCGCAAATTAAAAACCCGCAGTTTTTGCTCGCGGGGATGAGGAAAGGCGTGCAAAAGGACGCCTTGATTATTGCCGACCTTATGCTGCAAGGAAAACAAGACGGTTCGATTGATGTCGAACAACCTCTTGAATGCGCCGAGGTTTTTCTCCTGCTGACCAACATTTGGATTAACCCCTTGCTTTTTGAACGAAACCAGGAGCAGACAGTCAGTCGGCTGCATTTTTTACAGCAGTTGATGAGGGGGCTAGGGGCGGACATTGTTAGCGACCAGCTCATCCAAAGCATTGCTGAGCGGCACGCGCAAGCCGAAGGTTACACCAACGTCGACCAACTATCAAGCTTATAGAGTATACGAAGATGGGAGATGGACGGAATGATGAAGGCAGCCAGAAGCGGCCTTTTTAAGGAAATCGTTGTGAAGGAGCCTGTGACCGATTTGAACCTGAACTGGCTGACGGGCAATGTCGCATTGTTGCCGGGGGAGGATGAAAACGTCTACGTGCGGCAATGGGCGGATCCTATTTTTGGAGAACAGAAACTTATGAAATTAATTATTATAGGAAAAAGCTTGTCCATTGCGGACGGCAGAAAAAAGAGTTTTCCGCTTGGCTTTAATTTAGGCCGCACTGGATTGGAAGTTGTGCTTCCCGCCAGGCAGCTTCGTTCAATGACGATTACTTCCGTAGGGGGCAAGCTGCTTGCGGAGAATTTAAGCGTCCATCACTGCCAATGCGCAATAACGGCGGGCACCGCTGAGCTGTCGGGCGAGGTCGGTGAGCTTGAGTTCAACGCAACAGGCTCCACTGTTCGAGGCAGCCATCTAAAGGCAGAAAAGCTCTACTTTCGCTCCGTTTCGACCAAGTCAACCTTTGCCGGCCATTTCCGTCATATTGATGCCGGTATAACGGGGAGAAGTCTTCAATTGGAATGTTTGACGATGCCGGAAGGCATTCATACGATTTCTACCGCCGCCAAAACGGTAATTTCGCTTCCCCGTGAAGAAGGTTTTGAGGCGCGAGTCGATGCCAAATCGGGAAGATTTATTCATGCTTTTGCTCCTGGAGGAATCAAAGAGGACACAAAACAGCTTATTTACCGCAATGGGGGCAGCCCGATCCATATTGGAATTCGCGGAGGCAGTGTGCATCTGAAAAGCTTGGTCTAAAACGATCATGATCCAAAAATCCTGTCTCTCCTCCTAAAACATAGGGAGAGACTTTTTCAATTTGATCAACAAACGAAAACTATTCATTCTACATATTTGCATGTATCATATGTAATAAATCCAATGATAATGTTGTATAGAACAACTTTAACTAAATTACGTTATGAAATGCTGTAACGATACTGATATACTATAGATCAGTAACCTATGAAAAGGGACATGCACAATGAAATTACATCATGATCGCTATAAAAGAAAAATTGCATTATTTTTAATTGTTGCTTGTTTGGCGCTTTTTGCGCTTACGTTTATCAAGCTGTTCCTGACGTTGATCTCTACTCAGCAAGCGACGCAACTTACGATTGCCAAACAATATATCGCCATCGCGGATAATATCGCCAATGAATTGGACAAGGACGCATATGGTCTCTTTATGCAGGATCCGGCAGCTGGCCAAAATCGCGAACAAATCAAGCAATATCTGGAAACCTATCGCCATTCCATAAATGCTCTGTATGTTTATACATTGGAATTGGATGAAACCGATGTGGCCAAAACAACAATTGCCGCCATCCCTCCCGGCATAGCCGACCTGCCCTTTGGTTACCCCTGCACGGTACCCGGCAAGCAGGTGAATCAGGCCAAAAAAGGCGGTACCTATTATACGGAAGTGCTGATCGATGAGACGCATGGCATCTATATGTCGGTAGGCGTGCCTTTTTACGATAGCAACGGACAGCCAATGGGCGTTTTGGGCATCGATATCGACGTCAGTGAACTGGACAACATCTCCAAGCAAGTCGTAAAGGGCAACAAGGAGATTTTTTTCCTGGACGTCATCTTTATTATCCTTCTTCTGCTCATTACCTTCATGCTGCATAGATGGTACAAAACAAGCCTGAAGCGCGATTTGAAGGAATCCGAAACGATGTATATTTCCGAATTGGAAAAGGTGATCTCCGCCATAAAGTCGGGCCGGCATGATCTGATGAACCATTTTCAGGTCGTCAACGGATTAATCAGCTTAAAAATGTACGATAAAGCTGCCGACTACATGTCCCAATTAAAATACGACGCCAAAACGCTGGATCTTTCCTTGCGCGTAGGCAACCCGGTTTTGCTCATTCTCTTCAACAGCAAGTGGCAGCTGGCCCAATCCAAAAATGTCGAGGTCCTATTCGATACGGAACCGGATGATTATAACCGCATCGAAACGATGGATCTGGTCAAAATTTTCTCCAATTTGCTGGATAACGCCATTGAAGCAACCGAGCACTATATGGGCGATCATCCCAAAGAAATTTATGTGGTGTGCAAAAAGATAGGCTCCAAATACAAACTTGCTGTCGAAAATCCAGCCGTATTATCAACGAAAGACCAAAAAAGCATTTTCCAGCAAGGATATACGACCAAGGAAAACAAACATGCGCTGCGCGGAAACGGATTAACGATCGTAACCCGAACGGTCGAAAAATACCGGGGCGACATCCATTTTAACTACGACGACGAAAAGGTATCCGTACAGATTACGCTGTAGTGTCGCAAGCAAGACAACCTTACTTCATTTCGTATATAATAAATTACCATAGAACACAGCTTTGGACCTGCTCAACCTACTTACAACATGCGAGGTGCTTCATACTTATGGCAACCATTTATGATTTTTCAGTAACCAAACCAAGCGGAGAACGTTTCCCTCTCTATCAATACGAAGGAAAACCCGTCTTGATTGTAAACACGGCAAGCAAATGCAAATATACACACCAGTTTGACGATCTGCAAAAGCTGTATGACCGGTACAAGGAGCAAGGATTGCAAGTTATCGGCTTTCCTTGCAATCAATTTGCCAAGCAGGAGCCTGGAAGCAGCGAGGAAGCCGCAGCTTTTTGCCAGATCAATTACGGCGTCAAATTCCCGATGTTTGCCAAACTAGATGTAAACGGAAATACCGCTCATCCATTGTTTGATTTTCTGAAACAGTCCGGCCCCTTTGCCGGGTTTGATGAATCGGATGTACAGGCCAAGCTGCTGAAGCTGATGATTTCCGACAATACGCCGGAATGGCTGCACGGAGATTCGATCAAATGGAACTTCACAAAATTTCTCATTGATGCCGAAGGCAATGTAGTCCAGCGTTTTGAACCAGTCGCATCAATTGACGAAATCCAGTCCGGAATCGAAAAACTTCTGCAATAGAAGTCACCACATCCAAAAAACCTGCAAAACAAAAGCCGTGCTCCGACATCATATCGGGAACACGGCTGCTGTTTTTTATCTCATTGGGGCAAAGTGGCTGACTTGGGAGAGAATCGCTTCCGTCCGCTCCAGGACCTCAGGCGTCAAGTTCAAATCGATAGCTTTGATATTTTCTTCAATTTGAGCAGGCCGGCTGGAGCCGATAATCGCTGAGCTTACGACGGGCTGACGCAGAATCCAAGCCAAAGCGAACTGGGACAAGGTTGTTCCAAGCTCCGCAGCAAGCTCCGACAGTTCTGCTGTGCAACTTAATACATCTTCGCGCAAATAGCTGTTAATGACCCAATTCGTTTGGTCATTAGCCGCCCTCGTGCCTTCCGGAATACCTTGGCCCGGCTTATATTTTCCGGTCAATACACCTTGAGCCAGCGGCGAAAATACAACCAGCCCAAGTCCTTCCTGTTGACATTGTCCGATAACGCCTTCTTTTTCGATGTAACGCTCGAACATATTATAGATGGGCTGATTGGAGATAAGCGGACGCAGGTTCAAACGTTGGCTGATTCCCGATGCTTCCGCGATCTGCGCCGCAGACCATTCGCTGACGCCCGCATACAGAATTTTGCCTTGCGCCTGAAGATCATCCAAAGCCCGCAACGTTTCATCGATTGGCGTATCGCCATCAAACCGGTGACATTGATACAGGTCAATATAATCCGTGCCCAGCCGCTTCAAGCTCGCTTCGCATTGCTCCATAATGTGCTTGCGCGACAAGCCGCGGTCATTGGGACCCGGTCCTTGCGGGAAAAACAGCTTTGTCGCAAGCACGTAGCTGCTGCGCTGGTACTCTTTTAGCGTGCTGCCCATTACTTCTTCGGCGCCGGGATAGGAGTTGGACGTGTCAAAAAAATTAATACCTAAATCATAAGCCTTGCGAATGCATGCCCGCGCGTCTTCCTCGGATGTTGCAGAGCCGTAGGTCAACCAGCTGCCTAACCCGATTTCACTTACCTTTAGTCCGCTTCTTCCTAATTTTCTGTATTTCAATTGATTCACTCCTTTAGTGGTGGTTCAAAAAGTGGAAACGCTCTATTGATCAATTTAAGCATAATAGTTAAAGTTAAGTTTAAGTCAAGCTTTTGTGCCAATTATTTTAAATCAGCGTTTTCAAAATAGAAAGGAAGTTCACGATGGACTATTCGATCAAACAAGTTGCGGAACGGACTAATTTGCCGCCTTCCACCTTGCGCTTTTATGACAAGGCCGGGTTAATGCCTCTCCTGAAGAAGACGGAATACGGCACCCGCAAATATTCGGAAATGGACATTTGCTGGCTGGAGCTGGTTTGCTGCCTTAAGGACAGCGGCATGTCGCTGGACGATATAAGAGCCTTTATGCTGTTATGCCTGGAAGGATCCTCAACCAGTGAACAACGAAGAGACATGCTGGAGCAGCATCGCAAAAGCATACTACAGCAGATGGAGGTGCTGAATTGCAGTCTTGGCACCATCAATTACAAGCTGGAGCATTACAATGAGATTGGCATCTTCCATATTGATGCACCATGAGTTTGTCGTATTTAAATAAACCTATTTTTTAAAAAATGAAAATCATATTTGAGTATGGCTGTGAAAAGCTTGTAGAATTCTATTGCAACGATTCATTATTTTTCGGAGCACGAATTCCAGATTAACGAAACTGATTTTCATATTACAGTTAAAGATATTTTTTTAAATAGAGGAACTAGAAAAGCCGGAAAGCAGTCTTAATAGACTACTTAATCCGGCTAATTAATACTTTTATTCTTCAATTCCAATATTAGTTTTAAACTTTTGTTATAGTGTTGGTTTTTATAATGATTTTGGTCAATTCGGATAATTTCTGTTTGTCATTTGAGCCCAAATGTTGTTTGAAGGATAAATTTTGAATAAAATCTTTTATGTTTTTTGAAGCATTAGATCTAATATTGCTAGTTAAGTAATTTAAATTATCCTTATATGAAAGAGCTTTATAAATAGTCTCCAATGCTGAAATATTTGATGTGCTGGAAGAATAGTTTTGCACTAGTGCGATTTTTGTTCTAATAGTCGAAAGCGTGTACCATACATGCATGTATGAAAAGTTACTTTCATAGCTGACTTGATGTGTTATTTCGATGTTTCTAAGTGCTTGCGTTGCGTAATCCGCCGCTTTTACTAAATCGTCAATATTGTCAAGCCAAGAAAGACTTTTTGCTCGCTGGTGCGGAAAGTGATAATTTTCTGAAAGGATATCCTCTAAATTATTATAGATTTTTTGTATTAATTGTAGCGATCCCTTATTAATTCGTGGAAAGATATCATTTATATCATCAAACTTTATAAACTTTCCAACTTCCTCACGTGCCTTACGAGGATTTTGTTGATAATGAAACATTATTAACCTAACTATTGTTTTATAAGCGCTTGCTATTAACTCTTGATTAGTTTTATGTAAAGAGAATTGACCAAGGTTGTGTAGTATCCAAGATCGTGAATTACAAATAAGTTTAATACCCGAATTATCCTCGGTTGATTTTTCGATACTTATTGTCTTATAGAAATGTGCAACAGGGGTGATTTGTTTTATAAAATCGACCACTACATTATCAAGACGATATTTTTCTAACTCAGTAGATGTTAATCTGTATCTAGATGCCAGTAAAATTAGTAGTATCAAACGCTGTTCTGTAACATCTAAATTTTCAATTTTCACCATTTGATAGGATTGATGCAGTAAGTTTAATATTTCATAAACATTATCCAGTATAGTAGGTGAGTATTTATTTGTTTTATGTTGGTTATTCTTGGTTTTATGAGTTTTAAATTCAGGAATAACACATTCACTCAATTTTTTATTCAATCTAGAAGTTTCATCAGGCGAAAGTGTGTTTTTCAGAGTGTTGATACTAATTTTCGATGAAAATGCATCATCTGATAAAAGTAGTTCTATTTGGTATAAATATTCATCAGATGAGTCAATTGCAATAACAAATTTTACATTATTATCTTGAAGAATATGTATAGATTTTTTGATAATACTCCACCCTTCACTATCTATTACTCCAGTATCAAGAAATATTGTTATATTCCTCTTTTTCAATAATGTTAATAAAAATTTTGAATTAATCGAATTTCCTGAAGGAATTACAAAAATATCCTGATTACTTTGTTTCTCGGCTAATCTGAGTAAGCTTGTTGTTTTCCCTGAAAATCTGTGCCCTTGAATTATCACTAAATTTTTACTTATAAAATTTTCTTCATACCACTTCCCAACATTAAAAAGATCCCTATCAATAACATAATATGGTAACTTAATCAAGGAATTTGATTCTAAATGGTTGAAATAGTAATTTGAATTGTAGAAATACTCAATATTTGCATCTCTATTGTTGTACCCCATATGCTCTCTTTCAAATTTAGGATTTTCAAAGAAAGAAGTGTCTTCACTTGATAGTTTAGAAGCTTCACTAGCTATCCTAATAATTATATTATAAAAATCATTATAGTCATTTACTTTTATAATAGTATCTACACCGAATTTTTTTAATTTTTGCGTTTTAATTTTAGAATTCTCTATATCTTCGCTTGTAATGTAATACGTATTTTTTAGATCTGGAAAGTAATTTCCACCTTCTACGATATTTAATTGATATAACAGATCCAGTTCATCGTCAAGACTACATCCTAGATAAAATACGCAGTTCGATTTGATATCACTTCCAATCCTACTAAGTAATTCACGGTTTTCTTGAAAGCTTTGCAAATACGAAGATGTGGACAAAACACATTTGTGGTTATGTTTAATATATTCTTTCGCATCTCCATGTAATTTGAATAAATGTGTTTTCTCTTCTAATATATCGTTATAAAAGGTATTGATACTTTTAAAGGGAAGAATAACTTCTATATCAGAAAGATTATTTTCAATGCTGTCATCAATATTTAAAGTGTATATGTGTGGCCACATTATATTCAAAAATTTCTTCTGAACATCTGCTAGTTTAACTTCTGTAAAGTTTGCACTTAAGTATTTGTATATACTACTTGGTTCAATATTCTCAAAATATGTCTCAGATAGACTGCTAAAGGTGAACGACTTAATTATATTAAAGTCGCTTGGATTTAAAACACCTTCCAACTCATTTTTCATATGATTTATCATTTGACTCCCATTTGGAACTACACCGTTCTTTGCTGCGGATCCTCTAGAGAATCCAGAACCAAGCACTGGAATTAGAGATCTTTTTTTAATATACATCAGCAACTCATCATGAAGAGACGAATCGTTAATATTTAAAATTCGCATTGGGTATAATCTCCTTTTTTGTCGTGTTATTATATAGAATATAACGACATTTTCTGTTTTACAATAGTTTCTATTAAATACTTTGTTTCATCACTACTTATTATCACTAGCGTTGCATTAATGTTCTCAGAATCTTCAAAAGATTGCGTTCATTTTGGTTTTGCCCATAAAAACCAGCTAATTTTTGTCAAGCTTTGGCCTCTTGGTCTTTGTGAAAAATCTTGATATAATTTTATACACATGCCAAATAACCTCCGTTGCAGCGGAGATAGCTGGTTAAATATGGTTTATGTTGTGTAGGGCATACCCTTCTTCAAGATGGCGTAGATGTGGTGCAATAGCTTGTTGGCGCAGGCAATCACCGTCACCTTGTAGGGTTTGCCCTCTTGTCTTTTCTTATCGTAGTACGCGCTTAACCGCACATTCGTGCTTCTCCTAATTCCACATTGTACGGCTAGATAAAGCGCTCTTCGAAGCCGTTTAGAGCCACGCTTGGTGATACGAGTGCTGGACGCAGTGAATCGACCAGAGCTGTGTACACTTGGATCTAGTCCCGCATAAGCCACGAGCTGTTTAGGGTCCTCAAATTGACTGGCATCCCCGATCTCCGCAATTAACGTGGCGGCAAGTTTATTCCCGATTCCTGGAATCGTTTTTAGCAACTCCACTTCCGGAATTTCTCTCGCTTCTTCTTGAATCTTCTCTTCCAGTCGATTTAATTGCTCCTGTTGGGCAAGTAAGATCTCTACCATACACAATAGCGCTGTCCTTTGGGCCCTGCTTTGTTTCTGTGGCATCTGCAAGGCTTGAACACGTTCCACCTTCGACCGAATCCACGCTTTCCCGTGCGAGGTACCAGCGGTTTCGCTGATCACCTCCTCGGTAATAACAGCCCCTTGAAGCATATGCAACAAGACTTGTAATGAAGTCTTTGAAAACAGATCACGAAACACGCCTTCATATGCAGGGCAAACTTGATCGAGCAGCGCCCTCGTGTTCAATTTTGACTGTACGAATTGTGAAGTGATGAATTCATGCTGTCTCGTCAAGTGTTGGATATCCGTTATTTGATCTGCCCACTTGCGGTGCGGTTGTATATCGCCTCGATAGTACATCTCGGCCAAATGCCATGCGTCCGCCGCATCTGTTTTTACCTTACGCAACTGCGCACCTTTAGATCGTTTGGATAACAATGGATTAATGATAAAATGCTCGATATTCATCCACTCCAAGTGGGCGACAACGACTCGGTGGTAATGTCCGGTAGCTTCCATAACTACAATCGGTCGAACTCCTGTCTCCTCTTCTAATTGACGAATGACATCGTAGAGTCTAATAAACCCATCTTCGGTGTGCGGAATCGTCTCTGACTTTCCGTAGATCTCACCACGTTTCCTAAACGCTTGAAATACACTATTTCCTTTTGCAACATCCAATCCAATAACCGCTCTCATGTCATCTCCTCCTGATGTAAACTTAGCCGGCATTCTCACGATAGTTCCAATCCCATAGCTTCGCTTGTGATACGAGGTCATCGCCCCAACCAGCTCAAACATGGTCATTGGAGGTAGTGAGAGAACAGTTTTTATGACGGGTTCTGAGTCCCTAAAATCCTTACGTTCTCCCGGTTACCACCATCGTATAACGACCATTAAAAAAGGCCAACCAGAATATACTGGTTGACCTAATAATACGAAAAATCCTTTACAATGGATTGGAGAGGTAGACCTGTCCATAAATCCACTGAAAAGGATCTCAGCATGGACAATCATACGCTATTTTCTTCATTTGGTAAATGGCTTGCGCCGATTTGTACAAAAACATTCACAACTGCGGTGGCCGAATGTCAGCAAGATAAATATACAAAAAAGCTGACCACCACCGCTTACCTCAAGTTGTTCTTGCTCGCACAGTTGCAGTGCCGTGAAGGCTTGCGTCACATCGCCGACGATGTGCTGTGCGAAGACTTGCAGGATGAGCTGGGCCTGACTTCCATTTCAGCTTCGCAACTCAGTCGCAAGCATAAGCAAGTCGATCCCGAGCTATTGCAGCAGGTGTTCGAGTCTTTGGCGCGGCTCGTGCTGTCACGCCAAGGTATGCGATCTCATCGCCACAACATTAAAATCATCGACTCGACCACGGTCAAGTTGTGTCTGCAAAAGTTTAAATGGGCGGAGTTCCGCAAGACGAAAGCGGGCATCAAAATCCATATGCGACTGGCCTTTATGGACGAGCAAGACGTTATTCCGGAGAAGGCAACGGTGACGGTAGCAAAGAAAAATGACCGCACCCAGATGAATGAACGTGTTCATGAGCCAGGCGTCACATATGTCTTTGATCGTGGCTACATCGACTACTCGGCCTTTGATCGCTACTGTTCGGACGGCATCTTATTCGTCACACGGCTGAAGAGCAATACGCATATCGAGCCGCTGGAGGAGCAAACCGTTCCCGAGGGCAGCGCAGTTTCGGCCGATTGGCGTGTCCGAATAGGCTGCCAGCAGAAGAAAATGAAGCACGTCCTGCGAATGGTGCAGACGCAAGATTCAGAGGGGAATCTGCTCTTTCTGATGACTAATCGCTTTGACCTCACTTGTGATGAAATCAGTGAAATGTACCGTAGCCGCTGGGCAATCGAGACCTTCTTCAAGTGGATGAAGCAACATTTGCAGATTAAGCATCTCTACGGCACGAGCGAATCAGCTGTTTATAATCAGGTCTGGATCGCCCTTATTGCGTTTTGCTTGCTCGCCCTTGTCAAGCTGGAAACGAAAGTCGAACACAGCTTACTGCAGCTCACTCGCTGGCTCACAACGTTATTATGGAAACCGTTCAGTCAGTGGATCATGCGGCTTAAGGCAAAACCCAGTCGAACATCGCGAGGGCGGCAACGAAAACGAGCGGAAGATTGACGCCTGCAGAAGACATTGTGTAAAAGTGAACAGAATTGCATAATTCAACCCAATGGACGTGCTACCTTTGAGAGCTGTCCGACCGTTTTCATTTCACCACGCAAACTCGTTTTCTGAATATTCTTTTTTCTAAAACGGCGAACTTTTATGCAACGCTAATGACTTATTATATGTAGTTTGAAATTGGACTAACACTGAGTAATCTAACGATTGGAAAGTTTGAGCCCCCTTTCCTTCTAAAGTAGGTTTAGAACTTACTTTGATTTATAAACGAAACAGATGATAAAAATATTTAAATTGGTGTTATAATATGTGTAAAAAGTATGCTGGATTCAAATACACTTTCAATATAATAAATCATCTCTTGATGCAAACAAAAAACACCTTCAAGACTGGCTCCATATCTTATGACATGGCTACATTTACTTAAAGGTGTTATTATTTGAATAATGCGGAGAAGGGACAGTCGCCTTCCGAAAATTGTGATTTTCCATAATAATCTTAAAAATATCACTGCTAAAAATGATCAGTAATATTAGCCTTTTTTAAAAACTTGCGACAATAGTTATACGAACTATTTACAACAAGATGAGTAACAACTATTACTTCTTTATTACCTGACACTATCTTGCTAATTGATTTGTCCGTTACTTCTTCAGCTCACGCTCAATTTTGCGGAATACCTCGTAGCTGCGGCGTGATGCCTCGGATATAGCGAGGGGATGGAAGCCGTGCACCTCAGCATATAGCGTGTCGTTCAACGGGTCTGTCCATGATTTGGGCAACGCGGCAGCGCCCAGCTTTGCGCCCATGATGGAGCCTACCGTTGCGCCGTTGCAGTCGGTGTCCATGCCGCCGTATACAGATGTGACAACCGCTTTTTCAAAATCGTCGCCGCCGTAAATAAGCGAGGCCGCAACCAAAGCCGCGTTGTTATTGGTATGCACGGCATCGTAATGCTTGAACATGTCCCAAATGGCGCTTACCAGCTCGCGCTGGCTTCCGGCCTTTTCCGCAACTTCAACTGCTCTGCGCACATCATCCGCAAGACGGCTGGTGGACGGGATTTCACTCAGCCCGATTTCCACGATTTTTCGGTTGTCGGTTTCAACGAAGGCAGCTGCGATCATAGCCGCTACAAACATTTCTCCATAAATGCCGTTTTTGACATGGGAGAAGGAGGCGTCGCGCCAACCCAGCTCGGCAGCAAGCTCGGGACGCCCGGCAACGCCGTACGCCAATCCGTCCGCACGAATTTGTGCGCCGATCCATTCCCTGTACGGATTCATATGCATGCGCACCCGTTCCTGGCGGGCAGCCCAGTCAGCCGGCTTTTCTCCGTTCAGATGGGAGGTTTCATGAGCAAAATTCAGATACGATTGCGTTTCCGCCGTACAAACCTGGCTGTAGGTTAAATGTTTGTGCCACAGCTTGCCGATATCCCAGGAATCGAAGTCAAGCCCTTTCTGCTCCAAGAGCAGCGTCCCCAATACTGTGTAGCGGATATCGTCGTCGCTTTCCATGTATTGAATCGTTTCGCTGGTGCTCATGGGAGACCAGTCGTTTAGTCCAAGTCCATATTGCTCTCTTGCAGTGGACTCGCCTGGTGTATATCCCTTGATCGGCCATGCGTCCGCGCCGCGAAACCAAAGCTCGATATTTTCCCAGCCGGGACGTCCGTCCTGACCGTACAGATAAGGCTGGAACTCCAGGGGCTTGCCCAGCGCGCAGCCCACAGAACGTCCAAGCCAAGCTCCGTAAAACTTGTCCTTCCACTGCTCGTCGGTCCAATCCGCAGTCAACGTTCTTGGTCCCTCCGGACGCAGCTTCCGAATTCCCTCCAGATCGGAAGGCTCCCGATAAGGAAAGTCGGCACTGACCTCCAGCTTAGACAATTCGGCGTAAATTTCCATCAACGCGGATTTATTTTCTCCCGCAGCCGCCAGCTTTTCAGAGAACCCTTCGATAGTGCAGCCCTCTTCGCCTCGCTGAATGATTTCAAAGCGGATGATTTCGGATAACTTATCCCAACCGGCCATCGTCAGACCTTCGCTTTCCGGGCTTCCGCGTTGCGGTCATGTACATCGAGAGCGTCGAAGATCAGCTCCATAAAAGCGTCCCGATCAACGTCCGTCAGCACCTTTACATTGTTGGCCCCATCTGTTTTTTTGCGGCGGTCCGCCACGGTCATGCCTCTTGTTACCTTCCCGATCGTTTCGATCTCCACATGATAGTCCTCGCCGGTGAACAAATCCGGACGCAGCAGCCAAGCGATGGCGCAAGGATCATGCAGGGAGCTTCCTTCGTAACCCAGCTTGCGGCTGTAGATGGAATAGAAGTCCAGCAGCTCTCCCACCATATGCGAAACCTCGCCGCGTTCCTTAAGCGCTTTGATTTCATCCTGGAAAATGGGCGCTTTATCCGTTACGTCCAGTCCGCTCATTGTAATCGGAATGCCGGATTCAAAGACGATGCGGGCAGCTTCGGGATCCACATAGATGTTGAATTCCGCGGTCGATGTTACATTGCCATAAGCGATGCCGCCGCCCATCAGCGATATTTCTTCAATATTGCCGATCAGATGGGGAAAGCCTTTAAGCAGCAGCGCAATATTGGTCAAAGGACCAATCGGCACAAGCGTAATTTTCTGCTTTGAGCCGGAAATGATGTCAGCCATCAATTCAATGGCGTGTTTATCCACCGGTTTAAAACGGGAAGGAGGAAGGTCGGGGCCATCCATGCCGGAATCGCCATGCGCCTCTTCCCCCGTAACAAGTTGTCCCAGCAGCGGACCGGCGGCGCCTTTGGCTACCGGAATATCGGCGTCGATAAAGCTGAGCAGCTTTAACGCATTATCCGTAATTTTGTTCAGCACCTGGTTGCCGCCTACCGTCGTGATGGCTTTTACATCCAAATACTGCGGATTAGCCAGCGCCAGCAAAATAGCAATGGCATCATCATGCCCAGGGTCACAGTCAATAATGATTGGTTTAGTCATAGAGGTGTATCAACCTTTCTCTTTGAGCTTCTTACTACGCATGCGGGATTCGCTTACCGCGTAAATGACAAGGCCGATCACGGTCGTAACGTACGGCAAGGTGCCAATCAGCTCTGCCGGAATTTTAAGCACTTGCAGCGCGTTGGCCAACGCATCCGCCGCTCCGAACAGCAGCGAGGTAAGCGTCGTTCCCACCGTTGTGCTGCGTCCCATGGATTCAGCGGCAATCGCGATCCAGCCCCGTCCCGCGATCATGTCGCGCGTAAAGAGCGACAGGTAACCCATCGACATATAAGCGCCGCCAAGCCCGGCGAAAAATCCGCTAAGCAACAGCGCTGTATATTGCACCTTCACCACGCTGACGCCAACGGATTGGGCAGCCTGCGGATTTTCACCGACAGAGCGAATGCGCAAGCCAAGCGGCGTTCTTTTTAACAGATAATAAACGACAAACACGGCCAGGATGGACATATACGTCAATACGTTGTGTCCGGAAAGGATCGGGCCCAACACCGGAATGTCCTTTAGCAGCGGGATATCGATGCTCGGCAAAACCTTGCTGGGAAGCGAAGTGGAAGACCCCTTGTCGCCCGACAGCAAATAAAGGATAAATACCGTTCCGCCGGAGGCAAACATATTAATGGCCACACCGCCGAGAATGATATGAGTTTTGAACTTGAGAGTAAAAAAAGCAAGGACGCCGGAGATTAACGTGCCCGCCATAACAGCCCCCGTCAATCCGAGCCACGCGCTGCCTGTATAGGCGCTGGCAATAACGCCCGTAAGCGCGGCTACCAGCATGATGCCCTCCAGGCCGATATTGATAATGCCCGCCCGGTTGGAGATCAGCGCGCCCAATGCGGCAAACAGAATGGGAGTCGTAACCCGCAGCACCGAAAAGGCAAACTCCGTTGTAAAAATAACATCGAACAAGCTAGACATTGCGCTGTGCCTCCTTCAGCAGCATCCGGTTTTTCCAGAACTTCAGGAACTGCTCCGCCGAGATGAGCAAAATGATGATGGCCTGAACGATCGAAATCATTTCCGCAGGCACATCGGAGAAACGAGCCATCTGGTCGGCGCCGATACGGATATAAGCCAGGAACAACGCGGCTCCGATAACGGAGATGGGATTGTTTTTCGCCAGCATCGCCACTAATGCGCCATCCAGGCCGTAGCCTGGAAGCGACGACCACTGGAAGCGGCTGTACATGCCGAGTACTTCCACCGAGCCGCCCATGCCCGCGATAAATCCGGCGATCAAATGGACAAGGATAATGACCTTGGCCGTCTTCATGCCGGAATATTGGGCAAATTCGCGATTGGCCCCCGTCATCCGGATTTCATAGCCCCATTTTGTCCTGTATAGGAAAAAGTGGGCGGCAACAATAAGGACCAGCACGATAATCAACCCCGTATGAATACGGGTGCCGGGAAGCAGCTTGGTCAGCATCGCCGTCTGCTCGAACTTAAAGGAAACCGCCGCAAACGCCTGCGCGTCGCGCAGCTTGTAATTGAGAATGTACAGGCCGATGCCGAACAAAATATTGTTGAACATCAGCGAGCTGACTAGCTCGTTTACATTCCATTTTGCTTTCAGAATGCCGGGAATAGCGGACAGCAAAGCCCCGACGAGCGAGCCGGCAAGGATCGCCACAAAGGGATGCATAAAGCTGTTCAGCGTCAGATGAATCGCCAGCGTCGCCGCGACTACGCCGGAGAAGTAGAACAGCCCTTCCGCTCCGAGATTAAATAAATTGGCTTTGAACAAAAGGGAAACCGCAAGTCCCGTGAACATGAGCGGTATCGCCATTTCGATTACATTGCCGATATGGCCTTTCGTGTTGAGCGGCTCCCATAGAAAAATGCGAATGCTCTCAAGCGGCTGCTCGCTGACCAAGGAAATAATAATAAAGGCTAGAAACAGGGCAATCAGAATGACCGCTGCCGTTCGCACCACTTCAAAATATTTTACCTTCATGACTTCACAGCCCTCCTGATCTGCCCCTCGTCCTGACGCTGAATGCCCAGCATATACAGGCCGAGTTCTTCCTCGCTAACCTTTGAAGGTTCCTCCAGATAGGCAACGATTTGCCCCTCATACATAACAAGCAAGCTGTCGCTCAGCTCCAATATCTCGTTCAAATCCGCCGAAATCAGCAAAACACCGCTTCCGCCGTCACGCAGTTCAATAAGCTTTTCGTGAATGAATTGGGCGGCGCCGATATCAACGCCGCGTGTAGGCTGCTCCGCGATGAGCAGTTCCGGGGATGTCGAGCACTCCCTGGCGACAACGACCTTTTGCATATTACCACCTGACAACATGCCAATTGGCTGGCTCGGCCCGGAACAGCGAACGCGGAAATCCTCGATAAGCGATGCCGCCATTTGAGCGATTCGTTTGCCCTTGAGAAAGGGACCGCTGTTCATTTCCTTTGTTCGATATTGCGTCGAGATCAGGTTATCGGAAATGCTGGCCTCCTTGGCAGCGCCCTGGCGCATCCGATCCTCCGGTATATATGAGACGCCAAGCGAACGAATCTTTCCGATATCGTAGCCTTGAATATCGATTCCTTTAACCGCAACGTTTCCTTTGTGCACGGACAGCCTACCCGTCAAAGCTTCAACAAGCTGGGTTTGTCCGTTCCCCTCTACACCTGCGATTCCGACAATTTCGCCGCTCCGCACGTTGAAGGCCACTTTATCCAGCAGCGCTTTGCCCGTCTCGTCCGACAGCGAAAAGTCGTTTACCGCCAAAATAGGAGCACCATATGGCTTGTTCACTTTGTCGTATTTGAGCACGACATCGCGTCCCACCATCAGCTTGGAAATTTCCTGCTCCGTTACATCCTTGGTCCAGAAGACGCCTTCACTTTTACCTGCCCGCATGATGGTGATCCGGTCGCAAATCGCTTTGACTTCCTTCAGCTTATGGGAAATAAATACGATGGTATGGCCCTGCTCCTTCAACTGCTGCAGCTCGCGGAACAGCTCCTCTGTTTCTTGCGGCGTCAGCACGGCGGTGGGCTCGTCCAAAATCAAAATTTTGGCTCCGCGAAGCAGTGCCTTCAAAATTTCGATTTTCTGCTTCATTCCGACGCTCAGATCCTCGACCTTGGCTTTTGGATTGACATGCAGATTATATTTTTTGCTCATTTCCTCCGTCATTCGCACAGCTTCGCTGTAATTGATGCCCACGCCTTTTTTAGGCTCCATGCCAAGCACCATATTTTCGGCAACCGTAAAAGAAGGCACCAGCATAAAGTGCTGATGGACCATACCGATGCCATTGTCGATGGCATCCTGCGGAGAGGTCAGCTTCAAAGGTTCGCCCCGAAGAAAAATTTCGCCTTCGCTTGGTGCCTCCATGCCAAACATCATTTTCATCAGCGTGGATTTACCGGCTCCATTCTCCCCAACGATGGCATGAATTTCGCCTTGAGCCAGCGAAAATTGCACCTTCTGATTGGCAACAACCCCATTGGGATAAACCTTCGTAATATTTTTCATTTCGAGCAGCTGATGGGTCATCTCATTCCAGCTCCTTACCTTTTATCGCCTGCAAAAACCTCTACAAAGAGACAGTTGGCAATCTCACCGGAATCCGGAAGAAAGAGCCAACTGTAAAAGTGAATCGTATTTTATGGAAGCTTAGGGTTTAACCGCGTTGCGGATGGCTTCGATCTGCGAAGTCTCCATGCCCATAGCGTTGTCTACTTTAATTTCTTTTTTGGCCAGCTTTTGCTTGATATCTTCAACTTGCTTCTGCATATCTTCGGAGAAAGTCGATTTGTAGATATCATTTTCAGCAATGCCCACGCCGTCTTGATCGAAGCTCATCACTTGGCGAGTGCCGAATTCAAGCGTGCCTTCTTGCGTTTTGGTAACAGCGCCCAGAATGGCGGTGTCGATCTTTTTGATGGCGGAAGTAATAATCAAGTTGGCTTTGTCTTTATCTGTTTCCTGAATAAGAGCGCCTTGGTCGGAGTCAACGCCGATGGCATAACGCGTTTTGTCTTTCGCCGCTTCAAAGATACCAAGACCAGTTGCGCCCGCTACGTTAAAAATAACGTCAACGCCGGAGTTGTATTGAATCAGGGACAACTCCTTGCCTTTGGCGGGGTTAACAAAGTCGCCTGCATACGAAACAGCTACTTTAATGTCGGGATTAACATATTGCGCGCCTTGGATATAGCCGACAAGGAAGGCATTAATGCCCGGAATGTCCATGCCGCCAACAAAGCCGATTACGTTTTCCGGATTTGCGTTAGGCAGATCGGATTTGGTTGCCAAAGCCGCTACAGCGCCAGCCAGGAAGGAAACCTCGTTTGTGGAATAAGTCATCGCATATACGTTGGCAGGCGTTTCCTCAATGTCCGTGTCGTAGTTGATGAATTTTTTGTCGGGGTGCATTTCGGCCGTCGCATTAAAAATTTCCGTGATTTCCGAACCGCCGGAAATAATGATGTCCCAATCCTGAGCCGCGATATCCTGGTAGGTTGGCTCCCATTTGGTTTTGTCGGTGCCCATCTCGATTACTTTTGTTTCTGCGTTCAACTCCGTTTTCACCAGGTTCAAGCCATTGTTTGCGGCATCAAAAAAGGATTTGTCGCCAAGCGTGCCTGCGATCAAAAGAACAACCTTCAGCTTGTCCTCGCCGCCCGCGTTACCGCCCGAAGTTCCGTTGTTTGTTCCTGTGCCCGAGTTGCTTCCGCAAGCTGCCAGCACCAGCAGCATTGCCGCCATAAGGACAGCCAAAATGCTTTTTTTCATTGTTCAAATCCCCCGCTCGTTTGTTGTTTTTTTGCTTGTGCTCCCGTTGCCGCAGCGTTGATGGACAGCGTCCCCGTATCCAATGTCCTGATTGTCCTATTTGATGGAATATCGGGTATACTGACCAGAGGCACTTCCCATATCGCTGCATGAGATGATACGATCATATCAAATTAACTATCAAATAATTATCTCAATTCGGTCATTTTTTTATATGATTCGGCTAAGGAGGGTTACCGTGAACCGGTTATTGTATCTGGCAAATGACGTACATGAGATAAACACGAACATTCCACCTCATCAGCATGAGTGTTATGAGCTGGTTTATTATGTCCGGGGCGGCGGGTCGACCGTAATTGCCGGCCGCAAATACCTTTTTCGCGAACGAACCTTCGCTCTGGTTCCTTCCAGACATATTCATAGCGAGATTCATCAGGTCGAAAGCGAAGTGTTGTTTATCGGCTTTTTGACCCACGAGGTTTCTCTGAACGGTCTGGGGGGCGTATACGACGACGATGAAGAAGGTACGCTCCTAAAGCTGCTGCAGCGGATTAAGGAGCATTTCTATCTGCGCCGTACTAACGAACCTTCCATGCTGGACTCCATGCTTGGAGATCTGTTCCCTCCTCTTCAGGAGCTGATTGGAAGGCGCAAGACGCCTCATCCTTCAGAAGATCGCATCAGCTACGTTCGTCAATATATGGATGACCACTACAGGCAGAAGCTGACGGTGGAGATGTTGGCCGGCATGTCCGGGTACAGCTACGACCGTTTCCGCCACTTATTCAAAGAGCGTTACTCGATCGCGCCTCTCCAGTATATTTTGCTAAAAAGGTTAAAATATGCAAAATTACTGCTAGCAAACACGCAAATGCATATCTCCGAAATCGCGGGCAGCTCCGGCTTTGCAACCGATGCCCAGTTCTGCAGCATCTTCAAACGCGAGATCGGCTGCACGCCCAGAGCATACCGGAAAGGAACACGACTGTAAGTAGCGGGTGGGTTGGATGGTGTGGATCGACGGCATGACTGGTTCGAAGGTATGGACTGCATAGACATCCTGGACGACGTGGACTTCACGACTGTTTGGACTAGATCGACGTTATGGACTTCATGGACGGCTCGGACTGGATGGACTGGATCGGACTGGATCGACGTTATGGACTTCATGGACGACATGGACTTCATGACTGTTTGGACTAGATCGACGTTATGGACTTCATGGACGGCTCGGACTGGATGGACTGGATCGACTAGATGGGCGGCATGGACGGATCGGACTGGATCGATTAGATGGGCGGCATGGACTAGATCGACGTTATGGACTGCATGGACGGATCGGACTGGATCGACTAGATGAGCGGCATGGACTGTAAATGATGCATGAGTTGTAAATGGTGCTTAAATTGTACGTTTGATTTTGAAAGACCAGGTAATCTCATCTTCGAAACATAAAAACAGTCCTCGCGAGGGGCTGGTGCTGGTTTTATTTCGTAGCTTTCGTGTGCTCTCGTCTTCGTCAAACACGCTAACGGTCAAATCTGTCCCTTACAAGCCAAAAATCAAGATTTTTTTATCCTAATGGACAAATCTGTCCATTAGAGCCTCAAATCCTTGATTTTTCCCCATTATGGAAGCGCTAATGGACACATTTGACCGTTAGCTATCAAAAATCTCCAAAATCCCTTTCTAATGGACAAAAATGACCGTTAGCTGGCTGAAACAACGTATCGTCTATCCCAGCGTCTGAGTTGAGTAATTCTAAACTCGAATACGCTTCAAGCTCCATTTTCTCTCGCTAGGCTTGAATATCCAAGCCCCGACGAAGGCAGCGATTTTCCAGCACAGGTTTAACCTGCACTAGAAGTTCGACTCGCTTCATCGCAGCAACAAAAAGATGACCCCGAGAGTTCGGAAGTCATCCAATGTATTAATGGTTAATCGGTTAATCGGTTAATTGGTTATTGGTTAATGGTTAATGGTTAATCGGTTAATTGGTTATTGGTTATTGGTTATTGGTTATTGGTTATTGGTTATTGGTTATTGGTTATTGGTTATTGGTTATTGGTTATTGGTTATTGGTTATTGGTTATTGGTTATTGGTTATTGGTTATTGGTAAATTTATTAATGGGCTAACTATTCTATTATTTTTTTGACAGCAGTGCACAAAAAGGTCAATGTCAATTCGGGCGGCATACATTGATTCTGATACCATTCGTAGTTAGGTCTTGAAGCGTCGGCCTCCCACCCGCTTTCCGGAAGCCATTCATTAATCCAGCGATCCCAACTGGGACCAATTTCATCACCGGAGCCAAAATGCACGGTGACCGCATACAAGCCTCCAGGAATCACGTATTCCTGCAGTCCATACCGATTTTCGAACTCGGGATTCACAACAATACCGGCGTACGAAATTTTGTCCTTCATCGGTATTTCAGGCGCGTGGTCAGGGAACACGGACATCCACTCCTTGGCCTGCGAATGAAGCCCGTATTTGCCCAGGATCCCTTGAAACTCCTCCCAGGCGCGAGGCAGGCCCCAATAATCTCCAACATTTTTTACGCCTACCATTACTTTGGGTTCAAAAGCAATAATCTTTGTCTCCATTGCATTCTCTCCTTCGGGATTAAGATAGAACCAATTACACCGGGACCGCTCGCTGTAATGCAGACCAACAGAGGAGTAGATGCCCCCTCTCCAATCGGAAAGCCTTTTTGCATCTCTTGGCGTAAGTCCGTAGATTCGCTTGAAAGCTTTCGTGAATGCTTCCGGCGTCTCGTATCCCGCCTCCAGCGCTACCGTCATCACTTCGGCGTCGGAATGGCGAAGCATATGCATCGCTTTTTCCAGACGAAGCCTCCTCAGGCATTCATGCACATTTTCTCCGGTAAGCTGGCGAAACTTTCGGTGAAAATGGTACGGAGACGAATACACTTCGGCAGAAATTTGCCGAAAATGCAGCGGCTCATCCAAAGCATTCAACATGCGGACGACAGCCTCCTCGACCTTGCGATGCCAATCCAGTCGTGTATGGGTTCTCATAACACCTCTCATATTAATCCCGGCGGGAGTTTTTTACCTGTCCTGCATTGCGCATTTTAAACATTGCTCAAATTCTACTATTTTTCCATTTTGTTAACAGTGATATTTTTAATAACTTCAACGATTGAGCTCGAATCAATCACTATCGACTTTGGCAATAAAATGAAAAACGAGCGCTTCAACAGCACCCGCTTTTGTTTACAGCACAAAGATTTTTTTCTTAAAGCTCCGGCAACGCGCTTGTCACGCGTATGCCCGCAACCCGGCCTGCGCAACCACGTTCGCCTTTGGCATGGAAAGCAATCGCCACTTTTTCCTTACCTTCCGTCAGTTCATTCGGAATATCATAAGCAACGTAGAAGACCCCGCCGCTTTTGTTAAAATGGATCGTTTGCTCCGCAATCTCCACATCGTCTACCGTGATGCCAAACCTGCGGTTGTAATGCTTATGGTCATGCCAGAACCCGGAATGATCCCCGCCCCAATAAGCGACGCACAGATAGCTGTTCCCCGTTTTGTTCACCGACATCCGGTAGCTGAAATACGCATCATCCACGCCAAAAGCTTCCCGCCACATCACCATCCGATTGCTGCTGTCGGCGAACGATCCGCTGAAGCTGCTTTCCAGGCAGTTGCCTTGAAGTCCGTGTCCGATTTCGTCCTGCTGGCCATCCGGCTCCACGCTGTCAATCGTCATATCGTTCAGCAGCTTGAGGAAGGGATCTCCTTCATCGTTCAGCTTCCAATAGACATTATAAAATTCGTGGTGAATGGCATAAAACGGAACCAGCTCTACCGGTTTTCCATGCGAGGCCACTTCCCTGGATATTTCAAACGCAAGCGTTGCTTCGTCCTTGACGGAAATCCAGCTATCGATATCCTCGTTCTCCGTCCGCAGTATCGGTACGTCCGCCGTTGCCGGATTTAGCGCCGTTTCGTCGATAATTGTGTCCTGCGGCAAGCCTTCATTTCCAAACCTGCCGGCCAGCAAAATCGGGCCATAGAAAAAGGCGATGGTGCTAGCGTTATCCCGCGCTGTATATTTGTGCAGCTTCATTGGCAGCGTTACGTCAAGCCGGTCGCCAGCCTTCCATTCCCGCTCGATAGTCAAATAGCCGGGTTCCGATGCCGCATATCGGCTGCCATCGCTGACCTCCACCGTCATTTCTCCCGCAAGCCAGGACGGAACCCGCAGCTTAAGCGCCGCTTTGCTCCCTCCGCTGACAACGGTTAATGTCGATAGAGAGGAATACGGAAAGTTGGTTTCCTGCTTCAGCGTCAACCCCTGCGACTTCCATTCCACCTGCGAAGGCATATACAAATTCACATAAAGGCTACTGTCGTCCTCCATATAAATGCCCTCGCCGTATTTTGCCGGGTTTTCCATTCCCGTTCCCGTACAGCACCACCAAGCGGTGTCATGCGTGCCGTAAATCCGGTAATGGCCTTGCAGCGTAGAAGTAAAATACGTTTTATGGCCCGTGCAAGGATCTTGCGTGCCCAAAATATGATTGTAGAGCGCATTTTCAAAATAGTCCATATACCGGCTGTCCTGCTCCCACAGAAACAGCTTTTGCGTCAAATCCAGCATATTGTAGGTAAAGCAGGCCTCCGCTGTTTTGATGCCAAGGCTTTCCATGCCCGGCGCTTCGAAATGCTCCGAGATGCTGCTCCCGCCAAACGCATAGGAACGCCGATCCACGATCGTATCCCAGAAATACCGCGCCGCCGTCCGGTATCCGCTTCTTGCCGGGTCCGCGTTATAAATTTCCGCCGCGCCGGTCACCTTGGGAATCTGCGTGTTGGCGTGGAGGCCCTGCAGCGCGTCCCGCTCCTGCTCAAGCGGATCGAGAATAAGCTTGTGCGTAAATCGGACCGCCGCTTTCAAATATTCGGCTTTGCCCGTCATCGTATAAAGCTGCGCAAAAACCTCGTTCATGCCTCCATGCTCGCATTGCAGCATTCCCTGAAGCGAATCGTCGCTCATAGAATCCAGCCCTGCAACAGCCCAGGCGGCAAAACGGTCCACCGTTTCCAGCGCCTCCCGATTATCCGTCAGCCTGTAGGCATCGATCAGCCCTTTATAGATTTTATGCACGCTGTACCATGGCACCCAATAGTCGCCCATATTGAAACCGCCGATGCCCGCTTCCCCGGCAAACGCTTTTGTGAACGCTTCCTCTTTCAAGCCGCCGATATATCCGCTTTCGGTTTCACGTTGAATCTCCGCCAGCTCGCCAACCGCATATTGAAGTGCTTTTTTCAGTGTTTCATTGCCGGATGCCGCATAAGCCGCAGACAGCGCCGAAAGGTAATGGCCCAGGGAATGGCCGCTGATGCTTCTGGCTTCCCAGCCTTCGTAACGCGCCTTTTTCCCCTTTAATCCATGAGCCTCCCAACATGGCGCAAGAAATCGATCGATATCAAGGGACAGCAAATATTGCTCTCCCGTCACTTGAGAATCCTTGAATATCCCCGTTGTTAAGCTCACATCGCTGAGCGGCACAAAACGTTTAAGCTTCTTTGTCATCCTTTGCTCTCCTTCACTATGAACCGTTTTGACGGAAGTCGGCTGTTATTGCAACCCCGCCCTTGTCTACCTTCATCCTATCAGATAAGATGGAAAATAATCAGACGTTTAATCTTAGAAAAGGTGGACAAATCGGTCTATATGAAAAAACAGCTACAGCATTATCTGTGCGGCAAATTTATATCTGAGGGCAACTGGAGCCACATGAGGCGCAGCGGCATGCCATACGAAATCATCGTTATGCTGGAAGGGGAAATGCATATTGCGGAGAACGACGATCGCTACCTTGTAAAAGCCAACGATATGCTGTTGCTGCGGGCGGGACGCACACATTTTGGATATGAAAAAAGCGAAGGGCCCGTCAGCTTTTATTGGGTTCATTTTCATATGGAGACAGAACCTTTCATGAGCTTGCCTTCCCATGCCTCCCTGAAAATTCCATCCAGCGTCAATCAGCTGTTCAAGCAGCTGCTGCATGTCTCCTCCTTTACCGGAGAAGAGGCGGATGCGGCATTGCTGCTGCTGTTGTCGGAGCTGACGCGGCAAGCTGGAGGAGCCTATCGGCCCCACAGCGCAACGGTGGATCAAATATGCCGATGGATTGATATCCACCTCAATCAGGACATCAATGTGCGGAGGGTCGCTGAAGAATTCAACTTCAACAAGGAATATATCTCCAAAATGGTCAAGCGCGAAAAAGGCGTTGGCCTCAAAACCTACATTTTAAACGGCCGGATGGACCGTGCCAGACAACTGCTGCTGACTACGCACAAAAGTGTCAAGGAAATCGCCGTGGAATGCGGCTTTGCGGACTACAAGCTATTTCTGCGCCGCTTCAGGCAATACGAAGGCGTAACGCCTTCCCAATACCGCAACCGGCTGTACTCCACCCCGCTGAATAACTGAAGCCTCAGGTGTCTTACATTTGAATCCAAGACTTTGCCATAGAATCAGATTTTATTCCAATACGGATTGTGACCCTCTGTCTGCTTATTTCCTGCATGAACGATAAACGAAACGGAAGCCCCGTTGCCTGGACTGCTTTCGATTAACAGCCCTTCGCCAAAGCGGCGTTTCAGACGAAGATCTGTTTTCCGTTATACCGGGACAAAAAAGCAAGGGCCCCATTCGGAGCCCTTGCTTTAGATCTATTTCTGAGCTTTCACGGATACGCTGCCGTCCTCCTGCACAGTTACAGTGCCGGAAGCCGACTCAATATCGCGGATTGCCCAATGGCTTGTTGGAACATCCGGCCAGCTGGATACCGCAACTTCAGCCGTCGGCCGCTTGAGCAGAAGATTCAGCACGCGAACCGCTTCCGCGCGGGTCAAAGCTTGCTCAGGGCGGAAGGTGCCGTCGGGATAACCCGCCAGTATGCCCGCCTGCATCGTTTTGCCGATGGCTTCAGACGCCCAATGTCCTTGCGCATCGCCAGGAACATTACGCTTCTCTGCGGTTGCGGCAGTCTCCGGCAGAAGCCTTGCGACAATGCTTGCCATCTCTGCGCGAGTTACGTTGGCTTCGGGACGGAAAAGCCCCTTGTTATCGCCAAGCATCAGCCCGGAATTCCGGACGGAAGCAATGGCTTCCGCTGCCCAATACTGGTCAGCAACATCGCCAAAGCCCGCAGCTTGTCCGTCAGCTCCCAAACCAAGGCGGTGCAGTATGGCTGCAAATTCAGCGCGCTTGATGGTTTTCGACGGACGGAACGTGCCGTCCGGATAGCCGGTCAAATAAGGCGCCAATGTTGCAGCGTCTTGTTCACCGCTTAACTGCACAACGGTGAAGGTGCTGAATTTGTTTACATTAACGGCAAGTCCAGATACTTTGCCATTACTATCGTAGCGAACATCGCCTTTAGCCAAAACCTTTTCGCCGTCGCTATGTTCAATGTAAACAGCCAGCTTCGAGGACGGATTGCTCGCTGCTGTCCAGGTCAGGCCTGTCAGCGGGAACAACAGCTCCGTCTTGTATCCCGAATAGTTGGTTTCAATTTGGACCGGGCTGCCAAGTAACTTGGCTTTGCCGTCTTCGGCCACTTGCTTCACCAACTCGGCATTCAGGACGCGAGAGGCTACTTCTGTCCGTTCATTGTCCGATACAACCGGAACAACGCGGAAGTAAGCATCCTGAACTCTCGCGCCGAGCTCCTTCAGTGTCGCGTTTTGCAAATCGATAACCGTTTCAGGCGTTGTAATTTGCAGCGATAGACCAGCCTCCGCAAGCAGCGACAAGGCGACGGAGCTCAAGTTTACCATACGCTCGTCTGCTGGATCTTGCGGCAAATCAGTCACATGAATGCGAACGGTTTTGACTTTGTTTTGTTCCGCTTTGGACAAAATAGTTCTTGCCGTCGAAGCATCCAGGCTCAGCGTGTCGATCAAAACGCCTCCCGTTCCGACAGTACGAACAATCGGAATGGAATGGCTCCATTCGCCTGCATTGCCGGTAATCGTAGTTTGACGAACTTCGCCTTTTGATGAACTGTTTTGCACACGCGTTACTTCGATCCAATAGGATTGTGAAGCGGTCAAATCCGCCGATTCAACAGTTATCAAAACCTTATTTACGCCGACTTCAAGTGCAGGCGTAAACTTGCCGCCGCCCTGGAGAGATTTGTCCATAACGGTGACAATGGCTTGAGGATCGCTGGACACTGCGGTTACGTTTAAGATTCCGCTATCCCAAGTGCTTGTCAAACCATAGTTATAGATGTAAGGAGCAAACGTGCGGTCCAGAGACACATCCGCTTTCAGCTCGGAAAGCAATGGCGGAGCTGCTGGAGCGGCCTTTTGGCGCAGCACATTCAGCGTGTATTGACGCGTCGTATCGTCTTGCGCTTTAACCTCAACGGCAACCCGCAGGCTGTCGCCGCTCATGCCGAGCTGTACCGGGCTGCCGGAAACGGCTTGTCCGTTTACAGTAATGACAGCATCGGCCTGCTCCGCGATTGGCTGCAAGGAGAATGCGGAAGTTCCTTCAGGCACAGACACCTTGTATTCCGTTACGTCGGAGCTGAAGCCAGACTGCAGCACCGCGCCCGGAGTAGTGATACCCAATTGCCGCAGATCTGCATCTCCGCTTGGCTCGCGCCAAACGACCACATCATACGTTTTTGTTACCGATTGGTCCGGCGAAACAACTGTAACCGGAATGGAATTGTTATCAGCTTGCAGAGCAATCGGCAATGAAGCTTGACCGCTCTGCACGTTTTGTCCGTTAACTGTAACGACGGAACCCGCCATCACTGCAGACAACGTCAGAGTCACTTCATCCGTATCGTTGCCCACATAAACTTCGTAGCTTTCCTCCACCCCTGTAAAAGCTGGAGCGGCAATGGTTTCACCGTCTTTATTTTTCAGCGTCAAATCGCTGATCAGCGCCACATTGGAGCCATTGACGATTTCCAGACTGTAGCTATTTGCCGGTTCATTTCCGGCGGACTGAACTCTGATTTGCACACTTCGAGTGGAATTAGGCACAGCAACCTCTACATATCCGCCCTCAGTCAGCTGCTGCCCGTCAATCGTCACAGCAGAAGAATCAACCATCGGAACAGCATGGATTCTTATTTTGTCGGAGCTTGCCACAGCCTGATAAGCCGCAACACCGAATTGATAAGACTGATTCAGCACCGCGCCGGTTGTAGTCAGCGCAGCAAGGTCTGTCGGGTAAGCTGTCAGATTTCCGCTGCTATCCTTAATAACCTGGAAGCTGTAGGCCGTTGTATTGCCGGCAGCATCGGATGCCTGGATCACAACTTGCTTCAGATCCTGGTTGCTTTCCCAAGCAAGCGGCGCGTAATAAGCGAAGCGGCCTTGGTCGTCAAGCGGTAAGATTACGCCGTTGATATCAAGCTTTGCTCCGATTTCCGTTTGTCCCATGATCCGTATTTTGCCGGTGCTGTCAACCGTTCCGTTAAGCGGGATCGGCGCGCCGTTTGCGTCGTCTCCGCCGGAGGCAATCAGAAGCGGCAGCGTCCGGTCAATAACCAGCCTGCGGCTTTCCAAGCCGCGGTCGCCGCGCTCGTTCACCGTCTCGATCGCCAGCTTGTATTCTCTTTCATCAAGCTCGTTTACGGACAACAACTCATTCAGATCAAAGATATGGCTGCTGTTTGCAGCTGCTTGCACGCTGTCCAAACGTTGACCATCAACAATCAAATCAAGCGTTGCTGCCTGATCGGACGTTACTTCAAGCTTCACTTGACCTGCTCTTGTAATCAATAGCGTTTCATGACTGCCATCGTAAGCCGTAAACGGACGGCTGGCAACAGATTCCGCTCCCGCATCTGCGGAGACCCCAAGCGCAGCCGGATTGGCAGCCGGCAATGTCAGCGAAACACTTTCGGACAGCGGGCTGATGACAAGCCGCCCGTCCTGTTGACCGATTGCCGAAACAGCCGCTACATAGTCGGCGTTAACGGCAAGGCCTGAAATCGTCACTTCCTGAACATTGCCCTGCTGCGGCTCGATGTCCACATATGGCGTTACCGCCTCGCCGTTTGCTCCTTCGCCAATCCATACCCGGTAGCGCTCTACCTGGCCGGATACCGAAGGGAACTGCAGAGTAATTTCTTCATTGCCTGTAGACAGAACCGTTGGTTTAACCGGCGCTTCAAGATTGTAAGGCGCCGTAACCTCTATCGTGCCTTCGGCAACTGCGTAAACAGGAACTTCATTCTGACTTGTCGCCATTACTGTTACATAGTAAGTGCCGGGAATAACGCCGGCCGGAATAGTAATAACCTTATTGCCCGAAGCCGGAAGCTCAGCTGCCACAACATCACCGATGTAGGCATCCTTGCTGTCGGTCAACATAACCGTTACCGCCGTATCTCCTGCTGCATTGTCTGTAGACCATACAACACGAACCCGGTTATTTGCTCCCGCATCCACTGACGCAGTTGCGCTGACAGAAGGAGTCGGAATCAATTTTTGAATCTCCAGGCCCACTCTTGTTTTGTTTTGAACAAGCCATTTGCCCGCTGTCGCATTCTGCAGCGTAACATACAACATATCCTTGCCGTCATGCGCAGGGTTTGGCGTGTCGATCTCCGTTTCGTTCACAGGATCGCCGCCCGCCGTTTGTTCCGGCAAACGGTCTGCTGCAGGCTGCAAATAAGCATTGCCGTCCGGAGCGGTAAAATCAAGCGTATATGCTTTGCCGTTTGGATCCAGAACGACGGTATCTCTATCTCCGCCGCTGATCGACAACATGTAATCTCCATTTTCAGTAACGAAGACAGCTTGAGAGTAGCGTCCTTCATCCAGCAGCGGTTTGATCGATTTGAACTTGCGATTCAATTGATTGACCACAACGCTGACAAAGCCGTTCCCTGCCGCCTTCCATTGTCCCGCTTTCTCAAGGCCGTCCAGCCAAACTGTCATCTTCTTCTGCGATTGGTCATAGATGACATTCATCCCGTCTTTTGTGGCATCGGGCTGAAGCGCATAAGGCTGTCCGTTCGGCATATACAGAAGAGTATCCTCATCTGCGCCATAGATTTCGACAATAGCCTGTCCGTTTACAGTCCGTTCCACGTTAAAGACCGTTGGATAAGTATTGCCCTGAACCCATTGCTTGAGGTCATTCATATTTGTTTTTGGTTCTACGATGCCAACCTCAATCGCCGGGCTTTCCTCAGCGACAATCAGCCAGGTACCTGCACCCGCCGCGCTTAACAGAGCATGCTGTCTGCCGTCGAACGTACGGAAGGCATTCCAGTTCGGCTGGCTTGGCTCCGATTGCAGGTAATAGGGGCGTCCGTCCGGCTTATAGATGATTGCATCGCCCTCTCCTGCTTCAACCGTCAAAGCGTAGGAGCCGCTTTCCCTAACAACAAAGGCAGCGACCGGCCGTTCAGGCGCGCTTGCCCAAGTTTGGGCCAGTTGCCCGGCTTCAAGCGATGGATTGCCGAACAGGATTTCGTTAATGGAGATTTTGCTGTCGCTTTGCGCTTCCAGCTTCCAGCTTCCTGCGCCAAGCTTCACTCGTATAAATGTCTTATTTTCATCGGACAGATAGACGGCATTAACAGATTCCGTTTTTTCGTCGTTCGGCTTGTCTGCCGAGGCGAATTTCAGGACGGCGTTCCGTTGATCGCCCGACAAAACAAGCAATGCATCAAACGCAGTATCCGTCTTAAAGCTGAAAATGCTTTGCCCGCTTGAACCCGCTGGCTCCGCTGAAATGGCAAGCGACCGGTCAACGGCTGTTAGCTGTCCGTCAACAATTTTGGCGGTGGAATCGGAATTTGAAGCAATTTCCGGTTGGGCCACCAGACCGATTGGGGTCATTTCGTAAATACGCTGCATTTTTCCGTTTGCCGCAACTGCGGACAACGCCATGGATGACTTGATGCCGGTTATCCGAAGTTCGCCATCAACCGAAGCAACGCTGATCGGAAGCTCCTTAAGTCCATAAGAAAGGAAGATCTCTTCCAGGAGGCTGCCCAGCGGCTCGATTTTGTCAAAGAAATCATTGATGCCTTTGAAAAATTCAAGTCCCTTTTCCCACCATGATTTTTTAGGCGGCTCTGCCTCTACTTCGAACAAAATCGTATTATTGCTGAAGGTATACGATACTCTTGCTTTAATGCCGTTGTGCTGAAGCATGCCGATTATTTGCTTTTCATTTACGCTAAGCACCACATCGCGGACGGTTGCGCCGCCAATGCGCGGAATGCCTTTAGGCACATAAACGGTCGCTTTAACGACGCCGCTGTAATCCTTTTTGTTAAAGGAAACCGCTCCGATTGTACCCTTGATTACTTGATAGGCATTGATGTCGCCCGATACCCGGAAGCCTTGTTGGGAAAATCCCTTGATTGCGGCAAGCGACGGGTTGACGACTGCCTGCATATTCATTTGGTTGACCGCCAGCCAGTAATAATATTCAATGCCGCTTGCATCGAAGCCGTACGGTGTCAGGTCGACATTAATCCGGTCCGTTCCAAGCAGGTTGAATTTATGGGTAGCTTGCGGATGCTTAAGCTGAGGAACCAAAATATCGGTTACTGAGCCATATGCGCTTAAACGCTGCGGAATTTGCGTCTTTCCTGCCAAATTGTCCGCATCGCCGTACAAATAATTGATTTTTAAGCCGGTGGAGGCAAAATCGACTTTGTTGTACACGCCAAAATCAATGGCGTCAAGACGCCCTTGCTTCAGATCCATGTACAAATCAAAGCTGACATTTGTGCCTGGAAGAAGACCTTTGCCGTTTACGCTGACATAATTGTAACGGCTGTCGATAACAAACTTCGTATTGCTGGCATCGATTGGCCCCAGCTTAAAGGTTTTATTAAGCGTATAGGTTCCGACCAGATCAAAACGATTATTGCGATAACTGAGCGAATCAATCGGAATCGTGCCCGAAACCTTCTGACTGCCTGCCGTAAAGCCTAGCTCCATATTCCCCGCCAGCACAAGTCCGCCTTGCGCAAGTTTCATGGAGGTTGCTTGAATAGGCAAATTCAGTTTCAAATAATCCGCCGGCGCTCCTCCCGTCAATGCCAAGGAGAATTGATCCGAGCTAAACGTAAATGGTCCATCCAGCAGCGTATAGGACATCGTTGCATCCTGCACTGACCCGTTCAGGTACAGACGTCCGTTGCCGTTGATGACGGTTTTGCCGTCTCCGCTGCTTTTGTCCACAACAAGGCTGCTGCCTTTGAACAAAAGGTTGCCGTTAATGACGACTGCTTCTGACGTATCGTCCAGCGTGTATACGCCGGGAGCGGAAGGTCTCTCCGTAAATGGCCCCTGAATGGACAAGCTTTCAAGCATATTTTCGGAGGATGTGCTTGGCACATCGATTTTTTCAAAGGAGCGTGGCTTGTAAAAGTCGGTAAGCACAATAGTCAAGCCTTCCAATTCTTCGGTCAGCGGATCATCCGCCAGCACGAAGTCCGTAAAGGTCTGATGCTCCAGATGAACCTCATATGGCCCCGGCTCCAGGTCGGCAGTCCATGTAAGCTCTAACTGGTTATTATTTTTGACGTTATAAGACAGCGGGACTTGCGTTGTGCCATTGTCCAGATAGTAGTTGATTTCGCTAAGCGGCTTGCGGAACAGATTCATCATGCCTTCTCCGACAGTGACAATCCGCTTTTTATCCTTCACATGCACCACGGAGGGACCTACGCGGTCAAAGCGGACATCCGGTTCGCCAATTGTTGGATCGTCCTCCAGCACAAAGGATTTAATCTCCGTAAATACGGATTCTGCGTCGCTATTCACATAGCCGCGAACTTCATATTTTTTCTGCCATTGAAGACCTGTCAGCACGGATGTAAATGATTCTTTTGCCTGCAAGTCTCCTGTTGTATTCGGCACCTGTATCCATGCCTCTTCCGCGGTTTCGGAATAAGGACGATATTCGACGCCACGGGAAATAATCGGTTTGCTGCCAATCGTATACACGCTGGACACTACGCTTACCGTATCATTCACATGAGCAGGGTCGATGGAAATGACCGGGTCGCCTACAAGCTCGATGCCTGGAGGAGTGGGCGGTATTTCATATCCCAAATATTCGATTGTAGAATTGGAAAGTCTGGAGAAGACGATATTGCCATCCGGCAAAGCGGCAATGCCATAGGTTCTGTCACTGAAGGTTGCGCCATCCACTAGCTGGGCTACAGGCTCATTAGATGACTCAAGCTCATTCTGAGAAATCTTGTAAAGCTTTCTGTCATCCTTAGTGAAGTACATGTCGCCAATAGGGGAAAACGTCATACCGTAAACCTTGGATATTGAACCCCCTAATTTGACAGGGGTTGTGCTGCCCTTGGCAATCTTGAGCAGTCCCATGTTAAAATTAGACAAGTACAAATTGTCATTTTCATCAAATGTCATGCCATACAAAAATACACTGTCATCGACAACCGAAGCAAAAGCCTGCGAGCTTGCTCCATTCACCGGCAAGCTGTTCAGGGATGCCGCGGGAATTTTTTGTATCGTTCGACCGCTGTCCCTCGTATAGAAAAGATCTCCTCCGCTATTCAGCGCAACTGTCATAACGCTGGAGACATTGGTTACAACCGTTTCCACCGTCTGGTCCGCCAGCGATGTCCTTGTTATACTGTCGGAATTGCGATGCGCAGTGTAAATATAGCCGTTATGATAGGTGATGCCATAAGGACCAGTTCCAGTTGCAATAGTTCCATTGTCCGCATGCGTTATCGGCGCAGCGCTTGTCAGAAAAAGAGATGACACCAGAATAAAGCTTAATACTAGATTAATAATCTTACGGAACATGGACGCTTTGAAAAAAGTCGCCTTCGATCGTGCTGCTTTCATAGTCTGCCTCCGCTTTAATGTAATGACTGCCTGCTCTGCTCTTCCTTCCGCCTACCCTGTTGTCCGATCTCGGAAACTCCCCCTCGAAGACTCCCTATTTTTGCATGAATCCTTGTTTATTCATGATACTTATCACACTCTATTTACCATTATAAAAAAGACCACTGGACACTTTCTAAACAATTTGCCGTTATGGAATAGAAAGTAATGGTTTTTGGCATGTATTTTTTTGGATTCAAAAAATCCTCATGAAAATTCAACCTCCTGTCACAGGAGATTAAATTCAAATGAGGATTATTTCAATTATTTAGGGCGTGTCTGGAAACTCGCTCTAGTCTTACATCTAGGATCTTGATACGAATTTTTCTACGGCATCACGGAAAAAATGATACCCCGATCAATTATCTATCAGAATCTCCCTATCAAAAAATACGATGGATTTGATCTCTTTATCGTTAATGACCTGTTCAAATACTTTTTGCGTGTACATAATCTGATAACCTTCTGTCAATGTGGTTCCCGTAAACAATTTCGTTGTTTCTGATATCCCATCCTTGTAATGGATGGTGATCGGGAACTGATCCAAGGATTGCCTGTTTCCAATGTCCTTGATGGCCCCGTCAGCATTTTCATAAATTTCTTTAAAGTGGCCGCTTTCGGCAATCAACATAATTGAAATAGGCGCCCTCTCGCTAGACGCGTTTGTATCGTGCTTTCCTTCCAGCCCAGCAAACCTGATATCTCTCTGACAGAATATTCTTCGTAATAATAGAGATATAGAACACTTTTATAGACTTCGGGCAGCTGCAGCAATCTCCCCAATACCTCCGTCGAAGACCCGCCCACTGGCCAATCTGGAATTTCCGGCAAGGTATCCAACGAAACACGCCGTCTCTTCCACCAATGCTTTAACAGATCCTTGCAATGATTTCGTGTCGCTACAGTCAGCCATGCTTTTTCATGCTCCGAACCATTAAACTGCACATCCGATTGAATGAGCTTGACGAAAACAGTTTGAACAGCATCTTCCGCATCGGCCGTATTTCTCAAATAAACAAAGCACAGCCGGTAAACCAGGTTGACATGGCGCGTATAAACTTCGGCCCATTTTTGATTCAACACCGAAGTCGTCAAGAAAGATCCCTCCATTTTTTCACCTCTCTTCCATAAACACGATCCTGCTGTCAAAAAAATCCCACAATTAATACAAAATATCAAAATGCATACCAAAACCAATGAAATTGCTCACTCGAAGCGATGTCATTTCCTGATGAGTATTGTACATAAGCCATGTAAAGAGCCTTCGCACCGTTCTGCAAACGGTTTGAGGGCTCCTGACCAGAATAATGAGTAATTGATAGTTTAAATCTTATTCTTTTTCCACGACCAGGCCACTACCGGAATCAACAGCAGGGACATCAAACCTCCCGCAAGGGAAAGCACGGAATAACCGGCTTCCGCCATAACCATGCCGGATATCGCGCCGCCGGATGCTCCAGCGAGGGCAATCAGGACATCGACCGTGCCTTGCGTCTTGGCGCGAACCTTTGGCGTTGTAGCATCGATAATAGCCGCCGTTCCGCTAATGAGGCCAAAGTTCCAGCCCAAGCCCAGCAGCGCAAGCGCCAGTATGAGGAAAAGCATGGAATCGCCGGGAGCAAAAGCCGCCGTCAAACCGGCCAACAGCAGCGTTACGCCGGATGCGTAGGACATAAACGTACGCCCGAGCTTATCGACCAGCATGCCGGTAAGCAAGGAAGGCAAATACATCGCGGCAACATGGATGCCAATGACTAAGCCGACATCGCCTAGTCCATGGCCATGATGCTTCATATGAACGGGGGTCATAGTCATAATGGCAACCATCACGATTTGCGTAAGCACCATAACCGTCGTTCCTACAATCAAACCAGATTTGTTAAGGGATGTCTCCGGACGGCTGGTTGAGGCTTGGCCCGATAAACCTTCTCTGACGCTCTCCTCTTCCGCAATTGCTTTGGCAACAATGAAAGGATCAGGCCGGAGAAATAGTAGCAGCACCAGACCGGCAAGCAAATAAGCGGCCGCAGCCAGCATAAACGGCCCCGACAAGGCGGGGGCGCCTATTAAAGACGCCATACGACCGGTCGGCTCCACCAGATTGGGACCGGCAACCGCGCCGATTGTCGTAAATACCATTGCCACGCTAACCGCTTTGGCCCGCTGATTCGGAAGTGCCAGATCCGTGCCTGCGTATCGCGCTTGCAGATTGGTTGCGGTGCCCGCTCCGTAAATGAGCAAGGACAAAAACAGCAAAGCGACTTGATCCCAAAGCGCGGCAAATACGACGCCAACCGCCCCAACTCCGCCCGCTAGAAACCCGGCGGCCAAGCCGGCTCTGCGCCCCAGCCGCTGGGATAACCTTCCCACAATTAACGCAGCAGCCGCTGAGCCTAACGTAAACAAGGCGGATGGGAGCCCGGCAAGACTGTCGTTCCCAAGCATATCTTGCGCCAGCAACGCTCCGACGGTAAGCCCGGCGGCCAAGCCGGCGCCCCCGAATATTTGTGAAGCGACCACGATCCATAACGTTTTTTTGTACAGCTGGCGCTGCTTCCGAGGTGACTGTACGTACTCTTTGACCCTATCGGAATGGCTATTATGCCGTTTTGGGGCAAGCGATGTTTGTTTGTTCATAAGCGTTATCCCTTTCGGCAGCATCTATGCCACATATCTCCATGCTCTCTCAAGCAATATCTGAATTATAGCGATGTTCGCTATCATTCATCAATCCCTCAAATTTGGGATATGCCCGGTTCTCAATCGGAGGCCGTTGCCAAAATCGGCCGCATCATCTATTCCAGCGCTTTCAGAGATTCGATCATATCGATGCGGGACACTTTTCGCCTGAGCAGCAGGTTAGCCAAGATCGTGAGCAAGAAAGCAACCAGCGTAGACAGCAACACGATTCCGATATTTAATTGATCCGGGATTTGCTGATGAGTGCTCGACAACGCGCCTACCACCATTTCATACACATATCCGCAGATCGGAAAGGCCACTAGCACAGCCAACGTCGTAATGATTATATTTTCAAAAAAGATAAGCCGGTTGATCCGGTTTCTGTAATAGCCCAATACTTTAAGCGTAGCAAGCTCACGGTTTCTTTCGAAGATATTAATTGACGAAATGGTGTAAATCGCGCCAAAGGAAAGGATCACCGCACAGATGATAAACATGATAAAGACGAAACTATTTTGCTGGAGGATGTAACGGGCTTCCTTCCGGAGATCATCCGTATCGTAAATGGCGACTACGCTTTGATTCTGCCCAAAATAGTCCCGAATGCTCCCCAAATCCGCTGAAGAATCGGCTTCCACCAAAAGGGTCATTGGCTTATAAGCCAGTCCAAAGCTGGCCAGATAGTCTGGCGTGATGTAAAAAGAAGGACTGGAATATTGCGTAGAAACGTTCAGCACTTTCATCTCTACCGTTTTATTGCCCATTTCTGGTGCCGTAAACGTAATTTGAATGATATCCCCTGCGGTAATCCCATAGTGATCGGCGTACGATTTTGGCACAGAAACACCGCTATTATCCAGTTGCAGCGTATTATCTTTTTCATCATAGAAATGAATCAGGTCATTATCCATTGCCGTTACAATCAACGATGCCTTTTCGGATTGGTTGTCCTTTTTCAATTCGATAGGCATAGCGGATAAAGTGTGATGGCTTTTGATGCCGGCGGGGAGCACCGTTTCATCCAGGGCTTCTCCCGCCTTGTAATCCACCCTGAAATCATAGGTATACACCTGCTGGAATTGGTCCGCCACCTTCTGCAGGGATGCTTGAGTGCCAAAGGCTGTAATTAACAAAATGGAGCTGACCATGACACCGATCGAGCTTGCCAAAACTTTTCTTTTGTTCAGGAAAATGTTTCGCAATATAAGCTTATAATTGTACGGCAAGCGGCTCCACAGACCGGGAATTCGTTCGATCAATATGGCTTTCATCACTTTTGGCGGTTTGGGGCGCATGGCTTGGGCCGCCCGTTCCTTCAACAAATTTCTGCCGCTTAAATAACACGCAAGCATCCCAAACAGGCTGGAAACGATGATTGGCGGCACAATGAGATCATATGTTATAGCAAATTGAATGCCCGGCAGCGAATACGACCTTGCATTCGACACCTCGATAAAGGGGACAAATACCAAAGCCGACATCGCATAACCTGCGATTGCCCCTACAATGCCGACCAATACGGGATAACCCATATAATGAAGCATAATGCTGCTATTTTTCACTCCTAAAGCTTTCATAATGCCTACCTGGCTCCGCTGGGATTCAATCATTCTGGACATGGCTAAAAATAAAATAATAGCTTCGATCAAAAAAAGAACAAGAGGAATAACTTTACTCATCAGCCCGTTATTATGGAGCGTCGCCATCAGAAGCGAATAGCTGAACGACCGTTCTTTGCTCTCCTGGCCCAGGTAGGACAGCCCCCTGGACAACTCCTCGATGGACTTCCCTAACTGGCCGATATCGAATCCTTCTTTCGCATCCACTAATAACTCATTGTAAAAAAAATCGCCTGCAGCCTCCGGTATGACTTCTTCTGAAACATAGGCAATTCCAGCGTGTTTATGATCCTGCGTATTGTTTTTTTTTGCATGCTCCACATTTTCGCCAAAGCCGCTAATCGTAAACGCCAGCTCCTTGTCATTGACGAGGAGGGTGATTCCGTCGCCAACTGCATACCCATGCTCTGCGGCATAGCGGGAATCCAAAACAATTCCGCCTTTGCCCGATGGAAGACTGCCATCCGTCATAGCCAGCGTATTGATTTCGTTGTTTTCGGGAATGGAGTGAATTTTTAAGGATGCGACGTAGCCCTCGAAAGCTTCCGCGGCGTCGAAGGTATACCGGCCCTCCGCCTTTTGAATACCTTCCGCTTGGCTGATCTCCGCGATCTCCTCTTGGGAGATTACATGATAGAAGACATTCAAATCGCTTAAATTATGTTTCTCAAAATAAGTCTCTGTATAAGCGCTCAAATCATTGCTTAAGGTGGCTAGTCCCGTGTAGAAAAAAGAGCCTACCGCGATAACCAGCACGAAGGAAAGAAATTGTCCTGCCGACTGTCTAATATCCCGGAGTAATTTGAAAAAAAGCTTCATGTCTACCACTCAATCCCTTCCGCGCGTTGTCTGTTCGCATTGATCGTAATGCTTTCAATTTTTCCGCTTTTTACTTTAATGACTTTGTCCGCCATCCCGGCGATTGCCGAATTATGGGTGACCAGGACAACGCATTTTTTTGTTTCCCTGTTTAAGTCCTCCAGCAGCTTCAGCACGGCCTTGCCCGTCACATAATCCAATGCCCCGGTTGGTTCGTCGCAGAGCAGAAGCAGAGGATTTTTGGCAACGGCTCTGGCTATCGCCACCCGCTGCTGCTCGCCGCCGGAGAGCTGGGAAGGGAAGTTTTTGATTCGGCCGCTTAATCCCACTTTTCTTAAAATATCGCTGGCGTCCAGATGATCCTTGCAAACCTCGGCGGCAAATTCAACATTTTCCAATGCGTTTAAATTGGGGATCAAATTATAAAATTGAAAAACAAATCCAATCTTTTCGCCGCGATACCGGTTCAATTTCTTTTCGTTCATTTTCGTGATTTCCTGACCGCCAACCAAAACCTGGCCCGATGTGGCCGTATCCATACCGCCCAATATATTGAGTATCGTGCTTTTGCCTGCTCCGCTTGCCCCCAGAACAACCACGAATTCCCCTTCCGATATGGAAAAATCCACACCGTCAAGCGCTCTGATCGGCACTTCTCCTACTTTGTATTCTTTTGCTACATTTTTAAATTCAATCAGCTTTTTCATCTCTTCCATCTCCTTCGATTTTCTGCTTGATTGCCTATCATCATGAATGGGGGCTGTTATTATCGCTTCAAGCATGTTAGTATGTTACTCATGTAGCATACTGTAATACATCGTTTTTGGGTTGTCAATACGCATCATTTTTTTCAGATATTCCAAAATGGGCGATCAAAATACGGCTTTGGCAAAACTGAGTGGGCTTCACTTTTCCCGCTCATTGACAATTGTCCCGCCATCCCTTATGGTGGTATGTTAGATGAGTAACATACTAAAAGGACAAATGGTGAAGCCATGACCATCACTTTTGATGATAATGTACCGATTTTCCAGCAAGTCGCCCATATAATCGAAGATGACATTCTGAACGGCACATTCTCCGTGGATGAGCAGATTCTTTCCGTTGCCCAGTTTTCCCAGCTGTTTCAGATCAACCCGGCAACTGTGGTCAAGGGGATTGGCCTGCTCGTCACGGAGGAGATCCTGTACAAAAAAAGAGGACTTGGCATGTTTGTTGCGGCCGATGCAAAAGAGAGAATTCAGCGGAAGCGAAGGGAGCGTTTTACGAAGGAGCTCCTGTCCGATCTGCTGAGCGAGGCTGAAAAGCTAGGTTTGACAACTGATGAAATCATTAACATGATCCAACAGCTGAGAAAGGACTGAAATCCGTGAGTATAGCTTTGGCTTGCGGCAATTTAACCAAAAATTACGGCTCTACCCGTGCGCTGCAAAGTTTGGACTTGCAGTTGGAGGAAGGCGTGATTTACGGCTTGCTTGGGAGAAACGGCGCTGGCAAAACCACTTTGCTAAACACCATTGCAGGGGGAATCTCGCCGGATTCCGGTACGATCGAGGTGAACGGGAAGAAACTGGGCAGAGGAGAGCTGCCAAAGGACTTTTGTTATGTCAGGGATCAATATCGGCATTTCGGGGGAGCGCGAGTCATCGAGACTTTGCAGTCTGCCGCGAATTTCCATCCCCAGTGGGATTGGAGTTACGCTCGGGAGCTGCTTCATCTTTTTCTAATCGATCCGGACAAAAAGATCCGCCAGCTTTCGAGCGGCACGCAATCTCTAATCGGAAATATAATCGGACTGGCCAGCCGGGCGTCGCTGACCTTGTACGATGAGCCGGTGCTCGGACTGGATGTTTTGATGAGGGAGCGGTTCTACAAGACGCTTATGGAGGATTACGCCAATCATCCCCGCACGATCCTGCTGTCCACTCATTTGATTGACGAAATTGCGCCGGTTGCGGAAAAAATAATCATCCTTGAATCCGGCTCCCTGCTGCTGCAGGATGATATGGAGCAAATTTTCATGTCTGCTTATCTGATTCGGGGAAATGCTGAGGCTGTAGCTTCTTTTACGGCTGGCAAACGCGTTTTATATCAAGAGGCTTATGGTCGTGGCACGCTTGCGGCTATTTACGAAGAGCTGAATGATAAAGAAATGCGGCAAGCTCGCGAGCAGGACATTTCGATCGAATCATTAAGTCTTCAAAAGCTATTTCTGTATTTGATCGAAGGAGGTCTCTGAACTTGGATGCTTTGGCCGTTCATTTAAAGGCAACATACAGACAGCTCAAAATGTACATCTGGTTTGTCCTGACGATTATCGTGCTTGGCAGAGGTGCCGAATTGATTGTTAACTCTTTTTCAGAAATAAACAACATATCCCGCCTCTCGGAAGCCAACATGCTGGTTATCCTGTTGCCGATGTTAGCCATCGCGCTGCCGCTAAGCTACTACAAACGAATCGTTCATTTAGGCGCTAGCCGAGAGCAATATTTTAAAGGACTACATGCCGTTTTTGCCGTTTGGGCGGCGGCCGTCGCATTGATCAACTCGTTATGGATCATGCTTCAGGTTCATGTCTTTCAAAATTATGAAAACGCCGTCGATTTAGTCGCAGCCTTTCATTGGAACGACTTTGGCTTAGCAGGCTCATTCCTTTATCAGTTCATCTTTTACTTGATGAGCATGGCGCTTCTCAGCATGCTGGTATCGGGCTATTCCACCCCTGTCGGCTGGGTGTTGTCCGCTCTGATCATCATGGCAATCCCGCTTGGAACGGCTATTTCTTCGCTGCGGGTTCACGTTGTCTCCTTTTTCAAAACGCTGCTGTTCAACGATTCGCTTCTGCTGGGGGTTTGGTTTAATTTTTTGCTTTATCTTGTTTTCGTGGCAGGCGGGTGGCTGTTTACGAGGGTTCGGGGGCATTGAAACAACCTCAAAAACGTCGAGACGGCAAATAGGGAGCATGTTGTACTCAAATTACTTCATGAAGGAAAAAAATCCATATATTCCGAGGTTGGTATGGCAGGTCAGCTAAGGAGTTCACCCTCCATAGTTGACCTGTTTTGCATCAAATAATGATAAATAAAAGCTATAAGCCACTATTCCTTACAGCATCGACAACTCATCAACAAAAGCAGGACGGTTACTATATTTCGTTTTCAGATCTTCAATTATTTTCTCCTGCGCCAATTTCCCGATCACTTTCTTAAATTGCTTTAGCTTTCCACAAACTTTCTGATATGCTTTGCGATTGGATGAAGCATCCGCAGCTTGAAGAATATGTGCTTCATACATACGCTCGATTTCTTCTGCATAAAGGTTAATCAGCTTTGGTGCGTATTCTTCGATTACGGAAGGATTCCTTCTAACGTAATTCATCATTTCTTCTGTATCGTTTTTATCCGATATCAGTTTTAAATACACATTTCGGCTTCCCCAGCCATTTTCCTGCTTCAACCCTTCAAGGATACTGCGATAGAATTCTTCCTTATCTCCGGCAAATAAATCTTCAAGATCTTGATAGTAACTATAATTTCCATTCAATAAAAGCTCTTTCCCCAATATTTCCTGCTCTTTTTTTAGAGACAATAATTTATAAGCTTCGTACCGGGCTGACTTCCATTTAGATACGAGACCGGGAAGGTGTACATCTTTCTGTTCCCCCTCTTGAGCCAACCTAATGACATGCTGGAAGTCCCCGGCATTCATATTTTTCTGAATAGCCAACTCCCTGAAGGAAGGAAAATGCAAATGTTCCTGAAGAAACCGATCAGCTTCATCCTTGGTGCCGTATTTTGTTGTAAGCTCATACAAAATACCTAATAAAGCCTCAACTGTATATTGAGCATATTCCTTCGCAGATTGTATACCGATTTGCTTTTCAATAACAGATATTAATTGCTTTCTAAACTTATCCACATTTCCAAACTCAGCGCAAATGTGGAACATAGTTATCTGAAAATCCTCCCAGCCATCAAAAATATCCTTTTCTGATTCAGCAATTATGCGCAAAAAAACGGCTTCTTGCACTGTGGCCTCCTCTGAGCCAAGTTCACTTGTGAGTTCTGAAATATGATGTAAGGTTCCATTTACCAGCATACCGATGTCGCCGTCCGAATCATCGCTATATTGAAAAGCCGCTACTCCCTCCTCCAATACCAATAGGGCAACCTCAATTGAATGCAATACATCATCATTATCCTGAATCGTATTTTCCAATAAATCCAACATTTCTGTTGCAAAAGAGCTTGTTTGTCTATAAGGTATGAAATCTTCTCTTCCTGTATATTTCGATACAATAGACTTGATTAATCTTCTTATGACTAGCAGTTGATGACTCGAAGTGTCCTTATTGTATTTTAAGAGAAGACTATTTCTAAAGAAATCATCCTTCTCCGCGACTTGAACGATAATCTCGATTAATTCATTTACAGGCACACCATTCAATATTTTCTCCAGCTCCGTCTTTTTGGACATTCGGGTTCACTCCTATGAAAAGATGATTTAGATTCGTTTTCTGAGTAGCTCAAAACATCTTCAAAAACGGAATATCTGCAGGAGCAAACTCAAACTCGCCAAACTCCTCCGGCCTTACCCAGCGGAAATCATCATGGTCCGTTAATGAAATCACTCCGTCCACAAACCTGACCCTATAAGCGATCAGCCGAATGGCAACCGTTCCGTAGTCATGCTCGTTTACTCCTACAAAAGCATACGGCTCGATCGTGATGCCCATCTCTTCCAGCATTTCTCTTCGCAGACACTCTTCCGGCGATTCTCCCGCCTCTAGCTTGCCACCCGGGAACTCCCATAATCCGGCCTGCGATTTTCCTTGTGCTCGCCGGGCGATCAGGATACGCCCATCACCATCTTCAATCATTGCAGCGGCAACTTCTATCATGTTTTTCCACATCCTATACAATCGCTTTATTGGCCGCTGGCACGAGCGCAGCAGGCATATCATGCTTTAATCGCCAGATAAAACTCATCGGCTTGCTTCCCTCATGCCTTACATATTCAGCTTCGCCTAGAAACAGGAACGGTGCCGTATAGCTGTTCTCTTCTTTGAATTCCCTCACAAATAGAAGAATTCTGTTCCCCGTTTTTTGATGGTGAATATATCGTTGAGCCGTCCCCGTCTGTTCTGAAATTCGACTCTGAGTCTGCCAATGAAAAAGCCGCTCATTAATCGCATAATCCTCGTACAAGGTTGAGGGAGAAAAGTCTTTATCCGACTTGTTCAATGTAATAAAGAAAATATCGGTTTTTTTGTCATCAAAATATTTGACCCCTTCCCGAAAGCTCGGTGCCTTCTCTTCATTCCAATAACCAAACGCAGCGAGCACCTGATCCGTCGAATACTTGCAATGAATATCAAGAGGGCATGCATAGGGTAGTTCATTCCTTCGATCAACAAAATCCAAATGCGCATAGTTATAGTTCAAGATATCCAATATCTCATCTTTAAAGTCTCCGCAGGAGATAATGGCTTGAATGCCATCTTCAATTCCATCGAAACCAAGCTTAGGAGGAGCAGTACGATAAAAGGTATAGTAAAATAGCGACAATATTAACTGCTCTTCTACCGACGTTGCTCTTGCCCTTTTCTCCAAATAAGCGATTATAAACGTTAGGAGCCTGCGAGAATTCAAACTCAGCAAGGCAGGAATACGTTTCGTCAATTCTTCTTCGCGATCAAAAGAAAAGTCTTCCCGTAATCCAGCTTCCACCATCAGCCTTCGAAACATCCGATTCCCGGTTCGTCCGCCATAAAACTCACTCAAAGCAAGACCATGATGTTGGACAAAGTTTTCAAGCGTTAGCTTGATTCCCGTGTCTTCCTCAAAATGAATCATTTTCGCGACCAAGCGTTTACGGCTTGTAGCAGACTGCTTTAAATTACTAAGAATATAATCCTTGGATTGTTTCTCTAACTGGATGAAGCTGCCTCTGGGAAGGCTTGAGAAGCCATTTTCCACGTAATACTGAACCGAATGTTTCGTTTTGCCCAGAAGCGCTCGGAACTTATCTTGAAAGTTATAGTCTTTATGGGCCTGACCGATAAAATCAAGCACCGTCAAACACTCTTTTCCTTCGGCAAGCCGCAATCCACGTCCAAGCTGCTGCAGGAAAACAGTCAAACTATCTGTTGGCCGTAGAAATAGAACCGTGTTAACCTCTGGAATATCTACCCCTTCGTTGTAAAGATCGACGACAAAGATCATTTTCAAATCGGAGTTTACAAGCTTGCTTTTCGCGAGCTTCCTGTCCTCCTCGCTTGATCCGGCATGCAAGGCAATCGCCTGTATTCCCGCTTCAACAAACACTTTAGCCATATATAAGGCATGATCTACACTCACGCAAAAACCCAAACCTTTGACATCGTCCAGATCCGTTATATATTTTTTCATACTATTGAGGATTTGGGTCGAGCGTATTTTGTTATGCGTATACAAATGTTCAAGCTCTTGCAGGTCATAACCTCGTCTACTCCACTTTACTTGGGAGAGGTCCACATGATCTGTCACGCCGAAATATTGAAAAGGAGCTAGCAGCTTGCGGTCAATCGCATCCGTCAGGCGGATTTCCGCAGCAATAGTATGATCGAAGTAGGACAAAATACTTTTGCCGTCCATCCGATCCGGCGTTGCCGTTAGACCAAGCAAGATTTTTGGCTGGTAATGGGACAACAGCTTTTGATAAGAAGGAGCAGCCGCATGGTGAAACTCATCAACAATCATGTAGTCGTAAAAATCGGGTGTAGTCAATTCAGCTAGCTTCATGGAGTTAAAGCTTTGAACACTAATGAACAGATGATCAATCGACTCCGCTTGATAACCACCAACATGAAGACTGCCAAAATTCAAATCCTTCATAATGTAACGAAACGTATCCAAGCTCTGCTTCAAAATCTCTTCCCTGTGCGCTACGAAAAGTAACCGGGCTCTAGGATGGTTCTGTGCAAATCTTTTATAGTCAAATGCTGAAATAACGGTTTTGCCAACACCGGTCGCAGCAACAAGCAAGTTTTTCATCCTGCCATATAAAGTTCTTTGAGCATCCAGCTTTTCAAGCACTTCTTTCTGATAGTCATATGGCGTTATGTCAAAACGAAACGTTAGATCATTCTTTGCTTCCTTCTTCTTGTTCAGCGCAAGCTTTAACAGTTGCTCATGCTCTTCATCGGCTGGTTGAAAATGCTTGAACTCCCTATCGTTCCAGTAACTTTCAAAGGTGGCTTCGATTTTTTTCAAAACATCGTAGGAATCCTTCTCCGTCACTTTAACATTCCATTCCAAACCACTCGTAAGAGCTGGATTGGACAAGTTTGAAGAGCCAACATATGCTGTTGTAAAACCAGTATCCCTTTTAAACATATAGGCTTTGGCGTGAAGCCTTGTCCGTTCCGTATCGTAGGAAATTTTAATTTCCGTATTTGGAAGCTTGCTTAATTCTATAATCGCCTTATAATCCGTTGCTTCCATGTAAGTCGTTGTAATGACGCGCAAATGCCCACCGTTCGAAGTGAATTTCTCAAGCTGCTCCATCAATACGCGAAGACCGCTCCATTTAATAAATGAAACAAGAAAATCAATCTTGTCGGAGGAGAGAATTTCATTTTTCAACTCACTCATCATATTCGGTTCCGAATGAGCCCCTGTTAATAAAGAACTTTGTGATAAGGGAGTTGCTGGTCGAATTACTTTCTCGGAACGCATGCCTCGTATATGGTTCAGCTTCGAATAAACATAGGTTAATATCTCACCTTGTTCGTTTAGTTGAAGCTCCTCATATTCCGTTTGCCCCAAGCTATCTTTAAGCACTGCGATCATTTCATTACAAGTATGCACCTGTGCTATTATAGCGTCTTCATCATTGCTGTTTTGATCACGTACAGCCTTTAGGGCTCTGCGAATAACCAACGCCAAGTAGTTGGATAGCAGCTTTCTCGCTTCTTCGGCGTCTAACGATTCCTTCCCTATTTCGTACAGAGCCGGATCTAGTTCAGCCAATTGCTTCATGGTTACATTATTAATTAGTTGTTCATACAGGCCTTGTTTCATGAATTTACCAGCTCCAATGTTAAGCCTTTAATATCGGATAGAGTTGTAATGGATATCTTCCGAATCGATTCTACCCTTGGCTTCAACTACTATACATTTCCAGATATGTTTCGACAAAATAAGCATGGAGTCCTGCGCAAGGCCATCCCCGCCCAAGAAAAAAACACTTCAGCAGGTCCAGGAACTACTGAAGTGGTGGAAACAAACATATGCAATTCTATATAGTGTTTCAAGAACAACCTGAAAGCAAATTATTTAAAGGGGGGAAAGGAATTTCTAGGACGTGTGAGTTTTCAGACACGCCCCTAGTCGTTCAAACCCTTCCCCTCAAAAATAGCACTTTGATACTTATCGATTCGCGCCTCTCGAGTTTTGGCCTGCTTGGCAGCCGAAAAATGGAGGAGATAAGCTCTTTGTCGTCCTGGCGTCAAAGCCTCAAACGCGGCTTTAAAAGCCGGCTCCGCTTCAAATCTGAATTGAAGCTCCTCCGGAAGCTGGAAGTCCATTGGTTTTTTCATTTCAACCTTCTGGCCAGATGTTTCGTTGTCCGCTGCTTCCAGAATGTAATCCTTCAGCTTATCCTCCTGATCCAAAATCTCTTGAACCCCCGTAAAACGGATTTGCCGTGCCGCCTGCACATTATCCGTTTGCTGAATCAACAGATGATGGGTGTCTTTCAGCAACGCTCCTTTTACAAATAGAAGCGCGCAATATTCTTTGAAGCCGTGGATCAGCACGACGTTTTTTGATTGCACCGTATAACAAGGAACGCCCCACTTAAAATCTTCGGCAAGCTCGCAATCCAGAACAATTCTTCTTAATTCCGCAAATTCATCACGCCACTTGTCGGCTCTGCCCAAAAAGCTGTCTACCTTGGGATTTACGATACGTTCCGTCATGTCCAGACCCCTTTTCATCCATATAAAAATGAAGTATTCCCTCCGGCTCAATTCGTTAAAAGGCCAATTGATAAAAGGCCTAAAAGTCTTTCGTTGCTTAACCGGACAAAAGCATGCTCTTGCGGCTTCGCTTAATTCCGTACATGGAGTTATCAGCATGCTTGATCAATTGATCGATAGCGGTCCCGTCTTGCGGATATCGGCTGACGCCGATACTCATTTTGACCGTTAACCGTTCCCCGCCATATTCAAGCACGTCCCTTTCAAGCGTTTCCTCCATCCGATGGACCATCTCGTGATCAGAGATCCCTATTCTGGGCGGCGGGCAATACAATACGAATTCATCACCGCCAAGCCGGGCTGCTAAGCCCGATTCTCCCGCAATTTTGGACATAACAGCAGCGACGTGTCGCAGCGCAAGATCCCCGGCCTCGTGTCCATACCGGTCATTAATCACTTTGAAGTCGTCGAGATCGATAAGCATGACGATGAGCTCATCCCCGCTATCCCGCGAGTCCGTAATGGCTTGCTCCAGCTTATCAAAAAAATGTCTCCGGTTCGGCAGCTCGGTCAGCGGATCATGATACGCCATAAACGCAATTTGCCGTAAATGCTCTTTCCTTGCCGTTATATCCCGAATCAGCACAATCACATGGGGTTCGTTGTTCACCGTAACATAGTCTCCGTTAAGCAACGAATCAATCTCGTAACTGCCATTGTAAAGCACAATCTCTAACTCGCCTATTTCGTCCTGTTCCTGCAATCGGTCAACCAGTTGGTGCCCTCCCAAAATAGAAAGGTTTGCGGAATCAAGATCGACATTATCAAACATCTGCCTTGCGCTTGGGTTTGCTTCTTTGATATCCCCCGACATGGAGACCAGCAGGATCGGCTGGGGATTCAAATGGAACAGCTTTTCGTACCGATGGCTCGAAAAATTAAGAAATTCATATTTTCGCATGACCATTCGCAATATAAAACACCAGACCAGTCCGGCGTACAAGTATGAATAAGGGGGAATGACTTCGTTAAACCGGAAGTAACCGAACACGACTACCCAGCAAACAGTCAAGAGGCTGCCGTATTCCAGCCAGCGGAATATGCCGTAATGCCCCGCCAGGGATGCTCTTCCTTTTCTCTTGCGTACAATACGCAGCCAAATAATCGGAATCAGGCTTAATACAAGACTTGCTGTAAGCGTGCCGTAATAGGCATCGTTGGCCACCGGCCATTTCCAAAAGCCGGTGTCGACAAACTGCTGAGCGGAAATGAGCTCGCGATGACTGAAGAATCCTGCGGGAATAGCTAGCAGTAAAACATGAAACAAATACGGATACCATGGCCTTGGAAAACGTTTGTCCAATCCCATCAGTTTGGCTAGCAAATGAAAGCCCAATCCCGGGATGGCAATTCCAACATTGGCAAACCAAAGAGCGGACAGCGCAGGACTATACTCTATAGGCAGCATGTAACGAATGTATTCTTCCAGAAAGAGAAGAAAGTAACAAAGAATCGTAAGGCTGACCAAAATATGCTCGCTCTTCTTCGGATTTCGCAATAATACATCGGCTCCCATATAGAAAAAAATCAGCATGGGAAGCCAGTAAAAAACGACAGGTATCCAAACTTCTGAGGGGCTCAAAGTTGTTTTCTCCTTCGTAGCTAGCTCACATTTTGTCCATATCTGTACTCATTCTATCACGTTCGCACTTCTTGTCGAGAGGAGGTTTCAATTTTATTTAATGCGTCAACTTGTACAAACTGTTTTATTTCGTCACAAATTCAAAACAGTTTTGTCATACCGAAGCATAGTAAACTATCCTCGTATATAGACATAGAGTGGAGGGGGACGGGATGTTTGAATCGAAGCATTTTACAATCAGCGAGGTAAGGGAAGATTTAAAAGCTGCCGCTTGGGATTTGCTGAGGAAACCTGTCGACTCCATTCTTTATATGCCGCAGGAATCTATCATTTTTGCCGGGATATTGCTTCTACCAATAATCATCCGCTTTTTGCTGACCGACATGATCGACATTTGTAAAAAAGGAATGCGAGAAGGCGACGAGTCTTTTGCCATCAACCCAGTAAAGGTGCCGGAACCTTATCACGCTTGGGGCGCGGAAGGCGTTTTTTATCGGAATCTGGAATTTATCGTTAAAAGCAACACAAAAAGCCGTGGATGATTTCCACAGCTTTATGAATTCATAGTTTTAACCTTATAGTTGGGAAGCTAAAAGCCCCTTCAACAGTTTATTGGCCATGTCTTTGCCTTGCGATATGCAGTCCGGCACACCAATTCCACGGTAGCCTCCGCCGCCAAGATAAATCCCTGGCATTGCCTCTGCCAGTTGCACTTCAAGCTCATCCATCCGATCGAGATGGCCAACCTGATACTGAGGCATAGAGTGTGGAAGGCGGTTAACTTCGGTAAATATCGGCGTTGCGGAAATCCCCATCATGTCCTTTAATTCATCCCGCACTTGCGTGATCAACTCATCATCCGAAAGCGCATTGGCATCGTTGCGTCCGTATTTTCCGACATAAGCCCGCAGCAGAATATGGTCTTGCGGAGCGGTATGCGCCCATTTGGACGATGTCCAGGTGCAGGCCGTTACTGTCCGTTCCTCCTTGCGCGGCACAACAAAACCCGATGCCTGCAAGGAAATCCCCGCATCCTGCTCCCGATAAGCGAGCACGACATTCATTACGGAAGCATACGGAATGGAGCTCAGCACGATGGATATCCTCTCATTCGGAATCAGCCTGGCTGCAACATGCGCGGGCGTTGCAATAATCATCGCGTCCGCATACAGGCTGGAACCATCCGTCAGTTGCACAGCATAAAGCTCTCCCTCTCGCACAATCCCGGATATCTCCGTATTTTTCATCAAACTTGCATTGTCAGCCAGAGCAGCTTCAAGCCGTTCAACGATGCCTTCTAGTCCGCCTTTGGCGCTCAGGAACATGCTGGATTTTGGCGCTTTTGGCGCTTGTTGCGCCTTGGCTGTATTTGCCGCTGCTTGCTCCTGGGATGCAGACGGCTTCATTGTCGCTTCAGCCCCCGTTTGCTCTTGGGAGGCTTGCGGCACCGCTACTGCTTTTGTTGTTGTTTTTGACGTCGCTACTGCTCCGGAAGCCTTTGGCTTCGACATAGACATCCTGCTTTTTTTGACGCCGAGCATGCCAACAATCAAGCTACGATGCTTCTGTTCCGTTTCTTGCAGCATTGGGAAGGTGGCTTTTACGCTAAGCGAATCCGCATTTCCCGCATAAATGCCCGCAAGCAGCGGCTCCGCAATTTGCTCCAGCACTTCATTTCCCAATCTACGGCGCAGCAATCCGCCCAGTGATTCATCTCCCATATCGCTCCTTCTCGGCAAAACAAGATCTAGCGAAGCTCTCATTTTTCCTCGAAGCGATAACAGTCTTGTTGTGATGAACGGCTTCCACTTGGTGGGAACGCCTAGCATAAAGCCATCGGGGATAGGATGCAGCCGATTGCGGTAAGCGATATAACTATGCGACGCCTCCGGCCTTGTTCCAACCACCTCGTTCCCCATGCCAAGCTCCTGCATCAGCTCCAGAATGGAGGTTTTGCGAGCAAGGAAAGAATCCGGGCCCCGTTCAATGACAAAGCCATTCTTCCGTCCTGTATGAACATGCCCGCCGAAACGGCTGCTTTTTTCTACCACTACTATATCCGCATCAACATTATGTGTTTTGCAAAGCTGCTCCAGATAATAGGCCGCACTTAAACCCGTAATGCCTCCGCCGGCTATCACAATCTGTTTTCGTTGTTGTTTATTCATCTCTGTCCACACTTTCGCCCAAAATACGCCTTACCGCAGCGCAACCGGTACATACGAGCATGCCGGATCGCTTTCCATAAAATCTCCCGTCATTCCATACGCTCTCGCCCGCGATCCCCCGCACAACGTCTTGAACTCGCACACCCCGCATTTGCCCTTCAATTGCGACTTGTCGCGCAGCGTATTCATAATCGGCGAATTCCGGTAAACGTCAAGCAAAGATTGCTCCTTTACATTGCCGCAGGCCACCGGCAAAAAGCCGCTGGGGTAAACATCGCCGGTATGGCTGATGAATACAAAACCATCTCCGTCATTTAAGCCTTTTGGAGCTCTTCCAAGCATATCGGCCCGCTTCAAGGGGCTGCTGCTGCCCGGTGCTTCCGCTCCGCGCTCCTGCAGCATCACCCGGCGATAATGGGGCGCTTCGGTTGATTTTATGCCGTACGGCATCTCTGTCGAAAGTCGGACAAGCCATTTCATGACGTCCTCATGTTCATCCGGGCTTATCATATCCATCTGCTGGGCTCTTCCCGTCGGAATCAGGAAAAACAGACTCCACAACACCACTCCCATCTCCTTAACCTTGCGGCTGATGGCCTCCAAGTCGTGCAAGTTGTAACGGGATACGGTTGTATTAACCTGTAATGGAATTTGGTACTCCTGCAGGTATTGAATGCCCCTCATCGTCATATCATAAGAGCCCTTTGTGCCGCGAAAATGATCATGAATCTCCGCCGTGGAGCCATCCAGGCTAAATGCCCAGCGCGATAGCCCAACATCCTTTGCTTTTTCTATCGCGGATCTCGTCACCTTTGGCGTGGCGCTTGGCGTCATGGAAACCGGAAGTCCTTTTTCCTTAATGGCATATTCCGCAAGTTGGAACAAATCCGGACGCATTAGAGGGTCTCCGCCCGTAAAAACGAATAACGGCTGCTCCTCCATCGCCGCAATATCGTCGATTAGCGCTTTGCCTTCCTCCGTCGTCAGCTGTCTGGGGTCCGCCCTATATTGAGCTTCAGCCCGGCAATGCAGGCATTTCAATGCGCATGCCCGCGTTACCTCCCAGATTACGATAAATGGATATTGTCCATAATCCCGCGGCTTCATTTGAGGTTTCATTTGAGGCATCAATCCACATTCTCCTCCCCACACACAGTCTACCTATAGTAAAGTAGATGCGCGGTTTTGGGAGTGAGATGGATCACATCCCTACTTTAAATAGGGAATCCGCTTGGAGCGCCTGATCTACAACGATCTAATTATAAAAGGTATAGACAAAACAGCCCTCTTCATCTAGGGTTATCCCTTCCTGATCCGTCTAACATTCCGATTCATGAGATGCCTTACAATTGAGCTGAAGATGGCTCTTTTGAGCGGACCCAAGCCTTGCCGGTGTTTGCTGAAAAAATCATCGGCGCTATCGAAAAGGCCAAGGTCCTGCACAATGCCTTCTTTTTGCACATACGTATTGTTTTCATTCCAATAAACCTCGGGGTTTTGGAAATTGTCCGTTGCAACACCGTAGCCGCAAAACGAGCCTGTGCATTGCTCGAATTTACGCTGCAATTTGTTGAGGTAAGGAAGATCCAAAATAAACCCTTCGATATTCAGCCACTTGCCCTCGTACGACACTTCCACCCAGCTGTGCAGGATTTCCCGTGGCGACAGAAGGTAATACCAGCTTCTCATGGCACCTTTCTGCAAGCTTTTGTCGATTGTAAAACCATGCATGCGGCAGGGAATGCCTACGCCTCTAAGCAGCGCCATGAACAATACGCCTTTTGTGTTGCATTGCCCGTAGCCATCCGCTAACACTTCAGATGCCGGTATATCATCCGCCCTGTTGTATCCAAACTGAACCTCGTCACGGACGTAGTTGTAAATGCCGAGAATTTGCTCCTTCACGGGCAAGCCGGCCCACCCGCGGCTTCGAATGAGCCCCGCAATCTCGGAATGGGAGAAGTTCAACAAATCCGTTTCTTGTATGTATCCTTTTACGTATCCTTCTGTGTTTGCTTTCATCTCAAGCACCTCCTGCCTTTATTCTACAACTCCATGCAGACAGGAAACTTGCAAAAAGACGCTATCTTTGCGAATGTCCTTCGCCGTCATGCCCAGAAGCCTTTTGCTTGTGGCGGCAAAATGGGACGGGCTGTCAAAACCGGCTGCCATAGCCGCATCCGTAATGCTGACCCCTCTGAAAATAAGGTAACAGGCCTTCTGAAGCTTGTGCAGCAGAATGTATCCGCTCAGCGATGTACCTGTGTTTTCCTTAAAAAGATGGGAGAGACGGCTGTTCGACAAACCCAGTTGTCCTGCATACAGGCCCACGGAGTGCTCGGAACCGGTACATTCTTTGACCAGCTGAATCAGCTCCTCGATCCTTTCATCCGCAATGGCCGGTTGCATGTATTGAACGCCAAGCCGCTTTAAAAGCTGATCCAGAAAGGCTTGATAGCTCAATCCGTCTACAATGTCCGAGAGATGATTCCGAGCAAACCCGGCTGCCTCTTTAACCAAGTCCCGCGGAATCAGACCGTATTCGTCTTCGCCTATAAACCGCTTGAAGCTTGCGGCCAAATCGGAGGTACCGTCCATAAGCAGCATAAGCAGCGGATGCCCCGCTCCATTAAGGCTATGGGCAACGTTCGATTGGATAACGATGCCGGCGCAGCTTATCGGCTGTCCCTCAACTTCGATTTGAAATACGGAATCCAGGGAAATGGCGACCTGTACAAAAGAATGCCCGTGCTCCTCCGCATCAATGGCGTCGGAAACGACCATCAGGTGATGCTCCGCTCCGTACAGCTTCATCATGTGTGATCATCTCGTTTCTGTACTTACGAATGGGTCCAAACCATCTCGTGCTGCACGACATATAGGTCAAAGCCGGAAGCTCGCAAAAACTCGTTTGCCGCCTGACAATCCGCATCTACATTCAGGATGCTGATTCTCGGCGCTTCCGTGTTGCGGGCCATCCATTCTAGCAGGCTCGTCCCAATCCCCCGTCTCCGGTGATCCCGATGCACCGCGATTTGCGGAACGTCTCCCGAGCGAGGTGAAAGGATGGCGTAACCAACAATATCATCGCCATCAAAGGCTGCGGCACAACGGAATATGCCGGGAATCGCGTTGATCGCTCCGGAATCATTTTGCCATGAAGGCACGAAATCACAAAATGTCATAAAGCGCTCTGGTTCAACGTGTTCCATCTTGCGGATTTCCCATGTGGATGAAGTCGCGCGAATATCCACGTTCGTTTCCGATGATGACCCTGGTGCATCCATTGTCCGGGTGGCCTCCGATGCGGGTTCACTCAGGTCCTTCCGGTAACAGTTCAGCACCCGTTCCTTGCGAAAGCCATGTTTGGTATACAAGGCAATAGCTGAGGAGTTGTCAGCCAGCACCTCCAGCAAATAACGGCTGACGGAATCTTTCTGCAGCTTGTTGAGTACAAGGCGCAGCATTTCGCTCGTCAGACCTTGTCTGCGGAAATCCTGCACAACACCCGTGCCGAGATCATAAGCCGTCCATACCCCGTTCCGGTTTCTAAGGCCGTTCAGCACGACGCCGACCAATCGCTCGCCGCTAAACGCCCCAATTGAAATGTTTTCATCATAACCTCTTCTGAGGAGCATTTCATTAAATCTGTCCAACGGAATATCCATCTTCACCTGATAATCGGCAAAAACGCCAAGAAAGGCTTCATGCAATGTTTCGATGCGGGTACCCTCAAGAAAACGGTATGTAATCATAGCTTCTCCTCCTTGCCCACGGCACGATATCCTGCTATAGATTTATTATACCGTGCAGACAACAATGAGAAGAAGCTAAAAAAATCCTCTGTTATCTTGAAACGCAGATAACAGAGGAGAGGAGAACAAAAGGCCTTATTGTTATTTCATCTGGCTCGCTAACCATTCCATCAATTAGACCTCTTTGCCTTTGATAACTACAGGTTTGCCATTATAATCTATGGAAACGTCATTATTCAGTACATGTATCCATGAACAGTGTCCATCCCTTCAAGAAATTTCCCTGAAGCCTGCTACAAATAAACTTCCTTGCCCGTTGCTGACGATTCATAGATCGCTTCCAAAATCCGCGTCACCACAAAAGCCTGCTCCGGCTTAACCAGCGGTTCCGTATCATGGATGACCGCCTCCAGCCATTGCCGGGCTTCCTTCACTCCCGGATCATTCGCCCCTGCTCCAAAATAAGCGATGCCGGGACCGCCAGCCGCCTTTGTCTCCATCTGCTTCCCGAACTGGATGTTGTTGAAGATCAGCTCGCCCGTATAGTCGGCGCCCTGCTTCATCTCTGCTCCGCCGTTTGTGCCATATAGCGATGACTTTGCTTCCTTCACATCCGTCGTATTTAACGCCCAGGAGCTTTCGAGGAAAATGGTTGCGCCATTCTCCATCTTGATAAGCCCAAATGCAGAATCCTCGACTTCCAGCTCCTCCGGCTTCCATGGGCCAAACATATTGCCCTCCGGTTTATCCCGCAGCTTGTAGAAAACCGAACCGCTGACGGATTTGGGCTTGTAGTTGTCCATAAACCATAACGTCAGATCAAGCGCATGGGTGCCAATATCAATCAGGCAGCCCCCGCCTTGCTGCTCTTTGTCGGCAAATACACCCCATGTCGGGAGAGCCCGCCTTCGGATGGCATGGGCTTTCGCCATATACACCTCACCCAAGGCGCCATCCCTGCAAGCCTGATGCAAGGTTTGCGAATCGTCATTCCACCGGTTTTGGTAGCCGATGGTCAGCTTTTTGCCCGTTCGTTTGGCGGCATCCAGCATTTTAAGCGCTTCTGCCGAATTAATTGCCATCGGCTTTTCGCACATCACATGTTTGCCAGCCTCCAAAGCGTCGACTGTTATGAAGGAGTGTTGAAGATTAGGCGTCAGCACATGCACAATATCAATTGTGTTATCCTCCAGCAACTGTTTGTAGTCGGTATACGTTTTAGCATGTTCTATCCCAAACTCCCGCGCCGCTTTTTCTGCCTGCTCCGGGATGATATCGCAGAACGCAACCATGTCTACCAAATCGCTATTTTGCTTAAGGGACGGCATGTGCTTCTGAAAAGCAATGCCTCCGCAGCCAATAATGCCAGCTTTCAACTTCTCCATGGTCTATAACCCTCCTAAATGAATGTATGTCATTCAAAGGAATTTGCGCAAATAAGCCAGATCGTTACGAACGCTTGCAAGCTTATCCGCAGAATCCCCTTCATTTTCAACCAATGCATATTTCACATGTCCAAGCTCCTTGATCCTCCCGTACACATGGGCAAAATCGAAGGCGCCAGTACCCAGATCAACAAAGTCCGAAGGTACAATATATTTGCGGTATACATCCATCAATCCAAGTCCCTCGTCGCCGTTCGCCTTAATGGATTCAAACAGATTAAGAGGGCCGGACAGCTGATTGCTGTAATCCTTTTGATGAATCATATCGCAGCGGTCGCCTGCTGCCTCCATAACCGCAATCGGATCAACGCCGGCACGCATTACCCATACAAGGTCCAGCTCGAACTTCAAATGTTTGGAATCGGTATGCTGAGCAAGAAGATCAAACAAGGTTGTATCCCCATCCGACTTAAATTCATGGGCATGATTATGCAGATACAATTGAAAGCCGCGCCGCGTTAGCTTGTTGCCAAGCTGCTCCAGCTGTTCGGCGAGTCGCAGCGTGCTGTCGCGATCATCCATCCACACCGATGGAAGCACAAGCGACATGCAGCCAAGCTGCTCGTAATAGTCCATCAGCCCATCCCAGGAGTGCGCGAGCAACTCTTCGCCGGGCATAGGTCCTTCGTGGGCAGCGATGGCTTTAAGGCCGGATGCCGCAAGCTCGGCCGCAACCTCCTTGGCCGGAAACTCATCGCTGAAACGCGTCATTTTCGCCATATTGAAGCCCAGCATTTCCAGATGGGTATACCCTGCTTCCGCAAGCTGGCGCAAGGTGCCGTAGTAATCTTGAGCCAGCTGCTTATGGACCGAATAAATGTTAATGCCTGCTGTAATGCTCATGCCGGAACATCTCCTTTAATTCTTATTTATTGGCTGCAGCCCATTCATCCAATTGCTTTTGTTTCTCGGCAACGATTTTGTCCATGCCTGCGGATTTCAGCTTTGCGATAAATTCCGGCAAATAGTTGTCGGGGTCAAGCGTGCCGTTTTCCAGCCCGATCTTGAATTGATCCTTCACGTTCTGAACAGCCGCTACCTCTGTTTTGACAGGATCCGCTGTAAAGCTGAAGCCAAGCGCTTTGGATTTCACCGCCGAGTTGTTGAACTCATCCAGCTTTGTCCATAGGTCTGCGCTATCCCCCTCCCAAATGTAGGAGAGCAATTGATTGCCCCACATCCAGCCATGCGTCGGATTGTAGGTTGCATTGGAGGAATCTATGCCCGCAGGGAAGCCGATGATATTATCTTCTTTTACTTCATAATGCTTGCCTTTAATCCCGTAGTCGATCAGGTTAACGAGGTCCGCGTCCGAATAAAGCAAGTTCAGGAACATCATCGCACGCTCAGGGTCCTCCGAGTTTCTTGCGATGCCGAACATAATGTTGGCAATGGATGAAGTTGTCGAGATCGCAGGAGATATACGCGCTGCAACAAGCGGCGTGCCTGCCAAGAGCGACTCCTTGCTCTCATAGCCGGGTTTCATATGCGCCATAAAGGCAAATGCCTTGTTTGCTTTGATCAATTGCTCGGAAGTGGTTTGATTCGTCGAAATATCTTTAGGAATAAAGCCTGCATTGTACCAGTCTCGCGCTTGTTTCACCAGGTCTGCATATTCCGGCGTTTCATACCAGTTGACTACCTTTAGCTCGCCGTCAAACCCAACCAATACGCCATTTTCGTCGCCTAGCGGGTCGATGACGCTGCCAACGATGGATTGAATAACCGAAAAGCTTGGACCCTCGGGCAAAACAGCTGCCATCCCCGGCTCATTGTCTTTAATGGTTTGAAAAACAGCGGTCATATCATCCAGCGACTTAATCGCGTCAACATCAATTTGGTATTTGTCTACGATGTCCTTGCGCATAACGAGGCCATAATCTGCCGCCCAATCGCGCACGCTTGGAACCGCATAGATTTTTCCGGCCGAAGACCCGGCTTTAATGACATCTCCGCCAACAACCTTTAATATATCTCCTCCGTATTCCTCCAACAGCTTATCCATTTCTACGAGTTGTCCTTTAGCAGCCTGCGTGCCAAAGTTAAGTCCCGTACTGGTAACAAGAATGTCCAGCGGCTCATTGCCGGCCAGCATCAGATTCATCTGCTGCTGCCAAGCCCCGATATCAATCGGCAGAAATTTAACGGTTGCATTGATTTTGGCTTGCGTAATTTTATTGACCTCAGCTTGAACCTCAGGCAAATCCTTGATTTGGCCGATGCTCAGAAAAGCGACCGTCATTTCATAAGGCTTTAAATCAGTCGTTTTGCCCCCATCTCCATCGGCGCTGTTCGTTGTCCCGGCATTCGGTGCGTTACCGTCATTATTGCCGCCACATGCCGCAAGCACCAGCATAACCGCCAGCAGCATCGCCACTATACCGTTTGTCCGTTTGCTCACCTTTGCAACCTCCCTGTTTTTAAGCTTCTATGCCAACCGGCTGAAAGCCGTGTATAGCAACTGTTGCCGTAATTAACCTTTGACCGCGCCAATGACAAGCCCTTTGACGAAATACTTTTGAAAAAACGGGTATGCGCATAATAGAGGCACGACGCCAATGACTGCCATGGCCATCCTTACCGTTTCCAGCGGTATGGACGCGTTTGCGACTTCACCCGCATTCAGCGTTGAGGCATTGTTTTGGATAAATTGAGCGTTGAGCAAAATCCGATTCAACAGGTTTTGCAAGCTGAACAGCTTGCTGTCGGTAATGTAGATAAGCCCGTTGAACCAGTCATTCCAATAACCGATTGTTTGCATAAGGCCAATCGTTGCAAGAATCGGAAGCGATAGCGGCAAAATCATTCGGAAGAAAATTTTGAATTCGCCTGCGCCGTCAATGGAAGCGGATTCAATAATGTCATGCGGTATCGAATTTTGGAAAAACGTCCGCATAATGAGGACAAAAAAGCCATTGGTCAGCAAGCCTGGAATGATAAGCGCCAGCAGAGAATTTTTCATATCGAATACTTGGGTGTAAATGATATAGGTCGGCACAAGTCCGCCGTTGAACAGCATCGTGAAAAAGACGTAAAAGGCAAGCTGCTTGCGCAGTGGCATATCCTTGCGCGACATCGGATAAGAGAGCAGCGCCGAGATGGACAAACCAACGAAGGTGCCAACTAGCGTCACCACGATCGTAATGCCGTACGAGCGGGCAATATTTTCAATATCGCTCCACAAAAAGCGGTAAGCCTCAAGGCTCCATTGACTTGGCATTAAGGAATAGCCTTCTTTTACAATGGAGGCTTCGCTTGTAAAGGATGTTGTCAGCAGCAGCGCAAACGGCATGAGGCACATCAGTGCAAGGGCGATAAAAAAGACGTGTATGCCGATTTGAAATAGTTTGTCCTTTGTTCTTTCCATGGCTATCCCCTCCTAGAACAACGCATTGTCGCGATTTCGTTTGCTTACCACATAATTGAACAGCAGCACCAGCACGAAGCCAACTATCGATTGGTACAAGCCGGCCGCAGAGGACATCCCGATATCGCCGAGGTTGATGAGCGCGCGGTACACATACGTATCGACTACGTTTGTCGTTGAGAGCAATTCGCCTGTATTTAGAGGCACTTGATAGAATAAACCAAAATCCGAGTAGAAAATACGTCCAATTTGCAGCAGCGTCATAATCGTAATCACCGGCATAATCAGCGGAATCATAATGTGCGTAATTTGGCGCCATTTGCCCGCTCCGTCGATCGTAGCGGCTTCGTAATACTCCGGATCAATACCGATAATAGCGGCGAGATAGATAATGCAGAGATAGCCGGCGTTTTTCCAAATGTTCACGATAACCAGAATGACCGGCCAATGTTTAGGCTCGCTGTACCATGAGATAGGGTCGATTCCAAAGAGCGGAAGAATCTGCTTATTGATAAAGCCGGTTTCGCCGCTCAACATCGCCAGCGCCAAATAACCAACGATAACCATGGAGATCAAATAAGGAATCAGAACAATGCTTTGATAAAAACGGGCGGCCACTTTTTTCTTTACTTCATTAAGCAAAACCGCAATGCCAACCGCTATAACCAGGTTCAAAATGATGAAGGTTATGTTGTACAGAAGCGTATTGCGGGTAATAATCCAGGCATCTTCCGTTTTGAACAGGTATTCAAAGTTTTTAAAACCGATCCAATCGCTGGCCAGGATGCCTTTTGCAAAGTTAACGTCCTTGAAGGCAATCATTAAACCCAGCATCGGCAGGTAATTGTTGATAAACAAATAGATGACTCCGGGTATGATCATTATGAATAATGGCGCGAAACGTTTCAGTTTTTTCAATACGGGACTTTGCGCCCGCCTTACTTCTGTCCCCCGCTCCGCTTGTTTCGCTGTCGCCGCGCTTGCAGTTGTTTCCATTGCGCTTGCCGTTGTTTCCATCGAGCTTGCTGTTGTTTCCATCGAGCTTGCTGTTGTTTCCATCGAGCTTGCTGTTGTTTCCATTGCGCTTCCCCCTTTCGCCTCTTGTATCCTTATCTTAGTTTCTTGCGGGGGGAGCACACTACGACTAATCCGACTTCTTCGTTGTCGTCTTCCGACATCTTGGGAATACAGCGAAACGGGCTTGACACACCTTGTCCTGAAAAGCAAACAAACCCTCCGTTCCGCAATGGGCGGACGATGGCTTATTGCCTGACGTCACGCTGCTTGCGGAATTGGAGGGCTGCAGTAATGATTTTCAAACCGTAAAAAACATGAACAACGAGGAGCAAAACTGAAATTAGCGCTTGACTTCGATAGATCTCAAACACTGCGGGACCAGGGGCTTTCGATTGCCGGACTCAGTTTGTAATCCGTACGCGGCGTCTTTGTGGAGCGCCAGAGCCGGAAGCTGGGCTGCACGCTATGGTCTTTCTGTACCTATGGTCTTTCTGTACGCTATGGTCATCCTGCACGCTATGGTCTTTCTGTATTCTATGGTCATCATGACCGTTAGAGCCCCGTTTGGATGCAATGTTCATGTTTAAAGGTCATCCATGACCGTTAAAGCCCTGTTTGGATGCAATGTCCAACTTTAAAGGTCATCCATGACCGTTAAAGCTTACATGCATCCCCAAAACGAGGCTTTTGAGATTCTAAAGGACACGGATGACCGTTAGCTCAAGCCAATGCATCCATTTGGGGTTCTAACGGTCATCCGTGACCGCTAGGCAGGCGAAGAGCAGCTGCCCTTCGTCATTTTCATGTCAATTTCAATGTCCATTTCCATGTCAATTTCAATGTCCATTTTCATGTCCATTTACCTATAAATTTACATCTTCATGTACATTCCCCTTTTCATTTCCATTTTCATGTCCATTTCCCTGTCAATGTCCATGTCCATTTCGAAAAAAGGTTACCGTCTTCCGTATTTAACACGCTTGCTTCATGAAATCAAACGCTGATGATAAGGTGGAGCCTCAACGAAAGTTAATATAAAAGGTCCAATCCTTTATAAATCAACTCATCGCTTTCCGACTCTTTTCTCCATTGCTGCAAATTTTCATTATCGCCCCATTTTTTAATGCGGTAGTCGATATTAGCCAACGTATTCTGTTTAACATCAAATCCACATGGCGTAATGTTGATTGTTCTTTGTGTATCCATATGTTCGGAATTGGTCCCCTGAATATCAGTGATCATAAATCTGAACAAGTCCTTTGCAAAATACGAGGCTATTTCATCTACATTTATTGGAGTGCCGTTATGGTTTGCTCCATTGATATAAACAACGTCCTCTTGATTTGCCAAAGCTCTCCGTAGTTCATATAGATTTAACGGGATGTCATTGAAAGCAACATACAAATTATAGGTTGGGTCAAGCATAACCCATTTGTTTATTTCGCTTATCCAGGCTTCACAGACAACATGATTGTCAAAGTCGTATGGTGAAAAAGGCATGATATAAACCGTTCGAGCCTTTATACCTACGGCAAGCAAACATTCCGTTAAAGCAAGGGATAAAGCGCGGCAATTGATGCCATAGCTCTCCCCTTTTCCAAAAGCATAATCCAACAATTCCATTGCTGAATTCGAAACATGGTTGTCATAATTGCCGTAGTGGTGGACATGACATGAAATCCAGTTCAACATATTTATCGCTTTTTGGAAATCCGCTCCTGTACCTGCGATTTCTTTTAATTTATAACTTTCGCTTAAAACAGTATAATCAGCGTCCAATAAATAGTTGATTGTAATATCCATACCATCATCGCGGAAATCTTCCGTCATCTTGAGTATTCCGGAATAAACATCAAACATCATAAAGTCCCTACATTATCATTTCACTTCACTGTAATTGACGCTAAACCCCACCTCTGCGCTGCTATCTCTAGTTGCCCCTTCGGTTCTCCTGCGCAAAAGCGCTTTGCTGCCGCTTGCGATATTCCTGCGGCCCAACCGACGTTGCTTTTTTGAACATTTTTGAAAAATGCGAGTAGTTGCCATAACCCAGCTCATAGGCAATGCTCGTAATGGCCAGCTCCGTCTTCGCAAGCATTTGCTTGGCAAGCGCTACCCGTTCCTTCAGCACATATTCGGAGATCGTCAGCCCTGTATCCTTTTTGAAAAGCCGCGCCAAATAATCGGGATGCAGGCATACGTGGCTGGATATATCCTCGCGAGACAACTCCTCGCTCATATGTTTGGCAATATAATGCTTGGCCTTGTCCACAACGGATTGCGTTTCATCCCTGACAGTCAGATTGCCGCTGACCTCCTTGATCAACACCCCTACCCATTCCGACAAGTCGGTAATGGAACGGGTTACCGTATCCGCCCGTTTCATCAGCGCTGTAGCGGAGAATACCTGATGCGCCCGCAGTCCCTTGGCATGCAGCACCTGATGCGTCATTTGCAAAAAATCCTCATAGAAGCCGCGCAGCCAGCGGGCATCGGCCTGTCCCGTCTGCTTGACTTCGCCCAAATACTTTTCAATTTCCTGGAGCATCTCCTTGCCGCAGCCAAGCTTAAGCATTTCTCCCCAGCCGCTCATAACCGGGAGAGGCGCAACATCCGGGCATTCGCCACATTGGCTCAAGGCAATTTGCACATTTGTCCGCGTCACATTACGCGACTCCAGCTCCAGAAGCTGCTCATACATACCGCATATTTCCTCAACAGGCACCGCATCTCCCTTATAACAGCACAGATCGCAGAAAAAATACCGATTGCATTCTTCAATGTAGTAATCGAGCTTCTCCTTCAACTGCCCGCTGTCAACCTCGTCAATAGGCAGCAGAGCTAACAGCGCCCCGCTGCCGACCTGAATAATTCTGCCGAGCCCGGACTTGTTCAAAATCATTTCCTCAAAGGAATTGCGCAGCGCATACTCCATAATTTTTTCCTCGCGCGTTGTCAGCTCCTTATACCAACGCTGGACGCTGATAAGCACAGGTTTATAGTGCGGCAGCTCCCCATAGGCGAGATTATGCTTCAGCAGCGCTTCACGAATGGCTTCCTTCGTAGAAGAAATGGAATGACTGAGCAAATCCTGCCAGAAGCGTTCCATAAACATCGGCTGATACGATTCCCACAGCCGATAATAATGCTCGTACATATCTGCAAATTGAAGCTTCTCGCGGTCGAGCTCGGCTTTGGTCAACTTGTCCAAAACCCGCTTGACCGTACTAGCCAGTTCGGGGTAAAGAACGGGCTTGAGCATGTAGTCGCAGCTGCCCAGTTGGATCGCTTTTTGAGCATACGAAAAGTCGGCATGACAGGTAAGGAACATAGCCTCCGTATCCGGATAGTGAATTTTCACCCAGTCCAGAAGCTCAAAACCGTTTCCCTGCGGCATTTCGATATCGCAAATAATGACATCGATTTTGCTGTCGCTCATAATTTCCTTGGCGGTGCGGATATTGTACGCCTCATGCACAACCGAAATGCCAAGCGATTCCCATTCGACGCCTGCTTTAATGCCTCGTACCGCATGCCGCTCATCATCCACAATCAACAGCTGCCTCATTGTTTTTGTCCTCCTGTCTCCTCTGCTTGCATCGGAAGCCACATCTCCACGACTGCGCCTTGGCTGGAGCTGCCGCTAAAAGCTATGCGGGCTGCATCATGATACAGAAGCCCAAGCCGCTGCTTCACATTCTGAATTCCGATATGATCGGTTTTTTCATTGCTCAGCTCCATATCCCGCTGAAGGAGCGCCAGCACCTGCGGCGGGAAACCTTCTCCCGTATCTTCAATGCGGATATACAGCGTATTTTCATTATGCGCTCGCGCAGTAACGGCGATGTGAACCTGCGTATCCGTATTGACGGCATACTTAATGGAATTTTCCACGAATGACTGAATGATTAACGGCGGAATCGGAATTTTGCCAAGACTTTCATCGCTATGGATAGCGAAGGTCAGATCGCCCGGAAAACGCATTTCCTGAATGCGCAAATAATTCATCGTATGGGCAAGCTCGTCTGACAAAGACACAAAGGACAAATTGCTGCGGAACATAAAACGGAAATATTGTACGAGGCAGTGAGTCATTTCCTGAATGAGGCGATAATCCTTCACCTGCGCCAGGTTATAAACAATGTTTAGCGAATTAAGGAAAAAATGCGGATTAATCTGCAGCTGCAAATGTTTGAGTTGAGCTTTTTTGTAATTCAGCTGCTCTCGCAGCACATTAACCTTTAGCTCCTGAATTTGGGTGATCATACGGTTGAATGAAACGTTAATCAGCTCAAATTCATAGGTGGAGGACGGTTTTGTGATCCGGATATCCAGATTGCCGTCTTCAGCCCGGCGCATCGCCAAAATGATGCGGTTGACCGGAACTAGCACCAGCTTGCGCAGCATCAGCAATATGATCGGCAATATAATAATGGCACCAAAGGATATGAGGGAAACGATTCTGCGCAAAAATGGCAATTTTTGCAGCACGACGCTATCGGGAATGAGAGCGACAAGTCCAAAACGGCCGCGCGAGGAGCGTTCGCCAACTGCGATAAACTGATCGTTGCTGCCCGTCAACTGGTAGCCCTCATCGCTGCTGCTAAGTTCAATCGATATGTCGCTATTCATCGACGTTTCTACAATCGGCTTCATCTGGTCGTCCGTCAGAAAGGCGCTCCCGTTCTGGCCCAGGTCAATCAAATGCAGCGGCACCATTAATTGCTCCACATTGCCCATCGCGCCAATATAAATGTCGCCATATTGAAGGATGTAGGTCAAGTAATTAGCGTCCGCCATAGATTGAACGAACCATTCCTTCTGCAACGGCTTATTGGCAAGCTTAATCGTATCAACAATGTCCTTCTCCATCTCGGTTCGGGTATCGTAATCAGGCGCAACGCCAAACACGCTCATTAAATCATCGTTTTTGGGCGAATAAATGAAGAACAGATCCATTGACTTATAATTGGGCAATTCACTGCTCAATTGATTTCTTAACTGGATTTTTTCAAAAGAATAGCTGTCGGCATTTTGCTCGCGCGGCAGCTCCAGCACCAGCAGGCCTGTCTCTGTTGCCGCCACATTATACAGATATTTCTCCGCTTCCTCCAAATTGCGGTCAATTTGGCCCATGTACAGAATGATTAAATTTTTATTGGACTGGGCCACCCCATTGCGAACGACATTAATCGCATACAAGTTGTTGTAGATCATGAATGAAAAAATCGGAATAACAAGCAGCAAAAAACCGAATATAAGCTTAAAGCGGAGTGTGCGATAAAATGATGGATGCCGGAATCTCATGGCTTACCCCTCTCCTCTGCCGCTTGCTTTACCAAAGTATATTATGCCTTGAAAACGTTTTCAACTAGATTGTGCTTCCATCGGTTACATCTCGTGCTCCTCTATTTTTGTTTTTCGCCAAAACAACCCGTCTAATTGCAGTATTTTTATCCTCCAACTGCTATTCTTTGACCCATGGAATCCTTACGGAGGTTTTCTTAAAATGGAGTTAGATGACATGGACACGCCATTTCACATTCATGTAAGCGCATCCAAAGTTCCCGATTGGCGTAGTCCATATACGCTAAACACTGAGAGGAGAATGTTGCGTTGCTTAGAATGGTTACGGTGGAACACGGACAAGTGCAGGGACTGCCCGCAGCAGACCCGCGTATTACCAGCTTTAAAGAAATCCCTTTTGCCGCGCCGCCTGTAGGCGAGAATCGTTGGCGCGCTCCACAGCCGCTGCCCGCCTGGAACGGAATTTTGAAAGCTTTTGATTTTGCCCCAACCTCCATGCAAGCCAAAACGGTCATTGACGACAACAACATCTACACCCGCGAATGGGCTGTTGATCCCGATCTGCCGATGGACGAGGACTGCCTCTATTTGAACGTTTGGACGCCCGCCAAAAATAAAGACGAGAAGCTGCCCGTATTTGTTTGGTATTTTGGCGGAGGTTTGCAGGTTGGGCACACCGCGGAAATGGAATTTGACGGGGAACGGATCGCGCGCCGGGGCATTGTAGTCGTTACGATCAATTACCGATTAAATGCCTTTGGTTTTCTGTGCCATCCGGAGATTAGCGCTGAATCCCCAGGTGCGCCAGCCAACTTCGGGCATCTCGATCAGCAGGCAGGCACACGTTGGGTCAAAGACAACATTGCAGCCTTCGGCGGCGACCCAGACCAGATTACGATTGGCGGGCAATCGGCAGGCGGCGGCAGCGTATTGGGCCAGTTGACCTCTCCGCAAAATAACGCTTTATTCCAGCGCGCCGTCATTATGAGCGGAATTGCTACCGAGCTGTACCCGAAGGTGCGAGTGCCGGCAGTTCGCACATTATTAAAGGATGCAGAGCGGGAAGGCGTGGAATTTTTCCGTTTCCTGGGGGTATCCTCTCTAGCCGAAGCCCGGGGGCTGGATGCTGAATACCTGCGAGATAAAGCGCTGGAGTACAAAGGGTTCTGGGGGACAGTTATTGATGGCCAATTCTGCATAGGAGATCCTTTTACCCGTTTTATTCAGCATAAGCGAGAGCTCGTCCCGGTTATGCTGGGACATACCTCCTCCGAGTTTTGGACCCGTCCCGTCGCGGGCAGTCTGGAGGAGCTGCGGGATATGGCAGTCGAGCTGTTTGGAGAGGAAGCCCCTGCCTTTTTGCAGCTATGCGAAGCTGATGAGGGGGATTTGGAGCATGCATTGCATATGGCATCCGTCCGTATGATTCAGCATGCCATCCTGCTGGCCGTTCGCGCAAATAGCGGCCATCCTTCCGGAACGCCGCTGTATTATTATAACTTCGACGCCGAAATTCCCGGTTGGGACCAGCCGGGCACCTTCCACTCCGTTGATTTGTGGTTTTTCTTCGAAACGCTGGCCAAATGCTGGCGACCCTTTGTTGGCAAACATTACGATCTTGCCCGTCACATGTGCAATTATTTGTCCAATTTTATTGAAACAGGGAATCCAAACGGCCTGGATACAACCGGTAAACCAATGCCGTATTGGATGCCATGCACAACGGAGCAGCCCTATCTCATGGAATTTTCCGATCAAGCCGGATTGCAAAAAGCGGATGACAACCCTATGCTGGCGTTTCTGGTGCAGCACTATTTCAAGCAAACCAAATTACCTGTCGCTTAATGGTTTATGAGTAAGCGCCATGGTCCTGATTTGCCGCAATGAGGGGGTTGTCCGAAAAGTCTGATACGGTGAATAATTATTCAGCAAAACCGGTTCCCGTCCGGTCCTCTCTGTTGAATATTTATACGTTCCACTTGGCTTTCGGACAGTCCCCCTTCCCACGCCATACAAAACGTTCATTCTCTCCTAAGCAGAATCTCCATGCAGCAGGAACCTTCATAGCTAAGCTCATCCGTTTAGTCAAGCTTTTTTGATAGGAAACATTAGGCTAAGGCTAGGGGGAGAACGTGTTGAACCATATTTACTATGTGGAATGCGATGCGACGCATACAAGCAATTTTGTGTTTGATATTCCTCAAGGCCATCAGTGCTGGCTTCTCGTCATCACCAAAACGCCTGCCCAATTTTGGGTAGCCGGAGAGCTTAAGCTCTACCCTGCCCACAGCGCCGTCCTCTATCGTGCGCATCAAAAAATTTATTACCGAGCTTGCGAAGAACGATATATCAACAACTGGCTTCGTTTCGACTCCAACGAGCCTTACGTGGCCAAAACCTCTCTGCCGTTCGGCATCCCCTTTGCCTTGGACGACCCCGACTACTGCAACGCCTTGTTCGAGCTGTTGATTATCGAGCACAACTTTCATCGCGATTACAAGGAATCCTCCATTGATTGCTTGCTTAACACTCTGTTCAACAAGCTTCTGGAATCCTATTTTCATACAGGCTTCAACGCGCAATACTACCATTTGCTTAAGCTTCGCGCAGCTATCCGAAGCGATCCGGGGGATGAATGGACCGTGGCAAAAATGGCGGATTTCCTCCGTATCAGCTCCGGCTATCTGCAGATTCTTTACAAAAAAACATTCGCAATTTCCCCCATGGAAGATGTCATCAACTGCCGAATCAGGCTGGCCAAAGAATATTTGCTGCAAGGCTCTCCCAGCATAGCGGAAATTGCTTTTCAATGCGGCTATCATCACGTGGAACACTTCTGCCGACAATTCAAAAAGGTAACCGGAAGCACGCCAAGAAAATACCAGCTTCTCGCCGGAGAATTAAGCGCTGCACGCCAGGTGGCTGCGCACAACGCAATGCAGCCAGGCCTCCCTTGAAACTAGAGGTGACCTGGCTGCTTACTCAAACTTGCTTCGTCGCAGCGTTGTTTATCACGCTTGCCTTACAAACCTTCTATATCAGCCTGCCAAGCCTGCTTTGCTTGGCTTTTTTGCCCTACTTGCTTCCAATTGCTTCGGCGCGCAGCTTAATGATTTTCCGCGCCTTGGCCGAATCTTCGGCTACGACATCCTCCCAGCCGAGACCCACGACATCGCTTTTCATTTTGGCCCACAGCCCATCAAACTCCTCCTGGTTTTTGGCAAAAATCATCCTCCATGACGTATTCTTCACATAATCCGAGATTTGACTGCGTTTGTTTTTGATCTCCGAAGAATCGCTGCCTAGGCTTGTGTTAATGTTAGGCACAATATCGATCATATTGTTTTTGATGTAGTAGTCCGTTGGATTAGTTGCGTTGTAAGCATTCTGCCACTCCGTTGTGAGAACCGTCTTGTTCGCCTCGATCGTCGAGCTCCAATAATTGTTGTTGTAAAATTCCCCCGTGTCGGGATCAACGACAAAATCGCTCATGATCATGCTGTTGATCTTGCTCTGCCCATCCTGATAACCGCCGCCTCCGTATTCATCAGGCACCGGCGTATTATTCTGGAACGCGGTTTGCCCGATTTCAGTCAGCCTGAATTTGCCGTCCTCCGTTTTTTCATAGTTAAAGCCCTCGAAGCCATTCGTATAATAACGCAAGCCTTCCGGCGAAACGATCCAATCCAGAAACTCTATAATTCTGTCGGGATCTTTGGCTTTGGAGCCGATGGCAAATACTCTTCCGTTGCCGTAAAAGGCGTCGCTGCTCTGGAGGATACGCGTATCCGCAATTGGTACAGCGACATTGCCGTCGCCGTTTCTTCCCCGCTCAATACTGTTGTAAAACCCTCTCTGCCAGGAATACCACAGCAGCAGCACCTGCTTGTTCGTTAATTTCTCCGCAACCTTGTTCCAGTCCTGGGAAGGCGAATCCGGGTCGACCAATCCCATCTGGTTGGCTTTGAAATAGAATTGCAGAATTTTTTTGTACATACTGTTGTCGTCAATGAGAGGAACGATGTCTCCTTTGGCATTCAACTGAATCGTCGAAGTCCCGTCAGGATGCTCGAAGCCGTACCAGTTGCTCAGCCAACGCACATTTTCCATGCTGCCGCCGTCCCAATCCTTCCATAAGGTGATTGGAACGATCGGCTTGCCGTCCGGCGTTTTGGGATATTTCGCTTGCATCTGCTTCAAGGCGGCCAAAAGATCATCCAGATTATTCAGCTTGGGAGCTCCGATGCCCTTGTAATAATCCCATGGCATAATGGGGCTGGAATACGGGATTTCCTCTGAAAAGGTTGTTGGCGAAGTATCCGCTTGGAAGGTCGCCAATGCATAGATTTTTCCTTCTGGATTGACCTTGTCGAACGCCGCATTAAAAGGTTTAAAATGATTTTCTGCATAAGCGGACAAATACTTCGTGTTTTGAATCCGATCTGTAATATCCAAAACAAGGCCTGCGGGCAGCAGCTCCTCCAACTGGCTGTTGTCGATAATGAGGAGGTCGCCAAGATCGCCCGCTGCCGTTCTGGTTTTGTACAGCTGGTCGCCGGCAACCTGCGGAGCCAAAATATTCAGCGTAAGATTAAACTTGTCCTTCACCAGCTTTCCATACCAGCCCGTCTGCTCCCCCTGATAGTTAGCCGCATTGTTGAAAACGGTAATGGTTAACGGTTTCCGATCCCCCGCGTTGCCGGACCCGGACGCTCCGCCCGGCTCATTCGACGGGGAAGCGCTTTTGGAGCCGGTATCGCAACCGCTCAGCGCCGCTGCGCTCGCCAAGAAACAAGCCAACAGGAGCAACAACGGTTTTTTCATTGTTTTTCTGCTCATTCTCAATCCCCCAATTACGGTTAATGTATTATAACGGCGCAGCTTACCCCTTGACCGCGCCTATCATAATCCCTTTTACAAAAAAACGCTGGAATATCGGATACACCAGCAAAATTGGCGCCACAACAATAATAGTGACCGTCATGCGAATGGAGGTTGTCGTTTGTTTCGTTGCCAGGCTTGCCATTGCGGTTGAACCGGCGTTTTGCAAATTAACCATGGTTGACAGCGAACTGGCTTGATTGATGTAGTTGTAGAGAATAAACTGCAAGCTGTACAAATTGCTGTCCGTCACCAGCAGCAGCGTGTCCTGAAAGGAATTCCACTGATCAACCGCCGCAAATATAGCCACCGTAGCCAAAATCGGCTTGCAGATCGGCAGCATCACCTTAAAAAACAACGTCATAATTCCGGCTCCGTCGATGCTTGCCGCATGCTGCAGTTCCTTTGGCGTGGATTCCACAAATGTTTTGACCAGAATGATAAAAAAGGGAGCAACAACCGTTGGCAGCACATAAGCCAAAAAATTGTTCGTCAAATGCAGTGTTTTCATGGTGAGGTACCAAGGGATGATGCCCGCGTTAAAAAACATCGTGATGATCGTAAAACGGTACCAGAACTTCCTCTTCCACAGGTCCTCCTGGGTAAACATAAAGCCCAGAAAGGCGGAGGCCCCAACGGTCAGCGTTGTGCCAATCACCGTCCGCCCAAGAGAAATCATGGCGGCATTCAGCAATCCCGGTATTTTGAACACATCAAAGTAGTTCTGAAAGTGGATCCCCTTGGGATAAAAAATAACATCGCCTCTGGCGCTTATATCGTTGGCGCTGATCGTATTGATGATGATCGAGTAGAACGGAAAAACGCAAATGAAGGCAAACAGCGAAAAGAGGATGTAGATCAGCACGGAAATCATTTTGTCGGCCGGACTGGTCCGGAATTTCATCGGTTTGGACGGAAGGTTGTTCCCCACAGCCTCATTAGGCGTCAGGTCTGTCGTGTTATCGCTCATACGATGCTTTCCCCCCGCAGCAATTTGGAGAGCCCGTTCACCGAAAATAGCAAAACTACGCTGATTAGGCTTTTCAGCATGCTAATCGTGACCGATACAGAGTAGCTGCCCCCGCTCATCGCAAGGTTGTACACGTACAAATCCAGAACCTGAATCGTCTCCTTGTTAAACGCATTCTGAAACACGAAATATTGCTCCAGGCCATTGTTCAGGAAACTGGCGATTTGGAGCATCAACAGGACAAAATAGGTCGGCAGCATACTGGGCAGCACAACATGGCGGATCACCTGCATTCGGGTAGCCCCGTCCACATGAGCTGCTTCGTACAAGGAATCGTCTATTCCCATAATGGCCGCGATGTACAGAATAGCCGCCCAGCCCAGTGTCTTCCAGGTCATCCACATCCACATCGTCAGCCACACATGATCGGACTTCTGAAGGAACAGGATCGGGGAGTCGATAACGCCCAATTGATGCAATAAACCATTGACGATGCCTTCGCTGGAGAACATAGAGAAGGCCAACGAGTAGACCAGTACCCAGCTAATAAAGTTGGGCAAGGTTGTAACCGTCTGAATAAACTTCCGGAACCTCACGGCCTTGATCTCCGTCAAAAAGATGGCAAAAATCATGGGAAGCCAAGAAAAAAGCAGCGCCAGACCGCTCATCCCAAACGTATTTTTAATGACTTGCAGCAGCTGATTCACTTTCACTTCATTTTCAACCAAGGAAGAAAACCACTTGAGGCCAACAAACGGCGATTGGGACAGAGGAATAGGCGGCGTGTAGTCAAAGAAGGCGTAAACCCATCCATACAGCGGAAAATATGCAAAAACGGCAAGCATAATCATAAAGGGGGATATGTAGAGAAACTTCACAATCGACGAGCTTTTTAAGCCGTGTTTTTGTGGGCGCACCGTGTCACTCCTCCGCGATTTGATAGCGCTTTCAGTAGCATGAAGCTATCATACGGCATCAAATTTCGCAAAACAATGACTTATCCTTATGTCTTATTGATCTATTCTTATGGATGGAATCCTGCCATGATTTGATCCAAAATTCGCAACCTTAATTGGCTTGGTTTCGTTTAAACAAATACAGGGAAAAGGGGGATATAAATGAAATTCATAAAACTTTCATGTGGATTGCTTCTATTGTTTGCCGTTGTTTTAACGGCGTGTACGTCTGATTCAGGGATGGGACGTTCGGAGAAACAGCAGCTTGTTGAAAATGTAAAGACACTTGAAGAAAGCGAATTTGATCTCATCTATTTTAACAAGTCATATAACCAATATCATAAAGCTGTAAATGAAATGGTAAGCGATGACTACTGGACATCGGTCAGCGATAACCTTGTTTTTGGGTATGACAATAAATCATACGACCATGATGATTTGGCGAACATGTCCCAAGAGGAGTACGCCAGGCATAAGGAACAAATGCTCAATATCATTCATGGAATGGGAATGGATAAACTGAGCGCATCGGTACAAATCAGTGATGTGTATGAAGGGAGCACGCCTAGTCAAGTCCATATTTACACGATTGAAACAAAAGAGCTGAAGGATCAGCCGTTCACCACAACGACTAAGAAATATTCATTGGAGAAGATTAACGGGAACTGGTTAATTACCGGCGTAGAGCAAGATAAATTGTCTCATGGAAGCGAGCAAGCAACAGAGGAAATGGAAGAGGGAATATTGGGGCTTAAGTATCAAACCCATGATAATAAGGTTATTGGTTATCCGACATCATTCGTGTTGTCAGGCGTAGGAAAAGAATAGGGTATGCACGTAGCCCAGGAATGCCGAGAACGAGCATTCCTGGGCCGCTGCAAAAGCTTCTCTGACCGTTCACCTATTCGCGGCCTCAAAACGGGCTGAAACAAGCAGCTCTAATAGACTACTCCGTCGCCTAACACCGTCCCGTTTTGCACAGGATTTCCAGTGATGTATACCCTCTTCAGATTCTGCAAAGGGATTAGCGGATCTAGGTTCGAGATGGCGTTATTCTCCACATGCAGCACCTCAAGGTTTTTCCAGCCTCCCATAAAGTCAAGATTTTGAATGGACTCATCCTGCAGCGTGAAAGAGCGCAAGGCCGACATCCCGGCGAGATACGGAGTCACCTTGTCAAGATTCTGCACATTTTCGTTGTTTACCAAATAATAGGAATCGTTTATCGTCAAATGTTCCAGCGTGTCGTTCCTAAAAGGCTCGTTTCCTTGCATGGAAAAAGTACATTCCGAACAGATCAACGTGGTTACGTTTTGCAATTGAAATAATGCATGGGTATCTTCATAAAACGATGTTTCACTGGCGTTAATCACTTCAAGAGCCGGTAGTTCGTTCAAAGCCTCGACCTGATACATACTTCCGCTGTCAACCAAAGAAAGCTGCGTTAACTTCGGGAATTTGACCAGTTCCGTTCCGTAAATTCCGGAGCTGCCGGGGCGAAGTGTAAGCGACTGGAGATCAGGCGCCTCAAAATCGGGAAGTAATGACCCCGGCAGCTCGGCTTGCGTTACAAGGGGAAGCGATAGCGATGGCTCTGTCCCATAATAACTAGATATCGCCAATTCAGACAGTGAGGTCAAGCTGTTGACCACATCCAATGAATCCAACGAGGTCAAACTGGCGAGCCTTAATATTGTCAGGGATCCCTTATCCCTGAGCGCTTCAAGACTAACGACATCCACGCGGTCCATATCCAATCGATGCAGGCTCGGCATATTTTTGATAAATTCGATCGACTTCAAATTCGGTACCGCCTGGAATGTCAATTCCCGCAGCCCGCTAAGCGCATAGAGACTGTTAAAATCCGTTGCATCGCTATACAAAATGGTGAGCGACTCTAGTGAACTAAGCGAAGATAGCCAGTTCAGATTATCCACTGTCTCGATCGTCAGCGCCTTCAAGGGCAACTGCTGCAATAGATGGAAATCCGTCACGGATTCATCCACATAGGTAATGGATAAGGAACGCAAATGTGTAAACTCCAGCAACAAGGCTAGTTCCGCGTTGCTTCGAATCTGAGTAGTTAACTCCAGAATCTTCGAGGGTTCCCCGAAATATTGGGAGAATGCACGGAATGATTCATTAAATCCGCCGGAGTAGCTCTTCAGATCCTCCATATGGCTGAAACTGACATCACTGGTTTGGGAAACTTCATATTCGTTATTCAGTTTAAGAACGGTCAAACCAGTAAACGCTTCAAAATCTTTTTGTTCGATCCTCTGGTTATTCAACAGCTTATCTTCAACGGCGTAATTCACCAGCTCCGCTTGCTCATTACTGAAGGGATCATCGAAACTATAGGTAAACTGCCACTTGTCGTCGATTTTGCCAACGGACAAGTAGCGAATGCTGGCTAACTCTTCTGCTGTAGGGTCGGCATTAGTCTTTCCAAAAATATCCTTCAAAAAAGATTGCAGTACTTCACTCTCCGGTTCTGTTCGAACAACGTGTCCAGCACCGGGTAGCCCCGTATTGCCCGTCAGATTCGTGGTCCATAACGAGTTCCATGCGAAGTAACCAAAAACAATAGCAATAATGAAGAAGAGAAACAAGACCCCCAACATCGCCTTCACCTTCGGCTTAGCAGGCGCCGCTGCCGGCCCCCGGGTTGGAACTGGCGCGGTCCCATGATAATGATGCACCGACTGGTCCACATAATACACGTTGTTTTCCTTCAATAATAGCTCCGTTTCACAAAATGGACATTTGAACGTTCGCTCTTTTTTATGCTCGATCTGTCCGTTGCAATTGGGACATATCAATGGTATAAAAGCCACTGGTCACCCTCCTGTACTTATCCAGTTGTATGACATGATATACGTTTCATCACTACTACTGGTAGCATGATTTACTTAAGATAGCAAGTTATGCCTTCTGTGTCGAGAAGTTCATTATGTAAAACAATGAATGGGAAACGTCCCTATGGCCCAGTGACCGAATGCTGACTAGAGCACAGGTCTTAAACGATTGGGCAAAATGGTATAAGAGAAAATAATAGTCAGGAAACAAATAAGCTCAAGCATCGGTCAGGGAAGCCCGGCGCTTGAGCTGTTTTCTATAGGCATTTATCCCTTAAAAAAATCCCGCCAAGGATCGTTGCCGCCAATCCTGCGCAGCGCATCCTGCATTTTGATGCCTCCCGGAGCAATGGTATCAAGCTCTTCCCATGCGATTGGCATGGACACGCTCGCTCCCGCTCTTGCCCGGAGTGAATATGGGGCGATGCTTGTAGCGCCTCTGCCGTTCCGTATCCAGTCGATAAATATTTTATCCGCTCGTTTGGCTTTTCTGACATTGCTTGTATAGCGATTAGGCCACTTCTGCTCCATCACTTGCGCAACGGTTTTGGCAAAACCGTTAAACGCCTCCCAGTTCATAGCCGCCTTAAAAGGAACCACCACATGGTATCCCTTGCCGCCGCTCGTTTTGAGAAAAGACTTCAGTGACAGCTCCTCCAGAATGCTTCTCATATCCTTTGCGCCCTGGCGTATTCTGTCCAGCTCCATTCCTTCGTCCGGGTCCAGATCAAACACCATGATATCGGGCGTCTCCAATGCGTCGATGCTGCTGCCCCATGTATGAATCTCCAGCGTTCCCATCTGCGCCTCGTATACCAGCCCTGTTGCATCCTCGATGTAGAAATAATCCTCCGTTTTCCCGCTGCTGTTTGTCACGGGGAAAGGGATGACGCCTTTGCTCTCCGGACCGGGATGTTTTTTGTAAAAGCAATTCTGCGATACGCCCTTTGGGCAGCGCACGCTGGTGAGGATTCTGCGGCTTATGTAAGGCAGCATGCGCTCCGCTACTGTTACGTAGTAGCGAATTACGTCTTCTTTTGTCACGTGAGGATCATCAAAAAGCACTTTGCCCGGGTTAGTGATTTTTACCCCCTCGATTACCAAGCTTGTTGCCTTGGAAGTCGTATTGATTGACTTGGCTGCCCCAGATGTTGTCTTGCTTTTCGTGAATGTCTGGGTTGTTGTGATCGGCATGGATACCCCCTCTTCTTCAGTAAATTCAGAATGCAAGTCGTCCCCTGCCGTTTCTCGTTTGACGTCCTTGGGCTCCTTATCCGTTCGTAAGCCTTTAAAACTAGCCTGCCTTAATTGGCCTTCCTTGGTCCATTCAGCAAACTTGATTTCCGCGACCAGATTGGGTTCAAGCCACGTTAGCGTTTCTTTGGGACCGGGCTTTGGCGCGATGTTAAAAGGAGCATCCGCTCTTTTGATAGGTTCGAACTTATTCGCCAGCACTTTCATTTCGGCTTCGCTGATGCCAGTTCCGGCACGTCCTGCATAGAGCAAATCATCGCCCTCGTAGACACCCAGGAGAAGGGAACTGACCCCGCTGGTTTTTTTGTCCGTTAGCACATATCCCCCAATGACAAACTCCTGTCTTCGATCACACTTCAGCTTGATCCAGTTCTGATTGCGGAGACCGCTGTAGTGTGAATCCGCCTTTTTGCCGATAATTCCTTCCATCCCCGCCTCACAGGCCGCGGCAAAACTTTCCTTCCCGCTTCCCGCGATATGACGGCTATAGTGAAGGTTGCCGGGAGCATTAGCCATCAGATTTTCCAGCATCTCTTTTCGCTCAATTAGTCGACGCACCCGAAGGTCAACGCCGTCCAGCGCAAGAAGGTCAAAAACGATATAGGTTAAGCTTACGTTGCCGGATGTTTTCATATAGTTTTGCAAAGCCTGAAAATCCGTCCTGCCTGATTCGTCCGTTATGGCAACTTCGCCATCCAGCACCATCGCCCTGCCAGCAGCCAACTCCATAAGGGATGAAGCAATGACATGGAACCGCCCCGTTAAATCATTGCCGTTGCGGGTCATTAGCCGGACTTGGTTCTCCTCTGCAAACGCAACGATTCGATAGCCGTCGTATTTCAGCTCATAGAGCCACTCTCCCTCCTTGGGCACCGACTGCACGAGTTTTGCAAGCTGCACCTCCACTTTGCTGAAGGGATTCCTTGTTATTTTTTCCTCCTCGCCCCTCTCGATTTCATCCATTGACCGCCCGCTCCTGATGCTGGCGTTGTGCTCCTCGATTCCGCTATCCGATTGTACATACTCATCCTTTTCCTTGATCAAAAGCCAATTATCCCGATCCTCGCCCGGTTTTGCCTTCAGACGGACCAACACCCATTTCCCCTTCAGCCGCCTGCCCATCAGAACAAACTTCAGTTCTCCCTTAAAAAGCCCCTTCTCCACATTGCCTTGCGGCTCCCAAAAGCCTTCGTCCCATAACATCACAACTCCGCCGCCGTATTGTCCTTTTGGAATCGTCCCTTCAAAGTTCCGGTATTCCATCGGGTGATCCTCCACCATAACGGCAAGCCGCTTATCGCGGGTATTGTAAGAGGGACCTTTAGGCACCGCCCAGCTCAAAAGAACGCCCTTCCATTCCAGACGCAGATCGTAGTGCTCTCTTCTGGCCATATGGTGCTGAACAACAAACCTCAAGCCATCCCCCGAAAACTCGCCGTTTCCTTCCGGCTCCAACGTTTTGTCAAAATTCCTTTTTTGGTTGTACTCCTTAAGCTTATCAGCCATGTCATCACGCCGTTTCCTGTTCATGTGAACCATACAAGTTGAATAAGCTCCCCGGCCCCCCACACACTCCGTCCTGTAGCTGCTTTCTATTCTTCAAATCATCTTGGATATTGTTTCCATAGGTCGGGTAATCGTATTCGGCAGACTCTCCAACTTTCCATTAAAAGGGAGCACAAAAAAAGCCCAGGCGAAAAGGTACCCGGACTTCACCATTAAGCAATAAATCCTGATTTGAAGGTCAGTTGCGGAAAAGGATTCAGCGTTACCCCCTTGTCTAGAGCCAAGTAGTACTCAATTTTGTCTATACCGTATTCAGCCGCAGTTCGTAAAAATACTGTACGCTCGGATGCTTTAACTTGATCTTTTGGGATAGATTTAAAATTCGTTTTTTCCCGACCCGCCTGTCCACCAGCGCCAGGATATTCAATAAAATATCATGGCTCTCCAGGCTTTCCTCTATCGGTGTAGATAAAAACTTGTTAGCGACAACGGCAAAATTGGATTTGCTTAATGCCGACTGAGCCAAAAAAAGCTCTTTTGCATGGATAGTTATTTTACGGCCTCTGGCAATCACTTTTATACGCTCCTCCGGCACAGCTCCTTTGGTTTCCATTTTAATTGTCTCAATTTCTTCATCACTAACCGAAATTTGGATATTGGGGTCATTCTTGATTTCCAGCTCCGCCTGGTACCATCTGATTGAGGTAGTTGCATCATTCATATTGAGGATGTTCTTTTTATCGACTGTTATATAACACTGCCCGGCTTTATCGGGCAAATAACGGTAGCTGGTTGCACGGTACTCCACTTTTCCCTCTAACGCAGGACAGAGAAAACTCTCCAGTTGTTGCTTCATTTTACTCCAGGACATGGAACCTCCTAAGTTTTATGTCGTAAATGCCAATTGAGGCAGTTGTTCTTCTATCCATCATACTTTAGTGTTGCACAAAATACAGCACAAAATATCATGTGCTTTTGGGTTTATGAAACATAACGATATATATCACGTATAATTTTTCAGTTTCATATTTTCCCAAGGAAAGCGGTAGAGAAATCTATAGACTATCGTAGAGGTCGCGCCTATGTCGGTTTTGAAAAAAAGAAAATGGCTGTTATGGTTGTCAGCTATCGTCCTTGTCCTTGCTATTTCGGTTACTATTTTCATGCAAATACTTATTCATTCTGATGTCCCACCACTGGCCGAAGGAAGCATTGAGCAGCGTTACGCAGAGCAAGGGAGCTATGGGGTAAAGGTCGAGGAAGTTGAAGACACGATCGGAGAGCCTTTATTTAGAATCTACTATCCCGATTTTCACGAAGACGAAACCTATCCCATTATTTCGTGGGGGAATGGAACGGATGCCACGCCGGATCCTTATAACGAGCTCTTAACCCATCTGGCCAGCTGGGGATTCATCGTCATCGATTCCTATAGCAAAACAACAGGAACAGGCAAAGAAATCGTGGCGGCTATTGATTATTTGAGCAATGAAAACCAGCAAGAAAGCAGCTTGTTTTATCAAAGGGTACAAGTTGAAAATATCGGCGTAGCTGGACATTCCCAAGGCTCTACCGGGGTCATAAACGCCCATACCAACTACGAAAGCGGATTCTTGATTAAAACGGTTGTATCCATAGCTCTCCCCGATTTGAAATATTGCGATCCGGAGGATGTGTACGATACGGCGCGTATAACCGTCCCGTTCCTTATTATGGGCGGAACGCGGGATTTTCTAATTTCACCGGCATCAAGCAATCAATCAGCCTTGCAAAATACTGGCGCTGACACGCCTGTTATGATGGGAATGGCAAAAGGCGCCGCCCATACAGCAATCGAAGGCAACGGCAACAATCATAGAGGTTACTTGACGGCTTGGATGAGGTATCGGCTGATGGATGATCAAGAAGCCATGGGGGCATTTCATGGGGAAGCCTCCGAGATGATGCATAATCCAAACTGGGAGAATGTTTTGCAGGCAAATATGGGGGCAAACTGACGCTGATACATAAGAAAAAACGGCATTTCTGCCGTTTTTTTATTTGCATAAATGCGCCCGGTTACGGCTACTAACTCCCATTCCATACACTTAAGGCGTATAAGCCGCCAGATTATCATTTTTCCAGATGTCTGAGCATTCAATAAACAGGACTTTTTCTAGACAATTCCCATCGGCTAAAAGGAATCCGAAACAAAGAGGACGTCTTGGAACATCCCATCTGCAATTGCAGATGTTGTCCCTCGCTTTCCATCATCCAACACTAGAGTGGCTAATTCGCCATTGCAGCCGTCTCAAATGCCAATCTTGTCAATCCGTGCATCTGACTCTGCCTCTCAGCAGGGGCGATCTGTTCATTGAAGCACTCTGATACACTCAAGAGTGATATTGCCGCAATACCGTGTTTGTTGGCGTAGTCATAAAGCGCGTGCGTGGCAAAGTCGATTATTCCCGCTTGCGCACAGCAGGCCTCTAATTCCCGTGTTCCGTAAAGGTCATTACTATGAACCGCCTTTGCTTGCACAGAGAGCGAACATCGACTGGCTGCCAATGTTGATATGGCGAGCATCTCGTCATTTGCTGCCGAATCATCTTGTCTGTTACAGGTATAAGCCATTGGCGCAAGGACCAAATCCCTCAATAAAACGGACGCCTCCCGGGATATACATTCGCCTGCGTAAATAACCGTTTGTACCCTGTACAACGATACCATTTCATGCAAATACGCAGTCAGTGATGCTCCTCCATACCCCACAGCCTGTACTGTGATTTCCGTCCCCCCGTAGCTTCCTATATAACCTGTCATGCCACGCTGCCGGGTATATAACCTGGCTTGTTCCAGGTAGTGAGCCGTAAACATCTCCACTCGCATCGGATCATCCGTAAGAATTGCGCAGGCTGGTAAACAGCCTTCCTTTGGTATATCAAGAAATGCGCTCATCGAAGCGCCCCTTCCCCTTTTGTAAGTTGGCTCCCTAAAGCGAAAGAAAGACAGAAGCGAGAGTTATTCCCCCTCGCCTCTGCCTCGGATTGTTTAGGACATTATCATTTCGACAACAGGTTATAGAAGACTTGCGCCATCTCTGCTCTGGTTGTGCTTCTCTCAGGAGAGAGCTTGCCGGCATCTCCAATGATCAACCCTGTCTCTACAAATAATTCCATTGCATCCCTGGCCCAGGAGCTTATCTGACTTTCATCGCTGAAGTCCGATAACGGTTTCTCCACCGCAGCATTCGGCAATTCGCCGATGGAGCGAAGCACGTTGTACAGCAGGGTTACCATTTCCTGACGACTAATTTCTCTCTCCGGAGCAAACAGGTTGCCTCCGATGCCATTTGCTAATCCCAGTTGTTTGGCGGCAGCCAGATATCCGGTGTAATAAGTGTCGCCTGCGTCAGCAAAGTTGCTTGCGCTATTGGCGGAAGGCGCTATGCCAAATGCCTTCATCACCATTACCATAAATTGTCCGCGCGTCAACTTGTCTGCAGGACTGTAAAGATTGTTTCCTGTTCCTACAGTAATGCCTCTTGCCGCAATAAAGCCGACGGCTTCATTATACCATGACCCGGACGCCACATCCGCAAAGTTCACTTCATTGTATCCCACCCCATATTTGGAAAAATGGGATACGGTCAGAATAACCGACTTCATCTCGGAGTTATACAAGCCCCGCATGATTTGCAGCCTGTTCTGACCATCGATGTAATAAGCAACAACGGCATTTTCCCGCTCCCCGTCACGCAGTACATACGGGATGATTATCTTTACATTTGGTCCATCAAAATCGGTTACCTCAGTATCCCCGACGCTAACCGTATAGTCGAATACCGGTCTGTCGCCGACCTTCGACTGAGTCTCACCGGTAAAGGCAGAGCTGTCCACCTTGTTTATGGTGATGATTACCGCCCCTGCATCAGCAGCTTTGCTGACCGTCTGAAGCGCGTGCTCGTTAAGGATTACTTCTCCAAACCCCGTCTGAATAACAAGCGCCGATTTTGTATCATTCGCCAATGCATCGATTGCGGTTCTTGGCAGCTCCACTGCGATTGATTGTGAACCAGTTGCCGATTCCACATGAATCTGTACAACCGACTGCTGTCCAGCCGCCTCCGCTTTCTTCGCTGCTTCGACAATAGCCGATCCTTCATTGCTCGAAAGAACTATTTTAGCTTCTCCGGTAGCTGTATTGAACGTTGGCTTGACCGTTGCGGCTACGACCGTTGTTTGTCCATCCGTAGATGTATTAATCACAGCTGGCGGCGAAGTCACGATCGGACCGCCTGACCATCCTTGCCCGCCGGACACTACCCAGTTCGCGTATACCGTCACACTGGAAGTGACAATCGTATCAGCCGTAAAGGCCGTTCCCGTGCCACTTTTCCCAGTATACCATCCGGCAAAAGCATATCCCGCCCTTGTCGGCGCTGTCGGAAGCGCGATGGTGGAACCTGGTTCAATTCCTGTCGCTGCCTCTACTGCCGTGCCGCCTTCGGATTGGAATGTCACCGTAAAGAGGTTCGACGCGTTGATTAGCTGTATTTCTCCTCTGTCACGGACACGAAGCCGCGGCAAAAATTCCGTTGTAGATGTAAAGTTTTCTCCGATCGAGCCTAATCCTATTACGGATATTTCAGCTCCTACCTCGACGAAGGAAAGGCTCTTATTCGGAGTAATATAAGCATTGATATATACGATCGCTTCACCGGTACCATCGTCGATGGTGATTTCATTGACCGTTCCGTTTGGCTCAGCCACGACTCTCTTGACTATGCCTGACGTCTCGATGAGCTTACCTGTATTGCCAGGCGCCATAGCTTCGACCGTCGTAAGCACTTGCGGCGCCGCCGGCTGGATGGCAGTATCCATAATCCTGACGCTGTTGACAGCAAGCTGTCTCTCTCCCTGGTAGGAGCTGACAACGCCTGTCACACGTATTTTGTGGCCAGCTTGCACATCACTTGCAACCGGGAAGAGATTAATCCCGCCGGATGCATCCTGCACATAGATGGAATCGAAGAAGCCTGTATTGTTATCGCTGTTTCCATCATATACGCTGACCGTGGCAATTCCTTCTATTGTAAACTCAGTTCCCTCTTCCGCCGCTTTGATATCGGCGATTGGCGTAATTGTCACATTCTCAATCGACTCCAGCAGATTGCGAACAATCACTTCATTGCTGTAAGCATCAGCCGGATTATCAAGCGCTGTATTTTTGATTTCAAAATCGCTCATAAAAGCTCCGCCGGCCACGACGACTTGAGAAACGACATCATCGTCATGCTGGACCGCTTCGGAAGCAGCCAGCAGCACCTTCCCGGTACCTTTTCCTGCATCGGGACTGTCTCCATATCTCGGAACCTTGGTTTCCTTGTCTTCAAATCCGTAGCCGTCCCCATCATCATCGCTTGAATACGTGGTATTAAAGCCGCTAACTATCGGGGTTACGCTTGTTGGCAAAATAGTGGCTGGAGTACCGTCAGCCTGAACAGCATATACGGTAGAGCCGCCGTATTGACTAAACTTCTGCCCTTCCAGCATGCCTGCCAGTAACGGATTGATCAAATCGTGATGATCCTCAAGGTATAGTCGTTGAGGCTGCCCCCCATTCGTTACGTCATCCTTCGCTTGGTCGTCTGCAATACGAAGGGTTGAGCCTATAGCAGCGAGCAGCTTGTTCTGCTGACCAGCCATGTGATTGTCCAATCCGGCAGTCACATAGGCATAGTTTTCGTAAACATCGGCCCAGCCTGTTATGATGACGGGATTGCCTTGCTTTGCATAGGCTGCAATGGCCGCAATCTCCTCATCGTTGTAGTACTTATGCGTAATGCCCGTGGATGGATTCAGTCTTCTTGTCGGAGCGGTGATGATCATCATTTTATATCTTGGGTCAGCCGCTGCCGCTATGAATTCTTCACTGGTAGTCAGATTTACGGTACGAAGTCCGTATTGCATGGCAAGAGTGCTTAGGTTCTTCATGCTGTCCTTGTAATTGCCAGCGACATATTCATTCAAGTGTGAAGCGTCAATGCCGATATAATTCAGCTTCGTAATATCCTTCACATTCAATTCGATCTCTTTGGTGTACGTCTTGTCCTCGCCGTTTATCGTTACGTTAACCGTCACGACAACCGTCATTTTTTTGGCCTCAGTCGGTATAAAGCTTTGGTTATGCTTTTCGCTCGACGACGCTGCAATGGATTTACTTAATGGAACATTCGCAATCAAATCTCCATCCGTCGTCTCGTATTTGACCGAATTCAATGTTACGGCGCGATCTTCGTTATTGAACACCTCGGTTGTTAAGGTAAGCTCCTCCGTCGTTACAGGAGTTGGCGTGCTGGAGGTGAATTCGCTGATTCCAACATTCTCTGCTTTACCAAGCCATACCGGTGCTGTCACCGCAATGCGGCCATCTGTCTGGATCACTCTGATGTAATAATAGCCTGCTTTCGGATTAGGCAGCTCATAATCAAGCACCGCATCCGTCGTTCCGAAGTTCTGTTTGTACAGCTCGGTTCCGCCGTTTGTAATGATGGCAATAGAAGCGACCTTGTTGCTGCCTGCCGTATTTTTGGCATCAACCTTAAATCTTGCCGTATCAGGCACATCGGTCAGAATGGTTCCCAGTTGCTCGTCATTTAGTGTATAAACAATGTCCAGATTGACATCTTCCGTTGCGTACACACGCATTTCCTTCAACCCCAGGAGGATGCCCGGAAGCGTAAAGTCATTGGTGTATACTACGGTGCGAGCCGTATTTGAGTTGCCCCACTTCATCTTGTGATTATCCTGATTGTTAGTTGGAGCCAAATGCCAGCCCTTGTCAAGCGCCATGTTATATTGTTCATAAGAAGGGAAATATCCCCCGCTTCCGACTTCGCCCTCGCCATTGCCGATTTCAATCAGGCTGATCCGCTCATCGATAACGGGATCCAAATACGCAAAGCCGTTAAAATTGCCAAATGTAGTGCCCGGATGGTTGAACTGTCCGATTGCCTCCGGGTGCAGCTTCAGAAGCTCATAATACGCTCTTAAGCCGGCATCATTGGTTTTGTTGTTTAGCTCTGTATTGTTCCTGCTGACAAAACCTTCCGTGCCAAAGGTATTAATATGCCCCGGGCCGCCGGACCAGGTCATTTCATATCCATAGAAGCTGACAAATTCGCCGGGAACGGCAGCAGCGGCAGCGGCATTTTGACCACTTTGCCATCTCGCATTATCCTTGTTATAGGCACCCAGGTTATAGGTTCCCGCTTTATCGCTCGCAGGCGCGGTATCGAAAGAGTTGCTGTGATCCGTCAAAGCGAAGAAATCCAGCTTTGCTTCGTCACGCGCCCAGGCGAAGGCTTCTTCTAACGTTCCTGCGCCGTCGGAATTAATCGTGTGCCCGTGAAGCATGCCGAAGTAGTTTTTCTCTCCGCCAGTCGGTTTTCTTGCCGAATAATTAAAGGTGATAGCGTCGCTTTCCAGATAATTTTCCTTCGTCGCTTTTGCCGTAATGCGGAGAGGGAACATTTCCTCCGACAAAGCAATAGGCGCCGTGAAGGTTGCCTCAGGCAAGACGCTTTCATCCTCCGTACCGGCTTTTGTCGTGATGACATAGGTGATCACAGCGTCAGTTGGATCGGTCTTCAACGTAATATTTGCATTAGAGGGAATAGCTCCCGCACCAGGGGTAGTGCTTACCGTTTCCACCTTGGCTTGTGTAAATTGGAAGCTTTTCACACGGCTGTCGTCCATGCCATCCTTTACGGCCTTAACATGCAGGGTAGCCGGAAGAGCCGTCAGCGCAACTTTTCCGTCAACTGCCGTGTTATACGTACTTCCTCCATTTGTGCTGTACAGAATATCAGCATCGGTTGTTCTGGAGTTAAATGTTACAACGGCTTGCAGCGGAACTTTGTCGACCAGGTTGGAAGTGACGGCATAGGCCTGATTCGCTCCGATCACGTATGCACCCGTTATGGCAATATTGTTGATTTGGTGGGTACCGCCACTGCCGACGGTGCCTCCGCTAGCGGATAGGTTGGAAGTCATGACCCATCTGAAAGACAGGTTCTCACGATTAGATAAGTTCTCCGGAAGCGCAACCTCGAATCGGCTGGCTGCATCCAGCAGAGAGACTGCATTTGGAACCTGGATCGCAGCATTGGGAATATCACTCCATGTGCTGCCGTTCGTGCTGTATTGCACCTTGAAGTCTCTTGGTCCCGAACCGGATGAGCGCATTCGCCAGGACAAGTTCAAATCCGCCATTCCCTTGGTCGAGGTGTTAATCGTCCAGTATTTAGTACCGTTGCCATTATCCCAGCCGGTGGAGTTGGCTCCATTGGAGCCCCAGTTAATGACCCTCTCACTGCCGCCATGCAACAGCTTCAGACCCGATACTTCCTTCAGGTCACCGCCTGTGGCCGGAATTGGCTGGGTAAAGTTGCTTGCCGCAGATATTGCCCACTCCACTGCTGTGCCGGTCTCGCCGTCAAGGCTGTAATTCTGCTCGGGAACAGCAGTATAGGTGAAGGTAGCTACCTCGCTGTTGATGTAGCCTTCCTGCACGGCGATAGCCTTGATTGTATAAGGAAGCGACGGAATCGTGATGCTTCCTGTATATTCATTACTATCCGTGCTCGGGGTATCGCCGTTGGTTGTGTAATAAATCGTTGCGCCTGATGCTGCACTCAGCGCAACCGCCGTGCCTGCCGCAACTTCACCGCCTGCAGGGGCAGCAGTTACGTTGGCCATTTTGGCCTGTTGGTAGGTGAAGGTAGCTACCTCGCTGCCGACGTAGCCTTCCTGCACGGCGATCGCCTTTATTGTATAGGGAAGCGATGGAATCGTGATGCTTCCTGTATATTCATTACTATCTGTGCTCGGGGTATCACCGTTGGTTGTGTAATAAATCGTAGCGCCTGATGCTGCATTCAGTGCGACCGCTGTGCCTGCCGTAACTTCACCGCCTGCAGGTGCAGCAGTAACATTAGCCGATTTAGCCTGTCTAAAGGTAAAGGTCGTTTCATTGCTGCTTGTCATACCCTCTGCCGCAGCAATAGCCTTGATGATGATCGGATCAGTTCCATTGAAATTCAGAACGAACGGCTCTGAATAGATGCCGCGATCGATCTCATTCAGAAGATCAGGACTATATGCGACATAATTAATTGTAGCGCCAGAAGTTAACGTGCTCAGGGACACTGAAGTTCCGCTGGCAACCTCTCCGCCATTCGGCGAAGCGACGACACTGCTAACCGTAGCAGGTCCTTCACTGCTTTGAGCCGTTATATGTACATTTGTAATCCCTAATGCCTGTGCATTCGACGTAACTGCTCCGCTTGTCACCGAATAGTTCCATGCGAAATAAATGGACTCTCCATTCAACAAATTAAGGGTTGTCTCCTGGTTTTGTACCATTTCTTTATCTATCGGAACGATTTCCGCACCGTCAGTGACTGCATCCGGAGCATACTTAACATCGAACTCGTCTCCCGCTGCCGTCCATTCTTCGCCATTGCGGGAATAATAAAGCTTAATTGAATAGCCTGCGGGATTGTTACCCGTTCTGTATTTTTCCACATCATAACTAATTGTAAAGCTGCTGATATCGCTTCCGGTCTCATTGGTCCATTTATAATACAAGTTGCCACTCTTCGTAGCGCTGCCGGATGATATAAAACCGACTGCGCGGGGTTCATTTTCTGCTGCCCCTGCTCCAAAGTTATAAATACCATTACTTGCCGAGCCCGTTAAACCCTTGCCGCCAAGCCTTTCCGTAGCAGTAGACGCAGTGCTGTAGCTGCCAACTGTCCTCACATTTGCTTCTTTGCTAACTTTCCAGTTCTCAGGAAGGCCCGTTGTCGCTTCAATTTTGAGCGACGAGAAATTTTCATTTGCCACAGCATTGGTTGCCGCGTACGCCTTCAATTCCCCGGTCATTCCCGTTGGAATGAGACTCATGAATAACAGCATTATCGCTAAAAAGGCCGAAACCGTTTTTCGAGTTAGTTTATACAATTTCATTCCTCCTAAATCTATACTCTCATAGTGGATCATAGGCTACCTCTACACAACAGCACCGCATACTTCTCACATGTTGGGGTAAAGTCATCAACAGCATTGGAACATCACCCAATGCGTTAAGCCCTAAACCTTTTCTTGAAGCCCTCTTTCTTGTTTAATTACTAGGCACCTCCTATCATTCTTCAATAAAAATGGACGCAAAAAATTCAAGATTGCCCTTGACGTTATTATCATGTTAACTTGCATCACATGAATATACAAGTTTTTCTTTTGTAAAATAGTGTCGGAATTCTGAAAGAATGCTGTAACAGAAAGTTAAGAGGGAAGTGAATAATAGAAGAGCAGTAGTAGTGTAGGTGGTTGGCATTGTAGTGTTCTAGCAGTTTTTAGATATTCTATTGCTGCTTTAGTCTAGCAGCACTTTTCATCCAACAGAAATTTCGTTTAAAACTCAAATCTGTATTCAAACAAAACTAAATAGCCAGCCGAAGTTTTTTTACCGACGACTGTTTCTTTAACTTGAAAGGTATATTGATTCCTATGTATCACCGCTAAAAGGCTCATAAGGCTGCATAAATGGAATTCAGCTATTCTTCAATTGTGATGGGTTTTTTCTTGTTTTCTGCAGCCTTAGTTGGAGTTGTCAATAAAAGTGCAGTTTGAAAACATACTCATACAGAAATCCCGTTACTAGGCTGCTTGTGATAGCACTCTTTCGCGATAAATAGCTGGGGGCCAGCCCCCTGGATTAGAGGTATAGATTCGCTGCCTGTTGTAGTAGACCATGATGTA
>NZ_JBTOLL010000008.1:0-215809 GCF_054551715.1 Paenibacillus sp. CAU 1782 | reverse complement strand
AAGTGTTTGACTTGCTCATTACGTGTTGCTTTATCCATTTGATCCCTTGAAGCATTGCTGCTTCTCAAGGAGATTAAACAGGGCAGTTTCACTCGTTGTTCAGTTTTCAAAGAACAAGCTTTTATTTCGTTTTGTTCCGTGTGTCCCGCATGTCTCAGCGGCGACTTTTATAATATATCACATTCGCCTATTTCATTGCAAGTGTTTTTTTAAATCTTTTTTGAAATTCTTTTTTCAGGAATTTCATTTAAAAACCATTTGCAAAAAGCGACAAGTAGTAATTTACCATACATCTGCAACAACCGTCAACCCTTTATATTGGATTCCCGAACACGGCTTGCAACAGCCCGCCAAATGCAATTTTGCCCCCTCAAATGTCCCCTCAAAAAATAAAAATCACATTTGGCCGTTTGGCCTCCTGTGATTCAATAACTTCATACCCCTTCTATCCGGTACCGGAGCTCCAGCGCCTCGCTGTCATGAGGCTCCTTCATTATAATAACTTCTTTTATACAGTTTCGCTTCAAAAGCTTTTGAAGTACAAGCGACAGGTCAACCTGTAAACTGCTGATTACAGGATGAGCTTGCAGCTCGCCAATGCTCCATGGTTCTTCACGGCTATTCATAATATCCAGAAGAAGGGTGCAGCATGACTTCATTTTGCTCATTACGGAGAACTCGCATGCCAGCATGACAAGCTGAACTCTCTGCTCCAACGTTTCCGGGCTTGCGGTTAGTTCTTCATATAACTTGTATACACCGGGATGCACTCGCTTCAATTGCTTCCACAGCGAAAGCTCGGGAAGTCTTCCGTCTTCGATCAGCACAATGCGCGCCCAATGATGAAGGGCCGTAAAAATGTGACTGAAGGAATCCAGCACGTTGCCCTCAGCCAAGTCCTGTTTGGCTTGCAAATACGTTCTCAGAAATCCTAGAAATTCGGTAAAGCGCTTCTGCTCACGCATGGATTCCGGAAATGCGATGAGCCTTTCCCTTACGCCAGCCAAATAACCGCCGCGATCCAACAAGATCTCCCCCCGTACCAGCAACTCAAGATTGTTGCGGTTTTCATCTTCTGCAATCCATTCCGGAAGTTCATCCGTATGGATTGTCCGAACCAGGACACGCTTGCCGTTTAATTGCATATGCTCAGTCCAATCCGGCTGGTCGCCCGCTTCCGTAATCAGCAGTACGAGACAGTCCAGTCTTTCCAGCAAAGAATTGTAAGAATACGGATTGGTTATCAGCATTAAGGCTACCAGGCCTGATTTATCTCGGCAGGCATGAATGAAATGTGCTTTAATCTGTTCCACAATGTTCCTCCATATAGCTTATCGACCATGTTTAGGCTATAATAATAATCTACAGTTTCATTCAATTTCGACAAGCTGGACTCACATTCCTGCTTTCTGGAATAGATTTTGAGTCTTATTTTTGTAAGGCTTTGGATATAGGAAGGGGTGAAGCGATGAACAAAATATTTTTCAAATCGGCAAAAATCAATGAATTCCGTCTTTGGGGGCTCGTTTTCACTCTCGTTGGCATGGGCATCATGATATTGGGCACGGCGGGCATCGTATTGTGGGGGCAAGCCGGCAAGATCGTAGCCGGCATCTTTATGGTATTCGGAATGATTGCATTGTTAATCAGCGTAGCGGTGTACTTCTGGGCGGGCATGATGTCTACCAGCGCCACCATGCTTCAATGTCCGGAATGCGGCCGCCAAACCAAAATGCTGGGTAAAACGGATCGCTGCATGTTTTGCCGCACCATGCTGACTCTTGATCCGGCGCAAGCAACCGATCTAACCCCGGATGCTTCGGAACATAAGGCCTGACACAGAGACTTACTTCACATATAGGCAAAAAAAGAACTCTCCCTATGAATCTATGGAAGAGTTCTTTTTTCTATTCTGCCCCATGTCTTGGCGAGCCAAAATGATATCCTGTTGCCGCCGCGTGGACTCGACGAGTAATGTTTAAAATTGTATCATGGCTTTTTCGATAACGCTTCGTCCATAGTTGTCCATATGGAAGGCGTCTGGAATGCACGCTGCCAGGTTGCGACACCGGCCAAATCGTATTTGCGCACCAGATCGATTCTTGCTTTGATCGAATAGTCATCCTCGATCCAAATCCGCATTAATGCGCCGTCCTCTTCATATTCCACATAATGTTGGCCCGCCGCTTCATCCAGAACCGGCGTCAGATTTTTTTCGGCTATGATGGTTTTGACTCGTTCCATGCCCAGCGCTTTGGAGGAAACCTTTACTGCTCCGCTTTCATCCTTTTTCTCCGTCCAAATTCGCGTATAAAGCGGCATGCTCAGCACCAGCTTGTCCGCCGGCACTCCGTCTTCTTCCAAAATCCGCTTAATGGATTGCTCCGTCCACGGTAAGGATGCAACCGATCCCGACTTGGGACTGGCAGCCCAATGCTCGTCGTAAGCCATTACCATCATATAATCCACAACGCTGCCCAATGCTTTGCGGTCCAGGAATACCGACCACATCTCGCTGTTCGACTTCGGCGTTACGTCGATCGAAACGACGAGTCCCTGCTCATGCAGCAGCGGCGTGAGCTCACGGACAAACTGAACCAGATTTTCCTTGTCTTTCGTATAGACATTTTCGAAATCGATATTTATGCCCTGCAATTGATAGAGCTCTGCAAAAGCAAGCAGCTGATGGATCATATTGAATCGCGACTCAACCGTTGCCAAAGCTTCCGTCGTTTGATCCGGCTCAAAGCCGTTGCTGAACAGCGCCCATACCTGGTAGCCGCGGTCATGCGCCCATTTGACATAGGCGGGATCGGCTTTGCCTTTAATCGTTCCCTTCCCGTCGACCAGTTCAAACCAGGTAGGGCTAACAACATTTACACCCGGCATGTCGCCGATAGCGGAGGGATCGATACGACGCTCGTAGACAGCTTCCCATGTCATGTTGATTTTTTGGCCCATGACCTTCCAGGCGACAAACGGTTTTTCTTCCGTCAGCCCCGGCACTTGCTCGGTTCCGGAAATTTTGATCTCCTGCTTGCGGATATAACCGACATGCCCGGCGTTATTTTGGGCCAGATACCAACCGTCCTGTTCCTCCCAAATTTTCACGCTTTCGCCTGCAGGAATCTTGAACATATAGGGCTCCCGAATGGATGGAGCCGTGCGAAGAGAAGCGCCTTTTGACGGTAGAGCCGTTCCCAGCGTGATAATGTCGCCTTCTTTTGACAAAGAGACAATGCCGGTATCCGCATGATAGACAGTCTGCAAACCAAACATTTCTTCAAGAAGGCCTGCAGGAATATATACAACGCCGTCCGACACCTCGGCAGTAATGCTCAGTTGGAAAGGCGCTTGATTCATCAGTCCCGTCAGCGCCTCTGTTTTGAAGCGGAGCACCTTGCTGGAGCTGGTGAGAACAAGTGTGCCGGTCTCCTCTTCATAATGAATCGGATTTTCTTCTCCAAACAGGCTCTCCAGCAGCGGCAGAGGAAGCTTGACCCCTTCATTTTCGATAACCGCTCCGTATTCGGACTGCTTCCCATCCATCAATATCGGATTGGCAAAAGCATAAGAAGGGTTCTGTTTTTCATTGCTGGGAATGTAATTCATATAGCCGTACCATCCCACAACAGCGATAGCCGACAGCATAAACAGGAAAAATAAAAAGCCCAAACCGCGTCGCCGCTTCCTTCGTGGCGCCCGGTTAATTGTCGTTTCCAATGACTCACGCTCCTTTTATATTCATGGAGCCATCCCAAACTCCAAACAAAAACGTGCAAGAAGTGGCTTACATCGCTTCCGGCACGTTTTGGCATGGCCTATTCATATCATACGAATTAATGGTCTGAAGTGTTGCACTTTTTACACAAGCCGTAAATTTCCATTCGATGCCCGTGTACGGCAAATCCCGTTTCCTTGGACGCGACCTTCTCCACTTCCAGCAGGGGCGGATATCCGAAATCGACGATTTGACCGCATTGCTTGCAGATTGCATGATAATGATCGGATAAGTCTGCATCAAAGCGGCTGGAGTCGTCCCCATACGTCAGTTCCCGCACAAGGCCCGCATCCACAAACAATCTCAAATTGTTGTAGATCGTTGCTACGCTCATGCTTGGATAAGCTGGCGACAGCGCCTTGTATATTTCGTCGGCAGTAGGATGACTTTTGGTTCCCATCAAATAGCCAAGAATTGCGTGACGCTGCGGGGTCATCCGGACGCCATTCATCTTCAGTTGTTCCATTGCCAAATGAACGCTTGGTGCCATTCCCCTCACGCCTTTCATTGTGATTAAAGTTATTGTACGTTCTTTGCAAAGATTTTGTCAATGAAGCGCCGTCTTTCCGCTACTGCCGTTCCCGTATAGAAATACTGTTGGTGGCGTTGATATGAATGCGGAAAGTCCCGTCCCCAATGGTTCCTCTGACCGTCTTTCTAATTTGCTCAAAGGGCAGCTCCGTGCTGATTTTGCCAAAGGTTACCGAACCATAGAGACTATAATCTCCGGTGCCCGGGAGAGTTAGGCTGATTTCGCCCACGGAGCTGTCCAGGTCCCAATTGCCGCCTACGAACCCGCTGTCGATCGTGATGCTGCCATTTAGGGTGTCGGCCTTAATGCCCGCTTCGGCATTGCGTATTTCAATAGCGCCGTTTTTGGTTTCGGCAACAAGATCGCTTCTTATTGTGCTAAGCAGCACATTGCCGTTTGTTGTTGCGGCGTACAATGCGCCGCCCTTAATGTCTTGGCCTTCGATCACGCCGTTTTTAATTTCAAGCATGGTTTCTCCGTCAATGCCGGAAGCCTGAATTCCGCCATCGCTGACTTTAACCGAAACCGGTCCGGTCATATCCGCAACGGATACCATCCCGCTTCCTGTCGAAATGCGGGTGCCGCCAAGCATCTCCAGTCCCGCAATGTCAGCTCCGCCATTGCTGATATCAATGGCCAGCGAAACTTTCGGAACCATCCTTGCGGCTTCAGTCGGCAGCGGTTCATCTCCCTCTACACTGCCTTCGAGGGGATCAGGCAGCGCTTCTCCCTCTTCGCCTACCGTCGGCGTTTCATTACTCGTTCCCGGTACTTCAGCAGATTCAGCAGATTCAGCGGTTTCCGGATCTGCCACGGAGGCAATTTGAGACCCCGTATCTGTTGAAGGAACATCCCCCGCGCTGTCTGGACCGCCAATTGCAGTTGGATCGCCAATCACTGCTGAATCGCCGTCCATTCCTTCAGATGCCTCGGATTGGGAACCGGCCGATTGCTCCTGCTCCAACTCCTGCTCCGGCAGCTCCCCCTCCCGCATTACGTCGCCGGGCGCCAATTCCGGCTCTTTGCCCGACCCTGGGAAGAGATCCGACTCGGAATCCTCGGCTGCTTTGATGACGGGAAGCACGATTTCCAGATTGATTCGCGGCAATCGGTTGCCGCTTGTTCCGTAAGCCTGACCCTTTCCTTCCACCACAACCTCCTTGCCCGGGGTAATGCTAACCGAAGACCTGGAGGCGATCGTGTCGGCTTCTTCCTGCTGTTCAGTATCAACCCAGATTGTGGAGTAGATTTCGATTTCAGTGGCTTTGAAGGATGTTCGGACCTTGACATCGCCATTTGGATTTTGCACGGAGATCGATGACACATCGGGATCAAGCGGAACCTTAATGACATTTCGCTCATACTGAAAGCCCTGCTCGTCGCTGTAGCTCATCACGCCGCTTAGATCAACATTAAACTGGTCAAGCCAGCGTACGGGAAAATCGGCATATTGAGTGACCGAAAAAGCAGTGACCGCCACAACCAGAGCAGCAGAAATTCCTTTGGCATCCAGCCTTCGGCGGTTGAATCGTTGTCTGAAGGCAAAGCTGCACAGCGCCATCTCAATGCCCAACAGCACAAACAGCAGCGGCCACCAGTCCTTCAGTAGCGCAATGTCGTTGCGATCTCGCAACAAATCCCACAGCAGCAAAAAACCAACGGTCAAAATAAGAACAGCTGCGGTAACCCGCCCCAGCTTGTACACGATGCCATCTCCTTCCCGTCTCTTTGCCCTCAGCGCCAAAAAGCAAGCCAGCAGCAATAGCAGCGGCCCTACGGCAAACTCCGCAAGCTCGTTCAGCCACGGCTGAAGCAGAGAAGGCGGTTTTAGGAGCGCCATCATGACTACGCCCGTTGTTGCCAGCAATAAACCATGAACCGGCCTCAACGCTTCCGGCTCCTTCTTTTCATTTTCTTTTCGCTGAAGCGAGTCATAGACGCTAATGAAATAAAAGACGGGCAGCAGCAGACATAGATAAACGATCAGCAGCAGATGCCTGCCTCCGTCTTCGTCCGCAAGACGGAAGATGGCCACATAATCCAGCAGAAGGCCTGCCATCAGCAAAAAACCTCTGGCATACAAACCGTTAAACAAATGTCCGAGGCCCGGCACCAAAAAAGCAAGCACCGCAGTCAGCAAGGAACGCTTCCAGCCTTGAACGCCGAGTTTTGTCATGGGCAGCCTCCTAATGTGCGAAAGAACCTCCAGTCCCCCCTTAAGCGGCGGGAACCAAAGGTTCTTGGTCAACTTATTTCAAGCGTTCCATAAGCAGCTTGTTTACAAGCGCCGGATTCGCTTTGCCTTTTGTTTCTTTCATAATTTGTCCAACAAGGAAGCCGATGGCTTTATCCTTGCCGGCGCGGAAGTCTTCAACCGATTGCGGATTGCGGCCGATGACATCGTCGACGATGCCAAGCAATGCGCCTTCGTCGCTGATCTGCACGAGTCCTTGCTCCTCAACGATGACGCCAGGCAGCTTGCCGGTTTCCATCATCGCCTTAAAGACGGTTTTGGCAATCTTCCCGCTGATTGTGCCGTTCTCCAGCAAACCGATCATTTCGCCAAGACCTTGGCCGGTAAGCTTGATATCATCAAGCTCCAGTCCGCCGGCGTTCAAATAGGCCAGTAGATCGCCCATCACCCAGTTAGCGGCAGCTTTGGCGTCCTTGGTGTAAGACAAGCTTTCCTGGAATAAGTCGGCCAGCTTTTTGGAGGCTGTAATAACCTCCGCGTCATAGGAGGACAAGCCAAAGCTTTCCACATAACGCTTCTTGCGGTCATCCGGCAGCTCCGGAATGGTTGCGCGCACGGCTTCCTTCCACTCCTGGCTAATGTTCAGGCGCACAAGGTCAGGGTCCGGGAAATAGCGGTAATCATGTGCTTCTTCCTTGCCCCGCATCGAAAACGATTTGCCTACGGTATCGTCGTAGCGGCGCGTTTCCTGCACAACCTCGCCGCCGTCGTCCAGAATCTCGGCTTGGCGCACTTGCTCGTATTCCAGGCCGCGCTGAACGCTGCGGAAGGAGTTCATGTTTTTCAGCTCGGCGCGTATGCCGAACTTCTCTTGTCCGTATGGACGAAGGCTGATGTTGGCATCGCAACGAAGGCTGCCTTCTTCCATTTTGACATCGGAAACATCGCAATAGAGCATAATCGCGCGAAGCTTCTCCAGATAAGCCTTTGCTTCCTCCGGCGTGCGGAGATCCGGCTCCGATACAATTTCAACCAGCGGCGTGCCAACTCGGTTGAAGTCGACAAGAGAGGCGAATCCGCCATCCACGTGGGTCAGCTTGCCCGCATCTTCCTCCAGATGGAGGCGCGTAATGCCGATGCGTTTGGTTTCCCCGTTCACTTCAATATCGATCCAGCCGTTTTCGCCGATAGGCTGATCGTATTGCGAAATTTGATAAGCTTTCGGAGAATCCGGGTAAAAATAGTTTTTCCGGTCGAATTTGCTGACATCCGCGACAGTGCAGTTCAGCGCCATTGCCGCTTTCATGGCATATTCTACCGCTTGGCGGTTCAAGACCGGCAAAACGCCGGGATGTCCCAGGCAGACGGGACAAGTATGCGTATTCGGCGGAGCGCCAAACGCTGTCGAGCAGCCGCAGAAAATTTTGCTGTTTGTGTGCAGCTCGACATGGACTTCCAGCCCGATGACCGTTTCATATTTTTGAGCTACTGTCATGTCTATACATCCCTTCCTGTTGAGAAAACCTCTGATCGAGGCTTCTCGAAGATGAGCGACCGCGTTTAGCGGTAGTTTATATCTCGCTATTCCTTACAGCTGCGGACGCAGCTTGTGGTGAGCGGTGTTGGCCTCGAATGCGTGGGCGGCGCGGAGCACCGTCGTTTCGTCGAACGCCTTGCCGATGATTTGCAGTCCGATCGGCAGACCGTCCGCCATGCCGCATGGCACGCTGATGGCAGGCACGCCCGCCAGGCTGACGGGAATGGTGCATATATCGTTCAAATACATTGTCAGCGGATCTCCGACCTGCTCGCCGATGCGGAAAGCCGGGGTTGGAGCCGTTGGACCAATGATCAGATCATATTTTTGGAACGCTTGGTCAAAGTCGCCTTTGATCAACGTGCGGACTTTCTGGGCCTTCAAATAGTAGGCATCGTAGTAGCCGGAGCTGAGCGCGTAAGTTCCAAGCATAATCCGGCGCTTCACCTCGGGGCCAAAGCCCTGGCTGCGGGATTTGCGGTACAGGTCGATCAGATTGTCCGGATTGTCGGCGCGAACGCCGTAGCGCACGCCATCAAAGCGGGCCAGATTGGAGGAAGCCTCCGACGAAGCCAGCAGGTAATAAGCCGCAATCGCATATTCCGTATGCGGGAGGGATATTTCCTCCCAGGTAGCGCCAAGAGATTCGTATACGGCAAGCGCCTCTAAGACGGCTTCCTTCACGCGAGGATCGATGCCCGCTCCCAGGTATTCCTTCGGCACGCCGATCCGCAGGCCCTTCACGTCTCCCGTTAGGGCAGATGTATAATCCGGGATTTCCACGTTTGCCGATGTGGAGTCGCTGGCGTCGTAGCCCGCAATGGCTTGCAGCACATAAGCGGAGTCTTCGACGTTTTTGGTCAGAGGACCGATCTGGTCGAGCGAAGAAGCAAATGCAACCAGGCCAAAACGGGATACGAGGCCGTACGTTGGCTTCAAGCCTACGATGCCGCAATAAGCCGCCGGTTGGCGAATGGAACCGCCCGTATCGGAGCCCAGAGCAAAATAGACTTGTCCCGCCGCTACGGAAGCCGCAGAGCCGCCGCTTGAGCCGCCGGGCACATAATCCGTATTCCACGGGTTTCTGGTCGGATAGTAGCTGGAATTTTCATTGGAGCCGCCCATAGCGAATTCATCCATGTTCAGCTTGCCGATTGTTACCGCTCCGGCTTGCTCCAGCTTGCGGGCAACCGTCGCGCTGTAGATCGGATTGTAGTTGCTTAAGAATTGGCTGGCGCAAGTCGTAGTCAACCCTTCGGTTACGATGTTGTCCTTGATGCCCGCAGGCAAGCCAAAAAGCAGTCCGCGCTCCCCGCCTTGCCGGAGCCCCTTGTCCAGTTCCGCCGCATGCTTCAGCGCGCCGTCCTCATTCAATGTAATAAAAGCTTTAATGGCGTCGTCGGTTTCCGCAATCACCTTGTAGGATTCCTTCGCCAGCTCCTGAACGGACACCTCTTTGCCCGCCAATTTGTTATGTACTTCCTGAAGGCTTAAATCAAACAGTGCCAACAGCTTTTCCTCCCTTCATCAACGCTCCGTATTCACTCAAGCACCGCAGGCACTCTAATTTGTCCGTCTTCCTCGTCCGGCGCGTTAAGCAGCACCTTCTCCAGAGGCAGCGATTCCTTCTTCACATCATCCCGCATGACGTTAACAATCGGCAGCACATGGCTGGTCGGCTGTACATCGTCGGTATTCAGCTCATTCAGCTTTTCCGCATATTTCAAAATAGCGTTAAGCTGTTCCATAAACTGCTGCTGCTCGCCATCGCTCAGCTCCAGACGGGCGAGATTGGCCACATGCTGAACATCCTTGATACTTATGCTCATCCGTAACTCTCCTTATGGTAAAAGTCATTCTTACTATTATAGCCTACATCCGCAACTTCCAGCAATGTCGGCTTACCCGCAAAAACGAAAGGCCGCACCGCTGAACCTCAGCGGACGGCCTCTATTCTACCTTCTAGCTATATCCACGCCTTCAAATTGACCTGGCGGATAAAGTCTTCACGGCTCATCGGTTCCTTGGCTGCATTCTCCGGTTCGGGTTCAACCTCTTCGCCTCTCATGACGCGATGAAACAACTCTTCGTTGTGAGTCGCCAACGCATAGTCGATGAGCGCTTCCTTCCCGATCCGCTCCGCTTCCACTTGCAGCAGCATCTCTTCCAATTCCACATCTACGCCCGGAACCAGAAAGTTGCGGTTGCTTTTGGGAACGCGTACGACATAATCAAAAACATTATCGGCATTGCGGTCATACGCAATGATATAGCCATACTCCCCTATAGGGAGATTTTGTTCATATTGATCTGACAAGATAACAACCTTGGCACCCAATTGCAGCATCGTCTCAACCCCTATATCTTCGTCGCTGTCCGCTTCAGACGCTTTTCTACTATCCTACTAGAAAAAGGCTTCTCTGTCCAATAGTCAGTAGATTCGTCCCCGCGCAGCCGCCGAAGGCTAGTCGCTGCCTCGGCCAAGCTCCAGAAGACTGGATGGCAGCTGGAACGACGGGTTTTGGAGCAGCAGGCGGGTAATTTCGCTGTCTTCATCCTCTGCCTGGTTTTCCTTGATGACGGATATTTCGCGATGCAGGCGTTCCATCTGCTGATCCAGACGGTTGGCGGAGTCGGACGCTTCCTTCAATTCCTGCAACAGCATCGACGGTATGCCCTGCGTATATTTATAGAAGATTTTATGCTCAAGGCTTGCCCAAAAGTCCATCGCAATCGTGCGAATCTGGATTTCCACGCAGACGTTTTCGGTGCCGTCCGACATAAAGACCGGCACCTCCACAAGCAGATGCAGACTCCGGTAGCCGTTGGGCTTCGGATTTTCGATATAATCCTTCACTTCGTTAATGCGAAGGCCAAATTGGTTTTGCAGCATATCCCGAATGTGATAGATGTCGGATATGAAGGAACAGGTGATGCGCAAGCCCGCAATATCCTTAATATGCATTTTGATATCGTCGATGGAGAAGGGAATGCCCTTCCGGCTTACTTTGTTAATAATGCTCTCCAGCGTTTTGACGCGGGATTTGGTATGTTCAATCGGATTGTAGTCATGCAGAAACTGAAACTCTTCTTTTAAAATTTCGATTTTGGTCTCCAGCTCGTTCAGCGCAAACTGATACATCATCATAAAACGGGTAACTTCCGTTTTCAGCTTTTTGAACTGTTCGATGGGATAATTACCTTTGGTCAGGTTTGTTTCCATTGGGATTCTCCTTCGTTTAAGCCTAACGTGTTCTTTCATCATAGTATGAATGCAGACTTCAATGCAAACAGAGCCCGTACTAAAACCCGCTTCCGAATGATGGAACAGGTCTCGCGGCATCCCCATTGGGGAAGATTAAACGTGCATAAATGGAACATTTTTCGAAAAATAGCGTCAAACCCGCTTCTGCGGAAGAAAAGCATTGTCAAGAAAGGGCTTACTCTGTACAATCAACAAGGATGTGCTCGCGTTACACACTTTAATCGAAGGAGCAGCAAAACTCATGAAAAGAAGTATAGGCGTTCACGAAAGACCGCCAATGGCTCAAAGCCTGATGCTCAGCCTGCAGCATCTGTTCGCCATGTTTGGAGCAACCGTGCTTGTTCCCACCATTTTGCAGGTTGATCCTTCCATCTGCCTGCTCATGAACGGGATCGGCACCTTGATCTACATTCTAATCACAAAAGGCAAAATTCCCGCTTACCTGGGGTCCAGCTTTGCGTTTCTTGGTCCGGCAGGTGCCGTAATCGGCAGCGCCGCAACAGGCGGAAGCTACGCCGCCGCGCTTGGCGGCTTCATTATTGCCGGGGTTATTTTCAGCCTGGTTGCCTTGATTGTTCAAGTCGCCGGTACGGGCTGGCTAAACGTTGTGTTTCCTCCGGCAGCCATGGGCGCCATCGTTGCGATTATCGGCCTTGAGCTGATGCCGGTTGCCGCCGGTTGGGCCGGTTGGCTGGGCGCTGAAGACGAAGTCACCAAAACCGTCGTATTCAACAGCCAAGCCATTATTTTGTCGACCGCTACGCTGGCCGTTACGGTTCTTGGCTCCGTGTTGTTCCGCGGTTTTATGAAGATTATTCCGATTCTGTTCGGTATCATTTTTGGCTATGTACTGGCGGCTTCCATGAAGCTGGTTAACTTCGCGGGATTCAGCGATGCAAGCTGGTTCCAACTGCCGACCTTTACGGCGCCGGAGTTTCACTTAAGCGCGATTATCGCAATTGCGCCTGCGGCGCTGGTTGTTGTCGCCGAACATATCGGCCATCTGATCGTAACCGGCAACATCGTTGGCAAGGACCTGTCCAAGGATCCCGGACTTCACCGTTCCATGCTGGGCAACGGGATTTCCACTATCCTTTCCGGCTTTGTTGGTTCAACGCCAAACACGACCTACGGCGAAAATATCGGCGTTCTCGCCATTACGCGCGTTTACTCCACGTTTGTAATCGGCGGAGCTGCCGTGATCGCGATACTGCTTTCGTTTTTCGGCAAGTTCTCCTACCTTGTCACCAACATTCCGCAACCCGTCATGGGCGGCATCTCGCTCCTGCTGTTCGGGGTTATCGCTGCGTCCGGCTTCCGCATGCTTGTTGAAGCCAAGGTCGATTACAGCAAGCCGACCAATCTGTTCCTGACCACCATCGTATTGGTCATCGGACTTAGCGGAGTCAAGCTGACCATCGGCGATGTTTCCTTTGGCGGCATGGCGCTTGCCACGATTGTGGCGATTGTTGTCAGTCTGCTGTTCAAGGTTTTTGAAGTGCTTCGCATTTCCAACGACAACGATTCCGCAGAGCATTGATGCCAGGATGGGCTGTTTTGACTGCCCGGACCTTTCCACTCTTATAAGATAGGCTATGAAGCAGACAAGCCGTCCCTGGTTGCCATTCAAGGCAATGTCAGGGGCGGTTTTTTTGACTAAAATCACCCGATATCGCGCGATTTTCCGAATTTACATATTCTCAAAATAACATCAACATTCCGTTTACATAACAATGCTACCTTGGTAAAGCATCGCAGCTGGCCGCTCGCTGCCTAACGATTGCAAGTACGCAAAACGGGAGTTGAACTCATGAAGTTTAAATCTTTAGCCGCATTACTGTTATCTGCAACTTTGGCGCTTAACTTGGGACAATGGACGTCTGTGCCGGTTCACGCCGCTTCGGACCTGTCATTCCAAGCCGTCGCTGTTTCCTCAAACCGCGCCGCAAACGTAGTCATCAGCGAGTTTTACGGCGGGCATACGTCAGCTACCTCCAAGGATTTGATTTACAGGAATGATTTTGTCGAGCTGTTTAATCCTACAGCCTCCACGATTGATCTTAACGGCTGGTCGCTGCAATTCGCCGAAGCCAAGGCAACAAGCTGGCAGACGGTCGAACTGTCGGGAGAAATAAAGCCTTACGGCTTTTACCTCATCAAACTGAAGGACAACAACGGTCCTAGCGCCGAGGCGCTTCCTCTATGGGATGCCGCCGACGAGACGCTGGATCTGAACAACAAAGCAGGAAAACTTGCCCTAATGTCCACTACTGAACCTTTCGCTGGAATCAAGCCTGCAACCGCCGAAACCGTCGATTATGTCAGCTACGGCAATGTATCGGATTTTCTCAGCGACGAATTCAATGGATCCGCGCCCGTGCCGGAGGCTGGACAAAAAAATACGATGCAGCGCCATATCTATAACCCCCTGAATCCCGGCAACGGACTGGAAGCCGTCAATCTGCCTCATTACGGGAACGATTGGAATACGGGAGACGGATATATTGATTTTGCCAAAAATAAACCCGGCAATCCCCATGCTTCGGACACGGTTGCGGAGCCAAGAGCTTATCTTGCAGCCGATGGGCAATTTGAGATGAGCACTGCGACCAAGCCAAGCGAATCCGCGGTTTCGATCGAAATCGCACACGGCTTCGTCAAGGAAAACCCGGTATACGGCGCGGATTTTGAAATTGCGGGTTTGCCGGCCGGCTTGACTGCTTCAGCCGCTGGAAATACAGACGGGCTTCTACTCACTCTGGAGGGTGAAGCGTCCGATGCGGTAACAACGGATGCCCTCTTGAGCGTCACGCTGCATGAAACCATTTGGGACAATAAGCAGCCCGCTTCCGCAAGACCGGCTTTAAGCCTCCAAAGCGGCAGCCATACGCTTCAATTGAAGGGATTTGTTTCAGACGACACGATTGTAGGCGCATTGTCCGAGACAACCGCAGCTTTGCAATGGGATAACAGTCGGACTAGCCTTGCTGAAGGGCACGACCGTTTCGTTATCGGGCTTTCCAATGGAACGGCCGTTGACGGGGCTTTGGAGAATGACGCCTATACCGTAAGCGGAATGCCGGATGGTCTTGAGATTCAAGCAAGCGGCGACTCCGCAACCAATTCCGTTCAATTCGTGGTTACAGGCAATGCCGGCCAAGCTGTACGAACAGCCACCGTCTGGAGCGTAACGCTGCATGACGGGGCCGTGCAGGAGAACGCTTTTGCGTCGTCTGCGCCAATCGCCGTATCGCTTCGTCCCTATACAGACGCCTCCGGCGAGCGCAAAGCGCTGCTGGAAGGCTTGATTAAAGAAAGCAACAGCTATTTTATGAATCCTATTATGAAGATTTTTAAATATTCCGAAGAAACTCAAGGCAAAAACGGCTTTAATTTGTATCGGGGAACGCCAGAGGCATTCTACAACGATCTGGGTACTGCCCTGATGCCGCTGCCTGAATCCTGGAGCAGTCTGGACAGCCTCGCCACCTGGATCGAAGGCGATGCCCACCTCCAGAACGTCGGAGTCCTGAACAACGGCGAGTTTTCGGCGGACGACACTACGCGCAACGGCAATGCCATTTTTGATTTGAATGATTACGACAGCGCCTATATCGCGCCATTTTATTGGGATTTGCTTCGCATGATCCCAAGCTTGTACCTGGAAAGAGATCAAGCTTCATCCGGCACGGAAATGGCAGCCCTCTCCAATGAGGAAACGCGCCAGCTCGCGGCGGGTTACGTGAAACGTTATTACGAAGTCATGAGCGCGATCGCCGATAAAAGCCTGCCGCTCGACACCGAGCTGAATGCAGCATTTGTTGAGAATGGATTTACGAAAGACCTGCTTGTGAAAAGCGGCGCCATTGCCAGAAGCGTTAACGTTGCCGATGAAACAACGGCTAACGGCGAAGGCGGGCGTATGTTCAAGCTGACTAAAAAAAGCGGCAACAAATATTGGACGTTGACCGCTTCCGAACGCGAAGCCTTTGAAGCGGCATGGAAGTCTTACGTGGAGCGGAATTCTCTTTGGTTCCCAAGTGAAATCGCGGGCAACGCGAATTATTTTGCCATTAAAGATGTGGTGTATCGCATTAATCAAGGCAACGCCAGCATCGGGTCCAAACGTTATAATGTGCTGATCGAAGGACCTACGGATAGCTGGGAAGACGATATTTTGATCGATGTCAAAGAAGAATTCTGGCCTGATATGTTCCAGTCAAACTCGTCTTTCGAGCCGGATTCAGTCTCCTATCAAAATGCCTACGGCGACAATCATGCCAAACGAGCGGTTGAAGCCTATCGCACGCTTGCGGTAAATCCCGATCCGTTCCTTGGCACGCTGGAGCTGGACGGTGCTGAAATGATGGTTAAGGCGATTCCCGTCAGCAAATACGACTACACCGATTTTATCCGTTCGGGTTCGTTCGAGAATAAGAACGACTTCGCCGATTATTTGAAATATACAGCTACGGCCTATGCATTGGCTCATGCCCGTGCCGCTGTCAAGCTGGGCAATGACCAATATGCCGCGCAGGTTGTTTCGGCTCTGGATGTCCTTTCCTCCGAAACATTTGCCCGGGACATTACGGAAATCGGCGAAAACTACTATCTGCAGGTCAATGCCGACTTCGATCAGTTAAGAGATGATTTAAGGACAGGCAAGCTGGTGGATATTCGCCATCTGACCAAGCTGACCGTGAGCCAGGAATCGCCGGCAGGCGAAGAGTCGCTGGTAGCCGAAAAATTCGGGGCAGCGGAAGAGTTGGCGGCAGTCAGTGGTTCGGTGGCAACAGAAGAATTGGCGCTCACACCCGCCTTTTCTTCCATGCACCCCTATCCGTCATACTCTGCCGAGTGGCCTATTCTGAACTTTAAGGTTCAGCAGCAAGGCGATGTGTCCGCAGTTCGAATCGCAGCGGGAGCAGCTGACCCACAGGCGTTGGTATCCATCGGCGGGTTTGCCGCTGAAATCGGCGAATCACAACGCGAGGTAACGCTTAACGACAGCAAACTTGTAGAGGTTGTTGTAACCGCAAGGGACGGATCGACCATGACATACAGCCTTTCCTTTGCAGACGGCGGATCGGGCGAGGAAAACGAAGAGGCTGACCGTCAGGCGGTAGAGCTAACCCTGCAACAACTGGCCGTTGGATATGCTTCCGGCGATAGCAGCACCAGCGTGACCAAAGAGCTCGCATTGCCGCTTGAAGGAGCAGCAGGCACGTCCATTAGCTGGACATCTGACAACGGGGCTATCAAAATATCGGGGGATAAAGGACCTGTTACGAGACCGTCCGCTTCCTCATCCGATATTCAGGTCACCTTGACAGCCGTCATTCAAAAAGGCAGCATCAGCGAAACCAAAACCTTTCTGGTGACCGTCAAAAAGCTGCCAAGCAGCCCGGACCCTGGCAATGGTTCAGGTTCAGACGGAAACGGTTCGAACCCGGGTAATGGCTCAGGAACTGGTGGTAACGGCTCAGGCTCGGGAGATAATGGTGCGTCGCCAACTCCAACGCCAACACCAAATCCGGACCCAGCCGATGATACTGCCGGCGAAAACCCCCAAGGCCCAGGCTCCGATGGGAATGAGCCGGATGGGAATGGCGCTGGCGAAACGGTATTTAAGGATACGACAAATCACTGGGCCGCCAATACAATATCCCGTGCTGTACAATTGGGATTCATTAATGGGTACGGCGACGGAAGCTTTAAACCGGATCAACAAATCAGCCGTGCGGAATTTGCCGTTTTGCTGGCCAGACTGCTGGGCTGGGACAATGATGAGCAAACCGGTGCGTTTACGGATGAGTCTACGATTAAAAATTGGGCTATTCCTGCTGTCAAGGCTGCAGCGGTGCGTGGCGTCATTACTGGCTACAGCGACGGTTCGTTCCAGCCTAATAAAGCCATTAACCGGGCTGAAATGGCTGTGATGATAGCCAGAAGCCTCAATTTGTCCCAATCTGCCGAAGATGGCGCTCTGCCGCTGCGGGATGCCAATTCGATTCCCGTTTGGGCCAAAGGCGCTGTAGATGCCAGCTTTAAAGCAGGACTGCTTACGGGAAGGACATCCGGCAATTTTGATCCGGGTGCTCCGGCCACCCGCGCTGAAGCTGTTGTTATTTTGCTTCGGGCGCTGGACTCCGAATTTGTAGCGTCACCTTAACCGTACGAAAAGCAAAGTTGCGACGGGGCTGTCCGAAAAGTCAAGCGGAAGTAATAATTATTCAGCAGAGAGGACCGGAGGAGAAAGGGTGTCTTGAGGGCGAGTTTTTTTGTCCGCTTTTATCCACTAAAAATGGGATCGAAATAAAGCGGACAAAAATGTTTGAGCTTCCAAGACACCCTTTTCCGGAAGGGACCAATTTTGCTGAATAATTATTGTCCATAACAGACTTTTCGGACAGCCCCGTCTTTTCGTTGGTTTAACCTCATAACTGAAACATTTCCAAGCTCCATTTCGTACCATAAACGTATAATCAGTTTCATTTTTTCACCTAAGGAGGTTGATTCCATGTTTCAGAACTATAATGACCGTTTGGCGGAGCTTAAAGCCACCAAGCGTCAGAGGGATAATGATTTAAGACTGGAGGGACTGTTGGAGCAGCAGCTCAAACAGCGCATTCGGGAACGGGATGATTTGTCGGCACAGCTAGCAGCGGATCAGCGGGATGTGGACCGATTAAGCGGTCTCTCGTTGGGTTCGTTATTTTATACGTTAATCGGGAAGAAGCAGGAGAAGCTTTCAGAGGAGGAAACCGAGTTGCTCCAAACAAGGCTGCGATACGAAGAAGCCTCCGACAATGCTGCGGATCTGGAACGGGAGTTTGCTTCGCTTAAGGATCGTCTCGCCAAAAACCGTTATATCGAAGAAGACATAACTTCGCTATTGCGGGAAAAAGAAGAGCAGATTAAAAAACTGCGCCCCGATCTGGCCGAGGAATTGAATGAGCTGTCCGAACAGGAAACCGAAGCCAAGGCAGACTGCAAAGAGCTGCGCGAAGCGGTTCATGCCGGACAATCGGTGCTAAGCTGCCTGCTGACCGCCATCGACAAGCTGGACTCCGCCAAAAACTGGGGCACCTATGATATGCTGGGTGGCGGCCTGATCGCAACCAAAATGAAGCATGACCGCATTGATGAGGCGCGGGACGCCATACATAGCGCCAGCCATAAGCTTCAAATGTTCGAACGGGAGCTGAAGGATGTGGAGCGCGATGTTCATGTGACCATTGATATCGGCGGCATGTTGACGTTCGGGGATTACTTTTTTGACGGAATATTCATTGACTGGATTGTTCAGGGTAGAATCAAGGAAGCCGTTTCTCAGGTGGAAGAAAAGCATGGCCGCATCAGCCGGATCGTGGCGGATCTATCCACCGAGCTGCGTCGCAAGGAAAGCGATCTTGCAGGTTATCAGCGCCGGCAGTCCTCATTAGTGGAAAACGCCTGATGATATAGGGGTTGGGCATGGCAAAGCCCTGAGTCAGAGCATGCCTCATAATGCATGGCATAGCCCTGAGTCAGGGCGTGGAGCATGATGCTTGGCTTCGTTCCGAGTCGGGGCATGCACATGATGCTTGGCTTCGTTCCGAGTCAGGGCGTGGACATGTTGCTTTGCATCGTTCTGAGACAGGGCCTGATGTTTTGCAAGGTCTTGACACAGGGGATACTGGCGCAAGCTTTACCTCCCATAGTGACGAATGGCTTCAACCTTGGCGAACTCCTCTTCCAGCTCTCTCCGATAGAGCGAGATTTGATCCGGCGTATAAGAAAGCTCGCTGCTCATAACTTCGAGCACCGCATCTCCCCAAGTTCGCGCGGAATGAATATCGAATAACAGCATGCCGCTTCGCCTGATCAAAAAATCTGCAGGTTTCAGCGCAGCTTCATTATGAATCCCATACATTAAGGCGGCATGAAGATACCGAGGCAAGCCCGCTTCATTGCGCACCTCGCCTGCCCTGTAGAGTGGTCCGGATTGAGCCCCCGCCAATTCGTCACTTTCCGGGAGCAATGCCAGCACCTGCTCCGTATTGGAGCCGTACCGCCGAACCAGTGCCTCGGCGTCGCCCCGTTCCAGTCCCGAATGGATGCCTGCAAGCACCATTTTGTCCATAAAAGCCGGAAAGCCGATTGATCCCCCTACATCGCCGCCTGATACCGGTACGCTGCGAGTCGTGCAGGGACCAAACAGCGATGCGCCTTCCTGCGCCAGCTCGCGGGCAACGATATCCGTCACCGTTTCCGCCATCTTGCGGTAGCCGGTCAATTTGCCCCCGGCGATAGTCAGCATGCCTGACGGCGAGCGAAAAATCTCATCCTTGCGGGAGATTTCCGAAGGCGACTTGCCCTCCTCATAGATGAGAGGACGCAGACCCGCCCAGGCGGACTCCACATCAGCATGGCTCAACTTCAAGCCGGGAAACATCCCGTTTGCGGCTGAAATGACATAATCGGCATCTGCACGCGTAATATCGGGATTAGCGGGATCGCCGGCATAGTCGGTGTCGGTTGTGCCGATATAGGTTTTGCCGTCGCGCGGAATCGCAAACATCATACGGCCGTCCGGCGTATCGAAATAGAGAGCTTGATTCAGCGGAAAGCGGCTTTCGTCAAAAACCAGATGAATGCCTTTGGTCAAGCGCAGGCTTTTACCGGTTCTGGAGGCATCCATTTCCCGCAAGTCATCCACCCAGGGACCGGCGGCGTTGATGATTTTTTTGGCTTTGATCATACAGGAACGACCGCCCGCGCAATCAAATGCGTTTACGCCGATCAAACGACCGTTTTCGTACAAAAGCTCCTTAGCCTCCACGTAGTTGATCGCTTTTGCGCCCAACTGCACGGCTTTTTTGACCACCTCAATGCACAATCGGGAATCGTCCGTGCGGTACTCAACATAAAGGCCGCCGCCCTTCAGTCCGTCCCTTTTCAGAATCGGAGCTTTCTCCAGCGTAACCTCCCGGGTAAGCATGCTTCTTCGCTCTCCCCTTTTTACGCCCGCCAAAAAATCATACAGCCTCAGCCCCAACGAGGTTGACCAGCGGCCAAAGGTGCCACCCTCATAAATGGGCAGCAGCATCAGCTCCGGTATTGTCACATGCGGCCCATTCTCGTACACGACCGCTCGTTCCTTTCCGACCTCGGCCACCATGCCAATCTGTAATTGCTTTAAATATCTGAGTCCGCCATGAACCAGCTTGGTCGAACGGCTGGACGTGCCCGCCGCAAAATCCTGCATGTCGATCAACGCGGTTTTCATGCCGCGAGCCGCCGCATCCAGCGCAATGCCCGCTCCCGTAATGCCTCCGCCGATCACAAGCAAGTCCCACTGCCTGCGCTCCAGCTCCATCAGATGCAAGGTTCTTCGTTTGGATGAAAACTGGTTTTCCATACTCATCTCCTCCAATGCGTTCCCCTCTTGCTTCGCCATTCATCACCTGTCGCAAATCGATCATCCACTGCCGCAATTTATTTAAAAGCTCTGGCTGCCTGAACGGCCTTTTTCCAGCCGCTGTACAGCTCATTCCTCCGGTCTTCATCCATAGCCGGCTCGAAGCTCCGCTCCAGTCGCCAAACCTGCTGAATTTCGTCCCGGTCCTTCCAGAAAGCCGTTGCCAGTCCCGCAAGATAAGCTGCACCTAGCGCAGTCGTTTCATTGATGACGGGCCGCTCCACCGGAACCTGAAGCATATCGCTCTGGAATTGCATCAGCAAATTGTTGCGCACAACGCCGCCGTCAACCCGCAGCGCCTTAAGCGCGATGCCGGAATCCTCCTCCATAACCTTTAACACATCCTTGGTCTGATAAGCCAGCGCTTCCAAAGCCGCACGGATAAAATGCTCCTTCTTCACTCCCCCGGTCAGGCCAAATACAGCTCCGCGCGTGTCGCTGTCCCAATAAGGGGTACCCAAACCAACAAACGCGGGCACGACGTAGACGCCTTCCGTCGAGGACACTCTTGACGCATACAGCTCGCTGTCCGCTGCCGTTTTGATCATACGCATGCCGTCTCTCAGCCATTGAATGGCCGAACCCGCAACAAATACGCTGCCTTCAAGCGCGTATTCCACTCTTCCGTCAACACCCCAGGCAATGGTCGTCAGCAAGCCATGTTTGGACACAATAGGTTCGGTTCCGGTGTTCATGAGCATGAAGCATCCCGTGCCATACGTGCTTTTTGCCATTCCTTTGGTATAACACGCTTGACCAAACAGGGCTGCCTGCTGATCCCCGGCAACCCCCGCAATAGGAATCCCTTTGCCAAAATAGAGGTGCTCCGCCGTTTTGCCGTAGATTTCGGATGAGGAACGAACCTCCGGCAGCATGGACGCAGGAATTCCCAATAATTTCAGCAGCTCCTCGTCCCACTTGAGCTCATAAATATTAAACATCAACGTACGCGATGCGTTCGTATAGTCTGTAATATGCGTTTTGCCATCGGTCAGCTTCCAGATCAGCCAGCTGTCTACCGTGCCGAATAATAGATCGCCTCGTTCTGCACGCTCCCTTGCCCCCTCGACATGATCCAGAATCCACTTTACTTTAGTTCCGGAAAAATAGGGGTCGACCAGCAAGCCGGTTTTGGCCCGAAATGTTGCTTCATGTCCTCCTTGAATCAGCTCATGGCAAATATCGGCGGTCTGTCGCGATTGCCAGACAATTGCCCGGTGTACAGGCTTGCCTGTATGGCGATCCCAAACAACCGTCGTTTCCCGCTGATTGGTAATGCCGATGCCTTGTATCTGATCCGCCGCTATATCTCCCTTTAACAACGCCGAAGCCATAACCCCTAACACGGAAAGCCAAATTTCATTGGCGTCATGCTCGACCCAACCCGGCTTGGGATAATGAGCCTTAATCTCTTCTTGAGCCGAGCTTGCGATTTCCCCTTTACGGTCGAAAATAATAGCTCGGGTACTCGTTGTACCCTGGTCAATCGCCATTATATAGGATTGCTTGTGTTCCATAAGCCCCTCCTTATCTCTTATGAACTTAATCACATTATGCATGCTTTGAAACGATTGGTGAAGAAAAATGATGCCGGATGGGCGGGTGAGGAGCTTAATAGAGGAGGTCTTTACATTTCGGGGACGTACTGGACGTCCCCGCTTTGTATTTCTTGGCGGCTTTGCAGTAATCAGTGCTGGGGCTTCGCAGAATTTAACCCTTTGCGGCTTCGCAAAATTGCGCTAAAGCCTGCTCCACGATATATCGTGGACAAGCCAAATTCATGCGCAGCCAGCCTTCGCCTTCGATGCCAAAAACAGAGCCTTCATTAAAGGCCACTTTCGCCTTTTTATACATCAAGTCCTTCAAGCCGTTTTTGTCCAGTCCCAAGCCTCGGCAATCCAGCCACAAAAGGTACGTTCCGTCCGGCTTCAGCGGCTTAATAAGAGGGGCATGCTCCTCCAGATAAGCCAGCGCATAATCCAGATTTCCCTTAACGTATCCCAGCATGGCCTCAAGCCACTCTTCTCCCTCACGATATGCCGCTTCCACGGCATCCTGGGCAAAGTGCTGAGCCATGTGCAAGCTTAACGTCTTCAGCCTTTTTTCCAAACGGCTTCGCAAAGCCTTGTTGGAAACCGCCATAAAGGAGGTTAGCAGCCCCGGCAAATTAAAGGTTTTGGTTGCGGCCAGCGCGGTAATCGTAATGTCCGCAATTTCCGGGGACAAGGTTGCAAACGGAATATGGCGATGTCCGTCAAAAATCAGGTCGCAATGAATTTCGTCCGATACGACGATTACGCCATAACGCAGGCAAAGCTCTCCCAGCGCAAGCAGCTCCTCGCGATCCCATACCCGTCCGCCTGGATTGTGGGGGCTGCACAGCAGAAGCAGCTTGGCGCCGCCTTGGAAAAGCGACTCCAGATGTTCAAGGTCCATTTCGAAACGGCCGTTCCGAATGACAAGCGGATTGGCGGCTACAACTCGGTCATTGCTGCTTATGACATCGTAAAATGGATAATACACCGGAGATTGAAGGACAACCGGCGCGCCGGGCTCGCTGAACAATTCTACCGCAAGGCTAAGCGTTGTTACGACGCTTGGCGAGTCCACAATCCACTCCTTCTCCAGCTTCCAGTCATGACGGCGCTGGAACCAATCCTGAATGCTCTGGAAGTAGCTATCTTCACGGATCGCGTAGCCATAGGCGCCAAGCGAAGCCCGCTTCTTCAGAACCTCTTGAACCGCCGGAGGGCTGGGGAAATCCATATCCGCTACCCACAACGGCAAAATATCTTTGCTGCCGAACAAAACTTCACATTGATCCCATTTGTAGGATCTTGTATTACGGCGGTCAATCAGAGTATCAAAATCAAAGGACATTGTGTGCACCTCTTCTGCTGAAATAAATGGTAAACAAGCTTTTCTTTATCTTATCGGTTCTTCAACCTTCAACCTTCAATCAACAATAGCCAGGCAAAAAAACCGCCCCGCTTGCCGCATTCGGCAAGACGGGGCGGTAATCTATTTATTATTGAAATGCAGGTACGACAGCACCTTTGTAGGTTTCATTAATAAATGTTTCTACTTCCGGCGAATGCAGAGCTTTAACCAGCTTCTGGATTGCTTCGTCGTCCTTGTTGTCGGGACGCGTAACCAGAATGTTTACGTAAGGGGAATCCTTATCTTCAATGAAGAGCGCATCTTCAACCGGATTCAAATCGGCTTCAAGCGCAAAGTTCGTATTGATGGCCGCAATGTCTACTTGATCCAAAACGCGCGGCAACGTTGCTGCTTCCAGTTCTACGATGTCAAAGTTTCTAGGGTTGGCTTTAATATCGGCTACGGTTACGTCAACGCCCGCGTTTTCGTCCAACTCGATCAGACCGTGTTGGGCCAGCAGAATCAGGGAACGACCGCCATTGGATGGATCGTTCGGGATCGCGATTTTGGCGCCGTCTTTCAAATCGTCGATGTTTGTGATTTTGTCGGAGTAAACGCCGAACGGCTCGACATGCACGCCCGCAACCTTCACGAGATCATAACCTTGATCGGCATTGAACTGATCCAGGTAAGGAACGTGCTGGAAGAAGTTTGCATCCAGTTGTTTCTCGTACAATTGAATATTGGGCTGAACGTAGTCGCTGAATTCAACAACTTCAAGATTAACGCCTTGCTCCTTCAGGATCGGAACAAGCAAGTTCAGGATTTCGGCATGCGGCACTGGCGATGCCCCTACTTTGATTGTAACCTCTTGGACCGGTGTTTCCGTAGCAGGAGCTTCGGAAGGAGTTTCCGTAGCCGCAGCCGGGGAACTGGATGGCTCCTGGCTTGCGCCGCCTTCTTTTGAGCCTCCACCGCAAGCTGCCAATACCACTGTCAACATTAATACCAAAGCCAAAACCCATTTTGATCTTTTCATATAACTCTCTCCTCCATATCTAATTGTCTATTTTACTTCCGGCTGAAATGCCGGACTAATGCGTCTCCTGCCATCTGCAGCGCCTGTACAAGCACCAGCAGAAATGCAACCGTTACGATCATGACATCCGTGCGGAAACGCTGGTAACCAAGCCGCTGTGCCAAATCGCCAAGGCCGCCGCCGCCGATAATGCCGGACATAGCCGTATACGATACAAGCGTAATCGCGGTTATCGTCACGGCTGCGATCAGCCCCGTCCGGGCTTCGCGAAGCAGCACATGCCATACGATTTGTCCCTTGGAAGCGCCCATTGCCTGCGCCGCCTCCTGAACGCCGCGATCCACCTCGCGAAGCGCGGCTTCCACCAGTCGCGCAAAAAACGGAACGGCCGCAACAACGAGCGGCGGTATCGCGCCTTTTACGCCAATGGAGGTGCCAACCAGCATTTTGGTAACGGGCATAATCAGTATCATCAAAATGACGAAAGGTACCGATCGCAGCACATTGACAACCAAAGACAACACGCCATACGAAATTCGGCTTTGCAGCATCTGCCCCGGTCCCGTCAAAAAGAGAACGATGCCAAGCGCCAGTCCCAATATGATGGTAAACAACAGTGAAACGCCCATCATGTACAAGGTTTCCCGGGTTGCCTTAAACATCATATCCCAATTGATTTTGTCAAAGTAGCCAAAAAATTGACCTAACAGCAGCGCTTTTCCATGTACCGGCAATCCATTCAATAAGATTCCATTCATCGGAGCACGCTCACCTCCAGTCCGCGGGAGCGCAAGCCGCCAACAACGGAATCCACGTCGGCATCGCTTCCCCTCAGCTCCACGACCAATTGGCCGTAGGGCGTGTCTTTCATGCGGGAAACGGTTCCTTGCAGGATGGCGAAGGTCGCTCCTGTATCCCTGACGGTTTCATACAACACCGGCTCATACGTCTGCTCTCCACGGAAAATAATGCGCAATATCCGTCCGCCTGAGCCCGCTTCGCTGTAGAACGCGCTGCCGTCGATCGTGTCTGCCACCTCGCTGACAAATTGCTTGCTCACCTCATGCTGCGGCTTCAAAAAAACATCGAGCACGTCGCCAAGCTCAACGATTTGGCCTTGATCCATGACGGCTACCCGGTCGCATACGGAACGGATCACGCCCATCTCATGAGTAATCAGCAAAATCGTAATCCCCAGCTTGGCGTTAATATCCTTGAGCAGTTCAAGTATGCTTTCCGTCGTCTGAGGGTCCAGCGCCGAGGTTGCCTCGTCGCAAAGCAAGATATCGGGATTGCTTGCTAGCGCGCGCGCAATGCCAACTCGCTGCTTCTGTCCGCCGGACAGCTGTGAGGGATATTGCTTGCGATGCTGGCTCAGTCCCACAAGCTCCAGCAGCGAAGCCACCTTCGCGGCAATCTCCTTTTGCGGCAGCTTGATCAGCTTAAGCGGAAACGCCACATTCTGCTCCACGGTCGCCGTGCTGAGCAGATTGAAATGCTGAAAGATCATCCCGATCCGTTTGCGCGCCTTCTGCAGCTCGCCTTCCTTCAGCGAAGTCAAATCCTGTCCGCCAACTATGACTTGCCCGTTTGTGGGGCGCTCCAGCAAATTGACGCAGCGGAGCAGCGTGCTCTTGCCGGCCCCGGACCGGCCGATAACGCCAAATACCTCCCCCTTTTTCACTGTCAAATTGATGTGTTGAAGCGCGGTAACGACTCTATCCTTCGCCCTGTATTCTTTATCGATGCCAATTAGCTCTATCAGGACAAACACTCCTCTGCAAGTCTATAGCAGTTGTTACGGCTTCAACTCCACTAATTCACACTTACCTTATTGGATTAGTATAGTATATCTTCAAAGCAATAACAACCTTAAAATTATAACCTAACCTTGTTAGCGAATGGAATACAATGCTCAACTAAATTCATTTTGGATGATACGCGATCGCCTAATCCTCTACCATGACACGGATCACAAAAGCAGGTGGCTAACCGCAAGTTAAATGATTATGATCACATTTAAACAGTGAGTTTATTCCTCTGATTGTTAGGGAATTGCGACTTCATGCATAAAAAAATAAGCTGACCCCCTGATGCGAAGTCAGCTTAAAAGCTTATTTCTAACATCCGCTTTTCTACTAAAACGTGCGAGTTTTGTGACTTGATCCTCTTCCGTTTCCGTTCTAAACTGGTAGAATCTACAAACCGTACTGGAGGAGCTAACAATGAAGACCTGCATCATCGGAATTGACCTTGGCGGCACTAACATAAAAGCAGCACTCTACGACCTCTCCTTTCATTGTCTCGTTGAGCGGATGATTGATACGCAAACGGACCGCGGGCCGGAGCATGTGCTGAATCGCATCGCAGCATTGGCTGAAGAGATGCTGGCCGAGCTGGGATTTAGCCAAAGCCAGGTTGCCTGCATGGGGATGGGCATCCCCGGCTTGCTGGACCCTGTAAAGGGATATTCCGTTTTCTCTCCAAATTTCCCGGGCTGGAGCAGCATTCCGGTTGTCGATATTATGCGTCAAACCTTTACTTTTCCTATCTACATCGATAATGACGTTCGGGTCAACTTATACGGAGAATGGCGCTTCGGCGCAGGAGCCGGCTGCCGCAATCTGGTGTTGTTGACGCTGGGTACCGGACTTGGCTCCGGCATCGTCATGGATGGGCGCGTGCTGTATGGCGCAACATCCAGCGCGGGCGAGATCGGCCACATGAATATGTACCGCGAAGGACGGCCCTGCAGATGCGGAAGCTCCGGCTGCCTGAGCCGTTACGTATCGGCGACAGGCATGGTCAATACATTCAAGGAGCAGCTTGCCGCGGGAAGAACAAGCCTTGTCGCGGAATGGGTGAACGGTCAAACGGAAGCCATCACTGCTCGTTTGATTTCGGAAGCCTATGATCAAGGGGACGCCTTGGCTTCCGAAGTGCTGCGGGAAACGGGAACGCTGCTTGGCTTCGGACTAAGCAATGTAATCAATTTATTCAACCCGGAACTGATCATCATTGGCGGAGGCATGTCCGCGGCAGGCGAACGGCTGCTTCAGCCAACCCGTGAAGCCGTTGCCGCCCATGCGCTGGAGATGCCACGCGAAACCTGCCGAATCGTTACCGCCCATCTCGGCGGCAAAGCGGGCATGCTCGGAGCAGCCGTTTACGCCCATGAACGCAGCCTCGGCAATTGGGGCCACAAGGAAAATACGCTATGAAGCATATTATGATTGTGGAAGACGACATCAAAATCGCCGAGTTACTGAAGGAGCATATTCAAAAATACGGCTATCGGGTCTCGGTGGCCGAAAAATTCGATGCCATATTGGAGAGCTTCCAGTCCCTGGAGCCGGACCTCGTGCTGCTCGACGTTAATTTACCCAGCTATGACGGCTTCTACTGGTGCCGCCAAATCCGCACCGTGTCCACCTGTCCCGTTTTGTTTATATCGGCGCGGGACGGCGAGATGGATCAGGTCATGGCGCTGGAAAACGGCGGCGACGATTATTTGACGAAGCCGTTTCATTACAGCGTGGTTATGGCCCGAATCCATAGCCATCTGCGCCGGGCGTATGGCGAATACTCCGGAAAAAACGAGGAACGAGTGGTGGAGCTCGGAGGTCTCAAGCTTTATACCGAACGGCTGGAGCTGCAATTGAGAGAAAGCCGGGTTTCGCTTACGCGCAAGGAAGGCGATTTGCTGGAGGCGCTCATGGAACTGTCTCCCCGCATCGTCAGCCGCAGCTTTCTACTGGAAAAGCTTTGGGATGACCAGTCTTATGTCGACGAAAATACGTTAAATGTCAACATTGCCCGCACGCGCAAAAAGCTGCAGGAGCTCGGCATCGAAGATACGCTCGAGACGGTGCGCAGCGCCGGCTATCGCTTGAATCTCCCTGATGAAAGTGGGGACAGCCATTGAGTCTGTTTTGGCGGGAGCACAAGCTGCTGATAGCGGTTCAATTGCTCCAGTTCGGCATGGTTGCCGGCTTGTTCTGGCTGGACGGCTACCGCAACCTGCCGCTTGTTTTTTATGCTCTGTTCCTGAGCCTGCTTATAACAGCGGGTTATCTGCTCTATCATTATGTTAGCCGAAGGAACTACTATCAAAAGCTGCAGCAGCCCTTGCAATCCCTCACGGATGTATATGAAAAGCTGGGCTCATCGCCTGCAGCCGAAGCGCTGGAGAACATGCTGCATCAGCAATACCAGCTGTACCAGCAGGAAATTCACAAGCTCAGGCGGCAGCAGGAGGAACATCTCGTTTTTATGGATCAATGGGTGCATCAGATGAAAACGCCGCTATCCGTTATCGAGCTTACGCTTCAACAAGACGATTCGCCAGGCGTCGAAAGCATCCGCGAGGAGCTGGAACGTATGCGCTCCGGGTTAAGCACGGTGCTTTACATGGCCCGTTTGCGAGGCTTTCGGCAAGACTTTCATATCAAAACCGTGAATTTGGCCAAGCTTGTTCGGGAGGTTGTCCATGATAACAGGCGGCTGTTTATTCTTCAGGGCGTCTTTCCCGAGGTTAAGGAGGAGGATTCCGGGCTGGTAGCGGAAAGCGATGAAAAATGGCTATTTTTTATGCTGTCCCAAATCATTGGCAATGCCGTCAAATATTCGCGCAGCGAAGGCGGAAAAGTGACGATATCTCTATTGAAGCAAGACGGCTGTCCCGCTATTTCGGTGCAGGACAGAGGCATCGGCATTCCCGCTGCGGATCTGAATCGGGTATTTGATCCTTTTTTCACCGGTCAGAACGGTCGCGGCATGCGGGAATCTACGGGCATGGGGCTTTTTCTGGTTAAAGAAGCCGCCAAGCATTTGCATCATGATGTGCAGGTGGAGTCACGGGAAGGCGAAGGCACTACCCTCCGGCTCCTGTTCCGGTCCGGTCAAAGTCTTACAAATCTGTAATACAGCCGAAAGGAAAATCGATAGCGGCAATTACTCTTTCGTCCCTATACTGAAACTACAAAATGAGGATCAGACGAAAGGAGTTAAACCAAATGCTGAACATGAATGAAGTAGGCAAAATTTATTCCGGCAAAGTGCCCTATCAGGCCTTGTCGGATATCAGTTTAACGATAGAGAAAGGTGAATTTGTAGGCATCATGGGGCCGTCCGGGAGCGGCAAAACAACACTGCTGCAAATTGCGGCCACAATCGATAAACCCACCTCCGGGTCAATCCGCTTTGACGGACGGGACATCACCATGCTTAAGCGACAGCAGCTGGCGGAATTCCGCAGAAGAGAGCTGGGCTTTATTTTTCAGGACTTCAATTTGCTTCCCACGTTGACGGTTGAAGAAAACATCGTGCTTCCGCTTACTTTGGAGAACGCCAGCGTCAAAAGCATGAAAAGCAAATCCGCCGCAATCGCGGAAAAACTGGGCATAACCGAGATTCTTAACAAAAGAATCTTTGAAATATCCGGCGGACAAGCCCAGCGCACGGCGATCGCCAGAGCCATGATTCACGAGCCAAAACTCCTGCTTGCGGATGAGCCGACCGGCAATCTGGACTCCAAGTCGGCGCAGGACGTCATGGAGATGATGGAGCTCATCAATCGTACCGAGCGCACAACGACGATGCTTGTTACCCACGATCCCGTTGCGGCCAGCTATTGTCATCGCGTTGTGTTTATCCAGGACGGGAAGCTTTATACCGAAATTAATCGCGGCGACAACCGCCAGCACTTTTTCCAAAAAATAATCGACACGTTGTCGTTGTTGGGGGGACGTTCCGGTGACCTTTCGCCAGTTCGCATTCCGTAACGTTTTCCGCAACAAAAGGCTGTATGCCGCTTATTTCCTGAGCAGCATGTTTTCCGTCATTGTCTTTTTCACCTTTTCCATCTTTGCCTATCATCCGGATATCGACCCAACCTCCTCCGATAACACGGCGGGCGGCCCGCTATCCGTGGCCAAATGGATCATTTATGTCTTTTCGTTTTTTTTCGTGCTGTATTCGATGAGCGCGTTCCTGAAATCCCGATCAAATGAATTCGGCCTGCTTATTCTGCACGGCATGTCGCCGCTTCAGCAGCGCCGCATGATTTTTCTGGAAAATATCATCATCGGCTTTAGCGCTACGATCGGCGGGATTGTCCTGGGTACGGCTTTTGCCAAAGGCATTTTGCTGCTGGGCGAAAATGTGCTCCAGTTGGATGGCAAACTGGATTTTTATTTCCCTTTCAAAAGCATCTGGCTTACGCTTCTGTCCTATTCCATTCTCTTTATTGTCATTTCATTCTTTACTTCGGTTGTATTGAGACAGAAGGAACTGATCGATCTGATCAAGGGCACAAAGCGCCAAAGGCAAGAACCTGCAAGCTCCATCTGGCTTTCTCTAATGGCTGCGGTTATGATGGCCGTCGGTTATTGGCTTGCGCTAAATCCCCAAGGATTGCAGACGTTGGCCCTGCTTCCGCTGATCGCGCCGCTGGTCATTATAGCGACTTATTTTCTGTTCACCCAGCTTAGTGTCAAAATCATTCAAAGCCTGAAAAAAGAAAAGCTCTTTTTCTGGCGGGGACGGAATATGATTCTGTTGTCGGATCTCAGCTATCGGATGAAGGACAACGCGCGCACCTTTTTTCTGGTCGCCGTCGTTTCCACCGTATCGTTCTCCGCGATTGGCGCTTTATATACGGCAAAATCGATGTTGAGCGATGGGTTTAAGGGCGCCCAACATTATGTAGTGGACTATAGCTCCAAAGCCGGAAATGAGCTGGAGCAAGAGCACGTCGCCAAGATTCAGCAGGAGTTGGACAAGCAATCTATTGATTCCCATCTGATGGACATACCCCTAAATTATTATACCGTCGAGGGGGCGGAGTCGCCTGTAGCCATCATCAATCTAAACACGTACAATGCTTTTGCCGAAGCGATGCACGAGCCGCCGCTGCAATTAGCCGATAATGAGGTTGTACTGGTTAACTACGGTTTGATGACGGCTCATCGAAACCAGGAACTGCTAAACATGAGGCCTCTCATGCCGGACGGGGCGTCAACCCCGATTGTTTCGCCGCTGGAATCGATGGCGCTGCCTCGGGAAAGAGGATACCTGGTGGCATCCGACGAGCTTTATGCCGGCTTCCGGAATCCCGTTGCCGTCAGCCATTATTACATGTGGCATACCCCTTCCCCGCAGAAAGGGGCGATCAAGGCGGGCGAAAGCCTGGCTGGCCAGTTCCCCAAATACAGCAACTTTCACAGTTATTCAGCGCCTGCTTACGAGGAACGTACTATGAATGCTACCTACGCCCCTCTGCTGTTTATTGGTTTGTTTGTAGGCATCGTCTTTTTTGTATCCGCTGGAAGCTTTCTGTATTACCGCCTGTACAGCGATCTGGATGACGACAAGGCCAAATTTAAGGCCATTGCCAAGCTGGGTCTCGGCGAAAAGGAACTAAGCTCTATTTTGACCCGACAGCTGGCCATCTTGTTTTTTGCTCCAATCCTTGTCGCTTTGATCCATGGAGCGGTGGCCTTAACCTCTTTATCCAAGATGATGGAATACTCCATTTTTTACGAGTCGGTCACCGTGCTTGGCATTTTTCTGGCGGTACAGGTGATTTATTACCTGGTCGTCAGGCATCTGTACATTAAGCAGATCATGTCGGCGTTATAGCATACCGCGAAGTACACTGATCTCCGCCTCATAGGCTGGATTAAAGGAATCCGACTTTACGTAATTGGCCAGGCTGCGCAGAAATTGACGTCCTTCCGGCGATGTCCCGAGTTTATCGGCATCCACGGGACAAATCAGCAGCCTGCCCTTCCCTACCCGGCACTCCAAAAGCAAACCAAGCTTATGGTTCCGTTCAAAGTTATCGATCGTTTGCACAATCGGTTGCCACGCCGCATCCAGCCCGTCCATAATAATGGATTGGGAATGAGAGACAATGTTCCACCACGGATAGTCGGAGTGGCTTTCGGTCGGGAAGTCCCGGAATACCGGATGATCCTTGTCGATCAGCAACCCCATCGTTCCGACGGGAACCTCGCGGTTCATGCTTTCCGAGATCGAACGGAACATGGGATAACACCAGAAGTCCGTGCAATAAAAACCCGGAACGGCATTGTTCAACGACTCCGGCCGCGGCATCAACAGCACGTTTTCTCCTTGCTCAAGCAAGGAAACAGCTTCATTGCTCAGCTCCGTGAACCGCTGGAAGCCGACGGCGCCTGTATGCGCTTCTAGAGCAGCATCGACAGTTTTAGTAGCCGCAACGCCTTCACCGGTAGCTTCACCAACAGCTACATTGCCATTTATGCTTTTGCCTACGCCCGAAACTTCCTCTGGATAAATCCAAAGATCGTAGGATTTGATAACGTCGGTCCCCGATATCCGCAGAACAAAGGCCGCTTTCGTCATCCCTTCGACGGCTGGCAGCTTCAATGCCAAATCACAAATATCAACGTAAGCTTCTCCAGCTTGCCCTGTTGCTTCGGCATTTCCCTCCAGCAGTATTTTGCCGTCCGCTGTGATTTCCCATGTTAAGTTAAAGCTATCCGGCATTTCATCACGGTACCACGCCAGCTCTATATGCGCTTCAAAAAGCTCGCCGGACACATAGTTGTATTTGGCGAAACGAGCCATCAAAACCGCATCATTGCAGAAGGTTCGCCATTCCTCGGGCGTAATAATACCTTTTGAATCCATAAACGCATCCAGCATACCTACCAGAGCCGTTCCTTGTCCGCTGAAATCCTGTAAATCCAGCAATTGAAAACCTGCAAGCCGCCGCGAGCGGAAAGCCGCTTCCAGCTCCTCCTTGTAGCAGGCTGCCGCAAGCCGTCCCGAGTTTTGAAAATAAGCCTGCGCCAAATGTCCAAGCCCCTTCCGCTCCAGACGTTCACGAAACATCACAAAGTTTTCCGCCTTGAGCGGCCCCGTATATTTGTGGATTTCCTCGAAGTTGGGAAAAGTCGCAAACTGTCCGATTTCATGGGATACAACCGGAATAGCGGGGATCAACTCATGAACAGCATCGCCAAGCTCCACCGTTTTGGCTTCGGTACCGAATTGAATCTGAATGGTGTCGGCCTCGCCGCTGTCTTGCCCGTCCTTATAGCCGTCGCCTCCCTTGCGAATATCGCCATCATTACGGCTGCCGTCCCTCGTATCGGATGGAACGATCTGCCCGTCATAATCCTTCATCGTGCCGGGCAGATCGGTCTGAATATGGCCCAGCGGCGCATCGCACATCGCATAGGCGCCCCGGAACAGCCGGTCTTTGGAAAACCTCACACCGCAATAGAAGTCATCATGCTCCAGAATGGTCGGCTGGAACTGATGGTTATTAGAGCCTTGCGTATATAAGCGGCGGTTATCGGTTTCCTTGTACGCCTTCAGAAAGGCATTTATTTTTTCACGGCTGCCCCATAGCTCATTGCCCAGTGAAAACATAACAAAGGATGGATGATTGCCAAACCACTTCAAAATCTGATAGCCTTCGCTAACCAAATAATCCTGCTCCGCCTGGTTGTGGTTTTCGTCGCGCTCCTCCGTAATGGTCCCCCAAAACGGGAGCTCCGGCTCCATGTATATCCCCAACATGTCGGCCGCGATAAACGCCGCCTCCGGCGGACAGCAGGTATGAAAACGGTAGTGGTTGATGCCGTAGGACTTGGAAATGGTCATCACACGAATCCATTCCTTTACATCCGTCGGCGCATAACCGGTTAGCGGAAAAATCAAGCTTTCATTTTTGCCCCGCAGAAATGTTTTTCGCCCATTAATGGTGAACTTGTCGCCGTCGGTTTGGAAAGACCGTAGCCCAAATGACAACTCTTGTTTATCCATAATATTCCCTGCGGCATCTTTTAGTCTAATCTCAAGACCATAAAGATTAGGTCCATATTCGCTCCATAATAAAGCATCAGACCCAAGGCGATAAGTAACGGACACCTCCCCGGGAGCCAGCGTCTCCGTCCAAATTGCAGCACGATGGCTTCTTTCCCCGTTCAAGCTTGAAGCCTCAGCCTCCAAAACAACATTGCTAACGCTTACAAGAATACCGTCGATGCGAACCGAGCGGTCAGCAACATTAGGGTAAAGAGCAACATCCTTGAGGTACGATTCCCCGTAAAATTGCAGTTCAATCGCACCCGTGATGCCGTTCCAATTGGTTTGGGTATCCGGAGACGTCATATGCCCGCCTTTGGTGGGGTAATCGGTATTATCAACACAAATAGTGATGGTTTGGCGCCCCGCCCGCAGCAATTCCGTCAATTCGTAAACATGTGGCGTATTGAGGCTGTCGCGCGATCCGGCTTTTTTTCCATTCACCCATACTGTCGTCCGACGGGTTCTTTCCAAGTGGAGCAAGCAGGTTTTGCCCGCCTTCTCCTGTGGAAGTTCAAATTCACGTTCAAACCATGCTCTGCCTTCAAAACGATACAGATCCGTTAACGAACCCGCCAGCTTCTCCCGATTCAGGGGCCCTTTGCAGGCATGGGAGGTCGTTCCCGGCAGCTTCATGACGTCATCATAGGGCAGCGAAGGCCCGCTTTCGTCCATTGCTACTTTCTTGTCTCCATCCAGCTTCAATTTCCAATTTCCTTCAAGACTGATTTTGGTTAACAAGTGATCACTCCTTATAAAAGTAATGATTACAATGGAATAGCATTTGCGATAAGAGCTTTCATTTTATCCGATTTTTCCTTATGCCATATTTCTTGGAGCTTAACCATGCCGGAAGCCGTCTTCCATTTGCACAACAGTCGGATTGCACCTTCCCGTACTGCGATTTTTTTGTGCGTAGCAAAGTCTATGATTCTCGCTTCATTCTCGGGGTACGGCTCCAGCAATGTAACTGCCTTGTCTCTTACCGATTTAGAATCGTGATCCAAAAAAGAAACGGCTATGTAAGATTCTGATGGACGCTGCAAAATCAGCAGATCCAATAAATACCCGATTTCGTATTTATCCAACTCGGAACTCAACAATACCTGAAGCAGCTCGACCGCCAATCCATCCACATGTTTACGCAAGTAATAATCAACGGACTTGCTCCATTCCTTATCCTCAGGTGATCCATAACGTTTCGGAATTGCGGTTCGGACGAGATCAGGCAGTAAATCTGCTGCCTCGCAGCCCAGGTTAAACACGCGGCCAAGCAATACGGTGCTTGTTGCCATGTCTTTTCTCGTCGACCGTTCACATAATAGATGAAAGGTTTGTTGGTCGGCATAAGCCAGGAAGCACAATATACGATAAAAAAGGTCCGTGTAGGGCATGAGATCTTCGCCTACGGTCAAAAGGAAGCGATATACTGAATAATCAGTTCTGTACTTTCGCAATATTTGCTTCCCGGCTTCTGTTAGCGGCTCGCCACGTAAGAAACTCATCATTTCGATTAGGTCATCGGAAGCAACGTTTAAACGTTCTAATTCAATCCGGACTAAATCAAGAAGTTGCTCCTCCATATGCTTTAGATACGGAAAACCATCCTTTATTTCCCATAATACGAAACATAGCGTTTTCGTTGTTAAATGCCGTGAATTCTCAACGGCACGCAAATAGTACAACTCGTTGTCTTTCAGTTCTTTTACCAGAAACTTCTTTTTGTAGGAAAAGTCCGCCAGAAGCAATATATACTGATCTCTGCCATACCCATATTTATTCAGAATTTCCGGAAATAATTGCTGCTTCTCATCATCAAAATGTGCTGTAGCATAACTATAGAGGCGGTTAAATCGCTCCATACTCCATTTTAGTAAAAATTGAATGAATGAATCAGAAAAAGCAACTGTATTCACCGTTTCCGCCGCCAGGAATATAGATTTGCATAACCACTTATTCATAACATGAATATCTTCCCAGTTTGCATCGTGCATGAGTTGCTGTATAAAGTCTGCATCTCGGGCTGTTTGTATGGCAACAATAATATCTTCCGCTCTAGGAGACGTCTTCAGATCCGATCTTATTTGTTGCTCGACGTAAGCTTTAAGCTGCTCTTCAAACCACAAAAGAGATTTGTCTCTTTCATGCCCAAATTTATTTAAGGATAAAGCACAGAATAACTGCCCGGCCACTGGAAACTCGTCGATACGATCAAACATCAGATCGGGCTGCCGCTCCGCAACTTCATCGAGAAATGAAACGGTATGCTGCTCGGGTATCCGGTTAAAACGATGTAATTCATCATGCTGAAGAAACCAGTTCCAAACAACGGTCAGCGGGACTTTGTATTTCACCATAATATTCAGACAACCTCTGCGCCAAAGCGCATCGTCAGTAAATCCAACACTGCATTCGAGGAAACGTTCACCTCCAACGATCAGCATAATTGTTAACCATCGGCTTATTTTTTCAGGCTCATCTTTATTTATCATCATTGATTTAGCCAATGCCCAGGCATAACTATATTGTTGGGTATTAAAACTCAAGTTGTTTGATAAATGATCCCATTTTATCGATTTAGAATTTTCCATCATCACGTGTTCGGCAACCTCATTCGCCAGATGTTCATCGAACGAAATCGATATTAAAAATTGCTCAATCATAGATGTTGTTATAATCACTTTTTTCACTTGGTCTGCTCCAGTCAATAGATATATTCATATTCATTGAAATGCATAATCGCCAACCCCCTGCTTACTCCCTTTACATTTTCGGGATTATTTCAATTTATTCCTTCTCTTTGTAATTATTTCTGCCATTTCAACTGTTTCAATGTAGACTCTTATAGCAATCGCGATACATATCCTGTCCCATAGTGACATTATCTCAGAACAGTTATACAGTGACATTATCACAGCACAATGACACAGCTTTATAACGAAGATTGACATTCCATTTTGGTTAAAACTATCATAGAAGTTAAAAGGATGGGAACTGAATCATGAGTCAAGACGATTACTTCATGAAGGAAGCAATTAGACTTTCTCAACTTGCTGTTGAGCATGGCAACGAACCTTTTGGTGCTGTGTTGGTTAAAGATGGGGAAATTGTTTTTAGTAACGAAAACCAGATCTATTCAGCTACTGATCCAACGTTCCATGCAGAGGCAGGCTTGCTTCGGAGATTCTGTGCAGAAACACATATAACCGATTTACAGGATTACACGTTATATTCAAGCTGCGAGCCATGTTTTATGTGCTCTGGCGCGATGGTTTGGACCAAGCTTGGACGACTCGTTTATGCTGCCAGTGATATTGATCTATGTGCGCTTTTAGACGAAAAAGGATGTCATGCCTCTCAAATTGTATTTGAAAACTCTGACCATAAACCTAAAGTGACAGGCGGCATATTGCGCGAAGAAAGCCTAAAGATATTGTCCAACTATTTTCCGCACAACTAAAAAGGCTAAATTTCAATCCGATCGAATAATAAAGTGCACCCCTTAGAATGGACATTGGAATAAACCTCGTGGTTTATCCGATGAAAATTCTAGGGGGTGTATTTTTAATGGCAATAGAGGGACAAAAGTTTAAACGGTAAACATACGAATAAGTGTTTTTTCAATGTCCACTGAATGGGGGCTTGACCACCTTATAGTTGCGAAGTATCCCGTTAGCGCTACTGCAGCAAAGTTTAATCGATATGATGCAAGTATTGCAGGAGCCTCTTCAGCATGACCGCCGCCTGCGCCCGCGTCGCATATCCCGTCGGAGCGAAACGTCCGTCTTCCATCCCCTTTATGATGCCGACTTCCGATACACGTGCTACCGCCGATTGCGCCCAGGTAGAAATGTGGTCGAAATCCGCGAACGAAATCAACGGACTTTCCGCTTGCATATCTCTACTGTTTGCATGGCCGGAGAAGGTTAATGCTTTATCAATAATTACGGCCATTTGCTCGCGGGTGATCGGGGCGTTGGGCGCAAAACTCTCCGCGCTAATGCCTGTTGCAAGTCTGTTTGCCACCGCCGCATTGACCACTGGGGCATACCATGCGGTCTCCAAGACATCTGAGTAATAGGAACTGTCCTCATTCTCCTTCACGGTCAGCCCCAATCCGCGAACGAGCAAGGCCAAAAATTCCGCCCGAGTAATAGTACCATCTGGAGAGAAACGATCGGCCGTCAATCCGTATACCAACAGCTTCGATGCTAAATAATCCACATCCGCTTTTGCCCAGTGTCCGGTTAAGTCGGAAAAAGTTCGAGCCTTCACATCTACGACCGTGTAGATGCTGTTATGCGGCACTTTCAGAATCGCTTCCAGCGAGCCGTCCGTCCTTGTGCTCAGACTCGCAGGAACAAAAATGATTGTTCCGGTCGCCGGATTGTACATAACTGAAACCAGGTTGCGGTTCTCAGCCCCCCCGCCAAGTCTGATCGTCCGAGCCATGTACGATTCTCCGAAATTTTGCACCTCCAACGTTTTCCCGTTTGCTTCCGCCGTCACCTTGAAATCAATGATGCCGCCGAATACGGTAAACCCTTGGGAGACGCCAAGCCTTTCAATCTCATTTCGAATATCCTCGCCGACTTGCTCCTGAATGATGCTTACGGTCATATTCGATAAGTCCGTATCGAGACGTTCCGCCAAAATATCCAGGTCGAGCGCATTTAGTTGCAATTGGTAACTCGACCCATTTAGTTGCGCCTCAATTATTGCATTCGGATAAGCCTTGGCGATCTCAGCGATCCAAGCAGCCGAAAGCTGTGTCTGCACGGTATGCTCCTGATCATTTATCACAATCGTGACAAGCGGTTCCTTTGCCTCTCTCAGAAGCTCCAGCACTTGCTCCTCCATCCTTTCAGAGAGGATGACCTGTTCGATCAGCGTGCCGTCAGAACTTTTGATTTGTTTGATGACAGACGAATCGATAATTGCGCTAATCCCGCCATTCTGATTAATTGTCACGGTGGAACTCGAAGCCGGTCGATCACCGCCAAACGACTGAGACGGTGTTGAGATGCCGGTTACGGCAATCACCTTCACCGTATCATTGCCTGCCTCGTCTCGAGCAAACACGGTATACTCGCCGTTTTCAGAGACAGTGAATCGAGGCTCGGATAAAATATCGCTACCTCCTCCATCCATGAAATCAGCCGCGTTGAGATTGCCCTTCAGCCATCGAAGCACCACCAATGCATTGCCAGCCGCTTCACCGTACACACTTGCCGCCGCTCTGATCACTTGCTGCCTCGATCCATCAGGTTCAGCCGTCAGCACAACGTCGGGTGATATCGACACGATGTAGACTCCGCTCGTATCCGGCGTCCCGAACGCCAGCGAAGCTGCCCCCCCGGAGGCGCGTACAATGCTGGCATCGTCCGGAAGCTCCAACGCGGCGGCAACTTCGATGCCATCCTCATCTACCATTCCTGCTGGAACTTTGTATTCGAAGGTCAGCTCCGTCATTGCCTCGTTATGTGTTCCCGTATATTCAGCATTGACCGTCCGAGTGTTGGAACTGGCTCCAATCCTAAGCGGAACAACCGGCGTCCCGGCAACGATAACTCCGTATCCATAGCGTACCGTAAAATGAAGGACATTGTTCGGACCATACAACTTATTGGCCGGTGCCGTCAGTTCTCCCCCCACCCATGCGGATTCGAACGTATCCATTGCTGTTCCCAATTCTGCGACGGCAGCGTCCAACTGACTCTGGGTTTGTTTCAGTGCTTCGTCGGCTATTGCTTGCGCCGCGTTGATTGCTGCCTGCAACGCGCTGCGATCGCTTGCTGAAGCTTGGCCTACGCCTGTGCCTTGTGGATGGTCAACCAGCATTTCGGTTGCATCCACCAACAAGTCCTCCAGCTCCGCGACATCTCCAGCCAGAATAATTGCGGATTCGAACGTCGACTTCGCCGTTTTCAAATTTGCGACGGCTGCATCCAACTGACTCTGGGTTTGCTTTAATGCTTCGTCGGCTATTGCTTGAGCGGCGTTGATCGCTGCCTGCAACGCGTTACGGGTGCTCGCCGACGCCTGTCCTACACCTGTGCCTTGCGGATGTTCAACCAGCATGCGGGTTGCATCCTCCAACAAGTCCTCCAGCTCCGCGACATCTCCAGCCGGAATAATTGCGGATTCGAACGTATCCATTGCCGTTTCCAATTCGGCGACGGCTGCATTCAATTGATTCTGAGTTTGTTTCAATGCTTCGTCGGCTATTGCTTGCGCGGCGTTGATTGCTGCCTGCAACGCGCTGCGATCGCTCGCCGACGCCTGTCCTACGGCTATGCCTTGCGGATGGTTCACCAGTATTCGGGTTGCATCCACCAACAAGTCCTCCAGCTCCGTGACATCTCCCGCCGGAATAATTGCGGATTCGAACGTATCCATTGCCGTTTCCAATTCGGCGACGGCTGCATTCAATTGATTCTGAGTTTGTTTCAATGCTTCGTCGGCTATTGCTTGCGCGGCATTGATTGCTGCCTGCAACGCGTTACGGGCGCTCGCCGACGCCTGTCCTACACCTGTGCCTAGCGGATGGTCAACCAGTATGCGGGTTGCATCCTCCAACAATTCCTCCAGCTCCGCGACATCTCCAGCCAGAATAATTGCGGATTCGAACGTCGACTTCGCCGTTTTCAAATTTGCGACGGCTGCATTCAATTGATTCTGAGTTTGCTTCAGTGCTTCGTCGGCTATTGCTTGAGCGGCGTTGATTGCTGCCTGCAACGCGTTACGGGTGCTCGCCGACGCCTGTCCTACACCTGTGCCTTGCGGATGTTCAACCAGCATGCGGGTTGCATCCTCCAACAAGTCCTCCAGCTCCGCGACATCTCCCGCCGGAATAATTGCGGATTCGAACGTATCCATTGCCGTTTCCAATTCGGCGACGGCTGCATTCAATTGATTCTGAGTTTGTTTCAATGCTTCGTCGGCTATTGCTTGTGCGGCGTTGATTGCTGCCTGCAACGCGCTGCGATCACTCGCTGACGCCTGTCCTACGGCTGCACCTTGTGGATGGTCCGCCAGCATTTGAGTTACATCCACCAACAAGTCCTCCAGCTCCGCGACATCTCCCGCCGGAATAATTACGGATTCGAACGTCGACTTCGCTGTTTCCAAATTTGCGACGGCTGCATTCAATTGATTCTGAGTTTGTTTCAGTGCTTCGTCGGCTATTGCTTGAGCGGCGTTAATTGCTGCCTGCAAAGCGCTGCGATCGCTTGCTGACGCTTGTCCTACGCCTGCGCCTTGCGGATGGTCAACCAGCATGCGGGTTGCATCCACCAACAAGTCCTCCAACTCCGTGACATCTCCCGCCGGAATAATTGCGGATTCGAACGTCGACTTCGCCGTTTCCAAATTTGCAACGGCTGCATTCAATTGATTCTGAGTTTGCTTCGATGATTCGTCGGCTATTGCTTGAGCGGCGTTGATCGCTGCCTGCAACGCGCTGCGATCGCTTGCTGACGTCTGTCCAACGCCTATGCCTTGCGGATGTTCAACCAGCATGCGGGTTGCATCCTCCAACAAGTCCTCCAGCTCCGCGACATCCCCAGCCGGAATAATTGCGGATTCGAACGTCGACTTCGCTGTTTCCAAATTTGCGACGGCAGTATCCAACTGACTTTGCGAGTATTGGCTAGCGTTCTGGAGAATCTGCTGCGCCGTATTGACCGCCGTCTGTAAGGCAATGTGTGTTGCCGAAGACGTTTGTCCCACGTTTTCGCCTTGCGGATGATTCGTCATTACCTGCTGAGCATTCGCAATCGCTGTGCCGAGCACCGTTGGATCTCCCGCAGGTATAATTGCAGCCATGAACGTATCAATCGCTGCATCTAACTCAGCGACTGCGACGTCCAATTCATCCTGTCGGTAAATACCAGCCTGATTATAGATTTGCCGCGCCGCGTCGATCGCGAATTGCAGAGCGCTGCGATTGCCCTCCGATGTTTGTCCTGCGTTCGTGCCTGCTGAATGAACAGAGAGTACCAGCCCCGCTTCAGTCAGCGCCGTCCCTAATGCCGCAGGATTGCCTGACCGAATAATCTGCCCCTCGAATGCCGATATCGCTGCGGTCAATGGCATTGCAGCAGTGACCAGATCGGAGACGACGGTCGCGTTCCCGATTCCGTTGACAAATGCAATGGCAACGTCATACGCCGCTGTCAAATTGCTATAGGCATTGGCTGGCACTTGTCCTACACCGGTACCCGGCAAATGATTGGCCAACGCTGTTTTGGCAGTCGCGACCGCTTGAAACAACGCCGTTCCGTCAACAAATTCGTGACCGCTATTCGCTGCATAAGTAGCTGCTGGAGAATTCGCGATTCCAAATAGTTTTAGATTCCCCGGATTGCTCCTAAAGACGTCTACCCCAAAAGATGTCTCAGCGCCTAAAACAGTTACGCTTGTCAAATTATTAGCATAGAATGCAGAGCTCTGAACAGTCGTTACGCCTGACGGGATAACCAGTCTTGTAAGTTTATTAGTGTCGAAAGCCCCTCCTGAAATGGTCTTCAAATTTTCCGATAAAGTAATTGATGTTAAATCACTCATGTAAAAAGCATAGTTACCGATCGACGTCACGCTATCCGGGAATACAACGCTCGTAAGAGGATTGTTCTCGAAAGCACTGGCTCCAATCCTTAGCAAGTTGTCGGGTAGATCTATAGAAGTGAGGCTATTATAACGAAAAGCATACGTTTGAATCTCCACCACACTATTCGGAATAACGACACTCGCAAGTTTAGGTTTAGCCGTCCCGTAGGTATCAAACGCCGATCTTCCAATCGAAGTTACCGCCACACCCGATAACGTTTCGGGAATGACCACATTCACCTCCGTACCTGAGTAACCTGTAACGGTGGCGACATTGTTGCTCGTAGTGAAAATAAATTCAACTTCGGCCGCATACCCGACTTGAATTTGCGTTAATGAAGTCCCGAACGCTATTAATGCAATCAATAAACATAATAGTGATTTTCTCATAATATTTCTCCTTTACCATTGAGCTTGTCGAATAAACGGGTACAACTTTTCATTATAGAGACGGTCAATAAATAAATAATGAAAGAAATAGCAGAATACGCGCAGCATCAAGCGATTCGGGGATTTGAATTTATGTGAAATGGATCAGAGAAATGGCAGAGATCGGGGAAATCCTTTTCTGGCAAGAATCTGCGGGATATCGGCAGGGAAATAAATCAGGAAAAAAAAAAGCGGAGGAAAAAGCCAAAAGCCAACCGACTATTACTATTCATTATACTTCTGCAGCCCGGTCAATTTGAAATAACTTCAGTTTTCCTGAAGGAGCGTGTTAATTCGAAAAAAGGCTGCCGATTAATATCGGCAGCCTTGATACTCTTCTCAATAATTATGACTCCTCACATGTACATGCAAAGCCTTAAATCTTGTAAGCCTTCATCGCTTTGCGGATTTCTTTCCAGCTTGGGCGTTTGCCGTACATCAGGACGCCTGTGCGGTAGATTTTGGCAGAAGCGTAAACCGCTCCATAGATGGTGACCAGCAGGATTGCGATGGAAACCAGTACTTCCCATGTCGGTACGCCGGTAAGTCCAAGACGAAGCGTCATGACAAATGGCGAGAAGAGCGGGATAAAGGAAGTTATTTTAACCAGCAGGCTGTCCGGCGTGCTGATGCTGAACATGGCGATGTAGAAGCCTGCCAACGAGATAAAAGTCATCGGCATTGTTGCCTGCCCCAGATCCTCCGTCCGGCTCACGATGGAGCCAACCGCAGCATAGAGGGTGGCGAACAGGAAAAAGCCGGTGAGGAAGAACACTAGCGAATATACAAGCAGCATCGGATCAATGCTGGAAAGATCAATATTGAAGCCGCTCAACGTGCTTTTATTATGCGGAAGCGACAGATTGATCAGAATAACGCAGACGTACAAGGCAACCTGAGAAAGCACGACCAGGAACATACCGAAAATTTTGCCGAACATCTGCTTAAGCGGCGCAACACTTGTGATCAGAATTTCCATGATGCGCGAGCTTTTCTCGGCCGTTACCTCGGAAGCAATCAATTGTCCGGATGTCATGATGGCAATGAACAGGAAGATGATGATAAAGTAGATCAAGCCCATGTTTACGCCTTGCTGCGCCGATGATTTGCCTTCACCGCCCGTGCTGCCGGAAGTGATTTGCAAGGTTGTGATTTTGATAGGAGCCTGAAGCATAGCCAATTGGCTGTCGCTAAGGCCCGCATCTTGCAGCGCGGTTTGCAGGCGAATATTTTGCAGCGCGGTTTGCAGAGATTCCGTTACGCTGAATTCCATCAGCTTTTCCGATTTATAGGACATGGCAGGATAGCCGTTGTCGCTCATTTCGCCAAATTCCAGATACCCGTTGATGGAGCCATTGTTAATGGCCTCCTGCAATTGCTGCTCGTTCTGCGCAGCATCGCCTTTGTCCGGGAACGCGGCCATTTGGATGCTGCTGCCTTCCACGGCGTCAAAATATGCCTTGAGGCTGTTGCCCGTTTCCGTACCCGCGTCCTGTTCGCCTTGCTGAGACTGGATATAGCCGATTTGTTTGGCACTGGACTCGCCTTTGTCAAACTGGCTAATGATATAAGGAAGATTAATGCCGATGCTAATAATGAGTGCAATAATAAGCGTTGTAATGATAAATGCTTTGCCGCGGAATTTATTCTTCGTCGTAAATCCTACTACTGTCCAGAAACTATTCATTACGCTCACCTACCGTCTTAATAAAGATTTCGTTTAACGTTGGTTCCTTGATTTCAAAACGGGTCACTTCGGACTGCTCAAGCGCATGGCGCAAAATTTCCGGTCCAACGGCCTCCGACTGGATGCCGATTTCATAGCCGTATTCATGCTTGTTAACAAAGGTTACGCCGCTGATGTCCTCAAAACCTTTTACTTCGGACCTAGCGCTCAGGATCACCCGTTCACGCGGGAAACGTCCCTTTACTTCCTTCAGATTGCCGCTAAGCACGGTATTGGACCTGTGCAGTATCGTAATGTTGCGGCAAAGCTCCTCAACGTGCTCCATCCGGTGAGTCGAAAACAGGATGCTGCTGCCGGAATCGCGCAACTCTTTTACCGTGGCTTTTAACAGCTCCACATTGACGGGATCCAGCCCGCTAAAGGCTTCGTCCAGCACAACGAATTGCGGCTTGTGGTTGACGGCAGCGATAAACTGGATTTTTTGCTGATTACCTTTAGACAGCTCCTCTACCTTTTTGTTGTAATACTCCGGTACCTCGAACCTTTCCAGCCAACGCTTCAGGTTTTGATCGGCGTCTTTTTTAGACATGCCGCGAAGCTGGGAGAGGTAAAGAATCTGGTCGCAAACCCGTACTTTTGGATAAAGACCGCGTTCCTCCGGCAAATATCCCAGCAAACCAAGCTGCTTCGTGCTGTAAGGCTGCCCATTGTAACGAATGTTGCCTGAATCGGGATAAATCAAGCCCAGAACCATCCGCATCGTTGTTGTTTTGCCAGCGCCGTTGGCGCCGAGCAGACCATAAATTTCGCCTTGCCCTACTTCAAAACTGATGCCGTTAACTGCTGTTTTGTCCGCATATTGCTTAATCACATTTTCGACTATTAATGGTTTCATTTGAACAATCCCCTCGTTTCATGTACTCTTGATCCCAAACCGTCCCGCTGTAGATGCGCTGCCAATATATCATCCAGCTCCAATGCTTGCCTGCTGGTTATATCTATGCCGTTTAACCTGCACCATTCCTCTGCATCCCAGGCTTTGCCCGTGACAACCCGGAAAGCGGAGGCTCCGACTGGTTCAATGCTGCATTGACCGGGAAGGTCTGCCAAACGGGTCGACGTAAGTCCGTCTCCCGAAACGTAAAGCGTAAACCAGTTTCCAAACAGTTCATCCTTTTCATACATGCCAAGCACTCGGCCTTGGGCCATAAATACGATATAATCCGCCAGGCGTTTTACTTCCTCAATGATGTGTGTATTCATCAAAATGGTTCTGCCGCCTTGCCCCATATACCGATGCAGCACATCAATCATCGTTTTCCAAGCGATGGGGTCCAGCCCCGACGATGGTTCATCCAGCAGAAGCAGCTCTGGACTATGGGCGATGGCAAGCGCAAATTCAAATTTGCGGCGCATCCCCTTGGACATTTTGGACATCCGCTGATTGTCGTTCACTCCCAAAATATGAAGCAGTTCCTGATATCGATTGACATTCCAGTTGGGATACCAGCCACTATAATAGCGAGCCTTGTCGCAAGCTTTCAAGTTGTCATCAAGTTTAAACGGACCTTCCGCCAGGTAGCCAATACGCTGCTTAATAAGGTGGTCGCCTTCGCCGCCTACTTCGCTTCCCAGCATCGTTACTTTACCATGATCCGGCTTGCTGAGATCCAGCGCCATGCGGAACAGCGTACTTTTCCCGCTGCCATTAGGGCCAACAATCGCCGTTATAAAACCCTCCGGTATGCCAAGCGTAATTGGCCCAATCTCAAAATTGCTTCTTTTTTGGTGTATCCCATCAAAAACAATAGCTTGTTGCTCCTCCATCCCTCTCATCCCCCTTCGCTGTATTGATTGTCTAGCGCCTCGTTAAACAATTGGTGCAATTCCTCTTTGGAACACTTTACTCGTTTTCCGGCAACAATAGCTTCATCAATGGCCTCAAGCACTCCCGCCAACCGCTGACGGTCACGCTCCTGCTCCCCGACTCGCGCCACATAGGTGCCTGTCCCCTGACGTGTTCGCACAAGCCCTTCCGTCTCCAGGTCGCTATAAACCCGCTTGACCGTTATGACACTGCATTTGACAGCCTGAGCAAGCTCGCGGATGGATGGGAGCAAGGTTCCCTCCGCCAATTGCCCGCTTACAATCAAAGCCTTGAGCTGAACTTCAATCTGTTGGTAGAGCGGCTCGGAGCTTTGCTCGTTAATTTGGATGGGCAGTCGCATCGCTTCACCCGCTTTCTAGATTATCTGTACAAATCTCTTTTTTGTATGCGGCCTATTTTCGCATTATAGCTGACTACTGCGGCTAAAACCGCTACGCCCAATGCAATTAGACTGATCCAGCCCTGTCCGTCCCTGCTTAGTTCGTATACCCTCACCAGCACAGAATACTGGACGAGATACGAAAGCAGAATGGATGTGCCTAGCAATAGAACGACGAAGATCAAACAAAACCAGAAGTAAAACTTGCCCGAAAACCCAATCTCGATATAAGTATAGATAACGGCCACCGCTATCGCGTAACTGAACCAGAACAACGAAAACAACAGATAACCGACCAGATCCAAAGGCACACTGTATAGCTGTGTTGTCATGAGATAGAAAAGAGTAAAAAAGATGCCTAACGTCGGAATTGCGTTCATTAATAACAAAAAGATGCGCCCCAATGCGACCTGACGATTCGAAATCGGGAGTATTCTCCAACCCACAACCTTGTTCGTATAATCATCGGTTTTCCAATAAAACCCTTTAACCTGCGATGACAACAACCCCAGAAGAGGAAATAGCCCCCAGGCTAGAAAGTCCATAGCCCATCCGATAAAAGAATCCAGTTCGCCGTCTTTCATAGCACTGGAGAAGTATCCTCCCAGAAACAGAAGCAGATAGAAGATAAAAAAGACGCCCATCAAATGCCGCCATCCGCCCCTTCGAAACTCTTCCTTAGCAAAATACCATGCTCCTTGCCAAGTGTTCATGCCATCACGCCTCCTATATGCTTCACACTGTTTATATACTGTATATATCTATATACACAGTATATGCACACTATACTCTCCTGTCAACCCCCTTGATAATTGCTATTGCCGTTGCCATTTCCTTTTCTATTGCCATCTCGCACATTTTCTCCATTAAAGCCAAGCTCCTTTACAAACAAAGCAGTGAACCTTCATAAATAATGGATGAAAAATGATGGATGAAAGCAAAAATTAACGATTGACTGTTAGCAAGAGAAATCTCTGCGGCACAAAGGTTGGTGTAATTGCTACGAGTGGTTTACAAACGCTAAGCAGCATTTTTTCGGTGTGCCGAATACCGGCCACATTCTTACGGACATCCGTGACCTTTAGAGCCTTTTTTTCGATCAAAAGCCCATTTTAAAGGACATCCATGACCGTAAAAGCCAAAATTCACCCCACACACACGACTTTTGAGCGTCTAAAGGACGGGGATGTCCTTTAGACGAAGACAAAGTAGCCATTTGAGGCTCTAACGGTCATGAATGACCGCTAGACAGGAGAAAGCTTGAAAGCTACCTATCGAAGTCCATTTATTAAAAAAGGTTATCATCTTCAGCAACCCCTATATAAGCAGAAACAATAGGAACAAACAACGATGCCGATTTTCCCCGCAAAAAAACAGCCGTTCCGTACAGCCTCGAACAGCTGTGCCGGAACGGCTGTTTCACCGTTGCCGATATCTCGTTTCAACTAAATATCGCATCAAATAGCGGTTTGACCTCCGCCGCAGGGTATATCACATACAAGATGAGATAAACAAAAACGCCGGTAATCGCCGTTATAAACCATATGATTGAAGTAATTCGCCCCAGTCGGCGATGCTTGACCATTTTTTTGCGGTAACCCAAAGTTATTGTCGTAATCCCGAATACCGCAGCAACCGTAGCGAGGACAATATGGAACAGCAAGAAAATAAGATAATAAGGTTTAAGTCCGTCGGGTCCGTTGTACGGCGTACTGCCGATAAACAACGTTCGTGATGCATAGATAACAAAAAAGATAATTGCCGCAATAGCGGCCCACAGCATTACGGTCTGATGCTGCTCCAGCTTGCGCTTGATGGCAAGTCGCCACCCAATGGCGACCAGCACGGCGCTAACCACGATAAAAAAAGTGCTGGTCGTCGGCATAAGCGTATTCAAATCGCTACCACTCAATCACATCACTCCATCCAGGCGCAAAAGGCTAACCTGTCCCGGACAGATCAAGCGTTTTGCAGCAAAATTGGCTAACCAGCTTCATTCCTATTGTACCGTACCGGGATTGGGCAAATCATCCTCTGTATGCTCGCGTTTAAACCATTGCCGGAAAATGTAGGCAAGAATGATGCCGTACATCAGCTCCTGCACCAGCTTCATTACAATACCGCCAAGCTGCTGGTCCTGCACCACGCCGCCCATGTAATTAAAGAAATCCGGTCCTCCGTATTCCGTCAATAGATAGGCAGTATCGCCGGGTATGCAATACCCCATCGCCGTCGCCCACACCCCGGGATCGCTGTAGGTCGCATACAGACCCGTATCCGCAAAAATAATGAGCGCGCAAGCAGGCGTCAGCAGTACCCCATTGGCAAAAACATACGCCATTCTTTTTACGTCGGTCAGCCTTGACCATTCCGGAACCGGAGATGCCACCTGCCACCACATCATAAAGGAGGCAATGAGCAGAACCAAATAATAGAGCCGATGCACAGTAAAGTTAGTCATGACGTAGTCATGCACAACGGGAACATGGTAGATTGAAAACAACATATTAAATAGAATAAGCGTAATAACAGGATGCATCAAAAAACGCAGCTTGCGCCAGAATGGATGGCCAAACAGCTTGCGCCACAGAAATGCCGGTACGGCCAGCAAAACCATCAGCGGAACAATCAAATAAGAGATTGACATATTGACCATATGAAACGTAAACATCAAATGGCCAAGCAAATTCAGCGGCCCGCCATGCGATAGGTAGAACAGAAAAGCGGCAGAAACAAACAATGTTTTTTGCCACCCGCTTGCTCCCTGCTCGTTCGGGGCGTGTTTCTCCCTCCAAGGGCCTACCAAATAGAAATACAAGATAACGATCGCAGCCATAGCAAAAAGAAACAGCGGCGTCCACAATTCCTCAAAGCTGAAATAACCCAGGATGCCAAACATCGCGATTGCACTCCTTTCGTGCTTAACGGACTTTACGCAAGAAGAGGGACCCGGCAAGGGACCCTCCTCTGTTCAATTATGCCAAGCGGCTTGCCTTACCACCATACCCAATATTCCGCCATAATGACGCAGGTAAAAACGATAAAGACGCCGGACAAGATGCCGATGACGGCGTAGCGGTGTCCGCGGTCCTTCATATGCATCCAGAAGGCCATCTGCACAAACACCTGAAGCACTGCCGTACCCAGCAAAATAATATAGATGAAGTCTTTGTTGATTTCGCCGCTGATGACAGTTGCAAACGCAATAAACGTCAGCAAAATGGAGAACAAAAAAGCAATGATATGCTTTTTGGGTCCTTCAACCTTATGCCGCCTTCTGCTTTGCTCCGGGGAGGAACCATTCGCTGCCATGCGTTAAACCACCTTTCCCATCAAATATACGACTGTAAAGATGAACACCCAGACAACGTCGATAAAATGCCAGTACATGCCCGCAACATAAACCTTTGGCGCGGTAACCACGGTCAGGCCTTTTCTCTTCAGCTGGATAATCAGCAGCGTAATCCACAGGATACCAAACAATACGTGTGCTCCGTGGAAACCGACCAGGGTATAAAACGATGAGCTGAACGCGCTGGTTGTAAAGCCGTGGCCTTCAAGTACATAGTGGTAAAACTCGTAAATTTCCAGCCCTAGAAAACCTACGCCAAGAAGAACGGTAATAATCAGCCAGTTAATCAAAGCTTTAGTTTCATGCCTATGCATCGCCTGAATGGCGAAAACGCTCGTCAAGCTGGATGTAAGCAGAATAGCGGTTGCGATGGCCACCAGCCCAAGATCAAATAAATGATCCGGAGTGGGGCCGTCCATCACTTGATCGCGAAGCGCCAGAAACGCCGCAAAGAGTGTGCCGAAAAGCACTGTTTCTCCGCCAAGGAACAACCAGAAACCAAGAACCTTATTGCGGCCTTCCAGGGTCGCTTTTTCCGGCTCGTGGGGCAATTGCCCTTCTGCATGTGTTTGCGCACTCATGCTTTTCCCCCCATATCCTTCAGAATTTCAGCCTCTTCAATATGGAAGCCGTGATCGTCGATTACGGAACGAAGCAGCATGGAAATCAGGGTGGTCAACAAGCCGATAATACCGATGAAATGCCCGGTCGTCAGCGGCGTGCCAAGGAAATGACCCCAATCCGGCGCGTACATAAACCCAAAACCTGCGATAAACAGTCCCAATCCCATAAAAAACGGAAGGATGGACGGAGATGGCATATGAATCGGGCCAATCGGCTCTGCCGGAGTCATACCGCTGCGGCCTTCCATTTTTTCTTTCCAAAAAGCATCGTAGCCACGTACAAGAGGCGTTTGAGCAAAATTGTATTCCGGCGCCGGCGAAGGAATTGTCCATTCCAACGTACGTCCGTCTTCCCAAGGATCGTATACGGCGGTTTTAGGTTTTGCAAACGAAGCAATAACATTAAGCAGGAACATAATCGTACCGATGCCCATCATAAAAGCGCCGATGGTGCTGATCATGTTCATTTCGTTAAATCCAAGACCGTCCAGGTACTGCCAGATCCGGCGCGGCATGCCCAGCAAACCAAGGAAATGCTGTACAAAAAACGTCAAATGAAAGCCGATATAGAACATCCAGAACGTCCACTTGCCTAATGTTTCATTCAATACGCGTCCGAACATTTTAGGCCACCAGTAATGCAGACCGGCAAATATGCCAAGCACCAGGCCGCCAACAATTACGTAATGGAAATGCGCGACGACAAAATAGGAATCGTGATACTGGAAGTCAGCTGGCGCCGCGGCCAACATGACACCCGTTACGCCGCCCATAACGAAGGTCGGGATAAAGCCGACCGCGTAAAGATTGGCAGTGGTGAACTTGATGGAGCCGCCCCACATCGTAAACAGCCAGTTGAATATTTTGATACCGGTCGGCACGGCAATCAGCATCGTCGCAATCGAGAACAAGGCGTTAGCAATAGGGCCCAATCCCGTTGTAAACATATGATGCGCCCATACCATAAAGCCCAGGAAGCCGATCAAAATCGTCGCAAACACCATAGAGCTATAGCCAAACAGCCGTTTGCGCGAGAAGGTACTAATGACTTCGGAAATGATGCCAAAGGCAGGCAGGATCAGAATATATACCTCAGGGTGTCCGAAAATCCAGAAAATATGCTCCCAGAGTACGGCATTGCCGCCCGCGGTTGGATCAAAGAAATTCGCTCCGAACAAGCGGTCGAACATAAGAGCCGCAAGACCAACAGTCAGTGCCGGGAAAGCAAACAGGATGAGCGCCGATGTAATAAAAGCCGTCCATGTAAACATCGGCATCCGCATAAAGGTCATGCCTGGAGCTCTCATATTAATGATCGTGACAAGGAAGTTGATGCCCCCGATCAAGGTTCCGATCCCCGCAATCTGCAGGCCCAAAACATAATAATCTACGCCATGGTTTCCGCTATACGTTGTTCCCGCTAACGGCGCGTAAGATGTCCAGCCCGCATCGGGAACGCTTCCCACTATCCAGCTGACATTCAATAGCAAGCCGCCAAAAAGGAACGTCCAGAATCCTAGCGAGTTTACAAATGGGAACGCAACGTCGCGCGCGCCGATTTGCAGCGGTACAACCGCATTCATCAAAGCGAACAGGAGCGGCATCGCCGCAAGGAAAATCATAGTGGTGCCATGCATCGTTATGAGCTCGTTATACGTATTTGCGCTTACAAAGTCATTCTGAGGCGCCCATAGCTGCACCCGGATCAGAATAGCCTCCAGGCCCCCTACCAGAAAGAAAAAGCCTCCTGCTATCAAATACAAAATTCCGATCTTTTTGTGGTCAACGGTTGTCAGCCAGTCCATAATCCCACTGTAACGCTTGACTGCATGACCATGTGCGTGAGCATGTGCCAAAGCAGGAACCCCCTTCAATCACTGATGATTTATTCAAAATCTAACGTTAACTCCGACAAATACTTCGCGATGCCCTGTATCTCTTCTTCTGTCAGATCATATTGATCTGTCATCGCGTTTCCGGGTTTGATCGCATTGGGATCTTTAATCCATTTGTAGAGGTTGTTGTAAACCGTATCTTCGTGTTTGTATTTAATATCATCAGCTTCGACGTTAACCAGAATGCCCGCAACGCTTTCTTTGCTGCCGATACCGGTCAGGTTAGGAAAAGCAGGACCGCCCATATCGCCTACGGCATGGCATGCCAGACATTTTTTCTCGAATGCGTCCGCAATCGCCGGATCGCTCGGCATTGCAACTGGAGCTTGCATTGCGGCTGTCCAACGGTCGAAGGAAGCGGCATCAACAGACTTTACCTTAAAGTCCATCAGGCCGTGCGAAGGGCCGCATAACTCGGCGCATTTGCCCAAGTAAACGCCTTCTTTTGGCGCTGAAAAATACATTCTATTTTCGTTTCCTGCAGGATTTGTATCTATTTTGCCCGCAAGAGAAGGAATCCAGAAGGAGTGAATGACATCAGCCGATTTGGCTTCGATGGCTACTACGCGGTTGTTAGGAATGACAAGCTCCTGAGAAGTCTTGATCCCAAGCTCCGGATACTCGAATTCCCACCAATATTGATGAGAGGTAACGATAACTTTCACCGCATCAGGGTCGTTACTGTAATCTTTGGACAGGTTGAATACGGATTGCACAGTCGGCACACCCAAAATAATGAGCAGGATGATCGGAATGACAGTCCAGATGATCTCCAGCTTATGGCTGCCTTCCACTTGCTTAGGTATGCTCTTGTCTCCCGCGCGTCTGCGGAAACGAATAATGACGTAGAAGCAGATTGCAAACACGACAACAACAACGATCGCCATAATGATTATCGCCGTTTTCATCAGTCCAAACTGTTCTTCCGCCACAGGTCCTTGCGGATTCAGCGTCGACAGATCCGCTCTGCCGCAAGCCGTCAGCAGTAACGCCAGCATGGCCATAAGCGGCGCAAGCCGTTTTACAAATTGCCACCGATTCATCATTAATCAACCCCATTTTTGACTTTTTCGCAACGACCGGATTTCCCGTGGCCAGCGGTCTGTTACGTAATCTGTTGATGATTCTTCACAATGCTGTAACATAAATCACTTAATTAAATATAAAGTTGTGTCTCATTTTTGTCAACGCTCCACAGAGAGTTCACAAATTGTTCTCAAAGCTGTCAAAAACGTTGTTGCAGCAGCAATTTGACATTGCATTATTCCTAATTTTCCCCTTCGTATCAAAATTACTCTATTTTTCATTGTAGCCCAAACCAATGGCTAATTATGTATCGGAACCGAAGCGTATATTTCGGGCCGGCTAATCCACACTAATGGCAATACACATTGAAATGGAGGCAATCCGTGATGAGGAAAAAAGCGGCTCTGCTGCTGGTTCTGGCCTTGCTTGCGGTTTTTCCGGCAGGATGCAGCTATAAGCAGGAGTTTCAAAGGAGCGATTCCGATTACGGCAGCAGAAAAAGCGGGGATCCCAAAAACAGCGGAGTCCGGTCATATGGCACAGCGTCAAGCAATCCCAATCAGCATCATAACGTATTTTTTGAATACAGCTCCGCCTTGTCGCGCAAGGTTACATCATTAAACGGCATAGCCGCCGCCAACGTAATGCTGACGGACAAAAACGCATATGTCGCCATCCTGCTGGACTGGACGGCGGTTGGCACGACGGGTTACGGTGGAACCTGGGAGCAGAACAACACCGGCACAAATGAAGGAGTCTACAATATCGATAGCGGCACTCCCTACGGCAACGGCCGGGTTGCCGCCTCTCCTTACAATTCGTATTACACCGTTAATGAACATCATCGATTATCCCATGAGCTCAAGCAAACCATTGCCGACCTGATCCGCGCGGAACTGCCGATGGTACAGGAGGTTCACATCTCGGCCAACATGGAATTTATCAACTATTTCAACGAGTTCGCCAAAGAAGCTTGGGGCGGACGTGCTCTTTCGCCATGGACGGACAGCTTCAACACCGTTGTTCAGTATTATTTCGACGGGGGCAGCGTGATGCCTAAACCGATAACCCAGCCGGGACGCGTGTCGCCCGAGGAATGGCAAATGGTCAAACCGCGTTGAGAAAATCTCTTCCTATTATATATGTCAATACAAACATTCCGAAGAATTAGTTGGAACGATCCTTCTCGTCCAGCTTGCCTTCCAGCATTCGCAGTTCCATCATTAACCGTCCGATGCTTTGCCTGATTTCCTCTTTGCTGGAGGCATTGTAGCCGGACGGTTTCTTCTGCGGCAGCGATCGGCCATCCATCGTATGGAACGTCATTTCATTATTTCCATCGATTTGCGCCAGTAAAACCTCATCCAGCTTTAACGACAACTGCTTGAGCTCGGCATGAACAAAATCTTCATTTTGACCGCTCTGCTGCAGCTCCTCCTTTATCAGCTTGCCGTCGATGATGACGGCATAGGACGGTTTATCTTCTCCGGGATACCACCCTAGCATATCGGGAGTGATGGGCTGAAATTGTTTTTTTAGCATGACATCCAGTTCGCCGTTTGGCTCCATCACCGCAAATTCGACATCCGCTACCCGAAATACATCCTTTTGCCTCAGCTGCTCCAGCAGTTCCTCGACGGTTAATCTTTCTTTGGCAAGTTTGCTTTTCTCCAGCTTTCCGTTTTTGATCAGCACCGTGCTTTTGCCGTCAATATATTCGTTGGCTTTCCTGCTCTTGAGCGTCCAGAACTCAATACCCACCGATACGCTGACCCAAACGCAAAGCGAGATGATGCCCAGATACCATAAATTATCGATGTCCAGAGAAATATAGGCGGCGATATTGCCGATTGAAATGCCCGTTATGTATTCAAACAACGACAACTCCGAAATTTGTCGTTTGCCAAGCAGCTTGGTCAAAAAAAACAAAATGATAATAGCGGCAAAGGTTCGTATAATAACCTCTAACCATTCTTGCATGCATATACTCTCCTTCCCCTTTGAAAGGTTGTTCAAATTGAGCTTTTTGAACCCGTCCTATTAGAGTGTCCAAAAGGAGAAAAGTCATGCATGTTCTGCATTGAATTGATGCTTGCATTTACAGATGAAATGAGTTATGATTATAAGAATGATATATTTAACCCCTATGAAATCCTCAGTAAGATTCAATTTACCCTCTGATTTTGATTTCTAACTGACCCATTGAGCTTTGATTGTTGTTATGGAAATTCTGATTCACACTGGCGCGGTCATTGGAGCCGCAAGGACGGAAGAGAGGTAGGGCTTTCGTTGTTTTAGGATGAGAAGACATTGGTGATTAGGGCGTATCTTAAAACTCGCTCAAGGGCATCTTTCACTGCCTTTTCGCACCCTGCTGCGTTACTTTTCCTTGACTTACCCCGGTAAGCCTGCGAAAAAACGCCTTGCATGGAACGAAAATTCGGCATAATCTGCTCCCAGCGGAATTTCAAGACACACCCGGGCATTTGGATTAAACCCGCTACAGGTTAAATATATATAATTAAGGGCAGCCATCCGGTAACTCAACATATGTTGCTGGAATGGACTGCCCTGTCCAACTTTCAGCCCGCTTTTCAGTTCCATATTCGACGCCGGCCATGCCGCCAGGCATGATCCGCAATGGAAAGCGGACTTTTTGAACAACCGCATAAAAATGAAGTTCAAAAAGTCCGCTTTTCAGTGTCAAGAAGATGGGATGAAGCTAGAAACTGAGTAGCGGAGCTTAGTGGGAGCTAAGTGAGCAACGGAAGTTTCGGCTGAGTCCCATATTCGACGCCGGCCATGCCGCCAGGCATGATCCGCAATGGAAAGCGGACTTTTTGAACAACCGCATAAAAATGAAGTTCAAAAAGTCCGCTTTTCAGTGCCAAGAAGATGGGATGAAGCTAGAAACTGAGTAGCGGAGCTTAGTGGGAGCTAAGTGAGCAACGGAAGTTTCGGCTGAGTCCCATATTCGACGCCGGCCATGCCGCCAGGCATGTTACGCAATGGAAAGCGGACTTTTTGAACATCCTCTTTAAAGGATGTCGTAGCCTTGGTCCTCGATGGCCGCCTTAATTTGCTCCAACGACACCTTTGCTGCATCGTAGGACACCTCAACTTGTCCGCTAGCAAGATCGACCGATCCGCTTGCGCCAACTTCCTCAACTGCTTTTTGCACAGAGCTTACGCAATGACCGCAGCTCATACCCGATACTTTCAATACAGCGTTTTCCATGTTGGATCCCTCTTTCCCTTTATTTCATTAATTTATTGACGGTCACGAGCAATTCCTGAATAACCTCTTCTTCGCCCGCCTGAATGCGTTCAACGACACAGCTTTTCAAATGCCCTTCCAGCAGCAGCTTGGCTACACTGCCCAAAGCGGATTGTGCGGCTGCAATTTGCGTCAATACATCATCGCAATACGTATCTTTTTCGATCATCGCTTTGACACCGCGAATTTGACCTTCAATCCGGTTTAGCCGGGAAGCCAGATTTTGCTTCAGCTTCTCGGAATGATGGCTCTTGCGGGGTTCGTCGCCATTATGACTATGACAGTGTTGCTCCTCCGAGCCTTCATGTGCAGAATTCATTGCGTTACCTCCACTGTAGTTCATTTGATATCACCATTCTATCATACCCCCACAGGGTATGTAAAGGAAACCTTTTCTCCTCTTATTTCAACAGCTTCTTTAGGTTTTGTAAATGCAAATCAGCGGGGTATTGGCTATATTTAATGGAGATGATACATACTTATTTCGGAAAGGGATGGACCTTATGACAACAATTAATTTTGCGCATCGGGGAGCCAGCGGATATTGCCCGGAAAATACGATGAGCGCTTTTGCAAAAGCCGCGGAGCTTGGAGCTACTGGAATTGAGACGGACGTCCAGCGTACAAAAGACGGCGTGCTGGTTCTGATTCATGATGAATCTCTGCAGCGTACAACTGGCCTTGCGCAGCTGGTCAAGGATACCGACTATGAGCAGTTGTCGACTCTGGATGCGGGCAGCTGGTTTCATCCTGATTTTGGACACGAGACCATTCCAACACTGGAACAGCTATTGTCCTTTGGCAAAGAGCATGGGCTGATTTTGAATCTGGAGTTAAAAAACGGAATTGTTCTGTATGAGGGGATGGAAGCGGAGGTCATAACGCTTGTTGCTGAATACGGCATGAACGACAAGGTTGTCATTTCGAGCTTTAATCATTATTCGCTTGCCCTGTGCAAAACACTGGCCCCGGAGATCTCCACAGGCGTTTTATATATGGAAGGTCTTTATCGTCCGTGGGACTACGCGCGGACGCTCGGCGCCGATGCTTTGCATCCTATTTTTTATGCCGTGCTGCCGGAATGGGTGGCAGAGGCTAGGGAAGCTGGCGTTGCTTATCATCCTTTTACCGTCAATGAACCCGGTGATCTGGAGCGGATGCTGAATGCCGGAGTGGCGGGAATCATAACGGATTATCCGGACCGGCTTCACGCATTGATGAATAAGGGGACGGTGCTATAACTATGAGGGAGTTTTCGGCGAAAAAAATATGGCTGCTGGGATTGGGCTTTTTCAGCATTAGCATCACATGGGCGCTTTACAATGCGTTTGTCCCTTTTTTCCTGGAAAAGTATTTGTCCAGCGTGTCCGCCATCGGCTTTATGATGACGATCGACAATTATTTTGCCATCTTTCTTCAGCCGATTATTGGCCGCTTAAGCGACCGCACGACTTCAAAGCGGGGCAAGCGAATGCCATTTTTAATCATCGGCATGCCGCTGGCGGCTCTATTCGGGGCTTTGATACCGTTTCATACCAGCTTTATTGTTTTGATCGTCTTTATGGTATTGATGAATTTGGCGATGAGTCTGTACCGTTCGCCCACCGTTGCGCTTATGCCGGATCTTACTCCTGGCAGCAAGCGGACTCAAGCTAACGGCATCATCAATCTGATGGGCGGAATTGGCTCCATTCTTGCTTTTGCCGGCGGCTCTTATCTTTTCGAAAAGCATACGTCACTGCCGTTCCTATCATCATCGCTTATTACAATCGCCTGTCTTGGCGCGTTGCTGTATTTCATTAAAGAATCCAGAGATTCCAGCACCTTTGTGCCGGCTGAACGCGCTCCTAAGCTTGCTTCGCTGCGCGGCGAATGGAATTTATCCACACTGCTGCTGCTGGGCGCAATCTTTTTCTGGTTTTTCTCGTACCAGGGCGTTGAAGCATTATTTACCCTCTATGGCAAAAACCATATCGGCTTGTCCGAGGGCGAAGCTTCGTTTTCTCTTGCTTTCTTTTCGCTGGCTTTTGTCATTGCCGCGCTGCCAAGCGGGATGTTGGGCAGCCGTCTGGGCAACCGTAAAGTCATCATGGCGGGCGTTATCGGACTAATTGCCGTTTTTAGCCTCATCTCGTTTGTCGAGGATGTATGGACTCTTCGGTTATTTCTGCTTGCTGGCGGTATTTGCTGGGCGTTGATCAATATTAATTCCTATCCCTTTATCGTAGCCCTTGGCAAGGAGAGCAGCATCGGAACCCGAACCGGCATTTATTATTTTGCCTCTTCCTTGGCTGCTATTTCCTCCCCGCCTCTGCTTGGGAAGCTAATCGATATGTGGGGCTACGGTATTCTTTTTTATGCCGCTGCCGGAGGTATGTTGATTGCGCTGCTCTTCCTGCTTCTCATTCGGGATCAAGGCCGCAATTAATCAACCAGCCGTACAACACTGCTCCCTGCGGAGTTTTAAGACAAACCTAGTGAATACTGCTTTTGCTGAAGTTTCCGCCCAGGACGTCGGAGACGTGTTCTATTGCGATAAACGCTTTTTCGTCAATTTCCTGTACGATCGCTTTTAGTTTGGCAAGCTCCAGGCGGGATACGACGCAGTAGATTACCTTCGTGTCTTCGCCTGAGTAGCCGCCTTGGGCTTGCAGCAGCGTTGTGCTGCGACCCAGCCTGTCCACGATGGATTGGGAGATTTCGGAATATTCCTTGGAGATGATGGTAACCGACTTGGATTCATCCAAACCTTCTACCACAATATCAATGACTTTAATGGCGATGTAATAAGTAAGCATGGAGTACATAGCAGAGGACCATTCAAACACAAAACCGGCAATAATGAAAATAATGACGTTAAAAATCATAATGACCTGACCTACGGCCATTCTCAATTTTTTGGAGATCATAATGGATACAATCTCGATGCCGTCCAGCGCCCCGCCAAAGCGGATAACAAGGCCCACGCCCGCGCCAAGAATCATACCCCCAAACAAAACACCCAGCAGCTTGTCGTCGGGAAACGCTCCGCTATGATGCAGGAGAGCCGTTGTCAGCGACATAATAATAATTCCGTACAGAGCCGAAACGGCAAACGTTTTTCCCAATTGCTTATAGCCCCAAATCAAAAAGGGCACGTTTACGATAAATAAGTACAAGCTTAGCGGCAATGGCGTCAAAGCCGAAAGCATAATGGATATACCGGCGATACCTCCGTCGATAATATCAAATGGTACAAGAAACTTTTCCAGGGCAACACCCATCAATATGGAACCGATCGTAATAAAAAAAACGCGTTTAGCAACTTCGAGAAGTGAAAGCTTCCTATGCTCTCTTCCATGTGGCATCCCGGCGCACCTCCGTTTATCAAATAAGTCTGCATTTCATTATAAAACTTTCCGTACCATTTTCCCATTCAAAATTTGCACATCAGAGCAAAATAAATCCAATCCTGCGAAGTATTCACTTTAGAACTTATAATAATACGTAATCATTGGAATAAACTTCAAAAGCCTTCCAGTGAATAGACCACTGAAAGGCTTATATAGAGTGTATTATCGCAATCAGGAAGAAATCGGCGTTTTCAGAAGCTCCGCAATGTAGCTTTCGATTTTGGCTGGTTCGTCGGCAGAGCCAAAACGTTTGACTACATTTCCTTCGCGGTCGACCAAAAATTTCGTAAAGTTCCATTTGATCGCTTTAGTGCCCAGCACGCCGCGTGCTTCCTCCGTCAAATGCTTGAAGAGAGGATGCGCGTCTTTGCCGTTAACATCCGTTTTGGAGAATAGCGGAAAGTTTACGCCAAAATTCAGCTCGCACACTTGAGCCACCTCGCTGTCCGTTTCCTTCTCCTGATTGGCGAATTGACCGCTCGGAAAACCCAATACGGCAAAACCTTGCTCGCTGTATTCGTCATGAAGCTTCTGCAGTCCTTTAAACTGCGGCGCAAATCCGCAACCCGTTGCAGTGTTGACGATCAGCATAACCTTTCCCTTGTAGGGCGCTAGCGTACCGGTCTGGCCAGAAATGCTTTTAACTTCAATATCGTAAATGGACATGTTGTTGCCTCCTCATATATATTTTGCATAATTTAATTTTATACAATTTATATGTGAGTGTCAACTGCTCTCTATAGAGTTACTCCGTCTTTAAAAATAGCGATTTCTTTAAATCCGTTGCGCTCGCTGCAGGTTTGCCCTTTTCCGGAGGCCAGCGCAATCAGGTAGCTCCACAGCTCGTCGCCAAGCTCCTCCATGGAATGGCTTTCCAGCAGTCTGCCCGCGTCAAAATCAATCCAGTTTTTCTTGCGCGCGGCCAGCCCGCTGTTGGTGGAAATTTTGACGGTTGGCACAGGTCCGCCAAACGGCGTTCCCCTGCCTGTTGTGAACAATACAATGTGTGCGCCGGCCGCTGACAAGGCCGTTACCGACACCTGGTCGTTGCCCGGGGCTTCCAGCAGCGTCAATCCCGGCTTCCGCGCTTGTTTACCGTAAGGAATCACGTCGGCAACGGGCGCATGTCCGCCTTTTTGCGTGCAGCCCAGCGACTTTTCCTCCAGCGTAGTAATGCCGCCCGCTTTGTTGCCGGGAGACGGATTTTCGTAAATTTCCTGGTTATGGCGAATGAAATATTGCTTGAAATCATTGACCAAATGAACGATATGATCAAAAACGTCCTCGTTCTCCGCCCGATCCATTAATATTTTTTCGGCGCCAAACATTTCCGGCACTTCCGTAAGAATAGCGCTGCCGCCAGCCGCAATTAAACGATCCGACATTCTGCCCACCAAGGGATTGGCGGTAATGCCGGAAAAGCCGTCCGAGCCTCCGCATTTCAGGCCGATCTTCAGGCGGGAAACCGGAACCGGCTCTCTTTTGAAGGTTTCCGCGTATTCGACAAGTTCTTCTATCAACTCCAGCGCTTCTTCGATTTCGTCCTCCGCTTGCTGCGCCTTCAGAAATTTGACTCGTCGGGAATCATGCGGGCCGATAGCTTCCTTAAAAGCCTCCACTTGATTGTTTTCGCAGCCCAATCCTACAACCAACACGCCTCCGGCATTGGGATGGCGGGCCAGCGAAGCGAGCAGCTTTTGAGTATACGCCAAATCATCGCCAAGCTGCGAGCAGCCGTAGGGATGAGCGTAATGATAGATGCCGTCAACGCGATCCCCAAAAGCGGAGGAGGCGCGCCACGCTACAATATCGCACGTTTTGTTGATGCAGCCCACCGTATTGATAATCCATATTTCGTTGCGGATGCCGACTTCTCCGTTTTCGCGTACATATCCATCGAAGCAGAGCGTTTTATCCTCCACGTTTCCTTTTTCAGCCGCGGCAGATCCTTCCTTAACCTTGTCCGCTCCAGCCGTTTCACCAGCTTCTCCAAAACCCAGGCCAGCGGCTGCGGGTTCATAGACGTAATCCAGAATCCCTTTAAGTCCCGTAGCCAAATTATGAGTATGAATCCACTCGCCGGGTCCAATATCGGCCATGGCAACGCCTATGGAATATCCAAATTTAAGAACATGCTCTCCCTTGGCAATCGCACGAGCCGCTACTTTATGTCCTTGGGGAACATCCTCCGTCAACTCTATCCCCCCGGCAGCTCCTTCCTCATCCAGCCGTTGACCCTTGGCCAAATCCTTGAGAGCGATAATGACCATATCATCACTGTGAAGCTTAATTCCGTTGTTCATGATCTCCGTCCTCCCATTGTTCCATCAGATTTGCTGCCGCTTCTGCCAAGCCAGGTGCTACTGCGTTGAGATCCAAGCCCCATAGCTGCTCTAAAGCCAATAGCCGTTGAACCGTTTCTTGCAGGGAATGATTCTGTTCCTTTGCGGTTGCCCATATATCGGCAATGATCTCCAGCAAAGCAGCGTCGTCCTTTACAATGTAGCGTTCGCCGGCGAGATCATATCCTTCGTATCCATCCTCGCCATTTGCGATTTTATAATACCGCAGCAAACCGGCAAGTCCATGCAGCAGGCCGACCGGCACGGCGCTTTCCCAATAATGGCTGATGGAAGGAAGCAGGCGGGTTTTGAATTTGCTCAAGCTGTTCATGGCAATATCGGAAAGCCTGTGGCGGATAAAAGGATTCAGAAAACGCCCCGTCACTTCAGCCGCATAACTTTCCAATTCCTGCCGGTCGTACGGCAGCGACGGGATAATCTCCTCCTCCACCGTCCTTTTCACCAGCGCGCCCCACCGGGAATGCTCCATGGTTTCTCTAACTTCCTTGAGGCCATGCACCAGGCCCACCAGCGCCATCAACGTATGGGCTCCATTTAGAATACGGACCTTGCGCTGCTGATAAGGATTTAATTCCTCCACCCATCGCACGTTCATTCCGCTTCGGGCAAGCGGCAGCACATCCTCCAGCTCCGGCTCGCCTTCAATAACCCACAGATGGTAAGGCTCCGCCGTTGTCAGCATGGGATCGCGGTAACCCCATTCCTGAAACCAGGCCTCCGCCTGGGCTTCATCGGGATACCCCGTCACAATCCGGTCCACCAATGAATTCAAAAAGCGATTATGCTCCAGCACCCACTTGATGAATGCCTCCGGCAAATCCCAGTCCTTGCAATATTGCAGCACGCATTCCTTCAGCGCGTCCCCGTTGCGTTCCAGCAGCTCGCAAGGGAAAAAATACAACCCCTTCGCTCCATCCCCGTCAAACACCAAATATCTATGATAAAGAAGCTGCGCCAATTTTCCCGGGTACGATACCGCCGGCTGGCCCTCCACCAGCACCTCCGGCCGGTAGGCTATGCCCGCTTCAGTCGTATTGGACACCACAATCTGCAGCTCCGGTCCCTTCGCGATTTCAAGAAACGTTTCCCAATTGCTGTAGGGATCAAAAACACGGCCAAAAACCTCTACTATTTCCTTCCGTTCAACCGGTTTTCCATCCTGAAGTCCCCGAACCACAACCGTATACAGGCCATCCTGCTCCGCCAACGCCTCGATTTTCGGTCTCCCTCCGGGCCTTGGCTGGACAACCGCGACACTTCCGTTATAGACGCCTTTTTTGCGGCTTTCGTACAGCATCAAATCAACAAATCCCCGCAAAAAATTGCCTTCTCCAATCTGCAGCACCGTAACGGGATCGCTCCGCAGCGCCTCCAGTCTTTCCTTGCCTGACTCCCCCAATAGTTCTGCATTAAGCCGATCGATTGTCATAACGGCAACACTCCTTTTACGAATGATTACACCCTTTATTCAAAAAAGAATCTATTCTTATGGCTCCCGCTTGTTTCGTCTTCATTATAGCGAATGAATATTAGTGCTTTAATCACGGATTCATACCTCTTTATAACCTATTTTGATGTTTTTATAAATGCAGTTCCGTTTTCGCTCGAGAAAGTTGGAAGCCTTTACATTTTATCTTGTATACTTGTATGGTAGTGTGGTAGGATGTTTGAAGAGAGGTGATTGATGATGAACATGCTGAGGCGCCAGCGAGGCGGTTCTACCCGCGACGAGGTTTACAGAGCGCTGCGCGACGACATTCTTAGCCTGAAGCTGCCCCCCGGAACTCCCCTATCCGAAAATGAAGCTTCGCAGCGTTTTGAAGTTAGCCGGACGCCGGTAAGGGAAAGCTTGATGAAGCTGGCCCAGGAGGGATTGGTGCAGGTGCTGCCCCAAAGGGGCACGTTCGTTTCGCTCATCGATACCTCGCTTGTGGAGGAAGCCCGGTTTATGCGGGAGCATCTGGAATGCGCCGTTGTGGAGCTTGCCTGCTCCGCTTTTGACGATACGATCTTCCGGGAATTGTTGTCCAATCTGGACCGGCAGCGCGACTCCATACAAGCTTTGGATCTGGATGGCATGTTTCAACTGGATCAGGAGTTTCACGAGCTGTTGTTCAGGGGAGTGGGCAAGTCCCATACCTGGGGAGCGTTAGGGCAGCTGACCGTTCATTTGAACCGCAGCCGCAGACTTCGGCTTGCCGACGATCACAACTGGGGCCACCTGTACGAGCAGCACCGGCAGATGGCGGAGGCGATCCGCAGCAAGGACAGCAGCAACGCCAGAGAGTTAATGAAGAATCACTTGAATTTGAATGTAGCCGATCAAGCATTATTGAAGGAAAAATATCCCCACTACTTTATTTAGGAGGCTATGATCATTATGCGCATGACGTTCAGATGGTTTGGCGAAGGCAATGATACCGTCCCGCTGCGGTACATTCCGCAAATTCCCGGGACAGAGGGCATCGTTTGGTCACTGCATGACGTGCCTGCCGGCGAGGAATGGCCGATGGACAAAATTTTGGAGGTAAAGGCCCAGGCCGAGGAAGCCGGCCTTCATATCGAGGTTGTTGAAAGCGTTAACGTACATGAAGATATCAAGCTTGGTCTTCCGTCCCGCGACCGCTATATTCATAACTACAAGGAAACGATAAAAAAACTGGGTCAGGTCGGCGTCAAAGTGATTTGCTACAACTTTATGCCGATTTTTGATTGGCTGCGCACCGATCTCCATAAGGAGACGGAGGACGGCTCTACTGCTCTCTTTTATGAAAAGGGCCGGATTGACGGTGAAGATCCATTTGAGCTGGTCCGAGTGATTAATGAAAACTCCGCTTTGACGATGCCGGGTTGGGAGCCGGAGCGTCTGCAGCATCTGACTACCCTGTTTGAAGCTTACCGTGGCGTAACGGAGGAGAACCTTTGGGAAAACTTATCCTACTTCCTGCATGAGATTATACCGGTGGCTGCCGAAAACGGAATCAAAATGGCGATCCATCCCGACGATCCGCCATGGAGCATTTTTGGATTGCCGCGTATTATGACGTCGCATGCCAATTTCACCCGATTCCTATCACTCTACGATCATCCGGCAAACGGCATTACCCTATGCAGCGGCTCCTTAGGCGCCAATCCTGAAAATGACATTATAGCCATGATCCACGATTTTAAGGATCGTATTCCGTTTGCCCATATCCGCAATGTGCGCGTCTTTGATAATGGCGACTTTATCGAGACATCCCACCGGAGTCAGGACGGCACCGTCGATATCGCAGGCATTGTGAAGGCCTATCATGATATCGGCTACACCGGATACGCACGTCCCGATCATGGCCGCCATATCTGGGATGAAAAGTGCCGTCCCGGCTACGGCTTGTACGACCGCGCCTTGGGCATCATGCATCTTTGGGGCTTATGGGACGCATACCGTTATGAAGCCGGCCAAGGAGGTAAGGCAAAATGAGCGGAGGAACAAACGAAGATCTGAACGTTGGCCTTCCCCTTCATCCCGCTTTGCACGGCAAGGTAGCCGTTGTAACCGGCGGCGCCGGCGTTTTGTGCCGGACGATGGCGTTAGAGCTTGCCAGGCAAGGAGCAAAAGTTGCCATTGTAGGCCGCACCGCTTCCAAAAATGAGGCGGTTGCCGAGGAAATCAGGGCGCAAGGCGGCATTGCTTTTGCTGCGGCTTGCGATGTGACCAGCGCAGAAAGCACGCGCGAGGCTAGCCGTTCCATTCTTGAGGCGCTGGGCCCCTGCGACATTTTAATTAACGGGGCGGGCGGCAACCATGCCAGCGCCAACACAACCAAAGAAACCTTTAGCAGGGAAGATCTGAACAAAGAAGGATTAACCACCTTTTTTAGTCTGAGTCTGGACGGCTTCAGGCAGGTGCTGGATCTTAACCTGATGGGTTCCTTGATTCCGTCCCAAGTATTTGCGGAGCAAATGCTGGACCGGCCCGCTCCCGTCATCATCAATATTTCATCCATGAGCGCCCCTTCGCCTATGACGAAGGTGCCTGCCTACAGCGCAGCCAAATCGGCCATCGACAACTTTACCAAATGGCTTGCCGTTCATATGGCCGAGGCGGGCATTCGCGTCAACGGAATTGCGCCGGGCTTTTTCCTGACGGAGCAAAACCGCGCTTTGCTTCTGAATGGAGACGGCTCGTTAACGGAGCGTTCGAGCAAAATCATCTCGCAAACGCCAATGCGCCGTTTTGGACAACCTCAGGATTTATTAGGCGTTTTGCTCTGGCTCGTCGACGATGCAACTTCCGGCTTCGTAACCGGTGCAACCATACCCGTCGACGGAGGATTTATGGCCTATTCCGGCGTGTAATGATACAGACAAAAAAATGCCCCGCATCCGCTTGAGAGCAGATGTGGGGCATTTTGGCCTATTGCTGCTGGTTTAAGTCCAGGAAATAACTCCTTATGCTCCAGCGCAAGACATTATAATAGACGACTTTGGAGTCTCTTATCGCTTATGTTTCAGGCTTAAACAACCTGCATCGAGATTTCCTCATATTGGCTGTCAAAGGAGATGCGCAGCTCTTTATCTCCCACGTACCAAAGATTGTCTTCCTCCATAAAGAAGGTAATGCCTTCTACTTCTTGTCTCAGTCCGGCATTTCTAGGCGTTTCCTTCGTTATGCCAAGCGACAAGCCCGGATGTACGCTGCCGCAGCCGCCAAGTCTTACAAAGACTCTCAAGGCATCGCCGTCAGCAAGCTCCATCTGCTCCTTGTACCACAATGCCGCCGCCTGCTCCACGTTCATTTTCATCGCACTCAACCCCCGGCAAATTTGTGATCCTTCCCTTCAACCTTATCCGCTTTGCTGAAGAAAAGCAACCATTCATTCGCCTGGATGACATCTAGTTTTCCGACAATATCCGTTTTTGACCTTCAAGCGCTTTAATCGGCGCGATATTTTGCGTAAACTCCAGCGTGCCCAAGTAGGCTCCATCTTCACCTCTGACCGCATAATAACGAATCAGCACGAATTTATCTTTAAACGGAATCCAGAAATCCTCCGAGTCCTTTTTGCCCGCTTTAAAGTCGGCCAGCAGCTCATTAACAACATGAACGCTTTGCGGCGGATGGCAATTCTGTACGGTACGTCCGATGACCGCTTTAGTCCGGGCAAAAATGCGTTCCTTGCCATGGGAGAAATAACGAACAACATCATTTTCATCGATGAACGTCAAATCCACCGGCATGTGATTCATGATCCCTTCAAGCTGCGCAACCGACAAAATGCCTGTGCTGAAACGAACATATCCGTTTTGTACGCCTTGTTCCGTTTCTTCGATTTCCTCAGCGCCTTCAGGCTCTGGCGCTCTTGCCGGCACCCAGGTTTCGCTGCCATCGATCAGGCAAAATCCGATTTGGTCGCTTTCCGCCGCTATTTTGACCCATTCGTCTTCGGTCAGCTTGCCCAGCGCCATCGGCAGGAGAATATTCTCCTCCTTGTAGATCATTTCATTGACCTCGCGGATGACGTGCTCCAAGCCGGCTGCGATTTCATCTTTATTGCCGGGATTGGCGACAAGCTCCGCTTTCACTTCTTTTACCATGGCGCGAATCGTATCATCCACGCCCCACATAACTTTGGTCGGGCCATAGATGCCGTATTTCTCCAGGTAAGGGAACAACAGATTTTCTTTGCGGCTATAATGCTTGTCAATATCCAGAAGCAAGCTCAGATCTTCCAGCAATTTGAAAATCAGCCCTTCGTCCTGTTTGCCTTCCTTAAACTTATCGGTATGAAGGCGCAGCTTGAAGTTTACCAGCTTCTCCAGCTCGCGGTTCTCCAGCTTAAACGTGTGAACAGGATGTCCCGGCTGCTCCTCCGGTTTTGCAGAACGGTGAATTTCCTCGATCGAGCCTTTAAAAATAGCGGTATGAACAGAGCACAAACGCTGCACTTCCGATACGGGAATGCCTTCCTCTTCCATTAACGCATGCTCGATTGCCGATATTTCGTCGATCGACACATTGCCGACCGCTTCATGAAAACGCGCTTTCACTTCATCCACGCTTTTCCCTTGATGAAGCTCCTTTATAATATCCTTCAGCATTTCTTGCCGGCGGCTTCTTTCTGCTTGTCCCTGTTCACGATTATTGATGATTTCACTCATGTCCGGTCCCCCTCTGATGTACTGCCGTACGTCATGCCAGACATGACTTTAAGCTGACATCAACGTGTACTCAGAGTATACTGATAATGATTATCACAAGTCAATATATCGTGCACCTCGTTCACAAAAACACTATATATTGATATTTTTTGTGAACATTTTAAAATACACCTTAATCAATAGCCGCTGCTCTCCGAAGAAGGAAATTGGCCAGCCAAATAAAAGCCGCCACCAGCAGAATCGTCGCGCCAAGACAAGCGCTGAATCTGCCGTTCCATTCCAGGGAGCCCATCGCAGCTTGACGGGCAAAACCGGGAAGAGCCCCCGGAAGCCAGCCCACATATTTGGGCAGTAAACCGGACAGCAAGGACAACACCGCTCCAGCTCCCAGTGCGGCAAATGCGGCGCCTGCGGCGCTTCTTAACGCGGTGCTGAGCAGCAGCGTCAATGTCAGCAGCACGATTAGCCATAGCTCATAGAGCAAATAACTGGACAACACCTGGCGGAAGGGCACCGCTTCGATTAAAAATCCGGTATAATACCAAGCCGCTCCGTATCCGGCAAGCAGCGACAGCGAGGACAAAAGCAGCATGGACGCCCACTTGGATAACAAGTAACCGGCGGGAGCAACCGGCTTTACCAGAATCATCGATACGGCTCCGCTATTTCGCTCGCTCGAAACCGTGCCCATAAACACCAGCACGATTACAAGCGCTCCAAGCGATCCGAATTGCGACAGCGTTTCGGCCATCACCTGCGCCCCGCTTGGCAGAGGGATGTCGAAGCCTTCCGGCAAATTTCCCGATTTTCGCAACAGAATCGGCATGTAATAGGAAGTCACCGGCTGCATGACACCAAGTGCAATAAATACAATCGGCACCCATATCAGCTTCAGGCTGCGCACTAGCTCCAGCAGTTCTTTGCCAAGCATCGCTCCGTACCGGGATAACCCGGAGGTTGATCTCACATTCCGTTCACTCACCGCAATCCCGCTCATCCCTTCACCACTTTCATAAATAGATCTTCAAGCGAGGAAGAGCCAATCTCCAGCTTGGTTACTCCCACTTTTCCATCTGCAAGCTCCTCCAGCAGCATCTGCCTGGCCTGCGAGATATCATCTACCATTAGACGCAGTTGACAGCCCTCCTGCTCCGCCTCCCGAACATGGCGAAGCAGCGCCAGACGCCGGCTTCCGCTCTCCATGTCGGAGGCTTTACTTGCTAACAACTCAACATCACGCTTCAGGGACATCGCCCACTCGCGCGACTCATGACCTTCCTCCAGCCGGATATTGATGACGGGAAGACGATTATTGTTCCGAACCTCCTGCAGCGAGCCTTGAAGAGCAATTTGTCCGGAAGCCATTATAATAATGTCATCGCACAGCTCTTCCGCATCATGAAGCACATGGGTTGAAAAAAGCACCGTCGTTTCGGACTTCAGCTCCTGAAGCAGCTCCAGCACCTCGCGCCGTCCGATCGGATCAAGCGCGGAGACCGGTTCATCCATAACCAGCAGCTTGGGCCGGTGAACAAGACTTTGCGCCAGCCCAAGACGCTGCTTCATGCCGCCGGAATAGCCCTGAATGCGCCGCTTGCCGGCTTCCTCCAGCCCTACGCGGGACAACAGTTCCTGCGCTCGAACATCTGCCTGCCGCGCCGTAAGGCCGCAAAGCTTCCCCGCATAAACCACATATTCCTTGCCAGTCATCCAACCGTAAAAGGACGGCGATTGCGGCACATAACCAAGCAGCTCCCTTATATCCTGCCGCTCTCTGCCGCTGCCGCCATTGATGCGAACCTTGCCTTCCGTCGCTTTAAGCAGCCCCGTCAGCATGCGAATGGTCGTTGTTTTTCCGGCGCCGTTTGGCCCCAGCAGGGCAGCGCAGCGCCCTTCCATCACCGTAAAGTCCAGCCCCTTGACCGCTTTTGTCGCTCCAAAGGATTTGGCCAGCCCCTCAACCGCCAGTAAAGGTACCATTAATCATTTCTCCTTCCGAACACCATAAAAGCGATTGGCCCAAACAAATTGACAAACACGATGATCAGAATCCACATCCATTTGGGTCCCCTCGTTTGATCGGACCTGATACACATAATCAACGCAATCAGCATCAAAATGAACTGCACAACTATAATCGGCCCAATAATGGGCAACAGTTCATCAAGGAAAAAAAAATCCTCCATCATATTCATGATTCATCGACTCCTTTTCCATTGTAATCCGTCCCTTGCCCGCCCCGCTCCCGCCGTTTGCGGTTGCGGGAAGGCAGTACAACGACTAACCAATACACAATCAGAGGACCCGGAAACTGAATCAGTCCCCATAACCCCCAAAACCACTTCAGACCGCCACGCTTGCCGGAGTCCAGAAACAGCCAGGTCGACTGACCAATCATTATCGAACCCAGCAACAGCCAAAACCATACCGATTCTTTCAGCTGCTCTTCCATCAGACCTTCGCCCGCCCAACAAATTTATAGCAGAAAAACAGCAGACAGACGGCACTGACCGTTCCATACATGCCCCAGAATAATCCGGCATTGGCTTCCGCCATCCAAACCATGCCCAATAGAATGCACACCGCCACCAGCCAAAACAGAAGCAGCTCAGCCCACTTCGCTTTTTGAAGATTTCGCTTATGCTCGACAACCAGCGTTTCCAGCATGCTCATAGCAGGCGGCTCCGGCGCGTGAGCGTCATCAAACTGTTGCAGCTTTCCCAGCATATTTTCCTGAAACCACATTGCGTCATCATCGATCTTTTTGTGCTTCTCGGTTTTTTCGGTTTTTCGGCCATTATTCACGCTCACCAAGCTCCTTTCTGATCAGCTTCATGCCAATGCTTAATCTGGATTTAACCGTCCCAAGCCTGATCTCAAGCATTTCAGCAATCTCCTCCTGGGAGTAGCCGTAATAATATTTCAACAGTACCGGCATCCGGTGATGCTCCTCCAGATTGCCTAGCGCCTGCAAAGCGGCGGGCCACTCCTCCATAAGCGTCAAGGTTTCAAAACGCAACCGGTGATGGTTAATCTCTTCCTTCAGCCATCTCTCCTCCCTTTTGCGGCGCCTTGCCTTGTCGATCGCCAGCCTGGAGGAGATTGCGATCAGCCAGGTTGAAAATTTGGAACGCTCCTGAAACGAGGAGATCCGTTCAATCGCTTTAAGCATCGTTTCCTGGACAAGGTCCTCGGCGCGGCTCCGGTCCATGGTCAGCTTCAGCGCATATTGGTAAAGCAGTTTGTAATTGCGCTGCAGCAGTTCAGCCAGCGACGTTTGATCCCCGCTTTTTGCTGCAGCAATCAGCTTGGCCTCATTCCCCAATGAACCCGCGGCTCCCTTCGCTTATGTTGCTTGATTGTTGCTGGTGTTGTTTGTTTTTTTGCAGCTGGATATTACTTTGACGCCCAGCTTCTTCGTTTCGTTCATTTCGATTTACAAGATAAATTTGCATAAAAGAATAGTGTCACTTTTTCCCGCTACTTCAAGCACAGTTTTGGTCTTGACCAAAAACAAAAAAAGCTTCCTTACCGCTAATCGGTAATTGAAGCCTTTTTTGCAAGCAGATTACAAGCAATAAACAATTACTGTCTTACCATGATTGTGATGACTAGGCTTTTAAAACTGCACCTTAAGTGCGGCTGCGACTGTACCAGTTCCAGACGTTCTCCACATCAGCCCGTTCAAGACAGGACACGCCAAAATTCATCGTGCTGCCAAGCGCATATACCGACAGAGACGCCAGTTCTCTGCGGCGTTGTCCACGTGAGCGCGAAACCTTCAGCGCCACAATGCGCGGCCTGACGATTAGATAAGTGCTGCGGTTCAACCAGCGCCGCCTGAGCGACAACTGCCGATTTGCCAGCAGCACGCCTGCTGAGCGATGGCAAAAAAAACGCCATGCCGCTACCAGCGGAATAAGAAGAAGACTCCAGCTTCCGACAGCTCCGAACACAATGATGAAGGCTGCACTTGCCATTACAGCTAGCAGCAGCGGGATCCGTATATAATAGAGCAGCGCTCTTCGAGGCGGAGGCTGCAGCTTTTGTCCGCTTCCCATGTGGAAGCCGGGAATAAAACCATCCAGCAGCTGCTGGATTTCCGAAAGCTTGATGTAAGGATGCAGCATCAGCATTTCCTGCTTCTCGGAAGTCACCACCTGCAGCTTGACCTCGCCGTAGCCTAACCATTGGCGCAGCAGGCTTTCGCCCACGATAACGGCCTGTACATTGCGGGGGTTAAACACAACCATCTTTTTCTCCAACAGCCCATAGCTCAACGTGACCTGGTCGCTTTCCCTCGCAATTCTGAACCCGCTGTATTTAAGCACATAAAGCACGATGGACAATACCCAGGCAAACACCAGCACAAGGAGAGCTACAACAGTAATCATCAGTACACCTGACAATAACTGGGCAGAGTCCTCAACAACCTGTTCAACAAAATGATCCGGCACCAATAGCTTAATAAAATCGTCGGCAAACGAATAAATCCCCGCCAAAAAAGCCAAGGCCAATCCGAAGTTCAAGGAGGTAGCGGCAGCCTGGAACAGCTTGCCCGGCCCGAGCCCAATGACGCGCTCCTGCCGCTTAGAGCTTTGGGAGTGTTGTCCGGCGGATGAGCTGCCCGCAGCCCTTTGCCCAGGGTGCTCCGCTTCTCCAATCCGCAGACTTGAATTCCATGCCGGTCCGCCACGATCAGACGACTTAGCCGATGCAACTGGCGAAGGCGTTCCATTATTCAACGACTCCATCGCGCCAGACGTCGAAGGCGTTCCATTTTCCAGCGACTCCATCGCGCCGGATGCCGAAGGCATTCCACTTTCCAGCGACTCCATCGCGCCAGACGTCGAAGGCGTTCCATTTTCCAGCGACTCCATCGCGCCGGATGCCGAAGGCATTCCACTTTCCGGCACAGGACGTATGCGCTCCGAATCTGCGGCCGCCTTACTGCCCGCTCCTTTAACCTCATCTGCAAACTGACGCAGCTGATCCTTGATAACGCCGGCTTCCTTTAGGGACAATGCCTGCAAAACACCGTCCGCTTTTTTTCCGCCGCCAGGCGTTTCGATTTTCAACTGCGCGATGCCAAGCAAACGCTGGATGAGGGGCTGCTCCACATTGACGGAGTGTATTCGTGAGTAATACAGAGTCTTTTCCTCACGGAAGAGATACCCTTTTCGTATGATCATCCGGTCTTCCTGCAGCCAAAAAATCGTCGTTCTCCATTCCATGTAACTAAAAAACAATATAAGGACAACAACGCCCGAAATACCGGCAAGCCAATACCATTCCAGCAGCCTCGACCAGTTAAAGCCATTAAAGATTCCAATAAAAATGAGGGGTAAAAAGCCCTTCACAGCACTTAACAAGCCATATACCATATATAGCGGGTGAAGACGTCTCTCCTTATTCATCGGTTTCGTCCACCCTCGCCAAAACTCCGATGCGCTGCTTCAGCCCCTCCGCATCCTCAAGCTTTAAACCGCTTATTTTATGCGTGGTTGCAGCCGTTACAATCAACACTTTGGCAAGCCCGAATTTCCGCAATATAGGACCGCTCTCCATCTCGACGTGCTGAACTTTCACCATGGGCACCAGCACATTGCTTATAAAAATCAAACCCGATTGAATTTCCAGCTCATCTTGAAACAACTCATAACGGAATCTCTCATAATGTACTTTTGGGACAAGCCAGGTAAATATAATCAGGCTGAGCAATAGCAGACCTAAACAAATCCATACGGGAAGCAGCGTCCATTCCTGCCATTCCGCCACAATCCAATAAGCGGCAATCAACAACGCGAAAACACCGTTGGATATACTTTCTTTCAACCGGTCGGCTTTTAAATAATCGGGATGCAATCGTTTCGTCAATGCCCGGTTCATGTAGTCCTCCTTATTCCATCATCCTCCTATTACACCAATTTTGACGCAACCAGTCAACTGGCGACCAGCTCCGCCGTTCCTTTAATGGTCCACTCTATGGGATCAAGCCCCCTAAAGGTTTGAGGATGCTTTATGCCTGCAATAAGCACGACTCCGGGCTTGCGCAGCACAACCTCATACTGGTAGGCTTCATTTACGTATTCAAACGGGAAGTTTTGCTCCGAATTGATAATTTCCAGCACCAGCACCTGGACGGGCTCCCGCAGCCAGGAGCCTGGAAGCGGCGAACCGCCGCCATCCAGCAACAGGTTGGTTTGCAGATACTGCATGGCCGCCGCGGCCGCCTCCTTCTCATCAAGGCGCAGCACGCCTTCACCTAATGCTTCCTTGTCCAACTGCTGTGCAGCGGCGTGAGCCGCGCGGTTGACAGCCCTTTTCCCCTGAAACAAATGCTTCATCGCGATTTCTTCATCGATCTGAATAATATGACACAGCAGCCAAATCGTCATCATGGCCATAATGGCCACCAATTTGTGCATTTCTTCCACCTTCGTCCGATTCAGTTCACATATTCGCTCATCTTCATGCCGAAAGCCCGCATCCTGGCGTCCGGCGAAATGGCTTCAATGCCAATCAGTGAATCAATAACAAACAGCCTTTCGTACGGATAGCTGATGATCAAGGCAATTCCGGTCCCTCTGGGCACCGGCGACGAAGACTCCCCCGCCGAAACGCCGCTTGTCGTGGAAAGCTCGTATCTCAGCGATTCCCCGTTCAGTCCAAGCTTCGAAAGCCGCTCTCTGGACCGCTGCAGCATATCTTCGCCTATGTAACCGTAAGTGCCGCTTGCGCCAACCTCCAGCAAAAAATCTACTTCCTGTTGAAGCGCAGCCTGCCTGACAATGGCCACATGTCTGTAGATGGGCGAAAACATAATCCAGCACAGCATAGCCGCAAACAAAACAAAAACCAGAAGCTGCTTCAAGGGCTCATCTCCCTTATATGCTGGCTCATTGCCCCTCCGCTGCGGCTTACTCCATTTTTCAACCCGCCGTCGCCCTCTGCAGCGGCGGCGTAAACAAGCACAACCGTAACAATCAGCATCAAAGTTATCAGCAACGCCCGCAATCCCATTCCTCCTTCCGCCAAGTCCAGAGCACAATTCATCACATCATCAAGGCAGAAGAGTGTTGATTCGGGTATTAGCCGCATTTCCCTGTGACTGAATTTGCGCTCTTGTTCCCGTTGTGTCCTGTGCAATGATGGAATTAAACAGTACAACAACCACAACCAGCAGCATAACTGTCATCAAAATATTGCGCATCTTCTCACCTCCTTCCAAATAGATAATTGATCAAAAAGTCTTTTTTCCTTCAATTAGGAATGAGGACTAACCTAATGTTTGGAACAGCTTTTGCCCTTCCATAACCCATGGATAAATAAAAACCTGAAAAGTATAGAGTATCGGCAGGCCGGCAACAACAAACAGCAGATAGGACGCCGATTCCTTTCTACCCTCTTTGGCCAGCTCCAGCTTTTCCTTGTAATCGCCGATCCTTGCCCGAAGCAGGCTGTAATATTGACTGCTTTCATGAAGCCGGAGCGCATCCAGCGTCTCCGCAAAGCTTAAACCGTCATCGCTGCCGATCCGTTCCTTAAAGTTTTTGAGCGCAAGAGCGGGATCATGATACCACTCTGCCAATAAGCGCTCCAGATCGCCCCGGATCGCACCCGTTAACGGAATGCAGCGTGTCAATTTGGCGTGGATATGCAGCGACGAATCGCATAGATAAAGCAGCTGATTGCTGATCCGGTAAATATCGCCCGTCATTTGCAGACTGCGCATCTTAGCTAGCGACCGCAGCCACATCCGGTCAACCTTTAATCCGGCAGCCAGCAGCAGCGGAACGCCAAGCAACAGCTGAAGCTGCAGAATCGACAAGTGGTTATGTCCGAACCATCCTGCCGCCACAGCCGCAAGACTCAATACCATCATTGCCAATCTTCGACCCGCCGCGTACCATCCGGGATCATCCGTAATCCCGCAGCCCGCCAGCAGCAAGCTTCGCTCCTGAAAATCAGGGCTGTTTGTTTTGATGCCAAGCGCCTTCAGCAAACGTTCCGGAGGAGGCGAAGCCCGCCATTTCAATTGAGCCAGCCGCCTCCAGCGTCCCGGGCGACGCGGCCACAGGGTCAGCAGCGCATAAAATCCCGCCGCGCCGAACAGAAACTGCCCGGCCAAGCTGGCTGTTCCAACGAACTGTATCATCCATTGATGCATGGGCAGACTCCTTTACATTTTTTTGCGAGACAGCCACAATCCCATTAAAAACGAAGCAAAAATCAGCAGAAACGAGTTTAAAAGCATATCTCTGCCCCGAGGGTCCAGAAAATAGTAATAGTAGGAATTTTCCTTGTTGTAATGGATGTTGATTCCGATAAACAGGCCAAGAAACAACAGCGGCGTAAAATTGGCCAGCCGAATTTCCAAAAGGCGATGCCTCTCCTGCTCATTGGAGCGGCGCGCCTTTCTCATGTCGGAGATCAGTTCCTTCAGTCCTTCCGACACCGATACGCCTTCCCCCAGCGAAACCCTCAAAATATTGACAAAATAATCGCCCCACACATGTCCCAGCGATGAACCCAACAGCCGAAGGCTTGCTTCATCATCTCCACGCACGGACAAATTGCGATACAATTGCTCGAAGACACCTTGCATAGGCCCCAGCAGTCGTTTCTCCTCCACTGCCCGTTGAAGCGCAACCTTGACCTGCCTCTCTCCCGTTACCAGGTAACACTGATAAAACAGCTCAACCGCCGGCAAAAAATCCATTTGCGCTCCCATTCTCCGATGAACAAGCAAGGCCCGAAGAGACGTATAGGGCACAAAACCAATCAGTAGTCCAAACAGCAGGGAACCTTTCGCCGTTTGAAAGAAGAGACTTCCCGCTGTTATGCCAACAAGCAGCAGCAGCCCGCTTGCAGCGATAAAAGCATCCGGCTTAATCTCAAGCCTTAGCGTTTCCAGCAGCTCGGACACATGATTCCGAATGCTTTTGTACCGGCTAAAATGGCGAAGCAGCAAATTCCTTGTACTGTAAGGCGATTCATAGGTCAGCCGGCTGGTCAATTGTTTTTTGCCGAGCCACAAGGCAAGGCCCGAGTAAATGCTAATGCCAAACAGCAGAAAAAGCAGCAATCCAGCAGCCCAAAACGCGCCTCCGCTCATAAGGCATACCCCGCAGCAGCAAGACGGTCCGCCGCCCTTTGCGAAGGGAGATCGGGCGAAATCCACCCGCCGCCGGCTTCATCCAGCTTAAACCAGTCCCTTACCTTAACCTCTCCGCCATGCCAGACCAGCTCGCCTATACGGGAAACCACCCGCCTGCCTCTCCACAGCTTCATTTCAATGCCAACCTCCGTCACATATTCCGTTATCCTTTTAGCCAGCCGCTCCGCATTCATCGCGCGGCCATCCAGCATGCACATATCGGTAATCGCTTCCGGCACATCCTCCAGATGGTTGGCATGCACTGTCGTCATACTGCCGGAATGTCCGCGCGTACAGGCTCTAACGTAGATGTTCGCGTCGTCATCGCGAATCTCCGCATGAATAATTCGTTCCGGCGATTGCCGGAGGGCCAGCCGGAAAGCCTGTCCCGCGGAATGTCCTGCATCCTCTTCCGAAGCTTCGTACTCCACAATATTTTTATCCGGAAAATCCCGTCCCAGCATCATCTCGAAGCGGCTTTCAATCGTAACAATCCGCTCGGTATCCGGCAGCTCTGCAATAAACGCCTTCATCAGATTGGTTTTGCCGGAGTTGGTCGGTCCAATAATGACCAGATTAAATCTGGCTTTCAACACTGCCCCCAGCAGCCGGGTCATGTCTGCGCTCAAAGTGCGGCATGCAGGCCCTGCCAGCGCATCCAGACTGAAGCTTTGCACAGTATAGAAACGGATGGTCAATGTTGGACTCGCCGTAAATCCAAAACCGGTCATCGTTACCCGCGAGCCGTCACGCAGCATAACTTCCGCCCAGCGCTTGCGCGGAGTAATCCGGTCGTTGTTGTACAAAACAAGATTTTGCTGAATTCTCTCCACTTCTCTGATGCTGCCGAAGCTGTAGCCGGACAACCTTGCTGCGCCGTTCCGCACCTCATAGATACGCGTCCCTACCACCTGAACCTCCTCCAGCCCCGTCTTGCCCGCCAGCACCAGTTCCAGCACGTTTAACCCAACAACCTCGGCAAAAAGGGCTTCCGCCAACGTCGCATAGGGATGCCGCCAGCCATCGTCATGAATTCGCATGGACTGCAGCCGATCTTGTATAACGGCGAGCACCTGTGTCCTCTCATGCGGGAAACCAAGCACCGCTTTGTTTAACGTTTCTCCATATTGCCGACGCTCTTCACCCGTTATGCCCCGGGGAGCGCTCAGATAGGAGCGGATATCCTCCGCGAGCTTGTCGAACTCCTCTTCACGGCTCCACTCCTGCCTTGGGCTTGCTTCCGCGCCCGGGCCATCGGCATCAGCCCCGGAATCAAATCCCTGACCTCCTCCTCTTGATACCATCGCGGCAAATTCAGAAGGCGAAAACCGTAGATCACTCATGCTTCTTCACCTCCCTTTTATACCGAATCCACGCCGCCCCGCAGCTTAGACAGCTTGCGGAACCATGGCTGGTTTTGCATAGGCGAAAATCCCCTTTGCAGTCCATAACGTTTCAATAGCTCTTTCGCCGGCTTAACCATCGCTTTTTTGCCTTCTCCATCTCTGCTTAGCCAGTCCTGAAACTGTCCTTTATCATAGCTGCTGTACAGCGCGCTGTTTAATTGCAGCTGGCCGAGCGGATTGACCCCAAGCTCTTTGCATATTTGCTTCATGCTGTACCCTTCCCCTCCCCATGCTCCGTGCACGACGACGCAGTCGTATTGATTTGACTCGATTTGGAACAGCGGCGACACCTGTCCGATCCAGCGTTTGCCGTCTTCCTGAAAATGAGATAATGCCGGAGTCGTTACGACAATCCGCGTCTCGGCCTCCCGAATGGCGCAAACTGTGGCAGCGTTATCCCAATATGCTCCTACATCCAGCACGACGAAATCAAAAGTTCGTTTAGCCACATGGATCAAATGGCTGATTTCAAGGGGCTGATAATACTCCGCCTGCTCCCGATTCATGCTGCCGAACAAAATATGCAGATTGCGCTGTCCCGGAAGAGGCAGCGTGGCTCTTCGCAAAAGCTCTGGAGATAACGACTTCGAATGAAGCTCCGGCTTAAGCTGATCTAATGTGGTCGGCGGATTGTCCACGCCCAAAAAACGATGCAGCTTGGCGCTTTTGAGATGCAGGCATAGGAACCCGACCGAAATGCCTCCCGCTTCCGCCATGCGCAAAGCGGTTGCAAACGCCGCCGTAGTGGTGCCAATGTTGGGCGTTGTGCCTACAAACACGGCCGTGGAAGACGATGAATTGCTCATGGCGTAATCCCCTCTCTTGAACCGGTTCCTTCCAGGCGCTGGAACGATTCCGGACTGTATGCCACAACCAGCTTGATTTCCCCATCCCTGCACAGGTTGTCCAGCTCCAGCCACTGTTCCTCTGTCAAATTCAGGTTCAGAAAATCAATGGTGCCGTTGGCATCGCGCCTTGCGGCGTACATCCCTTCCTTGTTGCCTTCCGCCAATGCCAGCAGGTGGGACTGCGCCAAATTGTCGATCTCCACATTGCCGGATGTTTTGACCGAGGCGACTACAACGCTGTCCGGAAACAGCTTGCGCGACTCTCCTGTTCCCCCCGAAGCATAAAGCTGCACCAGATCGCCGGCCCGGATGCCGCTGGAAATCGACTTGATATATTCCTTCGGAATGCCGAAGGTGGATTCTTCAAGGCCGGGCTGAAGTCCGTATTCATTCAGCTTCCAGACCAGCAGCGGCTCGCCCTTGCCCAGCGGAACTGCCGCCTCAAGTCCAACTGCTCCGTAAATATCCAGCAGCATGTCCACTGCAAAAGCATCGCGCGCCAGCCTTGCAATCTCCAGATCCTCTCCTTTTATCACTTCTCCGGCAGCAATAAACCGTTTGGGTATAACAACGCCAATTGTTTCCTCGGCGGTTAACTGCTGTCGTTGAAGATGGTATAAACCGTATACAAGACCCGCCGACAACAACGCCGCGGCAAGCGCCATCCAAAGTTTGCGATTGCTTCCCATATCCCTCACTTCCCCTCCAGGCAACAAAAAAAGAACGCATTCTCCGCTGCAACAGCGTTAAGAATGCGTTCTTCGCATATATGTGCCTATATTCAATAGTCAATTTCCAATTGAGCCTATAATAGCAAAGTCACCTGTCAATTGTCTATCGTTTTTTTTCAAAAATCAATCAAACCAACGCTAATCAGCAAGGCATCGTCCACCTTGCGCATCGTTTCATCGTCCAGATGGGTAATTTTGTCGGTGAGACGCTGCTTGTCGATTGTTCGGATCTGCTCCAGCAGCACAACGGAATCACGGTCAAAGCCATGGCTCGCCGCATCCATTTCGACATGGGTGGGCAGTTTGGCCTTCTGGATTTGCGCGGTTATGGCCGCAACAATGACTGTTGGGCTAAAGCGGTTGCCGATATCGTTCTGAATAACAAGCACAGGGCGCACCCCGCCTTGCTCCGAGCCAACCACCGGCGACAAATCGGCAAAAAACACATCTCCGCGTTTTACGATCACTGTCTACACCCCGCTTACGAGCCGGCCCAACGTATGGTTCGCTTCTTCCTCCGCCTGGAAAGCCTCCGACGCCATGTTCAGGTTGATTTTCGCCATCTCCATATAGCCGCGCTGCATGGATTCGCGAATTTGGCGTTTTTTGCGCTCCACCAAGTATTGCTTCATGGCTTGACGAATAAACTCGCTGCGATTCGAATTTTCCTTGGCAACGATTCCGTCCACCTCCTCAAGCAATTGATCGGGCAAGCTAATCATAATCCTTTTCGTATTATGCAAATTGGCCACCGAACTCGCACCTCCAAAACTTTTCCAACCCCGTATTACACATTATGACAAAATATCGCGGTGACTATACTTCAACATTTCTATGCTGTCCGTATAGCTTTTATGCTATATGGCTTGTATGCAAGAAAAATGCCGGAATTCCGCCTGTCAAACCGATGTACATGAGACTTTATACTCTTATTCGCTATTTCTCGTTCATTTCCTTCATGGCTCAAAAAAAGAATTTCATGGGATTAACTTCCTCCGGGAAAGCGTCCACAAAATGTCCAAAAAGCTCCCTTAGCTACTCAGATCATTTGTAACCTTCACAACGGAGCCATCCTCTGTATACACGCGCGGAAGACGGGCGGCCAGCATGCAGATCAGCTCATACGGAATGGTGCCTAGCTGCTCGGCCACTTCCTCGGCTGTAATTTCTTCATCGCCCTGCCGTCCGATCAAAACGGCTTCCGCTCCCGGCTCTATATCGTCAATCTCTCCATTGCCTTCTCCCAGCGAAACCATGCATTGATCCATGCAGATGGTTCCGACAATAGGCCGCTTGACGCCGCCAACAAGCGCGTTGGCTTTGCCCGTCAGCATTCGGCTGTAGCCGTCGGCATAGCCGATCGGCAATGTGCCGATGATCTCGTTCTCTCCAGCAAAATAGCGTGTTCCATAGCTGATTCCCCAGCCCTCTGGAGCACGCTTCACAAAAACGACATTGCTCTTGAGGCTGAGAACCGGCTCCAGCTTGACCTGGCTGCGATTTACTTCCTCCGAAGGATACAGGCCGTACAGGCCGATGCCCAGACGCACCATGCCGCCCGCCCATTCCGGCGTGTCGATGCCGCCCGCGCTGTTGGCCGCATGAACAAGGGGAATATTCCAGCCCCGCTCCTTCACGGCCGCCGCGATTTCGGCAAACCGCTCATATTGAAGCCTGGTATAGCTTTTATCGGCTTCATCCGCTTTGGCGTAATGAGTAAACAGCCCCTCGACCTCGAGCTGCGGCGTATCCAGCGCTCTTCCGATGAAATCCAGGCTTGACTCAAGGCCGATCACTCCAAGCCTGCCCATGCCGGAATCGATTTTGATATGCGTCTTCAGCTTTAAACCGCCGGCTTCATCAAGAGCTGCCGCCGCATCCAGGATGTCCTCCCGGAACAGGCTAATCGCGATATCATGCCGGCGGGCAAGCTCCAATCCGTCGGCTGGCACAAAACCAAGCACCAGAATCGGAGCTTTAATGCCCCCCTGCCGAAGCTGCAACGCTTCATCCAGAAACGCAACGCCTAAATAATCAACGCCAAACCGTTCTGCCGCCTCCGCTATTGCTACCGCGCCATGTCCATAGGCATTCGCCTTGACCGATGCCATTACGCGGCATCCTTCCGGCAGTGACGCCCTCACAGCCTCCAGATTGCGCCGCATCGCATCAAGCGATAGTTCTACCCTGGTCGGGCGATAATAAGCATTCAAATCTGTCACCTTCTCCTCGTTGCATCCCATCTGACAGTCCGATCTTTTTTCAGATAAAATTAATGTTAACCCCGCAACTTCGGACTGTCAATGAAATGAATGGCAGATACGGATGACACCTATTGGAAATGAAAGCTCGCTCTCTTTATTTACCGATTTCGCCCTGCACGGATTGAGCGACTTTGAGCATTTCGTATTCCGGCAGATTGGCGCTGGACAAGCGGAACTGGCTGCCTTGATAGCTCCATGTCAATGTCTGGAGCTCCTCGCCTACCGTTAGCTCGCCGATGGTAAAGCCAAGATCGACCAGCGTGCCCGGCACAAGCGTCGCCGCTACATCCTTGGGCTGCGTTTGAATAAGCGAGTAGCTGTATGTGCCGTTAAAGCGCGTCAGCAGGCCCGGCTGCCCGGCGTATTCAATGTCGGAGCTGTCCTGCCAGCTAACGCCTTCGGGCAGATACAGCGGCTCCAATGCCGTAAACGTGTTTTCGCCTTGTCCGGACTCTGCGGCTGTTTCTTCTCCTTGCGGCGCGGCAGCCGCTCCGTCATCCGGCGTTCCGGCAGCTTCATCGTCGCCTTCAGCCGCTTCTTCGCCATCCCCGCCTCCGCTATTTTCCGGGGCCGATGCATCATCGTCTTTATGCTCCGTTCCGTGGTTCTCGCCGGAATGCTCCGGAGTCGCCAAGGTTGGCTCATCTCCGCCGGCTCCGGAAGGAGCGGCTTCCGCCTTCATATTCGCTTCGGTTTCAAATACGCTTTTGTCGAATTTGGGCCCAAAGCTGAATTTATCGAACTTAACATCAACCATCACATTGGCATTGGTATCGCTGACTTCTACCTGGCGAGGGCTCAAATCATCCTTATCCAGCCAGATTTTCTGGCGCGCCAGCGCTCCGCTGTTATAATTCGCCATCACATCAAAAACGTAAGCGTCTTCGCTTGTCGTAAACTGCCTGGAGTTATCCACGATAATGCTGTTCGCAAGCGTCTGGAACAAGTACACCTGGCCTTGGCTCTGCGGCCAGTCGCTCTGGAAACGGAAAACCTTGTTAAGCTTCGGCGTCAGCACAAACACGCCTTCTTCATTTCTAAGCACGATTTGTGTAATGTCCTTTTCTTCATTGGTTAGCTTGATTCGGTAATGATTCGGTTTTTGGTAAGAAACCTCCACGCCGTAAGTCAGCGGCTGCTGTCCCGTATGAAGCGTCATCGTGCCGCTTCCCTGATAGCTCTCCATGCTGCTGACAAACTTGTCCAGCTCCTTCACCACGGACTCGGCGTCCTTCGTTCCGCAAGCAGACAAAATAAGTGAAAAAATCAGCACAATTGCCGCCGTCCATGTCATGCGACGCATGATATCATCCCCTCTGCACCCTTAGTTTTAACTGGCTGATACCATGTCTATGAGGGGACTCGGCCAATTATGCGGACGACTTTGACAAGCTGCCGCTGCAGATTGCAAGGCTGCCCTGCTCCGCCAACAGGGATTGACGCCAGCTACTTGCCCCAAAGCCCGCATAGAACCAAAAAGCCAGCCGGAATTTTCCCGGCTGGCCCATTGAAACAAAAGCATCTATTCATAAGCGGTGTTTAACGATAATAGGATGCGTTCAAAGGAATGAAGGCAGCGCTGTTTTCTTTTATATCAAAATGAATATACAACGACTCGACGCCTCCGATGTCGGCTTCAATTGTAACCAGCCCATCCTCCGCTTTAACGACATTGACCTGCTTCAGGATGATATCGTTATCGCTATCCTTGATCTCCACTTTTTCAATATCCTCGCCTATTGCGGCAATTTGAAGGTAAAGCTTTTGATGCTCTTTTTTGGGATAAAGCATAAAGCTGCCGTTACGGTTTCCGTTTCCGTTATTGAAATAAGCTTCTTTATAGTCGATGCCTTTGTACGTCGTTTGAGCCGGATCCTTGGTATGGTACATATCATCGAAGCCTTGGGCGATTGCCGTTCCATCGATTTTTTCCCCAAGAATGATTGTTTTGGTCTCATTGTCGTAATCAACCGCTACGCCCAAAGCGTCGGAAATGGCCCGGATCGGGAAGTAGTTGGAGTCTTTGTAGTTAATGGGTACGATGGCGTTGCCGTTGGCATCCTTCAGTTGAATTGGCGAACCGTCTACTTTAACTTTGATGTCAGGGTTCAAAAACGCCTTGATTTCCTGCAGTTTGGTTGCAGCGAACGCCCCTGTCCCCATACTGAGCAGCATAGCCGCGCTAATGCCAACAATGATTACGCTTTTTTTCAAAACTTCTCACTCTCCCACAGCTTCGATTAGTGTTTAAATGAGAACATCGTACAAAGAATACTCCGGGAATACAAGTACCTGCGGTTGTATTTGAGCTAGTCCCTATTCCTTATTTTGCCTTGGGATGCTCAAACGGAATGGCTTAGAACCAATGCATCGTTTACAGCAACTCTCATGCTCCTTTACTATTGAGAAATAAAGTGACATGAAAAGGGTTGTTCGTCGTTCGCTTGAGCTACTGCTAACAGGAGTCAAATGAGGGGTTTTGATATGTTTAATAAACCAATACACTGGTTGGATTATGTCGCAATTTTTATTCGTCTTTTTTGGGCGCTGACTCGAATCATTGCTCTTCATGGCAGCATTGGGGCCGACAATGGAGGGCTTTGGGCGTTATGCGCATGTGGTTTCTTGTTATCCGCCGCTCTTCCATTTTTTCTATACCTGAAGCGAGGAGTTTCGCCGCTTGCGGTGTCCGCTGTCGAACTGCTTTTGACAGGTGGGTTGTATTTTTTGCTTCCCGACGAGATGAATCAAAACATTCTTGTTTTTTTCCAAGTGCCCTTTTTGACTTTCGGCTACCTTTGCAGAAGGTCAAATGCATTTGGGATTACTGTAGGCTTATTTTTTGTTGCCAGCCTCGGCCTGGGTCAGCTTTCTGCTATCCCATGGGAAACGGCATTGGAGGAATCCGTTAACTTATTGCTTTTTGCCGGCATAGGATTTTGTTTTAGGAAGCTGGTTGCAGCCAACCGCACTATACAGCAGCAGAATGCTACCTTGCAAATTTATGCGAAACAAATTGAACGGCTTACGTTAACGGAGGAACGCAACAGGTTGTCGCGTGATCTTCATGACACGGTCGGACATAACTTTACCGCTGCCATAATTGGAATGGATGCCATACTCTATTTAATGGATGCCGCCCCTGAAGAAGCAAAACTTCGACTGCGCGAATTGCTCAAGATGATGCGAGCAGGGTTGGATGAGGTCAGGCGGCACATACATGCCATCGCTCCAAATGAAGCCGAGAATCAACCCTTGTCAGCCGCCCTTTATCAAATCGGCAATGAATTCCACCAGCATACAGGAATGAAGGTTGAGCTTGAAGTAATTGGCTTGGAGAAAAAGCTGTCCGAAATGACTAGCCAGTTTTTGATTCGTTTTATGCAAGAGTCCCTTACGAATGCAATGAGGCATGGGCAGGCGTCTCATACGGGGGTTAAGCTGTTTTACGAGGCGGACATGCTAACGATAACCGTTACGGATGACGGCTTGGGATTTCAAGAACTGGTTAAAGGTTTCGGGCTGGAAGCAATGGAACGGCGCGCAGCCAATTTAAACGGTATGATTAACATATCCTCTAATCCTGGCGGCGGCATTACACTGACATGTAAAGTGCCCATTCAATAGGCAGCTTTTAACCGCTGCTCATAAGCACGCAAACAATGCGGGCTATCCAAAAGGACCCTAAAATGACTCAAAAATAATGGGCTGGGCGAGAAGACGCAAGGTTTTCCATCCGGCCTTTTATGTACCTGCTTTTGCAGGTACATAAAAGGCGCATCACCGTCACGGTCACCTGCTTTGCAGGTACATGGCAAGGCGCATCACCGTCACGGTCACCTGTTTTGTCATCTTCTCCTTCGCTGTAGCGGACATGGATGTCCCTTACAAGGGGAAAAAGCAACTTTTCTACATTGTAAGGGACACATATGACCATTACAGCTAAAAAAAGAGCCAAAATGGCATGTTTTGGGGCTGTATTGGACATGGATGTCCGTTACATTCGGCAAACGCTCTGAAAAACATAGCTAACGGACATGAATGTCCACTAGCCATACGTCACGCCGTCGCTCCCACTAGCTATGCACCACGCTGTCGCATCCAATAGCCATGCGCTTCACTCTAGTTTCCGCTTGCCCTGTGCCGCACTGTAGTTCCCGCTTGCCCTGTGCCGCACTGTAGTTCCCGCTTGCCATGCGACGCGCTGTCGCTCCCTCCAGCCATACGCACGCTGTAGCTCCCGCTAGCCATGCGCTTCACTCTAGTTCCCGCTTGCCATGCGCTTCACTCTAGTTCCCGTTTGCCATGCGACGCGCTGTCGCTCCCTCCAGCCATACGCACGCTGTCGTTCCCGCTAGCCATACGCCTCGCTCTAATTCCCGCCAGCCATGCACCGCGCTGTCGCTCCCTCCAGCTATACGCACGCTGTAGCTCCCGCTAGCCACTCTATGTTTGCTGTGCTTTTAGCCGTCAAGTAATCGTTTGTTCGTCAACAAATGGCTTCAAGCGGGTTAAAGCGGGCTCGAGCGAATTCAAATGGCTTCAAGCGGCCTGCATGTGCCAACCGTCTCCGTTTATTTCGCAAACGTAATGACCAGCAGCCTTTTCGGATCGCCCTTTTTGTGACTTTTTTTAGCCATTCTTCACTAGGAACTATGACTTTTTTTGACTATCTTTTGGAAGACGGAAGTTACATTCACACAAACGGGAGGAACGAAATGAAGAAGATTTTAGTTACAGCGTTGTCCTTATGTCTGACGGCCGGCGGCATAGGTTCAGTGTCTTTGGCGAAAAGCGAGACGGCGACGGCCGCCATAAACAGCGGTAACAAAGAGTTGTCCGCATTAGTGGATCTCGGAATTATGCCTGCCAGCGTTATAAACAAGGATAAAACCAGAGTCGTTACGAGGGGAGAAGCAGCAGAATTATTGTACAAGGCATTTCAATTACAGGAACCTGATTCCATGACCGGCTTTGCAGATGTAAGTGCCGTTGCGGAACATGCCGAAGCCATCTATGCCTTGAAGGAAAAAAATATCGCAACCGGATATGAGGGACGCTATCATCCGGAGAAGGCGCTATCCAATGAACAAGCCGCAACCTTGTTAGTCCGCAGCTTCGGTTGGCATGATAATGGCATTCAAGCCATTTATTCGGACCAGGATGCTATATCCAAGGCGCATCTGGCCGATGCCCTCACACTAAGACAGCAGTTTATATCGGATTCTGGATTATTCGAGCCTAAAGCAGCCATTAATTACGAGCAGTTTGGCATTTATTTGTACAGGGCCATGGAGCTGGAGTATGTTGATGAAAACCATCTTCCGCTAGAGTATTTTTTCCAGATACCAGAGAATACCGAATATAAATTATCGCCTGATGGAACCTATTTGGCTTATTTGGCCCCTTGGAGCAATCGTCTAAATCTGTTCGTCCAAAAAGTTGGTCAATCCGAGGGGGTTCGCATCACAGACGTTACTGAGCGTAATATCTCCACTTTTATTTGGGGGAATAACACAACGCTGATCTATCCGATGGACAACGGCGGAGATGAAAACGACCATCTTTACCGCATTGGAATTGACGGTGAGGGCAATAAGGATCTTACTCCTTATCCCGGCACAAAAGCTTCAATCCTTTCCCAGCTATCTCAAAATGAACTATTAATCCAGCTAAATCAACGCGATTCCTCCCTGTTTGACGTTTATAAACTGAACATTAAAACAGGCGAGTTAACGCTAACAGCACAAAATCCAGGCAACATAACCAGTTGGCTGGCCGACCATAACGGAGTGGTGCGAGTGGCCCACTACACCGGCGAAGACGCGTCTAAAGTGCTTTACAGAGCGTCAGATAAAGAGCAGTTTCAAACGTTGATGACGATAGAAAGCGGTGATGTCTTTCAGCCGGTTTTGTTTACTGCGGACAATAAACAGCTATATGCATTAACCAATGTAGGAAAAGACAAAACGGAGCTTGTCGCTTATGATCCGATTTCAAAAAAGGTAACCGAAAAACTCTATTCCGACCCTGAGATTGATGTCAGCTCTGTGTTGTTGTCAAACAATAAAATTATGGCGGCTGTATATGAACGCGACAAGCTTCAGTACTACTTTTTCGATAAGCAATTAATGCAGCTGCAGACCACGCTTCAGGAAAAAATGGCTGGAAAAAGTATTTCCATACGGGACTTTAGTCAAGATGAAAACAAGCTTTTGTTTACAAGCTACAGCGATGTTTCGCCTGGCAGCTATTATTTCTATGATCGTACGACAGATACAATAGAAAAAATTGCGGATAGCGCTTCTTGGATTAACGAAAGCTGGCTCTCTCGCACGAAGCCTATCGCTTATACGGCCCGCGACGGTTTGACGATAAACGGCTATTTGACCATTCCAAACAATACAGAAGCTAAAGATTTACCCGTCATCGTATATCCGCATGGAGGTCCTTGGTTGAGAGACTCATGGGGTTATAGCCCTGTCATTCAATTTATCGCAAACCGTGGATATGCAGTTCTGCAGATGAATTACCGAGGGTCTACCGGCTACGGGAAAGCTTTCCTTCAAGCTGGAAAAAAACAATGGGGGAGGGCGATGCAAGATGATATAACCGATGGCGTGAATTGGTTGATTAACGAAGGAATCGCTGACCCTGAACGAATTGCAATTTGCGGGATTTCCTACGGAGGTTACGCGGCACTGGCAGGTTTGGCCTTTACTCCTGATTTATATGCTGCCGGCGTGAGCTTTGTGGGGCCTTCTAATCTGATTACACTGTTAAACAGCATCCCGGCCTATTGGAGATCGGAACAACAAATGTTTTTCGAGCATGTAGGCAACCCGGCGGTTGATGAAGAGGAACTTAAAGAAATATCCCCTTTATTCCACGTCGATAAAATTAAAGCTCCTTTGTTTGTCGCCCAAGGCGCCAACGACCCTCGGGTTAATATTGCCGAATCCAATCAGATTGTCGAAGCCTTGCGCAAACGGGGCATTGATGTGCCTTATATGGTAAAGGAGAACGAAGGACACGGCTTCTATAATGTTGAAAACCAGATCGATTTCTACAAAACGTTAGAAAAGTTTCTTCATGAGCACCTTAAATAAAGAGAAGTGGAAGTGACTTCGCCCAGCATCATCAGTGGATTAAAAAAGCTTCGCAGATGCCAGGGATCAGTCCCCTAGCAGCTCCACGAAGCTTCTTTTTACTGCAATATCCCTTGCTCTATTGCTTTACGCATCGCTGAAGCGCGATTCTCAGCTCCAAGCTTGGAATAGATGCTGGAAATATAGTTTTTAACGGTTCCTTCTGATAAAAACAACCGCTCGGCAATTGAACGATTGACTAAACCTTCCGAAATCAACTGAAGCACCTTTAATTCCCGCTCCGTCAGATCGTGTATGCAATTAGCTTTGGGTACTGGCTCTGCCTCAGCCTTGCCTGAGGATTGATGGACAAACAGGGACCGGGCAACTTCCTGCGTAATCATCATTTCCCCCCGATGGACAAGCTGAATGGCGTTGGTCAAGTCCATAGGGTCAATAGCTTTAAGAATGTAGCCTTCCGCCCCATTATTAAGCGCGGATTTTACATATTCGATATCCTGAAAGGTAGTAAGAATAATTATTTTTATTTGCGGCCATCGCTTTTTTATGATGATTGTAGCATCTACACCATTCATGACCGGCATATGGATGTCCATTAGAATAATGTCCGGCTGCAGCGCTTCTGCCTTTTCAATTGCTGTTTGGCCATTCTCCGCCAACCCGACCACGTCAATGCCCGGAGTCATTCCCAGCACAATGCCCAGACTTTTGAGAATCAATTCCTGATCCTCTACAATTAAAAGCTGAATGGCTGACATGAATAGATACCCCTCTCTTCATACATGCTCCTCAAGTATATCAACACTGTGCACGTAATTCCAGAGTAGGGCCGCCTTGCACATTGCTGTGCAAGACCTCACGTCATTTTATCCGCCGCTATATGTGGTTTAAAGGTTTATGACAGCCTTACCGACGACCCCGTCCTATAAGAAGTAATGAAAATAGGTCGATGATATAAGAACGATTATGATTAACGCCGATATAGTCACTTTCTTTTTCATATGACGCCCATGCCCGCCTAACCGCCGTTTACCGCATCGCCCTGCACGGGATGAAGATCGTTTTCCCATTTGATGCGGAGCGACTTGCTCGCAAACAAATCATCGCCATCCGAAACCTGGAAATGCAGATGCGCTTCGCTGGAATTGCCGGAGTTGCCGCTTAACCCTACGACGTCGCCTTTTTCCACCCTATCGCCAACCTTGACCGTTACGGAATCCTTTTTCAAATGGGCCAGATAGCTGAATTCTCCATCCCCGTGATCAATGACGACCACATTGCCTGCTGGCTGCTTCTCATTCATTGTGCCTACCGGCTCATTGTCCGGAATATCACTCACTACATGGACAACCTTTCCGGCATGCGGAGCTGTAATGTCCTTGCCAAAGGCATAATAGCTTTCATTTTTCGCAGGATCTCCGCTGTAGGAGAATCCGTCCTTCACTTGAATCAGATCGTAGGCGTAACGCTGGCTTTCATATTCATAATGATAGTTGGCAAGCACGTTTTCTCCGCCCCAGAAAACAAACCAGTCCTCTGTCAGCGGCAAGGAATAAGTGAGCTTGGTAAAAGCTTGATCAGTTTGAGGATAGGTTTCCAGCGGCACCATCTTAAAGCTGAAGATTTCCCCCTGCTCGGTCAAAATGACACTTAATCCTTTGCCGGTGTCTTCACTTCTCCACGTTTTGTAAGTGCTGTTGTTCAAGCTCAACTCCGACACGCCCTGCCATGCCTTCACATCTCCGCTATAACCTTTTACAGCCTTTATGAAGTCCTTTCTTGAAAACTCCTTGCGGAAATCGGCCGTTAAGCCGTCATAAAGGCGGTCGTATTCCCCTGCTTCAACCGCTCCGATTATTTCATTGGAAGGAATAACAACCGTTTCCGCCGGTTCTCCAGCAGAGCAGCCCGCCAGCAGAACTCCCGCTCCAATACATACAGCCATCCCTTTTTGGGTTAATGTTCCTTTTCCTTTTGTCATTTCCCCGCTCCTCCGTTTATCTTGCGTATCCTCTCTCTTTCCTGACATCAAAAGTGTAGCAAGCCTATCTTGTCATTGCCGTAACGCTGTCTTAACGCGGTCTTAATTCAATCCGTCAAAAATAAGACTGTGTTCATACAACAAAAGCCTGTTCGCGCTCGCCGCATGTTACAATTACCCTGTAGGAATGACAAAAAACGGCACCTTGAGGCTGTATAAAATAGAAGGTACAACAGGAGGCTTTACTATGAACGATATCCCCATTTTGCTTGTGGACGATGAACAAGCTCTTCTGCAATTGCTGGAAACCGTTTTTCGAAAAGAGGGCTTTTCAGCAATAGACAAAGCAGCGACAGCCGAGGAAGCGATCGAGGTTTGCCGCCGCAAGGCCTATGGCGTTATCGTGCTGGACGTGACGCTGCCGGGCATGAGCGGCATAGAAGCTTGTCCCTTTATTCGCGCTTTGACCGATGCTCCCATCCTGTTCCTAAGCGCGCGCTCCACCGACTTTGACAAGTTGTCCGGGTTTGCGGTCGGCGGCGACGATTACGTCACCAAACCGTTTAACCCGCTGGAGGTTGTGGCCCGAATCCGCTCGCTCATTCGCCGCAGCGGCAAAACCGCCTCTCCGGCGATCCCGCAGGATTCCGCGGCAACACAGGCAGGCTGCTATGACTTCGGCAGATTCCAGGTGGACGAGCGCGCGGTAGAGCTTATCGTGGAGAATCGCTATACGCCATGTCCTCCCCTGGTTTTTCAGCTGCTCCTCTTTCTTGTCAGGAATCCCAACCGGGTATTTACCAAAAGCGAGCTTTATGAGCGCGTTTGGGGAGAACAAAGCATTTCCGACGATAATACGGTCATGGTCCACATTCACCGAATTCGGGAACGGATCGAAAAGGATCCCTCACGGCCTGAATACCTGGTTAATGTGAGGGGAATGGGGTACAAGCTGGTGAAAAAGGCAGTGTCCGATTTCCGCGCAGAGGAGACAACGCCTTCATGAATATTAAATGGCGGCTCGCTCTTAAGCTTGCGACAGGACTGCTTGTCGTAGGGGCTGTATTGCTGGTTTTGGCCGGATTTATTCTCAAATGGGGCACCGATAACATGAGCCGGCTGGAGGCGACCCGGCAATTCGAAAGCGCCGGCCTTTACCAGTTGATCCAAACGCTTCAGCAGGAGGACGGCATCATCCGCTTTGATCCCGAGTTGCTGGCAATGGTAAGAGACAGCGGCGGTTGGCTGCAGCGCATCGATGAGGAAGGCAAGGTTATCGACTCTTATCTCGTCCCTCCCGACGTGCCTTCCTCCTACGGTCCAGGCGAGTTAACAGCATATTGGCTGGGACGAACGCCATTTTCCTATCAATTGTACCTATGGATTCAAGACAAAAAAGGCGTTACGCATACGTTGCTTTATGGCCAAAGAAACGATGATGCCCTGCTGCTGAAAGAAATCGCCGAGTCTGCCAAACAAAACAATGGAAATCTGGAGCTTCCGTCCAAACTTGCCCGCACCCTTACAGAAAGCAGATCCTGGCTTCAGTTGTTGGACGAGGAAGGCAAGCAAATAGCAGCATTTAATGCGCCGGAAGGCGCCGTTGCCCAGTTTACGCTTCAGGAAATGGCGCTCCGCAGCGTTTATTTCGACCAATACGGAACGAGACTGATGACGCAATACGAACCGGACAGCGGCTTGACCTGGGTATTAAGCACGGCACTGGACAATATGGAGCCGGGACAAAAACCGCTAATCCAGCCGGACTTTGCCATTTTGATGTCGACCACCGGGATGCTGATCGCATCCTCCATGGTCGTCTATGCCGTGTTTGCCTGGTGGTTCGGTCAACACTCCGGCGTGCCGATCCTGCACATGATGAATTGGCTGAAGGCGTTGGGCGGCGGGAGTTATGCCGAGCCAACGGGGAGCAATGGCAGACCCCGCAGCACTGGCGCCGACGGCAAACGCAGGCGGCGCTATCGTCTTTACGGAGATGTCATGGATTCGCTGGAGTCCTTGACGCGCACGCTTATAAGGGATACGAAAGCCCGGGAGGAAACGGAGAAAACCCGAAACGAATGGATTGCAGGTGTTTCCCATGACTTGAAAACGCCGCTTTCTTCCATTAAGGGGTATGCCCATCTGCTGGAGAACCCCGCCTATGAATGGTCAGCGGAAGAGGTACGCTCCTTTGCCCGCATCATGCTGGACAAGTCGACGCATATGGAAGGACTCATTGGCGACCTGGCATTGGCCTACCAGCTGCGAAGCGGAGCTGTTCCTCCTTCACTTGACGAGGTCGAGTTAAACGCCTACATCCCGGAGACGCTATACGGTGCAGAAATTACGCCCGACAATCTGGCTTCCCGAATCCTGTTCCTGCCGGCGGAGGAGCCGGTAAAGCTGTATGTCTACAAACCCTGGTTTCAGCGCATCGTCGATAATTTGACCGCCAATGCTTTTCTGCACAATTCCAAGTCCACCACGCTGACCGTTTCGGTGTCTGTTTCTGACTCCGGCGAGATTATGATTGTGTTTGCCGATAACGGAGAAGGCATGGACGAGGAAACCAGGGAGAGATTGTTCGAGCGTTATTACAGGGGAACGGATACAGAAAGCTCGCCCGAGGGTACCGGACTTGGCATGGCCGTAACCAAAGCGCTGGTCGAGGCGTTTGACGGGACGATCACCGTAGAAAGCGTCAAAAACAAAGGCACGGCCATTACACTGACATGGCTTAACAATAGAGGCCGATAGACCCTGGAAATGACTTTGGTACAAAAAAGCTCAAGAAAAACTGTTTTATTCCTATGAAATATGACAAAATAAGCTCTCTATGATTTTTATCAATTGCTAGACATGGGATAAATGTACTAAGATAAAGAATAGGGAAAATATGTGATTCGTCACAGAAATAAGAGGGGGGATACCTCTGGCGATTATTGATGTTATTAAATTTAATGGAATTGCAAATCGCAACTGGCTGGTGTTCCGTTATCCGGGCGACAGCTTTGTCCATGGAGCCCAGTTGATCGTGGGAGAAGGGCAAATCGCCGTATTGGTCAAAGGCGGCAAGGCACTGGAATATTTCTCGGCTGGCACCTATACGCTCAGTACCAAAAACATACCGCTGCTGAAGTCTATCGTAAACTTGCCGTTCGGGAAAAAAACGCCCTTTTCGGTCGAAATATTTTTCATTAACCGGACTGCCAAACTGGATATTTTGTGGGGAACCAGCGATCCCGTCAGCCTGATCGACCCCAAATACAATGTGAGACTAAGGGTTCGCGCATTTGGGCAGCTCGGCATCCGGGTAGAGGACTTCAGAGTCTTTTTGACGGAGCTTATCGGTACTCTGGGCGATCATGAGGTGGTCAAATACGACTCCATGATTCAATACTTTAAAGGGCTGACCGTAACCAAGGTGAAAACCGTCATTTCTTCCACCGTGATCAAGGAAAAGATATCCGTTCTTGAGATCGCGCCTTTGCTGGAGGAGATTTCCGATAACATTGAAGCTAACATTGCGGGCGAATTCGAACGATTTGGTTTGTCCGTCGTCAATTTCAATGTATCGTCGATCAACTTCCCCGATGAGGATTTTGATATCATCAACAAGATTTTAGGCGAAAAAGCATCCTTCGACATTATCGGAGACAACCGTTACAACATTAAACGATCCTTCGATGTTATGGAGTCCGCTGCGGGAAGCGACGGCGGCGGCCTTACGGCAGCGGGGATCGGCATTGGCCTCGGAACAAGCGCCGGACTGGCGGTTGGCGGCACTCTGGCGGGAGCGGCAGGGGGCATCCTGCATCCCCCGTCTCCGCTCAATACGAATCCATGTTCATCATGCGGAACCGCCAATGATCCCGATTCCAAGTTTTGCGGCAATTGCGGGGACAAGCTGGGCAAGAAGCAGGTCGAATGCGGAGCTTGCGGGAATGATGTCGACATCGGAACGAAGTTTTGTCCCGAATGCGGCAATTCCATGCTCAAGAAGACATGCGCCGGATGCGGTCATGAGAATGGGCCTGAAGTCAAGTTTTGCAGCGAATGCGGCGGCAAACTGGGAGGACAGGGATGAATACGAACCAATTATCTATAACCGGGCTGCTGAAATTAGGCGGCTGCCTCCTTTTTGATCTAGCTGCTATTTTTGTTTTTTTTCGGCTGTTTTCATTATTCGCCCTGCTCGCGCCTATCAAGTCTCTATTGATGCTGCTGGTGCTGGCCATCGGGCTGGTTGCCATTAACGGCGCCGTTTTATTCGCGAGCACGCTGAACAAAAGGATCGGAACCGTCTACACGGCTGTTATCGTGTGTTCGGCCATTCTATACGGCGCTGCCGCAAACGCACTCTCAATCGTGGCCATTGCCGGAAGCGCATCCGCCTATGTGCTTTGGGAGCTGCTCCTGCTTGCTGCTTATTTCATTTTTCTTGCCGTTATCCTTCGCTTCGCCAAGCGGGAAGCCGCTGAGGCGGGGTTGGCCGAAATTGAGCTGGAGGAGAGCCAAGCCGTCAATCAGCGGTTGCTGGGCATCGAGGCTTTGCTGCTGGGCAGACAAGGCCAAGACGGAATCGTTCCCGTTCTTCAAGCCTTCAAGTCATTAAAGGAGCGTATGCAAGCCTCCACTCCTTTTGGCCGCGTCCTGGGCAATCGTCAAGTGATGGAAATCGAACGGAGTATTCACAGCCATCTGGAATATATTCAAATCCAGGCTGGCGTCGAGAGTGCTGTTGGCGATACAACCGAGCTGCAGAAGTATATTGAAGAAACGCGCAGACTTGTGAAGAACAGGGAAGCGCTAATGATCAGATAACGAAAAGGAGATTTCACCATGACAACAAAAAATTGTTCCTCCTGCGGCGCGCCTGTTGCGCTTGATGCCGCAGAATGCCGGTATTGCGGCGAAAAACTGGCGGTCGGCCAGCCATCATACCAATCTCCGCCGCCACCGCCGCCGCCTCCTCAACAATGGTTTGGACAGCAGCAGCCGCAACAGCAACAATATCAACAACCTCCTTATGGCAATCAGCAATACCAACAGCCCTACGGACAACAGCGGCCTGTTTATTACAACCGCAAAAACAAGGTGCTTGCGGGATTGCTAGGCATCTTTTTAGGCGGCCTCGGGATTCATAAGTTTTATTTGGGCAGAATTGGTTGGGGTATCGTTTACGTATTGTTTTGCTGGACATATATTCCGTCATTTATCGGATTTATTGAAGGTATTGTTTATTTGGCCTCAAACGAGGATCGCTTCCATATGAAATACAGCAAGTGAGGATTTTTTTACCGCAGCCATTCGCAGAAGATCGGCCGCGGTTAACAGACTAAATTGTTAAAAAAAAAGCGGGAAAGACGGGCCGTAGCGGCCAGTCTCTCCCGTTTTTTTCATGTCTGTTTATTTTGCCCAACCCTGTTTTGGGCACTTCTGACCAACTTTACTTAAGATTTATTAAAGGTTACGCATCTACAATGAGTCACATAAGCGAGCGACGGAGCAGACAGCTCTGGCATTGTGCCATTTGAACAGATGTGCATTAGAACAAATAAGAAAGGCGATGATCATTATGTTTAGGATTTCATTAAACCTGTTGCTGGCTTTAGCCGTAATATGGATGCTGACGGGATGTTCGGCTCTGCTATCGACAAATAATCAGGAAGTTACCCAAGATTCCGTCCAATCCGATTCTGCGTCCACGGCTACAGCTTCGGAAGCAGAAATACAGACCACCTCTCTTGGATATGCCGACGAGATCGATAAAACAGAAATGATGACCTTTGAAATTTCGGTGGATGAAACCGAATGGCAGGCCATGCTGGACAATGCAGCGGCTGAAGAGTATATACCGGCAGACATCAAGATTAATGGGACAACAATCAAAAATGTCGGCATACGTCCGAAGGGTAACTCAAGCCTTTCATCGATTGTACGAGACGATACGACGGACCGCTACAGCTTCAAAATAAAGTTTGACGAATATGTAGATGGTCAGACCTGGCTAGGCCTGGATAAAATCGTGCTTAATAATAACTTCTCCGATGCAACAAGCCTGAAGGAATATCTGTCCTATGACATCATGACTTATATCGGTGTAGATGCGCCGCTATTCGCTTTTGCGGATATCTCGCTCAATGGCGAGACCTGGGGCTTCTATCTGGCCGTAGAAGATCTGGACAGCGGTTATCTTGAACGGGTCTATAACGATGAAGGAGAGCTGTATAAACCGGAATCGGATATGGACGCAGGAGGTATGGGCGGAGGACAAATGCCCGGTGGCGAAAACGGCGAACCGCCAATGCCTGGCGACGCAAGCGGCAACCAGTCGATGCCAGATGCCGCAAATGGCGACCGGCCGATGCCGGACGGCGGGAATAAAGAAGATCTGGCTCCGGCCGATGCTGGCGGGGATCAAACGATGCCGGTCCAGCAAAACAGGAATGGCAGAGGGATGAGAGGCATGGCTGACAACGGCGTCTCCCTCCAGTACACTGACGATGAAATCGACAGCTATTCGGCGATCTTCGACAACTCAAAAACGAAAACCGATGAAGCCGATCAGCAGCGCGTCATTGAAGCGTTGAAAAATCTCTCCGAGGGCAATGAGCTTGAAACCTATGTGGATGTTGACGCCGTGCTCCGATATTTTGCGGCACATACAGTGGTGGTCAATCTTGACAGCTATGTTTCCAATATGGGGCATAACTACTACCTCTACGAAAACGACGGGCAAATCAGCATTCTTCCTTGGGATTACAATCTGGCGTTTGGCGGCTTCCAGTCGGGAAGCGCATCGGATGTCGTCAATTTCCCCATTGATACTCCAGTATCGGGAATAAACCTGGAGGATCGCCCATTGCTTGCGAAATTGCTTGAAGTGCCTGAATATCTGGAAACGTATCATCAATATTTGCAAGAGATCGTTGACGGCTATTTTGCCAACGGCAAGTTCGAACAAACGGTGAATAACCTGAGCTCAATGATTTCCGAATATGTGAAAAATGACCCTTCGGCCTTCTATAGCTACGATGAATTTTCAGCAGGAATTGAGGAACTGAAGAAATTGGGAGCCCTTCGCGCAGAGAGCATCCAAGGGCAGCTTGACGGGACAATTCCGTCAACAACAGAAGGGCAGCAAACGGATTCAAGCGCGCTCGTGGATTCTTCTTCCGTAAACCTGCAATCGCTCGGCTCTCAGGGAGGAGGCGGTGAACGCAACGGAATGGGCGGCCAAGGCGGACCAGGCGATTGGGGCAAGCAGCAGTCTTGAGACCCAAGGAAGGGATGTGAACGGATCCCGGATAACCGATCCATGTAAAAAAGCGGGAGAGACCAGGCATGTTGGCCAGTCTCTCCCGCTTCTATCATGCTTCCTATCATGTTTCGCTGCTGTGTTTGCCTTATACCGTTTTGAATACCGATACGGTTTGCTGCAAATCCTCTGCCAATTGAGCAAGCGATTGAGCCGTCGACGCGGACTCTTCGCTGACAGCAGCCGCTTCTTCCGTAACCGCCGAGATGTTCTCCACGGCTGTCAGCACGTTGGCTGCCTGAGCCGCCTGCTGTTCGCTTGCCGCAGCAATCTCCGAAACTCGTTGACCAGAGTCATTAACCATGTTGCTGATTTTTTGGAAGGCTTCACCGGATTGCTCCGACAATTGCGCCGTTTCCTGTACGGCTGTAACGCTTCTTTTTGTATTTTCCTGCATGCCTTGAATAATGGATGCGATTTTTTTCGTCGCCTCGCCGCTGCGTTCCGCCAGCTTGCGCACTTCATCGGCTACAACAGAGAACCCTCTGCCTTGTTCGCCCGCACGCGCCGCTTCAATAGCTGCATTCAGCGCAAGCAGATTTGTTTGGTCCGAAATATCCTCGATGACTTCGATAATATCGCCGATTTGATGTGAATCCCGCTCCAACTGGGCCATCTGCTCCCGCACTCCGTTCATGCTTCTGAGCGAGGACTCGATAATGACTTTCCCTTCTCCCGCCAGCTTCATTGTGGCGTCGGAGAGCTCGGAGGCTTCTTCGGTGCTTTCCGCTACAGCCTGGATAGCAGACGTCAGCTCGCTGAACAACTCGTTGATTGTTTGCGCTGCCGTTGCCTGAGAGGTGCTGCCGCTGGCAATCTCCTGCGTGCTCGCCGAGATTTGCTCTGCTGCCGCAGCTACGCTATGGGATGAAGAAACGATGTTGCCTACCGTTCCGTTCAGCTTGTCGATCATGCTGTTAAAGGATGACGCCAATTGGCCCACCTCGTCATGCGTATCGATAGCGGCCTTTTGACGCAAATCGCCTTCCGCCACTTTCCCTGCGATTCCCACCATTTGGCTAAGAGGCCTGGAAATAATTTTGGCAAGGATGATACCGAACAGAATGCATAGTACAAACGCAACAGCAATGAAAATAATGGTTCCCATAAGAGCTGAGTCGTAAAGATTCTGCCCGTCTTGATAAGCGGTTTCCGCCTCCGAAACGTTGATGTCGGCGCTGTCGGTCAAGATTTTCGCAACTACATTGCCGGCAGCGACCAAATCTCCATTAATCAGGTTAAACATGTCATCCAGCCGCTCCTGGTTGTTAAGCTCGACTGCTTTGTTCAGGAATGATTCATACTCGCGCCATGCATTGTCGAACGGTTCGATAATCGCCTTTCCGGCATCGGTTAAATTCGTGGATCTGTAGCTATCGACACTATTCAACAACGTCCGTTTTGTATCCTCAATCTTCTTGAACGCATCTGCGTTTTGCTGCGGCGTTTTGGCCATATACAAATCGCGAATATAAATTCGCAGCTGACTATATTTAACATTGGCCTCCAGCGCTTCCCTAACTGGAATGAGCTGATCCTGGTACATTTTTTTGAGCGTAACATTCAGGCTGTTCAAGTTGGCAAGTCCGTACACCCCGACGCCTGCCATTAAAATTGAAATGATGATAAAGGCGGAGATCAGCTTAACGCTTATGCGCAAGTTCATAAACCATTTCATCTGTGTTGCCTCCCTGTCTGATTATAATCATTGTGATTCTTTTCAGATGATGCCGTTAGCCTTTCTGAACAAGCCTCCCGTTTCCAGGATCAATGCGATTTTTCCATTGCCCAGAATCGTAGCGCCGGAGATGCACGGCACTTTACCGACATAGGAGCCAAGCGATTTGATGACAACCTCCTGGTTGCCCAGAAGTTCATCTACGCATACAGCCATTTTCTGCTCCGCGCTGGCAATAACGACAACCGGTGTTTTTACTCCGGTTTTCAGCTCCCGCGGGTATCCGAACAAATCATGAAGCCAAACAAGCGGCAAGAGCTGATTTCGTATCGCCAGTACGGGCGATCCCTTGATCATCTGCAAGTCAGACAGGTCCACCCTTACAATTTCAACAACCGAGCTCATGGGCAGGACAAAACGCTGATCGCTGGCCTTAACCAGCAGACCGGTCGTAATCGCCAGCGTTAGCGGCAGGCGAATAATAAAGGTAGTGCCTTTTCCTAAAGTGGTATCAATATCGATTCTTCCGTTTAGGCGTTCGATATCGGTACGAACGATATCCATGCCGACTCCGCGTCCGGAAATATCGCTGACCGCTGTCGCCGTGGAGAATCCCGGCTGGAAAATGAGGCGCAAGCTTTTGAACTCATCCAGCATGCCTGCTTCTTCCTCCGAAATAATGCCTTTGGCAAACGCCGAACGGCGCAAGGCGGCAGGATCAATTCCCCCTCCATCGTCAGAGATGGCGATAACCACCTGATTATCCTCATGGGCCGCACGTATTTTCACAATACCTTTTGCCGGTTTACCGGCTGCGATCCGCTTTTCTGGGAGTTCGATGCCGTGATCCACCGCATTGCGAATCAAATGGATCAGCGGATCGCCGATTTCTTCGATCAAGGTTCGGTCCAGCTCCGTATCGCCGCCTTCTACAACCAAATCGACGTCTTTGCCTAATGTCAGCGCCAAGTCACGGACCATTCTCGGAAAACGATTCAGAAGCTGTTCGATAGGCAGCATTCTAACCTTCATCACGTTTTCTTGCAGCTCGCCGATCAGCCTGGACAAGTGATCCGTAATTTCGCCCATCCCGTCCAGAGCCTCGGATGAGCCGTATTGCCGCTTAAGGCTTAGAGATGCCTGCTTCATACGGGTCTGGTCGATAACCAGTTCCCCAAGCAAGTTCATAACCTCCTCCAGCCGCTCCACTTTTACCCGAATCGTCTGATTGGACTGTTTTTTATCCGCTGCCGTTGAACCGTGGTTTTCCGTGTGATCGCCTGACTCGTTCGTTGGACATGGCGTTTCGCCGCTTGGAATAGGCAAAGCTTCGAATTCCCCATAATCTTCGTCAGGGGAAATCTCTCCCGTTGCAGAGCTTGCAACCTCAAACTGCGACTCCAGAATCGATGCAACCTGCTCCAACGGCGTTCCAGGGGCCAGCAGCCAACGAATCCTTCCGCCAGGCTCTTCATCCTCCGTGCTTTCCAGCTTCGGTTCGCTCCACAGCACCTCGCACACGCCGCGCAGCTTCAGATCGATAACGCTTATTCGCGCCATCTTCATCAAACAATCGTCGGCCAGCACAATCTCCGCCCAAGGCAAGTTCTCTCCATCGCGGCTATAGTTGTTGATGAATGAAACGGCTTCCTCCGGCCATTCCGGTTGTCCGGAGTGGCAATGTTTAACGCTTGCGGGTTTTGTAGTATATTCCCTGAGGCGGGCTGCAATATGAAGGGCCGGAGACAAGGCGGCATTCCGAATGATCGCTCCTTGCATAACCTTGATGCTGTCCAGACATTCAAAAAACAGATGGCCCAATTCCCGGGACAAGCCCATTTCTTTTCTGCGCAGCATGTCCAGGAGATGTTCCCACTCGTGGGTCAAATCCTTTAATTCTTCATAACCCATTGCCGCAGATGAACCTTTGATCGTATGAGCAACGCGGAACAGACGCTGGATGCCCTCTGCTGTCGCGCCTTGTTGCTCCAGCCGCAGCAATTCCTCTTCCATCTCGTCAATCTGTTCGCCTAGCTCCTCCAGGAAGATATCCCTAAATTCCGCGTAATCGGACATATTCAGCTCCCCCTTACTTCCGAAGCAAAACTTCATCGATTTTCAAAATACCGACAAGTTCCTTGTCCGAGACGCCAATACCTGTGAAATAAGCGCCGTTTATGCCTCCAATACGCTCAAGCGGGGGCTGGATATCCTCGTAGCGCGCCACCTTGTGCACGCGATCCACGATAATGCCGACGGCTTCTTCCTGGTGGTGAACCACAATAATTCGGGTAGCTTTTGAATTGGGCAGATCCTGTAACGAAAAGAGCGAGCGCAGGCTGATTACCGGGATAATTTTGCCTCGCAGGTTGATTACGCCTTTTACATAAAACTGACAGTTTGGTATTTCAGTAATCTCCTGCATCGTAATGATTTCGTGCACCTCGGCTATTTTGATGGCATAGCTTTCGTTGCCAATCCCAAATTGCACATACTGTGTCAGTCCCGTCTCGTTCATATGTCGGCTCCCTTTCTGATTACACCCTGGTCAGTTCAACAAGCTTGCGGCCGATTTCATGAAGCGGCAGCTTGTACTGGGCTGCGCCTCGTTCCACTGCCGCTTTAGGCATGCCGTACACAATGCAGGTTTCTTTCGATTCCGCAATCGTTGAAGCGGCAGCGCCGCTCTGCCTTGCCAGCAGCATCTGTTCCGCACCGTCGTCTCCCATTCCCGTCAATAATACATAATGGCGTTTTACGCCTTGTAGAGCGGAGACCGAACGGAACAGCTCGTTCACGGAGGGACGATGCCTGCCGCCGGATTCTCTCTGATGGAGATTCACGGCGTAACCATTCCTTGTCTCAACCAGATTCATTTGAAAATCACCCGGCGCGATATAAACGCCGTTGTTGCCTATCGGTTGACCGTCCTTCGCTTCAACGACATTGAGATGAGTGACTGTATTCAAGCGGTCCGCCAGCGATGCTGTAAATTTGGGCGGCATATGCTGGACAATAACGATGGGATGATGAAAATGCGCCGGAAGCCCCGACAACAGCTCCGTTAGAGCTTGCGGTCCGCCGGTGGAAACGCCAACGGCTACGATATGGGTTACGGGCAGCTCGGAAGCCCCCTCCCTGCGGGGCAAAATATCGGCTTTTCTCTCCATTCCCGCCAGTCGGCGCAGCCGTCCTACAGGGGCGCCATAAGCCGCCCTGATTTTTTTGACCAGATCCCTTCTGATTCTGTAAATATCAAACAGCGCCGAGCCCGTTGGCTTCGTAATGAAATCAACAGCGCCAAATTGCAAGGCGCGGACGGTCTCGGAAGCACCTTCTTTGGTGAAGGAGCTAATCATAATAACGGGAGTTGGATGTTTTCCCATAATTTCGGCCAGTGCCGAAATACCATCCATGTCCGGCATTTCCACATCCATCGTGATCACGTCCGGCTTTAGCAGAGCCGTCTTTTCGACAGCTTCCAGGCCCGTCCGGGCCGTGCCCACAACCTTCATGCCTTCTTCTTCTATGTATCTGGTTAACAGATTTCGCATAAATAATGAATCATCGACAATCAATATGCGATACATGGCCCCTTCCCTCTCTCATATTCTGAAGCCGTTTCAAGCGCCGATTTCAAAGGGGGCCTTTAATATTCAGTGCGTCGGCGATTTTGCTTCGATAACGTTTACCGGGACGAACCCCGTACAGAATCTCCGTAAAGCGGTTGACAGGTATTCCTTCTGTTTCACAAAACTGCTTTTGCGTCATTCGCCTCTCCAGCAGCTCCCGTTTTACTGCCAAACCAAAATAAGTAAGCTGTTTGGTCTTGCTCATCCTTTGCACCTCATCTTATCCGCACCTGAAATTAATAGGACAAAACATCACGCAGCGTACTGACGACGCGATTTCGGTGAAACGGTTTAATGATAAAATCTTTTGCCCCGGCTCGAATGGCTTCCACCACCATATCGCGGTGACCGATTGCGGAACAAACCACAATGCTGGCATTAGGGTCCAGCTCCATAATTTTCCGGATTGCCGTCAAGCCGTCCATCGTAGGCATGGTAATATCCATCGTGACAACATCAGGTCTATGTTCTTCGTATAATTGAATAGCTTGTAAACCATCTCCTGCTTCTGCCACTACTTCAAATCCGTTGGACACCAAGATTTCGCTCATGGAAGCGCGCATAAAAGCTGCATCGTCGGCAACCAAAACCGTCTTCATTTCCTCACTTTTCCTCCTTTCAGTTCTGCATTCGCCATAAAACGACAAGCTATAAATAAAAAAATCATCATCCGCATATGTAGGTCTTTAGGCTTATAGTAAACGGACGATGATTTTTTATTTACATACAAATAATGTAATTCGATATTGTCAGGTTTTTTACCTAACATCCAAATACCGCCTCTGATGATATAATAATGAGGAGATAATAGTATTATTTTTATCATATATCTGATATGAGATTTTTGCAATAATTTATTCAATATTTATCTGTTTTAGGATATAGAATGGAACGGGAGGAGAGCTATGCAGACTTTCGCTGAAAGATTTCAATATTTAAGGAAACTGACAGGATTAAAACAGGCCGAATTTGCCAGCAGAATAAACCTTTCACAAGGAAGACTGAGCGATATCGAGAAAGGAAAAAACAAACCTTCCGCCGATACGCTGGTATCTGTGGCACAGCAGTTTTCAACCGATGTGAATTGGCTTCTGATGGGAACAGGAACGGCTCCTCAATCACTTGAAATCTTTAATGATAACCTTGGCCTGAGGGGATTTTCGCATCTATCGAATTCTGAAAATGCAAACGAATATATAGCCGAAAAAGAGCTGATTACCAAATACAAGATGTTAAATAAAGACAATAGAAAACATATAGAGAAGTTCATCTGTTATTTGATCTTCGAGCAACAAGACTATAGTCCTATTATGAAGGAGTTTCCTAATCAAGAAATTACGTGATCTTTTTCCACTTCGTGTGGTATTTTTTCCACAAATGTGTTTTTTCGGCCCCATCCTCCCATACGTCTGGAACAACTCCGCATTCAGCCTTTGCCGCATAAGGACTGGTTCCAACAAACCAGTCCTTCCTCTGCTTTCTCACTATTCCGGATAGCGTTTGGACAATGGCCCAGAATGTAACGTCTCCTTGCCCGTTCGCAACACCCGTCCGCCTTGCTGGACATGAGGCGCCGGCACTTCAAAAGAAACAAGCGTCCCGATATCCTCGACACTTTCAATTTGCAGTCCGCTGCCCCCATAGAGCGACAGCAGTCTCCGGTGGATATTGATCAAGCCTACTCCGCCCACAAGACGATTCTCTTGCAGCAGACTGCTCCGTTCGGAAGCTTTTATCCCCTTTCCATTGTCGCGCACGGAGATAATGACTTTGTCCTGCTCCTGCGCCACTTTTAGCACGACAGTCCCGCCTGCCGCCTTTTGCGTTACGCCATGGCGAACCGCATTTTCGACAATGGGCTGTATGCTAAGCGGAGGAATAAAGAGTTGAAGTCCCTCTTCAACCTCGTATTCCATGACCAGACGTTTGCCAAAACGAGCTTGTTCAAGAGCGGCATAGGATTGGACCAGCTCCAGCTCGCGGTCCAGGCTGACAAGCTGCTGTCTGCTGTGAAAATCAAAGCTGCTGCGCAAATATTTGCTTAAATCGATCAGCAAATGCGTCGCCTTGTCGGGGTCAGTCGGACAAACCGATATGATCGTGTTTAAGGCGTTGTACAGAAAGTGCGGCTTGATTTGCGCCTGCAAAAAAGCCAGTTCCGAGCGAATAACGCTTTGGAAGGAACGGCGCAGCTCCAGCAAGGTCCTAACTCTGGCCCGCAACACAACGGAATCGACCGGCTTATTCAGAAAATCATTAATGCCTGCGCCAAAGGCCGTTCCGATATCGCCAGCCAGGTTCCGGGCCGTCAACATCAGCACGGGAAGCTCCGACAACGTAAACCGCTCCCGAATGCGCCGGCACAGCTCCAGGCCCGACATCTCCGGCATCATCCAATCCGTGATGACCAAATCTACGCCGCTTTTGCCGCCAAGCACCTCCAAGGCTTCTTCGCCGTTATCAACGGCAATGACACTGTAATGCTCCATCGACATCAGATTAATCAGCACCTGCAGATTGACATGATCATCATCCACGACCAGCACCGTAAAATGCTCCGGATCATCGCCTTGTTCTTTGACCGGATGCCGTTCCGCGCTGCGTTGCAGCAGTCCCTCAGCTCCTTTGGGAGCTAATTCTGCTGCCATTTCCGCAGCCGCCCCCGCATCTGATTGATCCAATGCAATTGGAATCGTAAAGGAAAAGACAGAACCTTCCCCAGGCGTTGAATGTACGCTTATTTGGCCCCCATGCAGCTCGATCAGCTTTTTGGTAATGCCAAGCCCGATCCCCGTCCCCGCGCTTCGAGCCGCCTCGTTATCGCTCAATCCGCTATGATAGGGAAGAAAGATATGTTCCAATTGGTCTCTCTGTATTCCGATGCCGGTATCCGTAACGCTGATCCGAACCATGCCGTCCCGCACTTCGCCATAAATCCTTATACCGCCGCGATGGGTAAACTTGACGGCATTGCCAAGCAGATTGAACAAAATCTGGCGCAGCCTGTCCTCGTCGGCATGAACCCGGGGCAATTCAGGAGGCCAGCCCTGCTTCAGGTACAGCCCTTTTTTGTGCAGCAGAGGCTCCATCACCTCAATCACAGATTGCGCGGCTGCCTGCAATTTAACCGGTCTGAGATTGAGCGAAAGCTGCCCGTTCCGCAGAGTGGAAAAGTCCAAAATGTCATGGATCAAAAAATTAAGCCTTCTGCCTGTGGCCGCAATCATGCCAAGTTGTCTGGCCTGATCGGAATCCGGCTTGCCCGCGACGCCTTCCAGCAGCGATTCCGCAATATTGACGATGCCATGCAGAGGCGTCCTCAGTTCATGGGAGGTATTTGCCATAAATTCATCCTTCAGCCCGTCCAGCGTAACAAGCTTATGCGACAGCTGCTCCACCTCGCTGAACGAGGATGAAAACCGCCGGGCCAACATCAGAATTTGCACGGTAACAAATACAAGCAGCTCGTATGACAAATAAAACTGAATGTCCAGCATCCCCTGCACCTGAATCAAATTCACAAACGCATAAATGCTGAGACTGATGGCGCTCAGAAGCAGGAAGTACGCGTCCGGCGTCCGCTTCGCCACTCCTCGGCCAAGCACAAAGAGCAGTATCGCCACGATAGCGGCAAAAATAAAGCCAGGCACAATAAACCAGCGCGAATAAAGCATAGGCGGCAGCAGCACGCCCATAATTAGCGAAAACCAGGCCAACCCTCTGGTGAAGCGGAAAAGCCCTCGGCCCATGGCCCCCGGCACCGATACGTTGATGTAGTGGAGCAAAAACCAATATCCGCTGGACGTGGAAACCACCTGCAGCCAAAGCATCAGCTCATAGGGCATATCCGGCAGCAGCTGGCCCAGCAGTTTTTCCCCATGCGTCAATACAAACATAAGAAGCGATACGCAAAAAAGCGCCAGGTAAAGCAGCGACTTTTCTTCTCTCCTCATGAAATACAGGAAGAAAAAGAATAAAATAAACAACGAAAAACCAACGATGCTAATAAAATCGCCAAACAAGCTGACATCCCTCAGGGATACGATATCGCTTTTAAGCCCAAACCACACGGGCTGCAAAATGCCGCCGTTGGCGTAAATATGGTTCGAAACCTGAATGATAATTTCGACCGTTTCGCCATCCAGTTCGGCAAAACCGATATACGGTATGTTGGACGGGTCGGACAGCTCTCTTGAAGGCCCGGGTTCGCCGCTTGCTCCAATTTCTTTGCCGCCCATAAATATTTTGTTGGCCATCCGGATATTGGTTGTGCGAATGCCATAGATGTCCGCTTCGTCTCCCGACAGCTCTATAAGCAAACGGTAGGTGCCAAATCCCGTACCCTCAGGTTTGCCGTCTCCCGCAATATACGCATTCCATTCTCCGGGCAACGTAAAGAGGCCCGATAATTCAGGCCTCTCTTCGGCTGCTCCCGCTGACGAGGCAAAATGCTTCGGTTCCAGCAACTGGCCGCGATAGAATTCCCATTCGCCGCTTATTGCAACGGCGCCTTGAGACTCAAAATTCCATTCCTGCAAATCCAGAGTTCCATCATCGGCATATGGCAGCGACTCCGCCCCCGACTGCTGGCGGATATAGCTGATAACCGGTATTGCCGCGATAATCAGAAAAAATAGAAGGATGCCCCACAATTGCTTTTTCAACTCATCACTTCCCCCTGTCTATCGCGGCTCCCCGCTGTAAAGCTTGTAATACAGCTCTGTTGTATGAGGCTCCGGCAGCACGCCCAATTCATTCTGGAGCATCTGCCGGAACATTTGATAGCTCTCTCTCACCATGATTGGATGGTTCATTTTTTTGTAGCCTTGCATGACCAGCCGGCATAGCTCGTCCGAATAAGGGAACTGCTCCTGCGCTTGCAGCAAACGCTGCACGGCTTCCTGATTCTGGCCTTCCTCCAGCTCGTGCCGAGCCATGCTGCACATTAGCTGGAAGTAGCTTTGCTGGAGATTCAACCGTTTATTTTCGGCCCATTCGTAGTTGTGATCTTCAAAATATTCTCCTTGATAGAGAGATAGGGCATATTCGTATTTGTTCCAGTCCGAAAGCCGCAAACCGCCCGACACTGAAGCAAGTTGCTCAAACTCGTCCACGTCGGTCTGAAAACCGCCAAGCGGAAGACGATAGCTTTCATCCTCGTATTCCACTGTGCAGACGGCTCCCCACTCCCGCAGCAAATGTCTGATCCTCGAAACGGAATGGTGCAGGTATGTAACTGCTTTGTCTTGCTCCTGTTCCCGCCAAAGCTTCTCGATCAGCCGTTCCTTCGTTACCCATGCCCCTTTTAAATGGAGCAGGTAGGCAAAAAGCTCCTGGGCTTTTTTGGTGCGCCACTTGACCTTTTCTCTGGAGGCGGCGCCCGTGACAAGCTCCAGACGCTTGAAGCAGCGGACGTTAATAACGTCCGCTGCCGCGGCAGCTTCTGGAAGGGCGGCATGCTTGCCCGTCAAGGCCATATATTCCTGAACGCGATCAATCGTTTTTCTGATCCGGTCCGCATCCACAGGTTTAAGCAAATAATCCAGCGCGTATAACTCAAAAGCTTCAACCGCATAAGCGGAATAAGCAGTAACGTAAACGATGCGGATTGAGGGAAACTGCTCCTGGATCAATTCGGCAGCCTCCAATCCGTTCATCTCCGGCATCCCGATGTCGAGAAACGCAACATCGGCATGCTCTGGCGACAGATGCTGGAGCGCTTCCTTCGCCGATGTATATTTTCCCGCAATTTGAACCCTGCCGTCGTTCTGAAGCAAACGCTCCAAATGAATCAAAGCCGGTTCTTCATCATCTACCAAAATGACCTTCAGCATATTCCCATGTCTCCGCATCGTAAAAATTTTATTGCTCGCTATCGATGTAGCTCAGCTCTCCATCCGGCAGTTCCTGTACATACCCTGATGCCGCTTCGATGTCCCGCTTCGCCCAATGGGCAGGGGGCACGTCGGACCAGCCGGTTCCCGGATAAGCTTGCGGCACCGGACGTCCCAGTACTTTGTTCAGCACGGTGACGGCTTCGCCGCGCAGCAGCAATCTGCCGGGGCGGAAGGTGGCGTCAGGATAACCCTGCATAATGCCGGCTTCCTGTACGGCGCCAATCGCGCCATCAGCCCAATGCTCCTTGGCATCGGCAAAGGCTGTCGCCTTGTCCGCCAGACCCATCCAGCGTGCTGCAATGGTTGCAAGCTCCGCTCTTGTGACGCCGGCTTCCGGCCGGAAGCTGACTCCGTCTCCATTCATAATACCATGACTTTGCAAAAGCTTGATAGCATCCACGGCCCAATAACCGGACGGGACATCTTGGAATTCAATGCTTTCAGACGCGGAGTTGCCGGACGTAAGGCTGGCCGTCTCCAGCTGGCGAGCCAGAATCGTTGCAAGCTCAGCGCGGGTTATGGTTTTGTCGGCTCTGAACGTGCCGTCAGGATAACCGCTGATGTATGGCGCAAAAATCTGGTCTCCCGTCAAACGCACGATGGAGAAAATGCTGAATTTCGTTACGTCAAAGGCAATTCCGTTCAGAACGCCCTCCGCGTCATACTGCAAGACCCCTTGTGCAAGAACCTGCTCTCCGTCGCTGTGCTGAATGTAAACAGCCAGCTCGCGGGCAAGCTTCGCCGCTTCAGGCGTGCCTTGTTTGATGTTCTGCTCGGCAAGCGGCAGAACAATCGTTGTTTTGGCAGACTTGTAGTTTGTTTCAATGGTTGCCGGTGTGCCCCATACTTCCGCGGCACGTCCGCCAAGCTGCTCTTTTAGTGCTTTTTCATTCAACAGGTGGCTGCGAACAGCACCCTGCTCCGCAAGATCCCGGATTGGCACAATACGGAAGAATAGCTCTGTGCCGGCCGCTTTTATTTTTGCCAGCGTATCCTGATCCAGCGTAAGCGTTGCTGTCGGCGTCACCAACTGCAGCGTTATGCCGTTATCCGACAGAAGCGCCACCGCTTCCGGTACAATCGTAACGGCCGTTTCGTCCGCCGGACTTTCCGGCGCCTTAGGATCGTTGATGACAATCGCAACGCGGGATTGTGTTGCTTTTTTGGCTTGAGCAGCGATTTCTTTCGCCTTTTCAGCCGACATCAATACGTTGTCTCTCCATTTTCCTTGCACGGTCATTTCGCGTTCAATGTCGACATTGGCAATCATTCCGCCGCCGTTGCCTCCGCTCAATACTTCTGCAGGACGGGTATTGTTATTCGCAATAGCGCCTACCTCGACCTGAACGGAATATTGGCGGGAACTGCTTCGATCGCCGGATTCCACGCCGACAACAATCAAATTGCTGCCAACCGTCAACGGTACCGACTTGTATTCGCCCTTCTTCACGGCGGTGCCGTTAATCGTCAGGCGAGCATCGCCTTGCAGCGTATTCGCCATCACCGACAACGAAGAAATATATGCCTTGTCGTCAACCGAATAACTAAGCTTGCCGCTTTCGAAATCACCCGAAATTTTTGCTCCGGACAACTTCAGCTCGCTCAGATAAGGAGCCGCCGCAGCTGTTGCTGCGCCTCTGTAAATGCGCAATTGATAGGTTTGCGATGTACCGTCCTGCGCCGTCACCACAACGCTTGCCGTTTGCGTTCCGTTGCGAAGCGTCACGGTTCCTTGCGCGCTGCTTCCATTTGCTGCTCCGCCGCCGATGGCGACAGTTGCGAAAGGACTGGCAGCTTGCGCATTTACAACAAGCTCTGCTCTATCGGACGGAACAATGACGCTGTATGCCAGTTCCGAGCCCGAGAAGTCGGTCGTTAATTGACCGCCTTGCAGCGTCAATCCCGACAACTGCGCATTGCTGTCATACTCTCGAACAACCGTCAGCGTATAAGTGCGCTGTTCTTGTCCATCCGGCGACTCGACTCTTACGTGAACGGAATTGTTTCCTGTCGTCAGATCAACCGGGGTTGCACCGGATGCCAATACGTTATTGATATAAATGCGGGAGCCTTGTTTATAGGCGCTTGCGCTTATTGTAATGCGGGAATCCTGGTGCTCCGCATATACCGTGTATTCGCTGGTAGCGCCGCTGAATGCCGGCTCCGGCAGCAGTTCTTCATCGCCCGACATCAACGACAGCGACTTCAGCACCGCTACGTTGGACAAGCGGGTCCCGATGTTAATGGTATACGTTCGGCTGCTGTTGTCCGCCGCGGTTACCTTCACCTGTACGGTTCTGATAGCTTGCGCCGAAGGAGCGCTAAGCTCGATGTAGCCTCCATCCTCAAGAGAACGGCCGTCAACCGTGACAACAGAATCGCTTGCTGCCGCTGCCGCGTACAGCTTGAAGTTCCCCTCTTCTACAATGGCATTGTAGCTTTGCTGATCGGGATGGAACAGCTCAGACAAATATCCGTTGCCCAGCTCCAGTCCCGCCAAATCTACGGCTTTGATTTTGGTATCTTCGACGCTTTCCGTGCCTTTGACTACCTCAAACCAATATTCCGTGCTGTTGCCCACCTCGTCCGTTGCGATCGCAACAACGGTGTGCGACGTTTGGCCGTCCCACTGGATAGGCGCGTAGTAATTGAATTTTCCGTCGCCATTCAGCGGTACAATGCGTCCATCAATAGTCAGCTTTGCTCCAATATCGGTCTGGCCGATAATCGGCAGCCTGCTGCCATACACCGCTTGTCCGCTAAGCGGCATGCGCTCTGGTCCTTCGCCGTCCAGCTGTCCCGCCGCATACAGGAAAGGTCCTGTGCGGTCTACATACAGCTTGGAATATTGGCTGCTGTAGTCTCCCCTTGCATTGACGGCCTGCACTTCGATTGTGTAATCCCTCTGCTCCAGCGTAGCCGCCTGCAGCAAGGCGTTCAAATCAAAGTTTGCCGTGCCCCCGGCAGTTACAGGGGTTGTCTCCAGTAGCTCGCCGTTGACATACAGGTCAACCTCAGCGCTTTGATCGCTCGCAACCTGAACGGTCACGGCTTCAGCCGCCGTTTTGACCATTGCTTCTTCCTGATTGTCGTAGCTCTTGTAAGTGCCGCTTACCTGTTTAGCTCCTCCGGTTGCAAAAGAAAGCTCAATCTTTGCAGAATCCGGCTCCGGCAAGAAGGCTTGAACCGCCGCGGATACAGGGCTGACAACCGTTTTTCCATTCGCCTCGCCAACCGCCATCACATCCAGCGTATACGTAAACCCGGATTCATAGCCGGCAATCGTAACGGTCTGCAGCTCGCCATCCTGATGATCCACGCCAAGCGTTTCCTTGACCGTTTCTCCGATTTCGTTCTGGAAAGCTACGGTAATTTGATAATATTCCACCTCAGGGACGTTGGTTCCCCGGAATTGGAGGGTCAACTCCTCATTGCCGGTCGATACCACTTGCACCTGCTGCGGCTGCTCCAGCATAACGGCCGCCGTCAGGTTAACCGGCTCTTTCGTTACCGCAAACAACGGAGCGATTTCTTCGCCTTCCGCAACCATTGCGATCCAATATTCGCCAGGCATATAGCCCTCTGGAATACTGATCGTCTCTATGCCTGAAGATGGAAGCCCTTCGGCGATAACCGGACCAATCGCCTTATCGGCTTGCTCCGTAAGCATCAGCTTCACCTTGGTTCCCGGTTTCGCATTGCTTACATTCCATTTCACGCGGTACGTATTGTCTGCGCCGCCCGCTGCAGGCTGCGCCGAAAATTCCTCGATTTTGCTAATGAGATCCAGCTCGTACAAACTCACCTGCACCGGTCCGCTGGAGATAATCTGCACTTTGCCTGCCGTCTTCACATCAGCCCCTGCATACAGCACATCCTGGCTTCCGACAAACGGAAGGTTGGACGTAAAGACAACATCTCCGTAATCCTCATCGTCAAGCGTATTGCGTGCGGCCGGCTGCAGCACAGCATTGTAATCCACCGCATCGCTGTCTTCAAACACCATTGGCAAAAGCTGGCCGGACGGCGCCCGCAGCTTCGTATCGGTGCCGCCGCCTTCGATGATGAACATATAGCGGCCCGGCTTGTCGATATCCAGACTAGTTGTATATTCCGCCTGGCCTTTCGAGAAAAACGGCGTTAAGTCGGTGTATTTCATTGTGCTGCTGAATGCGCGGAGCGTAACAAAGTCCGATCCTACGACTTTCCACGCGCCTTGCTCTTCTTTTGCAGCTTCCACCAGAATCGTCCATTTGCCTAGTTCATCCTCATAACGGGCATTCCATCCCGCTTCCCATGAGTTGGTCAGCAGAGGATAAACGCTGCCGTCCGGACGGTACAAAATCTCCGAACCGTTTGCCCCCTCGATTTCGAGCAAGCTTTGACCCTCTTTAAGCGTCACTTCCGTAGCCAGTGATTCCACCAAAAGAGCGGATCTAAGGACTTGGGTTGTTGTGGACGCCCCGATGGAATAAACCGCTATATCAGCAGCGTCGCCGCCGGTCAACAACCATTCGCCAGGCTGTGCAACATCCGCTACCAGATTCAGTTTGCCGCTAACGGCATCAGTGAACTGATTCCACCCCTGATGAGCGGAATCGGCAACCAGGCCGTATTCCCGGCCATCCGGCTTGTAAAGCTTGAGTTCGCCTTTTGCGCCATCCAGTTGAATGGCGGTCATGCCGCGGTTCTCCAGATTGATCGCAGTAACCGTTGCGCCGGAAGCAGCAGACCATAGGGTCGCCAACTCGCCAAGCCCAAGCTCCTGATGAACAAAAGTCAGCTCGTATACTTCAAACGAACGTGCGGAGGAAGCAGCAAGCTTCCAGGTTTCATCCTTTTTCACCGGGATTACAATAAATGTTTTGTCCGCAGAGGAATCATAAGCTGCCGCAAGGCTGCGGGCAGCACCTTCGGTTTGGGCTTCGCCAAATCCAAGCGGAACCTCGATTCCATTGGGATCTTTGATCGTTACGCCGCTGCTATTCCCATCCAGGACGAGCAACGCATTGTAAGCATGATCAGCCTTCCATTCATACTGAATCGTATGATCGTCAGGGAAAGTCGCTTGCGCCGCATCTTCCCGCAATACGGCTGTAAAATTACCTGTCGAGATAGCGGCTCGAACATTGCGGGTTACCCCGGTATCGCCCTGCTGAATAACCGAGTTTTGCAGCAATAAATCATATCCGTTGTCGACGGTTTCCAGCGGATTGGCCAGCGGCGCAAACAGAGCGGCCGATGACAAGCGCGATGACAGGCGGGAAGCGCCGAATGCAGCAAGCAGCGTCGGTGTCTTCACCATATTCTTTTTCATGCGCTCGATTTCTTTTTTCATATCCTTGCTTGCGCCCAAGCTGATGTCGAACTTGTTCGGCTTAAATACATATTTAGCCGAGCCGCCAAACCAGCCGGAGCCTACCGAGCCAAAAATTTGCTGGTTGTTGACGCCAACATCGATGCCGCCGAAGCTTTTTCCGCCGATAACGGAAACCCAACGCGGAATCTGGATGCGTGCGCTCACGAAGCCGTTGTAGCCCGTATTCGAGAAATATTGCGCAAACAATTCGCCGATGACAATGTCAATCAGATTCAGGTTTGCGTGCAGCTGGAAGCCCGGGCTGCTGATTCCTTTAAATCCGGACGCATTCCAGATCGTGATAAAATCAAGCTTGGCTACGGGTACCCAATAGATGCCCAGCTCGCCTGAAGCCTGGAAATGGTATCGCGACAGCCCTACGGCAAGGTTGTTGCCGTTGACCATGTTGTAATCTTTAATTTCCGGCGTAATGACGTCGGATGCTGCGCCGTACGCCTTCAGCGTAAACGGCACTTCGTTCTGGCTGGCAAGGCCGGAGAAGCCGCCGCCTATGCGAGTAATTTGGGCGCCTGTATTGCCCAGCTTGATTTTGCGGCGAACGCCAAAGCTGAGCGCGTCCAGTTTGCCCCGCTTAAACAGGATATCCGCTTCAAAACCAACCTTTTGCTTGCGCAGATCGAAGGAACCGCCCGCGCCGTAAATCGGCACGCGTGTATCCAGACGGAAACGAAGTTCCGCTCCTTCCAGCGGGCCTGCTTCGAAATTGCCTTCAATATTGAAGGTTCCGGCGAAGTCGAAGCGATCGCGCTTGAATTGCAGCGCTTCGATTTCCGATTCGCCTTTGATTTTGGCGGAGCCTGCCGTGAAATTCACTTTGATTTCGCCGCCAAGTCTAATGCCGCCGCTAACAAAGGCGATACTGTTAACCGAGATGGGCAGATTCAAATTCAGATAATCATAGTTGCTGCCCGCATTGTTCAATTCAATAGAAAAATCGTCGGATTCAAATTCGAATTCGCCTTGAAGCAGCGTATACATAATGCCGGATTGCTCGACATACAGCATGCCTTTGCCGGATACGACGGCATGTTCGCCGCGCATGTCTACCGTCAGCTCGCTGCCCTTGAATTTGACGTATTGATTAAGCAACACAACATGCTCCGGATTGCTCAGCCTGAATACGCCAAGCTCGCCTGGCAGCTCCCTGAATGGGCCGCTAATGGTCAGCTTGTCGATTTCCTCATTGTCCGGATCGCTCGACGGAACAACGATTTCATTATAGTCGCGCGGCTCGTATACGCCCGTCGACGTGATGAGCAATGCATCCTCAAGCACAAAATCGCGGTAAAAATCATGCTGCAGGTCAAGATCGTATTTACCGTCGCCGAGCGCATCGGTCCAGACCAGCTCCAGCTCCAGATCGTTGCGGACCTTGGCCGTCAACGGATAGACCTTGCCGTCTTTCCCCTTCAGCGTATAGTTGACCTCGGATGCCGGCCTTCTCCAGAGGTTGGTAATGCCTTCGCCGACAACCAGCATCCGCTTTTTGTCATCCGCATGCAGCACGGAAGGCGAAGAACGGTCGTATCGAAGATCCGCTACCACCATTGCGGGGTCCAGATAAAACTGGAAAGCCGCCGTATCGCTGTACGCTGTTCCAACGGTATTGGTGGCATATACCCGCGCTTCATAATGCACCTGCCACTTCAGACCCTTGAGATCAAACGTCAACGCTCCCGCTTCATTATCTTCGTCAATCAGCTTGGACCACTCGGTTTGGCCAAACTCTCGGTATTCTACGCCAATTTCCTGGAATGCTTTGCCGGTTACGTTAGCCATAATCCGGACAAGATCGTTTTCTTTATTGACTTTATCCATCAGCACTACTGGCGTCCCCGACAGCGTCACCGTAGGCAGGGCCGGAAGCTCGTTGCCGAACCGGAACGTATCGCCCGTCAAGCCGCCCCATTCATGGTTGCCGCCGAATACGACGAACTGCTCGCCGTCAAACGCCATGCTCATGTAGCTGCCGGAGCCCGGGCCGTCCTTGACGCCGCCGCCCGGACCTCTGGACGTGCCGGTTGTCAGCCACTCCACCCAGGAGGAATTCCAGCTTTCCCAGCCGATAACCGCTCGGTTGCCATTGCGATCGGGCGGATTTGCAATCGGGCGTTTCTTGTTAGGCACGATCGAATTGGATGGAGGCTGTACCCAGTCGAATTCTCCGCCATAGAAAACAACCCGTCGGCCGTCATAAGCCATAATGTGGCCCCAACGTCCCCAATCCTGCTGCTCTGTTGGCGTTGTATCTCCATTCCAGTTCGTGCCGTCCCAGATCCACAGCTTGTTGGAGTTAATCTGGTAATTCGACCCGTTGCGCGTTTCTGAACCGATATTGCCGCCATACAAAACGGCATGTTTGCCGTCATAGGACATTGCCCCGTAATAGGTTGGCGGCGGGCTTGTTTCCGGAGTCGCTTCTACCCAGCCGTTTTCGGTAAGGAGCCAGGTATCTCCGAGACGCACGCGCGTGCTGCCGGATAACGAATAACCGCCAAACAAAACCAGCTGTTTGCCGTCATAGGCCATATGCGAGCCTGCGCGCGCGCTTGGAACCGCGACATTCTGCTTTTCCCAGACCTGGCCCACGCCATTCCAGGACCACATGTCTCCCAATACGCCGGAGGCTCCTTGTCCGCCAAACATGATGATCCGTTTGGATACGGGATCATAAGCAATCGCGGCTCCGCGGCGGGCTTCCAGGCCTGCGGGAACGCTGCTGTTCGGAAGCTTGCTCCACGCCTTCTCCTCGCCGTCCCACATAAAATTGTCGCGAAGCAGCGCAGTTGCGCTTTGTCCGCCGAACAAAATAACTTTGCGATTTAGTTCATCAAAAGCCATCGCCGCGCCTTCACGAGCGCTAGGCGAAATGTTGCTCGTTATTTTTTCCCACGAATAATCGGTCAATTGGTCCAACGGCTGAGCCGGGGGCTGTTCTGTCTGGCCATCGTCGTTGCCGCCGCTGCCATCCCCATTTGGATCGCCGTTATCTTGGCCATCATTATTTTGGCCGCCGTCATTGCTTCCGTCATTGTTCTGATCGTCTCCGGCACCGTCAGCATCCTGGCTGCCATCCGGGTTGTCCAACCCGGCATCGCTTCCAGCGCCGCCGTCCGTTTGATCGTCTCCTGCTCCTTCGGTCCCACCGGAATTGTCCCCGCCATCTTGCTGCGTCGAGACGTCATCCGTGTCCGCAAATACCTGCTGCACGCCCTGATAGGCCGGATATGCAGGGTACAGCTGAATGAGCATCATTAAGGCAACGCAAAGGCTGATCACCCTGACCATACGCTTTTGAATCATTTCTGCAACATACCTCCCTGTAAGCATAAAGTCCTAAGTCTTGTAGTCTGTTTTCCATTATAGCGACGTGCTCTGGACATGTTCTAAACATTTTGGGCAACACTTCCATCCACAAGCCTCCCCGTCCCTCGACCCGGACCATCCCCGCCTAAAGGCCAGCACCAAGAATAGACCACGGACCGTTACCGCAGCAGGCAGCATTTTGTAAGATATAGACATAGAAGAGCCATACGAAAGGATGAATCCAAATGAATAAACTTTATCGGTCGGCAACGGACAACAAAATTACCGGATTATGCGGAGGCATTGGACAATGGCTTGGCATTGATCCCACAGTTATCAGACTTCTCGTCGTCATTTCCCTGTTTTTCAGCTTTGGCACTACGGCATTGATCTACTTCTTGCTTTCCATGTTCGTGCCGAAAGAGCCGTACCAAGGCTACTCTAACAGCAACTATTACTACTAAGGAGCTTTCATTCCTGCACGGCGGGCACCCGCCAATCCTATCACTATAAAAGGAGAGAGATCACATGGGAATTTTTCAAAGAGTATTCAGCATGACAAAAGCGGCAGCCAACGAGGTATTGGACAAAATCGAAAATCCCGTTATGATGTTAAACCAATATTTGCGGGAGCTTGACGAAGAGATCGCGGCAACGGAACGCAATGCTGCCAGCCAGCGGGCGCAGGAGCGGCTTCTTGCAACCAAGCTGAAAGAACAGCAAGCGCAAGCGGGACATTACGAGGAAAAGGCCATTCAGGCCGCGGCTCAGGATCGCGAAACAGAAGCCCGCGCGGCGCTTGAAGCCAAGATTCTGTATCTGGAACAAGGCGAAGAAACCATCAGGCTGCAGCAGCTTGCCCGCCAGGCGGCAGAGGAGTTAAGCCAGCGGGTGGAGCACTTGAAGGAAGAGCGCGTGCGTCTGCATAGCAAACGGACGGAGCTGGCTGCCCGGGTCAGAACGGCAAGCGATACCCCCGGATTTGCTTCGTCCCCCCTCAGCGGTGCGGTAAGCCAGGCTTCACGCGGGTTTGACCGGATTGAACAAAAGGTGATGGAATGGGAAGCGCATCGCGAGCTTGCCAAATCCAGCGGAGGACATTCCACTACAGCGTCCTACTCTCAATCGGCGGTTGCGCAGGAGGAGCGGAACGAGCGGGTGGAGGAAGAGCTCCAGCGCCTGCTGAGTCAAAAATCCGGCAGCTAACGCCGCCTTGATCATAAAAACAGAGAAGCGCCCTTCACGTTATTGCAGCGTGAAGGACGCTTTTTTTGTGGCGGCTATTGCAGGGGTGCTAGCCATTTGCAGCTAATGTGATGTCTAAGGTGCGGTCAACAGGCTTTCAACAATAAAATCCAGCTGCTTGTCCAAGGAATAAATATCGTTGTAGTCAAATATTCCACGGGGCTGAGTCCCATTGCGTCCTTGAATCGCCGCGTCAAGTGGCGCGGACTCCAGCCAAGCCGCTCCGCCAACGCCTCAATGCCCGTATTGTCCCGGTAGTGCTGACTTAAATAGCGAACGGCCGGCATCACGGGATCCGCTGGTGAAATGCCTTCATTCCGGCTCTGGCGTCGCATGACCAGTATACAAGATAATCATTATCACTTGCAGACATTCACTGTAAAATGAACAAAATTCCCTGTTATTTAATACTCCCGGCCAAAAAAAGATATAGTATAATGATTATTCACACATCCATTTCATGTATGGGGAGGCGCTCTCGTGATTTCCATTGCCCGTACAAAAGCGGCATTTTTGAAAGCGCTCTATCGTAATCTGAGAATCAAGCAGAAGCTTTTCCTGCTGTTCTTTTTTGTCATGATTCTTGTTTGCTCCTGCTTTATGATCGTGCTGCAATACGTTTATCGCGTCTATGACGAGGAAATCCATTCGCAAGCCGCGCAATCGTTGTCCGTCACCTCTTTTGGCATCGAAAACGAGCTGATCAAGCTGGAGAATCTCACGTTCCGTCTGGCGACCGACGCTACCCTGCAATCGTATTTGAGCAGCATAAAAGACGGCAATACGGAATATGAGCAGTTCGTCACAACGCGCGATATAAAAGAAAGGCTGATGGCGCTGGGCGGCTCGGAGAAATACGTGTTGTCCATGCAGCTTGTCGATACCCATGATCATGAATACGGCACCGGGGTCCGCCCGATCAATACGCCGATTGAAAAAATAGAAGCGGTCAGCGCGCTTGCCGAAAAGCGGCAAGGAGGCAACATCTGGGCGCTTCCCGATCAAGGCGACAACTCCCTTATCGCCGCCAGGGAAATCCGCTCCTACTTCTCCCATGTCAACATCGATCTTGAACGGCTGGGCTTTATAATGACCCGAGTTCATCTCGACAGACTGATCGCCGACTACTCCCGCGGCCTCGACAACAAGGATGTCCAGCTCATCATTATGAGCGGCGACGAAATGATTTATCCGCGCTCCTTTCCGGAGGTATTTGCCGGTATTCGCGACAAACTCCCTGAAGCGCAGGGTTATACGACCATCGAGCTGCAGCGCAACAAATATTTTGCAACCCATCTTCCCTCCAACTATAGCAACTGGACCTATGTGATCATTTCGCCCTACGACTCTATCTTTTACGCCATCAACAACGTCAAACATTTTGTTTTGCTGATCATGATCGCAATCGTGGCGTTGACTCTTCTGTTGTCCATCTCGTTTGCCCGCAGCATCACCCGTCCGATCGAAAGTCTGAATTCCAAAATGAAGCGGGTTCAAATGGGCGATTTCGCCAATCTGGAGTCCGACCGCGAGCTTCCGCTCTTCAGCGACGAGGCAGGGCAGATGCACCGTAATTTCCGGATAATGCTGGATCGGATCAATGAGCTGATCAATGAAAATTTCAAGAAACAAATCGCCATCAAGGATTCCGAGTTCAAAGCGCTTCAAGCCCAGATAAACCCCCATTTTCTGTACAATACGCTGGAATCGATCAACTGGCTGGCCAAAATGGCCGGACAGCAGCGCATTTCCATCATGGTGGAATCACTGGGCTACCTGCTTCGAAACTCCATCAGCAACAAGCAGGCGTTAACAACGATTCAGGATGAATTGTCTACCGTTGAGCATTACATTACCATTCAGGGCTTCCGGTTTCAGGACAGATTATCCTTCTCCAGCGACGTCCCGGCCCATCTGCTGCAATGTTCGCTGCCGCGCATGTCGCTGCAGCCCCTTGTCGAAAACGCGATCAAGCATGGATTGGAAAATATGCTGGAGACTTGTGTCATTACGATCACCGCAGAGCAGACCGGAAATGAAGTCACGCTGTCCGTTACCGACAACGGCCCGGGCTTTCCCGCCCACAGCAGCATGCAATGGCAGGAGGCGACAAGGGACGGCGGCAGAGCGGCTGAACCTGTTTTTGCGCAAGAAGCAGAACACGACAGTTCCCGATCAACAGGGCTTCCCGGCTTCCAAGGAGCAAGAACAGCCGGAAAACAAGAGAGCAAAACCGGCGGAATTGGCCTTCGCAACATTCATGAACGGATCAGGCTGCTGTTCGGCCAGCCCTATGGATTGACATTGAAACGCGAGAAAAGCCTTACCTCTGTGCTTATCCATATTCCATACCGGAAGGAGATGGAGCATCATGTACAACGTGCTGCTGGTGGATGACGAACCTATTATTCTGGAGGGGATCTCCAGCATTATCGATTGGGGCCGCCACGGCACCACGCTGGCGGGAACCGCACGCAACGGCATCGAAGCCGCCCGCTTTATACAAGAGCATGAGCCGGATATTGTCATCACCGACATTCGGATGCCGGGCATGGACGGCCTTCAGCTCATCGAAAAGGTAAAGCAGGAACGTCCCGGCATTGTTTTTATATTGCTCTCCGGCTTTAGCGAATTTGAATACGCCCGCGGAGCCATGCGGCACGGAGTCGCGCATTATCTGGTCAAGCCTTGCAATGAAAACGCCATTTCCTCGGCGCTTGAGGAAATTGTCGAGGAGCTGGACAAACGGAATGCGCGAAAGGCATTTATGGATCGGCTGCAGCATGAATGCGCCGCGATGCTGCCTCATGCCAAGGAGCAGCTGCTCAAAGAGATGGTAACCAACAAAACCTACGGCCCGCGCGATTGGGATTCTTTTACCCGCCTGTTCCGCATTCCCCTCACTTCAAGCAAAGTCAGGCTGGTGCTGTTTCAACTGGAAGGCAGTTTTGAATACGAGCATCTGTTCGCCGTCAAAAATATTGCGGAAGATGTGTTGGACAAAGGAACGCTGCTGCTCGGCACAACAATCGGCGAACGCGTGCTGCTGCTCGTAACAGAGCCGCCAAGCGAAGCCGAGCTGCTGGAGAAGGTGGAAAAAACAAGAGAAATTTTTCTGGGTTACTACCGGATCGACATGACGATTTCGCTCAGCGAAGCCGGCGACATGACAGATGCCCGCAAGCTGTACCACGATACGCTGGAATGTCTGGCACACCGGTTCTATCTTGGAGAAGGCAGCCTTATTACAAGCCGGGACGTGGTACGCAGTCCCCGTTCCGCGGAAATCGACCTGGAGAGCGAAGCGGAGCGCATTCTGCTGCTCGTAAAGGCAGGCAGACAGCAGGAGGTCAAAGCCGGCATCCGGCAATGGTTTGATACTTTGTCCGAGGCAAGGCTGGATATTGCCGTAACCCAGTCCTATGTCATTCCATTTTATTTGTCGATCATCCGACTGGCCGTTCCCGGGGAGGTTGGCGCCTATATGAAACGTCTGACGCTGCTGGAGAAGCTGGATACGCTGCCGGCGCTGCACGAGCTGGTAGATGCCGCCGCAGACAACATAACCCGGAACTACTATGAATCAAATCTGAAGCAGCATTCCGCCGTCATTCATAAAGTGCTGGATATTATCCAGTCCAATCTCGGCAATCCGCAATTGACGCTGAATTGGGTGGCCAAAGAAATGCTTTATATGAACGCGGATTATTTGGGCAAGCTGTTCAAAAAGGAATTGGGGCTCAAATTTTCCGGTTACGTTGTCAATCTCCGGCTTGAAGCGGCCGTTAAGTTGATGAACGAAAGCGACGACATCAAGGTTTTTGAGGTAGCCGATCGTCTGGGCTATGGCGATAATCCGCAATATTTCAGCCAAGTGTTCAAAAAATACATGGGCTGCGCTCCTTCGGAATACAAGCGGGTTCCGCAATTGACCGGCCATGAGGAAGGGGGCCGGGTATGAGCCGCCGCAAACCGGAGAAGGCGCTGCTCCTCCTTCTGCTGCTTCTGTTCACAACGACCTCCTGTTCTCTTTCGGGAAGCGCCATTATCAGCGGCAATGGACATTCACAGCAATTATCGCTCCGCGAGCCCGTTACGCTGAGACTTGCCTGGTGGGGCGGCCAACCCCGGCATGAATATACGCTGAAGGTTATCGAGCTTTATGAACGGAAGAATCCCCATGTCAAAATCGAACCGGAGTACGCAAGCTGGGATGATTACTGGCGTCGCCTGGCTCCGCAGGCAGCCGGGAACGAGCTTCCCGACATCATTCAGATGGATTTGAATTATATTGCCCAATACAGCTCAAAAGGCCAACTCGCCGATTTGACGCCGTATATCGGCAGCATTCTGGATACCTCCTTTATTAACGAAGCAGTCCTTCAAGGTGGGGAAATGTCCGGCAAGCTGTTCGGCTTCAGCCTGGGCGTCAACGCGCTTCAAATCAACTATGACCCCGTACTGCTGAAGCAGGCAACCGGCCTCGCGGAGCTCCCCGACAACTGGACATGGGAGGATTACAGCAGACTTGGCGCTGCCGCCGCGAAAAAAGGGATCTATTTTGAAACCGGCCTGACGCCCGAGGTGTATTTCGGCTATTATCTCCGCACGCACGGCAAATCCTTGTATAGCAAGGACGGCAGATCCCTTGGGTATGATGATGACAAATTGTTCGAGGATTATTTCTCCCGCACGATTTCGTTGATGCTTCAGGGCGGATCGCCTCCGCCGGAGAAGATGCTCATGATTACCGGCATTGATGCCGATCCCGTTGTAACCGGCGATGCCATCAGCATCTGGCATTGGTCCAACCAATATATCGGACTGCAGCAAACAGCGGATCGCCAGCTCAGCATCCACCATCCGCCCGGACCAGGCGTAAACGAAGGCATGTTCCTGAAACCAAGCATGTTTTTTTCGATTTCCGCCAATTCTGCCCGCAAGGAGGAAGCGACGCGATTTATTAACTTCTTCGTCAATGACCTGGAGGCCAACAAGCTGATTAACGCGGAACGCGGCGTCCCCGTCTCCGCCCTCGTCAAGGAGGAGCTGACGCCTTATTTAAGTCCGGACCAGCAAAAGGTGTTCTCCTACATCTCCTGGGCGGAGCAGCACAGCAGTCCCATTGACGCAATTGATCCTCCAGGGGCTGCGGAGGTCATCGAGCTGTTCCGGGAAATCAACGAAAGAATGAAGTTCCGCGAGCTCGAACCGGCTGACGCCGCCCGTCTGTTCCGCAAGGAGGCTACATTGATTCTTTCCCGAAATTAAAACGGCGCACGCCCTCGGGCGATCCATATACCGAAATCGAGGGAGGATCAGTAAGACGGCTGTTGATCGGCAAGACAATCCATATCCACGTCCACGGCCTCCACCGCATATGTCCCATCTTTCGCCACCGCGCGCTGACTTCAGCGCGCGGTGTTTCGTTATTGCGCACACCTCTGATTTTTGAACATTTCCCACTGTTCTCTGAATTCAAGCGCTTCGCTCGCGATGGCATAATGAAATCAGAAAGTGGCTTTATACAAAAAAGGAGGTTGAACACGTGAAACAAAAAAAATCGTTTTTGCTCATGCTGTCGCTAATCCTCGTCTTTTCTCTGGTGGCGGCCTGCTCCTCGGGCAGCAGCGGCAACCCGGAAACCAGCCCAACAAACGCGCCGGCATCCAGCACGCCGGAGGCCAGCGGGGACAACGGCGGCGAACCGGAGCCGGTTACGCTCCGCATCGCATGGTGGGGCAGCCAGGGACGCCATGACTACACGCAAGAGGTTATCAAGCAATACCAGGAAAAAAATAAACATGTCACCATCGAAGCCGAATTCGCAAACTGGGACGAGTACTGGCAGCGCCTTGCAACCCAAGCCGCTTCCAATACATTGCCGGACATCATCCAGATGGACCTCTCTGTCATTACCCAATACTCGGAGCGCGGCCAGTTGCTTGATTTGCAGCCGTATTTGGACAACGGCACAATCAACACCGACAACATTTCCGATACCGTATTATCCGGCGGCGTTGTCGACGGCAAGCTGTATGGCCTGAGCCTTGGCGCCAATGCGCTTGGCCTGCCTTACAACCCTGAAATTTTGGCGGCTGCCGGCGTAGAGCTTCCTTCAAAAGACTGGACTTACGATGATTTGGAGAAGCTTGCCGGCGATTTGCAAGCGAAGGGCTATTTCCTTAGCGGCCCGCCAAACAGCGAAGAGTTTTTCCACTATTTCCTGCGGACGAAGGGCAGTACGCTGTTTGCAGCCGATGGAACCGGTCTTGGTTATGAAGACGATGCATTGTTCGGCGAATATTTCGGACGTCTCCAGCGCATTTATGACGCCGGAGCCATCCAGCCTCTGGATCAAGCCTCGCTTATCACAAGCTGGGAAGAAGGCGCGGTAGCCAAAGGAACCGCATTTGCCGACTTCCTGTGGTCGAACCAATATGTAGGTTTGGCTGCTGCTGCGCAGAAGGAGCTGGACATCCATCCTCTGCCGGGACCTGGCAGCAAAGAAGGCCTGTTCATGAAACCAAGCATGTTCTTCTCCGTCACCAACAACACCAAAGCAGCGGATGAAGCCGCTCGTTTCCTGGACTTTTTCACCAATGATCTGGAAGCCAACAAGCTGATCAAGGGCGAACGCGGCGTACCGATTTCCTCCGCCGTCCAAGAGGCGCTTCGTCCAGAGCTAAGCGAAATTCAGAACAAAATGTTTGATTATGTGGCATGGGCAAGCGAAAACAGCACGCCGATCAGCGCTCCGCCACCAATCGGTGCAGCGGAAGTATATTCCACTCTGAAGGAAACCGTCGAAGCGTTGTTCTACAAGCAATACAGCCTCGAAGAGGCGGCATCCATCTTCCGTCAGGAAGCGGAAGCCATCCTGGCACGGAATCAGTAAGGCCTTCCGCAGCGGGAGCGACTTCACCCGCTCGCAATCAGTAAGGCCCTACGCAGCGGAAGCGACTTCACCCGCTCACAATCAGTAAGGCCATCGGAAGCGGCGGCGGCCACGGCATGTAGCCGCCGCCCCCATCATGAAAACGGGGATGAAACTTATGAAAGCTAACCGGTTACTGGACAACAATAATGTTGTCGGCTATTTTTTCCTGATGCCGTTCCTGATCGGCTTCCTTCTCTTTACCTTGTACCCTATTCTGGCATCCTTCTACTTTTCGTTTACGCAATATAACCTGCTCTCTCCTCCCGCCTGGATCGGGCTGGACAATTATTCACGGATGTTAAACGATCCGCGACTGGAAAACTCGCTGAAGGTTACATTTACTTATGTATTTGCATCTGTTCCGTTCCGTCTTGCGTTCGCTCTGTTCGTCGCCATGCTGCTGAATGCGGCGGCCAAGGGCATCGGCCTTTATCGTACTGCCTATTATTTGCCGTCCATTATCGGCGGCAGCGTCGCCGTCGCGATTATGTGGAAACAAATCTTTGGCGACAAAGGCGCGCTCAACTCCCTGCTTAACTCGATCGGCATTGAATCCAGCACCTCCTGGATATCGCATCCTTCAACCGCTTTATATGCGCTGGTTGGATTATCCGTCTGGCAATTCGGCTCCTCTATGCTTATTTTTCTGGCGGGGCTCAAAAATATACCTTCAACCTATTATGAAGCCGCCGGCGTTGACGGCGCAGGGCCGATCAGGCGCTTCTTCAGCATTACGCTGCCGCTGCTAAGCCCTATCATCTTTTTCAATCTGATTATGCAGACGATCGCCGCGTTTATGACCTTTACGCCTGCATTCGTCATCTCCAACGGCCAAGGCGGGCCGCTGGGCAAAACGATGCTGTATTCGCTCTATTTGTTCAAACGCGCGTTTGAGTTTTTTGATATGGGTTACGCTTCGGCCATGGCCTGGTTTATCCTGATCATCATTACGATCATGACGGGTCTGCTGTTCTTCAGCTCCCGCTTCTGGGTCCACTACGAATCGAAAGGGGATCGGTGACAATGAAACCCACTGCAAAAACAAATGCGGCAGCCTCTCCCCTGACGGCACAGGATTTGGTCATCCGGCACGGGAAGCGAAGGAAGATGCTGCGAGGACTGGTTTACCACCTCAGCGTCGGCTTGCTCGCCTTTGCTATGCTTTATCCCGTCTTATGGATGTTCGCCAGCTCGTTTAAAAGCAATCAGGATATTTTTCAAAACTCCCATATCTTGATTCCTCAAGTATGGCAGTTTGAGAACTACACCAGCGGCTGGGCCGGCTTCGGCGGCATCACGTTTGCGACCTTTTTCAAAAATTCGTTTATTATCGCTATCGTTTCCACCATCGGCGCCGTAGCTTCCTCCGCCATGGTTGCGTATGCTTTTGCCCGAATTCCATTCCGCTTTAAGGGGTTCTGGTTTGGCTGCATGATGATGACCATGATGCTTCCCGGCGATGTAACGATTATTCCGCAATATGTCATGTTTAACAGCCTGGACTGGATTTCGACCTTCAAGCCGATTATTGTGCCCGCCTTTTTTGGCGCTCCGTTCTTTATCTTCCTGATCATTCAGTTTATCCGGACGATACCAAGCGAGATGGACGAAGCGGCCAAAATCGACGGGTGCAGCAAGTTCGGCATATTCTACCGGATTATCGTTCCGCTCATTATTCCCGCCATGACGACGGCGGCAATCTTCTCCTTTTACTGGAGATGGGATGATTTTCTTGGGCCGCTGCTTTATTTGAACAAACCTGCTATGTATCCGGTGTCGCTGGCGTTAAAATTGTTCCTGGATTCGCAATCTTATTCGGAATGGGGCTCCATGTTTGCGATGTCCTGCTTGTCGCTTGTGCCCGTTCTGTTGATTTTCTTCCTGTTTCAACGTTATATTGTAGAGGGAATAAGCACAAGCGGACTTAAAGGCTAATGAATGAACGCTTATTCGGAAGCATTCAGACGAAAACGGACAATAGTAATAAGTATGGCAAAGGAGAATCTGACATTATGCCCCCTCTTATTTATGATGAGCAAGAGATCAAGCAAGCGATCGATCGTGTTGTCAAACGAACTTTTCGTATGGACCTGACCTGGGATTGGCCTGCCGGCGTCGCTTTCTATGGCGTAGCCCGTGCTTATGAAGCGACCGGCAACAAGGAATACATCGAGCTGCTTCAAGGCTGGGTGGATGAAAATCTGGAGGACGGCTTGCCCGATTTGTCCGTCAACCGGGTTTCGATCGGCCATTGTCTGATTACGCTTTACCAGGCGACCGGGGAAGAGAAATATCTCTCCATCGCCAGCGAAATGGCGGAATATTTGAAGAACGAAGCCGTTCGTTTCGGCGACGGCATCTTCCAGCATACGGTTGGTTCCGGCGCAAACGACTTCCCTGAGCAAGCTTGGGTCGATACGATGATGATGGCCGGTTATTTTCTGCTGAGAATGGCCAAGCTGCTGGACCGCGAGGATTATTATTGGGACGGCCTCCGGCAATACCACGGCCATGAGGACCTGCTGCAGGACCCTGCCACGGATCTGTATTATCATGGATGGGACAATATCAACCGCAATCATATGTCAGGCGTGTTCTGGTGCCGCGGCAATTCCTGGGCCGCCTATACGATGGCCAAATCATTTCCGTATGTCAAAGTTCAGCATCCCGCTTTTATGATCATCGAAGGTTCGCTGCGCGATCAGCTCAGCGCGCTGGTCCGCCTCCAGCATGAATCCGGCTTGTGGCATACCGTGTTAACCGACGATACCTCTTATCTGGAGACATCAGGATCTGCGGGAATCGCCGCTGCGTTGCTGACCCGGGGACGGATCTACAACAAATACGTGAACAAAAGCATTACCGGCATCCTGTCGCAAATCCGCGAGGATGGCGCGGTCATGGGCGTTTCCGCCGGAACCGCCGTGATGGATGATGCGGACGGCTACCGCAACACCTCCAGCAAACGCATCCAGGGCTGGGGCCAAGGTCTTGCCCTCGCCTTCCTGGCGGAGATTCTGGAACGCCATGATTGGTAAAAGATTTTAACCCGCGCGCATAAGTCGGAGAGATGCGTTCGCGTTTTTTAACTCGCACGCATAAGTCGGAGAGATGCGTTCGCGTTTCTTAACTCGCACGCATAAGTCAGAGAGATGCGTTCGCGTTTTTTAACTCGCACACATAAGTTGGAGTGAAGCGTTCGCGTTTCTGCCCAGCTTCGTATTATCAGGTCAACCAGAAATTCTGGTTGGCCTTTTATTTCTTGCTAGCCTTTTATTTCTGGTTAGCCTTTTTTGTGTCAATACTTATCAATACTGTACAAAATGAGAATCCAAAGGACTTTAATGTTATTGAGCACACTCCCACTTGGCGGTGATTGTATCACAAGTCGGCAATGATCTACTGCTGCTCGAACAGTTTGAGGGGATTAGACTAGGGGACAAACAATGAGCTAGCGGAAACTAGACAGGCTGTTAATCGGGGAGCTAACCGAATCTCGACAGGCTGCTAATCAGGGAGCTAACCGAATCTCGACAGGCTGTTAATCAGGGGGCTAACCGAATCTCGACAGGCTGTTAATCAGGGAGCTAACCGAATCTCGACAGGCTGTTAATCAGGGAGCTAACCGAATCTCGACAGGCTGCTCACCAAAAGACTAATCGAGGTTAGACAAGGTGCCATCCAAGGAGCTAGGGACTAGACAATCTATTAGGCTGAGGACTAACCGAACTCGAAAGGCTGCTCAGTAAAAGACTAATCGCGGGCAGACAAGGTGCCATCCAAGGAGTTGGGGGACTAGACGATCTATTTGGCTGAGGACTAACCGAAATTCGACGGGCTGATCACCAAAAGGCTAATCGAGGTTAGGCATGAGGCTAACGCTAACGGTCAGATTTGACCGTTAGAACTAAAAAAACTGCAATCTCTGTTTTTAACGGCCATTTTTGTCCGTTAGCACCAGAAATAAGCCAATAATCGCATCATATTGGGTTGTAACGGACATACATGGCCGTTACAAAACTCAAATGCCTCAGATTTGGCCTTTAATGGACATTTATGTCCACTAGAGCAGGTGATGCGGGCTTGTCATGTAACAAAGTCATATAGGAATCATATGACTACCTGAAGAGCAGGGCATCATTCGTCTCCTCCCCCCTAGTTGATCAGCTACCTAAAAACAGTCACACCAGCAAAGTACTGTCTGAAATTAGCTACCTTGGAACGTGTGCTTTAAAACGAGCTACCTTGAAAGTAGCTACCTTGGAACGTGTGCTTTAAAACGAGCTACCTTGAAATTAGCTACCTTGGAACGTGTGCTTTAAAACGAGCTACCTTGAAATTAGCTACCTTGGAACGTGTGCCTTAAAACGAGCTACTTTGAAAGAGCTACCTTGGAACGTGTGCTTTAAAACGAGCTACCTTGAAAGTAGCTACCTTGGAACGTGTGCTTTAAAACGAGCTACCTTGAAATTAGCTACCTTGGAACATGTGCCTTAAAACGAGCTACTTTGAAAGAGCTACCTTGGAACGTGTGCCTTAAAACGAGCTACCTTGAAATTAGCTACCTTGGAACGTGTGCCTTAAAACGAGCTACTTTGAAAGAGCTACCTTGGAACGTGTGCCTTAAAACGAGCTACCTTGAAATTAGCTACCTTGAACCCTTGAACCGGTCGCATTGACATAACCTCGAGCCACCTTGATATAAACTGCCTGCAATCCAGGATGTGAATTTTGTCACAAATTAGCCATTGTCTTTTTTGGAAGGATGATTTATTATAGTGACATAAGCTTGTGAAACAAATCACATTAGCGCGATTGGTTGTGAATTAATTCTCATATCGGTCTGCAGAAATGGGTATGCTTCAAACATATCCCGCGTGTCTCAAGGAACCGCAGCCGACATGCTTGTAAACATGTAGAGCCTATAAAACAAACCTGGGAGGTAATACCTGATGAAACCACTTAACATTGCTGTGATCGGATGCACCCATGCTGGAACTGCCGCTATTGTAAATATGGCTAAATTATATCCCGAAGCCGTCATTACCGTGTTCGAACGAAACGATAATATTTCCTTCCTGTCGTGCGGCATCGCCCTTCATGTCGGCGGCGTAGTCCAAAGAGCCGAGGAATTGTTCTACTCCTCGCCAACACAGCTCGCTGAGCTTGGCGTAACCACTCTGATGCGGCACGATGTATTGTCGGTGGATACGGATGCCAAGACGCTGCGCGCCCGCAACCTGGAAACCGGCGAAGAGTTCCAGCATCATTTTGACAAACTGGTTGTCACTACTGGCTCGTGGCCGATCATTCCAAAAATGGACGGCATCAATCTTGATAACATCATGTTGTGCAAAAACTACAATCACGCTCAAGCCATCATCGAAAAAGCGAAGGATGCCCGCCGCATCGCCGTCGTAGGCGCAGGGTATATCGGCATCGAGCTGGTGGAAGCTTTTGAAATGCTGGGTAAGGAAGTTACTCTTATTGATAATATGGACCGCGTCCTGTACAAATATTTGGACAAAGAATTTACAGATGTTACCGAGCAGGATTTGCTGGAAAAAGGGGTTGAGCTTGCGCTTGGCCAAACGGTTCAGTCGTTTGCAGGAGATGCCAAAGGCAAGGTAGCAACTGTGGTGACCAACAAGGGCCAATATGAGGCGGACATGGTTGTGCTCTGCATCGGCTTCCGTCCAAACACTGAGCTGCTGAAGAGTCAAGTGGATATGCTTCCGAACGGAGCGATCATGGTGGATGAGTACATGCGCACAAGCAAGGCGGATGTGTTCGCAGCCGGCGACAGCTGCGCGGTTCATTACAATCCAACCGGCGAACATGCCTACATCCCGCTTGCGACCAATGCGGTTCGCATGGGAACACTGGTTGCCCGCAACCTGCTTCAGCCAACCGTGAAATACCTGGGTACGCAAGCGACATCGGGTATCAAAATTTACGACTATAATATCGCATCGACAGGTTTGACCGAAACGGCTGCCCTTGCCGCAGGCTTGAATGTGAAAAATGTTACAATCGAGGATAACTACCGCCCTGAATTTATGCCAACTTACGAAAAGGTAACGCTGAAGGTGGTTTACATGGCCGACACAGGCGTCATCGTAGGCGCACAAGTGATGTCGAAGGCGGATTTGACGCAAAGCATCAACACGATGTCGGTTTGCATCCAGAACAAGATGACAATGGATGAGCTCGCTTTTGTCGACTTCTTCTTCCAGCCGCATTACAACAAACCTTGGAACCTGCTCAACCAAGCAGGCTTGCAGGCAGAGGTGCAACAAGCGGAGAACCTGCAAACCGTCTAAAACGCTAGTTCGAGCAGTCCGATTTTTCGAGCGAGGGGATAGGCCTATGCTAAGCCTAAGAATAACTCAATAACATAGGCCTATTGCTAAGCCTGGGATGGCTCACTGCGCCACAAGCAACCACATCACCCGCAGGTTGGCGCCCGTAGCTTCGGATTCCGCGCAGAAGAGAAGGTCAAGATGGGGCACGAAATCGTTGACGATGTAGTCTGTCAGCAGCTGATTTCGTTGTCCCGTCTTTTTTATGCTTATAAAAGAACCCTTATACCGTTCTCGGACTCCAGTCCCCGATTTGGATCGATCCTGCTTGACGTCTGCATCGCGCGGTGGAATGCCTAAAGCGATCGTAGGCGGAGTTTTGGACAACTCGGCATAAACCTGCTCGCCGATGCCGTTCTTGACAAGATGCAGATCCGGCGCCAGTTCCAGCACCGCCTCCAGATTAATGGCTTCGCTGTCCGTCCATTCGCATAACAGCTGATAGAATAACATGCTTTGCTAACGCAGATTCAACTCTGCCCTTGAAAATCTGCCTCTAAAAACAGCGCCGCCGCTCATCAACTTCCCTAATCCGAAAGCGCGATTGAGAATGATTTTTATTTAGCTCATTTTACAGCAGGACGCTCTTTCCTTCAATAATGCGATTGTGCGGCAAATCTGGCAAAAATGGTAGCCGACCACCACTCTTTCTATTAAAATAGAGTTAGGAATGGGGCTATTTTCCTAAATCAGGACACAAGAGGTGTAGTAATTTTGGCAATTATCGACGTAGTCAAATATGACGGTTCGCCGGATGTATATGCATGGAAACATCCCGACGAAGAGCTTGGCACTTGGACCCAGCTTATCGTCAATCAAACGCAGGAAGCTATTTTGTTCAAGGACGGCAAAGCGCTGGACAGCTTTGGCCCGGGACGCCATACGTTGAGTACGGCCAATATTCCTATATTAAACCATCTCATTAACCTGCCTTTTGGCGGAAAATCTCCTTTTGCCGCCGAAGTGTGGTATGTCAATAAAATAAGCGTATTAAATATTAAATGGGGGACGAGCTCCCCGATTCAAATCAAGGACGCCAAATTCAACATTATGGTGCCTGTCCGTGCTTTCGGCCAATTCGGCCTGACGATCGAGGACAGCCGGCGATTTCTGCTGAAACTGGTGGGCACGCTGCCCCAATTTACGCGCGAGGCGCTCACCCAGCATTTGCGCGCCGTGGTCATCATGACCATCACGGAAGTGCTGACCGCATACCTGCTGCAAAAAGGAATCAGCGCGCTGGAGATCAACGCGTTTGTCGGCGAGATTTCGCGGCATGCCGAAGCCCGCATTAGCGAAGCGCTCAAAGAATTTGGCATCAAGCTTCATCATTTCTACTTCGAAAACATTAATGTGCCCGAGGACGATCCTTCCATCGAAAAGCTTCGCAGCGTGCTGAACAAGCGGATGGAAATGGATCTGGTCGGCTTCAACTATCAGCAGCAGCGTTCCCTTGACGTGCTGGAAGGAGCGGCAAAAAACAGCGGCAGCACAGCCCCTCTTTTCATGGGCGCGCAATTAGGAGGCGCTCTTGGCGGCGCGTTCGGCAACGGGATATCGCAGTTGTCCGGCGCGATGGAGACAGCGGCTGCCTGTCCGCATTGCAACGCGCAGGTAACGGCATCCGCACTATTTTGCAGCGCCTGCGGGAAAACAACGCAACCTCCGTCAAAGGCTGCCGCTCCGGCGGCAAAAACGCATCACTGCGATAAATGCGGAGAAGCGCTTTCGGAAAACGCCAAGTTTTGCGCAAAATGCGGCGATCGATATCATGCATGTCCATCTTGCGGCGCCGATGTTGCGGAGGATAGCGCGAACTGCCATGAATGCGGGACGGCACTGCCCAAGCCTTGCACTGTATGTAAGGAGCCGATTCCCGGCAACGCGAAGTTTTGCCATTTATGCGGCGCAAGCCAGGCGACGGGAGGACAATAAAGCATGTCCAATTACAAAAAAAGCGCTGTGGCTGTCACGCTGATTTATGTCGCCACGGTTGCTTTAACCGCCGTTCTTTTCCTGGTCTTCAGCCCGCTTTTGGCCTGGAACGGACAGACCGCACTGGCCTTTGGCTCGCTGCTTCTTGCCGAAACCGCATTATGGCTATGCGTCTCCGGTATAATCCAAAAAGCGGGCGCGGATCATTCCGTCCCAGCCAATGCGGCTTTGCTGACCGCATTGGCCGGTTATGCGGCGCTTTCGGTTGTATTGGCCTTTTTCACATTTCTACCGTTTTGGGCCTATGCCTTGATTCATGCCATCGCGGCTCTTCTGACTTTTGTGTTGTTCTGCCTCCTGTTTCTCTCCAGAAAAAAAATAACCGGAGGTATCGCCCATGACGCGGAACGAACGGCGAATTGGAGCAGCATTATTGCATCGGCTAAAAACGCCCAAGCCAAGCTCCAGTATTGGGAGCCTCAAAAAAGGGAGCTTCTTAGGAAGGAGCTGGACGAGCTTGTGGATATCATCCAATATAGCGACCCCACAACCCTTCCCGCAGTGGCGGAAATGGAGTACAGCCTGCAGCTGGACTTGCAGCTTGTAGCCCAAATGCTGGATGCCAATCGGGAGCAGCAGCCGCAAAGCGGGGGCATAAGAGATTTGCATCAAAAAATCACCGAGGCGCAAAACGGGGTTAAGCTTCGGAATATCCAGCTTGCTGCCGGAAAATCGTAAGGACGGAAAGGAAAACGCCATGAGTAATTTTGTAAGGTATATTCTGTTGACGCTAGGGTTGTTCTGCCTGTGCCTGGCAACCTTGATCGGCGTAGCCGCCCTGTCTATCATTGTCGACGGGACCAGCGCAGGCACCGTGGCGGCAGACGCGAGCGGCGCTACCGCATCGGTTGTCGTCGTCCTTGTAATGGCCGTTCCCGTTTTTTTCATTTCTTGGCTGGGCCGCTATCTGCTGCAAAAAGCAAGAAACGGCAAACCCGAAGCCAGCACCGGAGCGAAATTCGGGAGTATTTTTTTACTGCTGGTCGGTATCATCATTGGTTTGACGGGTATATCACTAGTAGTTGCCTTGTTGACTGTCGAGGGTACGGATAGCGAGCTTGCCACATCTTCAGCTATAGAATGGATCGGCATTATGGCCGTGGCGACTTTCTTTGTTTCACCGTCCGGCGCTGCAATCTGGCTTAGCCTGTCCATCATGAAAACTCGCAGGACCAGCGGCGGTGCAACACGCAAAAAAGCGCCCGCGCCTACCAAGGTTCCGTCTTCGTCTTCGCAATACCGGATGATTGGCGGCGAACGGGAGCCTATTCTGCACCGTCCGGAAAAAGTCCCGCCTCCCTCTCCACCGCCCAAAAGTCCAGCTGCGCCGTCCAGGCCGGAAACATACACCTGCAACGGCTGCGGAGCAAAAACAACAACTTTGGCCGGGGAAGACGCCATCTGCGATTATTGCGGCACCGCTTTACGGAATTAGCGATTATTGCGGCACGGCTTTACGGAATTAGCGATTATCGGACCGCTTCGTTATAGCTTCAAATAATAAATCGCCAGTTGGGTCCGGTCCCGCAACGAAAGCTTGCCCAAAATTTCGGAAATATAGTTTTTGACCGTGCCTTCGCTCAGATATAATGTCTGGGCGATTTCTTTGTTGGAAAGGCCTTCCGAAACTTTCCGCACGATTCCCTGCTCTGCTTTCGTCAAGCCAAGCCGTTCGAGCTGGGCGTCCTTCTGATCCGGCGAATGAGCTTCATGATTGAGCCAACCTGCCATTTTCCGGGCTATTTTGGGATCGATGAGCATATGTCCCTTGGCCACGGTTCTTATGGCGTCAATGATGACCTGGGGCGGCGTATTTTTGAGCAAATATCCGTTTGCCCCCCGTTTAATCGCTTCTACGATGTAATCGTCATCATCAAAGGTGGTCAGAATCAACACGCCGATTGAAGGGAACACTCCCTTGATCAGGCCGGTTCCCATCACGCCGTCGCATTCCGGCATACGGACATCCATTAAAACAATATCGACCGCCCCTCGCTCCTGCAGAAATTCCAGCGCTTCATACCCATTGGAACAAACGCCGGCTACCTCAAGCCCCTCCTGCATGCCCAGGATCATCGCCAGGCTTTCTCTTATATAGGAATCGTCATCTACAATCAGCAGCGAAATCAATGTTATCAGCTCCTTGGTTCCTTCAGCTTTCCTGTCTCCGATGCGGCAAATAGGTCGTCACTTTAAACGGTTCCGACGTTTGCACCTCGATACGTCCGCCATGTCGGCGCGCCCGCTCCTCCATTCCGGCAAATCCCATGCCGTTATTCCGCTTGTCGGTTGCCGCCATGGCCTTGCCGTTGTTGGATACCGAAAACACAATCGCATCCTTGGCAAAATGAAGGCCAACCGCAATTTTGGTTGCCCCGCCGTGACGAACGGCATTGGTCATCGCTTCCTGAGCGTTGCGGTACAACGTAAGCTCCTCGCTTGGATACAGCGGGTACGGCTGTCCTTGAATTTGCAGCGTAACATCGATGCCGGAGCTATCGGCAAATTCCGTGATAAGCCGATCCAGCGAATAACGCTGCGTCTCCTCCGGCGCCGGTTGCAGCCTATGCACCGTCGTGCGCAGCGTTTCCATCCCTTCGGCAAGCTGATCACGGATTTGGGCAACCAGTTTGCCTGCTCCTCCGGGATTTGCATCATACATATGAACCAGCGCTTCCGACATCATTTTGACCCGGATCAGCCGATGTCCCAATTCGTCATGAATATCCCGCGCAATCCGGTTCCGCTCATTGGCTTGCGCCAGATGCTCCAGCTGCTTGGCGTCAATCCCCATGCGGCGTTTCGCCTCGGCCAATTCATAATGCTTGCTTCGCAGCTCATCATAAACAATCTCCAGCGTTTCATTCTGCTTCTGGATTCGTTCCAGCGTATAGCCCAGCAGAAGCGTTACGCTAAACATAATATGCAGCGCAAACTGATACATAGGATCAAGGAAATAGGTTAGCCGGATCAACGTCAAATAGCTTAGCAGCAGCAGTGGCGCGCGGACGAGCATGTTTCTGCCCCCCCCATCCAGCAATGAGATCAACACGGAAAAGAGCCATAAATGAATGACATCCCCGTAGGCCAAGCCAGCAATCAGAATAAGGGCCAGCTCAACAGGGACCAGCAGGAACTCCATTCGGTGCGGCAATTTCCCCCTGGCTTGAACCATCAGCAGCATTGCAAAAAAATAAACGAAAAACAGGGCATCCTGTATCATTCCGGAATGAAAAAAGGTGTACATAAACGGTAATATAATAAATAGATAACGCAGCAATGTAATCGTGCCGGCCATCAACACGCCTCCTCCAATACCGTTCAAAACCAATCCCAGTATAGAGGAAATCAGGCAATAAGGGTAGCATGCAAGGCCTCTTATGACGTAAAAATGACTTTTGTCATGTCGAAAATGACGGATTCAACCTGTTTTTCGAAGCGCGGTCGACTATAATTCAATCATCAAGCAACGGGAGTGAAAAAACGATGGCACTAATACAAATCAAAGATGCAGTCAAACGGTATGGCAGCTTGCTTTCCGTCGACCATCTCAATCTGGACATTCACGAGGGTGAAATTTTTGGCCTGCTGGGCCCTAACGGAGCTGGCAAAAGCACAACCATACATATGCTGAGCGGACTTCTTCCCATCGATAAAGGCGACATTACGGTCCAAGGCGTTTCGGTCGCTTCCGATCCGCTAAAGGTCAAAGGAATGTTGGGCTTGGTCCCGCAGGATCTGGCTATCTATGAGGAATTGACCGCTATCGAAAATGTAACCTTTTTTGCCCGCCTGTACGGCTTAAAAGGAAAGCTGCTTCAGGAACGAGTTAAAGAGGCGCTTGCTTTTGTCGGGCTGTCGGACCGAAGCAAGGATAAGCCCGGTTCCTTCTCCGGCGGGATGAAAAGAAGGCTTAATATCGCATGCGCCATCACCCACCGTCCTAAAGTAATCATTATGGACGAACCGACGGTCGGCATTGATCCCCAATCCCGAAACCACATCCTGGAATCCGTCAAGGAGCTTAATCGGCTTGGTTCAACCATCATCTATACCTCCCATTACATGGAGGAGGTTGAAGCGATCGGAACGCGAGTTGGCGTTATCGACAAGGGCCGCCTCATTGCATGCGGCACCAAAGCCGAGTTGGTCGAAAGGGTCAGTGATGAAGAAAAGCTGGTCATTGAGGCTGAAGGCTTAACAGAGGAAGCGCTTGGCGAGCTTGAGCTTCATCCCAAGGTCAACAAGCTCTCCCGGACCGGCTCCAGGCTGGAGCTGTACATGGGTTCCTCCCATGCCTATCTGCAAGACGTTTTATTTATTTTGACCAAGCATCAAATCAAACTTCAATCGATAACGCGCGTCGAACCGGATCTGGAATCGCTGTTCCTGTCCTTGACCGGGAAAACGCTGAGGGATTAGGAGAATGAAAATGCTGGCGATGATCTATTACGACTTGTTGCAAATGTTCCGCTCCAAGCAAATCTGGTTCACCCTGTTTGCGCTCCCGATCTCGCTCATCTTTATTTTGGGTGCGGCGCTTGCGAATGATTTTGAAGGGCAAAACAAAGATATTGACGATCCCAATCTGACTGTGTACATAGGGGAAAATAACCCAATGGGGGAAACGCTTCGCGCTTTCCTGTCGGATGACAGCTTGCCGCTGAACGTAACCTCGGCCAAAAGTGAAGCTGAAGTACGAGAATCCCTCCAATCCAAAAAAGCGGATTTCGGCATCATCCTTCCATCCCAGGGGGCTGAGCTTGGGGACGGCGCGAGCTCGTCCAAGCTCCAAACCCTTTTAGGCAAAAACAGCGCTCAAAATATTGTTGCTCAATCCGTGCTGCAGCAGTTTGTTGACGGAGTGAATGTACATGCCGCTATTCAACAAATGGAAGCCGCTCTCGGGGCAGACGGCGGGCAAGCGGCGCAAGAAACCGCCAACAGCGGGAGTGTCCCTGCGGCAGCAGTCCGCTCGGGGCATATCGTCGAGACCTCCCTCACTTCCAGCCTGGGCCAGTTTCGAGCGGTTGAATATTACACGGCTGCCATGATGGTTATGTTTCTTATGTATTCCGGCATGATGGCGGGTGTTGGCATATTGAAGGAAAAAGCCAGCAATACGCTGTCGCGCATCAATGCAATGCCGGTTTCCGGCCTCAATTTTCTGCTGGCCAAAATCGGTTCAACCCTGGTTATAACGGCCATTCAAGTTATGGTTGTGCTGGCCGTCAGCCGTATTTTCTACGATGTCACATTTGGCGGACAATGGCATCAGGTTGCCCTGTTATGCCTGCTGATGTCGTTGTTCAGCATCGCGTTATCCATTTTACTGGCGCTAATGATGCGCAGTGCCAAATCGATGCAGACGATTTTTCATTGCATTATCGTCTTAATGACGTTTCTAAGCGGCGGATTTATTGCAGGGGTAGGCGGCATCATCACCGACATTGCCAAATTTACGCCGGCCTACTGGGCTAAGGATGGCATGCTTGAATTGGTGCTTCAAGGCTCCTATGCAGGCATCGGCACCCACTACTCGTTGCTCGCCGTCATGGCTTTGATTCTGATTGCCGCCATGGCCGTCATCTACAAAAAGGAGGGCTTCCGATGAAGATTTTCCTCATTGCCTATCAGATATTGCGAAGAACCTTGACGACCAAAAAAGGGTTTCTCATGTATATTCTGCTGCCTTCCTTGCTTATTGCAGGCATTGTCAGCTTGTTCGGCAATTCCGTCCAAGCCCCGTTCCCGGTTGCTTATGTCAATTTGGACCAGGGTCGGCTCGGCGCCGATTTGATTGATCAAGTCAATACGCACTCCCTCTTTCAAGCTTTCCCCGAAAAGGATTCCGACGCCGTCAGACAGGCAGTCCGCAAGCGCGACACTGATACCGGCATCATCATTCCGGCTGATTTTACAGAAAAGCTGGAGTCCGGCCAAGGAGGAGAAGTAGAGATTTACCAGGTTCATAAAAATGAAAGGAGCTATAGTCTTCGTTATTTCGTCGAACAGAAGGTCGAAGTGCTCCAGCAGTTGAGTCTGTGGTCGCTTGGCTCAGGCGGGAACAACTCTGCGGAGCAACTGGATGAAGTCATCAAGCAGCAGTTGGAATCGCCTTACCTGACGGTTGCCGAAGATACGGGGAAGCAGTCGCTGGACAACACAACCTTAACGCTGATGTGCGGTTTTACGCTCCTGTTTATGATGGGTTTGATGAACAGCTCCGTATCCACCATTATGGAGGATCGCGAAAACAATATTACTAGCCGGATTTTTGCCGCCCCTGTCCGAAAGGTCCACATCTTTGCCGGTAATCTGCTGGGCATTTTCATTGTAGGAAGCCTCCAGATGCTCGCCATTTTGCTGGCCACCCGTTATGTGTTCGGCTTTGATTACGACATTCCGTTTTACGCCCATTTCATCGTGCTTGAGCTATTCCTGCTGGCCACCATGGGAATCGCAAGCGCAGCGGCGGGGCTGGTAAAAAACTTGACCAGCCTGAACATGGTGCATACCTTGATTCTGACGCCTACCTGCATGATTGGCGGCTGCTTCTGGCCAAGGGAGATCATGCCCGACTTCCTGCAGAAAGCAGGCAATTTTGTTCCCCAAAGCTGGACGATCGACGCTATTATGGAGCTGACGACCGGCGCAAACTTGCTGGATATTTGGCCTAAATTGGCCGTTCTGCTGCTGATGGCAGCCGTTCTGCTTGGCTTTGGGTCCGTTATTCTCCAGCCTTCCAAAACAGCATAACGTATCCATGTCCAGCCTCTGCGGGCTGAACCGGAAACGCCCGGCATAATGAAGCTGAATCAGCTCCATCATGCCGGGCGTTTTGGATTGATTTGCGCATTCATTTACATCTGCAGCGATTGCTGACGACGGCGGCGGAACATGGTGCTGAGCGAAACACGGGCGCACCATAGGGACACAACAACAAACAATAACCCCCAGACCAGAGCGGGCAAAAAAGCCGAACGGCTTAAGCTGGTTGCGTCTCCGGCAAAACCCGGCTGGGTCAGCGACAAATAAAAGATGACAAACGAGGATACAACCGACTCCACCAGGCACAAGAAGGCGATTAGCAGATAATAGCCCTTTTGCAGCCATAACGGCGCCATAAACGCGATTAGCGCAGTTATGACGGTAAAGCCGGCGCTCCATGCCATTCCGTATCCGTTGCGCACAAACAGGATCAGCCCCAGCCCCGACAATATCGCTACAATGACAAGCCCCGTTTTCAACCTGCCGCCGGCATATAATTGAAACAGCAGCATGGAAAAAAGGGAAGCCCCGATATAGCCGGCCAACGCAATGGGAATCATCATCCAGTTTTCCTGGAAACGGGTTACCGTTACCCCGCTTTGATTGGCGTACAAATGTATTTGCATCACGCTTCCCTGCAGAAGCAAGGCGGCCAACGCATGCGATAGCTCATGCACTAGCGTATTGACGTTGCGAAAAAAAGCTGAAAACGGAACAAACCTCGTTAATATCAAAGCAACCACTAAAATGATGCCTGTCCGGAACCATGAAAACATTCCCTGTCACCTCCCGCTGTACTCATTATACTGGAAACGTACCGTTAACGCCCGCATTCTGCCTGTTCGCCTATACGGCGTTGTCCATCATCTGTCCATGCACAAGCTTTGCATACAGTTCATTGGTCTGAAGCAGCTCTCCGTGCTTGCCTTGACCGCTCACTACGCCTTGCTCCATCACGATAATCCGGTCGGCTCCGGCAATCGTGGACAAACGGTGAGCAATGACTAACGTGGTGCGCGACGCCATCAAGGCTTGCAGCGCTTCCTGCACCAGCTGTTCGGACTCGCTGTCCAAATGAGCGGTTGCTTCGTCCAGCAGCAGGATTTCGGGATTTCGGAGGAAGGCTCTTGCAATGGCCAATCGCTGCCGTTGTCCGCCCGACAGCTTCACCCCGCGTTCGCCTACTTCCGTATCCAGCCCTTCCGGCAATGAAGATATAAACTCACTCAGGTTGGCTCCGCCGATGGCAGCCCGGATATCCTCTTCCTTGCACCCGTCCAGACCATAAGTCAGGTTGTACCTGATGCTGCCGGCCATCATCGGGCTTTCCTGCGATACATAAGCAAGTTTTCCTCTCCATTCCTTCAGCGGCAAGTCCTGGATCGATCTGCCGCCATAAACAATACTCCCGCTTCCCGGTTCATAAAAACGTTCCAATAACGAAAATAGAGTGGTTTTGCCTCCTCCGCTTGGCCCCACAATAGCGGTCATGCCGCCGGCTACCGCCTGAAAAGAGACGCCGCTTAGAATCGGCCGGTCCTCCGAGTAAGCAAAGCTGATATCCCGAAATGCCAGCCCTGCTCCATTTCCTTCGCGGCTGCTTTCGCCATCTCTGACTACTGCATTTTTCTTGTCATCGTCCATCTGTGCCCAACCATGCTCGCCCTGCTGATCCAGCAGTTCGATGATTCGTTCCGAAGCGCCCAACGCCTTCTGGAACTGAGTAAAAAACGAAGCCATTTGCGTAAATGGCATTACAATCTGGAACATGTACAAAATGATCGCAACCATTTCCCCGGTGGAAAGCTCTCCTTGCGCCACCCTCACGCCGCCATAACCAATCAGCAGCACCAGAATAAGCAGCATAACCGTCATCATTAACGGGGTGACGATAGAAAGGATTCGCGCTTCCTTGAGGCCGAACCTGAACAGGCCCGCGATCCTTACTTTGCCTTGTTTCTTCTCCACGTCTTCAGCCAACGAAGACTTCACGAGGCGGATTTCGGACAACACTCGTCCAAGATCGCCTTGAAACAGCGCGGTTTCGTCCTGCATCGCTTTGGACACCTTGAACATCCGGCTTCCAAGCGGCCACAGCACCAGCAGCGCTGCGGGGATCGCAAGCAGCATTAACAGCGTCATCCTCCAGTCGATATAGAACAAGATGGCGACGCCGCCAACAATAGCCACGATTCCGCTCAAAAAGGATATAACATGGTTGATAATAAAATCCTTGATGACATTGGTATCATTCGTGACCCGGCTCATCGTCTCGCCCGATGTATTGCGGTCAAAAAAAGAAACAGGAAGCTTCAGCACTTTATTCCACAATTCCTTGCGAATGCCGCTTACCATGTATTGACCGACATAGGACATGGAATAGACCGAAAAGGCCGACATCCCCGTCTGCACGATAAAAACGGCGGCTAGTCCAATAATCGTTATCGATTCCAGAGCGGAATTCGATATTTGTTCAACCAGATTTTTGGTCATTAAGGGAATCAGCAGCGACAAAGCCGTCTCACCCAAGCCAAGTATGACAGCTCCCGCAATGATCCAAGCGGCAGGCCGGTGTCTTTTGAGTAGCGCTATAAATGCTTGGACGTTCATAAAATTTCTCCTTCCCTATACAAACCCCATTCTTGCTGGAACCTCTCGCGATCATCCACGCGAAATACAATAACCGATACCGTCTTTTTCACGCCGTACAACGTCTTTATTTGCATGGGTTGTTTTAAGACGATTTCGAATTGAGGCGTATCAAAGCGCATGTATGAGAGGTACACTCCGTCTTCCGCTTTGTCGATCAGATCGATTGGCTTCGCTTGGCGAAGACGTTCAATATTATCCAGCGGTACGGCTATCGTGCTTTGCATCCCCATTGCGATATAGAACATGTTTTCATTTAACAAATGCGGTTGACGGCGACTAGACTGATAGAGGGCGACGATATACAAGATTCCATAAATATTAAGAGCCAATACGGCCCAAGCAACTATTCCGTTCCACCTGCTTAAAAGGAAATGCAGCAGCCCCGCTTCCAGCCCTATCAAAATCGCAAAAAAGATCGTCAGCACTTTCAACTGGGAATCCCTGTGATAGGTGTACACGGAAAACCGAGATGGAGGCAATGAAGGCTTTTTAAACCAAACCAAAAGAGAATAATAAAATGTACAGGCCTCTGCAAACACTAAATCCGAAAAACGTCCGCTTCCCAAGGCCTGATTAATCTTTCCTCTTACTTTTTCCATTGGCGTATGAAGTAATAAATCGTTTTGCTCTAGCGGCATGTTATCGTCCTCTTTAATGGCATTATTATTGTTCTCTTATGGGTTGTCGCTTTGTTCTTTAATCAAAAGACTTTGAACATCAAGCAGCTCCAGCACCTTTCCCAAAAACTGCTCTTCATCCGGTGACAGCCACATTTGGTTAAAAATCGGATTTTGGTTAACGGACGCATCCTCCATCTCGGCGATTTTAAGCAGGTCCTGTTCATTCAGCTTGGTTAATGAATCGCCCAAAACAACCTTTAACACATCCATTAATCGACTTCCGTCTTCCAGCACCTGCGGGTCATCCGGCGTTCTGCCGTCATGGTAATGGCGGATGAGCTTAACAAACTCCGCTGTCAGCTTTCGCTCCAGCTCCCTTTTGTCGGCTTCCTTCTTATCGCGCATAAAAATAGTGTCCAAAAAAGGGGCGGGCAAAAATTGGGCAAGCTGCTCCCGTTGTTCGTCTTCATGATAAATATTGTGGATGAATAGCAGCAAAAGCGCATTTTCCACCTGCCCGGCATTGTTGGCAATATCGCGAATCCGTTCCATCGTTGCCAGCACACGATCCAACTGCTCCCGTTTGCGCAGCAAAAGCTCGTATTGCATTTCAAGCGATTCCTGAAGGCTTTGATCGCTTTCATTCAAGTGCTCGCCGATTTCCTCCAATGAAAAGTTCAAATATTTCAGTGTTGCAATTCTCTGAAGCTGAAGCAAATCGCCGTCCCGATAATAGCGATGCCCCTGTCCGTTCCGTCCCGACGGCTTCAACAATTCCTTTCGGTCATAATAACGAAGCGTGCGCTCCGTTAATCCCGTTAATTTTGAAAACTCGCCGACACTGTAGATTTTTTCTCTATCGCTTTTATCTGCATTGTCATCCCTGAATTCGGTCATGGTGTTTCCCTCCCTTATCCTAACCTTATCACCTGACGTTACGTCAAGCGCAAGAGAAAGTTTCACCCCCAAATTGAGGAAATGTAAATACAGTAATTGTGTTTTATAATCCCTACAGTTTCTTTAAAATAAAATGGTTGTAATTATACTATGAAACTATATAATATAAATGTATTTATTTTCTTTATACACCATCGACAAGGGAGAGATTGTGTTGAGTAACTTTCAACCGCAACAAGGCCAACCAGGCGGATTTCCACCGCAGCAAGGCTATCAGCAAGAAGTAGCACCTGTTATTTCCATGAAGGAATGGATGCTGACTTTGCTGATTATGATTATTCCGATTGTTAACGTCATTATGATGTTTGTATTTGCCTTCGGCGAAGGAAATCCTTCTAAAAAGAACTACTTTAAAGCATCGCTTCTGTTTGCAGCCATTATTTTAGGCATCTATGTGATTTTTGCCATTCTTTTTGCAGGCGCTTTGTTCTCGGCGTTTGGTAATATGTAACTCTTGCTCCTTTTGATGCGAAGCCTGGACGGGTTAAGCTTCAATTACGGATATGAGCTAGGCAATGCAAGCAAAAGGCGTTCCCGCGGGAACGCCTTTTTGCTTTGGACCTATTTCTATATTCATGAAATTCGCGAACGGCTTGAATCGAAACATGACACTTTTTTAGCCCACCGTTTTAAAGTGGAACACCGTGCTTGCGAAGTCGCCATGGAATTGCGGTTTTGGAAGGCCTGCGTACATCAGCTCGTCTCCGCCGTAAACCGTTTCGGTTCCTTGCAGCGAGTATTCTTTGTTGGCATCCAGCCCTTGCAGGCGGAAACGGCCAAGAACGGGATTTGGTTCCTGCAGAACGGTGACAAATACGGCAAACGCTTCGCTTTTGTCCTTGGATACAAACATCCAGGCCGTATCATTGCCATCAAACGGGCTAAGCAAACGATAGAAATCGCCAAATTGAACAAGGTGACGCACTTCTTTGTAAAGCGCTACTTGGGCTTTAACCTCTACCTGCTCTTCTTCACTGAACTTGGTCAAATCCAGCTCGTAACCAAAGTTGCCGGACAAGGCGACATGTCCCCGGGTTGATAACGAAGTAATCCTGTTCACCTGATGGTTAGGCACGGCCGACACATGGGAACCCATGGCGCTTACGGGATACACAATGCTTGTGCCGTATTGGATTTTTAGACGGGAAACGGCGTCCGTGTTGTCGCTCGTCCAGGTTTGCGGCATGTAATACAGCATTCCGGGGTCAAAGCGTCCGCCGCCGCCGGAGCAGCTTTCAAACAGAATATGCGGGAATGCGGTCGTGATGCGCTCCAGCACGGAATACAAACCAAGCATATAGCGATGCGCGGTTTCGCGTTGGCGCTCCGCTGGCAGAAGTGCGGAACCAATTTCTGTCATATTGCGGTTCATGTCCCATTTGACGTACGTGATCGGCGCGCTGGACAAAATATCGCTAACAACCGTTACGATGTAATCCTGAACATCGGCGCGGGACAGGTCGAGCACCAGCTGGCGACGTGCTTGGGTCCGTCTGCGTCCCTCTACATGCAGACACCAGTCGGGATGGTTGCGGTATAGCTCGCTCTCCGGCGAAATCATCTCCGGCTCGAACCACAGACCAAATTCCATGTTTAGATTTTTGACGCGCTGCACCAGATCCGGCAAGCCGTTTGGCAGCTTGTTACGGTCTACGAACCAGTCGCCAAGCGACGAATTATCGCTGTCCCGTTTACCGAACCAGCCGTCATCCAATACAAACAGCTCGATACCCAGCTGCTGACCGGCGGTTGCGATAGCTTCGATTTTGTCCGCGTTAAAATTGAAATAGGTCGCTTCCCAGTTGTTGATCAGAATCGGACGTTGCTTGTCGCGGAATTCTCCACGGCACAATCTTGTGCGATACAGGTCGTGATAGCCGCGCGACATGCCGCCGATGCCTTCGTCGGAATAGACAAGAATCGCCTCCGGCGTCTGGAATGCTTCTCCGCCATTCAGCAGCCAATTGAAATCGAAGTCGTTGATACCCGCGAACAGGCGAGCCGTATGGAACTGATCCACTTCAACACCGGCCTTGAAGCTGCCGCTGTACACAAAGCTTACGCCGTACGCTTCACCAAACGTTTCCGTCGTTCCTTCCGCAAGCAACGCCACAAATGGGTTTTGCATATGGCTGCTTGAGCCGCGGCGGCTTTCAACGGCTTGCAGGCCCGGAACCAATTTGCGCTTGTGAACATGACGCTCGCGTACCCATGCGCCGGAAAGCTGAAGCAGTTCAAAACGATCATGCGGCATATCCAGACTGACGCTGTAGGCGCGCAATAGGTTTAAAGGAACCTCGCTTGTGTTTATGAAGCGCACGGAACGCGCGATGGCCGGATGGTCTGCAAATGCAGTATAAGACAATACCGTCTTCAGGCCGGAAAGCTCATCCTTTAACGTAATTTCCAGCGTTTGTGCTTCTTCCTGGCTTTCGATGTAAACAGCCGGAAGTCCTTCCAGTCCTGGTTTGCCTTCCAATATAGCATGGGACTCATATACCAGCTCCGTTACTGTTGTGCCATTATCCAGCTGAGCCTGAAAAGCAGGCTGGCGGAAGTCGGAGCTTCCGAAGGACGGATATTCCTGCGGCAGCGTATCCAGTGAATACGAAAGCTGCTCCAGATCGGTGCTAGGCGAAAAGGAAGCTCTTTCTTGCAGCTCCAGCAGTTGGCTCAAATTGCCGCTGCGTATTCTTTTTCCCCAATAATAATGGGCCAGATGGCCTTGTTTGGTTACGCCAAGCACATAGCTGACGTTTTGGGATTGCAGGTGAAACAAGTTTTTATCCTTCAAATAAGTAATGGTCATGTTCTTTCGCCTCCATTGTTGTCATGTACATTCTGTAACGGTCGCAGGCGTCCATTACAGCCTCAAAAACCGGATAAATCTATTTTTGCCGGACAAAAATGTCCGTTAGAGCGCAAAACAAGGGAATTTCTCGTTGAAAACTGCTGTAATGGACATATCTGTCCATTACAAATCTAGAAAACGTCGAATCTTCCGGCTAACGGTCATAAATGTCCGTTTAATGGAAGGCATGGCTCACATTTCAGGTTCAGCTCCACAGCTTTGCCGAATCATAAAAGAGGTATTTATGACGACATGCGCAGCCGCTTCCCTTCCCTCCAGCCTTTCCAGTAGCAGTTGCACCGCAGTTCGACCCATCTGCTCGGTATACACCCGATTCGTCGTCAGCGGCGGCGTCAAATATGGCGCAATTTCGATATCGTCGAAACCGATCAGCGCCATTTCCCCCGGAACGGAAATACTCCGCTCGTGAAGGACACGCAAGGCTCCGACAGCCATAGGGTCGCTGCCCAGCAAACATGCCGTCGGGTGGTTCCCAGCCGTTTCTTCCAACAGGGCAATCATGCCGTTGTACCCTCCGGCCGATGACCACTCTGCTTCGCAGTTATAGGCAGGCTGGTACAAGCCGCCCTCTTCCATAATCCGGCGATATGCTTCTCGCCTGGGATCCAGCAAGCTGTCTTGACAATCTTGGCGTTCGGGAGCTGTAGTGCCTGTGCCCGCAAGCGCCAAACGATGCACCCGTTCGTTGCCTCCCATATAGGCAATTTGCTTATGCCCCATCTCCGCAAGATGGCTCAGGCTCTCCTTAACAGCTCCTTCAAAATCCGCCTTGACGGTATCAAAAGGGTCCAGCTTGTGTACATGATTGACAAAAACGATGCGTTTTTCATCCCCATATAGTTCAAGCACATCACGATGATCGATGGAGCCAACCACGATCAGTCCATCCAATCCATGAACCGGAACCAACTCTGCGTTGCCGTTGCCGCGCATGACTTTGGATATCGTCAGCCCGCTTTCCTCGCAGCGTTTCTCGATTCCTTTTCGAATGGAGGAAAAATAGGGGTCATGCGCCTCATCCTCAAGAGTTGACCACATCAGCAAGCCGATTTCGCGTCGGGACAGGGACTCTTCCTGCTTTAGCCGCCGAAGGCGTTTTGGCTTATAAGCCAAATCTTCGGCAATACTAAAGATGCGTGAACGGGTTTCCTCGCTGACAGAAAGCGTGCTGTCGTTATTCAAGACGCGGGATACGGTTGCTGCCGATACGCCAGCATGAGCGGCAATTTGTTTAATTGTTGTCATGTGCGCTCCGTTTTAGCTTTAATTTTAGTTAATATTTTTACTTAACAAATCGATCATACCAAACTGCCGCTTCATATTCAAGCCATGCCTAAATATGGTTGCTGCAACATTCAGGGATTCGACATTCGTCCATATAACTAAGTATAAAAGTTGAACAAAAGAGTTCAGCGATGTAGGCCGGCGTGTGAAAAGTTCTTCCGATCGCTGTTGTTCCCAGATTCCCTGAATGATAGGGGTTAATGGTGAAATCCGGAAACAAAGGCGAGCGCTTCGCTTCTCCAGAACCATTCACACTCTGGCCTGTCGCTACTTTTCTTTTATTCAGCTTATATACAAGCACAGAGACGGACTTACAAGGGGGGGCTTTGATGAAAAGGTTGGGATTTGTATGTTTGACGCTTGTTATGCTGCTTGGAGTCGCCGCTTGTTCCGGTAAAGCGCAAACGAATAATACGCCTGTGACTTCCCCGGTATCGGATGGAACCGGCACGAATACCAGCACTCCAGCCAAAGAGCAACGAGACGGTCAGAATTCAGGGACAGATAAAGAGGAAAACAAAGGACAGGACGAAGGCCAAAACGCCGGGGGTAAAATCGAAGGCGCCGCAACTGCTGAAGAAGGCGCTCATGCCGTTGTTGCAGCATTGAAAGATAAGGATATGGAAAAACTGAAAACCTTAATCCATCCAGAGAAAGGACTGTTGTTTTCGCCTTATGTTCACATTGAGAAGGACAGCGCTCTTGTTTTTAAGCGCTCCGAGCTGCCTGCTTTGGATGATGAAAAAATCTACACTTGGGGGCAATATGACGGCTCTGGCGAATCGATTAAAATGACTTTTGCCCAATATGTTGAGCGATTTGTTTACGACCATGATTTTTCCTCGCCCGAACAGATCGGTTTGAATGAAATTAAAGGAAGCGGCAATAGCCTGCCTAATATTCAAGAAGTATTCCCCGAAGGCCAATTCGTTGACTATTATTTCAGCGGGTTCGAGGAGCAATATGCGGGGATGGATTGGGCCAGCCTGATTATTGTACTGGAGGAGTACCAAGGCAGTTGGTATGCCGTAGCGGCTGTTCATAATCAATGGACAATTTAGAGCACAAAATCACAATCATTGCACGTCCTTTATCAGCGAACAGGCCCCCGAATTTTTCTCCCCATCATTATCAGAGCTTGAACTTGATGTAAAAGGGAGAATGCTGGCCTGCAAGCTTTATGCGGAAATGCTGATTTTATGAGTCAAAATGAGCCTAATCAGCATTCAAATTGGCTCAATACTTTCAAACTCTTATAATCGCTCGGCTCATTCGCCTTTAGCGCATACAGAATAGAAGACTCCTCACCTGCTAATTCGAAAATTTCACCGTTAAGGCAAGTCATAAATTTTCGCATTTGGTTAATGAACCGCTCTACATCCAGATGTGAAAAACTCTGTTCAGGCACGGAGCAAATCATGGCTCCGGCTTCTCTGTGCATGCACATAAATGTATCATAATCAAAAGCCGCTTGCTTAAACCCGTCCGGCAGGCTGTAAACAGACAAGCACTCCAGATCTTCGCCGTCATTCAGCGCCGCCTTCAGTTTTTTCTCCATTCTTCTGATGGTCATTAGTTTTCCCGATTTAAAGGAACTTCCTATAATGCCTACATAGTTAGCTGGAAAGCCTAACTCCTTACTTTCATTCACCATAAGCTCATACCAGTCCCCTATTCCCGCAGAACTGGCATTAATAGGGCCGTATATAACCAGATTCATTGTCTTCTTATTTTTTATGAGAATCACCTGCTCCCCTCTTGCCTTAATCCGGAGAACAAAGGCGAACGCCTCGCTTCTCCAGAACCATCCATACTCTGTCCTGCTACTGCCGTTTCTTTAATTGAACTTATATAGATAAAAAAACGCCACCTAATTGTGACGTCAATGTGAATTCTAATATTTCAACTCGTTTATTGTACCATAAAATTACATAAAAGTCAAGTCTATCATCATTGTTATCCCTGATGATATAACGGATATGAGGTGATTAATGATGAAGTCAAGAAGCTTGACTGCACTGGTAAGCGCATTTGCAAGAGCCTACCATGCTGAGTCTAACGGCGCCAAAATTTTCGATGACACATTGGCGCGACAACTGCTGACGAAAAAGGAATACGATGACATTTCATTTAATATGTCGGAGAACGTCGCCGCTTTTGAACCCGGTTTCGTTGGGACTCGAGAGGAAGCGCTGCGTCTTATTGTCGACCGCCAGCTTGCCCCTGCGCCGCTTGGCCGGTCCGCGTTTGCAGAAGAAGCGCTGGAGACGGCGGTTGCGCTCGGAGCCAGGCAATATCTCCTGTTTGCAGCAGGCTATGACACCTTTGCATATCGACAGCCGAGCTGGAGCAAGGAACTGACTATTTTTGAAATCGACCACCAGGCAACCGCATCCGACAAGCAGCGACGTTTGTTGAGCTTTGAAAAAAACACCCCTGCCAATCTGTTTACTCTGGCTGCCGATTTTAATGAAGCCGACTGGGCTCAGGCCCTGCTTGGTTGCCCGGCTTTCGACAGGAATCAGCTCAGCTTCGGCAGTTTGCTTGGCATCAGCTATTATTTGACCCCCGAACGTTTTCAATCGCTATTGGAAACTATCGCGTCCATCATGCCATCCGGCAGCAGCCTTGTATTTGATTATCCCGATGAGCATACGCTGACGGAAAATGCGGGACCACGCGCCAAAAGGCAAGTTTTGATGGCTGCGCATGCGGGAGAACCTTTTCTTGCAAGCTATTCTTACACCGAGCTGGAGCGGCTTTTGGAGGAATGCGGCTGGTTAATCTACCGCCATCTCGTTCCCGTCGAAATTACGACTGACCTGTTTGGCGACTACAACCGCAGCCATCCTGAACATCCCATCACGGCATTTGACAATGTAAACTATTGCTTGGCCGTCAAACGTTAGGCATGGATGGACTGCCATTATACGATAATATTCAAACCATTCATGTGATAGCCGGCCATTGTGCGGGGTCGATCAAATACTGAGCGTGGTCGATCAAATACTGAGCGTGAATGGTTAAGCTCAAACTATAACTAGTCCGTTCCCTTCAGAACGATCGAACTGAAGGGAACGGCCGCTTTTTATCAACACATGGGCCTATCGACTTTGCGGGACTAATCCTTTTTCAACAAGTCCTGTACTGAAAATTCCCCGATTTGTTCCACTACACTTCCGTCACCGAGGCCATTATCAAATGCCAGCTTCATATAGAAGTTCTCTGAATCCTCGCTCCAATCAACCAGCAAACCAACGATGGAATAAAGCTGCTGCCCCTTCATCACTGGCGCTACGGCTGTCACCTCACCATTGTTCAGTTGATAAAGCGAGATCTGCTCAGGCTCCATTTCATGAATTAATAGCTTTGTTTCATCCGGGGATAAGCTGAATGCGTAGCCTCTCCGGGTTTCCTCGTATTGCTTCTCAAGAATCGTTTGTGTCTCTTTCGTGGCGGAATCAAACAAATACACTCCCGTGTTGTCCCCGGATTCACCTGCCAGCAATAAATCACCATTGGAAAGCACCTTCAGCCAATAGGAGGAATGTTCCTCTTCTTGGACTAAAGCCGACTTTACCAGTTCCGAGCTTTGCGGCTCGTTCAAGTTCATTTTGTAGGTACCTGACTGGATGTCCGATGACTCTACTTGAATGTAGACATGATGATCGACGATTGACAGATCATTGCTATACCCGTAGCTTTCAACCTTTAAGCGTTGCTCAAGATCAATCTCGATCCATTTCTCTGCCGTTACATCCCAAATTAGCACATGACCGACCTGAGGCTGGAAAATAACATAGTTTCCCTCCGGATCGCCAAACTGAACTTCGGATGTATAGTCAAAAAAACCTCGCTTTTGATAATACCTGTCACTCTTATCCAACAGCAATGTGGATTCGCCGCTGGCGATATCCATAAGCCATACCTCGCTGTCCCTCTCGTAAAGCGCTAGTTTTCCGTTTTCGGAAACCGACAACACGGTTGTATCCAGCAGTTGCAGGGGTTCATTTTGATCGATAGTGCCATCAAGCGAACTTTGGTAAAAACCATCCTTCCAGTTAAAAAACACTTTACCCCCTGTCATAAACAAAATGTCGCTGTAATCAACGGGCTGGCTGACGTTGAGAAGCTTCCCAAAAATTTCGGGCTCCTCCATCAAGGTTAATTCCGACCTAACATCGCTGCTCAGTTCAAAAGTAACCTCCTTTTGTGCTGTGCCGTCCAAAATACCGCAGCCTCCAAGCATTAAACTGCAGGACAGCAAACCTGTCATCCCCGCCCGTACAATCCAGCGTTGGCTTTGTGTAGTTCTTGTCAATAATGTCTGGATTCTCATCCTGATCTCTCCCTTCCTTACCGTGATGAGAATCAGCATACCGGATAGACATGTCCATTTCTCGCATGTTTATTGCCAACTTATGAACATACAGGCAGCGTCACTTCAACGCACACATGACTACCGGAACGGGAAAAAGAAATAGCGCCCCCATGCCGTTCCACAATTGTTTTACAGATAGCAAGCCCTAACCCGCTTCCATCCCCTGTCGTACGTTCTGCGCCTCGATAAAATGGTTCAAACACCATATTGGCGTCTGCATCCCGCTCCGTTTCATTAGTGAACAAAACCAGCGCTTTTTTCTCTGCAACAGTCAAATGAATACCGACATGAATGCCTTCAGAGCCATATTTAATGCTGTTATCGATTAAGTTTATCCAAACACGGCGAAGCTCGTCCCGCTCGCCGATCACGGTTGCGGTATCCAAATCAAGCTCCAAAGTAATCCCGTATTTGGCCGCCTTCAGTTCCATATCCTGTGAACAACGTTCCAGTTCCTGCTTTAAATCCAATGGCTCCAACTGTCGTGAATACGCCGTGTCATCACTGCTGGCGATTTCCAGCAGCCGAACAACCATTTCGTGCAATCTACCGCTTTCGTCTATGATTTTCCCTGCTGCTTTATGCAAAAAAATTGCATCAGAAAAACCTGGTTTCCCGATAATCTGGGCATATCCCGAGATAGCCGCCAAAGGCGTCTTCAACTCATGGGTGACCTGCTGATAGAAGCGGCGTTTGCTCTCCTCCAATGCTGCCACTCGCCCCCGTTCAGCTTCAAGGTCTTCCATCTGCTTCTGTATTTGTTCCTTCATCTTCTGAAAGCTTTGAGCCAGCTCTCCCACTTCATCGCGGGATTGAACCAAACGCATTTGAGCCTTCGACTCATGATTTGATTTCCCCTCTCCAAAAGCAAGCATTGACCGAGACAAAAGCGCAAGGGATGCCGTCAGCCTTCGCGACAGCCATAACGTCAGCCCAACAACAGCCGCAAGCAGCAACGCCCCAAACAAAGCCGCTCTTCCCAAAATCACGGAATTGGCTTGATATCGCTCACTATAATCCGCCGTTATCGTGATCATGCCATCATAGCTTTCCTGCCAATACAAAGGAAAGCTGAGCAATGATAACTGCCGGCCATCTTCCTTTAAGATCGTGACTACAGAGGTATTGTTAATCGTAGCTTCACTATGCTGTTCCAGCATTTTTTGCATAATGGGATTTGAGCTCTGGTACATCCTCCCGCCACCGATCGGAAATGCCTGATTCTGAAAGTTGCCTTCTTTATTGATATAGACAGCCCGATACCCACTGCTTCTGGCAATGCCGTTAAGTATAGTCTGCATATCATTATTTGCTGGCTCATCATCCACATTATTCAATAAGGAATATTGTTTAATCAACGAGTATGAGTGCATTTGCAGATTATACATGTCATTTCTTATAGCTTGTATCGTTTGCCGCTCCAACGTATGAGACAAATACCAATAGAGCCCGCTAATCGCCAAAATAAAAAGTGTGATGAAGCTGAGCGCCATCCGCCGACGCAATGTTCCCCTAACCATGAATAGCTCCCTGACCGCGTTTGTAGCCGATGCCAAACACCGTTTCAAGCCAGTGCAAATCCAATTTTTTTCGTATTCGCTGCACATGGACGTCCACTGTACGGGCGTCTCCCTCATAATCCATTTCCCAAACATGCTGCAAAATTTCTTCTCGCGAAAATACCTGTCCGGGATGATCCCAAAACAGCAGCAGCACCTGGTATTCCTTGGGCTTTAGCTTGACAGAAACACCATTCCTGTACACGGCATGTCCCTGCCGGTCCAACGAAACCTCTTGCGTAAGCGGAATCAGCACCTTGGATGACCGTTGCTCTGCCTTGTCCTTGCGCCGCAGCAAGGCCTTGATCCGTGCTGCCACTTCCCGAAGCTCAAACGGCTTTGTCATATAATCATCAGCGCCAAGCTCCAGTCCGACGATTTTGTCGGTTAGGTCAGAACGCGCCGTCAGCATGAGCACAGGTATCCCGTAGCCCGCATTCACTTCCCTGCACAGATCGAAGCCGCTCCCGTCAGGCAGCATCACATCAAGCAGAAGCGCATCCGGTTCATGCTGCTCCAGTAATTTCCGCCCTCCTTTGACTGTTCCCGATCCAAATACCCGGTATCCTTCACTTACCAAATAATAGGTCAAAACATCGCGTATCGACTCATCATCTTCTATAATAAGCAGCTTTTTCCGCTCGCCCACAAATTAACCCCCAGACGTACAGTTTGCATGTTTAACCCTCTGCGATTCAACTCTCATCGCTTTTCGGTTTTTTTCCAATTTCATTAATTATACAGAAAACATATTGCCAAAATATTAACAATTCAAAAATGAGAAGTATAGGACCACTGGAAGATACAATTTGGCTAAAATGAAAAAAAGAGAATTGCACAGGAAAAAGAAAACCCCAAGAATGCTGTAGTATCAACATTCTCGGGGTTATTAAAAAGCTATTTGGACTTGGATTGCGACTGTGTGCCTGACTGCTTAGGCTGTGTTGTGCCAATTGGCGAAGCTTTATCCGACTTGCCGCCCTGCTCGGCTTCCATCTTGGTTTTGCCGCCAGGCGTTTGCTCACTGCCGCCCGTCTTAGGCGTAGGCTGAGGCGCAACGCTTGGTTTCACGCCGGGAGTTGGCTGCGGCTGTACCGTAGGCTGAACGCTCGGCGCAGGCTGAGGCTTTTCCTTGCGGTGATCGCCAAAGCGATTGGGACCTTTATCGCCACCCGCTTTTCGAAGCTCCTGATGCAGCTGCTCTGCGGATTTGCCCTCCGTCTCTATCCCCCGCTCCTTTGCCAATTGGCGAAGGTGATCCAGCCGTTTCGCCAAATGCTGCGCTTTGAAAGCTTCCCATTTGGCAGAATCCTTTTCCTTGGCGGCTTTCAGCTCTACCTTCAATTGATCAGCCGTTTTGCCGGCAGTTTCGATGCCGAAATAGGTTGCCATTTCCTTCATTCGCTCCAGGCGGTAAGCCTCGAACTGGCTGTCGGTCATGCTGCCGCGGTAATGCTCCGGCCCGCCGAAACGCTCCGCGTCCCCGGCTAACGTCCATTGCTGCGCCCCTAATTGGACTTGATCCGTCGCTTTGCCTTGCGCCGCAGCAGGTTTTGTCCATAACGAAGCTGCCGCAATTACCAGCGCGGCGGCTACAAGCATCATTCCTCTTTTGCTCATGATATGCTGTCTCACCTTTCTGTCCCATTCAATTTGAAACGGAGGATTGAATCCCGCTTTCCCGCTTCATCTGGATTATTTTACCCAATGCATCGTCAGAATAGACATCGTTCGACAAAGCAGCGACAAAATCCGTTTTACGTTGATGATGCCCAAGTCAGATCGATGCTCCCGCGAAAACAAGTATACGTAATCGTGACGATCTACTATGATAGATACAAACTGCTCTCCATGTTCATGGACATGGGCGATGCAAATTCAACTCCTAGCAGGATGTGACTAGATGCCATGAGGCTGATGAACAAGCTAAATCCCGAAAACTGGTTTCATAATCGATTGATCCGCAGCAAAATTACGCTTGTATATGTTCCGCTCATTATTGTGCCATTGCTCGTTCTTGGGCTGACGGCCAGCCATATTTATACAAAGGCCATCGTGGAGCGAACGGTACAGAATGTAACGGATAACTCCACCCTTATCATTTCACAGCTGGGCGGAATGCTGGGCAACGCTCGCAGCACAGCCAACATGCTCACCTTGAATTTAAACAAGCTGCTCGCCGAAGGCCAAGGGGCAGGCGCGGGACAGATGTCCGAGCTTCAGCGCTACACGCAAATTACGAATCAGCTCAGCTATGCTTTGGTCGTTTTCCCGGATGTGGAATCAGCCGCGTTCATCGACGACAAAGGACAAATCTACGGCTCCAACGCTGCTTTGGAGCAGCGGGCGGATCTGGCGGAAGCCAGCCCCATGCTGGAGCGGCTGCGCCATTCAAACGGCGCAATCACATGGTTTCCGATGCAGATGAGAAATTATCTTGTTATGAATGAAAGCGATCCCATACTGACGCTGGGCAAAAAAATCGCCAATATCAATACCGGAGCAACGCTTGGATATTTGTTCCTGAATATAAAGGAAAGCGATATGTCCGCGGTTTACAGCAATATCGGCTCCGTCAAACATGGTTCTTATTTCATTGTTGGCGACGATGCTCAGGTTGTATCCTCGCAGCAGGGCAGCGACGTCCTGAAGCCGGTCGAGGAACCGACCTTGCGGCAGTGGGTGCTGGATCATTCCGTTAAAACGGAAGTCAAGCAATTGCAGCAAGGCAAAACGCTGCTTATCAGCACCGATATCCCCAACTTCTCCTGGCAGCTCATTTCGCAGGTTCCCTACAACCTGCTTACGGAGCAAACCGGACAATTGGCTCTGCTTATCACGTTAATCGGGCTTGTCTGCTTTATTTTTGCCATTATCGGCGCCGGCGTATTATCCAATGTCATCGCGAAACCGATTATCCGGTTGGCGCGCCATATGAAAAAAGTGAACGAGGGCAATTTAAACCAGCAAATCGAAGTGGGTTCTGCCGATGAAATCGGCTTGCTGGCCTCCGGCTTTAATACCATGATGGCGCGCGTGCAGGAGTTGCTCCATAATATCGGATCCGAACAGCGGAAAAAACGGGAATACGAGCTTGCGCTCATGCAAGCGCAAATCAAACCGCATTTTCTGTACAATACGCTGGATGTCATCTACACCTTATCCGAGATGGGACGAACGAGGGATGTTCAGCGGACGACAAAATCGCTTGCCGACTTCTACCGGTCTGCACTCAGCCAGGGACGCGACCTGATTGATCTGGAGACAGAGGTGCGGAGCTTAAAAGATTACTTGTCTATTCAGCGCATCCGGTACTCCGATGTGTTTGACTACAGCATCGATGTGCCAAGCGAGCTTGCCGACTGCATTATTCCGAAGCTGACCATTCAGCCGCTTGTGGAAAATGCTATTTATCATGGTTTGAAGAACAAGCCAACCTTTGGCCATTTGACCATAACAGGCCGCAAAGAGGGTCAGCGAATCGTTCTGACCGTGACCGACGACGGAGCCGGGATGGATGCCGAGAGGCTTGCGGCCGTTAAGGAGGGATTGCTGGATTTGCGGCAGAAAGCCGGTTATGGATTAAGCAGCGTGCATGAGCGAATCAAGCTTTATTTTGGCGAAACCTATGGGCTCTCTATTGAAAGCGGGCACGGAAGCGGAACGACCGTAACGCTGGAACTGCCGGAACACCCCCATTAGAGGTTGTACAGCATCGATTCAGGAGGAGAACTGCGCAGATGATAAAAATGATGATTGTTGACGATGAAATTATTTTTCGCGATTATTTACGGTCCGTGCTGGATTGGGAGTCGCTGGGTTTCTCGCTGACCCTGGAGGCGCGAAACGGCGTAGAGGCTTTGGAGCTGGCTGCGGGCGATCCGCCGGACATTGCGCTGGTGGACATAACGATGCCGTTTATGGACGGCTTGCAATTAACGGAAAAGCTGAAGGAGCTTTTCCCGGAAACAAGCATCGTGCTCATTACAGGCCATAACGAATTCGACTATGCAAGGCGGGCGTTGAAGCTTGGCGTGGAGGACTACATACTGAAGCCTTTTTCCAAGGATGAGCTGCTGCTTACGCTTATTCGGCTGCGGCAGCAGCATCAGAAGGCGCAGGAGGAACGGATGACGCTGCGCGGCAATATGGAAATGATCAAGGAAAGCTTTCTGGGCCAGCTTATAAGCAGAGAATATGCCTTGCCGGAGGAGGAGACGCTGCGCAGACTGAGTCAATATGGCATCACGGCAAAAACCGGCGCTTATTCCGCCGCCTGCATCGAAATCGATCAGATGGATCTGAAGTGGAGCAATCCCGGCGATCGCATGCTCATGAAATACGCCGTAACCAATGTGCTGAACGAAGCGCTGGAGGAAAGCGGCAGCTATCTCATTTTTAACGGGCCCGAGGGGCGGATCGTTTGTCTTATTCTGCATCCGGACGGGCGGACGGAAGAAATGCTGTCCCTTGAAGGTTATGAGAAGCTTTGTTACCTCATCCATAAATATTTGAAGTTTACCATTACAATCGGGGTTGGCCGGAGCAAGCAGGGTTTCCGCGGTATTGCCGCCTCTTACGGCGAGGCGATTGAAGCGCTGCAAAGCAAATTCGTGCTGGGGAGCGGACGCGTAATCGCGTTTGGCGAACAATTGCCGTCGGCTGGCAATCAGCCGTTGTATCCGCCGGAGGTCAACGAGGAGCTGTTAGTGCTGCTGCGGCTTAATCATTGGGAGAAGGTCGAGGAAAAGCTCGATGAGTTGTTCAGGCAGGTGCATGAGCGAAGGCTGCCCATCGATTATATTTATGTCATCTGCATGGGACTTGTTTCGGTCAATCTGGCGTATTTCGAAGAATCCGGGCATCCTGTCGAGGACTGCTTTGGCGAGCAATTTTACCCCTATAATGAAATCCGCAAGCTGGATTCGGCGGAAGTGACCTTTGGGTGGCTGAAGGAGCTGTTCCGCAAAGCAGTGGAATACAACGGCAAACATCGCAATACCCGCTCTTCCAAAATAGCAAAAGCGGCAATCGCCTATATGGAGGAGAATTATGCCGATTCCGGACTGTATCTGGAGCAGATCGCCGGGCATGTGTACATAAACGCCAGCTACCTGCGCGCTGTGTTCAAGAAGGAGGTTGGCGTAACCGTCAGCGATTATTTGACGCAATACCGGATGCAGAAGGCGCGCGAGCTGCTTGCCCGCAATACGTTAAAGCTGGCCGACATCGCAGAGCGGGTCGGTTACAACGATCCGGGCTATTTTAGCAAAAGCTTCAAAAAGTTCTATGGCCATTCGCCAAGCGAATACGAAAAAAGCCGCCAATAGGTTGTTAATACTCAAGCGCGGATTTTACCAAAAGTAAGCAGTTTTTTCATTATCAGAAGCGGTGTTGCCCACTATAATCAAAAATGTAAAGAGAAACCTAATCGGGAGGTCACCTAATGAAGAAACTAGCAATTGCATTGATGAGCCTAAGCCTGATATTTGTTGCAGCTTGCGGATCAAGCGGAACAAGCAACAATGCCAAAAACGAGGACGCAACGAGCACTCCGGCTCCGGCAGCGGGAGAAGCGACGCAGACGGCGGAAACGACCGAGCCGGTGAAGCTGCGCATTTATGCGCAATACGCGGATGATGACACCAAGCTCCCTTATGACTACGCTGTAGCTGAATTAAAGAAGGAAATGCCGAATGTTGAGCTGGAGCTTGAGATTCAGGCGCAGGATGATGGTCAAAAGCTGAAAACGTACGCCGCGACCGGCAATCTTCCTGATATTTTCCAAGCAGGCCTGGACATCATCAACACGTTCAAAAAATCCGGCAACATTCTGGAGCTGGACAAATACGTAGATGAGCTTGGCTTCCGGGACAAAATGTACCCAAGCACGATGAATACGCTGGTAACGGATGACGGTCACACTTATGCATTCCCTTATGCGGGAAATGAGTTTGCGCTTCTGTTCTACAACAAAGAACTGTTTGAGCAAAATAACGTGGCGCTGCCAACAACGTACGACGAGTTATTGGAAGCCGTTAATACGTTTAATGCCGCAGGCATTACGCCAATGTCCTTATTCGCAAAAGAGAAATGGATTACGGTTGCACTCTACGACATGTTTGCTACCCGCAATGATGCAAGCGGCATTGTGAAGCTGGATAAAGGCGAAGCAAGCGCAAGCGACCCCGCTTACAAGGAAGCGGCGGAGAAGCTGGTTGAACTGGTGAAGGCGGGCCTGCTTCCAAAGGGCGCGACAAACCTCAACTATGACCAGGCGGCTGCGTTGTTCCATCAAGGAAAAGCGGCAATGTTCCTGAACGGTCAGTGGGAAATTGCCGAATCGACGAAGCAGCTTGGCGATAAAGTAGGCTGGATGTACTTCCCTGGTAAAGATGCAGCCAACTATGAAGCAAGCAAATATGCGTTCAGCGGAGGCGGCGGACCGGCTGGCTACGCGGTTAACCCGGATACAAAGGACCCTGAGCTTACAGCGAAGGTAGCGGCGTTCATCTCCCTGAAATATGCGGAATACAAGTATACCGAACGCGGCAATCCGCTTGTCGCAACGAAGGTGGATAAAGCGATTGTGACGGAATACCCGCCAATGATGCAGCAGTTGTCCGATGACATCAGCAAAATTACGAGCACAACTGCCTTTGCATGGGGACTGTCCGATGCCAAGTTCAAAGCGGCAATCGAGGATGCGACGCAAAGTCTCATGACCGGCGCTTATAGCGCTGACGATTTTGTGCAGGACGTAAACAAGGCGATTCCTCAGGCCCAATAAGTCCAAATAAGAGCAGCCTGCCGGATACTTTCTGCAGGACAAGGAGAACCCGCCCGATCAAGCGCTTGGGCGGGTTTTTGCTCTCTATCAAGCAGGTGCGCCTGCGCCTTTCAGCGGTTAGATCGACATAAGGATGTGATGAGATGAACAAATTTCTTGGAAACAAAACAGCAATATTATTGTTTATATTGCCTGCCCTCCTGCTGTATAGCATTATGGTGTTTTATCCCATCGTGCAAACCTTTTTCCGAAGCCTGTATGAATGGGACGGTCTAACGGAAGGAACGTTCATCTGGTTTGACAACTACAAGCGGCTGTTCGAGGACCGGCTATTTTTTACCTCCGTGTATAACGGTCTGATCTTCGCTTTGATTATAACGGTTACGCAAATCGGGATTGGCACAGTGCTGGCGTTTGCGGTTGCCGATATGAAGTTTAAGGGACGCAGAATCCTGCGTATCGCTTTCTTTATTCCCGTTGTCCTTTCCATTACGGTTGTATGTCAGCTCTGGCTCTCCATCTATAACGCCGACTATGGGCTTATCAATCGGGTTTTTGACATGCTTGGTTTGTCCTACCAGCAGGACTGGTTGTCCAGCAGCAAGACGGCTATTATCGCTATTGCGTTTGTAAATGCCTGGCAATATATGGGCTATCACTTTGCGCTGCTGCTTGCCGGAGTGAAGTCGGTTCCCGAGCAATATATGGAGGCGGCCCGCATCGATGGAGCGACAAAGCTGCAAGCGATCTGGAAGATCAACATTCCAATGATGGCGGAGACGTACAAGTTTTGTCTGGTGTTCGCCGTTACGGGCGGTTTAAACGCCTTTGCCAATATGTTCATCATGACAAGCGGCGGCCCTGGAACCTCGACTTATACGCTAACCTATCTGATGTACCGTTCGGCGTTCCGCGTCGGGGAATTCGGTTATGGCAGCGCGGCTGCGGCCATTCTTGTATTGGAATGTTTGCTGGCAACGCTCATTATCAATCGCTTTATCGCAAGAGAGCGCCTGACCTATTAAAAATGTATGTTCGATGCCGATTATGCCGCCAGGCATGTCTCGTAATGGAAAGTGGACTTTTTGAACAACCTCTAAAGACTATTTTCAAGGCAGGAGTGATTACACAACATGACCTGGATAATGAGAGTGAGAAAAAGCAGGCCGGGACTGCCGATCTTCCTTTGGCTGTATGCGCTTATATCGGTGTACCCTCTGCTCTGGATGATTTTTTACTCATTCAAAAATAATGATGAAATTTTCGTAACCAATCCGTTTGGCCCGCCAACCACGCTGCGTTTTGAAAATTATGTGGCGGCTTGGTCCAATTACGACGTGCCCGTCTATTTTATGAACAGCCTGCTTGTTGCGATTGTAACGGTTCTGGGCGCGCTGCTGCTGGCAGTCATGTTCTCGTATGCCGCAGCGCGTCTGCGCTGGCGATTCAGCAAGCTGGCGCATACGTACATTCTGATCGGCATGTTTATTCCGATTCAAGTGATTATGATTCCGCTCGCCATTCTGGTGCGCGACTTGAATCTGGCCAATACGTACGGCGCGCTAATGGTTCCGTATATCGCCTTTAACATTTCCTTTGCATCCATGGTATTCTACGGTTTCTTCCGCAGCATTCCCATTGAGATGGAGGAATCGGCTTGCATCGACGGGGCGAGCATCTACCGTACGTTCTTCAGCATTATGCTGCCGATCATCAAACCCGCTTTGGCAACGATGGTTATTTTTATTTTCCTGAACTCGTGGAATGAGTTTACGATGGCGGTCATCCTTATTACAAAAGAAAGCTTAAAGACCCTGCCGCTTGGCCTATTGTTCTTCCAAGGCCAATTCACAACGGATTGGGGCGCGATGGGCGCTGCCATGACCATTGCAAGCTTGCCGACCGTACTCATCTACATCCTGTTCAGCGAGCAAGTGGAAAATGCGTTAACCGTAGGTTCGGCGGTTAAGGGGTAAATTATTGTGCATGCACCTGATGAATACGTGCAGATGGAGCGCGACTGCCGTTTCCTGCAACAAGTATTCATCAGGTGCATTTTTTTTGTGTTCAACATAAAATCAGCGCCCAACGTCAACCGAAATAGAGCGCTTTTACAATTATTGCTTAACCTTGCTCTTCAAGCTGCTCCAATCTTTTCAGCAATTCCTGCCGGGAAAAATGCTCCCCGATAAAAACAGCGACATTGTGAACCTCGCCTTGCGGATCAATGCGCATAAAATCGGTTTCCTTGTAGGCGTATTGAAACATAAAACGACTGTCGCTGGACGTATCGCTAAACGCAACGATCCCTTTGGCCCGGTAGATATTGTCCGGCAGCGTCAGGAGGAGATTTTCAAAGGCTTCGCTATCCACCGCTCCCTCAAAATAATACGTAACCGCCATCACATGATCATGACTCTGGCCCGCTCCAGACGGAATCATTTTAAAAGGAGAATGGGCTTCCCCGGCTGTTCCGGACGCAGTCACATCATCGTGCGCCTGGTGTTTCTCCTCACGATGTTCGGCGAGGCGATTGCCGGCTTCATGGCGCTCGTAAGCTTTGCTATGGGATTCATGATGCAGAGTAGCGGCGCCGCCCTCTTCCATGACCTCAAATGGCGTCCAATCCTCCAATTGACCGCGTACCGAAGAAACGATTTGGGCGTATGCATTCCATTCCCGCAGCAGTTGCAAGGCCTCCACCTTCTCTTCAGGAGCCAGCTTGTCAGCCTTTCCGAGCACAAGCAGAGTGGCGCAACGAACGCCCTCCTGCAGCAGCCTGTAGGTTTTGCCCTTGCCATTTTTGCCGCGATCCAACAGCAATGCTCCGTCCACAACCGTGATGATGCCTTGAAGCTGGGTTTTCCCATACATAGACGCTTCCGTAATCCCGTCGATGGATTCCATCGGATTTGCAGCTCCCGTTGCTTCAATTAAAATCACATCGGGTCGATCGCGCTCCATAAGCCCATGAATTTCCAGACCCAGATCCCCCCTGCTGCTGCAGCAAATGCAGCCTCCCAGCAGTTCCGCCATAGGCAGCTCCTCGTCAAAAAGCCGGCGCTCCAAATTGACGTCGCCAAGTTCGTTCATAATAACGGCGGGTTTCTTTCCCTGCGCCTTCAACCGCTCAAGCAACGACAGCAGCAGCGTGGTTTTGCCGCTACCCAGAAAACCGGCAAGCAAATAAACCGGCGTAAGCTCGTCTCTATTGATGTTGCTTGAATTCGAGGTGTTAGTCATATGCTCTCTCCTGTCGCCTTTTCCAATTAACTTATCCTTAGGTTAATGGGTCATATCGTTATCATATCGTTAACCTTTATATGTAGTATAACAGAATGAGAAAACCTCTTTCGAGGCTTCGGGTATAGAAACCGCAAAACCCCCTGGACGGAATTCCGCCCAAGGGGTGCTGCATGCTATCTCAGCTTGTTATAGGCAGTGGAGAAGGCAGGATGATTAGTACAGGCAAGCTTTAGTGATGATTACCAGAAGGATAAAGAGCACGAGGATGCTTCCAGCGCTGTTAAATCCGCCTACGGGACCGCAAGCTGCACCTGCTACCGGATAGTGGTTGTTTCCGCCGCCAGAAACGTTTGCTGCATAGTTCATTCATTGTCATCTCCTTTTTCTCAAGGTACAGTATCCTATGTATAAGTTGCAGAACGGTATAGGCGTTTTGGAAATATGTGCGTTTGCTTATTTTTGCCCCCAGCCCGAACCTTCCCCCATTGCCACGGCATATCCCCATTCGTCAACTACGCGATAGCCGCGAAGTAGGCAAATGCCGAAGTTCAATTGCCATAGGAACAAATACCCAGTCAACCGGCACATCAGGCGCATAACCTACACTGTACTCAAAACGTAAGGAGGTGCATTCTTAATGTCCGGTTGCGTTGGTGGTGCTTATAACAACGTTGGTGCGATCCTTGTTCTCTTCATTCTGCTGGTGATCATCGCTTGCAGCTTTGGCTGCGGCGGCTTCGGCAAATGGTAATTGATCATATGTAATGCATCCTCCATGCATGCATTCATGATTACAGCTCTCGACTGACTGATGAAAGGCCCGCTGATGCAGCGGGCCTTTCCAATGCAGAGCCGTAATTTCCCAAAAATCAGATTCAAGTCTCAGGGAATGGGAAATTCAGAAAACTTTTATGCAAAAAAGGTCTTCCACATATAGCCATTAATCTCTATTAGTTGTAAACTGAGAAGAAGGCACAGCTTAAATTTCGGGAGGTCGGTGATCTATGACTCTATGTGCTTGCAGGGAAGGGATTGAGAGACTTCGCAACATGATGGAGTTGACCTTTGAAAAATACGAATCCTTTACCGATCCTTCGGTGCTTGCCGCCAGCCAAAAGCTGGACGACGCCCTCGTGCAATACCGAAAATGTCCCCATTTCGAAATGTGCAATACGTATGGCACCTCTTCCTGCCCGAAAGAAGCGGCGGACAAGCCAAAACCGGTTGCCAATCGAATGGTTGGTTAAATGTATACGGCTTCCGCATCTACGTTGCTGCGGAAGCCTTTTTTTATAATGGCTATTTATTTGGGCAAGTGATACGGCACTGTCGTGACAATAATATCGCGTCTGTACAGCAAATACGTATGAAGCAGGAATCCGGATTGGTTATGCAGCATATTATGCCAGCCCTTCTTCGGCACAAACTGGGGGATAACGACCGTCACCCGGTAATTTGAAGCCCCCGCTTTGCGCTGCATGACGTCAATAAATTTGGACAGCGGCTGTATGATGCTTCTGTATGGCGAATGAAGAGTTACCAGCCGCACATCCGGCTGCCACTCGGCCCATTTTGCCCGGAAAACCTCTTCCTCTTCCCGCTCGAAGCTGACATGGACCGCAATTAAATGATCGGGGGCAAGCGATCTCGCATATTGGAGCGAGCCCTCCACAACCTTCGTAATGCCCGCTACCGGCACAATCAGCACATTCCCTTCAACGGGAGGTTCATGCTCCTCGCTAATCCTGAGACCGTCTCCCACCGCGCGGTAATGGCCGCGAATCAGAAGGAACACCACAATCAGCACCGGCAGAAAAATCAGCACCGGCCACACCTGCGTCGGCTTCGTTATAAAAAAGATCAGAACGACCGTCAGGCTCGCCAAAGCTCCTATTGCATTGATGCCCAGCTTAATCGCCCAGCCCTTTGGTTTTTCGCGGAGCCATTTTAAGGTCATGCCGGTTTGCGACAGAGCAAACGGAATAAATACGCCTACCGCATAAAGCGGGATGAGACGTTCGGTCCGTCCCTGAAAAGCGATGATGAGCACAATGGACAGCAGTCCAAGCACGATTATACCATTGGAATAACCCAGCCGGTCTCCCCTTGCCGAAAACATGCGGGGTACGAATTTATCTTTTGCCAAATTAACCGCAAGCATCGGAAAAGCGGAATATCCCGTATTGGCGGCCAGGATCAGAATCAGCGCCGTCACGCCTTGAATCAAGTAATAAACAAAACCGCGCCCGAAGGTTCTCTCCGCGATATCCGAAACAAGCGTTACCTCGGGACGGGGCGAAATACCGTAATAATAGGCCAAAAACAGGATACCCGCAAATAAGACCGCAAGCAGAATGCCCATTGCGAGCAGCGTTCTGACGGCATTTTGGGCAGCGGGCGCTTTAAAGTTCGGAATAGCGTTGGAGATCGCTTCAACCCCGGTCAATGCCGAACTCCCTGATGCAAAAGCCTTGACCAGCAAAAACAGTCCCACTCCAGCCACCGGCACGCCAAACGTGCCATGCGCTCCCGCCGGTTCCTGGCCGGTCGCAATTCTCCAGATGCCGCCGATGATCAGAATAAGCAGCGCCAGCACAAACAAATAAGCGGGATAAGCCATAACGGAGGCGGATTCCGTGAGCCCCCTCAGGTTCAGCAGCGTAATCGCCAGCACGAACAAAATAGCAATCGGGACATTGTATTCATGAAGCGCCGGAATAGCGGAGGTAATGGCGTCCGTTCCCGCCGAAACGCTGACCGCAACGGTCAGAATATAGTCGACCAGCAAGGAACCTCCCGCGATCAATCCGGGGTAAACGCCAAGCTGCTCCTTGGCGACGACATAAGCCCCGCCCCCCTGCGGGTAAGCGTACAGGATTTGCCGGTAGGACAAAATCAGCACGGTCAGCAGCAGCAGCACGCCCATCCCGACCGGGATGGAATACCAATAAGCTGCCGCTCCCGCGGCGGCCAGCACGATAAACACTTGCTCCGGTCCGTAAGCGACCGAGGATAGGGCATCCGAAGACAGAATCGCCAGCGCCTTCCGTTTGTTCAGCTTTTGCTCTCCCAATTCATTCGATTTTAGCGGTTTGCCAATCAGCCATTTTTTCGCGTCGGACAACATAGGCGTTCATCGCCTGCCTTCTGGATAGAATCTTGCTAATGTGATGAATCTTGCTATATGAACTATACGCCTGGCGACGCTTGCAGTAAAATTTGATTTTTGGCTGGAAAACGCTAATTTCACCCTAAAGCAGCGCAATATTTCGCTTACAAATACAGCGCTCGTGTACGCTCTTCTCTTTTCATGCTCTTTCATCGAAATAGATAAGTCCAACTAAAAATTGTTGGCAGGAGTCCACTGTGTGAAAGCTTCTTCCTGGCATATGCCTCCGAAAAACGTTCTCTGATGAATACGCGAGGCTGTTGTTTCCAGATTTCCTTATTGCATAGACCTCATCTCGTCAAACCAACCATTTTGTTATAAAATGGTTCGGGAGCCAAGTGTGCATGTACATCGATACCAGACAGAGGGGCTGACTCTATGAAAAAAGAAGTTATAGCTGAACGGTTAACGGCGAATCTGAAGCCGGATGGACGTTTTTTGCTTATTTTTACGCTGATCCTGGCCATGCTTGCCATCTCCGCATGCGGCGGAGTTACTCTGACTCTCTCCACGGGAGAAACAAATAATTCCGGCCATGACTACGAACTCATCTTTCCGAGCGATCGATACCCTGAAACGGCTTTGCATATATATGGAGCCATCGAGCAAGGTCACAGCAATGTGTGCACGATAGACAGGTCAGGCGCCGAAGCCAACCGCAAGGAATCGCTTGCCGGGATCGATACCAAAAAAGGATTCGACCGCGACGAATGGCCGATGGCCATGTGTCAGGAAGGCGGAGAAGGCGCCAGTGTCGCCTATGTCGCATCCAGCGACAACCGCGGCGCGGGGAGCTGGGTTGGCCATCAGCTTTCAGATTATCCCGATGGAGCAAAAGTGTTGTTTGTGGTGGAGAAGCCGGGAAATCTGTTTCCGGATGCGGGGAAAGCTGTGAAGGATTCTTCTGGCGAGGAAATAAACAAAGATGGGGCAGTCAGCGACGGTAAGAACGTCAAGCAAGGGGAGTCCGACATGCCGAGCGGCTCCAAAGGTAGCAAATCAGAGGCAGCCGGTCAGCAAGGCGGCTCCGAGGAAGTGGTTTACGCCAATTGCGCCGCTGTCCGCGCCGCCGGAAAAGCCCCGTTGTACAAGGGTGATCCCGGTTATTCGTCCAAGCTGGACCGTGACGGAGACGGGGTTGCTTGTCAGTAGGGAATTATTATTAAAAAGAGGTATTACATTCGTCGATTAAACGAATACAACACCTCTTTTTAATACGCTCCATCAACTATTTTAAGTTTTTGACGCAACTACCTGCGACTACGATCCAAACTTCAAATTAATCTGCACAATCTCCGACTGGCTGCCGATACGAATTGGCGGGCCCCAGAAGCCGAAGCCCGAAGTGACAACGGAGTGGAAGGAGCCTTTTTGCAGATAACCCCAGTCGTTTTCGAAAATCGCGCTTGTAATGAGATTGGCAGGCGCAATTTGTCCACGGTGCGTATGGCCCGATACCATGAGGTCTACTCCGTTGTCTGCGGCGATGCCCAAATCATACGGCTGATGGTCCAGCACAATTACTGGTTTAGTGTGATCCACCGTGCTCATTAGCTCCTCCATCGTTGCCCGATCGTTTTCAGTCCGGTCCTTGCGGCCAACCAGCGTCAGCTTGTCGTCAATGACGATGCCTTCATCGTAGAGCACTTTCATATTGCTGCGCTCCAGAGCGGCGATCAAATCCTCGAGTGGGCCATCCAGCTTGTCGTGGTTGCCGAGCGAAGCATAAACCCCATAAGGCGCATTGATCTCGCTAATGATTTCATCTATTCCCCGCTTCAAATACGCGTCCAGGTCATCGTCAATGATATCTCCCGGATACAGAACCAGATCCGGCTTCAGCGCGTTGATTTCCTCCACCAAACGTTTGGCATGCGCCTTCCCCGACAACAAGCCAAAATGCATGTCTGCCGCCATCACAATTTTCAGCTCGGACAGTCCCTCAACCTTTTTATCCAGCTGGATGTCATATTCCCGCACAACCGGGGTATAGGCATTATACGACCCTAGGGCAAGCAACACGACCAACGCAGCAAGCGTCAACGAACCCGCCCATTTTTGCACGCGATGCCGAGGCAGCGAGGTCAGCCTAAGCAGCCACATTGTCAAATGAACAAGCGGAAGCATTAACAACAGCAGCGAAAAAATCGCCAGCCAATAGGAGCCAATCATGCTTAAAATCGCAAAGTCTCCGAAAAATCGCCCAAGAATAAAGGAAGACGCCAAAAAAACCAATACAGCAGCGTACGCAATTCTAAACTTTGCTGATACGGCAGGACGCATCCAGCTCCAACCGCTCCAGCCGATATAAAAAACAAGCAGTCCGTACAGGACCAAAAAAAGAATACCAACGAATACAAACATAATTTGGCCTATCCTCCTGAAGTAGATTCATAGTCCTATCATACACGATACAGCTGCCTCGCACTACTTTGCCGCACGGATAAGGTCTTTTGCAATTTCCTTTACTATCGTACAATAACAAAGAATGCTGAAACAGCTTTGCAAAAGGCGTTATAAACATTCATTTATCACTTAACAGCTCTGTTTCAAAGCAGCATTGGCTTCGAATATGATGCTCGGCAATAGTTACCGACATATCCACCGTTATCAGCACTCTTCGTTTTGAACAGAAAGAAAGGAGCTTTATGCCTACCCATCAAAATAGTTCTATTCCCAACGTCACTGTCCTTGTACTATTCATTCTCATATTTCCTGTAGGGCTGTTGCTAATCCTGATCAGGGCAATCCTTGATCGAAACAAACCTTTTGCAGCGATGAAAAACCATCAATTTTCAAGTCGGCTGCTTTTCATTTTTTTCGCACTTCTCTCATTTAGTTATTTTGGACAATTACTTGCGGGAAGAGACCCGATCTTTATCGCTTATTTGTTTTGCATTATCCTTATATTCTTGCCCGCGCTTTACATGCATAGGAGAGCAAAGCAGCTCAAAAAGAGGGTTGACGAGGAGGAAATGCGAAGACAATTGGCAGAAAGGGAATGGCATGAAAATCAGCAGAGAATGCAGTGGAATGTGATGCACCAACAACAGCAACAACCGAGAAACACTGCTCCGACTCAACCAAAAACGGTTACCTGTACGGGCTGCGGAGCCCGCACCACGATACTTCCTGAGGAAAGCAAAAACTGCGAATACTGCGGCTTTGCTTTAAGCTATCCGATATCTTAGTATATGCTTCGTTGATTATGCAAAAATAAGTTTCAGCACCGCGCCACCAATTATTTACATTGAATTCACAGCAAGGATGCCATAAAATTAAGTCTGGATCCAAGAGTCAATATCAACTTCATATATTCAAATCGGTGGAGCCTGTCAAAACGGGTTCACTGTGTCTTTTTTCGGAGAACCTGGTTAAAGCAAGATAACCGGGTTCTTTTTTAATTTGGTTTATATAATTCAACGGCTGACATGCCTGAATCTTATCAACGAGAGGAAGCTTTATAATGGCATTTATTCTAAGCTTGGGACTTATTCTATTATCGACAAAGCTGGCCGGCGATCTTTCTGCGCGCCTTGGGCAACCTGCCGTGCTTGGCAAGCTGCTTGCCGGTATTTTGATAGGGCCCGCCGTGCTGGGATGGGTCGTACCCAGTGACCTTTTGAGCCATTTTTCGGAAATCGGCGTTTTATTGCTCATGTTTATTGCCGGGCTTGAGACGGACATGGAACAGCTTCGAAAAAACGTGCTGTCATCCGTCGCGGTTGCTGCGGGAGGCATCATTTTACCCTTTTTTGGCGGATATAGCCTCTCCCTTCTGCTGGGCTTGTCCCAGCCTTATGCTTTGTTTATGGGGCTGCTGCTTTGCGCAACCTCCGTCAGCATCACCGTGCAGACCCTGAAAGAAATGAACCAGCTTAGTTCTCGAGAGGGAACGACCATTTTGGGCGCAGCCGTTGTCGATGATGTGGTGGTTGTTGTTCTTTTTGCCGTCATGATGAGCATGCTGGGTGACGGCGGGGCCGTGTCCCTGCCTGTTATGATGTTGAAAAAAATACTCTTTTTTATCGTCATTATTGCCGCAAGCTGGTTTGCCGTTCCATTTTTGATGAAACTCATGTCCAAAATAAAGGTGAGCGAAGGTGTGATGAGCGGTGCTTTACTGCTTTGCTTCGGCTACTCCTATTTTGCGGAATTTATGGGTGTTGCCGGAATCATCGGCGCATTTGCCGCCGGGCTCGCCCTCTCTCGCACAGCTCACAGACCTGTCATCGAGCAAAAGGTTGAGCCGATTGCATACACCTTGTTTGTTCCCGTCTTTTTCGTAAGCATCGGGCTTAACATCTCATTTGACGGGCTCGGCAGTCAGGCATTGTTCATCGTACTATTGACACTGGTTGCGGTGATTACCAAAATGGCAGGAGGCGGCATAGGCGCCCGTCTTACCGGCTTCAGCTCCAGACAGTCGCTTGCCATTGGCTCCGGCATGGTATCCAGAGGGGAGGTCGCGCTGATCATTGCGTCGGCCGGGCTGTCCGCAGGATTGCTGCCTGCCGGCTACTACACGGCCATTGTGCTGGTCGTCATCTTAACGACCTTGATCACTCCGCCGCTGATTAAGCTAGTTTTCAAGCAGAGCGGCGAAAAAGCTGCCGCTCCCTGATTAAACTGCAAATGTAAAGAAATGGGGCTGTCCGAAAAGTCAAACGCTCTAACGGACACGGAAGTCCGTTAGACGCGTAAAACGCAGATTTTGAAATGCTAACGGACATCCTTGTCCGTTACAAACGCAAAAAGCTAAAAAATAAGCGCTAACGGACACGGATGTCCATTAGCGTTTTTAGTTGAATCAGATACGCGGATCGGCTTTTTGGACAGCCCCTCATTTACGCGCCTTCACCACCTACAAAATACTTGCGGATAAAATAACTCGGCGTACAGCTCCAGGCGTGGCAATAGCTGTTGACGAGATTGCTGCCGTAAGGCGAAAGCCGCTTGTCTGCCGGATTGTACAGCTCCCAGAACGTGTCCGCTCCGTCAGCAATCATCTCGCCCCAGTAGGCTCGCATCTGCTTAAGCGCTTCATCCCGTTTGCCGCACAGCAGCAGCGCTTCAACAAAATGATGATACAAATAAGGCGTCGACATGCCGATGGCGGGGTTTTGTTGAAGTAAACGATCCATTAACCCGGCGTTAGCTTCCTCTTCCAACACCTCAGCAAGCGCCATCCAAATTTGCGACGCCCAGGATACCTGCCTGTCCTTTCCGCTAATAAAAAACTGGCGCTCTTTATCCCATAAATGTGTAATTGCCGCAGTGGACACGTTATTAATTGTGGCTTGAATAAAAATGGCCCGCTCCAAATCCCCAAGCTCATGAGCAAGCAGCAGCCCCCGCTTCAGGTTATAGATGAGAGTCGCTTGCGCTCCAGCCTGCTTATTCAGTTCCTCGTGCCAATCGAGGAAGCAATACCAGGTGTCATCATCCTCCACGATGCCGTTTTCATCCAGCCGCTTAAGCGCAATTTCTATTTGCTCTACAGCAACTGGCCAAAGCTCCTGTAAAGTCTGGCGGTCCTGTGCGGCCATATAATAATCATATAATGTAGAAACAAAAAACAACGAATAGTCATACAGGTAAATATCGTCGACAAATGGTTCGGGCTTTTCATACAAGCAAGCTCCCACCTGTCCCTCCTCCAGCCTCATGCCCGCAAACAAATATAAACAGCGCTTTACCAAATCATTGCTTCGAAATGTCTCGTAATTTACGAGCGCCTGCAAGCGCAAATCTCCGATCCACAGCCGCCTGTCACGCTTGGGCCCATCTTCGAACACCGTCTGCATGCAGTCCTGAAGCGTTTTGATGCCTATGGCATCCATCTGCTGCAGATCAGCAGGAACGCCGACGGGCAACGGCGCAATTTGTGAAATGTCCCCCGAGGTCACCGTTTCGCAATACATTTCGGGAAAGCTCACATGATAGCGAATCGAGGTTGAGAGCACGATAATCTTCATATAACGGAAGGTATATCGGCGTGGCAAAGTCACAATGCCCGGCAGCACATCAACATTAATCATTTCGTCCTGCAGCCAGGAGCGGCTTAACCACCCATTGTAATCCGCAAAATCCTCTCCGATTTCGCAAGGCATTTCGCCAAACACCAGTCCCAGACGAAGCGGGGCATCTGCATTGCTGTCTATATTAGTGATTGAGAGCGTCACGTAGCCCACCTGATGATCGCCAAAATCGAGGGTTACGCTATCGCCTTGACGGAACACCTTGCTGCCAAACTCCTCAATGGAGCCTGCATCCTGTACCTCCCAGCCCTGGAATGCCTGTTCATTCGCAACCACATTAACCTGCCGCCGAGGGTACACCTTGCTTTTGAAAAGCGGAGGAGTAAGAGCCTCCGCCCGATCAACAAAATCCTGAGTAATGATTTTTTGCTTCATCGTAGTTGACTCCCTCGTTCATGAATATTATCCTTTCACAGCGCCAACCGTCATTCCGCCAACAAAATATTTCTGCAGGAGCAAAAAGGCAAGCAGCAAAGGCATCGCACAAAGGAAACACGCCGCGAACAAAACATTCCACTGGGTAGGATTCTGCTGATCTCCCAGAAAGCCCAGCATGGCCAGGGGCAACGGAGAGTCGCCCGCTCCCGAAATAAAGATCATATTGAAGAAATAGTCATTCCAGATCCATACGCCTTGCGTAATAATAACAGAAACGGTAACTGGAAGAAGCAGCGGGAATACAACTGACCAGAAGCGCCTGAACAGACCCGCACCATCAATATGAGCCGCCTCCTCCACCTCCTCCGGTACGCCGCTTCGAATAAAGCCCGTATACAGAAACGTGGAGAAGGGAAGGCTGCACGTAATAAACATAAGAATAGGCGTATAGTGATTTGTTGGAATATGAAGCGCATTAATCATTTGCACAACCGGAATGAGCACCATTTGAGCGGGTATAACAAGCCCTGAAAGAAAGAACAAATACAGAAATTTGCTCCATTTGGTCTTCAGTCTTGCCATCGGATACGATGCCATCGCAGCAAACAGTACAACAAAGATGACCGAGATGCCTGTAAGAATAATGCTGTTAAGCAACGCCTGAGGAAACAGCATCCGTTCGAAAGCGACGCGATAACTCTCCAATGAGATGTTTTGGAACAGATTTAACGGATTTAAATTGTTGCTGGGATCACGCAGCGAGGTTGAAAGCGCGATAACAAGCGGAATCAGATTTAGCGCCATAACGGCCATAACGAGCAGTTGAACCAATGCCTTGCGAGTGATTTTGGCAATCGTCATGCCGACACCTCCCGTTTATTCATGCGAACAACGCACAAAGCTGTAATGGCTATGATGACTGCAAAGGAAATGACCCCAAGCGCGGAAGCCTTGCCGAATAGCTGCTCGGTAAACGCCATTTTGTAGATAGAGAAAATTAGGGTATTCGTTGCCGTCCCCGGACCGCCGTTCGTCATGATAAACGGGAAGTCGAACGCCTTCAGTCCATTGATCAAGCTTAACGTCACATTAATCGTAATCGCGGTGGCGAGCAGGGGGATTTTCACATGCTTCAACAGACGCCACGGACCGCAGCCATCCATTTTTCCAGCTTCCAACAGGTCGTTAGGAACCGTTTGCAAGCCCGCCAAAAAAATAATCATTGTGGTCCCTATGTTTTTCCATATTTCAACAAAAATAATAGCATACAAAGCCGTTGAATAATTTCCGAGAAAGTTCAGATTTTCATTATTTATACCAATTTTATCAAGAAAGGTTGAGATAAGACCATAATCCGGCATATAGACGTAGCTCCATAGGAAACCTACTACGATTGCACTGAACAACGTCGGAATATAGGCAAGTGATCGATAAACCCCTTTGCCTCTGATTTTCATATTTAGCAGCAGAGCGAGCGCCAGCCCAATCAGATTGGCGAACACAACCGTAATCAACGTGTAGAGTAGCGTGTTTTTTAAAGAAACGCCAAGCACATCGCCGTTTAACAGGTCCTTGAAGTTATCGAAACCGATGTAGCTGTAGTCCTGAGAGAAGCCATTGTAATCCGTAATACTATACTGAAACAATCTGAGAATCGGGAAAACCCACAAGGTAATATAAAAAATAAGCGCCGGTATTGCAAATAAATACATCGACTTTTTCATTACAGTTGAGTTCATGCTGCTCCATCCTTTCCGGCTATCTCTTTGCAGCCCTCCAGGGAAGGCTAGAGCCTTCCCTGACCAGGCATTATCTGTTGGCGATTGCTTATTTATCTTTCCATAGCTCCTGGAATTTGTCGTTCATCGCTTTTGCGACATCTTCCGCCGTAGTTTTCTTGCCGCCGATAATTTCGGCAAATTTTGCTTGCATCACATCAGACACGCCCGCTGGCCACATTTGGTTGCTGAAATAGACGGATTTTCCGTTTTGTTGGTAGTTATCATTGACTGATTTGAATAGCTCGTTGCTAAGTTCCACGCCTTTGTACACGCTGATTGAGCTGTTTGATTCAACGAAAGCGTTGAACAGATCAGACTCTCCGTCGAACAGGTAATTCAGGACTTGCTTTGCTGTATCAAGATTTGCCGATTTTGCATTCAAAGCATAACCGGCAGATGTTGATGCCGATACGTACAGCGGCTTGCCGGCTTCATTGCCTGGCAGTGAAGCAAAACCGCGGGTAAACTCTGCAGCGCCCGCAGCGCTCATGGATGGATAATCCCAGGTACCCGTGAAGGACATGGCCGCCTTGCCGTCAATGAACAGCTGTGCCGCTTGCGCGCTGCCTACACCAAGAGAGTTTTTAACAACGTATCCCTTATCGTACAACTCTTGGTACATCGAGATCGTTTTCACCCATTTTGGATCATTAAGCGGCTTTTCGCCATTCTGCACCTTTACGTCAAAATCCATTTCATCAGGGTATACAACATTGGCTGCAATTGGATACATACCGAACTGAATAACCCAAGGGTCTTTGTCTCCCAGCGCAATCGGAGTAATACCGACATCCTTCAGCTTCTGGCACAGTTCCAGAAACGACGCCCAGTCCTGCGGAAATTCCGTAACGCCTACCTGTTCCAGCATTTCCTTGTTGTAATAAACGCCAAGGAAATCAAGTCCCTCCGCTACGCCATAAGGCTTTCCGTCATAGGACATATCCTCTTTTGCGCCTTGACCGATATTGTCCCAGAACGTCAGGTCGGAAAGGTCTGCCGCAAACCCGGCTTTGGCAAAATCAATGACGCCGCCAGCCGCATTTTTCGGGAAAATCCAGAAGATATCGGGTCCCTTTCCTGCCGCCAGTTTTGTCCGTACCGAAGTATTGTATTGATCATCCGGAAGCTTCTGGACCTCTAGCGTAATATTCGGGAATTTTTCCTTAACCAGCTTGGGAAGGATATCAAGCTCAAAGTCCTGGCCATCCGCCGCCTTGTTGCCAGACATCATCATGGTTAGCGTGACTGGCTTCGCAGACTCGCTCCCATCCGTTGCCCCTGCATTGCTGGAGCTTGGATCAGACGTTTGATTCCCTTCATTGTTGCTGCTTCCGCTGTTGCTTCCGCATGCGCTCAGCATGATAACTACGAGGACCAGCAAAGCAAGCCAAACTGTTTTTGCTCGTTTCATCGTGTATTTCCCCCTGTTTCGTTATTGTTCTTGCATTGTGCCTGTTTTTATAATAATGTGAGTTGCAGTATAATTGCTTTGGTAAAAATGGTGCACTATTTTTAGAATAGACAAGCTTGGAGGTTCAGTGTATGCTTTTTTTCAATATCAAAACAAAGCTATTCCTTGTGCTTGTGCTTGTTTCCATTGTGCCCATTATCGTCGTATCGGTAAGCTCGTATCGAAGCTATACAAGACTTGTCAACGAACAAACCTCCTATGTTGCAGCGACTACAATCCAAAATTCAGTCAAAAGCATCGAAGATATCCTGCAAAATATTGATCGCATTTCAATCACTTTGCTTCAGCAGTCATCATCGGCTGCCGTCTACAACACCGTTAGCGATGAGCTGCGGGCACTCAACCAAACAAACGACCAATATGAAATTTTTATTGCCCGAGCTCGACTTAAGCTCATATTCGAAAATATTTTATTGGGTTACAATTACATTAATGGGATTTATCTATTCACGCCTGATGGGAAATCGATTAGTTATGGCAATGAAATGAAGCTGGATTATTCACCGCTTCAGGACGAGTGGTACGTCGGAACCATCCATTTAAAAGGGGGCTTGTACATTGGCGAGGTTGGCAGCAAGCCCTATATGATTGGCGCCAAACCGTCAATTGGCTTCTCCCGCGCGCTCTACGATCCCAACAACAATGAGTTTCTCGGTATTTTTTTGATTGATGGGAGCATGGAATTATTCTCCGGCCTCAACCAGAATCCTGCCCCTGGCTTATCCAATATTTATGTAGCTGACGCACAAGGCGACATCATCTATGAAAGCGCAAACAAAAAGTCTGGAGGCAAGCTCCCTCCTATGCTTCAAGAACAGCTTGGGAGCATGTCGAGTTCCATTCAACAATTCAATAACTCCGGAAATTTGACGGTCATCCAACGGGTACCGAGTAACGATTGGAGCGTAATCGCCAGCATCTCTGTCGACCAGCTATATCAGGAATACGGCATTTCCCAAAAGCTGTTTGTTTACGTTGCGACAAGCTGCGCCATTATTTTTTTGATCGTATCGTTCTTCCTATCCAATCTCATTACGAAACCAATCATTCGACTGGCCAAAATCATGCGAAAAAATAAAGCTCAGCGTTTGGTGCCCATACATGCGGATGCAAGCCGGGTAGATGAAATCGGCATTTTGTACCACGAATTCGACAAAATGATTACCGACATCGATACGCACATACGCGAGAGCTACCAGAATCGAATTCTTACGATGGATTCCCAGATGAAGGCTCTTGAGGCTCAAATCAACTCTCACTTTTTGTACAACACATTGGAATCCATTAATAGCATAGCTGAAATCGAGGAGGTCGAAAGCATCGTCGTCATGACGAAAGCGCTTGGCGATATGTTCCGTTATAGCATCAAAACCGACAGCGAGCTCGTTGCCGCCGAGGAGGATTTGCAGCATGTCGACAATTATATGGCAATTCAGCAAATTCGTTATGGCGATAAAATCAGCTTTCACAAGCATATTGATCCTCATATCCTCGAGCTGCGCATGCTTAAGCTGCTATTGCAGCCCCTTGTTGAGAATGCGATCTACCATGGACTGGAGAACAAACGCGGCAAAGGGAGCATTACGATCAACGGCTGGCTGAAGGAGGAACAAATTACGCTTCAGGTGATTGATGACGGCGTAGGGATGACAAATCAACAGCTTGAGGAGCTGCGCAAGCTGTTGAACGAGCCGCCGGAATTTGTTTCCATCGGACAACGAAGCAGACAAAGCATCGGCATTAAAAATGTACAATCCAGAATCGCTCTATACTACGGCATTGAATATGGACTGGATGTACAAAGCGCAAAAAATGAAGGAACAACGATTACGATTTCCATTCCACAGACGGAAAGATAGGGGGATTATGGCATGCACACCTTCATTATTGTGGACGATGAACCGCTCATACGCAAAGGGCTGCTCAAAAAAATCCAATCCTTTCATACGCCGCTGACGTTTCTTGGGGAAGCGGACAACGGCGCTGACGCATTGCTGCTAATCAAGAGCACTGATCCCGATATCATTTTGACAGATATGCGGATGCCGGAAATGGACGGTAAATCGTTAATGAAGCATATCCATGAGCAATATCCGGACAAAAAAATTATCGTTATCAGCGGCTATTCTGACTTTGAATATATGCAGGAGGCCATCTCTTCCAAGGTAATCGGTTATCTGCTGAAGCCGTTCAGCCGCGAGGAAATTCATCGCATGCTGCAATTGGCAATTAACGCGATAGATCAGCATCGTTCGGTCAAGCTGGAGGTTGTGCAGAAAGAGGCGGAAAACGAAGAAATCAGCTTGAAGTCGGATGTTCAGTCTCTGCTAAATATCATTCTCGGCATTCACCAGCTGAACAGCCTTCCCGCATTTTCCTCCAAGGCATTTGCAACGTTGGCAGAGCAAGACAACTACATGCTGCTTACTTTGTATTCACCGCAGCCTCTGGCAATGGAGCAGCCGCCTGCCGTGCCAGATTCTCTCTATATCCCGCACCCGCAAAGCGCTAATCTGGCATTTGTGATTTTGACCTTTCGTCGGGGAGAGAGTGAACGTGCCATGCTGGGAAACGCCGAGCTCGCGGCCAAACAGCTTATCGAACAGGCAGGCGCTAAGGGCGGGGGAGAGAGTTGTATTGGAGTAAGTTCAGTCAAGCCTTCGCTCGCCGCACTCAGAGAAGCTCATCAGGAAACGATAGCGGCGCTGGACAAACGATCCGTTACTGATTTTGGAAAATGTTATATCTACAGCCCAGACGCCCACGCCAGCACTGTTGTTTTTTGGAACAAATCACATGAGCTGCTTTTTTTTATCGAATCGGGCAATGTATCAAAAACAAAGGAGCTGGTGCTGGATTTCTTCGCCTTTTTCATGCTGCAGCCCGATGTGACCCTTGTCCAATTGAAAGAGCAGGCCCGTGATATAATGATGGAGGTAAAAAAATTATTGTCGGCCTATTTGCAGACTAATATGATCAGCTCTTCCTCCTCCAGCTTCGAATCTGTGCTTAGCATTTCCTTCGACATTGACGCGATAAAGGACTATATGCTCAAAGTTTTGACAGGCATTGCCGAGCTATTAAAGGAGCGCTCTGCCTACTCATCCGATCATGTCATTGACAATATAAAAATGTATATTAACAATCATTATGCAGAAGATTTAACGCTGGAACGGGTATCCTCCCTTTTTTATTTGAATCCAAGCTATTTAAGCCACTTGTTCAAAGAAAAAACAGCGGAAAATTTCACTGATTATATTAACAAACTGAGAATTGAGCAAGCAAAAAACCTCCTCAGGAGCACGGATGACAAAGTATACAAAATAGCAAAGTCCATTGGCTATGACAATCCAAAATATTTTTTTCGCTTGTTTAAAAAAGTGACAGGGACAACGCCGGAAAACTTCAGGAACGGCTGACAGCAACAAACTTCGGGTATCAGGCCTACGGCATCGGGCTGACGGCATATCTTCAAGGGCCAGTCCTACCGCTCCCGTGCAAGGTCACAGCCATCTAACTGCTGTGTCTACGCTATCACTCAGAGGCTGCCGCTAACTGCTTACGTCAAATCAGGCGCTGACCAGGACTCGAACGAGTCTTGGCGCAGCGCCTGATTTTGTATTGTATGAATACGAAACTTCTGTCTAGCTCATTCCGCGCTTACAACCTTTCAGTTACGGCCTCATACGTCCGGAGCGCAACCACTGCAAGCTCTGCGCGCGTAAGCGCATTGCCGCTAAGCAGACGACCGTCCGGTGTACCGATAAAAATGCTGTATTTCACGGCTACAGCCATCGCATAGCGGTTTTCCGCCGACAGCTCTGCAGCATCCTTGAAGCCGGCAAGCAGCGCATTCACCTCTGCTGCGCTAAGCTCAGTGGGAAGTCCAGCATAAGTCAAGGCATTCATTAGTATTGCAGCCATAGATTCGCGCGTTATCGCATAGTCGTCTTTAATGGCTTCGCTGTCGATAAGACCTGCGGCATGTGCAGTACGGACAACAGCGTCGTACCATACCGTATCACCAGCTTTCTGCTCAGGAGTCAAGCCAAGCACATTCAGAGCAACCGCCAGCGTCTGCGCCGCGGTCGTAGACGCCGCAGGCTTCATTTGCGTTTCGGAAACGCCATTGATCAGCAGCAATCCGTTCGCTTTTTCCACATTTTTGGCGAACCAGGCGTTTGCCGGAACATCGCTGAACTGACGTGCGGAGCTTATAGCGACATAAGTTCCGCTTGCTGCAACAAGCGCTCTAATAATCGTATTCCCATCTTTGTCGATTGCAGCTTTTCCGGGTACCGGCGTAAGCTTGCCGTCGCCACTGACCAGAGCCAAAGTAACGGCGTTTTGGCCAGTCAGCTTGCCAACATTAACAACGGCTTCGGCATAATTGCCTTGTTTCTCGGAAACCGTGACAGCCACTGCTTCGCCTACTGCCTTTACTCCTGCTTGGTTGATTTTTGCAACTTTTGCCGCATCGTCCTTCGAGCCCGGAGCTACCGTGACTGCCACTGGCGCTGCAGTTGCGCTTGGAGCGGGCGTTGCTGATGGAGATGGCGTTGGAACAACGGTTCCGGAACCCGGCGACCCGGTATTCGATGTAGGCGTTGGTGCCTCCGCTATTGTAAAAGCCAAACTGTCAATGCGAAGATCCGGCGCTTTGAATACCACATACAAGTCATGAATACCCGTTATACTGGTATTGCTTAAATCCACCTCAACGTCGGTATAACCAAGCTCCTTTACCTGAACGTCCGCATTGCTAATTTTGTAAGCGTTCATTTGCGTTTGAGGCACATCAATGACTGCAATTGGCGCGTTAGCCGGCGAGTCCGCATGAAGCGTAATGACTCCTCCCCCCGCATCCGTTGCTACAGAGGCCTTCACCTTCTTGGCTCCTGTCAGATTAACCTTTGGAAGAGCAACCCATGAGCCGTTTTGCTTCGATCTAACGGCGTAGTAGCCGCTAACTACTTTCTTCTCCTTCAGTTCCGCTGCGGTGTGTGCTTTGGATACCTCATGATACACAACCTCATTAGCCGCATAGGCATGATCAAAAACATTGAAAGGCTGCGCAAGTGAAAGCCCGGCAAGCGACTGACCTTGAACCTGAACCGTTTGCTGCGTCCGAATGTCAGCGGAAGATGAACCAACCTGAACCGAATATGCCCCGTTTTCTACCACAAATTGATTGCTGTTTACATCCCATAGGGCAAAATCCTGCGGATTCACCGTAAGCTCAACCGTTTTGCTTTCACCCGGAGCAACGTGCACCTTTTCAAACGATGCAAGCTGCTTCTGAGGCGCATGACTGCCATAGCTCGCATTGTTGTTTTTTACATATAGCTGTACGACCTCCGAGGTTGCCACAGTGCCATCGTTGCGGATCTGCACCGTTACCGTAAAGGGCTCATTGCCGCTTACGCTGGACGGAGCGGACAAGCTGCTGTAGGAAAATGAGCTGTACGACAGCCCGTAGCCGAAGGGATAAGTCACCGGCGCCTTCGTGTACATGTAGGTAAGCTCGGACTCAATCGGGTCAGCGTTTGTCATATCGAGCTTGAAGCGCGGGTCGATGTCATCCAGCGTTGTCGTTTTGTTGCCTTCCGGGATGATGTATTTGTTAATGGCCGGGAAGGCCGACATATCCTTATACCACGTTGAGGTCAACCGACCAGTAGGCGCATAATCTCCATAAAGCACCTGTGCCAGCGCATGGGAATCATATTGACCGCCGTACGGCTGGTACACAATGGCGGATACATTTGGATTGTTCTGGATTTCCTCCAAACCGACGGGGAAGCTTGTTCTGACAACAACTACCGTCTTTTTCCCCTTGGCGGCAAATGCGGAGGAAACCTTGTCCACCAGCTTGTAATCAGCATCGCCCATGTTCAGACTGGAGCGGTCATTGCCTTCGCCTGCACTGTGACGGGGAACAGCGCCGACAAATACAACGGCATAGTCATCGCTATCAGCTCGCGCGGCCGCTTCTGCGCCTACCTCCTGAACGACCGTTTTCTCGAACTTAACGGAGTCAGGACGAATCGCGGCATTTGCTTTTGTGCCAAGCGTATTGGCAGCGGTTTTTAGCGTTCCATCCTCACCCGCCGTTGCGAAACGGCCGCTTGCATAATAGAAATTCGTGAAATCTCCCGAAAAGCCCGTCCGATAGCCGCTCGTTACGATGGAAACACTGTCATCGGCATTTGTTTCCAAACGCAGCGTTGGCGGAATGACGCTTGTTTCTCCAAGCATTTCAGCAAGGTTCCAGTCATTGGCTGTCAGGTTCAGCTTCGTTCCATCCGTGTTGCCAATCGCGGCACCGGCAGCTGAAGGCGATGCAACCCAGCGATTGTTGTACAATGACATCAAGCTGGAGCCGGATTGTCCCCAATCATATACGCGGAACAACTGGGCAGGTTTTTCCGAATCCACTTCCTCAGCCGACAAAATAAGACCCGAACCCTTTTCCAGCGCATCCGGATTATAGACGTTCGCTGTTACCGTTTGGCCGTTCAGCCTGGACGTCAAAGCGATTACCTCGCTGCCTGTTGTGTAGTTAACATGATCGGCTCCGTTTGCTTTAATAATCGAGAGCAATGGAGAATTTCCAGCATTCGCAATATCGTTTGGCGTGACACCTACGGAATAAGTCGTTTTAAAACGCGAGTCCGCATAAATGCCGGAGACTGCAGCATTTTTTTGTTTGGCAAGCGGCAGCACCCCATCGTTTTTAAGCAGCACGATGCTTTCCTGCGCCGCCTTGAGCGCCACATCCTGATGCTCGGCATCCTTGTAGGAAGCGGCAGGGGAAGTCCTTACATCCTTAGCGTCCTGTGCAAACGGATAAAACTTTGGAATGCCGTTTTCATCCGTTTCATTAAAGATGCCCAGCCGTACAAGCTGGTTCATATGCGGTCTGGCTGCCTCAACCAGATCGTCGGCCGTAATGCCATATTCGTTCTGCTCCACCAGTGCGACAAGCTCGGCTACGTCGATATCCGCGTTTGCTGTGGATGGCGAAGGCCGTCCCGCATTCGCTTGGGCGAGCGCCATCAGCACAGTCGCATGCGAGCGATCAACCGCGTAGTTGTTGTCATAGCCATTGCCCATTTGATTGCCGGTTGATACATGCTGGTCGCCATTAAAATCCGGCGAACTGTACACGCCGTATTTGGCAAACGTATTCGCATGGAGCTGAAGCGGAGACAAGATGTTAGGAATGCCGTTTGTCCGGCCAAAAGAGGTCATGACACCGGCAACCGCACCGGATTCCAGCCCTTTTTGCACGCCTCTCGTCTGATATTCAAACATGGCGCGCGCGCTGGCGCTATTGCTCGCCGATTGGCGGAACCACTGTGCATTGTAAACGGAATAGTGCTTGGTCCCAACTGCTGCGCGCATCCAGAAGCCATCATTCGTTGCCGGCTGCTCGATACCGCTCAGTCCGGCAGCCATCTTGTCAATGAGCGTGCCCGCCATATAAGCGTCTTCGGAGAAACCCTCGTCAAAGCGCCCGCTAAGCGGATTAATCCGCAAATCGCTGACAACGGTAAACGCAACGCTCGCTGAAGCGTTAGCCCCTCCATGAATATTGGACTCTCCCTGCTTTACTTTTAGCAGGCTAATTTTCTCGTTGCCGATAACCTCGCCAATCTCGCCAAGCAGCTCCTTATTCCAGGTTTGGCCCATGCCAACCAGCGCCGGGAAGTCCGTTGAGATTCCTTGCACATTGTCCGCTGCGGACAAGGCCCCGGGAATGACTTTTCCTGCGTTTGGCCCCTTCTTCAACGTATAGTGGTTACGAGATCCGGTGACGTATACCGCAGGTCCTTCCAATCCTGTGTAATTAAAATAAGTATCCACAAACTCGTCCAGATGCTCAGGATTACCGTCAAAAAGCGGCATGCCGTTGAATATCCCTCCGCTTTGCGTCTTGAATACAACCACAGCTTCCTCCGCATAAGACACCGGTCCAATCTGTGAAAGCAAACCTGCTGTAACTGTAATGACGGTAAAAACCGAAACTATCCTTTTGCCCAAACCCTTTGCAACCCGCAGTTTAACCATCTGCTTCCTCCCCTTCAATAATGAAATCGCTCTCAAAGTAACCTGTACTCATTATAGCTGTAGAGGCAGTACACTTTGTTTTTAGGTTGTGGTGCAATATTTTTAGTTTGAACGGTAATAGATACACGTCTGAGACATACACTACATCAAAAAATAAGAGACCTTCCAAAAGTTCAATGAACTCATGAAAGGTCTACGATTATTTCACTCCCTTCTCTAGAAGGGCTTATTTAGTTTTTCTCTCTATTTTGCCAGATTCAAAGCTCTGAATATCATTGCGACAAACTCAGCTCGCGTTACAGGTTCATCCGGATTGAAATTACCGTTATTACCCAGAACAATCTCCAATTTTGCCAGTGCAGCGATATAAGCATAGCTCCAATGCGTTGACGGTACGTCTTGGAAAGGACTTATTCCGCCTGGTTCGATCCCAAGAGCAAGCGCAACGATTTTTGCCATCTGGGCACGTGTCACAGGTTCAACCAGATTGAATTTATTATTTGTTCCATCTATAATTCCTGCTTGTTGCAATAACGTAATGGAATTGTAGGACGGATGACTGGGCGATACATCAGAAAAAGCTGCCGCCTCGCGTGTTGGCTCGAACTTGAACGAACGCGTGAATATCAATGCCATATGCTGCCTCTGGATGTATTCATTTGGACGAAAGGTGCCGTCTGGATACCCTGCAATAATCCCTTTATTGTTTAATTCCTCAATCATTTCTTGTGCCCAATGTCCCGAGATGTCCTTCAAACTTAAGGAAGGATCCGGTGTCGGGGTCGTATTCGTATTTTCAATCCATTTTGCATACAGGCTTATGTTTTTTGTAACACGATCTGTTAGAAGATCCCACTTCCGGGTCAACGCTTCATCAAGATACCAGCCTTCAAACATAAATCCTTCCTTAAGTGGAGTCGGCAAATCTGCCAAGTTTGAATTATTCTCTACTGATACATTAACGATTACGTTTCCGCCATTGGTTTCAAAAGACACCGTGAAACTGTGTGGTGGAATATATCCCCCTCCATAATTGGCAATCCATTTCGCATACAACGTCGTATTTGTTGTCACCAATTCCTTCGTGAAGTCCCACTGGTTTGTTAATGTTGTTTCTTTATACCAACCGCCAAAGGTAAAGCCAAGTTTCGTTGGTGTATTCGGTTCGGTTGCCGTATCGTTGTAGGAGATCGTCTGAGCCACTGCAACACTTCCTCCATTTGACTCAAAAGACAACGTATAATGGTTCATTTCCCAAACTGCATATAGGATAACATCAGCTGCGTTTATATTGAATGTATCATTTGCTGCATAACTTGTCCCGCTTCCATCTGCTTCCGTATTCCAGCCAATAAACGTAAATCCGGTCTTCACCAGGCCTCCAACATTATCGGATACCGTTACACTATTCCCCGTTTCATAGGTTTGACTATCTACCGGTACAAGACCTCCCGTAGCGCCATTACCGTCGTAGCCTACTCTATATTTAAAGATGTTGAATGTAATTGTAACGGAATTACCTGCGGCATCTGTAACAACCAGTACGTGGGAGCCTTCGGCGTCCACAGACGAGCCACTAATAAAGCCATTGCCATTTAATGTTGCAGTGCCTTCGTTAAAGCTAATCGTTCGCGAGGAATTATAGCTCTCTCCATCTGTTACACCTGTAACGAAGGGGGCTGTCGTATCCAGTTCGATACTTGCTTGAGCCATTCCCGTATTTCCTGCCCGGTCGATCAAGCGAACATAGACCGTCTTGCTGCCATCACCTGTCGGCAACGTATAGCTCATACTAGCGTTATAGGCCTGTTCGGACGACCACGTTTGATTGTCATTCGAGAATTGTACGCTTACGACATCCGTTACGCCTGCTCCTAAAGTGAAATCAAGCGTCACTTCTTGGTCTGTTGCATAAGCAGCTCCTCCATTAATCGCCACTGTTCCTGTTGGCGGTTCCGTATCTAACGTCACATTTGAGCTGTATACAGGGGATTCGTTGCCTGCATTGTCAATGAGCTGTATCGCCAATGACTTTGCTCCATTTGTACTTCCTGCATTAATAGAAAAACTATCTGTATAAGCTATTGTAACTGGAGGTAATCCGTTAAGTGTGTAGCGAATACTCGCTATATCCGTTACGCCTGCATCTGGCGTTATATCAACATATACGTTGGCGTTATTTGTATAGGCACTACCATTATTCACAACGACAGTACCCGCAGGCGCTGTTGTATCCAAAATAATACTGTCTTGTATGATGGTACTATTACCTGCTCGGTCGATTAAACGTACATACACCGTTTTATTTCCATCCCCAGCTGGTAACGTATAGCTTCTTATAGGACTAAAGGCTTCAACTCCTGACCAAGAACTATTGTGATTAGAAAATTGTACCGCTACCACATCTGTTACACCGTTGCCTAAAGATAGATTAAGCGTTACTCCGGCATTAGTTGTATACACGTTGCCATTATTAATAACAATAGAGCCTGTTGGGACTTCGGTATCCCGTGTTATCGTTGTTTCATATTCAATTGATGCGTTCCCTGCGCGATCAATTAACTTAAATTTTAGAACTTTATCTCCATCATTGCTTCCTATTGCCAGCATAAAGCTTGGTACATAAGGTATCTGTGTAAATGGGTTTCCGTTAACCGAATATTGGACATGCGTGATATCAGTTATTCCGGCATCTGGACTTATTGAAATAGATACAGCCGAGCTATTCGTGTATGGGTTGCCCAGATTTACACTGATCGTCCCTGTCGGGGGAGTCTTATCTATTACAAATTGTACGGTTCCTTGTTGGCTGCCAGCCGTGACGGTTAACGTATAGGTGCCTTCACCGGAGACTACCGTGCCGCTTGCAAAAGGACTGCCATTTAATGTCGCTGTTCCTGCATTAAAATGAGGCGTAACATTTGTATTGTAAAGACCGCCGTCCGTCACGCCTGTTATTTCAATAGTAGGGATTTGTGAATACGTATAAATTAAATACGGTCCCAACATACCATTGCCTACACTCGTTTCAGTCATCTGAATATAATGATCAGAATTGTTTATTCCATTACTTGCCGCTTCTTGAGCATTCATTCCAGATAAAATAAAGGTTGCTCTAGGATTAGCCTTTAAGGATTCATCTACTATGTAGCTAGTAAAATCAAAGGGAGCTAGCGTAGGCTTGTGTAGGGGGACATTACTGTCTAACACTCTTGTTTGCGTAGAACCCGAAGTTGGAGCCGGCGGCGATATTATATTGCTATCCTGGATCCAGCTATGATTGGTGCTCGTAGAAACCTTTAGCGAAAAATTTGTCGATGTTTGTAAATTGCCGCCTGATACAGGAATATATAGACTGGCCGTTTCAATCTCGTATCCTGCAGGGATTGGCGGCAAATCATACTTTAGCAATACTTGAGCCTCCACAGGATTATTAAATGTTCCCTGATAGCCAACATCCAGATAGCCCAGATCTCCATCCTCATAAATCAAGCCAGCATGAATACCCTCATAAATGATCGTTGTATCTTCAGATGCAAAGATAGGTGTTGGAAGTATGTTAGCAGAAACTGCACTTTGTTTATTAAAAATGACGATGATTGCTATACAGATGATTACGGCAAACATACTTCCCCTCAATACAAGCTTTTTTCCCATCAAAAATTCTTCCTTCCATACTGGAGTTATTTCATTGATTTTTATAGCGTCCTTCCTCATCTGCCTTCCTGCTGAGAGTCAATTCACACAACTAACACAAAAATAACCATTTTTCGACATACACTACTAACTATACGCCAAAATATTTCGTTTTCATAGTGACTGCTGTCATCAATATTGTCATGTGACAAAAACGATTAATATACAAAAAACCACAAGAGGAGCACTTTTATAAGTGTCCTTCTTATGGGTTTCCGTTCAAAGATGACTGGGATTTCTCTGTTTGTTTTCGATATGGCCATGCTAGATGGCATTCAGCGATGTTCACTGTCGCTTTAGTTAAATTTCTCTATAAGCTGGTAATAAAAATCGGTTGCTGTTTTGGATATTTCTACATCCACCTCTTCACGCATCATTTCAGTAAACTTTTTATATTGCCTTTTTAATCCTACTTCATCCTTTTTTAAAGCCAATGCTTCCAAATAAAGCATGATTGTTCGATCCTCAAGATCATAATGTTCAACCAGCTTTTTTAGAATAGATATTGCTTTATCCATCTCTGCTCTACCCAATAACGCCTCACAAAGATTATGCGCGAATGAAATGTACAATAAAGATAATCTCTCTATTTCATTTTGTGCCCATCCATAAACATGCTCTCCGAACAACTTGCCTTGATAGCTTTTTTCATGTTCAACAGCTCGGTTAACTTGTGTGGCATCACTGAAGTCCAGCGTATCGCATTGATCTTCAAACCTAAAAACGTCAACTTCAATCTGTGTTTGATCCAAGACATAATACTGATTACCGGAAAGGATGACCTGAGGAAGCCCATAACGGCCCAACAATTTTCTAAGTTGATAGATCGTTGTATTTAGATAAGTATCTGCATTTTTTAATGGCATATGATCGAATACATCTTCTATGATTCTTGCTTTTGAAACATTCTTCCCTCTCTGCATGATCAAGTAAGCAAAAAGCTCCGCGCTTTTACTCGAACGCCACTTTATGATTTCATGTTGCGCTGTTCTTAACTCCATACTGCCTAGACAGTTATAGATCAACTTCTTATTTTGCGCAGACTGCTCGGCTGTTTCCTTTTGTAATTCTGTATCTGCAACTGCCCGTCCGATGGTTTGCTTAAGTCGCTCTTGATTAACAGGCTTCAGCATATAATCCAAGGCATAAACATCAAACGCAGGGAGAGCATATTCTTTATGCGAGGTCAAAAAGACGATCTTTGTTTCTCGCCCTTCCTCTCTTAACCGTTTCGCAAACTCTATTCCGCTCTCTTTTGGCATGCTGATATCAATAAAGATTAAATCGACATCATGATCAGATAAGTATGCATACGCAGACCAGGTGTCAAGAAAACATCCAACTAAAGTTATCGAATTTATTTTTTTGAGCATTCTTTCCATAATCATATGCATACTTTTTTCATCATCAACGACGATAACCTTCACGCAAGTTCCTCCTTCACATCAGTTTTAACTACGAAGTGTTGAAGCGATTGGGAGCGAGAAATAAAAGGTAGTGCCCACGCCTACCGAGCTATCAAACCAAATTTCCCCTCCATTTAATTGAACAAATTCTCGGCAGATAGATAGTCCTAGACCAACCCCCTGCTCGCCGGCCGTTCCTCTTTTGGAAATGGGGAATTCATCCTGCAATAAATAACTTGCTTCATCAACAGATATCCCCTGTCCAGTATCACGAATCGCAACGACAACTTTGTCTTGTCGAACCTCTGAGCTTAATTGAATGGCCCCGCCGATTTCAGTAAATTTCACTGCATTCGACACAAGATTACGAATAATTAAATCCAGCATATCTTTATCTGCATAAACATAGACATTCTCAGCTATAGTTGAGTTCACGCTAATTTGTTTACTATTTAATTTCACTTTCATCATGTTCATCGTATGTTGAACAACATTGCCTAAATCTCTAACAACGGGGTTAAACAGCATTCCCCCGCGTTGGGTATGAAACCATTCAAGCAAACTTTCAACGAGCAGAAATGTATTGTTAATTTGCTCCCCCATTTCCTCGACCAGCTCTTGATGGCTCCCTTTACGTTTGATTAATTCCGCTTCCTGCATATCCTCTTCCACTAACTCCATTAAATTAACGAGTACGGCTAGCGGATCACGAATATCATGTGCGACTACGTTAAACATTTTATCTTTAAATAAATTCAACTCCGATAATTGCCGAGATTGTTTAAGTAAACTCTGTTCATACTGTATGGATTCCGTAATGTCATGCAAGATCAGCATCTTGCTAACCGGCTTATTATGGCGTCCATTTATATATGAAAATTGAACATGATAATGCCTGTCTCCTAGCTGCATCGAACGTATGGTTACGTTATGTTGGTCTGATTTATGTTCAATAAGCTTTAGTAGTGGTGGAAAAGGAGACAATACTTGTGAGGCAGGATTGCCAATCAACTTTTTATCGGGTAACTGCTTAACTATTATATCGGCAGAGTTGTTATAGCTTCTTAACGTATTATCGATATCAAAAATAATGACTGCGTCATGTATGGATTCAAAAACTTTCTTCATAACCAAGGGAGATAGATTAAGCATATTAAATTGATAAGTTCCCCAAAAGTAAAATAATCCCGAAAAGACAAGTCCAAAAGGGGAAATATCAAGCGGTATTTTGACAACACCTATGGAATGTATGAATGGAGGCACAAATACGCACAAAGAACCTATCAGCATTAAGACTACCTGCTTGTTCCTCTCTCTTTTTCCTTCTCTTTTTCTTTCTCTACGTGATTTTAGATACATATGAATTAAAAAGCAGATGCCAACTAAATAAAAACTATAAACGTAAACAATATGTAAGTAAAAAAGCGGACCTCTATCTAGATTGATAAGCGGAAATCCTTGAGAATAATCTAACGCCATGCCTCTGTAAAATAAATGATGCCATTCATTGGTAAAGTGGAAGGTTAATGAGCTGATTGGACCAATGGACAATAGAACCATGTTTTTCTTTGTTATCATTCTCTGATTGCCTGTGAATTGTAAGATCATAATGACCCAAATAAAGGGTGCAAATGGAATGCCCACATACTGGATATGTATCCAAAAAAGCATTTGTTCCACTGTCTTACTTACGAGTTGAAAAGCATAGCCAAATGTATAAAAAGAAGCGGCCACCACACCTAATCCATAGCTAACCGAAATAGGAGTTTCCCTGTTTTGCCAGGAATAGTTCAGCAATACCATGAAACCAAAGGTGAATATCATTAAAATTGCTGAAAGTACAAGGTTATAGCCCATGATCATGATGCAATATCCTCCGATAGTATCTTTGATAATTAGCTTGGCACGTCCAATTGAGACTTCTCCAAGCTTATGGGAGTATTGTTGCATGTGTCAAGGAAAATTGGCCTATAAAAATTTGGTTTTGCCCCCGGTTCGACTGAACTCGTGAGAAGCCTATTTTTTATTCATGTGACCACAATGTGGTCACACAGCGTTTTTCCGGGGAAGAACCCTTGGAGTTGTCAAGAAAAGTGCAGTCTGAAAACACACTCATGAAGAAATCCTGTTGCTAAGCTGCGTGTGACAGCATTCTTTCACGGTAAATCGTTGGGGGCCAGCCCCCTGGATTCGTAGTGTAGATGCGCCGTCTATTGTAGTAGGTCATCATATATCTAAAGATGATCGATTTGATCTGCGCCATCGGGTAGTGTTCGGTTTTAATTTTATACAGCTTTTCTTTCTTTAACGTAGCAAAGAAGCTTTCCATTCTTGCGTTGTCATAGCAGCGCCCTGTGCCGCTCATACTCGGAATGGCACCGCGTTTAGCCAGACACGCTCGGAATGTCTGACTTGTGAATTGGCTGCCGCGATCGCTGTGATAAATCATGCCGCGCGCGTTTCTTGCCTTGCACGCGTTCTCAAATGCTTGGATGCAGAGTTCCTTGCGCAGGTTGTCGTCCATGGCAAGGCCGACGATCTCTCCGTTGTAACAATCCAGCACCGCGGACAGATAGAGTTTGCCATCTGAGCAAGGAACTTCGGTGATATCCGATAGCCACTTTTGGTTCGGTGACGAGGCGCTGAAATCTCTTTGGATCAGATTCTCGCTCTTTTGAGCTGCGGCATCCTCACGTGTAATACCGTTCGGGTGACGCTTCGCTTTCTGCAGCAGCCCGTGCTTCGCGCATCTCCTTGACGGTCCATCGATCCCGTCGTTCACGGATGTAAGCATTGAGCTTGCATGCTTTTACCGCTTCCGGTCTTTTGCAAAAAAACCGAGTGCGTCCTTGAGGATTTCATTCGCGCGTCGCAACTCGCCTATTTCTCTTTCTAATTCGATTTCACGCGCCGTCTTATCGGCAGATGCATAAGCGCGTCCGCTCCCAATATGCGCTCCGTCGCCGTGCAAGATTCTTTGCTTTCTCCATCCCTGCAAGGTATGGTAGGCTACGCCCAATTGCTCAGCGGCTTTCTTTGGTCCAATTTCATCACTTAATCTTACCGCTTCTTCTTTGAATGCTTTGTCGTACCGATTCATTGCTTCTCATCCCTTCGTCAACTTTCATTTTATTTCATACGAGGGTGTTTATCGACTTCATTTATCGTAGCACTCCAGTCAGAAAAATCACGAACAGTGACGCTTTAAAACATATTGTCGATCTTCCTGAAGACCTTAAAAATCAGGATGTCGAATTAATCATCTTGCCTATTGGGGACTCCTCTCTTTACAAACGTCCTACAGCTTCTTCCCATACTGCCAGAGGTTCTCTAAAGCAATACGCTAATTTGGATTTAATCCAATACGAACAAGGCGCATGGGAAAAGGGTGTGCAGGACAAACATGAACATCGCTGATGCAAATGTAATACTGCGTTACTTGCTTCAAGATGCGGCTCAGTTCATTGAACCAGCTAAAGACAAAATTGATCTTTATCCCTAACGAAGTCATCGCCGAATATATGTGTTGGAAAAGGTATACAAGGTCGAAAGAGTCAATATCTTTGATGCATTGCAGAACCTGCTCACATACAGCAACATTACAACACATGACAAAAATATGCTGATCGAAGCTTTGAAGGTCTACAGTGAAATCAAAATCGATTTTGTTGATTCGCTTCTCTTCGCCTACTCAAAGATCGGCGGTCATACCGTTTTCACTTTTTACAAGAAGCTTAACCAAATGCTTGATGAACTTCGCAACGCTAAGTAAAATAGGCTTCTCACAAAGTTCGACTGAACTCGTGAGAAGCCTATTTTTTATTCATGTGGTCAGAATGTGGTCATATGACGTTTTTTAACTTGAGATTCCTTCCTAGGCAAGGGATTTCAGGTCAATTTACATCATGCCGCCCATGAGACAAGGGCGTTTTTATGGTTTTTTTGAGTCTTTTCATATGTTTTCAATCCGATTTTCTTCAGAAATCAGTCCAATAAATCCGAGTAAGTATGATCTGTGGGTAGAGTATGTGGGCAAAATGTGGGCACGTCGTGGGCAAGAGTTCAATCAATATATGTTCCGTGTGCGGGAACTCCAGGCATTTCGTCCTCATTTGCCCTTGATCAAGCGGGTAGTGTCGTCACAACAAATTACCTAACTCATATCTTGTCGATTATTGTTCATTCCTTAAATATCAAACAACTATACTAGGGTGAATGCGGCCCCAGTATGCCCCTATTCCACTAGAATCACGTCCACCAGCTATATTAGCAGCAATTCGTTTAGCCAATAATAGATCTTTCTTTAACGAGGTGCTAGACCTTTTATAAAGTGCCACTGTATCAAATATCATTAGAAACGCCCTGCATATATCAGTAATTTCTAATTGAGTCAAAATCTCTTTCCTTTCAATGATTTCCACCGCGTTTTTCAAATAGGCTCTTAAGTGATCAATTTCCGTTGAGTGGTAGTATGCCTCCCTAATAGCATTCTCGGTTTCTGTTATCAACTTATACATTTTGGGTTCATCTAGTACCTCTCCATCAATCTCAGCTGCGTTGATATTGTATAGAATTTCTTCTTGCCCTACATTTATAGGCCCATTTATATGAAAATCAAGCATTTTTACTGGGTCGTTTTGTGCGGTCGTTGATGCGAGAGAGCCTCTGCGTATCCTATTGAACCATCTGTCATCAGCACCAACTTCTTTAAAATTTCTACTTGTTGCCCATAAAATAAGATCGGCTAATTGTATTCCAGGCTCAGTGCCATTAACTATATGAACATTTAATTCGGGGAAATGAGTACTTATAAAGGGGCATTCTATCGATGCAAAAATCAACTCATTATAAAATGAATCTTTCCATCGTTGCTCACATCCGGTTGGAAAACTCTTATCTCTTTCTGCAACTATTAAGTTAATTCTTTTTGCCCCGTAATTTAAACCTATTCCGGCTGCTAAATGAATAAGATGATGATGGAGATCCTGCTCAGTTGTGAAACGGTTCCCTCCAGTGGTAGAATACAGTTGTTTGTCGAACTGAAACAAGTAAAAATCAATATCAATTTTATTAGCTTCTATCATCAATTTCGAATGGGCTTCTGGTCCATCATAGGATGCATGAAAATATCCTCTAGCTATTGTTTTCTGATCGGTTTTACTTAAAGCCTTTGATTCTTTTAATGACTCTATTGCGTTAAAAATAACTTGTTCAGAAATCTTTTCAGTGAAGACAGCAGCTCCGATACTAAAATGCTTGTCATTAATAGTATAGCTCCTTAAGTTTGGATTTCCTGCCTCATCGACATAAAAAAATATCTCTTCCACGACTTCCTCCAATCAGTTTCATATCTTATTTATATAATTCAAATCCCTAAAAATGTATTCAATGTAACCGCGCTATGGTTTTTACTGTTTCAACCTCGTCAGATATTCTTTCCCAAACCGCTCGTTGCTCCATAAATGTTTTTTCTCTATTCAGTCTAAAAACACCTTTGAACCTATAGCGCATAAATCCTAAAGAATCTTTCCCTTGAGCAAAAACAATTCTTACGTTTCTCTTATCATTCAACCACTTTTGAATTTGCTCTGTATTTTTAGTCTCATTCACATTTCTCTCCCAAATGATACTGCCATCCGATGAGATTTTATTTTCCCATTCTCCGTGGGGATATAGTTTGGGAAACCATATCGAAGTATCCTTTTTTAATGGATGTTTCGTGCCTCCACGTTGGAATTTTTTGTACTTATAACCAAAACAATTGCAAGCATCTTTACTTGTTCTAAAGGCTACATTTTCTTTTAAAGATATCATTCCTTTGTTAATATAAGTTACAGGATCATTTTCGTGAGATATATTCCATGGAATAAAGGAACTTTCCAAATTATCGATGAGTTCACGAATCAGTTTTACTAGATTTTCAATTTGATTATGTAATTCTACTAGGCCCTTTGTTACATCAATCCTAATAATTTGGTTTTCTGTCGCTGCTACCACATCTTTATCCCTAATCTTATCCTCAGTAACATTATGCTCCGATTTATGATGGCTTTCGTCAACCTCCACGAACAAACCGATTTGCGGGAAGTATAAATCAATTAAAGCATGACCAGTTGGTCTTGTGACATACTGTTGTGTCACGATTTTAACATCAACTCTATCTAATTGGTGCCATATTCGAGTTATTACATAATTCTCATATTTTTTATTATGTGTACGAGCTAATTGTCTAACTATATATTCTTTTTTCTCATCATCTAAAATCTTTATTTGAAATTCACTTATTTTCAATAGTAAATTAAGAAAAACCTTATCTTTAGCTGCCCTTCCCCATAAACCGACTTGAAATCTCTCTTGCCGAACAAAATAGGTCAGCAGAACTGTCAGTATGTCCAGATCTTCGGCATCATCTATCAATTTTTTCGCGTCATTTTCTGAGCCTATTTTATCTTTCAATAAACTAATATAATCACTTTTCATTAATCCGCTTTCAATAACATCTTGAATAAATTCTTGCAATCTATCATCATAAATGGGATATGGCATAGTGCTAACTTCATCTTCATTTTTTTCAGTACCTTTCCATTTGTAATACTCTCTGCTTTCATCCTCAAAGTAGTCAATGTAATTAAGTAATTTGTTATAACCTTGCAGATTGTCCAAGTTCCCTCTCCCAACTTAATAATTTGTCATTCAAAAATATTTCTTCTATGAATAGTCTCTAATATGTACTCTTTTTATAAGCGCATCCAAAGAAACTGAATCCTCCAATTCGACAAAGTCGAATAATTGAGGATCTTCAACAGTGTATCCCTTAGATCCGTACTTTACTAACAACATCATTTGAATTGTGTACAATACTATCCTCGAACTTAGTTGGATGGTATCAACTTCCTTTGTTAATTCGTTTGACCAATCGTCTGGAAGTGGGATTATTCTCGATCCATGTGCAAATTGATTCCGCAATTTTGAAACCAAAAATAATCCTTTTGTGGAGACCGGCTCCTTCTCAATAATTAACATCTCTTTTTCAGTTAATTGCTTAACTAACATACTAAGCAAACTGTTCAATGCTTCATTATAGCCATATATGACAGGTTCTTTGTAGTATTTGCTAATAAACTTTCTTGCCAAATACGTTGTAGAATCCGAATTTACCCGTACAATAAACTTTAATGCTAATGCCTCAAAACTCCCCCATATGAAATTAAACGCAACTAATTCAGTACATAGGCTGGACCACAAATTACTTTTCTCATTAGAAAAGGCTAACGCGGAACCACACATATAGTTAGATGAATCATATCTTTCTGTAATAATTTGAACCCGCTCAACACCTGATGCCATATTTAACCAATCGGTAATAATACTAGTGTCGCTTCAGAAATTTCTTCAAACTTAATTGCATGTAAAACACGCATTAAACGATAAGCATGCTCATTTACTGATATCAGATTCAAGGCTTCCTCCGAGTTTTTATGGCTCGATTAGTAACTGTAACCTTTTTATAAAGTAGTCTTTCTCAGATGCGTATTTCCATTGGGCATCGAGAATTAGTTCTGACCATGTTGTTATTTCTAGATTAGAATCATTATATAATTTCAATAACATGTGCTTTAATTAAGTATCATCGTATAGTCCATCGTAATAATCTAAATACAAGCATTCAAGGTTTTTAACCAGTTCTGCTCTATTCATTTTAAATCATCCTTTAATAAGATAGATGATGGGTTTCTACTAACTATTTTACATCATACATTTCTAGGAACCCAACTACCTCAACCAGATTATTTACCCTCTAAGAGATCACCCTGATCCTTTGAGAATGATTCGGTCGATCGACGACTATGTCTTCGATGTTTAATTCTTTGAGCCAGTTTAACAAATCACTTAACAAAATCTTTACATTTCGCCTATACGGTTTGGGATCATCCATTAAAGAATCATGTAACTTTGCAGTTAATTGCCCAAAATAAATCTCGTCTTTTACCGCCTCCCTTAACCATCGATAAGGCTTTGATCTAATAAATTGACGCCGAACATCACTTAGACTGTAAGCTTCTGAAAGTTCAAGAATTTCAAGATCATGCTTACAAATATCTTGTGGAGAATGGCTAAACAGTAAATCAGCTGTCCAGAGATAATCAACATCAGTTTGGAATTTTTCTTGTACACTCTCACTCCAATAGAATTTAGGAAGGGATAACTGCACATTTAATAATGATAGATCGGCTTTCATGATTTCAAACATATTTTCATCAAGTTCTTTTGATGATCTAATTAATTTATTAATCTTATTCATTTCTTCCTCAGTCGCTTGAATTCGAGCAATGGATTCAATATTTTGACTCCCCCCCAAACCAAGACCATTGGAAGTTACGTTTGCACTTCCAATGATAACCCGTTGTCTATCAAAAACTATTATCTTTGAGTGTAAATCAAAATTTATATACATCCTCCAGTTATTAGACCTACAAAAATCAAATATCTCCATATCCGTCGAGCCGCTAATTATATCCTCAAGCCTAAACCTAACCAACAACGTTTTAGTGGCAACATTTTTCGGAATAAAATTGTTGATAAATTTTAACGCCTCAAACTTTACAAATGCTGAAATAATTACTATATCATGATTTGTTCTACTTAATTCTTGTTCCAAGTTATGTTTTATATCAGAGGAATGTAATATTCTTTCCATGTCTACTCACCCATTTCTATCAATCTTAATTAGGAAACAATCCGCCAATAATTGGCGGATTGTGATTAGTTAAACACGCATACGCAAGGAACAGTATCATCCTCTACAGCCATATTCAAAGAAAGATTTCCTTCCGATTCCAATTCCGTACGATATTCCTCAAGTGTAAAGGGTCTTCCATCTCGTTTCAATATACTCACATTGCCAAGTTGAGCACGCATCTTTCTTTCCATGTCTTCCTGCACCTTATACACATCTGGCCAGATTGTATATAATTGACGATAATGATTAAATCCCCCTCTAACACACCGTCCGCCACAGTTTGCATGCGAAAAACCAAGATCATACATCCTGGGGAGCTTTACACCCCATTCGTTTTCTATCATGTTCTTCAAATTAACATCCTTAATATTACCGTCAAGCAAAGGGAATCTTGTTTCAACCGATTCTAATGCTTGATGGTCATAAAAATCCTTGAGATTCTCTGCACGATGCTTTTCATGAGGTCCTATCCCAAAATATAGTATAGGCTCAAGTCCCCTGTCCCTTAATTCTTCAATGAAAATAACAGTTTGTCTGACTTTTAACTCAGATGAACATTTAGCTAATCTTGAGTTGCCAAGAAATCGTGTCTCAACAAAAACCTCTTCTGGCGTCCTTCCATCTATCCTCTCCGTGATTTCAAGGCCTAGATAGTCGGCAATTTCGTACATAAAACGATAATTGTCGATATCCTCCCATAAAGTATTTGTAAAAAAAAGAATACAGTTATCTTTACCATGTGTTTGTACCATAAGGTAGGCGACATAGGCACTAGCCGCTCCACCACTAAACATGGCAACATGGACAGGTTTTCTCTCGGTCATCTCGTTCCCCCCAAGTCTTTATTTTCAATCAAGATTTCTTCATTAGATGAATCAGAAGAAGCATCCTTTAATAATTTCCATAATACGACACGAAGTTCCTCCTTAGGAACAGTCCGGCCAGTAAATTGTAATGTTCTCTTTACATTCTCATAGATCAGCTGTGACTTTTCAGATAGTTCTAGTTTAGGAATTAATACAGAGCCTTCTTCACTTTTCAACTCCATGTAGTGATTCTGGTAATTATTTTGAGTTATTGAAGTAAGCTCATTCTCTAACTCTGTCTCAAATACCTCATCAGTAGCATCCGACCAGCTTTCACGCGGGACACCCACAAGACTTTCAGAAATCTGCTCAATCCAATTACTTTCGTTACTTACCAGCAGAGCGGATATCAATTTTGATCTTTGTTTAACAATACTTTTTTGACTATTAGCATAGCTATAAATCCCGCTATATGATTCTGCTTGCATGATCCGGTAGACCCTTTTTTCTAAGTTAATCCTATGTTGTTCTAGAAACTCTTCACATTCGGTTCTTAGTCTTTCAAGCACCTTTCTATCTTCTCCGCCTTTTGTAAGTCGATAGATTCCTGCTAGTGCTTCATGTGGGCGAACCTCGCTAAGTTTAACTAGTTCTCTAAACTTATTTGATAATTTTGATTGATGTAAAGTACTTCTGGAGAAGCGTGGCAAAGAAAGAAACCATCGTTGCAACATTTTGCATAGTTGTAAGGGTAATTGATGTATCTCATCCCCACTTTGCTTATAGTCACTGAAAACGTGCCCTATAAGATTTGATAGTTTAACCTCTTCTTCTTTAGGTTCTTGATAACTAAACGTATATTCCTCAGGTGCATGAATTATTTCCCAAAGCAATTCTCCATCCAAGGAAGACACATACATTTGATTCTTAAAAAACATCAAATGCTTCCATTCAATGGACAATAAAGAGACAAACAAAACAGGAACAACAGGCAACCTAATCCCAAATGGTCGTTTTGTAAATACATCGACAAGTTCCTTTACAGATCCATTTTCTTTTAACAACTCCGCTTGAAGAGCACGCCTAAGATCTGCCAAGCAATTGTCTTCCAACAAATCTGGTTGAAGTAATACAATGCCATTATTCTTGATAACTGTCGCGTATATTAAATAATCCGGTCCGTATCCATTTATCGGGATTTCAGATAAACCATTGTAAATAGAATCAATAATCTGGTCAATTAGATTAATTGCATTATTTTTTTGTACCTTTGAGATATTTCTCCTATTGTAAGCCTCGTTCTTAACAATTGGAGTAGAAGGATATATTCCTCTTGAAATGTTTGATAAATATTTACTCAAAATTCTATCACTTGAAATTGTCTTAATTTGACCCTCGTGGAACCAAATGTATCCATTTTGAAACTGAGTATAGCCATTAATTATTTGACGCAATCGATACATGACCTCACGTCGTAAAAATAACATTTCATCTGATATAAATTTATCCTGACTCATAAAATTCTTATCAAGTTCAAGCATTTTTAATACTTTAAGTTTTCTTATATACACATCAAGCTCTTCCGACTCAGTTTCTGGCACAACAAAAATCATCGACTTACTATTTTCACTTAACACGGCTGTATCTCGATAAGCATCATCAAGGTCTCTTGCGTTTTCAACGATAACAAGGAATACTGCAAAATCCGCCTCACTTTCTAGAAGGAGGCGATCCACGGATTTAGTTCCCTTATTTATTTCTTCAAAATGAATCGTCTTTACGACAGCAAATCTGGTCATGGATTTTTCATCATTATATTCATTTGGTAAATAGAATTTTTTTTCAAGAATTTCGTCAGTAATTTCCATTTTCTCTCTTGCGGAAAGTGAAAAGCTGTTCATTCTGTCTTTAATTTCTTTATCGACATTTACAAAGCTACCATCGTATAGCATCCACCGTTCCTCTTCGTTGAGGAATCTCACTATTTTCTGGCGTGCTAATACATTCAAACATTCTGTTGTGATTGGTATGCTCCAATTCAATGAAAAAGCAATAAAATCCGTAGTAGGCAATACTTTTGTTTTAAGGTTTCCTATTTCAAAAATCGCTAGTAGTTTTATAACCTTCATTAGTTTTTCATTATCTTCGCTCGGTTTTAATCTACGGAGCGATCTTTTATACAGCAAGTAACTATCCTTTACGTTAGAATCTACCTCGAAGGCTTCAAAAGTAGGTTCAAAATAATCAAAAAGCCTATCAATTGTATACCAACTCTTCTCAGTCTCAAGGTGCTTCTTAAGCCCTCCAGTTTCATCGCTCTCTAGCAGTGTAAATAGAGTTCTTTCATTTTGGGCGACTACATTCGCTAGACGTGGTAAAGCAAACAATGAAACAGGATGCAGAGGATAACTCCCTCCTGCTACTAAATTTGCAACTTCAAAATCTGTGAGTTCTGGGAACAATGGAAACTTCGAGAGACCTTGAGAAACTTCTTTCTCAGGTCCACTCCATTTTTCTCTATGTTTTGTTGTAATTAAACTTGCTAAGCGGATGAATGTAGCTTGATCACTTTCCACATGATACGAGTGAAATCTTTTTTCAATTCTTTGAAATTCTTTCTGCAATTCCTCGTTAAATCTTGAGGCATACTGCCGAAGGTTTCTATGCGTAATAAGCACAAGTGACATATTCTCTAAGCTACTATGGTTTACAAGCTCAGCAACATCTTGAATATCTTGCATCGTTTCATGGATTTGGATTGTTTCTAGTGATTGTAAAAACCGACCGAATTCATCATGAACAACAAATAAGCCCATCCCTTTTTTATTCAGCTCTGTAAGTACATATTCCAACTGGGTAGTAATATCTCCATACCCTGTAATTTGAAATGGTGCTCCAGAAGTAAGTTGGGGATATGTCTGTGTAAACCAAGAAATTGCTTTTTGATCGTAATTCTCTATTTGATACAACCATACATTCCAATCCCAATGTTCACTTACAAGTTTTTGAAGTTTAATAAATGTGTCAGGAAATTCATTCTGCCAAATATCAATCCTTTGTAAGATATCAGCTGCTACGCCTGGAACTTCAATTTCGATATTATATCTGTCTAATGTCCGTTGTACAGAGGACAGAAGTGCATTTCTAAAGCTCCCAACATTCCCTTCTAGAATCACAGGTAAGTATTTATATGGATAGGCTATGAGACCTCTAAGTGTATTACCAATCTCGGGACTAATATTGTCAAACCTATCAAACAATTGATTCGCAACCTTCTTCGAAACTTCCTTTAACGAGAGATTTGCAAGTAACGTGCCAAGCAAGGATTTTCCTGAACCATACGGACCAACAACAATATGGGCTTTCGCCCCCTGATTAAGAAGACCATTAGCTATGCCAAGCAATGGATGAGAGTGAGAAGGGGTTGGCAAATATTTTTCTACAAACTGATCCTTCCCTATGTCAAATTTAATATTTATACTCGGAACAAATTTTTCTTTTGTCTTAGCCATAAATTAACTGCTCCTCTTTTACTTTGTATTCATTCTCCAGAAATTGCGCGGAGCTGATTTGTGGTAGAAGAACGTCATTCAGGCTGTTTGTCCTAACGAAAGATATTGGATACAATGGATGTTCTTCCAATGATTCTAGAGCCTTAATTATCTCCACCCGCGACAAATGATATATCTTTCCCCACAGGTTTGGTTTGCTCTCTATTTCATCAATAGAAATGCTATTCACTTCATTTTTCTCGCCGTATTTTAATAAAACATACATTAGCGCAGTTAATCCAATACTTTCATGACGAACAGCATTTTTCCTAACTATTCCTTTGTGTTCTGTTATTAATCCTAAAGAACTTAAGGGACTTTGGGTAACATCTTCAGGATCTTCAACCGTATCTAATGTGTATAAACGCAAAAGGCAATCAATGTCTCTTTTGATTGACTTCTCTAGAGGTTCTGTATTTTGAATTGTCGACGCCCAAGAAATAATAGAATTTACTAATTCTTCCTTGGTCGCGACTCTATTATTATTGATATTAAAAAACCAATCCCATACTGTAAGAGGGTCCGATCGATCTAGGATAAAATAATGAAGTAAAGAAAGAGTTTCTGGGTAGTTCAAATACGGGTCGAATGAATCAATTAATTCACCGAACCCATTAATAAAGTGGATGGATTGCCTGCTCTCCTGATCCTTACCCTCGCAAATAATGTTGGTAGTCAACATCCAAAATTTCAAGGATTGAACCATATTTTTCCCAAGACCAACCTTCTCAGCTGCTTCTTTATCATAGAAAAAACGAGGGTCTCTACGAACCATTGAAATCCCTTTTCTTAGCCAATTGACACGTAAATGAAACGTTTGATGTTGTCCAAATCTCATATGTATGCTTCCCCCTCAGGGCTTACTCTAGTATAACTATATCATTTCTGGAGACACATATCCAGAAGCCGCTCATCTAATATTATCAAACAAATGTTCCCGTGTCAAAAAATAAAACCCCTGATCGGGGTTTCACTCGAACTATTAATAGTAACCTCTCAAAAACGTTTTTGCAACACGTCCCCAGTCATTTCTTGCTTCCTGTGCCTTATCCTTCATAGGTCCATCCGGCAATTCGTCCTCATAACGAGCCCATGCCATCAGCAGTAACTTCATACCTTCCGAGGCCTTCTTAAGTCGACCTCCAAGTTCTTTGGCATCGCAATCATCTGTCTCTTCATCAAGAACCTCGACTAAATTCTCAAAGGCAGGATGTCTAGTATTTAGCAACACACTAATTGACCCTCCACGAGGTCTTACAGTAAAAAATGCATCACCTTCAATCGCTATCTTGGCAAATAAATACTTCAGGTTATTTTCTACCGTGTTTGCTGCAAGTGTTTCCGCAACTATAGGCTCTATCCCGGATTCTACCAAATCATAGGTGATCTCTTCCTTTTTTTCCTCAGGTGTTTTGGTTTCATCTTTGTCACTTGACCCAATGTGGCCCTCTTGCTTCCTTTGGTCAGTCATATCTGTGGCAGCTTTTTCAGCATTTGTATCATATCGTTCAGTACTTCGAGTTCCCCTAGTTTGCTCTTTTAGAAGCCTTCTTATCATCTTTACTTGATTGTATACGTAAACTGCAACTTCAAGTAATGGCCCTCTCGGATCTCCTTCCTCCTCAAGCTCAGTTTTTACTTGATTTAACGATTTCCCATTCTTTAACAACATGTCAATATCCCTATCAACTAATGCCATAATCTCAGTAAAATTTCTTGCTGATTGTTTATTGTTGGTTACACCCATCAATTCGTCCAATGAAGGGGGAAACTCAACTTCTACCCCCCACCAACGCTCAGTTGGATCATATTGATTTACAATACTTTGATCTAACTCTAATTCACGTCCCGCCCTCACTATTGAGATACCAACATTCTTTGCGGCATGCTTTCCATAAGGAGCGCTTCCCGCATTTGCTGTACTTCTCGCTTGATCTTTGGCATACGACAATCTTACAATCACGTCATGGTTTTCACCATGAAAATTAACTGTAAATCTGCCTTCATCCCCATAGTTCTCAAACATTGCAGTATCATGGTACGGTTCAGGACAACTTGTGACTGGCAAAATGTAACAAGGATCATTAGGTAATGCTTCTTTTTCAATACTGAAGTTGCTCAGATTTTCAATATTAAAAGCAGCCATTCGTATTTTTGCACTTCCGTCAGCGAGGAACTTCCTATACATTCGCCCTATTAAAAGTTCTGAGTTATCAATAAGTGTTGATGCCTTATACCAAATCAATCTATCTAACTGTGACCAAACGACTAGTGTCCCTGATTGACCAAATAAATCCCCTGCACCAATCCACAAATCAGGTATTGGCTTTTTAGATGGTTCAGGCATAATTGTTGTTGTCTCATTCTTTATATCGTTAACATCAAGATAGGTGTGCATTGCATTTTCAACACCATTTTGCCACGACCAAACATCAACTCGTTTACACTGTGAGATAGATGATGCGGGAAGCCCCATTCCAAATCTACCTATTCCAGATCTATTAGATCTACCTAGCCTTGTTCCATTCCCAAATTGCAGTGCTTTTTTTAATACATCCGCATCCATTCCTCCGCCATTATCGAGAACTGCTATCATTTCAATTCTTTTAGTCCTACGACTAGCCCGCTCCTCCTCTCGCTCAGCACAGAGAAGTTGTACGTAATTAGCTTCCGCTTGAATAGAATTATCAATAAGTTCCGCTACTGCATATGCTGTATTCTTGTAACCGTTATCCCTCATTGCCTCAATTGCGAGACTCGCAGGTACATAAGATTGCTCAGATAATGTTTTTTCAGTCATCCCCATACATCCTCCCAGTTATCAAATGATTCAGAAACTGACCTGAATCCTGGCAATTCTTGGTCAACTATTGTAACAACCTCTGCTTCTGCATTACCACCAGCTCTAACACCTCGTATTGCTCGCCCCACCATTTGACTGTATAGTACCAGCGAAATTGTCGGACGGGCTATTACTGCCGCACTAGTTTGGGGAGCATCAAAACCTGTAGTCAAGACTCCGTAATTGCAAAGTACAATTGTTTCATCAGATACAGTTTTATATAGATCGATTATTTCCTTTCGCTTAGAAGTTTCTGTATCACTCGTTACTGAGTATGCCTGAAGCCCTCTTGTTTGCAATACACTAGCAATTAGGTTTGAACTTGCAGCAGAAGGTGAAAATAGGATTATCCTCTTATGCCTTCGGGCTAGTTCCTCTACTTCTTTAATTATTTTTAGATTCCTTTGTTCATCTTCTCCTAAAGTTTTCAATACACTTAACGGAATATCAATGACTTCTGAGATTGATTCTAAATCCTTGTCAGTTAATCTACCTTGTTCATATAACAATTGACGATAATTAACTTTTGCTAGATACCCTTGATCAGTCAAATATTCAATTGGACTACTATACCCCTCAACTTCAAGTTTAACTTTACGTCTTGCAAAGAAAGTTGCAAGTTCCTGGTCCGCATCAATATTATTCCACGTTCTACCTGGCGTTGCGCTCAAACCAAGCAATCTGTTATAGCCCCCAACATAAAATAGCGCATCTAGGACCGTGCTGTAAGTAGGTGCTATTGCTTGGTGAGCCTCATCCATGATTATTAATGAGGTCATTCTTGCAAGTTTGGTGATGAATGAGATTCCGCCAAAAGCTTGAACTGCCCTAACGATTTTTGGAAGCCCCGCTACAACAAATCCATCTTTCAAAGAATCGACGTCTAAAGAAAGGTCGCCCCAAAAACGATGGACAGCAATTTCGCGATTGCCTAGACACGCCCACGCTTTTTCAAACTCTTCAGCTGCCTGTTCACACAACTCTTCACTTGCAGCTAACCAAACAACAATAGTTGGTTCTTGCTTACGCAAATGCTCTGAAATAATATTCATTGCCGTTCTAGTTTTCCCTGATCCTGTTGGCATATGTAGTAATACTCTATATGGTTCAACCTCTAGCAATTCCTTTACTTTTCCCGCTGCTCTTCTTTGATGTTCAAATAATGGATATGTACTATTTTGTAGCCTATGGCTTAGAACGGTTTCTTTTAGCTCAATCGGTGGAGGTACTAATTGGAAAAACTGAAAAAGACATATCTCTCCAACTGATCCTCTTCTGAAGGATTTACTTTTTAACTTTTGATATAGCTCACTAGCCGGAAGAGTATGTTGTACACCAATTTTCTCAGCCAACTCCCTTGCTTCATTTTCTCTAAGCAGGTCTAAAAACAACGCACGGAAACCTCTATCGAGCAATAACCCCTCGTATCCATATAGGTCTATTATCAATTTTCTTAAATAGGCATTATAGGATCTTGTCTGATCAAGATTCATGAGAATTCGCACAGTCTTCTCGCCCAATATTTGCTGTAAAATCTCTTCATCAGCTCTTGAAAATAAATCATCAAAACGCATGCATCTATCCCCCTTAACAGGTTGGCATAGGATAATAATACCATACAAGACCTCTAACTGTCTTTCGACGTTGTCGAATTGTAGACTACCATTGTTGATATACCTTCATTTATTTGACTTGCAGCTACAGCAAACTTTATTAAGTTCACCTCTTAAATGTAGTTTCAAAGACGCATAATAAAAAAGATTAATTCTATATTATACCTATGAATGACCGATACCGTTTAATAACAACATTAAGGAGATGATTTTAAATGCCAGCAAATGTTGAAACCATGTTTTACACCCGTGAAGCCCCATGGCACGGTCTTGGGAAAAATGTCGAAGAAGCTCTGAATTCGAACGAAGCACTCAGCGAAGCAGGGCTAGACTGGAACGTGATTCAGCGTTCCATCCTCACCGATACCTTGATGGAAATCCCCGGATTCAAAGCCAACATCCGAGACACAGACAATCAGGTGCTTGGTGTCGTTACCAACCACTACAAAATCGTTCAAAACCATGAAGCCTTCGCATTTACCGACGATCTACTAGGAGAAGGAGTACGCTACGAGACAGCAGGAAGCCTGCAAAACGGGAGAAAAGTTTGGCTACTTGCGAAGCTGCCAGAGCACTACATTATTTCCGGTGACCGTATTAGCCCTTATCTCATATTCTCAAACAGCCACGATGGTAGCGGCAGCATCAAAGTCGCCATGACCCCCATTCGGGTGATTTGCCAGAACACTCTGAACCTAGCATTAAGCCGCGCCAAAAGAATCTGGACAACGATTCACACCGGCGATATCAAATCGAAGCTGGATGAAGCGAAGAAGACACTCTTGTTGGCAGAATACTACATGGATAAGCTGGGAGCAGAAGTCGATCAGTTGAACCGCATCAAGATGACCGATCACAAAGTGATGGAATATATCGAGCTCCTTCTCCCAATGCCGGATAATGCTACTAAAATTCAAGAGAAAAATGTTGAGTTTCTGAGTTCCGACATGAAGCTACGGTATTTCGAAGCTCCTGATCTCGAACATGTTGGAAAGAACGGCTATCGTTTCATCAATGCCATATCCGACTTTGCAACCCACGCCAAGCCACTAAGAGAAACCTCATCGTTTAAAGAAAATCTGTTTATGCGTACGATAGAGGGAAATCCGCTTATCGACAAAGCATACGAACTCGTTCTAGCCTCTGCTTAATCGTTGTCGATTGCAGAGGCTAATTTTAATGAGCTAACCAAGCGGTTGGCTCTTTTCAATGAAACCAATCATTCTTGAAAGGTGGCTTATATGAACAATCATCCTGAAGATTTCAAATCTCTGTTAGCTTATTCCTTGCGTGAAAAACCAGGAAGCTATATCGTCGAAGAAATCCTTCAACGCTTTCCTTCCTTTTCCGAACTGGCTGATATTACCGAGCAAGAACTTCTATCGATTGAGGGTATTGGAAAAGTGCGCGCCAAACAGATCATAGCGACATTAAAGCTATCCCAAATCATTTCTGCCCCAACGCCTTCGATCAAAACGATACGCTCCCCAGCAGACGTATACAAACTTCTGGAACCGAATTTCCGCCATTTGAAACAAGAACAGTTCATTTGCTTATTCCTGAATACAAAGAACGGCGTCAACGGCAATGAGGTCATCTCTATCGGCTCATTGAATGCCAGTATTGTCCACCCAAGAGAAGTGTTCCGTCCTGCCATCAAGCGGAGCAGTGCCTCAATCATTTGCGCCCATAATCACCCGAGCGGTAATCCCGATCCGAGTCCCGAAGATATTTCGATCACCGCAAGATTGAAAGAGACAGGCGAAATCATCGGCATCGAGGTATTGGATCATATAATAGTCGGTGATTACTCCTTTGTGAGCCTAAAGGAACGAGGGCTCATGTGAGGAGTAAGAGAATGACCTACCGACAATTAATTTTTGCCCTGTTACGAATTTATCCTGATCAATTGAATTGTGATGTGACCGTCATGGTGATTTGAATCAAGAGCTCTATCCGGTCAAATTAAGCATCAATACTTGTGAGGATTCCGAAGGACATCCTATTTTGATACCCAAATCGAATGGAGGCTAATATATGCAACAATCCTTGCACGCCAAAGAATTTGTCCAAACCGAACATTTATCCTACGAAGATTGGTTGCAATACCGACGTCTTGGTATTGGCGGTTCTGATATTGCCGCAATCTGCGGACTATCCAAGTGGCGTACACCCATGCATGTGTACTTGGAGAAGCTTGGAGAAGCACCGGAAGAGGTGAAAAGTGAAGCTGCGGAATGGGGTACTCGTCTTGAGCCCCTCATTGCCGAAAAGTTTGCTCAAGAGCATCCGGACTGGGCGATCCTTGAAAAGAAAGTGATGTACTGTCACCCTGAGCATGAATGGGCGCTCGCGAATATGGATAGGTTGATCATTTGCCCAAAACGCGGCCGCGGCATTCTGGAAATCAAAACAGCAAGTGAATATTTGAAACAGGAATGGGATAACGGAAATATTCCGGACTATTACTACGTTCAATTACAGTGGTACATGTATATCATGAATTTGGATTTTGGGTATTTTGCCACCCTCATCGGTGGTAATAAATACCGCGAGTTCGAAGTGTATCGGGATGAGGAATTAATCGCCCAAATCGTCCGGTTAGCCGAGGATTTCTGGCATCACTATGTCCTTATGCGTCATTGCCCCCCTGTTGACGGTTCTGATGCTTGTTCAAAGCTTCTCTCTCGCCTTTATCCAAAAGCCCAGCACGCAACCGTTCTTCCTCTCGAAGAAACCGATTCTTTCACAACCTATTTAGACAAGAAACAACAACTGAAAGTGTTGGAAGCCACGATTACAGAACTGGAAAACCATTTCAAATCTCTATTAGGAGAATACGAAATCGGAATTGCGGGTCCTTACAAAATAAAATGGGAAAACCGCACCCGAAACGGGATCGACAGCAACCGGCTGAAGGAATGTTACCCCGAGGTGTATGAAGCCTGCATGAAGCAAACGCAATATCGTCAGTTTAGCATGAAACAGGAGGTAAAAATCGATGAATCAACCTTTGCCGACCCTGTTTGATCGATTGAATGCCCCCTTCCCCTATTCTGAGTACCATTACGATAGCTTTGGAGACCGTTGTTATATCTCTGGACAATCCATTACCGAACGCCTCAATCAAGTATTAGGAGTAGGTTACTGGAAATATGAAGGGTTACATGAGACGGAGAAAATTCTCCATGATCCGAACGGTAAAAACGCTCGTGTGAAAATTTATGTACGCTTTAGCTTTTACAACAGTGAGTTGCAGGAATGGATCACCTTTATCGATACTGGCAGTGAGCAAATCAAACCAGGAATGAATGAGGGCGATGCTACTAAAAGTGCCATTACCGATGGCATGAAGAAGTGAGCAAGCCGAATCGGTGTCGGGAGCAATCTCTATAAAGGTTTGATCACTTGGGATAAACAGCGGCAAGCGATCATCGTTCCCGAGCATTATGCAAAGTATTATCAGGAACAAGGTTGGGAAACTTCCAAAATGTACATAACTCCTCCATCATCTAACCATCGATCTGTCCAGAAAGTTGATCTTACCAGCAAACTGAAAAGCAAACCTTCTGCAATCCAAAATAAGATCAAAACCATTTGGCAAGAGCTTGCCGGAAATCTCGATGGCTTGGATGAATGGTATGGGAAAAAGCGTCAAGAGCAAGTAACGGATCAGCAAATATATAACTTACTTCAGAAAAAGTTACAGGATAAAAAGAATCCGGCAAGTGCATAAGTTCAACCAATTATGATACGGTCAAGCGATCTTCTTTAGCAAGATCGCTATTTCCGTTTTTTAAGGAAAGGTGGATCGTCTCCACTAAGTTGGACAGAAAAAATAAGGGCTTGTAGAATAAACGTATCATGCTAAGGAGCGGATCTCTACAATGCCTAAAAAACAACGACGCACATTTACAACGGAATTCAAAAAGCAGATGGTGCAGCTCTATGAAAATGGGAAGACCAGAGCAGCGATTGTGGAGGAATATGATCTCACCGCTTCTGCTTTAGACCGCTGGATCAGCCAATCACGGACAACAGGCTCTTTTAAGGAGAAGGATAATCGTTCATCAGAAGAAAATGAACTCATCGCCATGCGTAAAGAGATTGCGCGGCTCAAGATGGAGAATGACATTTTAAAGCAAGCCGCGCTGATCATGGGACGAAGGTAGCTATCATCCAGAATAATCGTGATAAATACTCGGTATCAGCAATGTGCGGCGTCCTGCAAATCG
>NZ_JBTOLL010000007.1:0-216005 GCF_054551715.1 Paenibacillus sp. CAU 1782 | reverse complement strand
CGCAAGAGCGATGGAGCCCCCGGGGTCAAAGTGTTGTGGAGGGGCCTTCAAGTGTTTCGCAACGTATTGGATACGTATCGCTTCTTACTGTAAATTTCCGGAAACATTGTGGGGCAAGCTTAGACACAAATGTCCGTTACAATTAGCTATTGAATAAAATCGGCTCTAATGGACGGATTGACCATATGGCAATACAGATCGACTGGCCGCGAGCTGACGCAGAGCCTTGAACGGCTTTAACGTCATGCTCAGTCTAACTGCCCCGTTACGCTTAAACCGGCGTGGCGGCCTGCATTGTGGCCCGTTGAAAATGCGGCTGTAATGTTATAACCGCCGGTGTAACCGTGTATATCCAATATTTCGCCGCAAAAATATAGCCGCTCCATAAGGCGGGATTGCATGGACTTGGGTTCGATTTCTTTTAGCTGAACTCCGCCGCCTGTTACAAAAGCTTCTTCAATGGACAATGTGCCGTTGACGAGTATAGGAAAAGCCTTGGCGACTTTGGACAGCTCGATCCATGCCTGCTTTGGTATATTGTCATACGTAATATCCTCCCGAAGCTTCGCGGCTGACAATAGATGAGGCACAAGCTTTTCGGGATAAAATCCCTTCAGCACATTTTTGATCGCTTTTCTGGCGTCTGTACGGCATAGCTCCAGACTTTCGGCATAAAGCTCATCGGCGCTTTTGCCCGGCTTTAAATCAATACAGCAGAGGACTTGCCCGCTGCCGCTTTTTTTCAGCTCTTTGACAACAAATTGGCTGCAGCGAAGAGCAATTGGGCCAGATAGGCCAAAGTGGGTAAAGATCATGTCCCCTTCATGGCGAATGAGGGTTTTGCCCTTGGCGTTTAGGACGGACAGGCCTACCTGGCGCAGCGACAAACCTTGCAGCTCCCGGCTTTGTATAAGCGGCGTCTTGGAAGTTAACGGAACTTCCGTGGGGAACAACTCAACGATGGTATGGCCGGCTTCCTCCGCCCATGGGTAGCCGTCGCCAGTCGAGCCCGTATGGGGAACCGACTTGCCGCCTACAGCAACAATCACCGCCCCCGCCGACAGGGTTTCGCCCTTTTCCAGCTTAACGCCAACTGCGCGTCCATTTTTATATAGTACCTTTTTGACAGGGGAATCCGTCCGAATCTCCACGCCAAGCGAGCGAACCTTGCCCACCAGCGCGTCCACCACCGTTTTTGCCTTCCCGCTTACGGGGAACATGCGTCCGTTATCTTCCTCTTTGAGCTGAATGCCCAATCCCTCGAAAAAATCCATAATATCCCTATTGTTGAAAAGCGAAAACGCGCTATGCAGATATTTGCCGTTGCCGGGAATATGGCTAATCAATTCATCCAATGCTTTGGCATTGGTCACATTGCAGCGCCCGCCGCCGGAAATGCCGAGTTTCCGCCCAAGCTTGCTCCCTTTGTCAAGCAGCAGCACGGATGCTCCCGTCTCTCCGGCGGCTACGCTAGCCATTAGGCCGGATGAGCCCGCCCCGATTACGATTACATCATATTGCATGGTAATAAGCTCCTTTTTGGCATCATTTGCAACTTTCCCTATATCCAAAATCATGGATTACAGTATAATTTAATTATACATTATACCTCAATCAGGAGGCGAAGGCGGAATGAATGAGAGAGTCAAGCGCGAGGAGTGGTTTTGTCCCGGCTTGGGCGATATCCGTTTTTTTGCTCGGGAATGGAAACCGGTTCAAAAAGAGACTAAGGCCGTCATTGCATTATCCCACGGCCAAGGCGAATACGGAGAACGATATAGTCATGTGGCGGAGCGCCTGTCTTCTGAAGGATATGTACTTTTGGCCCTGGATCATTACGGACATGGCCGTTCCGGCGGCAAGAGGGGCCATATGCCCTCCTATGAAGTCATGATGGATCATACCGAATTGATGCTGGAGCAATGCGCAAAGCGCTATCCCGGGTTGCCGGTATTTCTGTATGGACATAGCATGGGCGGCAACATAGCATTGAACTACAGTCTTAGATTTAAGCCAGCCATCCAGGGATTGCTGCTTACGAGCCCATGGCTGCAGCTTGCGTTTAAACCTCCGGCGGTCAAAGAATGGATCGGAAAAAAGTTATCTATCCTGCTGCCCGCGCTGCCTATGGCAACCGGACTTAAAGTGCAGGATTTGTACCGGGAGGGCCCCTCTTTTCAGCCAACGATGAGAATGGACGAGTTTTGCCATACCACAATAACGCCGCGAGCTTATACCGAGCTGCAGACGGCTTCGGAATGGGCGATGAGCCACGCCGGGGAGCTGGATGTACCGCTGCTGCTGCTTCATGGAACAGATGACCGAATCACTTCGTTTGAAGCCAGCCGGCAGTTGGCCGGACAGCTTGGCGCCCGTTGCGAATGGAAGCCTTGGCCCGGCGGTCTGCATGAGCTGCATAATGATCTGGAGGGAGCCGAAATGTTGGGCGTGGTGACGGACTGGATTCATCGTCAACTGTAAGGGAACAGAATAATGCTTCTGAAAAGGAGGCCCGTCTTTAGTGCTAAAGGAATTGCTGCTCCAATTTTTCCTGTCCGTGCTGCCCGTATTTTCCTTTCTGCTTTGGCATGACAAAGAACGAGGCTGGAAGGGATTTAAGCCTTTTATTGCCATTACCAGCGGGGCATCGATTATTTTGTGCATGTTGACCTCAACGCTTGTTCATGGCTACGATGTGGATTTCCGGATCGTCCCCTATTTGATCGGCTCCCTGTATGGCGGGTATCCCGTCTTTCTGGGCCTTAGTCTGCTGTATATCGGCACCCGCTTGCCGCAAATGGACAATGTTTGGGAAACCATTAGCTTTGGTTTGTTTTCGGTCCTGTTTATTATTACCTTTCTGGTCGTTTACCGCTCTTTCCAAAGGGCGGCCGCTTCTGGCAGAGAACGAATTGGCCTGTTAATGACTGCTGTGTTTTCATGTTACCTGATAATTATTCTCAATATATATATCAACCAGATCGGGATGGAATGGACAACCTATTTGATTCTGGAGATGGTTTTTGGCATATCGGGTTTGTTATTGGCCGTTTGGTTATCCATTTACATAATAGAAAGCATTAACGAGAAACAACTGCTTCATATAAAAGTAAACCTGTTGTCGAACAATTACCGGAATGAAGTGGAAAAGCTGCAGCAGTTTATTGACAAGGCTCCGCTTGCGGTAATGATTATTAACGACCAGGGAGAAATTACGCATGCCAATGAGGAGTCGCTTGGCTTAAACAGTCTTGGCACCGATTACCTCGACGCCGAAAGCTTGAAGGGGAGCCGGTTCCGTCATGTTTTTCAAGAGGACGGCGACAATATATGCGTAAACTTGCTTCAGAAAGCGCTTCAAGGCGAATCGGCGAATACCATCACAGAGGTAACGGGCGACAAAATATTGCTGTATACCTCGATTACGATACATGATGCTGTAGCCGGAGGCATAACCGGCGCTGCTCTGATCGCAAAAGATGTCACGGAGCTGAATCAGCTTCGCGATGAGGTAGGGCGGATGGAACGCCTTAGTCTGGTGGGCCAGATGGCGGCGAGCATTACGCACGAAATCCGTAATCCAATGGCTGTCATCCGTGGTTTTGTCCAATTGCTTCAGGAGCGCAGTCCGGAAAGTCAGCATGAATATTATCGCATTATAATGGAAGAGCTTGATCGAACGAATCAGATTATTAACGACTTTCTTTCACTTGCCCAAAATCGTGAGCTGAAAATGGAGCTTGCATCGCTGAACGGCAGCATCAACGACATCGTGCCTCTTCTGCTTGCCGACGCCAATTTAAGGGGGCAGAGTCTTCAGGTGGATCTTTGTCCGGATTTGCCCAGCATGATGCTCAATGACCGGGAAATCAAGCAGATGCTGCTTAATCTGGCGCGAAACGGCATGGAGGCGATGGGTGAAAAAGGCATATTGTCCATTAGCACGATGCACACGGAACAGGAAGTTTGCATACATATCAAGGATGAAGGGGTAGGCATTCCCCATGAGAAGATGAAACATCTCTTCGAGCCTTTTTTTACAACCAAAACAAGAGGAACCGGATTGGGGCTGCCCCTGTGTCTTAGCATTGCGGAACGCCACCGAGGCAAGATCGATGTGCAAAGCACGGAGGGGGAAGGCACCTTATTTATCGTTGCCTTCAACATATTGGAACCCGATAACGAGCATAATACGGCGTGAGTCTACGCCGCGCAAAATCGGAGCATATGCCGATGGGCGAAGGCATCTATCTTGGATTGGAGGCTGAGGAGGAAATGACATCACAGCAGCAATACGGCGATAGCAGCTCCTTGATGGAGAAAACACAGGCCGAACGCAATCGAAAAGGCCTCACGGGCGATATTACGCCGCAGGGCAAGGATAGACAGCCCAAAACGCCAAACAAGCCGTCTACCTGACGAAAAGCGGCTATTAATGAAGAGAAAAGAAGCCGGAGCCAGGTGGCTCCGGTTGCTTTATTTTCGTAAGGGACGGTATAATAGGAGCAAAACATGTTGCACAAGGGAGTGTGTTAGTGATGTCCATGTCATTTGAGAGATATATGTTGGATATGGTTCAACCGATGCGTGACGAGCTCACGAGACTGGGAATTAAAGAATTGCGTACGCCGGAGGAAGTGGAAGCTGAAGTTCCGGGTTCCAAAGGAACAGCCTTGATCGTTATTAACTCCGTTTGCGGCTGTGCCGCCGGCCAATGCCGTCCTGGGGTTGCGGAAGCATTGAACCACGCCGTGACGCCTGACAACCTGTACACTGTATTTGCAGGACAAGATAAAGAAGCGACGGCAAAAGCACGCGAATATTTTGCGCCGTACCCGCCTTCTTCCCCATCTATCGCATTGCTGAAGGACGGAGAACTGGTTCACTTTATTGAACGTCATCAAATTGAAAATCGTTCCGCCGAGGACATCGCTGCCGATTTGACGGACGCTTTTGACAAATACTGCGGATAACGGGAGGCCAGCTATGAGCCTGCAAAAGCAAATTATTGAGCAGTTGAACGTAAAACCAACCATTAATGTAGACGAGGAAATTGCCAAACGCGTCGATTTCCTCAAAAAATATATCCTGAATTCCGGCACAACGGGATTGCTGATTGCCATCAGCGGCGGTATCGACAGCGCGGTAGCCACCGGTCTTTGCAAACGAGCTACAGACGAGCTCAGCGCGGAAACCGGCAAGGATTACATGACGCTTGGCGTTTTCCAGCCATATGGCGAGCAAGGCGACATTGCCGACAGCTATGCTGTCGCAAAAGCCTTTGATTTGAAGCATACGGCTGAAACCAACATCGGCGAAGCCGTTGACGAGATTGCGCTGGAAGTGGAGCACAGCTTCAAAAACCTAGGCATTCCGCGTCATATAAGCCGTGGCGGCAAAGGCAACATTAAAGCGAGAACGCGCATGGTTATGCAATACGCGCTGGCTTTTGACCTCAATCTGCTTGTTGTTGGTACGGATCATGCGTCGGAAGCGGTAACCGGCTTTTATACAAAATGGGGCGACGGCGCTGTAGATATTACGCCGCTGGCATCCCTCAACAAACGCCAGGTACGCCAGCTTGCTTCTCATCTGGGCGTTCCGCAAAGCGTGCTGGACAAAGCTCCATCGGCAGGACTTTGGGATGGTCAAACGGACGAGGACGAGCTTGGCATTACATATGGCGACAACAGCGACTACCTGGAGGGCAAGGAAATTGCTCCGGACGTCAGAGAGAAGCTGGAAAAGCAATATTTGAAGACCGAGCACAAGCGTTCTCCGATCCCCGGTATTTAATACGGTGGCGCTATGATTATTGGAATAGGCCACGATCTTGCGGATATCGAAAGAATCGCTTCTACGGCCAGCGGCCGGCACGGAGCCAAATTTATGGAGCGGGTGCTTACCGAAGATGAACTGAAAACAGCCGACGGCCTTGCTGGGGCTCGGCTGCATCAGTTTATTGCGGGGCGTTTTGCCGCAAAGGAAGCAGTATCCAAAGCATTTGGCTGCGGCATCGGCTCGCTTATCGGCTTTCGCGATATTCAGATTTTGCGGGACGATAACGGCCGGCCCCATTGCGGTCTTGCCGAGGATGCATGGGTCAGGCTTGGCATCAATCCCGAGTTTATCGAAATCCACGTCACGATAACGCATGAGCGGGGATTAGCCTCCGCTTTTGTTGTTGTCGAACGGATCAAACGATAATTTTTGTCCGCCTTAGCGGATAACGCTGTCACCTTTTGCCTATACTTGGAATGTAATAATATGTGTTCAAAAAGTCCAGTTATCAGTACCGAGAAGATGGGATGAAGCTAGAAATGGAGTAGCGGAGCTTAGTGACAGCTAAGTGAGCAACGGACAGTTCGGCTGAATTCTATATTCGATGCTGACTATGCCGTCAGGCATGCTACGTAATGGAAAGTGGACTTTTTGAACAACCTCTATAGGAGTAGGCAGGAGGGATGGCGGATGATCAAGCATAAGCAAGCAGCCAGCACGTCAAGGCGTTACCGGACAGGACAATGGGTTGAGCATGAAGGGTTGTACTCCGATGATTGGGGCGGCAATTTATTGCTTCTCAGGGGAGATTTATTTCCTTCCCATCCCGAGATGGGGGAAACGCATTGGACGTATGGAGGCCCGGCGATGCTGCCGCATATCCGCTCATCCAAGGTGAACCGACATCATATTGGTTATTAGAAACAAGCAGGTTCTCGAGGCTTTGACAGGGTGTAATCCCTGAAGCCCGGAGCCTGCTTTTTTTGTGGCTAGCCTCATTTTTGTTGTGCCAGCCATTCCGCTAGTCCGGCGATTTCTTCACTGGTTAAGCTGTCCTTAAAGGCGGGCATAAGCCCATCGCCGTTCTCTATTTGCAGGATTAATTGTTCCACGCTCCTGCGAGCGCCGACCTGCTGCAAATTGCTGTCCCCTCCGACTTTTCCTTGCAGCTCGGTGCCGTGGCAGCTAACGCAGCGTGCCTTATAGACGGCGGCGATTTCGGTCGGAGCATCCCGCAGCCCCTTGCCGCCGCTCCTTTCTTTGTCGCCTCCCCCGCAACCGGTAGCAACGGCAGCCATCAGCCCGATTGCCAGCAGAAGGGACCCGATTCGAACTTTATTTTTCCTCGCTCCCATATCCATTCCTCCACCTAACTGTATAGAGTCTTCTTATAGGACATTAAACCTTCCTCTAAACGGGGCCGCCTCATCCTGCAGTCGCCTCTCCAGAGGTTTTTTCATATGAAGAACTTTCCGCATGGCGGTTCTATTGTCTGAAATTCTTTTGTTCAACGTATCTAGTTAAAGGTATAATAGAACATAGTTAATAAAGTCACACCTTGCGTCTGTACAGCCGTAATTTGGCGGTAGAAGGCTGCAAGATTACAGAGAGGAAATATAGAAACAATGGCAGCTAAACAATCGGCAATTCAACATACAGCAATTCAAAACGGCCACCCTTTTTTCAGTACGGAGCTTCTTGCCTGGTATCGGGCGCAAAAACGGATTTTGCCATGGCGCAAAAATCGCGATCCCTACCGCATCTGGGTATCGGAAATTATGCTTCAGCAAACCCGAGTGGACACCGTCATCCCTTATTATCTCACCTTTATGGAGAAGTTTCCAACCGTGAATGCGCTGGCGGAGGCGCCGGAGGAAGAGGTTCTGAAATGTTGGGAGGGGCTGGGCTACTACTCTCGCGCAAGAAATCTTCAAGCCGGGGCCAAAATGGTCATGGAGCTATATGGCGGCATCATTCCGGACGATAAGGAAGCAGTGTCGGGGCTGAAGGGGGTTGGCCCGTATACAAGCGGAGCAATAATGAGCATCGCCTTTAACCGGCCGGAGCCCGCAGTCGACGGTAATGTCATGCGGGTATTGTCCCGCTTTTTCTGTCTGGAGGAGGATATCGCCAAACCCGCAACCCGAGTGGGGATTGAAAAGCTGGCGGCGGCTCTTATTCCGGAAGGCGCAGCAGGTGACTTTAATCAGGCGTTGATGGAGCTTGGCGCGCTGATCTGTACGCCTAAATCGCCTGGCTGTTTGACATGTCCCGTCATGGAAGAATGCGAAGGCCGGCTTGCCGGCAGGGAGCTGGAGCTTCCAATAAAGACGAAAGCCAAGCCTCCCCGCCAGGAATACCGCGCTGCCGCTCTCATTTGGGGGAAGGGCGAAAATGCGGGAAAGCTGCTTGTTCGCCAGAGAGAAGGAAAAGGGCTGCTCGCCGGCATGTGGGAATTGCCTCATTTGCTGCTGCCGTCTCATGCGGCTGACTGGTTTGCCGAGGAGTCTTCCAGGGAACAGCCGGAGCTTGCTGAACTGCTAACCGTTATGGTGGAGCAGGATACAGGCCAACTGATTCGTCCTAAAGGCTGGCTAAAGGATGCCGACCATATTTTTAGCCATATTTTATGGAAAATGAGAATCATAGAATGCGATCTGGGTGAAGAAGCGACTCAGATTGCAGACAATGAAAATGAGATAATCGACAATCGGGCAGGCTCGGCTTCAGAAAAGTCCGGCGTTTTAATGCTGGCGGCTGAAGGGCCGGAGGAATACCGGGCGAAAGCACCTGACGAAACCGCTGGGAACAACGCCTCGGGAGGTATGCTTTATCGCTGGATCGGCCGCGAGGATATGGAGCAGCTGCCGTTCCCAAATCTGTTTTTGCGCGTCATTCAGGAAACATGGGAGCATACGGAAAGGAGGAAAAAATCATGAGCAAAATGCTGGAGCTGCTGCATAAGCATAAAATGGTTGCGATTATGAGGGGCATTCAGGACAAGCATGCCGACGGGACGGCACGGGCATTGATCGACGGCGGCATTGCCCTGATGGAAATTACAATGAATACGGATGGAGCAGCCGACATGATTCATCGTTGGCGCGCCAAATTCGGAGCGGAAGCCGCTATTGGAGCCGGGACGGTTACGGATCTGGCAGCCGCCAGAGAAGCAGTTGACGCAGGAGCGCAATTTCTCATCTCGCCCAATCTGGACGAGGACGTAATTGCTTATGGAATGGACAAAGGCATTTCGGTTTGGCCCGGTGTTATGACGCCGACTGAAATCGTCAAAGCTGTTAAAGCGGGGGCGGAAGCGGTCAAGCTGTTTCCGATGGCCACTCTGGGCACCGGCTACCTGCGTGAAATAAGAGGCCCGTTGAATGATATTCCGATTCTGGCAACAGGCGGCGCGGATTTGCATAATATCGGAGAATACTTTCGTTCCGGCGCAACTGCGGTGGGGCTTGGAAGCAAGCTGGTCAATATGGAATGGGTAAAGGAAGGGCGTCATGATTTGCTTCGAGACCAGGCAAGAAGGTTTGTTGAAGCGGTAAATGCCGGGTAGATGTTGTCATTATGATTAGCAGCGAAGTAGCTTCAACGCAAGAGCGGGGATTAGGGCATTCCGCGGCAACGGCGGTCATAAGCTTGTAAAAGGTTGGATCGCAGGCGCGAGAGGAGGCGGTTAGCTTGGGGAAATTTTTGGCTAAGGTGCTGCTGCTAGGTTTTGTTGCCGCAGCGGCGTATGTTGTTTTGCTGTATAAGGACGTGCCTCTATCGCAAATCAATTTCAAGGAATTGCTGGAGGAGCATAACGTAGCTGATATTTTCACCACCCAAAGCGAGACGTCGCCCGAACTTGCGGAGAAGGATGTTAATGTTTCCGAGCAGCCTGCGGGTGGAGAGGATGCTGCCGAGGCCGGCGAGGAAACGCAAAAGGCAAGCACTGGGACAAAGGCGGCGGCAGAGGAAGCGATGAAGGCAAGTCCCTACGGAGAGATTAAGCTGGAACTGGCACGGGGCTTTCAGAGCCGCTCCGACCAGTTTACGGCTTCTTACAAAGGAGATCGAAACAAGCTTTCGGCAGAAATGAAGGGCATTATCAGGGAAGCGCTGAGTCTGGACGATTATTCCGCGTACGTGCTGGAATCCTATGCCTACACCATTCGAAGCTGGGGCGGAAAATCTAATATAACCGTTGAAGCGCGTTATCGTGAAAGCGTGGAAGAAACCGCAATAGTGGAAGCAAAGGCAGATCAGGTTCTGGCGGAAATTTTGAAGCCGGACATGAATGACCACGAAAAAATCAAAGCTATCCACGATTGGGTCGTAACCCATGTGGAATATGACCAGTCTCTCTCCTACTATACGGCCTATCATGCCGTATCTCTGGGCAAAGCCGTTTGTCAGGGCTATTCGCTTCTTGGTTATATCATGCTGAAAAAATCCGGATTTGACGTATTGATTGCGGAAGGCTCCGTTAATACCGGCGAACATGCATGGAATATGGTGAAGCTTGACGGCGATTGGTACCATCTTGATTTGACCTGGGATGATCCCGTGGGCGTTCAGGATGATATTGTCCGTTACACCTATTATTTGAGAACGGATGAAGAAATGCGGCGCGACCATACATGGACTCGCGTCTATCCCGAAGCATCAACTGCCTATGCCGATACGCTCAGGGATCTGGAGCGGGAGGGAAGCGAAGAGGGCAAACTCCGCTTCGGCGCTCTCAAAATAGCATTGGGCCTTCACTGGCTGGAGCCGGAAAATACGGTGTCAGGAGTCAGCGAGCTTCAGCAAGTCATTGCTTCGGCCGCCAGCTCCCGTTCCATGGGGCTGCAGTTCCGGTATCTCGACGCCGAAGGTTTTCAGGAAGCGTTAGAGTCCGCTTTTCAGCATGTTGGCGGCGGAATTGGCTATCGTGCGTCGTATGAACCGTATAACGGCGAAAATTCGCTGTTGGTCAATCTGCAGTTGAAATACCCCTAGGAGCTGAAACTTTCCGAGTGAAGGGAACCATGCAGTGAACCTTTCAGAGAACCTTCCGGGCCCCCCCTGAAACGGGAGGTCCCGCAGTTTTTCTCCGACGTATGTTAGTGGGGTCAGCCCTGGCGGCTTCTTGCCGCGGTCATCTGCTGCCAGACGGCTCCGGCGGCTTCTTCGCCCCGTTGAATTCTTTCCAGAGCGATCTGCGCCTGAAGGCTGATTTCGAATTCGCTGTCATTCGCGGCACTCTTCAGCGCTTCGATGGCCGTTTCGTCCCCAGCTTCGTACAGGAAGCGGGCGGCGCGCCAGCGAACAAGCTTGTTTTTGTCTCCCAGCGCGGTGATCATAGGGCCGATGGCGGCAGGGTCGCCCAGATCGGACAACGTATCGCCCGCTGTTCTCCGCACGGACGGCGAAGAATCTTGAAGAGCCTGGAACAGAAGCGGCAAAGCTTCCGGGCTGCGCAAATCCCCCAAATAGATAACCGCTAACCTGCGGATGGAGGCGTTGTCGTCGGCCAAAGCTCTGGACAACAAGGGCAAGCCTTCCGGAGCGCTGACATATCGCTCCAACGCTGCGTAACGCTCCTGCCAAATCTCGGAGTTAAAAACTTCTTCGACTTCGGAAAGGTCAAGCGGCTCCGGTCTGGGGGCCGGCGGTGCGCTTTCCTGCTCCGGCCCCAAAGCAACGGCGGCTTCGATTAGCTCTTGCAGGCGCGAATCCGTATAGGTGGCATCCAGCTCGTTTACGATTTCCGCCGCAATCTCCTCCGGCTCGCCGTAGCGTACGCCGAATTCCTCCAGCTTGCGCTCCCTAATCATGGAAGAGCCTGCAGCTTTATTTACCGCCTCGCCGAATTTGGCGGGCAAGGCGGAGCGGGTTTCCCCATCGTTCATGCGCACGCGCACCTGAATCGGGATACCCCGGTACATTTGCACAAGCACCTGCGCTTCGCCGTACCCGTGCGCCATTCCTGCCGATGCGGTACCTTCTGCCGCTTCTTCTCCACCCTGCAGCAGCTCTCTGGCGGAAGCAAGGATAGCCGCCCAATCGGCTCCCGGCTTGCGGTCCAAGGCGATAAAATCGGCCGTGCGGAACAAGCTGCGCACGCCTTCTATTTGAAGGAGCGCTTTATAGGGCTGCTGGAGACTGTCCGCCTCCGCAGTTTTATAAGTAAAACGCCGTCCGCGCGGAAGCGACTCATCCAGATTCAGCTTCATGGAGTTGGGACTTGGCGTTGGTTCGATCGAAAGCAGTTTCATTGCAAAATCCTCCTGTCAGGCTGGATATTAACATTGCATGTTGAATCCATGCCTTCTTCATATTGCTTCTATTGTACCACTTGAAACTTTAACTGCGCTAATTGTCAATGATTTTTATTACATTTGAGGACAAATTGAAAATCCCCGACACCGGAAGAGACGGCATCGGGGATTATGGTAGGAAGGGCTAAAGGCCGCCCATTATTTTTGCAGGACAAGCTCCAATTGTACGGCAACATCATTTTCTGTGCTAAGAACAACGGAATGAGGGTTAGCCATGCCGAAATCCTCAAAGGTTACGGTTGTGGTGCCGGAAAGCATAACTTGTCCGTCCTGAGACAAAGCTTTAGCCGTAAAAACAACCTCTTTATCAATGCCGCGAAGATTCAAATTCCCCGTCATTGTAAAATCGTAAACCGTTCCTTCGGTCCATTCTGCAGGCAGCCCTTCAAAAGAAGTCGCTTCAAAATCCGCCGTTGGATAAGCTGAGATATCGAAGTAATCCGGGCTTTGGATATGTCCGTCGCGCTGGCTGTTGCCGGAATCGATGACGCTCAGATCAATACTGCCCGTACCTTTCATGTTGGCTTGATTATCAAGGTCGATGGTCCAGTTGCCGCTAACGGCATTATTTTCAAAATTGACGGTTTCCTTGGAAGTCGTTACGGAGAAATACACCTTGGATGTATCCGCGATGCTCCACTCTCCATTCAGATCGGCCGAAGTCAGAGCGCCGGTTCCTTCTGTGGCACCGCTATTGCCGGAGGTGTTGTTGCCGGATGCGGATGTATTGCTTTCCGAATTGTTTGCGTTAGTTGTGGCTGACGGCGATGCAGCCGGAATGACGCTTTCGATTTCAACATTATTGCCCATATAGTTGCTCATGACGGCATATCCGCCTCCGCCTAGCAATATGACGGCGCCTGCACCTGCGATGATCAAATTTCTAGTTTTCTTATTCATATGAATCCTCCTGTCCACTATTAACGGCAGCTTCTGCTCTGCTGCTCTTTTTAAGATTTTTCGCTATAACCACACTATAGCAATCCATTGTGTCGGGAATATGTCGAGTAAAAAATATTCAAAAATAGGTAATAAAAAGGTTGTTTTCTGCAGATTAATGTTTGATATTGGTTGCGGCATGGTCCCAGATGTGGTATTCAATAAGTACAAAAACAAGCAGTGTACAGGCGATTGAAAGGGGAAAGCCGTGAATCATATTTTGATTGTTGAAGACGAGGAAGCTATTTCCCGGGTGCTTGCCGCTTATGTCAAAAAAGCGGGTTATGTCCCCGTGAGGGCGGCAAACGGAGCCGAGGCTTTAAGACAATTTTCGCTGGAGGAACCGGTGCTGGTTCTGCTGGATATTATGCTGCCTGATGTGGACGGCTTTGAACTGCTTTCCTCTATTCGCGCGCAAAGCGCTTGCCCTGTTATCATGCTGACGGCGCGGGACGGAATTCAGGACAGGCTTGCCGGACTGGACGGCGGAGCGGATGATTATATGAACAAGCCGTTTGTGCCGGAGGAAGTGGTTGCCCGGATCAATGCGGTCTTAAGGCGAAGGCCGTTATGGAATGATGGCGGCGCCAAGCGGATATATGGAAATCTGGTGATCGATTTTGCCGCAAAACAGGCCTTGGTCAATGGCGTCGAGGTGGCGCTGAGCCCCCGCGAGCTGTCGCTGCTGCTGTTTTTGGCGGAGCGTCCGCAGCGAACCTTTACCAGAGAGCAGCTTATCGACCAGGTGTGGGGGATGGATTACGATGGCAGTGACCGCGCGGTGGATCTTTCCATTAAGCGGCTGCGGCAGTCGCTGTCCCACTGGTCTCAGGATGCCGGAGAAATTCGCACATTGCGGGGAATGGGGTATCAATTTTGGGTAAAGGAATAAAAAAACGCCAAACGTCGATTTTATCCTACTGGACGATACGCTACTTTTTGATTTTGTGCGTCAGCCTTGGCATTATCGCGACCTGCGCCGTCTATTGGATTATGGACACGGCGCTTAACAGCCGGCTGAAAACGGCAGGTTTGCTAGGGCAGGAGGTGGCGGAGCGGGTTGTGGCCGAAAACGGCAAGCTGAAGCTCCCGCCTTATTTTGACAAGCTTCTGGACAGTCGGCTCATGTTTTTTAATATCGATGAATTTGATTTATGCTTTATCATTACGGATGCCGGGGGGCATGTCGTTTATTCCCGTCCTCAGCTTAGCGACGCGGAGATCCGGAAAAAACTGTCCGACGATTTAACGCGGGCGAGAGACAACCGATTTATTGCCGTTTCAACTCCCATCATGAACGGAGATCAGCAACAGGGGCAGGTAACGCTGGTACAGTCCAAGATGTCGTTGTATTACAGCCAAAATGAAATTGTGCTTGTTGCCGTGCTGCTGTTGACGCTAGCGCTTGGCGGATGGCTGACGCTATATTTGCTCTCCCGCAAGTTGTCTCGGCCCATATCCCGGGTTGCGGAAAGCGCAAGGCAAATCGCGGCGGGCCATTATGATTTTAAACCAGGCGTGCAGACGAGGGAACGCGAAATCAATGATTTAATGGAATCGTTTGGCCATATGGCTGCCCGGCTCAAGCATCTGGAGGAATGGCGCGCGTTGTCGCTGGCGGGCGTCACCCATGAGCTGAAAACTCCCGTTACCTCCATTAAAGGATTGCTGTTGGCCGTGCGGGAAGGCGTCGTCGTGCAGGAGGAAGCAGATGAGTTTATGGATATCGCGCTAAAAGAAACATCGCGTTTAGAGCGGATGGTAGCGGATTTGCTCAATTACAACGCATTTTCATCGGGAACGCTGGAGGTTCGGAAGGATGTGCTGGATCTCAAGGCGCTTATTCAGGAAATTATTTATCAATGGGGCATCGCCCATGAAGACGCGGGATTGGATATTCAGTTCCAATGCACCGAAGAATCCATGTTTATTGTAGGCGATGCGCTTCGGATTCAGCAAATCATGGTTAATCTATTGAATAACGGCCTTCAGGCAGCCCAGCCCGATCGGCCGCTGCAATTGAAAATTCGGCTCGCCGTTACAAACGGCTCCGCCGCCATTGAAGTCGAAGACAACGGTTCCGGCATTCCCGAGCTTGAGCAGCCTTATATATTTGAGCGGTTTTTCCGGGGAGAGCATAAAAAACGGACAACGCGGGGGCTGGGGTTAGGTTTGACGTACAGCCGTCTGCTGGCTCATGCGCAAGGCGGCGAGTTGAAGCTTAGCCGCAGCTCGGGACAAGGCAGCGTGTTTGCTCTGGAGCTTGGCTGTCCGGATGCTGTCGCCGGCAAGGCTGGAAGCATGGGCAAGTCCGAAAAGCTTGGCAAACCAGTCAAATCCCGCAAGTCTGGAAAGCCCGGGAAGTCCGGCAAGCCCGACAAGTCTGGCAAACCTGACTAGGCCAGCAAAGTATTCGGCGATACAGGAGAGCGGGGACAGTAAACATCCTCACAATGTCTTTATTTGCATTGCGCACTTGGATCTTGGTATCTTAATGATAAGTCAGAAGCTGCAAGGAGGAACACAGGTTTGGGCAAAAAAAGATTTGGTAATCTGAATCGGGTTGAACCACATAATTCCTACAAGCAGTTCAATCGGTGGAGACAGGAACGGATGGGCAAGCAGCGGCTTAAGGATTATTCCTACCAAGTGCCTGGCGTTGAGGCTGACAAAACGTTTTTGCACCAAAATCGAACGACGCCAACCCTGACTTGGGTGGGTCATTCCACCTTTCTGATTCAGCTGCAGGGTCAAAATATCATTACGGATCCGGTGTGGTCAAACCGGATGGCTTTTCATAAAAGGCTCGCTCCGCCGGGCATTCCGATAGAAGACGTACCGTCCATCGACGTAATTCTTATCTCTCATTCCCATTATGATCATCTCAGCATCAGCTCGATTCGCCGCTTGGCCGGAGGCAAGCAGATGCTTGTGCCAGCCGGGCTTAGCGCCAAGCTGCGGCTAAAAGGCTTCTCCAGAGTAAAAGAGCTGCATTGGTGGGAATCCGTCACGATCGGAGCGGTTAAATATACGTTTGTGCCATCGCAGCATTCGACGCGCCGAAATCCGTGGGACAGCAACAGCTCCCACTGGGGAGGCTGGATGATCGAAGCGGTGGAGCATCCCCATGGCGGGAAAGCCGCAAGCCATTCCGTTGCCGAAAAGGGCAAAACGGCCCGGAATGAATCTGCTTCCGCGGCGAGCGGAGAAGCCGCAGCGGGCTCTGAAATGGTTGCGGCTTCCGAAGAGCACAACGAGACGCAAAAGGAGCGCTGCGCGGCAAAATGCATTTATTTTGCGGGGGACAGCGGTTATTTTTCAGGCTTTAAGGATATCGGCAAACGGTTCAACGTCGATGTTGCTTTGATGCCGATAGGCGCTTACGAGCCGGAATGGTTTATGGGGCCGCAGCATGTCACGCCCGAGGACGCGCTGCGCGCTTTTAAGGATACGGGCGCTTCGTTGTTTGTGCCGATGCATTACGGCGCTTTCAAGCTGGCGGACGATACTCCCCGCGAGGCGCTGGATCGGCTTGAAGCGGAGCGCTGCCGGCTTAAATTGCCGGAGGAGAGAGTTGTCATTTTGCCGCTTGGCCATGTATGGCAGCCCGATGAAAGTTTGCATAAGCTGCAAGGGGCTGGCGTGGCAAAGCCAGAACTCTAAGAAACGCTGGACACATACTTTTTGAACAACCTCTTAAAAGGATGATTGCCCCTTCATACTGTGCTATAATAGTTCGAGAAATTATCGTAGTGAAGGACGGGATTGTAAAAATGATCAGTACAAGCGGCATTACGCTTCGATTCGGCAAGAAACCGCTGTTCGAAGATGTTAATATCAAATTTACGCCGGGCAATTGCTATGGCTTGATCGGAGCAAACGGCGCAGGAAAGTCCACTTTCCTGAAAATTTTATCCGGCGAGGTGGAGCAATCCTCCGGCGAGGTTCATATTACGCCAGGGGAGCGGCTTGCCGTTCTGAAGCAGAACCATTATGAATACGACAACTTCAAGGTGCTTGAGACGGTCATTATGGGCCACAAAAAGCTCTATGAAGTAATGAAGGAAAAGGATGCGCTGTATGCCAAAGCCGATTTTACGGATGAAGACGGCATGCGAGCGGGCGAGCTTGAAGCGGAGTTTGCCGACATGAACGGCTGGGAAGCGGAATCCGAAGCAGCGGAAATGCTGAACGGGCTTGGCATTACTACGGATATGCACGATAAATTGATGTCGGAGCTCGGCGGAAACGAGAAAGTTCGCGTTTTGCTGTCCCAAGCTTTGTTTGGCTCGCCTCATATTCTGCTGCTCGATGAGCCTACCAACCATTTGGACATCGAATCCATTCGCTGGCTGGAAGATTTTCTTTCCAAGTATGAAGGCACAGTTGTCGTGGTCAGCCATGACAGGCACTTCCTGAACACGGTTTGTACCCATATTGCCGACATCGACTTCGGAAAAATCCAGATGTATGTAGGCAACTACGACTTCTGGTACGAGTCCAGCCAATTGGCTCTGGCGCTCCACCGCTCGGAGAACAAAAAGAAAGAAGACAAAATCAAGGAACTGCAAGCGTTTATTCAACGCTTTAGCGCCAATAAATCCAAATCCAAGCAAGCGACTTCACGGAAAAAGCTGCTGGACAAAATTACGCTGGACGATATTCGTCCATCCAACCGGAAATATCCCTTTATCCTGTTCAAGGGTGAACGCGAAGCCGGCAAACAGCTGCTGCTGGTTGAAGGCTTGAGCAAATCCGTTGAGGGCGAAAAGCTGATCGATAATGTGACGCTGACGATTAACAAAGGCGACAAAGTCGCGTTTGTAGGGCCTAACGGCTTGCCTAAAACGACGTTTTTCCAACTGATTGCAGGCGAGCTTGAGCCGGATGCGGGCACTTACTCCTGGGGCGTAACGACTACGCAGGCCTATTTCCCTAAAGACAACTCCGCTTATTTTGACGGAGTGGATCTTAATCTGGTGGAGTGGCTGCGCCAATATTCCAAAGATCCGGACGAAACCTTCCTGCGCGGCTTCCTGGGCCGTATGCTGTTCTCGGGCGATGACGCCATGAAAAAAGCAAGCGTATTGTCCGGTGGCGAAAAAGTACGCTGCATGTTGTCCAAAATGATGCTGGAAGGCGCCAACGTCTTTGTCCTTGACGAGCCGACCAACCACTTGGATCTGGAATCCATTACGGCGCTCAACAACGGCCTGATTGATACGGACTGCACCATTTTGTTCACGTCCCATGACCATCAGTTTGTTCAAACGGTTGCTAACCGGATTATCGAAATTACGCCAAACGGCATTATTGACCGGATGACGACTTACGACGAATATCTGGAAAGCGCGGAGATCAAAGAGCTGCGCGAGCGCATGTACTCCGTTTAAGTTAAACCTCTATTGTTCTCAAGAGGCGCTTCATCAAGCTTTATTTCTACAAATCTAAATCTTTTTGTATGCCGGCTGCTCCTGTATGGAGCGCCGGCTTTTGTCGTGCCGGGCTTATTTCAAATCTTGAAATGCTGCGCCACGACTGCAATAAGGAGAAAGTTGGCATAGGGCGGGAATTTTTGGGCAGAAGCATTTGTGTTGCGCCAGTGCATAAAAGTGCGTATGCGGCAAACACTGTTTCTCTAGACCCACACGGGTTTGCTCGGGTATGATACCGATAGATGTTAGAAATGAATGGAACGAGCAGGAGGGCTTTACACTGGATCAGTACAATGAAATCAAACAAGGCGAAAAAGGAGCATGGGTCAGCATTGTCGCTTATCTGGCGTTATCGGCCTTAAAATTGGGAACGGGTTATTTGTACGCCTCGGAGGCGCTGGTAGCGGACGGCTTCAACAACTTAACGGACATTGCCGCATCGTTGGCCGTTTTAATCGGTCTTCGCATTTCGCAAAAGCCGCCGGATCGGGATCATCCTTACGGCCATTTTCGTGCCGAGACGATAGCAGCTTTGATTGCATCGTTTATTATGGCGACGGTAGGCCTTCAAGTTCTAATAACGGCGGGCAGCTCGCTGTTTAAGGGGACTCATTCGACGCCCCATATTCTTACCGCTATTGTGGCGTTGTTTGCGGCAGGCTGCATGCTTGCGGTTTATTGGTACAATAACCGACTGGCGAAACGGATCAACAGTATGGCTTTAAAAGCCGCCGCAAAGGACAACCTGTCCGATGCGCTCGTCAGTATCGGCGCTGCAATCGGCATTTTTGGAGCGCAGCTTGGCCTTCCTTGGCTGGACCCCGTAGCGGCATTGGCTGTAGGCTTTATTATCTGCAAAACGGCTTGGAGCATCTTCTACAGCTCGACACATGCGTTAACGGACGGTTTTGACGAAAACGAGCTTACCTCGCTCCGCGCGACGATCGCCAAAACCAATGGCGTCAAATACATCAAAGATATTAAGGCCCGCATTCACGGCAGCAATGTATTGGTGGATGTGGTGGTGCTGGTGGACGCGGATTTGTCGCTGGTGGAAGGACATCGCATCTGCGACGAAATCGAAAAGAGGATGGGCCGCAAGCATAATATTATGAATGTGCACGTCCATGTCGAGCCTCATACCGGCGAAGAATCCGGCAATTTGCCTCATGGAGCAAGCCCGGGCGGGGTTGTATAATGGGTGGTAAATGAATCCAAGCTCAAGCGACATGATGAAAAATGAGTCTAAAGTCCCGCAACCCTTATGAGAGGGTCCTCATTTTTTAGGCCGTTTCATGTACCCTTGTGTTTCAGCCTGCTCTAAGGCAAAAGAACAATATGGATATTTTCTAAAAGGCATTCCTGCTCTCGGGGATGCCTTTTATTAATTTTTTCTTAGCAAAAAAGGGTAATGCGCTGTTCCCATAAGGGACAACAGGCTTTTGGGAAAATGGGTGGATGCTGGTCGCCGGACGCCATGCCTACAATGGATGTACACGCCGATTACCGGCAATGCGGCAGGCAGCTAATCACGATTTGGTGATGACAGGCCGCACCACATTCACATCAGGGAGGCGTTATTCAGCATCATGAAAGCATCTATGAAACACAAGTTGGCGACTGCAGGCATTGCTGCAGCATTGTTATTAGGCTCTGCTCCATTTGCTCCGGCACCAAGCGCTTATGCGGCACAAAGCGCGGAAGTGGTTTGGGGCGTCAATATGCGCACCACTCCGTCTTCATCGGGTCCCATTGTCCGCATGCTTCAAAAGGGTGAAGCAATCACTGTACTTGAGTCGGCTGGAACAGGCTGGTATAAGGTCAGCGACAGTAAAGGAGCAACCGGGTATATCTCCTCCGCGTCAAAATATACGCAGCTTGGCGCTACGACGTCCAGCGGCGGGACAAGCACTGGCACATCGGGAACGGGAACTTCTGTTGGCAGCTCCGATGCCGTGGCATCGTTAACCGGCGTTATTACAAAATCGGTATCGTTCCGCAAATCCGCATCCACTAGCGGCCAGAGAATCCGTTATCTGCAAACGGGCGAAAAGGTTTCCGTTTTGTCCAAAACAAACAGCAGCTGGTACGAGGTGATGGACAGCAGCGGCGTTAAAGGTTATGTTACGACACAATCGCAATACATGACGATAGGCGGAAGCTCCAATCTGGGCAGCGGCAGTACTGCGGGAAGCGGGACAAGCGGCGGCAGCACGGACGGAGGCAGCAGCAATAGCGGAACCTCCAATGGCGGCAGTTTCGGGTCGAGCGGCAGCACTGGCGCCAGCGCAGGCAGCGCAACGGCAAGCGCGTCCGTAGAAAAAGTCATTGCGGCGGGCATGAAATATTTGGGCACGCCTTATGAATATGGTTCGGATCGCAGCAACACCAAGACATTTGATTGCTCCGACTTTACTCGCCAAGCCTTCAAGGACGCATTGGGCATTACGATTCCGGCGGATTCCCGCAAGCAAGGCGCGTATGTTAAAGAAAAAGGCAATGCTGTAACGGATATCAGCAAGCTGAAGCGCGGAGATTTGATGTTCTTCATGTCTTATAAAGGCTCATCCAAATCGGCGTACAGCGGTTTGAATAAATCGACTCAAACCATTACCCATGTCGGCATTTATTTGGGCAACGGTCAAATCCTGCATACCTATTCCAAAGCAAGCGGTGGCGTAAGAACAGACACAATCACAGGGAAGCATTGGGAATATCGTTTCCTGTTTGGCGGAAGCGCCCTGTAATACCATTTCGCTTTCATCCTTGAACTCATCTCATGATTAGGCGCGCCTCGCGGCGCGTCTTATTCATGCTTCTGTCATGGTTCTGAAAAACAAGGGAACACTATGCCAAAAAGAGGCGCAAAGCAGGAGCAAAACAGGAGCAAAACAGGGGGAAGTCGAAAAAAACGGGCATTCGTTAAGCCGCTGTTCCCCCGCGCTGGTGGCGGTTATGGAAGGAATGGCTTTACGAAGTGCCCGTTAGTTGCCTGGCTGTGTAGTTAGGATTGTACCGTGCGCTGATGTGTTGTGTCCGGGACGATGCGATCTTCGTCGGCGTCAGCAGTTGATTCAGCAGTAGAGACTTTAGAATTCTGCGAGGACTCTTGCAGCCGGAGCGATTCCTGCTGGGCGTCTTCCGCTGGAGCTTCATCGGCCAGAGCAAGTGCAGCGGCTTCTTTCTTTTTTCGGATGCGGCTTCTTACATAAAGGAATACCGCAATCAATGGAATGCTGCCGATAAAAATATAGATCGAAATGTCTTTAACCATGGAGTGGGCGGAAAGCCCGAATAAATAAAACAATATGCCTACGGTATAAAACTTGATGGCACGGCCCAAGGCGGCGTAAGCGATCAATCTCCATAATGGGAAGTTTAGACAGCCGGAAAGGATGGTAAATACTTTGAATGGGATGGGTGTAAAGGATCCGATCAAAATGGCTGCTTCACCGTTTTTCTGGAAACGGAGTGTAGCGGCGTCGATCCATTGCTTTTTCAGGAAGCGGTAAAGCACCGATTTGCCCATAATTTTGCCCAAGTAATACCCAACGGGAGTACCAAGCAAACAGGCAATATAACCTACGGTCGCAAGCCAAAGCGCATTAGATGGATTGACCGCGCTTAGCGAAACCTGCAAATAAAAGGCGGGAATAGGGAAAATGATGGCATCCAGAAAGGAGTGGATGAATAATCCCAAGGGGCCGTGATGTTTAAGAAGTTCGAGAAAGGTTTGGAACATGCACCTGGCTCCTTTTTCGTTTGACTATTCTGCTTCAGTATAACATACGTTTCACGTTCATTCATCACTAAACAATTTACATAAAGTGATCGTAATCACGGGCAACATGGAACTAAAACAGGGCTTAGTCACTATTACGGAATAGCCGCGTTATGGTTTCAAAAAGATTTATGTAATTTGGCCTATAGCCGTTCGTCGTTTATGAATAGAATGGATTGGCTTGCGAGGAATGTCATTTTTTGCTTTGCCGTCTGGCAAAAGGAGGCGTATAGTGGATAGTACGGACATGACTCGGAGCCATAGCAGTGCAGGTTCAAAAAGCGCGGTTGGACTTTTTGAACTACTTATAAAGACCGGAAAGGAGAACGTGTTGGAGTAACGGAAAGGAGTTGAGGAGTAAATGGAACCATGGAAACGCACGATGTGGATTTTATGGTTTGGCGTTTTGTTTTGCAGTGCAAGCTATACGATGTCCGTTCCTTTCCTGCCGTTGTTTCTGTACGAGCTTGGCGTGGAAAAAAGCTCGGTTAACCTGTGGGCGGGCGTGGTGCATTCATCCGCTTTTTTGGTGGGCGCGATTATGGCGCCGCTTTGGGGCATGATGGCGGACAAGTTCGGCAAGCGCAAAATGGTGATTCGGGCAGGCCTGAGCCTGGCAATTATATATGCTCTGATTTCATTTGTTCAAACGCCGTGGCAGCTTGTGGGGGTTCGCATGCTGCATGGCTTTGTCGGCGGCTTTGTGCCGGCGTCTATGTCGATTGTCGCTACGCTGGCTCCTAAGGAGAAACTTGGCTGGAGCCTGGGCGTTATGCAAGCGGGTGCGATGACGGGCGGCATCCTTGGACCGCTGTTTGGCGGCCTGCTTTCGGAAGCGTTCGGCATGCGCAGATCGTTTATCGTGGCCGGCTTTGTTATTTTTATTGCCGCGCTTGCGGTTATTTTCTGGGTCAGGGAAGGAGCCCCGCAGCAGAAAAAGGAAAAGCCGAAGGCGGAGCCAGTGACGTACCGTATGGCTTTCCGCAATCGATCCTTGGTCAGCATGCTGCTGGTGCTCGTTATGTTCCAACTTGCATTTAATATGATTCAGCCTCAGCTTTCCCTTCATATTGCCGATCTGCAGGGGGGACAAAAGGGAGCGGTCTTGTCGGCCGGCTTTGTTCTGTCGCTAATCGGCATAGCGGGAATTGTAGCGTCTCCGATCTGGGGAAGGCTCGGGGAGAAAAAAGGGTATTACCGCATTTTGGTCTTTTGCCTGTTAACCGCGGGAACGATTGTAAGCATGCAGTTTTTTGTGGAGACGTTATGGCTGTTTGCTGCGGTGCAGTTTATGTTCGGTCTGTTTATGGCCGGCGTTACGCCAATCGTCAATACGCTGATGGTGCAGGGAACGGACGAGCAATTCAGGGGAAGGTCCTTCGGACTTACCGCCAGCGCCAACCAGTTTGGTTCTATGCTGGGGCCGCTGATTGGCGGCTTGGTCGGGGTGGCGCTGGGCCTTCAATGGATCTTTGTCGCCACTGGCGTCATTATGGCTGGAATCGGGTTGGTTCTGCTCTTGAAGCGCAGAGGCATGCAGCGGGTTAGCTCGGAATCCTGATAAAAAGCCAAGGCATTAGCAAAAGCAAAAGCAAAAGCCGTTTTTCTTCCGCGCGATACGGAGGGAAAACGGCTTTTTTTGGAATAGTCTTTTCCGTTTAGGGCATGCTGCGTCTGGCGACGCCGCTTGCGCGTGCCGCCGCGATGACGCTTTGGCGGACTTCTTCCACAACCTTTGCATTAAAAACGCTGGGAATGATATAGAGGCGGCTCAGCTCCTCCGAGCTAATGACGGAAGCGATAGCTTCGGCTGCCGCCAGCTTCATCTCTTCGTTGATGACAGTAGCCCGGCTATCCAGCGCTCCGCGAAAAATGCCTGGAAAACAAAGCACGTTGTTGATCTGGTTGGGATAATCCGACCGTCCTGTTGCGAATACGGCGACGATATCCTCCGCTAGCTCGGGAGCAATTTCGGGCTCCGGATTGGCCATCGCAAACACAATCGGTTCAGCGGACATTGATTCAATATGGGCCCTGGTCAGGATGCCACCGGCAGATACGCCGATAAATACATCCGCGCCCGCTAGCGCTTCCGCCAAGCCGCCTTTCCGCCTCTCTCGGTTTGTGTTTTGGGCATACCACTGCCAGCTGTCATTATCGTAGGTTTCATCGGCGCTCAAAATGCCCATTTTGTCCACTCCAATGATATGCTGCGCTCCGCCAGCTAGCAGCATGCGGGTACAGGCGGTTCCGGCGGCGCCAATTCCGCAAATGACAATGCGGGCTTCCCTCAAGGTTCGGCCCGTCAGCTTCAAGGCATTCAGCAGGCCGGCGTAGATTACAACCGCCGTGCCGTGCTGGTCATCGTGAAAGACGGGAATATCCAACTCGGCCCGAAGACGCCGTTCGATTTCAAAGCAGCGCGGAGCGGCAATGTCTTCCAGATTGATGCCTCCAAAAGCAGGCGCCAGATGTTTAACCGCGGCAATGACTTCCTCTGTGTCTTGCGTATCCAGACATATCGGGAAAGCGTCCACATCGGCAAATTGCTTAAAAAGCATGGCTTTGCCTTCCATTACGGGCATTGCGGCATAAGGACCTATATTGCCAAGGCCCAGCACCGCGCTTCCGTCGGATACAACGGCAACGCTGTTGCGCTTGATGGTCAGCGTATGGGCTTTGGCCGGCTCTTCGGCAATCGCCCGGCAAACTCGCGCAACATCCGGCGTATAGACGCGAGACAGGTCATCGCGGTTCTGGATCGGCGTTTTGGGCTGGATCGTGATTTTCCCCCCGAGATGAAGTAGAAAGGTGCGGTCGGAAATATGCAGCAGCGCGATGCCGGGAATGGAGGCCAGCACATCGCTGAGTTTGGCCGTAGAGCCCTTAGGACCTATTTTGACCGTTAAATCCCTGATGCTCCTGTTTCTGTCCGTATGGATGACGTCAATGGCGACAATATCGCCGTCCGCTTCCTCAATCGCCGTAGCCGCGCGGCCGAATTGGGCTATTTGAGTATCGATCTCCAGCCGCAAAATAACGGTTTTTGCATCGCTCATTGAAGTTGGCATGTTTAGAAACCTCCTTAATTTGCATGCTTCCGTCTGACTTTCTATATAAGTTCCATTGTTCAACTTATATAGGTTGCCCTTGAAAAGTAAAAAATTCATTGCGACAATTTCTATTACGTCGGAAAAACAAAGCCGTTACTGCATGAGTTGCAGCACGGCTTTTGGGCATTTCATGGGGTCGTATTGATCATCGCGCTTGGCAATCAGCTCCGCCCGAAAGCGGACGGCGTTGTCTTTATCATGAATCAATTGGAACCAGCGGTCAACCGTTTCGTTGGAATCCAGCATCGCGCCGAAGCCGCTTGAGATAAAGTGCTCGCAGTTTTCCTCTTCTTGTCCGGGAATAGGTTCGTAAAACAGCATCGGCAGCCCTTTGCTCATGCCTTCCGTAACGGTCATGCCTCCCGGCTTGGTCACCAGCAAATCGGCGGCATCCATCAGCTTATGCACTTCTCTTGTAAATCCCATAATGACGATATTGGGATGCTGGAAAATGGGGTCTGCCATCATTTTTTCACGCATGGGCTCATTGGATCCGACGCAAAAAACGATTTGCGTAGTCTCCCGCCATCTGGTCATATAGGAGAGGGCGTTATCTTCATACATCAGGCCCCAGCCCCCGCCCATAACGAGAACGGTCGGCATTTGCTTCAGCTTGAGGTCTTCACGCGCCGATTCCTTATCCTGGGCTACCCAGAAATTAGGGTGGATCGGAATGCCGGTTACCTCAATGCGTTCTTTATTTACCCCCTTGTCGATTAGCCGCTGCTTGACGACGGGCGATGATACCAGGTAGCGATCGATCTCGGGGTTAACCCAGGAGCCGTGCGCATCATAATCGGTAATCACCGTATATATAGGTATTTCCAATCCCAGCCGCTTCATTCTGCTGACCACGGTATTGGGTACAGGGTGGGTGGAAATAATCAGGTCGGGCTTTAGCTGGGCGACGACTTGTGCCGTGTGTGTATAAAAGACGCGGTGCAGCGCAAGCTGAATAAGACGGCTTAGCGGTTTTTTATAATTGCTGCGGTACATCATACCAACCACTCGCGGCTGTCTGCTCACGGTTTTGCGATAGGCGGATACGATGAGAGGCCCCATAACCGGGTTCAGAAATTTTCCCAGTTCGATGACTCTTGCTGATATCTCGGGATGCAGCTGTTTCAAGCCCGCTACGAGCGCATGAGCTGCCTGGGTATGGCCTGAGCCGAACCCTTCGGATAGCAGCAGCACTCTTTTTTTGCGCATAAACTCACCTACTTTTCTATTTCCATATTACTTCGCATGTCAGGCTAATACAAGCATCGATATGCGGGGTTGCCAAGAAATAGTCTCTCCTTTACAGTAAACACATACCAGTCGGTAAGCGGGCATTCCAAAAGTCCGAATTTCGATTAGCGTACCCCTCAAAAATAAAGGAGCAGAGAAAGGATGGGTTTTATGACCGAGCTGTATTCTGGGGAAAATGCCCCTCAAATAGGAGACAAAGTAAAAGTGAAGGTTCGTTCCGGCCATTATGCCGGCGAAATCGCGGAACTGCATGGTCCGCGGGCCGTTGTTACGATATTGGCGGTGTTGAAGCACCCGGAGCAGGGGGATCTTCATCATCCATACAATCCGGATGTCCCCATGTTCCATGAACGCCGGGCATTAAGCTATACCGAAAAAACGACAGTGCTGGTTAGGGAGCTTGCTCCTTACAGAGCAGAGCTCCCGGCGTACAACGATTCGTTGCGGGAGGCGGTTGAGGCGGAATTAAACGGTTTGGACCGCTTGAACCGTTGGAGCGGCAAATCGCTTGAGATTATGGAGCAGCTTAAGAAGGAATACAAGCTATAGCTGAAAACAGGGCTTTTTGAACAAACGTTATCGCTTTACGGATTAATGAAAGCAGCCTTCAGCGATGCGCGGTACACGACCTGAAAACCAAGCCCTTCGGACAAAGCTGCAAGCGGTACATACGTTTTCTTTTCGCCCGGGAATTGCTCTAGGTATGCGGGTTCTGCATTTAACGGAACTTTCTTGCCGTCTACGATTATGGTGGATGCTCCGATGGTGATGGAAACGGTGCGTCCGCCCGTGCTGATCGTAGCGGTGGATGACTTGGCATCCCATTTCAAATCGGCGCCCAAGGCTTCGATAACGGTGCTGAGCGCAAGGAAGGTGCGGCCTTGCTTAATGAGAGGATCGTATTTCGTTACGACCTCTTTGCCTCCCACCACGACTGAAATCGGGACGCCGCTTTTGCGCGGCTGCAAGGTGGCGTAGCTGCCCCAAACCGCCGTTGCATAGGCTTTGCCCAACTCCGCGTAGCCTTTTTCCGTCGGATGGATATCGGGCTCCGGTTTGCCGTCAGCGCCTGTCGCGCTAATGGACGTAAAGCCCAAAATATTTTTTTCGATGGCGGAAGCCGCATCTGCAATAGAGATGTTTACGCCTTGCGCCTTCAAGTCTTTTACGACGGATGAAACCTCGCTGTTCAGCTTTGCCTGGCCTTCTTTCAGGAACAGTGCGGTCGACTGGTCAATCAGATAGGTGACCGTGTCGTTAAACGTTAGAAACGGGACGGGCAAATATTGATTGGCTACAACGATTTCCGCATTGGGCTGCAGCGTATGTACGGTATTCAGAATGCCGTTCAGCTCGCTTTTGTAGCTTTGAATCCGTTGATCGATGTCCTGCTGGAGAGCGTTCTTTTTGTCGGCGCTTAAATCTTTAAATGGGGTAGATGCATCCAAAGCCTCCACCATCGCCAGAAAATCGTTTCCTCCAATGGATACAAGCACGAGATCGGCTTCCGTCAAATCCTCTTTTAAAGCAGCGGAACGTGCCAAAATAGCGCTTGCTCTGGGATCGACGACATCAGGCTGAATGCCGGCGACCGTGGAGGTTTTACCTTGCGCTGCTTCGCTCAGCCATTTGTTCAGCGGGCCCGTGCGCAGTCCCAATATGCCGTAGTTGTCATAGTTAGCCCGGTAACCTCTGATCAGCGCCTGTTCGTAAACATGCTCGGCAAAGCCGTAAGGTACGGAATCCGCGGTAAAGCCCTTCTGATAACCAGCAGCCAAGGAATCTCCCAAAACAACAATATCGTAATTTTGTCCCGGCGCTGGTGCTTTTGCGGCATTGGATGCTCCGTACACCGCGCTTGTTGTCAGGAGACACGCGGCAGCGATCATAACAACTCCCGCTTTTTTGAGCGTTTTCCTCAAATTGCTATACAATGAGTCCACATCCTTCTGTTAAAATGATGATAATACGAACAAATCGCCCCTCGCCTCTTGTCACAATAATACAAATAAAAATACAAATACTAAATTGATTCCCATTTGCCCGGATGTTAAAATCATATAATAATCGCTAGGCAACGGTCTATGGCAAGGGGAGTGGCAAGGAAGCAGGCTGGTGAGCCTGACCACTACCATTCTATGATAATTTCAGCCAAAAATGAAGCCAAATGAAGTGATCAAGCCAGGGCTTTGCCCGAATTTGCTATTGCTTGCCCAAAAATCTTCTGATAGAGAGGTTGCGCAGAAATGAAAGAACATATTTTGGGATTGCCTCCTAAGCAAGGACTTTATGATCCGCAGTTCGAGAAAGACGCGTGCGGAATGGGCTTTGTAGCCAGCATTAAAGGGGTTAAGTCCCATAAGGTCATTAGCCAGGCGCTTCATTTGCTGGAGAATATGGAGCATCGGGGCGGACAGGGAAGCGAGCCGAATACGGGCGATGGAGCCGGTATTTTGCTGCAGATTCCGCATGACTTTTTTACCGCAGAACTTCGCAAGCAGGAAATCCAGCTGCCGGAACCGGGACAATATGCCGTCGGCATGATTTTTCTGCCGCAGGACGAGTCTGCGCGCGCCGCGATCGAGCGCGAGCTGGAAAGCATTATTGAAGAAGAGAAGCAGACGTTGATCGGCTGGCGCACTGTGCCTACGGACGACAGCAAGCTGGGCAAATCCGCCCTGTCTGTCAAGCCTTTTGTCCGCCAGATTTTTATCGGCCGCAATGCCGAGTTGAAGGACATCTTGTCCTTTGAGCGCAAGCTGTACGTGATCCGCAAACGCGCGGAGCTGTCCATTCGCTTTGCCGGCAAGGAAGGCGGGAACATGTTTTATTTCCCAAGCCTGTCCTCCAAAAAAATCGTCTACAAAGGCATGTTGACTACGGAGCAGGTCCGTTCTTTTTACAAGGAATTGAACGATGAAACGGTAGTTTCTGCTATTGCTTTAGTGCATTCCCGTTTTAGCACAAACACGTTTCCAAGCTGGGAGCGGGCGCATCCGTTCCACTATTTGATCCACAACGGGGAGATCAACACGCTCCGCGGCAATGTGAACTGGATGCATGCGCGCCAAACATTGTTCCAAAGTGAACTGTTCGGCGAGGATCTTCATAAAATCAAACCTATTATTAATCCGGACGGCTCCGATACGGCGATGTTCGACAATACGCTGGAGTTTATGTATCTGGCGGGTCGTTCCCTGCCTCACGCCGCAATGATGATGGTGCCGGAGCCTTGGTCCAACCATGAAAGCATGGACGACGAGCGCAAAGCATTTTACGAATACCACAGCACGCTGATGGAGCCGTGGGACGGACCGGCGGCAATGGGCTTTACCGACGGCACGCAGATCGGCGCTATGCTGGACCGGAACGGCTTGCGTCCTGCTCGTTATTACGTGACGAAGGACGATCATATCATTCTGGGTTCTGAAGCAGGCGTTGTGGAAATTCCAGCCGAAGATATCCTTTACAAGGATCGTCTGCGTCCGGGCCGGATGCTGCTTGTTGATACGGAGCAAGGACGGATTATCTCCGATGAGGAGGTTAAGGCGGCGATCGCTTCGGAGCAGCCATATCGGGAATGGCTGAACGAGCACTTGGTAGATCTGGAGGATCTGCCGGAAGCGCCGGAATTGCCGGGGCCAAGCCATGAAACCATTCAGAGCCGCCAGCAGGCGTTTGGTTATACGTTCGAGGATCTGCGCAAAATATTGGAGCCGATGGCGATTGGCGGCCTGGAGCCGCTAGCTTCCATGGGGTATGACGCGCCTCTTGCCGTATTGTCCGAGCGGCCTCAACGGCTGTACAACTATTTCAAACAATTGTTCGCGCAGGTAACCAATCCGCCAATCGATGCGATTCGCGAGGAGATTATTACGGCTACGGGAACAACGATTGGACCGGAGCGCAACCTGCTGAACCCTGAGCCGGAAAGCTGCCGCCATATCAAGCTGGATACACCTATCCTGTCCAACGAGCAATTTGCGAAGCTGCGCCATGTGCGCCGCGAAGGCTTTAAGGCAATTACGCTGCCGATTTTCTTCCCTTCGAACAAGGGCGAGGAAGGTCTGCGCAACGCGCTGACGGAAATGTGCGAAGCAGCGGATCGCGTAATTGCCAGAGGACATAACCTGCTGATTCTGTCGGATCGTGGAGTCGACAAGGAAAATGCCGCTATTCCGGCATTGCTTGCTGTTTCCGCCCTGCATCACCATTTGATCCGTCAGGGCACGCGGACCAAAGTAGCACTGCTGCTGGAATCCGGCGAGCCGCGCGAGGTGCATCATTTTGCGCTGCTGCTTGGTTATGGCGTCAACGCTGTCAACCCTTATCTGGCGTTTGAAAGCCTGGACGACATGATAACTCAAGGCATGCTGCGCGGCGTTTCGCATGAAAAAGCCGTTAAAAACTATATTAAAGGCGCCACCAAAGGCGTTGTCAAAGTATTGTCTAAAATGGGCATTTCCACGATCCAGTCGTATCGCGGCGCGCAAATTTTTGAAGCGCTGGGACTTCGCGAGGACGTTATTAATCAATATTTCACTTGGACGCCATCCCGTATCGGAGGCATTGGTCTGGATGTGATCGCGGAGGAAACGCTGAAGCATCACAACCGTGCTTTTGCCGATCAAGAAGGCGGAGAAAAAGAGCTGGATTCCGGCGGCGATTATCAATGGCGCAAAGACGGCGAGGATCATCTGTTTACGCCGCAAACCATTCACACGCTGCAGATGGCCAGCCGCTCCAACGACTACAAGCTGTACAAGAAGTTTTCGGAGCTGGTGCAGGGCGAGAACAAGCGCCATCTGACGCTTCGCTCGCTGCTTGAATTCAAGAAAAACGAGACATCGGTTCCGCTGGACGAAGTAGAGTCGGTAGAATCCATTGTTGCGCGTTTTAAAACAGGCGCTATGTCTTTTGGTTCTATCAGCAAGGAAGCGCATGAAAGCCTCGCGATTGCGATGAACCGCTTGGGCGGCAAGTCCAACACGGGCGAAGGCGGCGAAGACCCTGCACGCTTCATACCGGATGAAAACGGCGATCTGCGCCGAAGCGCGATCAAGCAGGTAGCTTCCGGACGTTTTGGCGTAACCAGCCACTATCTGGTCAACGCCGACGAGATTCAGATCAAAATGGCTCAAGGCGCAAAACCTGGCGAAGGCGGACAATTGCCCGGCCTGAAGGTTTATCCTTGGGTAGCAGAGGTACGGGGCTCTACGCCGGGCGTTGGCTTGATCTCGCCGCCTCCGCATCATGATATCTATTCCATCGAGGATTTGGCCGAGCTGATCCACGATTTGAAAAACGCGAATCCTCGCGCACGTATTAACGTTAAGCTGGTTTCCGAGGTTGGCGTAGGCACGATTGCAGCCGGCGTAGCCAAAGGACGCGCCGATGTCATCATGGTCAGCGGCTATGATGGAGGCACAGGCGCATCGCCTATCGGCTCCATCCGCCATGCGGGCTTGCCATGGGAGCTTGGTCTTGCGGAGACGCATCAGACGTTGATGCTGAATAATCTGCGCGACCGCGTTGTAATCGAGACGGACGGCAAAATGATGAACGGCCGCGACGTTGCGATCGCCATCTTGCTGGGCGCCGAGGAATATGGCTTCTCCACAGCTCCGCTGATCGTATTGGGCTGCGTCATGATGCGCGTATGTCATCTGGATACTTGTCCGGTTGGCGTTGCTACGCAAAATCCGGAGCTGCGCAAGAAATTTATGGGTGATCCTGCCCATGTTGTCAATTACTTGCGTTTTATTGCGGAAGAACTTCGTGAAATTATGGCTGAGCTTGGTTTCCGCACCATTCAGGAAATGGTGGGCCGCGTAGACCGTCTGGAAACCAAAGAACTGATTCAGCATTATAAAGCAAAAGGACTTGATCTGTCTGGCATTCTGTATGAAGCTCAGGTTGAGGAAGGCGCATCGCGCTTCAATATCCAGGAGCAAAATCACGGTTTGGAATTGTCGCTGGATATGCAGCATCTGGTTCCTAGCGCTCAGCCGGCGCTGCAGAGCGGCGAAAGTGTACGCGGCACGTTCCCTATTTTGAATACAAACCGTGTTGTCGGCACCATTCTTGGCTCCGAGGTGACTACCCGTTACGGAGCGCAGGGATTGCCGGAAGACACGATCTGGTATCACTTTATCGGAACGGCAGGCCAAAGCTTCGGCGCATTTGTGCCAAAAGGCATTACCTTGTCAGTGGAAGGCGACTCCAATGACTACTTCGGCAAAGGCTTGTCGGGCGGCAAGATCATCGTAGCTCCATCGCCTAAAGCAACCTTTGTTGCAGAAGAAAACGTCATAATCGGCAATACGGCTCTGTATGGCGCTACCAGCGGCCAGGCTTATATCCGCGGTATTGCCGGCGAACGCTTTGCGGTACGGAACAGCGGCGCTAAAGTCGTTGTTGAAGGCGTAGGCGATCATGGCTGCGAATATATGACAGGCGGCCGCGTAGTCATCTTGGGCGGCACGGGCCGGAACTTCGGCGCGGGTATGTCGGGCGGCGTTGCTTACGTCTATGACGAAAACGGCGATTTCTACAATCATTGCAATTTGGAAATGGTGCTGCTGGAACGTGTCGAAGAAGCAGATGACATTGCCGAGCTGCGCGGTATGATGGAGAATCATATCCAGTATACAGAGAGCGCGATTGCATCCCGCCTGCTGGGAGATTGGGAGAATTCCTTGTCCAAGTTTGTAAAGGTTATTCCTAAGGACTACAAAAAAATGCTGGAGCAAATTCGCAAAGCGGAAGATTCCGGTCTTCAAGGCGGAGACGCTTTGTTGGCGGCATTCGAAGCCAACAAACGCGAGCTTGCGCGTACCGGCAACAAATAAGCTTTACATGGGAACTCCGCAGCCAGGCTACCTGCCTTGCTGCGGAGTTTTATTTTAAGTGCATACATGTATATATTGCATGATGCAGTCTATACTTGATTGCAAAACGCGATTTGCCATGCCAGATTGTGGCGGACATTGCGGTACAACGGTTGTAACACTTTTGTAAAATGGAAACTCTTCTGCTACCCTTTAAAGATTGTTGCGTATATAATGGAGGTATTGCGGCTGGATGGGAATAATAACCAATACATAAGGGAGGAAGCATCAATGGAGCAGCCAATAGTTCGGTTGCAGAATCTAACAAAAGTAATTGGCAAAAGAACGATTATTGATAATCTTTCGCTTGATGTGCCCCGTGGGCAGGTTTTTGGTTTTCTGGGTCCTAATGGATCGGGTAAAACCACTACAATTAGGATGATGGTGGGGCTTATTTCTATCACCTCCGGTGAAATCTTCATAAACGGACTAAGCGTCAAACAAAACTTTGAGCAAGCGATCCGTCAGGTCGGGGCGATCGTCGAGAACCCCGAAATGTACAAATATTTAACTGGCTGGCAAAACTTGATTCACTTTGCCCGCATGATTCCAGGCGTAACCGAACACCGTGTCAAGGAAGTTGTACATATGGTAGGGCTGGACGGACGTATTCACGACAAGGTCAAAACCTATTCGTTAGGCATGAGACAACGGCTAGGCGTCGCGCAAGCGATGCTGCACAAGCCTGGACTTCTCATTCTGGACGAACCAACCAACGGCCTTGATCCAGCAGGCATCCGGGAGCTCCGCGACTATTTGCGGAAACTGGCGAAGGAAGAAAACATTACGGTTTTTGTTTCCTCTCATTTGCTTTCGGAAATGGAATTAATGTGCGATCAAGTCGCTATTATTCAGAATGGCAAGCTTATTGATCTTCGGACCCTGGAGAATGGTCCAAAAGGGGATCAGGCTATGCGCGTATTGTTTGAGGTAAATACGGAGCAAGGCGCACATGCTGCTTTGGCCGCCAGGGGCAAACAGGCTGAAATGGTGGCGCCTGGAGTGATTGCCGTTTTTGCGCAACGCGAGGAAGTTGCAGAAGCAAATGAAATCCTGGTTTCGTCGGGCATCAGGGTTTATGGAATCCGCGAACAGATCAAAACGCTTGAGGATCAATTCCTTGAAATTACAGGAGGCGAGCGACGTGCTTGATTTTATGAATCTCGTCCGGAATGAAAACATGAAGATATATAGGCGTCCCCGCACTTATGTCATGGGTGGCCTCATGGTGGGTCTGGTATTAATCGCCTCATTGATCACGCTGGCTTTTAGCGGGCGCGATACCTCCATGTGGGACGTTGCTTTTTTTGAATCTATGTTGATGAGCGGTTTGGTAACCATTTTTGTCGTTATTGTTGCTGCGGCATCCGTTGCCGAGGAGTTTTCCGGAGGCACGATCAAGCTATTGCTCATACGGCCGTGGTCGCGTTCCAAAATATTGCTGTCCAAATATATCGCCGTTTTTCTATACGCCTTGTTGATGACGGTATTAATGTTTGCATCAATCGTGCTTATTAACTGGCTGGTATTCGGAATTGGCAATTCCGGTATTGAAGTAGCCATGATGCCTGACACATCAGGAGGCGAAGTATTTCTTTATTTTCTGAAGTTTTATGGGCTGAAGTTTATCGGAACAATTATGACGCTTACGATAGCTTTTATGCTCTCGTCCATTTTCCGCAGCAGCTTATTGGCCGTGGGCATTGCCTTGTTCCAGATTCTGATCGTCAATAATATGGCATCGCTCGTTATGTTCCTGAAACAAAAATGGGTGGATTATGTATTGTTTATTCATCTTGATCTTACCCAATATCTGTCGGAGAGCGGAGCAGGCATCAGACCTGGAATGACGCTCGGCTTTTCGTTAGGCGTGCTTGCCGTATATTACGCCCTGTTTATGGCGTTGTCATGGCTAGTATTTACGAAACGGGATGTAGCCAACTAATGCCGTTCAGTCCCGACATTTCTCTATTAAGAAGGACCTCAGTCTCCACTTAAAAGTGGAAATTGAGGTCCTTTTCATGTGAAGCAGGAGCGTCCCTATCATGTCAAAAGTCTTTGGGATGTCCGTTTCTTTGGAGGTACTTGATATCGGGACGTTGCTGATTATGCCTAGATTATGTCTAAACCTAAGCCGTTAACCGGCTTGTCGTGATTTGATGCGGTTTTCTTCGGTTCCGCCCTCCGGTTTGGGAGCATTTTTCCCGTTTGTGCCTTGGGAAGATGTAGCATCTGCCGATTGGCGCGATTTACCGCTTTCTGGCTGCGTATTCTGGCTTTCCGTTCGGCAATGGCCGTTAACCATTCCACCATCCTGGATAACCAGGGAAGCGGCCGAGACATTGCCGGTTAGATGTCCGGAAGAAGTAATGATCAGTCGGCCTTTTGCTGTAATATCCCCATATAGCTTGCCGGCTAAGGTAATATCTCTCGCTTCGACGGCAGAACGGACTATGCCGCATTCGCCGATAATGACATCTCCATGGCAAGTGATATCGCCGCGGCATTCACCTTCAATGCGCAAATTGCCTTCGCTCATCAGCTTGCCTTCAACAATCGTGCCTTGGCCAATCAGTGTGTCGGCAGCGATTAAGCGTTTGTTATCCTTGAACATAAACCTTTCCTCCTTTTAGAGGTTGTTCAAAAAGTCCACCTTCCAAGAAGCATGTCTAGCTGCATTTGAACTCCCGTTTTGACAGTCAACAGCTGTTATTTTCTTTGTAGGTAGCCTAGCGGATTTACAGGTTCGCTGCTTTGCATGATTTGAAAGTGAAGATGAGCCCCTGTGCTGCGGCCGCTTGAGCCAATGGTTCCGATTTTTTCGCCGCGAACGACGGTATCCCCTTTAACGGCCACGATACTTTGCAGGTGCATGTATAACGTTTGCAGGCCGCCCAGATGGTCGATTGCGACGTAATTGCCGAACTGCGTATCATAACCGGTAGATGAAACGGTGCCGTCCGCTGCGCTGAAGACTGCGTCTCCGCTTTTGCCATTGATGTCGATGCCTGCATGAAAGGTAGCTCGGCCGGTAAAGGGGTCTTTCCGGTAGCCAAAGCCTGATGTCAGCTGCCTGGAGTTGGCAGGCCAATAGGAAGGATACGCATCGACGGTTGTTCTTTTCTGCTGTGCCTGCAAGAGGGTTTGTGCCATGGATATTTCCATGGAGTCCACCATTTCTCCGAGGGTTGCAAAATCCAGCCCCGTTTGTCGGGCAAGCGATGCCATTTGATTTAGACTGGGGTCATAAAAGGAAGACGTCGATTCAGTCCGGGTTGTCTGTAGCCGCGATCCATTGGAATGTCTGCTAGCCGAAGATGCATTTCCAACAGTAGAAGATGAATCTTCTGCAGGAGAGAAAATAGCTTCCGGTGCAACTGCGACTTGTGGGCGTCTGGAGCTCATGCTTAAAGGCACGATTGTTTTTGCGCGAGCCTCGTAGCCAAGCTTTGAACTACTTGATGATTTGGAAGCGGTGTTTTCTTCGCCGTCAATACTTGGAGTAGAGCTGCCATAGGTTTCAATAAAAAGCTTAAGCTTTTGCTCCAGCTCCTGCAGCTCTTCAACTTTTTTCCTCATTTCCTGCGACTGGCGCGACAAATCCAATATTTCCTGCTGAAGCATGACGATTTCATCATCTTTTGTATCGACTACTCCATTTAATCCGGTCATTTTTGTTGTGAAATAGGCAGACTGATCGGCCAGCTCCTGCTCCAGCGTTTTCAGTTCCAGCGCGGCTTTTATCTGAAGTCCGGCAATCGTGCCCGTTACGGCCAGTATGGCCGCAAGGGGCATTGCTACAACAGATCGCTTCGAAACGGTAAACTGCTTGGCGGATTTGTCAGCGCCGCGCATGACCACAAATGACCATGCAGGTCTTCGCGCATCTTTCACGGGTTAGCTCCTTCCGGCCGGCTTAATACTATTGCAGAACGTCCTATGACTATTTATTCTTGGAAGCTATAAAACATGCCAAAAAAGTTTAAGTCACTTCCTATTCAAGCGATCCCAGAATGGCACTCATAGGTTCAGTAATTGCGAAGTTCCGGCCTTGCTGCTGCTCGGGCGGCAGCGTTGCTAGCAAATCCAATCGACGCTGAATTTCGGCGCTTATTTCAAGAATTCGGGTTTTATAGGCATTGGCCTTATCCGTATTCTGATCTGTTAAAGCCTCGGTATGAGCTTGGTCATAACTAATCATTGCCGTTTCATAAAAGGTGATGTCCCACGGAAACTTAATCAACGTTTCATCGACAACCGACAGCAGCTGCTCAGTTGCTTTGCTTTTCTGAAGAAGCTGTATTTTGTGCACAAACAATCCGCGGCTATAGGGATCGGAGGTTAACGCCTGATCAATTGCATCGGCTGCAAGCACAAGCAAGCCTGAGTCTGTATTCTGATCATATCCTTGCAGCAGCCAATTTGCTTTCATGACGGAGTAGGCGGATTGGCTCGGCGCCAAAGATATCGACTTGTCCAGGCTTGTAATTAATTCAGAAAAATTGGCTTGCTGCTGCGCTGCTTTCTGAAGAGTTTTATCATAATTGGCTAAAGCGCGATTGTTTTGAATCGTAACAAACAGTAATACAACCGTCATTACAGCTATTGCGCCGGGATAAATCATCTGCTGCCATGGTTTTTGCGTCAGCGCATTGAAACGAGTAATGGCCAGTTTAGAGGCATATGGGGCAAGCATGCAACCAAGAGAAACAAACACCAGCGCTCCGATATAAACGTAGCTCATATCAAAATCAATGGCGCTGTGAAGCAACAACGAAACGGACATGATAAAAAACACGAAATGGCTGCCTCGCAGCTCCGGATGGCGGATATGGGATCGGATATATAGGAAGTAGATATATCCTAAAAGAGCCAAAAGCGCAATCAAGCCAATCCAACCCACCTCAACTAGCACTTGAATGTAAAAGCTGTGGGCTTGGCGGCTTTCATAAGGGTTATTCTGGTATTGTTCGTACATGGCCTGCCATGCACCGCCGCCTGCGCCTAGCATAGGATAGTCGCTGGCAGCGCTCAGCCCGTCTTTATAGAATGTTATCCGCTCCAGCACACTGTGCTGCTGGAAATTGATATTGGCTACTCGATCTGCAAGCTGCTCGGGCAGCAAGCTTCTTACAGCCGGGCTTCCAATAAGCAAAGCGGCCCCAGCTACACCAGCAACTACAATCAAAGCCGGCATAAAAATTGTTGAAAGCTTGCGTGAAGAAAGCTTTTCCAGTTTGCGTTCTACCCATTTTTCGAGCTTCGCATGATAAAGCCAGATTGCCGCGGTTGTAATGGCTGAGGCCAACAACAGCAATCCCCAGCTTTGCAATGGCAGCGCCGAGAATAGGGAGACAGGACTAGGGGCCTTTTCGGATGTTGGTTGAACCAAAACGGCAATAGCTGCCGTATTCGAAGATATTTTACCCAATACAAGCATAGTGACGCCTACAGAAACAACCATATATAAGACATAGGCAATTTGTTTGGACAAACGTAAAAAAGGCAAAACCAGCAAAACAATTACAGGAATAACAACAATGGCGCCTCGAGAATAAGTCAGCATAAAAGAAAGCCAAATGGGAACAAGCCATGCGGCAGATGCCAAGCGTATGGAGGTTTTCGTCCCGTGTACCGCGTAATAGACAGCAGCAAGAAAAAGAGCAATCAAATAACCCGCATATGTATTGGAATATTGGAAAACAGAGGTTAAACGATAGCCGTCATGCGCTAGCCAGAGAGCATCCTGATAATAGTATTGGCCAAATAGATTTAACAAGCCGAACAAAACTATAATGCCGCCCGAAAGCATCATGCCGGCTTCAATGAGGCTGCGTGTGCTTTGCCATTGTGCGGCATAAAGCCCAACAAGCAACAGCCCGCAAAAGGCTGCGTATACGAGAGTCATATAGACCGCGTAATAGTCGGATACCGCCTGCAAGGAAGAAATCCAATAAATTACTGGAAACAAGGGGACAAGAATCGACAATATGCCGACATGGCTATCCAGTTTCCATTTGCGCAGCAGATAAAAGACAGAAATCAACAACAGCGCAAAAATGTAAAACAAACCGTTGTTTATCGTTTTCTCGAAGCTAATCTGGTATCCGTTAAACATAGCCCGGTTATAGGGGAAAACAACGAAAAAGAGAGCAATAGCAAATGCTCCTAGCCACCATATCAGCGGAATGTCAGAATAACCGTTGCTCCTGCCATTTGCCGAATGTTTATTTACTGCCATTTTTATGTACTCCTATCTGTATGGTTTCTAGTGATTTCAAGTGCTGTACCTTTATGTATTTTATCAAAAGGGGGGGAGGAAAGCTATTGGAGAAGGGCGTGAAGGATGTTCTTTTGTTCTTAAAGTGGTATTATGGAGATAAACGTAAATTGACGGTAAATGTCGGTTTTATTAAAGAAACTTATTTATAGTATAGGCAAAGACGATGAAACGTCTCGCGACTTAATTTCCATCATTAACCAAAAGATTTACAGTGGGAGAATCATATGGATACAACAGTTGTCATTCCTAATTATAATGGTGAAAAGTATATTGAGATTTGTATTGATAAAGCACTATTACAAATAGAAGATGAATCAAAAATCATTGTCATAGATAACAATTCAAATGACAACAGCGTTAAAATTATAAAGAAAAAGTATCAAGATATTATTGTAGTTGTTAACGATAAAAATATGGGGTTTTCATACGCAGTAAATCAAGGAATTAAACTCTCTAAAACTAAATATGTTTTACTTCTTAATAATGATGCTTTTATTTTGCCAGATTTCATTTTGAATATGGAAAAATGTATAGAATCTGACCCACTCATTTTTTCAGTTTCCTCGCTAATGTTGAATCATGAAAATCGTGATATCGTAGATAACGCTGGGGACCAGCTTACCTTGTTAGGATGGGCTTTTAAAACAGGGGATGGTGATACTAAGTATAATTATATGCATCAACGTGTTGTTTTTAGTTCATGCGCAGGTGCAGCTTTGTATAGAGTAAGTACTTTTGACGTAATAGGATATTTTGATGAAACATTTTTTGCTTATTTAGAAGATGTGGATATAGGCTTTAGAGCAAACATAAAGGGCTTTAAAAATGTCTTTTGTCCGACCGCTGAAGTTCTTCACATAGGTAGCGCAACAAGTGGTGGAGAAAAGTATAACCATTTTAAAGTGAATATATCCGCCAGAAACAATGTCTTGCTTCTATATAAAAACCTACCTCTTTTATTTCTTTTAGTGCTTTTACCTATCTTCCTATTAGGAATAATCATAAAAATGATGTTTTTTTTAAGGAAGGGATACTTAAAAAGTTATTTGAACGGTTTTTTTGCGGGCATTCGATTGCTTCCGGAAGCGGACAACCGACCCATGAAAAAAAGAGAGTTGATTTACTATTGCAAGATAGTAAAAATGATGTTCATTTCATCATTTAACTATGTAATGTCGTTTATAAAAAAAGTAAGTCGCAAATAAGTGGTAATGATACCGCCAGTGTTTATATTTTAAGCAAAAGAGAGATGAATAATAGAAATGTACTTAATAACCACTATAAAAAGTATAGTATCAAACCAGTATTTGGTTAAAAACTTTATGATACGAGATTTGAAAAACAGATATGCAGGTTCAATGATGGGTTTTGTTTGGTCGATTATACATCCTCTTACTACATTGGCTATTTACTCGCTAGTATTTTCTTGGATGCTGAATGTCAGGGTGGGGCTGGAATTTGGAACCGATAATTTTACGGTATGGATGTTTGCGGGACTGTTACCGTGGATTCTCTTTTCGGAGACGTTAAGCAGATCAACCACATTAGTAATTGATAACACAAATCTAATTAAAAAGACGATATTCCCATCAGAGATATTGCCTGTATCGCTGTTATTGTCAAATTTAATTAATTTTTCGATTGGATATATTATCTTGCTTTTTGGAATTATGCTTACAGGTGGAAGTATTTCGTTTATTTCTATAGTATTATCCATAACGTACTTTTTTCCATTAATAATGATGACATTAGGATTTAGTTGGCTTTGTTCAAGTATGAATGTATTCTTTAGGGATTTAAGTCAGTTAGTGGGTGTGTTATTGAATATTGTATTTTATGCAAGTGCGATAATATATCCGTTAAGCGTAATTCCTGAAAAGGTTAGAGGCTATTTTTTCTGGAATCCATTGGTTCATGTGGTGGAAGGCATTCGATCTAGTTTGTTTAAGGCGGAATTAATTCAGAATGAAAAATTAATTTATTTATATGTAATATCACTAATTATTTTTCTGAGTGGGCAGTACATTTTTCATAAAACTAAAAAAGGATTTGTTGATGTATTATGAGTAAACAGTTTGCTCTTGAAATAAACAGTGTAAGCAAAAAATATAAAGTTTATAAAAAACCATACCATAGATTAATGGAATTATTTAATTTAGGGAGCTCATATCAAGAGGTAGAAGCTTTAAGAGGAATTTCGTTTAAAGTTGAAAAAGGACAAACTTACGGAATTGTTGGGCCTAATGGGTCCGGTAAGAGCACATTACTTCAAATCGTAACCGGAATACTCCAGCCAACAGAAGGGAATGTACGTGTATCAGGGAGAATTTCTGCTCTTCTTGAATTAGGCGCTGGTTTCAATATGGAGTATACAGGGCGAGAAAATATTTTTCTCTACGCCTCGATCCTTGGCGTTGAAAAAAAAGAAATTGAAGAAAAACTTGATGAAATTATCAACTTTGCTCAAATCGGGGATTTTATAGATAGGCCGGTTAAGACCTATAGCAGTGGAATGTATGTAAGACTTGCGTTTGCTGTTGCTATTAATGTCGAACCGGAAATTTTAATTGTTGATGAGGCTTTGGCTGTAGGCGATGAGAGTTTTCAACGCAAATGCTTTCGGAAATTTGAAGAATTGAAAGAAAAAGGTGTAACTATTTTATTAGTTACGCATAGTTTGGGACTAGTAAAATTGTTTTGTGACAAAGCAGTGTTGATTTACAAAGGAAAACTTATTGAACAAGGCCATCCAAATCATGTGATAAATGTTTATACGAAACTAGTTTCTGAAATCGAGAATGGCAACAGTGAACCAAGTGATGAATTGCAGGAGAAGACAATAATAGTCCAAGAAAATGAATTAAATGAAAAGGTTAAATATGAGTCAGATGAGTTTCGGTATGGTAACAAGGACGGAGAAATTATAGATTTTCGTGTATACGGTGAAAATGATAACTATTCAAACATATTTAAACACGGAGAGAAAATACACATCTTAATAAAATTAAAATATAACACTTTCGTATCCAGTTCTTTGGCTGCCTACACGGTAAAAACAATATCCGGTGTCGAAGTTACTGGAACGAATACGGACTTTGAACAATTAAAATTAACAAATTATAAAGAAGGAGAATTAGTTGAAGTATTGTTTGTCCAGAACGTTGCTTTAAATGCTGGTGATTATGTTATATCGCTTGGTTTAATTGAGTTGGCTGAGGAGAAAATTATTGTTATGGATAGGCGATATGATGTTACAACATTTAAAGTAATTGAAAGTAAAAAAGCAACAGGACTTGTTGACCCTAATGCAGATGTATTCATAAATAAAATAAATTTTAAGGATGAGTAATTGTGGCGATTATATTTAGCTGTTTAGAATGCAAGCATCCAATACCATTATTTCATGGACAAAACAGCTGCCCAAAATGCGGACAGATTTTGCACAAAAAAGGCGAAATACATCTCCATTCAAAGAGTAATCATTATTATTCCGACTTAGATGAAGATACCATGAAATCATTGATTGAAAATTGCAGTAAACATGGATGGAGGAAAACAATAACCGACTTTTTTAAGAGCAAGCCATTTTTGCTTCGTATAATAGCTGATGATGCGCGAGCAGATTGGCAATATTTGATGCCTCTAAATAAAAGCTCGATTGCTTTAGATATAGGTGCCGGTTGGGGAACTATTACAATGCCCTTAGCTCGTAATGTAGGTCATGTAGTAGCATTAGATGGTACGCTTGACAGATTAGAGTTTTTGCTTGAACGGGCCAAACAAGAAAAAATAAATAATCTGACAGTGGTACATGCGGACATTTTTGATAATCCACTACAAGGAAATCAATTTGATTTAGTGTCATTTAATGGAGTACTGGAATGGCTGGGAGTTGGAGGTGAAGGAGATCCCAAAGACATTCAACTTAAAGCATTAAAAATAGCATATGATTTATTAAAACCTGGAGGATTTTTATATGTTGGCATTGAAAACGCAACAGGTTTTAAATATGTAATTGGCGAGCCTGACGACCATACAAATATAAAATTTATTTCTTATCTTGATCGGGAATCAGCGAATAAATTAAGCTTATCGCAAAATGGAACAGAATATAGAACGTATACTTATAGCAAAGCTGGCTATCATAATTTATTAAGTGAGACTGGTTTTAAGAATATTGAATTTTTATACCCGTACCCTGATTATAAAATAATTGAATCCATTCACAATGTTGATGAAAGAAATGTGTCTAAATTTCTGTGGAATTCAATGCAATTTAAAGCCCCCTCTGATTCATTAGAAGGAAGGGTTATTGATTTGGAAAAAGTAATGATTGAACACGGTGATCTATCACCATTTATATCATCCTTTAGCATTCTTGCTCGTAAGGAGGAACGTAAAGCAGAATGATACCTCAAATAAAAGAATTTTTACTGGGAAATTGGAAAAGCTATTTTGCTGTAAAACCTCAAAGCATTCAATTATTGCTTTTGTCGAATCCACAAGGGAAAAAAATTACGCATGGAAAAATAACTGTACTCATATTTATTAATGAAAATGAGAAGCCGGAAATCGTAGGTAAATTTTTGAGAATTCCACAGACCGAAAATGAAAAGCTTAAAAATGAACACTATTGGTTACAAACGTTAAATAGATGGGGACACTCACCTAAATCATTAGGCAGCATGGTGATTAATGGAAGAGTCGTGGCTTTCGAACAGTATGTTCCAGGAATCTCGCTGAAATTGAAAATTCAGAAAGAGATAAACTTTTTTGGGATTAAGGAAATTTCTTTAATTCTAGATTCTATCGAGGAAGATTTCTCCAAAACATCACAGTTAATAAATGACTTAAAGAATATAAAGGTAACGAGTGGTTATGATAGACCCTCATACATGGATAATACTATTGAAAATTCAAATTATTTATTTAGCATACTGAACATATCTGAACCTGAAAAGTTATTTTTTATTGATCTTGTTGAAAAAATAAAAAATATTGATGTGCCTCGTACAATCGTTCACTTTGATCTTACTCCATCGAATGTCATTGAGCATTCCAATAAACTGTCCATAATTGATTTTGAGTTTTCTCAAATTTCAAGATTTGCATTTCTTGATGCTTATCGCTTTGCATACTATTACTTTTACTTACTGCATGAATCTGGAGTATTGCCTTATTCGAGCTTGGAAGCTAACTTTTGGTTCTTTTTTATTAAAGAATCTCGTACTTCAGAAATAGTGCGGGGTTTTATTAATTCTACGGTAAATAAGGATAATAAAATATCCTTTTATGAGTCGATGTGTATTTTTTTATTGTCAAATTTGCAATTGCAACTTGATGAAGTTGACGTAGTTTCCGAAGAGGTCATTACACAAAAATCAGCCTTAATAACTATGTTAATAAAAATTAATAATGGTTTGAATATAGATGAAAATGACTTTAATACAATTGATCCATATGAACATTTTAGTAAGGAAATGTTTGTAGCTGAAATGTATCGTTATCAGAACACACTTAATGAGTATACAATAACCATAAATAATAAAGAAATTGAACTCAGTAAGAATAATTCTTATATCGATTTATGTCACAAGACCATTGCTAATAAAGATCAAGCACTTGAACAAAATACACTTTATATTCAAAAGTGTCATGATACTATTGCCAATAAAGAAAAGGAAATAGAAAATCTTATAAGTGAAATTGAAAAGCTTAATTTAAACTACAAAAAAAGAAATAAAATTGCTGAAAAGCATGAAAAAAGAAGTGTGATTTTGGGTGAGAAATCAGTTATTGAAAAAGAAATAAATAAAAGGGTATTTAAAAAACTTAAAAATAGATTTATGAGTAGGTTTAAAAAAGGAGACCAGTAAATGAATGTTCGTGCAGTTGATATTATTATTCCTGTGTATAATGCTCCCCTAGAGCTTGAGGAATGTTATAATTCTTTGCTCAAGAATACAGATTTGAATTGCCATAGGATCATAATAATTAATGATTGTAGTCCAGATCCCGGAGTAAATAAATTTTTGAACAAGATAACAGATGAGAGAGTCGTTATTTTGCAGAATGAAACGAATCTGGGGTTTGTTGGAACAGTTAATAAAGGAATGGATATTTCAAATTCTGATGTTGTCTTGCTTAATAGCGACACGATTGTAACCAAAAATTGGTTGAAGAAGATGGGTGAAGTTGCATACTCTGAAGATGATATCGCTACCGTGACTCCACTTACTAATAATGGGACAATCTGTTCCGTACCCGACTTCTTGGATGATAATGTTCTACCCGAAGGGTATACAATAGATACTTTTGCGTATTTGATTGAAAAAATCTCCTATAAAGTATTTCCGGCTATTCCAACTGCTGTTGGATTTTGCATGTACATTAAGAGAAGTGTCCTAGATGAAGTTGGTTTATTTGATATGGATAACTTTGGAAAAGGTTATGGAGAAGAAAATGATTTCTGTTGTAGAGTAATCGAATGTGGATATAAAAATGTTTTAGCTGATGACACCTTTATTTACCATAAGGGCTCGATGTCTTTTCAAGGTGAAAAGCTAGAGCTATCCAAAAGAAATCTTAGAGTACTAAATTCTTTATATCCTTACTATGAAAAAATGATACAAGAATTCATTTTGAAAAACCCATTGCGGAGTATTCAAGAGAATATTAAGCTCCACTTGCCGCTTTATAAAGATATAAATGAAGAGTCAAATAATGTTTTGTATATCATTCACAACTTTTTTGATGAAGTATATAATCATCCAATTGGGGGCACGGAATACCATCTCAAGGATCTTGTTGAAAAATCGACACAAATTAACTCTTTTGTGCTGGCCGCTAATGAAAGTGAGCTTGTTCTTAAACAATACAATAAAGGAAAGTATACCGGGAAATATCATTTCCCATTATCAACGCCATTGTCTTCAATACACTTTCACCATAGAGAATATAGTGAAATAGTAGAAAAAATAATGGGGACTTTTAAGATCAATATAGTTCATATTCAACATCTAATAAAGCACACCTTTGATGTGCCACGAATTGCTGCAAAGATGAAAATCAGTGTTTTATGTACGCTGCATGATTTTTACTTGTTCTGTCCTCCACAGATTGTATCTATAAAAAGCCCATACTATAATGATACTGAAACAAACGGAAAAGTTGTAAGTAAAGAATTTCATCAATTTTATGATTCCAGAAAAACCTATATTCAAAGGAGAAAAAAAGAGGTCATTAAATTAATCTCCCATATAGATCAATTTATTGTACCAAGTGGTTTCGCAAAAGATTTATTTATAAGTGAGTACCCGATGTTAGATGGTAAGATAAGAGTAATTGAGCATGGATATAGTGATCGAAGAAGGTCTGTTGAAACTAGCCCTGAAAAAAAAGAAGGAGTTTGGAATGTCGGATTTCTTGGCGGAATTTCACCGGTTAAAGGAAGTGACTTGGTATACAAATTAATAAAAAAATACTCAAACCCTAACATTAATTGGCATATTATAGGTGGGATTGGTGATCAAAGAATAAACATGTTAAGTCAAGTGAATTTATATAAACATGGCGAGTATAAAAGAGAAGAATTAGATGAAATATTGGATACTTTGAAACTGGATATTATATTGTGTCTTTCTGTCGTTCCCGAGACCTTTTCATATACGCTCTCAGAAGCATGGCAGTCCGGAACCCCAGTTCTTGTAACTCCTGTCGGGGCTTTAAAAGAAAGGGTGGAAAAAGTTTCGGGTGGATGGATTGCGAAATCGACAAAACTTGATGACGTAGTTACGAGCTTTGAAACAATCATTTCAAGTCCCAATGATTGGGTGATGATGCGGAACCATTTAAATCAACAAAAGTTTAAATCCACAGTTGAAATGGTAAATGAATATGAAGCCATATATTCCAAGTGGATTAATCTTCCGAGTAAAGATGCAGAGGTATTTGATATTCATGAGGTTAATAAAGCCTTAAAGTATTTTTTGCCTAAATCAAGTGAGGACAATGTGAATTATTACAACCAACTACATAAGCTTGAAGCCGAACTTCGTGCAATTAAAGGGACAATCGGCTGGAAAGTATTAGAGAAATTAAGAATGAGAAATAGTATAGTTTTAGTAATTGGAAAAAAAATGATTTATTATGTATTAAGACTAAATAACAAATTCAAGGGTTGAGACTAAAAAAACCAGTCGTTTGTTTAATCCAGCGACTGGTTTTAACTTGCATACTTAACATCAGATAGGTTAGCTAACTGGCCGGGTTGTGATGGCCTCTTTTCCCATGGTACTCTTTTGTGATAATCCATTTCCCTAGCTTTAAAGAAGGTGATTCTATATATCTCCAAGATAGAATCGAAACCCCAAGAGTTAAGATAACACTAAATATAAAAAATGTTTTAATATTGAGATAGTCATCGAAATAAAATACTAAGAGTTGCTGGATTGGAAATGAAAAAAAATAAAGCCCATACGAATAATCGCCAAACTTGCTAAAAAACGCTAGTTTTTTCAGCACAAAACAAGTACTTAATACAATGTATGGCAAGAGTATAAGCAAGGCAATATGAAGTTGATTTAACTTAGTGGAAAAAATAAGGATAAGTATAGACAGTAGATATAACCTGGAGTTGATTCTTATTTTATCTTTGTAAACATAAAAAAGGGAACCCATCATATACAAAAAAAGAAATTTGGAAAAATTTAAAAATTCATATTCACCGAGCACCCAGAATTTTGGTCCTGGTAACTGCACTACTAATGTATTAGTGACTAAGCTGTAGACCGAAATTAATCCCATTAAAACAGTTGACATTAAGTATAGTGTCCGATGTTTCAATAAATGGAAGAATGAGAAAAAAATCAATGCTAGATAACAGGCAATTTCATGTTTCAATGTCCACATGGAGCCATTAAGACCCATAGACATAAGGATTGTTTCCAAAAACATCACGAATGCCCCAAGCATATCCAAAAATATTGAAGACAATATTTTTGTAGAAAAATTGATAGGGGTTATCAGGAAGTCCAGGATTAAAGTGGTTTCCCAAAGGCAAACTTGTTACCAGCGGCCCGACAATAAAAGCACAAAATAATAATGCTATTGCAAAAGCTGTATGATTCTAAATAATCGGTTGAGAATGTACTTTTTATAGCTGGACCTTAATATGCTTTGAGTTGTAAGGAATCCACTAATTATAAAAAAACCATAAACAGCAATTGTACTAAATTCAATCTGAGATGATGTTAACTGCGCTAGTTTGTCCCCAGGCGACTGGTGTCCAAGTAACAAAGGGTAAGCATGCGAGTATATCACCATAGTCGCTAAAAGTAGTCGAATGATATGAAAGGCATTTTGATTTAAATCATAAATTTCATCTAGACGTGAATCAATCTTAAAATATTTCACACGTAAACCTCACTAGAAGTTAATTTTCTGAACAGATTGATTATAGATTCGGGTAATAATAATGTCGATCATCTAGCGATTCAATCAAATTCGCACATAAAAGACGGGTAAAATTCCTTTTTGATTCAACTCCACTGCTAGATTTGGTACAATATTACCATAGTCGAAAAATAAAAGATTGTGGGTGCGGATCAAGGGATGCTTCGACAGAACCAGCGTTTTTTGACGCAATTGTATATGCTGGCGGATTTGGGTTGTACGCTAGTCGTGTTTTTATTTGCATATTGGCTTAAATTCGAGAGCGAACTGCTCGCCTACGTCAAATCGGTACCGTTTTCCACGTATTTGCTATGGGGGACGATTTATTCTTTTAGCGCAGTTTTGATTGGTTTTTATTTGAAATTTTATTCTCCCAAACGAAGAAAAAATTTTTCTTTCGATGTCCTGAAAATATTGCAAATTCAGTCTACTTCATTTATGGGGCTGCTTGCCCTGCTGTATTTCAGTAATGAGTCGAACATTTCGAGGCAGTTTTTGTTAATCTTTTTTTCTCTTAATATCGTTTTTATTTGCCTATACCGGTATATAGTCAAAGTGATTCTCTCCTCACTTCGCCGTAAGGGTTATAATAAACGATTTGTTTTAATCGTAGGGGCAGGTTCCGTAGGAAGAAGTTTTTACCGCAATTTGATGCAGCGGCCCGAGTTGGGGTATGAGGCTCTCGGATTTCTGGATGATTTCCTGGACCAGCATCCGCTTCAATATCGCAGCATGCAGCCGATTATCGGAAAGCTGGATGACCTGGCTTATGTGATAAAGACACAACAGGTGGATGAGGTCATTATTGCGCTTCCTTTGGAGGCACATGCCAAATACGGACAAATTATTCAAGCCTGTGAGCATGCCGGCGTAAAAACGTTAATTATTCCTGATTTTTTTGACCTTTTGCCCGCACGGCCGCTATTGGATAATTTTGCGGGGATTCCCCTCATTAATGTTCGGGATGTGCCGCTTGATGAGCTAAGCAATCGAATCTTAAAACGCTGGTTTGATATTTTGTTTTCGCTCACAGCAATTTTGTTAACCTCTCCCGTGTTGTTGGCCATTGCGATTGGCATTAAATTGACCTCGCCTGGACCTGTGCTTTTTAAGCAGGAGCGGGTTGGTTTTAACCGGAAACCTTTTTATATGTATAAATTCCGCTCCATGAATGTTGCCCCTGCCAATCAGGGGGACACACAATGGACGGTAGAGAATGACCCTCGAAGGACAAAATTTGGCGTATTTCTGAGAAAAACAAGTCTCGACGAGCTGCCGCAATTTTTTAATGTGCTGCTTGGCAATATGAGCGTGGTAGGCCCGCGGCCGGAACGTCCCTTTTTTGTGGATCAATTCAGAGACGAAATACCCAAATATATGATCAAACATCAGATCAGGCCTGGCATTACGGGGTGGGCGCAAGCAAATGGTCTACGCGGCGATACGTCGATCGAGGAAAGAATTCGATACGATTTGTTTTATATCGAAAATTGGACATTTATATTTGACCTAAAAATTATCGGCAAGACGATATTGAAAGGCCTGATGAACAAAAATGCGTATTGAAGCTGGAAACGTTCCAACAGGCTTATCCGTGTCCGTTATTATTCCGACTTTAAACGCCGGTCCACAGTTTCGGGAGCTGCTGATCAAATTGAGGGAGCAAAGCTGCCCGCTACATGAAATTATTGTTATCGATTCAGAGTCAACTGATGGTACGCCTGAGATTGCATTAGAAAACGGAGCTAAATTGCTGACCGTTAAGCGAAGCGAATTTGATCATGGCGGTACCAGAAATCGTGCGGCAGAGGCGTCTGAAGGCAATATTCTTATGTTTATGACGCAAGATGCCATGCCCGAAAATGCCAATTTAATTGCTGAGTTAACGTCGCCGTTAGCCGCCGCCCTTTTATTCCCTATGCCACTAGCCGAAACCCAAGGTAGAGGCGATCAGGGCGGTGCGGTTGAAGGAGATATTGTTGCGTCTTACGCAAGACAGCTTCCGGCTGCTTCCGCAACGCCAATTGAACAATTGGCCCGGCTAAGCAATTATCCTTCTGAGTCTCATCTGCGTTCATATAGCGATGTCAACCAGCTTGGCCTTAAAGCATTTTTCTGCTCCAACGTCTGTTCGGCAATTATAAAGGATGTATTTTTTCGCATGGGCAAGTTTCAAGAACCCGTTATTTTTAATGAAGATTTGTTTATGTCGGCAAAATGTATTTTGAACGGGTACAAGGTCGCGTATTGCTCGGAGGCCAAGGTTACCCATTCCCACAATTATTCGATCAAACAGCAGTTCAAGCGATTTTTTGACAATGGCATCTCTTTGTCCTTAAATCCGGCGTTAAATCCATATCGCTCGATTGGCGGGGCAGGGACCAAGCTGGTTGTTGATCAAGTCAAAGGGCTAATTCGTAAGAATGCTTCACTTCACATTCCCAGACTGTTGCTGGAGTCTGCCGCAAAGCTGCTGGGATTTAAATTGGGTCTGCATCATCAAAAGCTTCCTTCTGCTTGGGTGGGGCGCTTTAGTATGCATGCAGGAATCTGGACTTATTTAACTGCTTCAGGTAAAAGTGCGGGGGAAGGACAAGACTCCTCCTCTTCGAATAGTACCCATGGGGCATAGCGAGAAAAAGTTAACTTAAAACAGTTTGGAGCAATAGGCATTTTTCCTTACGTCGAATCCGCAATTCATTGTTAGAACACTCTAACATGGATTCTGTTCAGGCCAGGATGAATGCTTTTTTGTATTTTTTCCTTTCGCATATTAAGCTCCCCCACAACCAACACTATGACATGCGCTTTATTTTGTCTAAGGGATTAGAACCGTTTGCTGCCTGCGGAAGGGGAGGAATCATTGATGGGTATGGCATGTTTTTGGGCGGCTTTGCTTGGGCTTTACACGGCTCAGCTAGCCGCTATTTTATTTTTGGAGCACCGGAGGCAGGCGCATATGGCAGCTTGGCTGCTTATCGTTTTGATATGTCCATTTATCGGATTTGGCGTATATTGGCTGCTAGGCAGAAAACCGGTCAAAAACCCATTCAGTATAGAAAAGAATAAGTCAGTTGAAGACGAACTTGAAAAGACGGGGTGCGATGACGGAAATCAATGGGAGTTAGCGGTAGATACTAACACTGAGAAGGATTTTACGCGAATATTGGGGGAACGAGTAGTCCTCAGCCCTCATACGCAATTTACCCGTTTACATGCTCTTTTGAAGCGTGACGAATTTTTTGCCGTGACCAACCAAAATAAAACGCGAATATTGACCGATGGCGAAGAAACATACAAAACCATGCTGGAGGAGATGGCTAAAGCCAAACATCATATTCATTTGGATTACTATACAATTCGCAGCGATGCAACTGGGCAATTATTTATGGAGCTTCTAATCAGGAAGGCGAAACAAGGCATTATGGTTAAGCTGATCTATGACGGTATCGGAAGCATGAAGCTTAAACGTGCTTTTCTGGAAAGCATGGAGGCTGGAGGCTGCCGCACGGCATGTTTCGCCCCTTTACGCCAATCACTGGCAAAGAGAAGGCTTAATTTCCGCAATCATCGCAAGATCGTTGTCATTGACGGAATAAAGGGCTTTTTGGGCGGAATTAATATTGGAGATGAATACATCGGGATGGATCCCAAGCTTGGTTATTGGAGGGACACTCATTTGAAAATAGAAGGCGATGGCGTCGGGGAACTGCAGAAGCTTTTTATGGAAGATTGGGTAGCTGCGACAGGCGAGCAATTGAACGGACAATCGCCGCATTATTTCCCGGGACATCAAATAGCGGATCATGAAAAACTTCTGATTGTTTCAAGTGAGCCGGGAGTAACTGAGCGTAAAATGGTTGAAATCCTTCAGGCGATCATGTCTGCGGCCGCCAAACGGATTTATGCTTCGACACCTTATTTTATACCGGATCCTATTATAGCGTCAGAATTGGCAAGTGCGGCGAGAAGCGGGGTCGAAGTCAAATTGATTCTGCCTGGAATAAGCGATTCAAAATTGGTGCTGCTGGCCACAATGTCGCATGTTCAGGATATGTTGGATGCCGGGGTGAACATTTATCGTTACCGGAAAGGCTTCATTCATGCCAAAGTGCTTATTGTCGATAACACCGTAGCATCGGTGGGATCAGCCAATCTGGATCAGAGAAGCTTGTACAGCAATTACGAACTACTGGCTCTTTTGTTTGCCGAAAAGCCCATTGCGAAACTGCTTAAAGATTTTGAGGCTGATTTGAGCCACAGTGAAAAGCTGAGTGCCGACGCGTTTCGAGACCGGCCATGGAAGCAAAAAGCAGCGGAAGCTATCATGCATATTTTGTCGCCACTCCTGTAAGCATGCATGGATTGTTCGTTAGGGGGGCATATTTTGCACAAGCCGTTATGTTTACCGTGCTTGAATTTCTTAAACGGTTCAAGCATTGAAGGCGATAAAAGCATGATGGATAAAAGCATGATGGATTAAAGGGGGAAAGCATTGAAAATGGCAAACGAATTCGATCAGCGAGAAGCCGTGCTGAATGAAGAAAAACCAGGAATAACCGAGCAGCGTCAAGCTGCGATTGGCGAATTGGATCACGCTTCTCTGGAGCAGCTCCAGGGAACCGGGCAGAGAAATATTGGCGAACAGCAGCAGGTCGTGATTGGCGGGGAAAGGCAGCCGAGCATAAATGGAAATTGGCAATCGGCAAGCTTGGGAATGCAGCTTCCGGGACTGCTGGAGCAGCCGCAGCCAGGTATGAATGATTTGATATATGAAGGACGCGAGCATTACGATATGGATATCGACCGGATGGTCAACGAAGGATTAGGCGGGGGCAATGTTACGCCGCATAATGGATTAATCGACGAATCAACAACAGATACGATGGAGGACCTGAGACGAAAGGAGGAGTAATATGGATATTGTCAGAGCCAAACAAATATACGATTCCAAAGATACGTTTTCGGTGCAATTGGAGGGAGATTCGGTCTGGATCGAAAATGTGGATGAAGCAAACGGCATGGCAACGGTTACGGTTGGCAACAACCCGGTGAATACCCAGACAGTGGCTGTTGACAGGCTGAAAGAGGTCTCAAAATAAAGGCTTGCTCTGTAAGAAATGCGTGTTTTCTCGACACATGTGTTTGCGCAGCATAAAGTAAAACGGTTGGCGCTTGGAAAGCCGATAGTGAAATGAGCGGGATCAAGACATACTGTCCCGTCAAAACATGCCTCTGCCATGGCGCCAACCTGTTAGTGCGGCACTTGATTAATTGATTGTGGAGCATTTACTGTATGCTTCAACGGCGGTTTAACCTCCGTATGCATCCCGAAACGCTTCGCTAAGCTTTGGAGCCTCAACTCCCCACAGCTCGGCAATCTCCGCGCTTACATTTTCATCCCACCAGTCGCATTGCGCCTTCCGGTTGCTCCGATTTTCATAAATCCACTGAAGGTTTAGGATCACTTTCTTTAAATAAATGGTTTCGGCTTGATCCATTTTATCCCCCGGGATCCAGATTTTTAGACGTTTTGCAGTGCGATACAGCTCATTGCTGCAGGATCGGCGGATTTTGCGCGCGGAAGGATAGCTGGATGAATGTTTTGCACCAGGCAGTTGCATAAAAATAACCGCCTCCTTTCCTACCACATCGTATGCGGCCGGCAAAAGGGCGGTTACCTATTTGGTTTGCTATTGCACAACAATATACCCCACCATTGGGCCGCTGTTGTGCATGTCCGTGTGCGTCATGCAGTGAATCGGGAAGATGCCTTCTTTGTCCGGCGTAAAGGTTACGGTGGTTACTTTACCGTTTTGCACTTCTCCGGAGATTCCAAAATCCTCAATGACAAAAGGATGAGTGTCGCCGCTTGTGCCATGGATTTTGAGCTGGGTCAACTCGCCTTTGTTGACGACGATGGTTCCCGGTGCCCACAAGTAGACCTCGGTCACTTTGCCGTCCGCCGTTTCTGATTTGAATTCCCCGGTTACCAGTTCGAATACGCGAGGTTCGCCGGCTTGTCCGGTAACCGCCTGATCGGAGCCGCCGCGCCAGCTAACAAAGACCACGCAAACCGCAATTAGCGCTACGATCGCAATGGCCAGCTGGATCTGCCTTTTTTTGATTACAAAAACTTTGGACATGTTTGCCACCTCTTCAGCAATAGGATTTAGTAACAGCATATGCATCGACTTGTCCAAGCATGCCAAGCTGGAAGAGGATCTGGCGTGTATGATAGAATAACAGGTGCAAGGCTTGTCACCGTATGATAATAAAAGGCGGAGGTTGGGGATGGAAAGCTGGATTACGGATTTTATGGAGCAGTACGGTTATTTTGGCATTTTGATGATGATTGCACTGGAGAATCTGTTCCCGCCGATCCCATCGGAAGTGATTTTGACCTTCGGCGGCTTTATGACGACGTATACCAAATTAACGCCTCTTGGCGTTGTGACGGTAGCGACGCTGGGTTCGCTTATTGGAGCGGTCGTTCTCTATTTTATCGGGCGCCTGCTTGGCGTTGAGCGGATGGAGAAGTTGATCGAGCGGTGGGGCCGGCTGCTCCGGGTTAAAAAAGAGGATGTCCGGAAAGCGGACAAATGGTTTGACAAGTATGGCTATTGGGCCGTCTTTCTGTGCCGTATGGTTCCCATCGTCCGCAGCTTGATATCGATTCCCGCCGGTATGTCGAATATGAAGCTTGTTCCTTTCCTGCTGTTTACGACACTTGGCACCTTGATCTGGAACACGATATTGGTGTACATCGGGTCGGCGGTAGGCGACAATTGGCATTCCATCATTGAATTTATGGATCTTTATTCCAACATCGTAGTTGTGATCGGCGCTATTGTAGCGGTTGTGGTGCTTGTCCTGTACATTCGCAGGGCGCGCAAGTTTTGAGTATAATGATAATTAACAGGAGGGATACATATGGGTAAAAGCGTAGCAAATGTGCTCGGCAAAGGAATCAGCCCGCAGCAATTTCTGGACGGCATGAACAAAAACAAGGAGCAGTTTGTGTCCTGGATGGAGACATTCCAATGGCCGACGGCTGAAGACCGCGACTATTTCGAGTCGCTTAACAATCGCGATGACTTGCGCTGCCTGATTTTGATGGCGGAATGGTGCGGCGATGTGGTGCGCAATGTGCCGGTTGTATTTGGAGCGCTGGAGGTTAGCGGCATTCCTACCGAGGTATTGATCATGGAGGATCACCTCGAAACGATGGACGAGTTCCTGACAATGGGCGGCCGTTCGATTCCGGTTGTTATTTTTGCGGATACGGGCGGCGCAGTGCTGGGGACTTGGGGACCAAGGCCGGCTCACGTGCAAGAGGCCATGATTGCGTTTAAGGGCGCCAATCCGGACCGCGAAGCGGCGGACTATCAGGACAACCTCGCAAAGACACGCCAAGAAATGATGGTTCGTTACGGAGAAGGACCGGGGTACCAGGCCGTCATCGTTCAAGAGCTGCGCAAGCTGCTGGAGTCTTTTTGAGGTGAGTAGCGGCGAATTAAAAGTCGAAACGTTTACACTAGGCCCCTTGCAGACAAATGCCTATTTATTATCGGTTCAGGATGGCGATACGGAAAGAGCCGTCGTCATTGATCCCGGCATGAATCCGGCGAGGCTGCTAACGAGAATTGAAGGCATGAAGGTGGAAGCCATCTTGCTTACGCACGCTCATTTTGATCATATGGGCGGCGTTGACGAGGTGCGCAAGGCGGCAGGTTGTCCCGTATACATTCATGATCTTGAGGGAGACTGGCTAACCGATCCCCGGAAAAACGGTTCTATGCGCTGGCAGGATGTAACGCCACCGCTCTCAACAGATGAAGCTGAATACAGTCTCGCGGAAGGGCAGCGCCTGCAATTGCTTGGCCTGACCTTTAAAGTATTGCATACGCCGGGGCATTCCCCGGGAAGCGTAAGCTTCCTGCATGGCAATCATCTTTTTTCGGGCGACGTATTGTTTAAGCTATCGGTGGGACGGACAGATCTGCCGGGCGGACGCGAGGTAGACCTCTACAACAGCATTCGCAGCAAGCTATATGTTTTGCCTCCCGAAACGGTTGTTTATCCCGGGCATGGCGGCCGGACCACAATCGGGTTTGAGATGGCCAACAATCCATATACAGGCTAAGCCAGGCTTAAAAGGCAATATCGCAAGCCCGTCCCTCAGGGGGCGGGTCTGCTTCTTTTTGAAGCAATAACTGGCGAGGCGCATTGAGGGACATCAAAAAATGACACGGGTGACTCTAGTCATTTATATGGAGCCAATCTACGTTGAATAAAGGACGGTGCAAGAACGTGGCAGACGCAAAAAAGGGGATTCCATTGGCCGAGCAGGAAGATGGAGCAGTAGGCGCCAAGTTAAGCGAAGAGCAGAAAAAGGCAGAAAATAAAACCATTATAGCCGCGATAGCATCGGCTCTTTCCATACCGCTCAAAAAGGTGGATGCAGCGGTTTCTTTGCTGGATGAAGGCAACACGATTCCGTTTATTGCCCGCTACCGTAAGGAAATGACGGGGGAGCTGGATGAAAACGAGCTGAGATCGGTTGAGGAAAAGCTGCAATATATGCGGAATTTGGAGGAGCGCAAACGCGAGGTTCTCCGCCTGATCGACGAGCAGGGCAAATTGACGGAGGAACTGCGCTCCGGCATCACCGCCGCTGCGAAACTGCAGGAGGTGGAGGATCTTTACCGCCCCTACAGACAAAAGCGCAAAACCCGCGCTAGCGTTGCAAAGGAACGCGGTCTGGAGCCGCTTGCGAATTGGCTCTGGTCCCAGCCGCGCCAGGGCGATCCTCTGTCAGAGGCATCCAAGTACATAGACGAGGACAAAGGCGTAACTACTTCTCAGGAGGCTCTGCAAGGAGCTATGGATATCATTGCCGAGATGATTGCGGACGATGCGGCCGTTCGTTCCTGGGTACGCAAATTTACGTTTGACCAATCCCTGCTCCGTACGGAAGCGCGAAATGCGGAAGCCGAGTCGGTTTATGAAATGTACTACAGCTATCAGGAGCCGGTGAAGAAGCTGCCTCCGCATCGCATCCTTGCCATCAATCGCGGGGAGCGCGAAGAGGTGCTGCGGGTTGCTTTTGAGACGCCATCCGACCGGATCCATGAATTCATTGGAAGACGATTTCTTAAAAATGGAACAGCGGCTCCGGTGCGTGAAGTGCTGGTCAGCGTGATTGAAGACGCCTACAAGCGGCTGATCGCTCCTTCCATTGAAAGGGAAGTGCGCGGTGAGCTGACTGCCAAATCGGAGGAGCACGCCATCTCTATTTTCTCCGTCAATCTTCGGAATCTGCTGCTTCAGCCTCCTGTACTCGGCAATGTCGTACTGGGCGTTGATCCTGCGTTCAGGACGGGCTGCAAACTCGCCGTTATTGACGACACAGGCAAGCTGTTGGAGGTGGCGGTATCTTATCCAACGCCGCCAAACAACAAAGTGGCCGAAGCCGAAAAGCTCATCAACGGCCTGATCGATAAATACGGAGTCAGCTTGATTGTAATCGGCAACGGCACGGCATCGCGTGAAACCGAACAATTTATTGCGGGCCTGATCGGCCGTCGCAAGGGGGCGGCGGGAGCCGAGCTGAAATATATCATTGTTAATGAAGCGGGAGCCAGCGTCTATTCCGCCTCCAAGCTGGCTCAGGAGGAGTTTCCAACCCTTGACGTTGCCGAGCGCAGCGCGGTGTCCATTGCACGCAGGCTGCAGGATCCTCTGGCGGAGCTGGTAAAAATCGAGCCCAAGGCGATTGGCGTAGGCCAATACCAGCATGACGTCAGCCAGAAAAGGCTGGACGAAAGCCTTGGCGGCGTAGTGGAGTCTGCCGTTAACCATGTTGGCGTAGACGTAAATACGGCTTCGGCTTCCTTGCTGTCCTACGTGGCGGGGGTTAATAGCACAATCGCCAAAAACATTGTCAAATACCGGGAAGAAAACGGACGTTTCCTGAAGCGTACTGCGCTTCAGAAGGTGCCGCGTCTCGGCGCCAAATCCTATGAGCAATGTATCGGCTTCCTGCGCATACCGGATGCGGCCAACCCGCTTGACCGCACGCCTATTCACCCGGAATCCTACCAAGTGGTTGACGCTTTGTTTAAAGAGCTGAAGCTGTCGCTGAAGGATATTGGCAGCGAGGCGGCCCGATCTGCTCTCCAGAGCGCAGAGGTGCCTGCCTTGGCGGCCAAGCTGGCGGTAGGAGAGCCGACGCTGCGTGATATTATAGACAGCTTGCTGCGTCCGGGACGCGATCCACGCGAGGAGTTGCCGCCGCCTCTTTTTCATACGGATGTGCTTCAGATCGAAGATCTGACGCCCGGCATGGAGCTGCACGGCACGGTCCGGAACGTTATCGATTTTGGCGCTTTTGTGGATATCGGCATCAAAAACGACGGGCTTGTGCATATTTCGCAGCTAAGCGACCGCTTTGTCAAACATCCAATGGATGTTGTTTCCGTCGGCGATAATGTTACCGTATGGGTACTTAGCGTGGATATCAAAAAAGCCCGCGTCGGGCTGACCATGCGTAAACCGGATTAGCACCATTACCATGTTGAGCCGATTAGCCGTAGTACAGGCTGATAAGAAGTTAATCGTCAATCACATCCACAGAAAGTAAGTTTATAAAAGTTAGTTAATTGACAATATAGCGCTACCCTCTTATACTGTATTTATTGTTATTACAGTTACTGTATAGGAGGGTTTTTTACATGTCTACAGAGGTACAAACACAACAGGAAACGGCGGAAGCCGGACCTGCATTTTTCCAGGTGTTGAATGAACGCCGTTCCGTCCGAAAATATGATGCCGAAGCCGTTATTTCCCAAGAGGAAATCAACGAGCTTTTGACCATTGCAACCAAAGCGCCTTCATCCTCCAACATGCAGCCTTGGCGGTTTCTCGTTGTAACGGAGCCCGAGCTGAAAGCTAAATTGCTCCCAATCGCTTTTAACCAGCAGCAGGTAGCGGATGCTTCGGCGATTGTTATTGTTCTCGGCGACCTTGAAATGTATAAGCGAGCGGAAGACATCTACGGCGCAGCGTTGGACGCCGGATTTATGTCGGAAGAAGTCAAAACGCAAATGACGGAAAATTCCGTTCGCATGTATTCTTCTCTGCCTGCAGAGCGTCTAAAGGAAATCGTTGTATTCGACACCGGTCTGGTTGCCATGCAATTGATGCTTGCCGCACGCGCCAAGGGGTACGACACCGTTCCGATGGGCGGCTATAACCGCGACGCGGTAAAAGAATTGTTTGGCATCGGAGAGCGCTATATGCCTACGCTGATGCTGCCAATCGGAAAGGCTGCAGCTTCTGGGCATCCTACCGTTCGTCTTCCGCTGGAGCAAATTGTTCACGTTAACTCTTTTACGGAATAAACGGCTTGAAACGGCAAAAACCCGGTTTCCCTGAATAAAGCAGGGGACCGGGTTTTCTATGTGTTTTTCAGGCCTTGGTTATTTAATGAAGGTTCCGCCCTCATGCTCCTTCAGCCCTTGTTTGGTACGGTAAAAAAACCAGCAATCATTCAGCAGCTTGATTTGCCTTCTGTCCTTTTGCTGAAATGCCCGTATCAGTTGGTTGCACAGCCATTGCGGCACACGCATCCCCTCCTCTATTAAGCCTTACCTGTTGTTTTACTACGATATGGCGCGGAAGGGGAGGCTGTGCAGGTCCATACCCGACAGGCATAAATTGCCGGAGAGTTTAAAAGAGGAGCTTACTCCTCTTCGGCTTCCTCATACCACTGCTCAAGTTGAGCTTGGAGGGCGCGGATTTCAGTGAGCAAGGAGATAAGCGGATACGATTTTTCCTGGATGCCTGAAAAATCAGTTTCCAGCTCATTAATATACTGAAGTCCCGATGTAATCGACGCTGCATTCCCGTGCAGATCGACATTGTCGCATTCCGCAACGGCGTAAGGCAGACTTGGCACTTGCTCAGCCGTCAGCTTGTCGATTTCCTTGTGGAGCCGCAAATTAAGAGCGCTCAGCTGGTAAGCGTGCGAAGCCGGCATTTCGACAAAAAAGATGATTTCCTTTTGTTGCATAAGTACATAACGCATAGTAGCCATAACGAAAATGCTCTCCTCCCGGTTGATGCAATTGTACGGTTCTTGAGTTCTACTTGACAGTGTAGCCTATTGGGGCGTTACAATTCAAGTAGTTAGGGGAGAAGATAAGATGGAGAATAAGGAACTGCAGCAATGGGTGGAAAAAGTATCGCTGGGCTCCTTCGGCAGGCCGTTTTTGCACAAAGCGACATTTAACGCGCGGCTAAAGTCGACGGGAGGGCGTTATTTTACCGTAACCCATCATATAGAAATTAGCCCGCATCAGTTAAGCACCTTTGGCGCAGAGGAGACGGAAAAAATAATCAAGCATGAGCTTTGCCATTATCATCTTCATATATTGGGGCTGGGGTACCGGCATCGGGATCAGGATTTCAAGTCTTTGCTGGCAAGGGTAGGCGGCTCCCGATATTGCAAGGCTCTGCCGGATAAAATGCGTAAAATACAGCCGCACCGATACAAGCTTTTTTGCGGCTCATGTGGGATGGAATATTTGCGTAAGCGCAGGCTTGATCCGTCAAGATATGTTTGCGGACGCTGCCGGGGAAAATTAACGTTAATTCAGCTTGACATTACGGACAAGCCATGATAAATTATTGGAAGTGACTTTAAGTATTCCCTGATAGCTCAGTTGGTAGAGCACTCGACTGTTAATCGAGTTGTCACAGGTTCGAGTCCTGTTCGGGGAGCCATCTCATGGAGAAGTACCCAAGTGGCTCAAGGGGACCCTCTGCTAAGGGGTTAGACTGCGTAAGTGGTGCGAGGGTTCGAATCCCTCCTTCTCCGCCACATTTTTGTTTAGGACTCAGACATTAAGAGGCCGATGAACGGTCTTTTTTTACGGCCTAAAGTCGTGAAGCAGAGGCTAAACAAAATAAATCAGTAATGAATTTTTAAAAACACTTGCTTTTCACAAATTAAGCGAGTATAATAAATTTCGTTGCTGAAAATTATTGAAGAATACGGCCCGTTGGTCAAGGGGTTAAGACACCTCCCTTTCACGGAGGTAACAGGGGTTCGAATCCCCTACGGGTCACCATTTACCTTTTGAGAAGCAGCTCTTGTACGGAGTTCGTTTCCAGTCATGAGAGCCATTAGCTCAGTTGGTAGAGCACCTGACTTTTAATCAGGGTGTCGAAGGTTCGAGTCCTTCATGGCTCACCAGTTTTTTCATCCCTCGAAAACAACTGGTTTGAAGGATCAAAGCAATATTTATACATGCGGTAGTGGTGGAATGGCAGACACGCTATCTTGAGGGGGTAGTGGGTGTATACCCGTGGAGGTTCGAGTCCTCTCTACCGCATAAACTGAGAACCCTTGTGTATCAAGGGTTCTTTTCCTTTTTTAGCGGTAAAAGCTTACCCTCCTCAAAGTGGTCAAAAATCATTTTGGGGACGGAACTTTTGCTTATTTGATCAGCCTGGTTGACAGCCTCGCTTTCCTTATCTTTCGTTAGGTTTCCTTTATCTTCATTTATCCGCCTTCTCCACTAGCTGTAATTGAATAAAAGGTACATGCGTAAATGCCCTGCTGTTGGCTTCAACGTAAAGCTAACCCCAATGGGCTCTTTTTGTATTTTTCCATGTAAGAAAACAGAGAACATTTGAAAGAGAATGAAAGTTCATAAATGTGACATGAAAAAAGATTCTTGTAACTGCGACATTAGGACATAAAAAGTTGTTAATTTACATGAGGGGGAGAATGAATAAGTGTCAAAATCGGAGAATGTTACAAATTTCGCCGTGAATCGACATGCAATTGAAAATAATAAGGACATGGGACCTATTAACAAATTTGTATTTAGATGTCAATATTGGTATTAGCTAGCTGGCTAATTCGTTTTTCTGGGAGGTAAATATGAAAAAGAGATTTAAGATAGTTGTTCTGATGCTCACTATGTTGTTGACGTTTTCGACGGTCGTTTCAGCCATACCTATTGATGTAGACCCAACCGAGCCAGGCAATAATACTCCAATCACAACCTACCAGTATTCTCAAAATGTTTATATCTCATGGATTCAAACACCAACTGATGTGGATTTTTGGAATTTTGTTTCCCCAAAAACGGGATTTCAAGAAATTTGGTTATTGCCGCCTGCAGGCACAACCTACAGATTTGGCGTTTATGAGTATGGTGCGTCGTCTCCTATGACTTGGGTAGTTGCGAGTGGCAGCACTGGCCCAACATCCGTATTCGTTCCTTTGGTTGCGGGGAATAAATACACTGTGCTAATTATGCCGTATGACGGCACTTTCAGTGATACAAATCCTTATTACATCGGCCATCCGTATTTGTTCCCCTTTTAATGGGGGTTAAAAAGCTGCTTATAGGAATATGAATAGGAATAAGCCGCAGGGGGATGATATGCTCCCTGTGGCTTTTTCTTTCTTATGAATCTATTGCATGAAAACAAATACGCTATGGAGATATCGTTTGGCCGATGTATACTAGTATCAAAAGGATTGGGGGGACGGAATTGGGGCAAAAAACATTTCTGTTGGCGCCGGATTCATTTAAGGAAAGCATGACGGCTAAGGAAGTTTGTTTAGCGATGGAGAAAGGGCTGCAAAAAATATATCCGAATGCCCGTTACATTCATGTACCGATGGCGGATGGTGGAGAAGGAACGGTTCAGTCATTAGTTGATGCTTCTGGCGGAACCATTTATGAAAAGGAAGTGCTTGGCCCGCTAGGATTGCCCGTTATGGCCAGCTACGGTATTTTGGGCGATGGGCGCACAGCGGCGGTCGAAATGGCGTCAGCTAGCGGACTTCACCTCGTAAGCAAGGAGGAACGCAACCCTCTCCTTACAACGTCATATGGCACCGGCCAGTTGATACTGGCCTGCTTGGATCAGGGAGTCCAAACAATCATAATTGGTATTGGGGGCAGTGCTACCAACGATGGCGGTGCAGGAATGGCGGAAGCTCTTGGCGCCAAGTTTTTGAATGCGGAAGGCGTGGAGATTGATCGTGGCGGCGGCTCGCTGGACCAATTGGAACGTATCGACGTCACAGGAATGGACAAAAGATTGGAGGACGTTCAGCTAATCGTTGCCTGCGATGTAGCGAATCCGCTTTGCGGCGAGCTGGGCGCTTCACAGGTATTTGGTCCCCAAAAAGGGGCAACTCCCGAAATGGTCCTTCGTCTGGATGCCAATCTGGCTCATTACGCCGGGATCGCAAAGAAGCAGCTGAACCGGGATGTTCGGGATATTCCGGGGACGGGAGCTGCAGGCGGACTTGGGGCAGGGTTATTGATTTTTACTCAGGCCTCTCTGCAAAAAGGCATTGATATCGTCATAGAATACACCGGTTTGCGTGAAAAGGTGCTTCAGGCTGACGTTGTATTTACGGGAGAAGGAGGCATCGATTTCCAAACCAAATTTGGCAAAACCCCGCATGGCGTAGCTATGGCAGCCAAGGAAGCGGGGAAACCCGTACTTGCGATTGCCGGATATGTTGGCGAAGGAATCGACACGCTTTATGGAGAAGGCATCGATGCGGTGTTTGGCATTGCTCCCGGCGCATCGGAGCTGGATCGGCTCCTGAAAGAGGGTCCCCGCAATGTCGAGAGGACCATGGAAAATATCGCAAGAGTGATGAAGCTAGGCCTGAATTGAATTTTCCGGAAAACGATACCTATCCACATTTTTAGGGAGCGCTAAATATCAAACAACTTCCCGCCAGCGGATTCAAATAAACGCGAATACATTTTTAATGCGTAATTGTCGGTCATGCCTGACAGGTAATCGCAAACGATACGGGCATTATGGCTATCCGAGGAGCTGCTCCAATGGCTTTTTTCGTCCTGGGGCAGCAAATGCTTGTCATGAATCATGGCATTAAACAGATTTTGAATGATATGGCCGCCTCGCCATTCGAAGGTTTGCACTCTTTGCGATTTGATCACGTGCGTAATCACCAATTGCTTTAACCCCGCAAGCAAATTCCGAGTGCCTTCGTTCACAACCGCCCTGTATCGGAGCCGATTGGAGACCAGTCGTTGGCTGGCTTGGTCAAATGAAACTTCCTCAATTTCTACATGATTAATAAAGCCCCATACCAAATCGGCAAATAGATGCTTCATTTTGTATTTGTCATCGTTGATGTCTCCGGTTTTCAGGAATCGGTTAATGGCATTGGCAATTCCCTCCGGGCAGTCGTCACGGTAATGCTCCAAAACCCGAACAAGATCCTCGCGTGAAATCATCTGCAGTTTCAACGCATCCTCTAAATCATAGGTGGCATAAGCGATATCATCGGCAAGCTCCACAATACAGCATTCAAAGGTTTTGTTAAGGGTTGTCCCATGTTTGCCTTCCGAAACGCCGGAGTATGCAGTCAAATAGTTTTTTTCCTCATCCGAAAATGGTTCCAGCACCCATTGAAAAGCCGCCATATCCTCATCGAAAATACTGCTTTTTGGCGGATTGCCATCGACTTTGATATTATTCAGCATTTTCATCGATGCCGGATATTTGAGTACGGATAGCAATGCGGCGCGAGTCAGGTTAAGCCCATGTCCATGATGGCCTTCCAGAGCAGTCAGTAGGCGAAAGGTATGTCCGTTGCCCTCGAAGTTCAAGTCAAATCGGCGCATACAAGTATTAAGCGCGCGTTCTCCTTGATGGCCAAATGGGGGGTGCCCCAAATCATGGGCCAAAGCGGCGGCTTCGATTAGCGATGTATCGATTTTGCCATTCAGCTTGTCTGTATTTTCATTGAGCGATGTTGCGATGCCACGTGCTATCTGGGCAACCTCCAACGAGTGGGTGAGCCGAGTTCGGTGGAAATCGCCTTCGCTCACGGCGATAACTTGCGTTTTGGCCTGTAAACGCCGGAATGCGGCAGAATGCAGAATCCGGCCGTAATCTCTTTCGAAATCATCCCGTACGGAAACTCTGGCTTTGGCGTCGGGCAAGTCAGCCTTCCGTTCAGAATCGGTTTCATTGTAAAATGAATTTTGGAGATTTTTTTGCAATATCATCAAAAGGCCTCCTCACGGAATGCTGATTACCAGCTTAGGTCAAATTATACTACACATATTATGGAAAAGGGAGCAGGATATAGATTGAGCAAAGTGATAGCGCTCTACGGGCCATCGGCGTCCGGAAAAACGGAAATTCAAGCTTTTTTGTCCCGCATCGGGGTGCCCAAATTAATAACGGCCACAACAAGGAAACCCCGGGAGGGGGAAAAGGATGGCGTGCATTATCATTTTATGAGCCATCCCGCATTCGAAAAAGGCTTAACAGAAGGCGCATTTCTGGAATGGACGAGATACAACGGCGAGCTTTACGGGACCTTGGCCGCTAGCATTGAAGAGACGGCTACGGTGCGCCAGCATGCGGCGATTATTCTGGATCTTGCGGGAGTAATGGCCTTGAAGGAACGTTATTCCCATGTTTTTGCCCTGTACATAGGAGCTGATATCACAAGCATCAAGAGGCGTTTGTTAGACAGAGGCGGTGATTCGGACGATAGGGATCGGAGAATAAGAAGGGCGGAGGAGATCGAGCTAGGACAAGAATATTTAAATGCTGCCGATGAGATCGTATGGAATAACGACGGTACTGCTTTTGAAGACACATTGCGGAAAGTTGAGGGAGTCGTCAAGAAAGCATTGGCAAAAGGCTGATCGAACTTCGGGATTAATAGAGGATAAGACGAGATGAACAGGGCTATCCTTTGGATTAGCCTTTTTTGTTTTGATAAAGGGTGGCGGATTAGGGGGAATTCAGCGGATTTTTGATAGGGAAGGCAGTCATACAAGCAGTTGACCAATTGAGAGCATTTACTGAATAGTGATCCGCAAACCGGATTAATTTGACTATTAACTTTTAATGCAGCTTTGGAGGGGAGAGAGTTATGGAGGCCTGTTGTCATAACGCCAACTGCTGCAATTCATATAACGACTCATGTTATAACTTGTATTGCGATGGTATAAATAAAGACTGTCCTTTTGGCCCAACGGGTCCCACAGGTCCGACCGGTCCGACAGGAGCGGATGGTGCAACCGGTCCAACGGGACCTACAGGTCCGACCGGTCCGACGGGAGCGGATGGCGCAACCGGTCCAACGGGCCCCACGGGTCCGACCGGTCCGACGGGGGCCGATGGTGCAACCGGTCCAACGGGACCTACAGGTCCGACCGGTCCGACGGGAGCGGATGGCGCAACCAGTCCAACTGGCCCCACAGGGCCAATCGGTCCGACGGGGGCGGATGGTACAACTGGTCCAACGGGACCTACAGGTCCGACCGGTCCGACGGGAGCGGATGGCGCAACCGGTCCAACGGGCCCCACAGGAGCATTCGGAGCGACTGGACCAACTGGTCCGACCGGCCCCGTGGGCCCTGCTGGAGCAACCGGTGCTACGGGAGCAACCGGCGCCACTGGGGCAACGGGCCCGACGGGCCCTACTGGTTTAACCGGTCCAACTGGACCAACCGGTGCTACAGGCGCAACCGGTCCGACAGGTCCAACCGGTGCCACCGGAGCAACCGGCCCGACGGGCCCCACCGGTTTAACCGGTCCAACTGGAGCAACCGGTGCTACAGGCGCAACCGGTGCCACCGGAGCAACCGGCCCGACGGGTCCTACCGGTTTAACCGGTCCAACTGGTGAAACTGGCCCTACAGGAGCAACCGGCCCGACAGGTCCAACTGGAGCAACTGGCGCCACTGGGGCAACTGGCCCGACGGGCCCTACCGGTTTAACCGGTCCAACTGGTGCAACGGGACCTACTGGTCCCACTGGAGCGACTGGCCCTACAGGAGCAACCGGTCCCACCGGCCCGACGGGACCGGCGTCCTTGCTGGGCGGCTCCGCAGCTAATACAAGCGGGGCTACATTGGCGATTACTTTGCTAAATCCCAGCGTTAACATCCCTTTTCCCAATGCTCAAAATTTGCCTGCCGGCATCACCGTAAATAATCCGACTGCCACTATTTTTACGATTGCTACAACGGGACGTTATCTCATTACTTATTCACTTTATCCTTCGCTTTCGCTGCTCACAACGTTTCAGCTGTTCCGTAATGCAACTGCCGTGCCGGGAACTCAGGTCAATGCGGCAATTGGGATAGGCATGGTCTATAATCAAATCGTTATTAATGTTACCGCAGGCGACACCATACGCGTGACGGCGAACGCAACGTTAGCCGCAACCGTAGGGCTTGCAGCCGGAACAACAGCCGCAACGGTGTCCTTTGTACAAGTGAGCTAAAAAACGTTTTGCTGCAACGCACCCAAATCAATAACCCTTTTTCCCCCTTGCACATTTAATAGTATATAGACTGGAACGGAGTCCAATAGTTGCGCGCAGTGCGAAAAACGCAAACCGCAAACCGCAAACGCAAACGCAAATCGCAAACCGCAAACCGCAAACCGCAAACCGCAATTCAATAATAGCAAACTACAACTTGAATAACGCAGATTACAAAATGCATAGCGCAAAGCAAAATTAGAGAAGCATCGGCATTAGTGCAAGATGGAAGGAGTGGAGGGGTCATGGCGGGAAAACGGGGGAAGCGCGATTGGAAAAACAGAGGAATTACTGCAAATAAAGCGGCACACCGTCCAAAGCAACGCCGAAGCTCCTTAAAGCCATTCCAGTTGCCGCAACGATCCCTCATGCAGTTTGTATCAACTTATACCAAGCCGGCGGCCAAGCCGCTTCCGGTAGCTCCGGCTATATCTTCAACAACGGACGACTCCAGTGCCATGGAACCCGCTATGCCGCTTTCAATCCAGCAAAATAATGATTTTTGCCATATGAACACCAGACCTTTTGTTCAGGATAAGGAGTGCTGCGGCAATTTTCTTATCCATGACTTCCCGAAAACGTCTATCCAATTATGGTTGCTGGGTCAGCATTTAAAGGTTGTTCTCAGCCAAATATCACTGTATAACAGCCCGTCCAGCACCGGATCGGTCGAGGTGCATGCCTGTGGTGAGGAATCGGCGACTTTTGTTGTTCAACCGGGCAACACGGGGACCTATACCGGAACCGGCATCACAAAAGTATCCATTAATTTCAAGGAAGGCAATCCTTCCTTTATCGAAGGTAAATATGTTGTGTCGTCCTCCATTTGGCTTTTACGCCCGAATTGCCATAATGATGATTGTGATTATGAATGATTTCGCTTTGCGCTTCTGTATGCCGGATCCCCAAAAAAAGGCGCTTGCACTCACCGTTATTACGAGTGAGGGCAGCACCTTTTTTCATGTGGAGGCGAAACGTTGTTTAAGCAATGGAATAGCGGGTTGTAATACAGAACTCTCCCTGGAAGGTTCCGGTTGCTGCCGCTGGAATAATGGCCTGAATAACGGAAAACCGGCGGAACGTAAAGGTTGTGCTGGAACCTGGCGTTAGTGTGGTAGCTGTGCCAATTGGGTCGCCATTGCCATCCAGGACAACAAGCGTGATTGGCTCCGCTCCCAGGTCGAATTTCAAATAGCCTGTGCCGACGATATTTTGATTAATGTTGTTTGTGTACAGCGTGATCGTTACGGCAGCAGTATCTCCCGTACCGCTCCAGGGACTACATACTTTATCTTGAACAAATGTTTTTTCGGGGCAGCAGCTAAGAGCGGCCGATGTTCCGCAACATGACATTTCCATACAGCTCCTTTTTTTTATATTTCTAGATAGTTAATGCAAGGAGGGGCGGGCTGGACTGTATATTCACCTATGCTGGCTATTATTCTCGAAATTTCCTCGATTTCCTAAAATCAAGTCCTTTAAATGCCGATAAATGGTATCAGGAATAATGGCGGCTTGACACTTACGTTACGTAAGAGTGTACGGTGGAGCCAGAAAGGAGCGGATAGATGTGAAAATCAAAGAGGTTTGCAAGCGCACCGGTCTCACGGAACGCACGATTCGATATTATGTTGAGGAAGGTTTAGTCAAACCGGAGACCTCGCTTAAGGGTAGCCGGGAATACCGGGAATACAACGAGCAAGACTTGGCTGAATTAGAGACGGTTGCCGGTTTGCGAAAGCTATTTTTCACGATTGACGAGATTAAGGATATGAATAACAATCCTGAGCGGATTGAAGCTGTTTTGGAAGCCTACAAGCTCAAGCTTGCATCGGACGCCAGGTCAAAAGCGGCTATCGTGGAGGCTCTGAACCAATTGGGAACCAATCGCCTTCAATCGGCTTCGGATGTTGCCCAAAAGTTGAGAAGGCTATCGGATGGGCTATCGTTGCCGCAAAGAGACATAAATCCTAATTTCGGCAGGTTCGAGCCGGGATCCAAGGAGGAGCGGGAGCAGGAATACAATCGATTTGTGGAGAAACAGGCTCGGCAATATACGAGGGGCAGGGCAATTGTATTTGCGATTGCGGGGATCAATGTTCTTCTGACGTTTTTTGCTTTCTTTTATAACTTGAACATCATAAATCTGATCATACAGGTTGTATTTTCGATTTGCCTGGCACTTGGCATTAGATGGGTTCGCTACTTATTCATCGCTGGAGCGGGTATTTCCGTTCTGAGGTTTGTAGCGCCGCTTTTTTGGGCTTTTAGCGAAGGTTTGCTGTTAATTGCCTTTTTGATCGTGCTGTATATTGCCTATGCTATTGCCTCATGCCTCCTTCTAATTCGCAGCGAAGCGGTAAGCGAGTTTCTTTATACCCAGAAAAACGGATAAAGCTTTGTTGTTCCATTTTTTAGAAATTCCTTTATTCGACAAAAATTTTGGATGAATGGCAGGTCTTTGGCAGGTCGCCAGCGAATAAATTATATGTTGAAGGGCAGGTGATAAAATGGATCTGTGGCTGATCTGGCTCATTGTAGCTGCGGTTTTGATTATTGCGGAAATGCTGACATTGACCTTTTATTTGCTATGGCTGGCTATCGGAGCTTTGGCGGCGGCGGTGGTCGACTTTATCGTGCCAGGAGCCTGGGTGCCCGAGGTTATCGTTGGATGTGCCGTGGCTTTGGCGCTGACGGTGTTTACGAAGCCGTTAACGCGGCGAATGGCGGCATCCAGAGGCTTTAAGGATGCGGTTGACGAGATGATCGGCAAGGAAGGCGTCGTTATGGAGGATATTGCGCCTAGCTTGCCCGGCATTGTGAAGGTCGGCGGCGATATGTGGAGCGCGGAATCCGAAGAAAGCTTGAAGAAGGGCGAAACCGTTATTGTTTTGGCCCGGGGAAGCGCTTTTTTGCAAGTAACCAAATGGGGAGGATAAAAAATGGAGTATGTTATACCGATTATAATTGTAGTGCTGGTCGTTGTTTTTATCGCCATGACGGTCAAAATCATCCCGCAGCAAAGAGTGGGCGTCGTGGAAAGACTCGGTAAGTTTAATCGTTTGCTTACGCCGGGCATCAATATTTTGATTCCGATCATCGATCATGTAAGAACATATCACGACCTGCGCATTCAGCAGGCTAACGTGCCTCCGCAAACCGTTATTACAAAAGATAATGTCCAGGTCAAAATCGATACCATTATCTTTTACCAGGTAACGGGTCCGGAGCAGGCTACATACGGCATTTCCGATTACGTTTACGGTGTTCGCAACATCAGCACGGCAACGATGCGTCAAATTATCGGCAAGATGGAGCTTGACGAAACGTTGTCGGGCCGGGAAAAAATATCGACGGATATTCGTGTGGCGCTTGACGAAGCAACCGAAAAATGGGGCGTCCGCATTGAGCGGGTAGAGGTTATCGACATTCAGCCGCCAAATGATATTCAGGATGCCATGGATAAGCAAATGAAGGCAGAGCGCAGCAAACGGGCAATGGTTCTGGAGGCGGAAGCGGCCAAGCAGGATATGATTTTGCGCGCCGAAGGCGACAAACAAAGCCAGATTCTGAAGGCGGAAGGCGAGAAGGAAGCCCGCATCAGACAAGCGGAAGGCCAGCGTCAGGCGCAGGAACTGGAAGCGCTTGGCGAAGCCAAAGCGATCCAATCGATTGCCGAGGCCGAAAAGCTGAGAATCGAAATGCTGCGTTCTGCGGGTCTGGACGAAAACGTGCTGACTTACCGTTCCCTTGAGACGTTAAGCGATGTTGCTAACGGACCAGCCAACAAAATATTTATTCCGACTCGGGCAGTGGAGACGCTGGGAAGCATTGGAGCCATTGGCGAAATGCTGAAGGAACAGCGCAAATAGTTGAAGTGCGGCATCTTCAAAAAAGAGGTTGTTACGAGCGCTGGCGTGCCGTGACAACCCCTTTTTTTGCGTACGGGGAAATTAAACCTTAAAAGAAGCTTAAAAATTTGTTACCAACCGTTATAATATACGTAGTAAGTTTATGTAACTGGCAACTAAAGAGGGGAGAGATTGTATTGGATTTTAATAATAATCAGGAGCCGCCAAGAGCAGTGCCTAACCCGGAGCGTAAGCCGCCGGAGCTGAAGCCGGGCGTAGTCAGAAACTGGCTGGTCGCCATCGTTGGGGTCGTTATTTTGTTTTATGTAGGCTCCACATCTTTTTACACCGTACAGGAGCAGGAACGCGCCGCTATTTTGACGTTTGGCAAATATACGCATGAGACGACCTCCGGCCTTCATTTCAAATGGCCTTATCCAATCCAGGAAGTAAAGATCGTTCAGGCCGAGTTGACTCAGAAAATTACGATCGGATACCGTCAAAACGGCAACACAGTCACGCCGGTAGACGATGAAGCCATGATGATCACGGGCGACGAAAACATTGTTTCCGCGGACGCGGTCGTCACCTTTAAAATTAGCAACATTCGCAATTATCTCCATAATATCAGCGATCCCGAGCAATTCCTTCGCAATGCGGCAAGCGCATCCATCCGTTCCGTTATCGGTTCGCAAAAGCTTGATTACGCAATTACGGACGGAAAAACAGCCATTCAGGATATGGCGCGCGAGCGTCTGATCGAGCTGCAAAGCCGTTACGAAACCGGCATTCAAATCATCGACCTGAAATTCCAGGACATCGAGCCGCCGGGCGGCGAGGTAGAAGAAGCCTTCCGTGCCGTTACCAATGCCCGCGAGGAAAAAAATACAAAGGTCAACAATGCGCGCAAGTACGAGAATGAACGCATCCCTAACGCGCGCGGCGAAGCGCAGGCGCTTTTGGAGCAAGCGGAAGCCGAGAAGAAATCCCGTATTTTGAATGCGGAAGGCGACGTAGCGAAGTTTAACGCCATCTACACCGAATTTGCCAAAAATCCATCCGTAACCGAAAGCCGTCTCATTCTGGAGACGCTGGAGAAAATCTTGCCGGATGCCCAAATCTTTATTACGAATTCCGGAAGCAACACGGTTAATTATTTGCCTCTTAACGAGCTGCTCGGCAACCGCAGCAGCGGATCTTCGGCAAATCAGCAGCAAACGCAAACGCCTGTGCAGACGCCTCAAGTTCCGCAGGCAACGGAAACGCAGCAGGAAGCGCAAGGAGGTAACGGTCAATGAAAAACAAGCTCTGGTTTGTTGTCGGCGCAGCAGTTATTTTATTGATAGTGGGCGCGGGCTCCATGTTTATCGTAAAAGAAGGAGAATACAAGGTTGTTTTGCGATTCGGCGAAGCCGTTCGGACGGTGAAGGAGCCGGGTTTGAATCTTAAAGTTCCTTTTATCGAAAACACAACAACGCTTCCCAAATACCAAATGACGTTCGAAAGCAATCCCGGCCAAATTCTGACCAAGGACAAAAAGCCGATTTTGGTCGACAACTATACCATTTGGAGAATCAACAACCCTGAGAAATACATCCGTACGCTGCACACGGTAAGCGGCGGGGCGCAGCGGATCGAGGAGGCGGTATACAACTCCGTCAGACGTAAGCTTTCCGAAGTGGATTACGACGTTATCATTAGCGAAAATACGGCGAGAGGCAATATCAACGACGAAATCACTGCGGATGTTTCCACTGCGCTTGACCGTGGCGAATACGGAATTGAAATCGTCGACGTTCGCATCAAGCGGACCGACTTGCCTGAAAGCAACAAGCAGAGCGTATACAACCGGATGATTTCCGACCGTCAGTCAATGGCAGCGCGTTACTTGTCCGAAGGTGACGAGGAATCCCGTATCGTTCGCTCCAAAGCGGACCGCACAGCGGTCGAGCTGTTGGCGCAAGCCGAAGCCGACGCTAAAAAGATCATTGCGGAAGGCGAGCAGGAAGCTGCTCGAATCTATAACACCGCATATGGCAAAGATCCGGCCTTCTATAATCTTTACCGCACGCTTGAAAGCTACATCGTTACTCTGTCCAACGAGCCGGTGATCATGCTTCCGATCGAATCGCCGTATGCTCAAATTTTGATGGGCGGAAAATAGTGCAAATACGCGGATAACTATGGTTATGCGTACAGGCATAATGCCATTAGCCTCATACTGTATGTTGAGGTGACTGCATTGTCTGTCAAACGTTATGCCAGCACAACCATTCGGGGGAAACAAAAGGTTTGCCGCTATATGGGCGGCGATTCCAAAGTGCGTTCTCTGGTTCCCCATACGTTGTCATTTAGCAGAGAGAATTTGTTCAGCATGATAGAGAAATATCCCGTCTTATATATCAAGCCGGATATCGGCTCGTTAGGAATTGGTATTTTTCGTTTGAAGCGAGGGAGCAGCGGCGGTTACCGCCTAAAGGAAATTGCGGGGAAAACCCAGAAATCCCGCCGCTTCAAACAATTGTCGGGAGCCTATGAGGCCATTGAGTCCGCAAGAAAGGGAAGGCTCATCATTCAGCAGGGCATTCCGCTGGCCAAAGTTGGCGGTCGTGCCTACGATATCCGTGCAATGGTGCAGCGTAAACCGGGAGGCCCTTGGGTCTGCACGGGTTTTATGGTCAAGATTGGCGGCCCCGGCAAAATCGTTACAAACTACTATCAAGGCGGAAAAATTACTACTCTGCGATCTCTTCACGATCAGCTTGGTTTAACGACGGAAGCTGGCGCAAGCCGCAAGGCGAAATTGACGTCAATGGCGCTTGATATCGCCAGATGCCTGTCCAAACGCAGAAGCGGCATGTCCGAGATGGGAATTGATTTTGCTTATGATAGCGGTGGAAAGTTGTGGGTTTTGGAGGTTAACTCCAATCATCCTCAGTTCCATCCCATTCGCAGCATTGATCCCGACGCATATCAAAAGATGAAAAGCTTTGCCGCTTCATACGGCAGATTCAGCGCCAAGTAAATCAGAATAGCGTACGGGAGGAGCAGGTCATATTCATTGACCTGCTTTTTTTGTGTTTAAATTCAAAATATAATAACAAAACTAACAAAACAAAACACAAATAACCTAACTGATTGTGTTAATATAGAGTTTGTAACCTAACAAAAATGGAATCTGTTACGGGAAGAGCGGAGGAATTGGAGATGGCCAAGACACAGAAGCTAAGCGATGGTTGGAATTTTAGACGAGCAGATGTAGAAGAATGGCTGCCAGCGGCAGTGCCGGGCTGCGTGCATACCGATTTGCTGAAAAACGGAAAAATCGAAGATCCCTTTTATGGCACCAATGAGCATCGTTTGCAGTGGATCGACAAAAAAGATTGGATATATGAAACCAGCTTTGATGCTTCTGATGTTTACGGAGAATCATCGGTCGACCTGGTGTTTGACGGACTGGATACTTATTGCGACGTATACCTGAACGGTGCGTTGATTTTGAAAGCCGATAATATGTTTCGGCAATGGCGGGTAGAGGTAAAGCGGCATTTGAAGGAATCGGACAACTCCCTTCAATTGTTGTTCCGTTCGCCGATTCATGAAGATCTGCCTAAGTTGGAGCAGCTTGATTATAAGCTTCCTGCCCCCAATGACCAGTCTGAGTTAGGCGGCTTGGGCGATAAGAGAGTAAGCGTTTTTGCCAGAAAAGCGCCTTACCACTATGGCTGGGACTGGGGACCTCGTTTTGTGACAAGCGGAATTTGGCGAGAGGCCAGATTAGAAGCCTGGACAGGATTTCGTCTGAACGATTTGTTTATTCGGCAGGATGAGATCAGCAAGGAATACGCTGTTCTGACGGCCATAGCTGAAGTTGAAGCGGACGCGGAGTACGGGGGGTTGCTCACGATTTCGACAGACGGCGGGAACTGGAACGCCGATGTAGAGTTAAAGCCAGGTGTTCAGTCCATTGAGTTAAAACTTGTCATCAAGGAACCAAAGCTTTGGTGGAGCAGGGGGCTTGGCGAGCAGCATTTATACACATTTAATGCCGTCTTGCAGGCAAAAGGGGACCAGCGGAGTCATCAGTTGACTGTTCGTACGGGACTGCGCAATGCGCGGCTTGTCCGGGATGAGGATGCATTCGGAACATCCTTTTATATCGAATTGAATGGTGTTCCCGTATTTGTGAAGGGCGCCAACCATATTCCCGGCGACAGCTTTATTACGGAAATGACGAGGGAGCGTTACCGTCATGAAATACAAAGCGCGGCGCTTGCCAATATGAATATGCTGCGGATTTGGGGCGGAGGCATTTACGAGCAGCAAGATTTTTACGAGCTGTGCGATGAATACGGGATTATGGTGTGGCAGGATTTTATGTTTGCATGCAGCATGTATCCGGGGGATGAGGCGTTCCTGAATAATATCCGCGAAGAAGCGGAATACAATGTCAAACGTCTGCGCAATTATCCTTCGGTTGTTCTGTGGTGCGGGAATAATGAAATCGACATTGCTTGGTCCCAGTTTAATGACAACATGGGATGGGGCTGGAGAAAAGAGTTTTCTCCGGAACAGCAAGCTGCGCTTTGGCATGATTACGAGCAGATCTTCCATGTTATTTTGCCGCAAGCTGTCGACAAGATGCTCCAAGGCATCCCATATTGGCCATCCTCGCCGATGCAGTCCGTGACAGGCGATATTAATCAGCATTCCCACAATGAATCTACAAGAGGGGATATTCATTATTGGGGCGTGTGGCACAACAAGGAGCCATTCGAAAATTATAATGTGCATGTCGGCCGTTTTATGAGCGAATACGGTTTTCAATCCTTTCCGGAATACAAGACGGTTCGCGCCTATGCGGAAGAAGGAGATTTACAGCTGGAATCCGAGGTTATGATGGCCCATCAGAAAAATGGCATGGGAAACCTCCTTATCAAAAACTACATGGACAGCTATATGAAGGAGCCCAAGGATTTTCCGTCCTTCCTCTATATGAGCCAAGTACTGCAGGCGGAAGCGATGAAAATGGCGATTCAGGCGCACAGACGCCGCAAAGGGTTCTGCATGGGCACTCTCTATTGGCAAATCAATGACTGCTGGCCTGTAGCCTCCTGGGCCGGAATGGACTATTACGGACGCTGGAAAGCGACGCATTATTATGTCAAACGCAGCTTTAGCGATGTGCTTGTATCCATCGACGGCACCTCGGAGGACAGCTTGGCCATCTATGCGGTATCCGATTTGCCCCAGCCGATACAAGGCACGCTGCAAGTGACGCTTACGAATTTTGAAGGCGAACAGCTGCATGAAAGCTCGCATCCTGTCTCCGCAAGCGCCAACAGCTCCACCCAATTGCTGTCCTTGAACAAGGAAGAGCTGTTGCAGGGTGCAGACCGCAAGGCGGTTGTTGTATCCGCGGCGTTATACGTTGAAGAGAAACAGGTGCATGGGGAACGGTATTATTTTGTGCCATTTAAAGATATGGCTTTACAGAAGGCAGCTATTGAAATCACCGAGGTTGAAGGAAGCGGCGGCACAATGTGGCGAGTTGAAAGCGATACGCTGGCCAAGGATGTATGGCTGTCTGCAGAAGCAGAAGGCGAGTTCAGCAACAACTATTTCGATTTGCTGCCCGGCAAGCCGGAGGTAGTAGCTTTCCTGAGCCGAACCGGAGAAGGGCTCTTGCCGGGCCAGCCTGGCATAGTGAAAGCTTCCTCCATGGCGGATTACACGGTAAAATAGAAGGGTTGAAAAACTAATGTGATTAGTTTATTATAAAACTAATCAAATTAGTTTTTGGAGGGGATCCATCATGAGAGTTATTAAAGAAGGCCCTATCACACAATTAACCTATTTACCCAAGCTGTTTCCGGTCAATTGCTATTTAGTGGAGGAAAAGGACGGGCTGACCTTAATCGATGCGGGCTTATCTCTCAACAGCAAAGCCATAATGAATGCCGCAAAAGCGATTGGCAAACCGATAACGTCAATTGTGCTTACCCATGCCCACGCCGATCATGTTGGCTCCCTCGACATTCTGAAGAAGCAGATGCCTGATGTCAAAGTTCTAATCTCGGCCAGGGACGCCAAGCTGCTGAGAGGGGACACCACGCTGGAGCAGGGCGAAGTCAACAAACCGATACGCGGAAGCATACCTCGCAAAATTGCCACTGTTCCGGATGTATTGCTGCAAGAAGGAGACCGCATTGGCTCCTTGTCTGCAATTGCCGCACCCGGCCATACGCCTGGCTCCATGGCTTTTCTGGATGCGAGAAACGGCTGTTTGCTAACGGGAGATGCGTTCCAGACATTCGGAGGGATTGCGGTGTCCGGTATAATCAGGCCAAGCTTTCCGTTTCCCGCCATAGCGACGTGGAGCTTGGAGGAAAGCCTCGCTACGGCCCTCAAGCTTTATGACCTAAAACCTGCTTTGCTGGCAGCGGGTCACGGCAATATGGAGCGCAATCCAGCTCATGTTATGCTTCGTGCGATTCAGCAGGCAGAACGAGTCCTGAATAAACGGAAGGGGAGATGAAGCATGGCCCCCAGAAGAGGATTGGACCTGGAAACCGTTGTTGAAGCAGCGGCGGAATTAGCAGATTCAAAAGGCTTGGAATGTTTGACGATAGCTCTTCTTGCAGAGAAGCTGAATGTGCGTTCGCCTTCTCTCTACAACCATGTAGCCGGATTGCCGGAGCTTAAGCGCCACCTTGTCCTTTACGGCTATCGGTTGCTGAGAGTCGATATGGGCAAGGCTACTGCCGGCAAAAGCGGCGAAAAAGCGATAATGGCCTTCTCTGACGCCTATCTCGCCTTTGCAAGACAACGTCCCGGCTTGTACGAGCTGACGCTTGGGTCTCCGCCGAGGAATGACGAGGAGCTCCAAAAAGAGGCGGAGGCGCTCGTTGGAGATTTGCTGCGGATTTTGCAGGAGTATGGCCTTTCCGGCGAGGAGGGGATTCATGCGGTCAGAGGTCTTAGAAGCCTGGTGCACGGCTTTGCGTCGATTGAGCAGAAAGGCGGATTTGGCATGCCGATCGAGGTGGATTCAAGCTTTACAATTATGATGGAAATTTACCTGGCCGGAATTAGCGAGAGAAAAAATCGGTTATAACATACAAGCCCCGAGGCCGCATGCAGCGGCTCCGGGGCTTGTACAGTTTATGATTTGGCAATCCGCAGGCAGCTTAATACGCGCAATGGACAAGCGCGGCAGCGCCGATCAAGCCGGCATCCTGCTGCAATTGAGCAGGCACGATTTCGGTTTCGCGTCCGCCGGGATTAAGCGCATGTTTGGAGACATAATCTTTTACCGCGGAAAAGAGAGGTTCTCCAACCTGCGACACGCCGCCGCCGATAACGATTTTGGCGGGGTCCAAAATATTGATCAGAGACACGCAGCCCATGCCGATATACGTGAAGACGCGCTGTACCAGCTCCGATACAACGGGATGGCCTTCCGCGGCCATCTGGAACGCTTCCTTGGACGTAACGTCGCGGCCCAGAAGCTGGCTTGCCTGGCGCGCAATAGCGGTGCCGGAGGCGATATGCTCCCAATAACCGGAAGGTTCGCTGTTAAGGACGTCTCCGGACGGATGGAGGATCATAAAGCCCGCGTCGCCCGCATTTCCGCTAGCTCCGGTAATCAGCTTGCCGTGCAGATAGATGCCCGCGCCGATGCCCGTGCTGACGGTAATAAAGACAAAGTTGTCGGAGTCCTGTGCGGCGCCGACCCATTTTTCGGCCAATGTGGCTGCCGTAGCGTCGTTTTCCATTTTAACAGGAAGCTGAAGTCTGGAACGCAATTCATCCACAACAGGGTAGTCCCACCAGCTCTTTAAATTGGGGGGGCAAGTCAGCCTTCCCGTTACGGTGTTCAGCGGCCCCGGAGCGCCAACGCCAACGCCTGATGCTTGAGACAGGTCCAGCCCGTTGTCCGCAGCCAAACGGCGGATTTCGGCCGCTACGCGGTCCAGCATTTCGGAGGGCGATACACTCAGGTCCGTCTTGATGGAGGTGCCGGCAAGCACCTTTCCTTGCTCGTCCACAAAACCGGCGGCAATCTTGGTTCCGCCGATATCAATGCCAATTGCAAATGAATTCAAAATCTGTTCCTCCCATAAGGCGTATTAAACATGCTTCCTAGCCAACAGTCTACCATATTGCAACCTTTTGAGAAAGAAAGAGTGTCTGGATACTCATGATAAAACAATGACAATTCAATACCTGATGATTGTTAAAGAAAACGTCAAGATTCAGTGCTGTACAAATAGCCGTCAGTATAGTAATATCCAATCGAATAGAACGGGAACCAAAAAGTCTCATTCATACAATAATCAGGCGGAGAAGGAATGACCACAAATGGCGGGCGCAACTAGAAGCAGTGCGAGATTTGTACGGTTCGGAATGCCGATGACGGCAAGAGTTTGGAGGAACGCCCGCATTGACTTGGGCGCTTCTTGTCTGTTTGCGCTTTTTAATGTTGTTATCAACCAATTCTACGTAGCGTTTGCCTTGCAGCAAGGGGCGAGCAACTTCCAGGTAGGCTTGCTTGCGGCCGCTCCGGCGGTCGGCTTGATGTTTTCGCCGTTTTGGGCCAGCTGGATTGAAAAATCCAATACCCCCAAACCCTTTGTGATCATTCCCAATGCGATAGGAAGGCTTCTTATCCTGTTGCCCGCCTTTTTTCCGAATCCATCCGTTTATGTGCTGGCAGCTATTGCGTTTCAGCTGTTAATGGGCATTCAGGCGCCTGCTTACGCATCGCTTGTTTCAAGAATGTATCCTGCCGAGCTGCGGGGACGTCTAATGGGGTACGTGCGAGTAGCGATGGGCATACTGATGATCCCGATTGCGTACGGAGTGGGGATCTGGTCGGATGCCTTTGGGCCATCTGGCGCGCTGATCGCCGCATCCATAGCCGGTTTCCTGTCCGTCGGTTTGTTTAATAGTATCAAGCTGCCCAAAAAGAACGAGCTTCCGCCGGCTACGGGCAATTCCGTCAACAGAGGCAAATTTTCGTTTGCCGAACAATGGAGGCTGGTTAAGGAGTACCCCATATTGGGCGTGTTTCTAATCGCTACAACCTTTGCCGGGTTTGGCAATATGCTTGCAAGTCCCCTGTATCAGATCATCCAGGTAGATGTGCTGAAGCTGACCAATACGGAGATTGGTTTTGCGCGGGTTGCTTATTTTACGGCTCTATTGCTTACTTTCTGGACTGCCGGCAGAATGATTGATCGTTATCCCATCAAGTATACGCTCATGATTGGAATCGGGGCTTATGCCATCGTGCCTATGCTGTACGGAGTGTGGGGCACCTATCCGTCCGTTATTTTGGGCAATGCCATACAAGGTGTAGGAGAAGCAATATGGGATATTGGCATTTTGGCATTTGTATTTCGCCTTGTGCCTGGCCGTGAAGCCGCCGTATTCGGCATCCATCTTATGCTGTTTGGCGTACGGGGAACGCTGGGGCCGGTGCTTGGCGCTTCCTTAACCTCCAGCGTCTCCATCAGCACTATCCTGATCGCAGCATCCATCTGCGGCTGTATCGGCACGATGACGTTTATATGGGGCAACCGGGAGAAGAAGCTAACGCCACATTGATTAACAGATCAAAAACAAACAGACTGCTGTAGCCATCATACGTTCGTTCCCCGGAAGCTGAATCTCAGCTCTCGATTCTGGGGAACGTCGTTCCAGGCCATCGGCAGTCTTTATTTTTTGCTCTATTTTTTTGAATAGTCTTTAGTAGAGAGAAATGGTCAGCGTGTCGCGTTCGTAGTAAGAATGAAGCGTCGCTTCACTGCCAATCACTTCGATGCTAATCAAAGAGCTGATGCATTTTTTAAGTGCGTTTTTTCCGGTTTCCAGTTTGCGGTTAAGTGTAGTAGTCAGTTTTTCCATCGCTTGTTTGTTCGTATCCGTCAAATAAACAGGGATGCTTTTATTCTGGAACATCAACATTGTTTTCATATGGGACGCCTCCATCCTCTGAAGGATTTATTTTCTAATTTGAATCTATTGTAACGCATGAATATTAAATGATTCTTAAAAAATAATGAGCAAATGATTACAAAATGATTGCCAGAGCGTATTTTGGCGCTTTTTTTGTGAAAAAGGAGAGCAAAATGGCCTTCGCGTCGGCCTCTGGCGAAAAAGAACGGAAAGGGAGGGGGCAGTCTGTACGTGCAATTTTCAATAGCCGATGCTCCAAAATCAGAACGATTTAAAATGGAGGATAGCAAAATCGCATAAGAATAAGCTAATAAGACAACTTTTTTTGACAAAAAACAATCGCTATAATGAAACACGAAGGCATATAAGCCATATTGGTTTTTGATTGTGACATGTGATTTATTTTACCCACTAAAAGGAGTGCATCTCAAGATGGGACGTATGGGTATTGGTTTGCAGCTGTTTACGCTTAGGGATGCGTTGGCAGAGGACTTTGAAGGAACACTGCGGAAAGTGGCCTCAATGGGCTATGAAGGCGTTGAATTTGCGGGTTACGGCAATATTGAAGCTGAAAAAATGCGCGATTTGCTGCAAGAGCTTAATCTGAAGGCAATCGGAAGCCATGTCAGCCTCGAAAATCTGGAAAATAATCTGGATAATGAAATCGCTTACCTTAAAACAATCGGCGCAAACTATGTTATTTGTCCTTGGCTTCCAGCCGAAGCTCGCGATGCCGAAGCATGGCGGGGGCATTTGGAAAACTTTAAACGATACGGCAAACACATCGCCGAAGCGGGTCTGCAGTTTGCTTATCATAACCATGAGTTTGAATTTGAAGTTGAAATTGACGGCCAGATGGTGTTTGACGCCATGTATGACGCGATCGATGCTTCTTATCTTAAAGTTGAAATGGACATCGGCTGGGTTCAATACTCCGGACTTGATCCGCTTGCCTATATTGCCAAATATGCCGGCAGGCTGCCGCTGCTTCATTTGAAGGATTTCCGCAATGGTCCAAAGGGCGAGCCGATTGACACGGTTGAGCTGGGACGGGGAGATTTGCCGCTGCTTGATATTATTGGTGCAGCAGCCAAGGCTGGCGCGGAATGGCTGATCGTGGAGCAAGACAGATGCGCCAATCCGCCTCTCCAATCCGTAGCTGAAAGCATGGAATGGGTCAAGGCCAATTATAAATAAAGGGTTTAGTTCATCTTATATTGTAATTCGGGAGGAAATAGATATGTCCAAAATTAGAGTAGCCGTTATCGGTTGCGGCTCCATTTCCAAGTACCGTCATGTTCCGGAATACGCCGGAAACCAAAATGTAGAGCTTGTTGCATTTGTAGATCCCGTAGTTCAACGCGCAGAGGCTCTTGCGGAGCAATACGGCGGCAAGGCTTATGGCGATGTAGATGCCATGTTAGCCGAAATCAAACCCGATGCAGTATCGGTCAATACGCCAAACTACTTGCATGCCCCGCTCAGCATTAAAGCGGCAAAAGCAGGCGCGCATGTGCTTGTCGAAAAGCCGATGGCCGTAACGGATGAAGAAGCTGCGGATATGATTGAGGCAGCCAAAGAAAACGGCGTAAAACTGATGGTTGCGCATAACCAGCGGTTTATGCCTCCGCATGTCAAGGCAAAGCAAATTCTGCAGTCCGGAATTTTGGGCATGGTGCTTACGTTCCGCACATCTTTTGGTCACCCCGGTCCAGAAGCGTGGAGCATCGACGGAGCAGGCAGCTGGTTTTTCCGCAAGGAAGAAGCCATCATGGGGGCTATGGGCGATTTGGGCGTTCATAAATCCGACCTGATTCGCTGGCTGCTGGATGATGAAGTAGCGGAAGTTGGCGCATTTGTCGGCACGCTGCACAAAGAAGGAACAAAGGTTGACGACAACGCCAACTGCGTTTTGCGCATGGAAAGCGGCATTATCGGCTCCCTGGTTGCAAGCTGGACTTACTATAAAGGCGAAGACAACAGCACAATTCTGTGGTGCGAAAAAGGCGTTATGAAAATCGGCACTCATCCTGACGATCAAGTGATCGTTGAGCTGCGTGACGGTACAGTTGAAAAGTATAAGGTGGGCGCAATCTCCACCAATGATAAACAGGAATCCAGCGGTGTTATCGATGCGTTCGTAAACAGTATCGTTACGGACACAACGCCTCCAGTTACAGGCGAAGAAGGCAGAAAATCGCTTAAAGTCATTTTGAGCGCATTTGAATCGCAAGACACAGGCCGTTTTGTTCGTATCCAGCATTAAGAGATGCTAAAAAGCGCAATCCCATTGACGGGGTTGCGCTTTTTTTTGCCGTTCTCCTGAGAAATATTCAAGGTTTACGCTGCATTAACAGATTTTAATAAAGCAGTAACGATGCGGTATTGCCCCTTGTTTAGGCGCGTTTGGTAATTTTTGCGTCATGAAAGCGATATATCCCCATGCTAAGATGTGTCCATCGGCAAGGAACCGATATAAACCATCATGCATAGGAGGCACAAGATTCATGAAGATGAAACACTTGACACTCGGAGTAGCAAGCTTGCTAACGGCGACTGTTATAGGCTCAGGCATTGCGGCTCCAAAAGCGGATGCGTCATCTGCTGAGAACTATGGATTCAAACTGCAAACACAATATGTCAATTCTGAACTTATAGGGCAGATTGCCAAAAAATACGGCATAGACTTAAGCGGGTTCTCATTCACTTATGGCGGATTTACGTTTAAATTCCCAAGTGGCGGCACAGGCGGCACTCCGGTGACACAGCCAACGGCTGCGCCAACAACACAGCCAACGGCTGCGCCAACAGCAAAGCCAACAACACAGCCAACGGCTGCGCCAACAGCAAAGCCAACAACACAGCCAACGGCTACGCCAACAGCAAAGCCAACAACACAGCCAACGGCTACGCCAACAGCAAAGCCAACAACGCAGCCAACGGCTACCCCTACTGCTTCGCCGGCGCCAACAACTGGTACCGAAATGAGCGCTTATCAAACTCAAGTCGTTACTCTTGTTAACCAAGAACGCGCAAAAGTAGGCCTAAAAGCTTTGCAGGTTGATACTCTTCTTAATAAAGTAGCAACCGAAAAGGCAAGAGACATGGACGTAAACAACTACTTTAGTCATACGTCCCCAACTTATGGGTCGCCCTTTGACATGATGAAAACATTTGGCGTTAAATACAGCTACGCCGGAGAAAACATTGCATCCGGTCAACCTACGCCGGCACGTGTTATGCAGGACTGGATGAATAGCCCGGGCCACAAAGCTAACATCTTGAATGCAAACTTCACCAAAATAGGCGTTGGTTATGTAAACGGCGAATGGGTTCAAATGTTTATCGGTTAAGTAAACTTTGTCATTATACGGGATGGAGCGGGCTTACGCCATGTCTCCATCCTCTCCAAAAATCATACCGGGAGGTATTACGAATTGAAGAAGCAACTCATCAGCTGTGCGGCAATCGCATTAACGGCCGCATTAGTAGCCGGGACTGCGCAGGCCTCGGCCCAAACACATACGATCAAAACAAACGATACATTTTGGAAGCTTGCGCAATATTATCAGGTACCGCTGGCAGATGTGCTCGGCGCTAATGCTGCATTGGATCCGCTTAATCTCCAGCCGGGCATGCAAGTAAAAATCCCGGTTCAGGAAGCGATATCGGCAAAAGCTGTCCCTAATCAACAAGCGGCCATTATTGCGGCGGATACTCAAAAGTCTGAAGCTGTAAAGTCTGAACCTGCCAAGGCAGATACTACCAAAACAGAAGCTCCAAAAGCAGAAGCACCCAAAGCGGAAGCCAAAACAGTAATGGCGCCAGATGGCTCCACTCATGTTTACGCCAAGCAGCTTCAGCTTAAAGCGACAGCCTATACGGCTGCTGCTTCGGAGAACGGCAAGTGGGGAGCGGTTGATTATTTTGGCAACAAGCTGAAGGTCGGAACGGTTGCAGTTGATCCCGCTATGATTCCTTTGGGCAGCAAGCTTTATGTTACAGGATACCAATATCCGGGTCTTCCGGAAGGCGGCATGCTTGCGACGGCTACGGATATGGGCGGGGCTATCAAGGATAACCGCATCGATATATTCGTACCAGGCACAACCCAGCAAGCGCTTAAATTTGGTTTTCAAAACGTTAATGTATACGTTTTGAAGTAAAAAAGCCGCTCAACCTTATCATGAGTGCTTGATTTACAATGAGCAGGAGCGATGAACAGTGAAGGCTATAACCTTCATTCCAAATGGACATCGACAGATACATTCCTCCTGCCTAGCGGTCACTGATGACCATTAGAGCCTCAAATGGCTGCATTGGCTTCACCTAATGGTCGGCGCTGTCCTTTAGACGCTTAAAAGTCGCCTTTGGGGGACGAATTCAGGCTTTTACGGTCACGCATGACCTTTAAAAATGGGCATTCCATCAAAATATGGCGCTAAAGGTCATGGATGTCCGTAGGAATGCAGCAAGCTTTCAACCCTGGCACGCCTCCGCAAAGGCGACTCTGCAAAGGCGCCGCGTATCGTTTACAAGCCTAATGCAGCAATAGAAAGCTCGCTTTAGCGATAAGGTTTTCGATTTAGAAGCTCAGGTAAAGTAACCAGACTATACCCCTTGCCTTGAAGCCATTCAATCAATGGCGGCAAAGCGTTAATGGTTCCGCTTAAATCCTGTCCTTCTCCCCCTCCAGCGTGTTGAAGAATAATAGATCCCGGCTGCAGCGTTTTTCTGATGTTGGCAATAACAAGGCTGCTGTCGGGGTTATTCCGCCAGTCCTCCGAGTCTACATCCCAATTTACAACCGTGTACCCTCTTTCATTGCTCCATTTCACTTGGCTGGTCAGCAGTTCTCCATAAGGCGGACGTAGCAAAGTGGGCTTTTTACCGGTTATACGGTAAAGAATTTCATTTGTTTTCCCTAACTGCCATTGAAATTGATCCAACGTAAGCTTGGAAAAAACAGCATGATTATAAGAGTGATTGCCGATGACATGCCCTTCCCGCATCATCCTTGCAACAAGCTCCGGATGTTTGGCCGCTCGTTCGCCTACAACAAAAAAGGTGGCGCATATCCGGTATCTAGCCAAAACATCGAGGATAGCAGGCGTAAAACGGGGATCTGGAACGTCATCAAAGGTTAATGCCACCTTCATTTGGTCCCGTGAACCATTGAGCATAAAAGTTTCGGGAAACTGCTGATGAAGCTGAATCCAGGACATACCGCTTTTTTGCTTTGACGTGTTACGTTTTTTTGCCTTGTGATGCCGTTGGCGCTTATTTTGGCTGTTCCTTTTACCGGCAGTCGTTTTTTTGGTTTTGGCCGCAGGTTGGGCCGTCCCGGCATCAGCACGAAGTTCAAGACCGTCCTCATTAACGGTATGAATGGCCGCTTGCAGGGAAACGGGATGTTGCGTAACCAGCAATAAGCAGCTTAACCCTGCGGCGGCAATACGCAGTAGCGGCTTGAATCTGTAATAGGCCATACTCTTCGCATCCATTCCTGTCGGTTCTATGAGGGTCAGATGTAATATTTCCCCCGCAGACTTCATTCATTCGCCAATAGCAAAAAAGCCTTTATTTACGGGGTTGCCGCAAATAAAAGCTTTTTTAAAGGATGCCTTATTTATTTCATTTTGAAAACTTGAATGGTGCGTTGCAATTGATTGGCGGTGGTCAACATCCGCTCCGTTTCCTCAACAACAGCTTGTACGGATGGGATTTGCTCGTTCATAGATGCGGAAACCTGCTGAGTTCCCGCTGCCGATTCTTCGGTAATTGCAGAAATGTTTTGAATAGCTGCCGAGATTTTTTTTGCGCTTTCCAACATGGCATCGCTTTCTTGAGAAAAGGCGTAAATTTGATTTGTAATGAACTGGATGCTTTGTTCAATATCACGAAAAACCAGCTCGGACTGCCGGATATGTTCAGATTGCAGTTTTACGACCTCTTCATTCACCTTCATGTTGCTGATGGCAAGACGAATACCTTCATCGATACTTTTTACGAGACTGAAAACCTGCTTGGTGGATGATGTAGACTCCTCCGCAAGCTTGCGAACCTCTTGAGCGACGATGGCAAAACCACGGCCATGCTCCCCCGCGCGGGCTGCTTCGATGGAAGCGTTAAGCGACAGGAGATTCGTCTGCTCCGCAATATCGGAGATCGTAGTTGTAATCGCGGAGATGCCCCGCGCCTTCTGAGCAAGCTCTTCGATCGTTTGCGATACCTTGGCGGTGGCGTCAATATTGCGCTGCATGCCTTCCGTTTGAACGCCAAGAGCCTGCATGCCTTTGTCTACCAGCTCGATCGTTTGCTGGGAGCGCTCGTTCATTTCTTTGGTGGAATGGGCGTATGCCGCCACCTTTTCTTCAATCTCATTGATGGAATCGCTCATGTCTGAGACGTCTTCCGAAATTTGATTGGCGCCTGTTGCGAGTTCTCCGGCAGAGGAGGCAACCTGCTCCATAGCCACCTTAAGGTTGTTGTTTTTGTCGAAAATGCCCCGGCTGGTATCCGCAACATGTCTGACAATACCGGAGGTTTCCGTCAAAATATCCTTCAGCTTGTCCACCATGCTATTGAAGGAATGTCCCAGTTCACCAATCCCCGCATGCATAGTGACATCAATTTTTTGTGTAAAATCCCCTTTGGAGATGCGATGGGCGGCATTGGATATTTCTTCATAAGAATGCGTTACGGTACGTCCCACAAATGTAATCAGCGGATATGCCAAAAGAGCTAGTAAGATAGATACGATAATGATGGGAAGAACGGGACCGTCCGCGATTGCGGTTGTAATAATCAGGACAATGGCAAAAAACGCTAAATTCAAATAAGTAGTAATCAGCAATTTGTTACGCACCGACAACGAATAGTACCATTGCATCATTATGTAAGCGCTCCTTTTTTTAAATTAACCACATTATAACATCAGGAGGGTGAAATGGTCTATAACGGCAAAGGGTTAATTTTACCACAATACGGACTTTGGACTCATTGGGAAAATGGCAATGCGGGACGGCTGTTTTGATGCTTTATTCCCTTGCGGTTTGCGCGATTTGCGGAATCGTCCCTGTTTACGCAAAGAGGGTTTCGGAAAATACTAACAACCTTTTCGGTGAAGAAGGAGTGTGCTTTTGTTAACATTAGAGCAATACGATGTAGGAAATCATCCCATCATGTCAAATGATGTCGTGTGCACGATAACAAACAGGAGGAATAGACAATGGAAAAAAATTCGGCTTCGCTTGCAAGACAGCTTGATTTTGTTTTTCGCCAGCTGGAGGGAGAATTGATTAATGCGTCAGCGGGAACGGTGCTGGTACATATCCGTAATAATTACGTAGGGAAATTCGGCATTCGCCATCATCCCATTCCAAGCAAAAACGGAAAGCTCGAAGCTGAAACCGGCTTAAAAGAGAAAGGGCTTACAGCAACGCAGGTTCAGGAATTCAGGCAAATGGCAATCGATGCGCTCAAATACCGGACGGAATGGACGCATGGCGAAATTATGTATGATTTTTCAGTTCGCTCCCAGACGGGGTCTTGGTCGGCCAGCGTGTTATACGAATCCAATTTTAATATGGCGACATGGGGCAGCCGCTACGCTCCTCAGGCGAAGCAGCCTCAAATGCTGCGGGACTACAGATAGGAGAGTGCCTCTTACAGTCCATAAAAAAATTCCGGATGCGCGATAAATGCGCATCCGGTTTTTTTCAAAAGCCGAAATTAAGATCGGGGTAAACATAAGGGGACGACGGGGCTTCGATTCGTTCGATACGCGTGACGTCCAGCGTCATGATTTCGATTCCAATATAGTGGGAAGTCGTCAGCTTGCCCCGAACCTTAATCCACTCATCCTTGTGATACTCCTTGGCCTTTGGCCAATTGATCATCATGCCGTAAGGCAAGGCGTCCGCCGAACAGCAATTCATCGCAAAACGGCTTACCGCCAGCCTGTCGCTGCCCATTTCCTCTTCCCGATACACAAAACCGCTTAGCTCCACTTCCTTGCCCATCAATGCCTCGCGGTACAAATCCAGCGTAGTCAATGTTTCGATAAATTGCTCCTCCGGCACGGTAATCAGGTCTTGCTCATACAGGCGTTTGCCGTATTCGGCGTGCTCGGTCGTGTATTCATCCGCAGGGAACAAGGCGTCAAGCGACGAGGCCTGAGATATATCGGTGGTTTGATCCGCCGCGGGCAGGGTGGCTGCAGGCGCCGTTTCCTTGCGGACTATGGATTCGCTGCCGGAGAAGCTTACCCCTTTTTTGGCTGCAAGCGAGCTGCCAAGCGTTCCCGAAGGCATCAGAAAGCCCAACAGTATTGGAAAAATGAACAGTCCGTAAATGACGGTATTTTTGGCAATGGAAGGGGAAGGCGTATGGTCGTGGCCGCAGTCGCATTCCATCTCCGTTTTGTGCTGCCTTTTTTTTCGCAGCCCTTCATATACCTGATAGCTCCCGGCAATGTAAAGGCCAAGCGCAGACAGCTTGATAATAAACTCCATGCGTGGTGCGATATACAGGGATATTTCCCCGGTTTGGAACAAATAAACAATCAGCATGGCAAAGCCGATCAGAATCCCCGCTCTAATAAAATGATGAATCATATCAACGCCTCCGCAATTGCCGCAGCTGCCAGTGTCAAGACTGACGTCAAAACGATAAGAAGCAGCACAATTTTTAATTTGAAGGTGGTTAAAAGCATCAACGTATTTTTAAAATCGATCATGGCTCCGAATACGAGAAAGGAAATAAGCGGTCCGGGCTGAAACATGCTGCTGAAGGAAGCGGCTATAAATGCATCCGATGTGGAGCAGATCGACAGGATAAACGCAAAGCTCATCATGAACACATAGGAGAGCACAGGCTGGTCGGAAAATAGTGCCAAGGTGCTGCGGTCAACGGCCGTTTGGATAATGGCGGTGAGCAGCGCGCCAAAAATCAAATATTTCCCCATCTCAAAAAATTCGTCTGCGGAATGGGACAACACAGCGGATAACTTGCTCCTCCAACCCGCCTTAGCCCCTTCATGTCCCCGTGCGATCAAGGCTTCCTTGTGCCTTAACGGGCTTTTTTTCATCCATTTGCTCAGAACCAGCCCGATGATGACCGCCACTGCAAAAGCTACCGCCATTCGAGAATAGGCAATGCCCGGCGATAGCCGGAAAGCGCTAAAGGTAGAGGCGAACACGACCGGATTGACGATCGGTCCGGCAAGCAGATAGACGATCCCTATGTAAGCCGGCATCCCTTTGGCGATAAGCCGGCGAACAACCGGAATCATGCCGCATTCGCATAATGGAAAGGCAATGCCGAGAAGTCCGCCGAACAACACGCCCGCAATGGGGTTTTTAGGCGTCCATTTGCGTATTGTTTCATCGGTAACAAACGCTTGCAGCAGGGCGGAAAATATTACGCCAAGCAAAATAAAGGGGAATGCTTCAAGAATGATGCTGATAAACAATATTTTAAAGGATTGAAGATTGGCTGGCTCTGTCAAGCGTAGCAGCGCTCCAGGCAAATCGCGGTTTGTCAGGATAAGAGCGGCCATCATCAAGCAGCCCGCTGCAACTGTCGAGATGCCAAACCGAAGCAGCTTTTGTCGCATAAGCAAAATCCCTTTCGTTAGTAATGATTACGAATAAGGCATATTATAGCTTATGCGACTTAATCTGACGATAGGACAATCTGATTTTACAAAAAATATTTCTACAGCACTGTCATTGGTCTTTATTTCTTTTCATTTTTTCTGGCGAGCCTTGACGATAAATCCGGCTCCCGTACTAAAGAGAAATAACAGGCTGAATAACAGCACAAGCCAGCCGTTATGGGCAATGGATACGGCGGTGGCGCTCATGAACAGGACCGATAACACCGCAAAAAACAGAGACAATGATTTCGACATAATGCACGCTCCTTGCAGCTTTGCAGTAATTTTAAAAATGTTTTAGATTTCAGGATAGATTGTGCAAGCGCCGCACATAATATCTTTGCAAGCTTGCAACACAACAACGTGCAGAGGACGAAAGGAGAAATACATCATGGCTAGCAACCGCAGCAACCAACTTATTGTTCCACAAGCGAATCAAGCCTTGAATCAAATGAAGCTGGAGGCAGCTCAAGAACTGGGCGTACAAATTCCGGCAGATGGTTACTACGGTAATGTTTCCACACGCGATGCAGGCTCGCTTGGCGGATATATCACCAAAAAGCTGGTACAAATCGCTGAGCAACAACTTTCCGGCGGTATCCGCTAAACCATTCTATTACAAATCCTAGCTGAACACGACAAGCCCAAGGGAAACCTTGGGCTTGTTTTATCGAGCACGACAATAAAACTCACCTCAAAAACGGACTTGTCAGCAGGCAGAAAAAGTGCCTCCCCCCATTGTGAAGGAAGAGGCGGCGGCCCGTCAATGCTGTCCTTATCAATACGTTTCCATACGCAGGCGTTTCGATAGCCGCTCGTCGCTAAGCCATCCTACGTAGGAGCCGATGGTTTCAAAATGCTTGTTCATAAGCAGCACGCCGACAAAAGGATATTGCTTCCGCTGGCGGTAACGCACGTCAGACCAGCGCACCTCGTAGCCCCAGTCATGCTCTTTGACATCGGCACAGGCAAAGCTGGTAAAATAGAGAAACGAAGCGATGGCCGGATCGTTTTTTGACTGTTCCACGGCGGGATGGCTGGAGCATCGTACCCGATCAAGCCAATGCAGCGAGCTGCCGCGCAGATTGCCTACATAAAAGACGCCTTCCCGGTCCTGCTTGACAATATTCCAGATGGATAACGATATGGTCGGAATCGCCATATAGGTATCGCCGCTTTTGTAGGATTTGTCCAGACGCTGAAGCCGTTCAACGGTTTTGCGGGCCGAAGCGGTTCGCCAGGCATAATAAATTCCCAGAAACAGATACATGACGGGGAACAGTACGGCGGGATCGGCAAGTCCCGCAGCCCATGCCAATATGGCAATGATGTGCACAGTAAAAATAACGGGGTCAAAGATGTGGATGATATTCCACGATATCCATTTTTCATTAAACGGACGCATCGCCTGCGTGCCGTATGAATTAAACAGATCCGTCAGCACATGAAGGGAAACCGCCAGCAGCGTCCAGCCTGCAATGTGGAGCCACGGCAAACCTCCCCTATAAATCAGCTGGAGAAAAAGGGTAATAACGGCCGTCCATGCCAGAATAGCGGGGAGGGAATGGGAAATGCCGCGATGATTGCGGATATAACACGCATTGCCGCGCAGCCGGAGCAGATTGTCCAAATCCGGCGCTTGCGACCCCACCACCGTTCCGAACAGCACGGCTGTATGGATTGCGGGACTTGCCGCCACTACGGGATCGACCATCGCCAGTCCGGCAAGGCCAATGCCCATAACCAGATGTGTGCCAGTATCCATCGATAAGCCTCCTTACGGTTTGTCGGTTTAGTATCCGCGAAGGAAGTAAACTTTATCAGCGCGCAAAAGAGGGGACTGACGCCAAATGTACATTTGTTTTGCAGAATATAAAATTTTGCCGGAATACAGGGAGCCTTATTTGCTTTTGGTTCATGATCTGAAGGATCGGGACAGCAGAGTTAAGCTTTATGAAGGAAGCGATCAGCATAATCTGTTTGTGGAAATGTGGACCGCGCAAAGCCAGGAGGAGGCGGATGCAATAAAAGAAGAGCGCTGCGGGGAGCGCTCTTCCTGGCATGCCGTATCGCAATGGATTGCTGGGGGCAGTGCGAAATTGCATGTGTGGACATTTAAACCGATCTGAACCCGATAAGGTTAACTCATTGGCGTTCCGGGAGTGATAACTCCTCCCTGGAACGGATATTCATAGTTGATTGGCCCGTCAAAGGTCACATAGTCCAGGTTCAGCATCAGCAGCAGATAACGCATGCCGGTTGCGGAGTCACTGATAATGATGTGGTCCCGGCCAGCCGCTTCAATTACGCCTTTGAAAATTTTGGCGTTCCATTCGCGGTTGTTTTCGTATGTCATATAGAAGGTAGCCGTTTTGCCCCTGTTCAGGCGCAAAATGTTTTCCACATAGGACTCCTCGCGTGAAGGAAGGCCTGTAAAATTGGTACCCGACGGCGTAACGAATGATCCGCTCGGCGCTCCGGACGGAACCGCTGCCTGCATGGGAGCCATATGTCCCGTTGCGTATGGGCTCTGCCCATAATAACCATAAGGCGTATAACCGCCTTGCATGCCGTACATGGCGTTGCCGTTAGGCGTTGCGGCGCTTTGCATTGCCGCCATGTTTGCTCCTTGCTTGTAGCTGTAGTTGCTCATAAACGTAATCCTCGCTTTCGTGGCATTGGAATGGGGCTGAACACATCATGCTACCTATCAATAGACGGCTGGACATTCTCCTGCGGCAGGCACAAAAAAGCAATGCGATTTGAAGCGGCCGCTGTTGCTTTGGTTGTACCAGGTGGAGGGACAGCCGCCGGCAGGCCTGAAAAACCATAACGCGTTGGATGCGGGATGCTGCCGCTCGCCATTGATGACTCGCTGCGCCAGTCTGATTTCGCTGTCCCGCGCTTTCTGGTAAAAATAACTTTTTTGGATGGCCTCGAATCCGCCCGGACTTTGGTACACCATATCGTCGATGGAACGTATATTCCGGAAGTCCAGGCAGTTGCCGCGAATGCGGTTGACCCCGACGTTGCCGACCATCAGCATTCCCAGATCGCCCTCGCCCTCGGCCTCTGCGCGCATCAGTCGAGCAAGTACCTTGGTCTCTTCCGAGTTTGCTTTAATGACTGCCATATGAACGGTATCCTCCGTTTCCTCACGAAAAACCGGATTTTTTGAATTCGCACTAATAGGCGATGCCCTACATGGATAACGTATGGGGAGAAAGTCAATTTGGTGCATCATGAATTGTCACATTTTGAGTGTCGAATTGATGAACAAAACAGGTGAGCGTTGTCACGATGGGCATTTTTCGGTATCATTAGAAACGATTAATGAATGAATGTTAAACGACTCACATGTCTGTCGTATAACTCGGGAGGCTAGCTTTGTGCTGAAAGATTTGATTACCCTGACAAAACCACGGCTGCTTCGATTAAATATTTTTGCTGCTTTCGGCGGGTTTTGGGTGGCGTCCAAATGGGACTTTGACTTCATGCTGATGATCTGGATGCTGATTGGTTCCACATTGACCATGGCTTCCTCTACAGTCATCAACAATTATTGGGACCGTGAGCTTGACTTGAAGATGGATCGTACGAAGGGCAGAGCCGTTCCCATGAACCGGATCAGTCCGCCTCTTGTGCTGGCCTACGGCCTTGCCATGGGCGTAGCGGGAATTGCGATTTTGTTCCTGCTGGTTAACGCCATCACGGGTTGGCTGGGCTTGCTGGGCTGGTTTTTCTACATTGTGATTTATACCCTATGGCTAAAGCGGACATCGACCTGGAGCACCTCTGTAGGCGGCGTAGCGGGAGCGATGCCTCCAGTCATCGGATATTGCGCGGTAACCGGCGAGGTAGATATGGGGGCCTGGATCTTGTTTGCGCTGCTGTTTTTGTGGCAACCCGCACACTTCTGGTCGCTCGCGATCCGCAGGGTTGAAGAATACCGCGAAGCGGGCTTTCCTCTTCTTCCCGTCGTAAAAGGAATCAAACGGACCAAGCTTCAAATGATTCCCTATGTTCTGCTGTTGGTGCCGGCTGTCATTCTTATGTACGTTTATGGTTATTCGGGCATTTATTTTCTGATTATCGCCGGTTTGCTCAGTATTGTATGGCTTATTCATACCATTAGCGGCATAACGGCCAAGGATACGGAAAAATGGGCCAAGGTCAATTTTTTGATCTCCGTTAATTATTTGATGATTATCTTTATTGCAATGATTGCCAACACAACCCACGCCTGATATCATGGAGGGCGAAATGATGGCGAATGGGAGTGTGAAGCATGACTTTTTTACGCAAGCACGGATTCAAGATCGCGGTATTGGCTTTATGCGCGGCCATGGGCGTTTATCTTCTGTTCACCTATGTCATCAAACCCGCGGAGCCGCTGCCTAAGCTGGGAGCTGCGCCTGCCTTTGAGATGCAGGATATACAGGGGAACACGGTTTCGCTGGAATCAACCGCAGGAAAAGCACGACTTGTCTATTTTTATTTTGCCAATTGTCCTGATGTTTGTCCTCCGACAACCTTTTTGCTGTCCGGCGTTCAGGACAAGCTTCGGGAGCAAGGCAGTCTCTCCAGCAAGGCGGAAATGATATCCATCACATTTGATCCTGAAAGGGATACGCCCGAAGTAATACAAAACTTTGCCAAAAGGCTGGATGCCGATTTTGACGGATGGCATTTCTTGAGGGGTGAAGAGCAAGCCACAACAGAGCTTGCCCATGCGTTCAATATCGGGGTCAAAAAGCTGGAGAAAGAAAATACGTTTATCCATTCCAATCTGATCGTTCTGGTTGACCAGGATGGCGAGATTAGAGAGTGGATCAACGGTAACGATGAAAATCTGACGGTCGACTACATCGTCTCCCGAATCAACAAGCTTCTTTAGGCGCCAGTTCAAAAAGTCCGGTTGATGATTGAATCACCGTTTAAAACTCATCTTTGTTCCACAGTGCAGCGGGATCGGTCGCGGGATAAATAATCTGCGTATCAAATCCCGCTTTTTCTAGCTGGCCGATCAAATATTCCTCGGGCGTATGCTCCACGCCGGAGTAACCCCTTCTTGTATGGATATGCTCGGCGTCAGGAAACAGATCCCGGAGCATGCCCCTGATTCGTTTGCCGGACGAATCGTTGTCGGTAAACAGAAAAACCTGGCGGTCGCCAACTTCGCGTTTTAGCTTTTCGAGCTGCTCCGTACCCGGCGTCCCGTATGTGCAGTAGATGGGGACGCTGCTGTCCAGCACGCGGCGCAGCCTGCTTCTGTCGTTTTTTCCTTCCACGATAATGACGCTGTCCATGCTTGTCCTCCTGCGGCTATCTGGCGTACAAGAAATGTTATGAAGGTAGTGTATCATGTTGCGGCGCGAGATAACAAAGTCAATGTAACCGGTCAGCGCTGCCGCCCGGCACGGACAGCAGAAAAGGCGGTTCGCCTATGGCAGAACCGCCTTTTGTTCGTCTGCTAGTCAGTTAAGCTTCTGCTTACCAGAAACCGGCACATAAAATGACAACGAGCAAGATATACAATACAAGCACTGTGCCGACATTCGAATGTCCATGACAGCCAAAACCTCTGGATACGCCACCCATCTCCGGAGTCACCCCTCTCCTAGGTCCATGAAGCCAGTGCGCCGGTGAAGCTCTTCATTGCCGGAAGGCCTCCGCCGCTAGGCACAATGTATCCTATGCTTGCGGACGGCAAATGCCTTGTGCGTCTACCCATTTTATGAAAATTGGGTGCCAGGCGCCATGGTGCGGATGCGGCAGAAGGGCAGAAAGAGCAGTGCCATCATCAATGCCAGAAATGCGATGTAATAAGGCGAGACGTGATCCCTCAATTGTCCTGCCAGCATTGGCCCCAGGAAGGAGCCGATTGAAAAGGCGATAGCCAGGATGGAAAAGGTTCGTCCGTATCTTGCGCCTCCGCTCAACTCGATCAGCAGCGTGGACATAGCGGGCATAATGATGCCTTTAGCCATGCCCACGCCAAGCAGCATAACGGCTAGAGGGAGCGGAAACTCCGTAGCGATGCCAAAATAGACAAGCGCCAGGCATAAAGCACCCCAGAGCGTGCGCTGAAAAGCCGGAAGTCGGTTCAGGAACAGCATGCTCAGCGTGACCAGCGCCCCGATGCTGACAACGGAGAACAGCAGTCCTGTCGTAAGCATGGCTTCTTTGCTTTTGGCCAATAGGGGCAGCTCGAAGCTAAGTATGCCTTGCGCGCAGCTTAGCGCAACCGGCAGCAAATAGATAACGAAAGGGACATTAGCCGCGCCAGGCTCGGCTTTTCGCTGAATGTCGCCTTTATTGCCCTTTTGGAGCGAGGCTGGCTTCTGATTCAATTTGGCGTGAATATCTTTAATAAAAATCAGCGCGCATACTGCGGTGGCAACCAGAATCCAGCCCAGAATCGTAAAAGCGGTTGAAAATCCGATTTTTGCGACCAGATAAGCGCCGGCTGCAGGAGACACAACAGCGGCCAGCGTATGAACCAGCCCGTTGCCAGCCATAAGTTTGCCTTGTCCCGCAGGGTCGGTGGTTAATCTGGCAAGCAGCGCCAAGCAAGCAGGGGACAAAAATGCCAGCACAAAACCACTGATGGAACGAAGCGCCAAAAGCTGCCATGGATTCGTTACGTAAGCCTGGAACAGCAAAATAACGCCGGCTCCCAGCAGGCTGAACACGATGAATAGGCGGCTTCCGAACCGGTCCACACCGTAACCGGCAATCACGTTGCCGGGCAGATGAGTAATCGAATACATCCCCATCATCAGGCCGATAAAGGAGGGGGCTGCGCCGATAGAGATGGCGAACGGCGTCAGGATGGGATATTGGGCATGCAGATCAAAAAAAGCGACAAACAGAAACAGATAAAGCCAAAGGGCGGTTTTCACGGCTGCGGCCTCCTTACATCCAGGTTACCTAAAAAAGTCCGGTTATCTACTTGTACGCCATGATGGGACGAGATATGTCTTAGTGGAAAACAGGCGGCGTTTACGGAGCGTTCGGGGTAGGCTATAATATTTTGTAATACATTTTTGCAAGGTATATAATGGAGGGGTATGGATGGGCTTTCTTGATTTTTCGTCGTACGATACAGAGACATGGAGCACCTTTTTTCAGGAAAACTGGCTGGTTATCGCCATTGCGCTGCTTGTGCTGTTTCTGATTGTGAGAATTGTCAAAACGGTTGTGAAATGGGCGCTTGTAGCAGTGGTTGTAATCGGGCTTGTGTTGTACAGCGGTTATACGATGGATGATGTCAAAGAGCTTGGAGGCAAGGTTGTAGACACTGTCAAGCAGGAAGCGGTTAACGTTATGCTTGGCGAAGCGGACAAAGCGGAGTACAAAGCCGGGGCGGACGGGACGTTTACAATCACGACGGATAACATCGAATTGACGGGCAAAGCCGGTTCCACCGAAGTGAAGGTTTCGGTAAAAGGCGCGCCGGCGATTACGCTTCAGCTGGACAGCGCTATTCAAGGTTTTATCGATGAAGCCAAGAGCAAGGGATGACGGAGCTGTTTTTTTGATTTACAGAAACAAGGAATTGCCTGGTTTCGTATAGGGAGTGAGGAACATGCAAGACGATCACCAAAAGCGGGAGATAGACAACAGGCGGAATTTTTCATTCCGGCTAAACTTTTTTTTCTTTATTACGTTTGCGCTGTTTAGCCTTTTGATTGTAAAGCTGGCCGTGCTGCAGTTCGTAGAGGGGCCAACGCTAAGTGCGGAAGGTGTGCGCAAAAGCACACGGAGCGATCAAATCCCCCCGATTCGAGGGAACATTTATGATGCCAATGGTTATCCCATTGCGTATTCGACCTCAACCCAGTCGCTTTATTACAGTCTGCAGCCAGGGAAAAAATATGTGGAACAGGCGCATGAGACAGCCAAGGAGCTGGCTGAGATCTTCAAGGAATTTGGAGATCCGGAGAAAGCGATGACCGAAGATGATATCATCTTCCAGATGGACCTTGATTTCCGCCGGAATGTTATTTCTGTGCCAAGGCGTATCAAATCGGGATTGAGCAATGAAGAAATTGCTTATTTTATGGAGAATCGCACTGCTTTTAAAGGTGTCGCAATTACGGAAGAAAGCGTTCGAAATTATGATAAAAATTCCATCGCTGTACAGCTTGTCGGCTATTTGAAGAAATATAAAGGCGTTCGCGTGGACGATCCCTTCTATATGGAAAAAGTGAAGGAAACCGACGATCTGCTGAAATATTTGGAAGAAGAAGAGGTGGGTCTGGACGGCCTTGAATTTATGTACCAGGATGTGCTGAGAGGCAAAAACGGACTCAAATCCTATCCGGTCAACAATCAGGAGCAAATCATCGGTCCGGTGCAAATTACGAACCCGGAAAAAGGCGCGGACCTGTATTTGACCATCAATAAAGATGTCCAGCTTCAGACAGAGCAAGCCATCATGGATCATCTGGCCAAAATAAGAACCTCTACCAACAAATACGAAAAAGCGGAGTTTGCCCAAACCGGATTTGCGGTAGCGATGGAAGTGGATACAGGCAAGGTGGTCGCCATGGCGAGCATGCCGGATTACGATCCCAACATTTGGGCGGGCGGCAGCATCAGCGCAGAGGATTACGCGAACTTTGGCTATGTGCTTGCGAACGGCACGATCCGCTCCGTATACGGACCTTACAAAACCGACGAGGAACGGAACATGCACCCATCCTCGATTGTGCCGCTGGGTTCTACTATGAAACCACTGACGGTGCTAGTCGGCCTTAACGAAGGGCTGTTTACAACAGCGACTCGTTATAACGATACAGGCGTTTTCTCCTACGGCAAAAAGGGCTATGAGAGAAATATCCGCAACTCGCAGTTTAAATCATTCGGAAGCATTGACGGCGCTCAGGCCATCCAATATTCCTCCAACCCGTTTATGGCCGCGATGGTGGGCAACAAGCTTTATTTAAGGGACGCGGTGGACGGTAAAACGCCGGTTGAAATATGGGACGACTACATGAAAGAGTTCGGGCTTGGCATCTTGACCGGCAGCGGCTTGCGCGGCGAATCCAAGGGTGTTATCGATTACTTCCACGAAGCAGAGATAGCAAGTCCCCAATCCGCTCTTATCCAGGCATCCTTCGGTCAGCAAGGACGCTATACGGCGCTGCAGCTTGCGCAATATACGGCGATGCTGGCAAACCGGGGCAAACGGCTGAAGCCGCAATTCGTTAACGAAATCAGAGATGTGGACGGCAATTTGCTGCAAGGTTATGAAACCGAAATTTTGAATGAAGTGAATTTTGACGAAGCGTATTGGAAGGAAATCGAGGAGGGCATGTCCAAGGTTAGCGTCCAGGGCTTTGAAGGTTTCCCTTACGAGTTTAATCGTAAAACAGGTACGTCGCAGCAGCAGGTTGCCAAGCGAATGGCGGAAAATGCCGTGTTTATTGCTTATGCTCCTGCCAAAAATCCGAAGCTTGCGGTAGCGGTCGTAGTGCCGGACGGCGGCTTTGGCGGATACGGCGCAGCGCCGATCGCGCGGAAAATATTCGATGCTTACGATGCCGAAATTGGTTTGACCGGCGTGCCGAAAAAACCGGCGGCCGCAACGGCAACAGACGGCAGCGCAACTGACGGCGATGCCGCTAATGCTGAAGCCAATGCGGAGTCAAATGGCGAATCCGCAGCTAACTCGCAATAATAAGGAAACTGTCATAAAGAGACGAGGATTGACCGTGAATACGGCAATCTTCGTCTCTTTTTCATGGTCAAAAAATAAATGTTGCACAAGAGAAACATTTTTGTGTATTATTAAAAAAGAGGCGCTGAACAAAATAAAAGTCTCCAAGGCAACAAAATGGGGAGGAACTTATTCATGAAGAAGAAAAAGCATAAAGTCAATTCGGCCGTGCGCCGTTTTATAATGTCGATCCTGTTTCTGGCGATGGCTGCGACAGCACTTGCAGCATGCAGCGGCAACGGCGGAAGCGGAGAACAGAATGGCGAACCTGGCAAGCTGAAGGTGACGGCGACTACCGGGATGATAGCGGATGCCGTTGCCAATGTAGGCGGCGAGCATGTAAGCGTGACGGGGCTGATGGGCCCTGGCATTGACCCGCATCTGTACAAAGCGTCGCAGGGTGATGTGAGGAAGCTTGATGGCGCGGACATCATTTTTTACAACGGTCTGCATCTTGAAGGGAAAATGGGAGAAATATTCGAGCGATTAGAGCAGCGGAAACCGGTAGTTGCCGTATCTTCCAATATTGACGAAGCGCTGCTGCACGGCGATCCGGCGGCCAAAGGGGAAGCGGTGCATGATCCCCATATCTGGTTCAACGTAAAATTGTGGATGTCGGCGGTGGAGACCATTCGGGATGAACTATCGGAGAAGGATCCACAAAATGCTTCCTCTTATGAGCAAAACGCAGCTTCCTATCTCAGTAAACTGGAGGAGCTGGACCAATACGCCAGAGAGCAGATTGCACAAATCCCGGAAAAAAGCCGTATACTGGTCACGGCCCATGACGCTTTTGGTTATTTCGGCGAAGCATACGGCCTGCAGGTAACAGGCCTGCAAGGTATGAATACCATGTCGGAATACGGCTCCAAGGACGTAAGCGAGCTGCGGGATTTCCTGGTGGCCAATGAGATTAAAGCTGTATTTATCGAATCCAGCGTATCCTCCAAGTCCATTCAATCCGTTATTGAGGGCGCGCGAACCTTGGGACATGAGGTGTCGATAGGCGGAGAACTTTTCTCCGATGCCATGGGCGATGAAGGAACGGTAGAAGGCACCTATCTCGGAATGGTGCGGCATAACGTAGATACGATTGTAGAGGCGCTAAAATAAACAGAGGACCGGAGCGTAGTGGGAGCTACGTGAGGACCGGAAGTTTCGGCTGAATTTCATATTCGACGCCAGCCATGACGCTAGTCATAACCCGCAATGGGAAGCGTGCTTTTGAACAACCTCTAAAAGGAAGGAAGCGATGGAAATGAAAACGATCGAGAAAAACAGACAACACCAGCATGGGGCGGGAAACGGAAAGACTCCATCTGGCGCGCCTTCCCCGCTCAGCGTGTCGGGATTAAGCGTCGCCTACCAGAAAAAACCGGTGCTTCGCGATGTTAGCTTTGAAGTTAACGAAGGCGAATTGATTGGCGTCATCGGACCAAACGGAGCCGGCAAGTCGACTCTGATGAAAGCAGCTTTGGGACTGATTCCAAGCATTTCCGGCGAAGTGCTGGTATACGGAAAGCCCTACAGCGAGCAGCGCAGATTGATCGGCTATGTGCCGCAGCGCGAATCGGTGGATTGGGATTTTCCGACCAATGCGCTGGACGTCGTGCTGATGGGCACTTACGGGAGACTAGGCTGGATACGCCGCCCCGGCGCCAAGGAAAAAGCGGAGGCGATGGAATGCCTGCGCAAGGTGGGGATGGCGGATTACGCCGACAGGCAAATCAGCCAGCTTTCAGGCGGTCAGCAGCAGCGGGTATTTTTGGCTCGCGCCCTGGTGCAAAACGCCAAGCTGTATTTTATGGACGAACCTTTTGCAGGAGTGGACGCCGCAACGGAAAAAGCAATCATCACGCTGCTTCAGGAACTGAAAAAAAGCGGGAAGACGGTTATTGTTGTCCATCACGATTTGGCGACGGTCCAGCAATATTTCGACTCCGTGCTGCTGCTTAATGTGGAACTGAAAGGTTTTGGCCCGACTTCCAGAGTGTTTACGCAAGATATGCTCCAGCATACTTACGGCGGAAGACTGGCGTTTCTGGATCAAACGATGAAGACGGGAGCGGCAAATGTTTCCAGAGGTGAGCCCTCATGAACAATTTCTTCGCCATGCTTGGCGATCCCAATATGCGCTGGATCTTTTTGGGCTGCATGCTGCTGGGGCTTAGCAGCGGCGTGATCGGCAGCTTTTCGTATTTGCGCAAGCAAAGCCTGGTCGGGGATACGCTGGCGCATGCCGCATTGCCCGGCATTTGTATCGCTTTTATGCTGACGGGCGTCAAATCCATAGGCGTTTTTCTCGTTGGCGCGGCTGCGGCGGGATTTCTTGCGACTTTCGGCATCAGTTTTATTACAAGACATACCAAGCTGAAGCAGGATGCTGCGCTTGGTATTGTTTTATCTTCCTTTTTTGGACTCGGCATCGTTTTGCTTACCTTTATCCAACACGGCGATTATGGCAATCAGGCTGGCTTAGACAAATTTTTGTTTGGTCAGGCAGCGGCAATGGTGGGAAGCGACGTCATAACGATGTCCGTCATCTCCGCCGTTCTGGTCGGCATTTGCAGCTTGTTGTTTAAACAGTTCAAGCTTATTTCCTTCGATCCCGGTTTTGCCAAGGGACTTGGCTACCGGGTTGGCTTGCTGGAGCAGCTGCTGATGCTTCTGGTCGTTGTAGCCGTCGTCATCGGCATTCAGGCCGTTGGCGTCGTGCTAATCGCAGCGCTTCTGATTACGCCGGCGGTTTCCGCCCGTTACTGGACCAATACGCTTGGCGTCATGGTGTCGCTGTCCGGCATTATCGGCGCGTTAAGCGGCGGACTTGGCGCCTGGATCAGTTCGTCCGTCTCCAACCTGCCGACAGGGCCGGTTACGGTATTGGCGGCTACGTTGTTTTTTGTCACATCGGTTCTTTGCGGACCGGAGCGCGGTTTGCTGGCCAAATGGCTGCTGAGGCAGCGGGTTAAACGAAATTATCATGCCGAGCGCGAGGTGCGGATCGCAGAAACGATGAAAGGGGAGAGCGTATCATGAGCGACTTCTGGATACTGTTGACGGGTTCGTTAGTTGCCGCGTGCTGCGGGATTGTCGGCGTCTTTCTTGTGCTTCGCAAGATGGCGATGATCGGCGACGCCATCAGCCACTCCGTGATGCCGGGCATCGTGATCGCCTTCCTGCTTAGCGGCTCGCGGGATTCCATGCTCATGATGAGCGCCGCTCTTCTTTTTGGATTGATTACCACATTTCTGATTGGATTGATGCAGCGTACGGGCATACAATCGGATGCTTCGATCGGCGTTGTGTTCACCGCTTTGTTTGCGATCGGCGTTATTCTGGTCAGCTTGTTTGCAAGGCAGGTCCATTTGGACCAGGACGCGATTCTGTACGGCGAAATAGCATTTGTCCACTGGAATATTTGGGAGATCGGCGGCGTTGATATGGGGCCAAAAGCAGTCTGGCTGCTAGGTTTTACGCTAGCTGTCATCATTGCGGTAATCAGCCTGTTTTACAAGCAGTTCAAGCTGGCATCCTTTGATCCGGCATTGGCGGCTGCGGTCGGCATCCCCGTCGCGCTGTTCCATTACCTTCTGATGGGGCTTGTTTCCATGGCCACGGTGTCCTCCTTTGAAAGCGTGGGCGCTATCCTGGTGGTCGGCTTGCTGATCATTCCTCCGTCAACGGCGTATTTACTGACGGACCGGCTCGGTGTTATGCTTGGATTAAGCGTTGCCGTCGGAGTTGCCGGAACCTTCCTTGGTTACGGAGCCTCCGTTATTCTGGACGCATCCATTGCTGGCTGCATGGTTGTTGCGGTTGCGGTGTTGTTTGCGGCTGCATTCCTCTTTTCGCCGTCGCAAGGGCTTGTCGTAACTAAGCTCAGACAACGCCGACTTGCGGCGCAGGCGGCAAGCGGGGCGCAACAGATGCAGTAGGCGGCATTGCATTACCGGACGGGAGAGAGTGGTAACATGATTGAGGCTTCAGTGTATTCACTGAATATCGGCTTGCCAGCGCAGGTGCCTTTTAAGGGCAAGGAGGTATCGACAGGTATCTTCAAGAAACCTGCGCCGGGGCCGCTTTTTTTATCCATGCTTAACTTTGAGGGAGACGGGCAAGCCGATACCGTACATCATGGCGGAGCGGATAAGGCGGTTTGCGTCTATCCCCATGAGCACTATGCGTATTGGGAGCGGGAGCTGGACACGAAGCTGGAATTGGGAGCTTTCGGAGAAAATGTAACGCTTAGCGGATTGCGGGAAGACGATGTACATATCGGCGACATATTTTGTCTTGGCGAAGCTGTTGTCCAGATCAGCCAGCCGCGTCAGCCGTGCTTCAAGCTTGCGCTTCGTTACGGCGTCCCGGAAATGCCGGTCAAGGTGCAGGAGACGGGGTATACCGGATTTTATTTCCGCGTGCTGAAGGAAGGCAAGGTGGAGCGTCTGGACAAGATGGTGCGCACGCAGCGGCATCCAGGCGGTATTTCCGTTTCCCAAGCCAACCGGATCATGCATGTGGACAAGGATGATCATCAAGCGATCAGAGCCCTGCTGGATGTGGCGGAGCTGTCGGATAGCTGGCGGAAGACGTTCCTGAAGCGAATCGCGGGGAGCGAAACCGATACCGGCGCCCGGTTAAAAGGCAACTGATTCATGCGAGAGAGGGGAGACATGACAATGTTGAGTCTTGAAATCCAGAACGGCAATGGAGAGGTATTGGCTTCGGCGCAAAATGCCGGAAACGTTAGCTTGGTGTTCAAGAAAGCTTACCAGCCCGGCGATGCCATCGTATTAAAAAGCGCGGAGGAAGGCGTTTATTTACTTATTCAATTAGAGGATTCCATTGGTCCCGCTTTTGTTTATTTGGCGGGAAAGGAATATCGCTTTACTATTCCTTTTCACGAAAAGCGGACGTCCTATTCGCCAAAATCGTTTACGGGCGAGCTTCATGCGTTGACGGCCCGCGCGGCTACCAGCGAGGAGATCGGGGTCTACAGAAATATTGCACTGAATCCATACGATCAGCATGAAAATGAAGCCTGCTTTCCGCATGCCTCGGCCAACGTGGAGACGCGGGGCGAAGCAGTATTTGCGGCAAGAAACGCAATCAACGGCAATACAATCAGCGACTCCCATGGCGAATGGCCTTACGAGTCCTGGGGCATTAACCGCCGCGCCGACGCCGCCATTACGGTTCATTTTGGCCGTCCGGTTGTCATTGACAAAGCCGTGCTGACTTTGCGGGCGGATTTCCCGCATGATAACTATTGGGAGAAGGTCACGCTGTTTTTTTCGGACGGAACCAGCCATAAGGCGTGGCTGGCCAAAACTGGCGAACCGCAAAGCATTCCGCTGGAGTCCAGAACGGTAACCAGCGTTACGCTGGGAGAGCTGATTCAATCGCAGGATCCCTCTCCGTTTCCTGCTTTGACGCAACTGGAATTTTACGGACGCGAAAACTAGGGCGTATCTTCAAACCTTCATTTTGCCCAGGCACGTCATTCATGGCGTGTCTTTTCTTTTTTCGGACCTTGCGGAATATCCCCTCTCCCCGTTTGGTTTCCGGCACAGATATGATAGAATAATACGGTATATTAGGAACGGAGAAGGGATGGAACTAAATGGCAAAATATAAGCTGGTGGCGCTGGACATGGATGGCACACTACTTAACGATCAAAGTGAAATCAGCAGCGAAAATGCCGAATGGATCGCCAAGGCGCTTCAAGCGGGCGTAACCGTATGTTTTTCGACGGGCCGCGGTTTTGTCAGCGCGCTGCCCTTTGCGGAGCAGCTTGGCCTGGAAACGCCGATGATTACCGTTAACGGCGGTGAATTATGGGCGAAACCCCATGTGCTGCACAAACGTACTGAATTAAGCCCGCTCTACGTGAAGCGGCTGCATGAGCTGGCGCGGCAATATCCCGAGGTATGGTATTGGGCCTATACAACAGAAGTCGTTTATAATAAAGAAAAGTGGTTTCCGGCAGCTAAGGATTACACTGATTTCACCTGGCTCAAGTTCGGTTATTACACGGAAGACGACGTCGCAAGGGAGGCTCTGCGGAAGGAAGCGGCCTCATGGGGAGCGCTGGAGCTCAGCAACTCTTCGCCCCATAATATCGAGCTTAATCCCATTGGCGTGTCCAAAGCCAGCGCGATGCAGGAGCTATGCGCCATGCTTGGCATCGAGATGAAGGACTCGGTAGCTGTGGGCGACAGCCTTAACGACATCGAGGCGATTAAGGCAGCGGGGCTTGGCGTTGCAATGGGCAATGCGCAGGATGCGGTCAAAGAGGCGGCGGATGTCGTTACGCTGGACAATAACGAACACGGCGTTGCCGAAGCCATCAGGCGTTACGTATTGGTTGATTGATAACGGAGGAGATGCGGCATGGATATTTTGGGCTGGGTATTAGTAATTCTGCTTTTTGTCGTCGGCATGGCGGGAACGATATACCCCATTTTGCCGGGAGCGCTGGCCATTTATGCCGCCTTTTTTGTTTACGGCTTTTTCTTTTCGTTTAAGGAATTCGGATTCTGGTTCTGGACCATCCAAAGCTTGATCGTCATTATTTTGTTTATTGCGGATTATGCCGTCAGCGCTTGGGGAGTCAAACGGTTCGGCGGAACAAAAGCATCCGTAATTGGCAGCACGATCGGTCTGATTGCCGGCCCCTTCGTCATTCCGGCGTTTGGCCTCATCATCGGACCGTTTGGCGGAGCGGTTATCGGCGAGCTGATAGCGGGCAAGGACTTCGCGCAGTCCATTAGAGCGGGCTGGGGCGCTTTAGTAGGCCTGTTTACCAGCGTGGTGGTAAAAATCATATTGCAGACTGTCATGATTATAGCCTTTATATTGTGGCTCGTTTTTTAAACAACTATTGGATTGAGGCGGGGAACACGTATGATTAGATTAACGATTTGGAACGAATATTGGCACGAGCATCATAATGAAGTGGTCAAAAGCATCTATCCCGACGGCATACACGCCGCTCTGAAGAAGGGGCTTGCCGCTGACGATCTGCACATTTCCACAGCGACGCAGCAGCAAGAGCAGCATGGGCTGGACGCCGAGACATTGGCGAACACCGACGTGTTAATCTGGTGGGGACACAAGACGCATGACGAAGTCGATGATGCCGTTGTCGAAGCCGTTCAAAAACGGGTTTGGGAAGGCATGGGGCTGATTGTGCTTCATTCCGGCCATTTCTCCAAGCTGTTCAAGGTACTGATGGGAACCAGCTGCGATCTCAAATGGCGCGAGGCGGACGAGAAGGAACGTTTGTGGGTCGTGAATCCTGCCCATCCTATCGCTGCGGGAGTGCCGGAGTACATAACGCTGGAAAAGGAAGAAATGTACGGCGAGCATTTTGACATCCCCGCACCGGACGAGCTGGTATTCGTCAGCTGGTTTGAAGGCGGCGAGGTGTTCCGAAGCGGCTGCACCTTCCACAGGGGACAAGGGAAAATATTTTATTTCCGTCCCGGACATGAAACTTATCCGACCTATTACAACGAGGATATTCTGAAGGTTATCGGCAATGCCGTACGTTGGGCAGCGCCATCCGGAGCTGCGGTTCCGGTTCGCGGCAACCACAAACCGCTTGAGCCGATAGCTGTCAAACCTTAAAGAGACGGGACGCCACAATGCCATGGTAAAAAAAGATTCATTAATCAAAGGTACGCTTATATTGGCGGCAGCGGCGCTGACGGCCCGCGCGCTGGGGCTGTTCCAGCGTATTCCGCTGGATTACATGCTGGACACGGAGGGCAGCAACGCCTTTACGGACGCTAACCAGATTTATTTGATCTTGCTGCTAGTAGCGACGGCGGGATTTCCCAGCGCCATCAGCAAGATGGTATCGGAGCGGCATGCGCTTGGACGCCCCGACGAGGCTAAACGTATTTTCCATGCGGGATTGGTCTTTGGCGCAGCGGCCGGCGTAATTCTGGCTGTTGCTCTATATATGCTTGCGCCCGCTTATGCAACATTGACCAAAGGCGAAGGCAGCGTGCTTGCGGTCAGGGCCATTGCGCCCGCATTGCTGTTTTTCCCGATCATCGCCATGATGCGGGGGTATTATCAAGGCAGGCAAATGATGGCCGCAGGCGGAACCTCTCAAATTGTGGAGCAGTTTCTGCGCGTTCTGCTGGGCATTGGTTTGGGCTTGCTGGTGCTTCAACTGGGCTGGGGAGAACGCTGGGTTGCAGCTGCTGTATCTTTCGGTACCGTATTCGGCGGCATAGGGGCATTGTTCGTTATGATCCGCTTTGGCCGCAGGCTCAAGCGTCATGATGCTGCCGAACAGGCTAGCGGGATTGCGGGAGCCGAAGCCTCCGCCGCTTTGATGGGCCCTGGGCGCAATGCAGGCAGCCGCGAGCCGCTTAAATACCGAAGTATTTATCGCGAGATTCTCTCGATGTCCATCCCAGCTATCGTAACCTCGATGGCGGTAAATCTGGTGTATCTGTTCGATACGGCGTTAATTCCCCGATTGACGGAAGGGTATTACGGTCTTCAGATGGCGCTGGATATAAAAAAGGAGTTCGGCATTAAGGCTATTTCTCTTGCCGGCATTCCGCCGATATTGGCGATTGCGCTTGGCTCCTCCATCATTCCGATTATCGCTTCCGCCTATTCCCTGCGCAATATGGGAGTTGTGCAGCGGCAAGCCTCGATGGTTATGCGGATTGTTTGCTTTACTGGCGTTCCGATCGCGCTGCTGCTCAGCATTGCGTCCTTTTCCATTACCGGCTTGCTGTTCAAAGGCACTTCCGGTTACGAAGTCGTAGCTGCGCTTACGGCCGGGACGATTCTGCAAATTACGATGATGACCTCCAACTCCATCCTGTACGGCATGAGCAAACAGAAGGTGTCCATGCGCCATACGTTTATCGGGCTGGGACTTAAAGTAGTGGTCAGCTTCGCTCTTGCTCCTTTGATGGGCATCTATGGAATGATCATCGGATCGACGGTTTGTTTTGCCGCCGTCACGCTGCTGAATCTTCGCCATATTAACCGCGAAGTTAAGCTTGTCGTTTTCGGCAAGCGCTGGCTGCCTTACATTGCCGCTGTCGCCATTTCGGCATTGGCCGGATGGGGAGCGGAATACGGCGTGCTGGAGCTGAGCAAAGGATTGCCGGCCAAGCTGTCCTATTTCTTCGCGGCAGGTACGGCTGCGGTTGTAGTAGGAGGTTTGTATTTCGTTCTGCTTATCATGCTGCGGGTTATTACGACGGATGACATCAATTCGCTTCCCGGACGCATTCGCAAGCCGTTCCAGCGTCTGGCGGGGCTGGTGCCGGGCGGACGGGTTAAAGCCGGAGGGTAACAAAGGGATAGCAGACAGCAAGCGTTAGCAATGGACAGCAATCCATAGAAATGGATGAATAGTTGGCTGCGGCCATTGTCGCTGCATGGGCAATTTTTATAACATCTGACAGAAGCGGACATGGCCAACATGTCCGCTTTTTTTGCAGGTAAATCGACAGTTTCCATCATTTACAAGACGTCTTTTGCTCCTGTACAATAGTAGAGTGCTACATAGCCATTGCTAGATTTCAAGAGGTGGTTCAAAGGTTGGCTTTCCTTTAGAACACGCATTTTAAGACGAAACCGGAGGGAAATCATGAATAACAAAATTTTGCGTTCCTTGCGCAGCAGAGTCGGCTTGCTGCTGCTTGCAGCCGTCATGCTTATAGCAGCGGGCTGTCAAGCGATTGGCGGACTTGACTTCAACAAAGCGTTGATTCAGTCGCTCAAGGTGACTTCCAGCGAAAGCAAAGGGTCCATTCAATTCAACATGCAGCTTAACGAGGCCGTGCTGGAGGAGTATTATACGGAAGACGAAAGAGATATGTACCGCTTGTTCTCCGATATTACGCTGAAGCTGGACGAGGTGAAGCAGCAGGACAGCAATCATATTTCCATTAAAGGAAAAGCAATATTCGGGCAGAAATACGATATCGGTTTTGCCATCAAGCAAAATAAGGAAACGCTGGTTGTAGAGCTGGAGGGCGCAAAATCGCCGTTTGTGCTTGATTTGACAAGCGAAGGTTTGCTGGAAGCTACCGGACAATCCTCCGATCAGCTATCTCCGGAAAACGAACAATCGCTTACCGAGCTGGGCTTTAAGCTGACCGATTTAATCGGCGGCTATGCCATTAATAACCTTCCCAACCCGAAAGGGCTTCAGGTTGCTCCCGTTACGGAGTCCATCAACGGTCAACAGGTCGGCTTGCTGCATGCCAGCTTTGACATGAACGGCGAGGAACTGCTGACCTGGCTTGAAGGTTATGTAGACGCGCTGCTGAAGGATCAAGCGGGGCTGAAAGCTACGGTTAAAGACGTAGTGGAGCTGCTTAGCAACGACCCTGTGCTGTGGGACGTTATAGGCATGGAAAATCCTTTTGTAAGCGATACGCTGGATGCGCCAACCGCTGATGAAATCGCTGACGAAATGGCCCAGGAAATAACCGATTTTCTGTCGGAGATGCAAGAGGAGTTCCAACTGGCAAAAGAAGAAGGCGATTTGGAGGGCAGTCCCTTTACGGACGCGCTGAAGCTTAAAGCCAACTTCTATGTCGACAGCAAGCTGGATATTCGCAAATCGGTGACCGAGGTGAGCTATACGGATTCGGTGTTGTCCGAAGAGGAAGAAGAGGAGTACTGGGAGCCGTTTACGGGCTTTACGCTGAAGGTCGAGAATGAACAATGGAATGTTGGCGGAGCCGTCGTTGCCGATAAAGCTGTTGCGGGAGAAAACGCGGTTGATGGCGATGAGCTGACTTGGCTTGAAGGTTATGAGCTGCTGAGCTATTTTGACGAAACCTCCGATCTCTACAGCCTGCTCAAAAACGATCTGCATATTGCGCGTCAAACCTACACAGCCTACAATGATGATTACTACAATCCGCCAATCATCGTACCCGGCTATATTACATTAGTATCCCTTCGCGATGTGGGAGAAGCCTTCGGAGCGGAGATTAGCTATGACGCGGCAACCAAAACAGCTACGCTGTACGATGCATTGACCGATACAACAATTCAGGTTCAACTCAACAGCGATGAAGTCGTTGTGAACGGCGCGGTTGAGAAATGGCCGTTCCCTGTGACCAAAATCAACGGCAGCACTTACGTTCCGGCCCGCAAGCTTGCGGAAGCGCTTGGGGCGGATATCAGCTGGGAAACCATCTATGAGGATATTAAGGAACTGGTCATAGAACGCGAGCTGTAAGCCTTGAGCTTGCACTTTACGGCTTGTAAGAAGGGCCAAATCAACGAGCAAGGATGGAGCGGAACAGCATGGAAAAACTGACGACAGATGAACAATTTCGGGAAGCGGCGGGATCGGAAGGATTAACGATTGCCGTATTCAAAACAACCTGGTGCAAGGACTGTCATTTTATCGATCCGTTTATGCCGGACCTTGAGCAGAGTTACAGCGGCGTAGTCAAATTCGTCGAGATTGATCGGGATGATCTCCCTGATCTGTGCTCCGAGCTCAATATATTGGGCATTCCCAGCTTCATTGCGTTTAAGGGCGGGAAGGAACTGATCCGGTTTGTCAGCAAGCTGCGCAAAACGAGAGATGAAATTGAGCAGTTCGTGGACCGAAGCATTGCCGTAGCAAACAGCTTGGACAAGGGATAACACAACAGCCTCAATTGGGCTGAGATAGAGGTCCGCCGGGAGTGCCTAGAGGGGCGCTGCACCGGCGGACCTTGCTGTTTTCAAGCCTTGTTGTATTAGTGCGTGTTTGCAAACACGCACTAGGCAAAAGTAGGAATCGTCACATTTTCAACATGGCTTTTAAAAACCGATCTCGCTATAATTGTACTGACATAGTCTACGGAAAATAGGTGATTTTAATGGTAACCCGGCGTTTGCGCGCTTTTGCAATCGCATCGTCCATCGGCATGCTTTTGGTGCTTCTGGCAGGAGCGCTTGTGACCAAGACTGAATCGGGGCGGGGCTGCGGAGACGATTGGCCGCTTTGCAACGGAAAGTTTATACCTGCTTACACAATGGAGTCGATGATTGAATACTCCCACCGAGTTGTTAGCGCTGTCGAAGGTTTTCTTGTGCTTGGGGTAGCGATTGCGGTATTCTTAAAGTATAGGTCGAACCGCGACGCATTCCGCGAGCCGCTGTTTTATGCGGCATTTGCCCTTTTGTTTACGATTATTCAAGCTTTTATGGGAGCCGCGGCGGTCATGTGGCCCCAATCTCCGCCGATATTGGCCATTCATTTCGGCATATCTATTATTGCGTTCGCCGCTACGTTCCTGCTGGTTGTCTGGATGTATCGGACGCGCAACGGGCTGCCGAAAACGTATGCCGTACCGAGATCCATTATGCCAAGGGCTCTGATGACTTCGATTTTTTGCTACGTGGTCATTTATCTTGGTGCGTACATTCGTCACACGGATACGGCCGGAGGATGCGAAGGCTGGCCCCTTTGCAACGGACAAGTCGTTCCTGATTTGACCAGCGCGGCAGGTCCCGTCTTTATCCACAGGATAGCTGCCATCATTTTGACCATTATGATTGCCGAGCTTTATTTCCATATCCTCAAGCTAAAATTGGAAAATAACCACCTGCAGAAAACGTCAGGCTGGGTGCTTGGGCTTGTTTTGGTTCAAATCTGGAGCGGGGCTTTCCTCACATGGACAATCGGCAATGAAAACATCTACATTTTCTCCAACCTTCTGCACAATCTGATTATTGTATTCCTGTTCGGCTATTTGCTTGATGTTTTAATTACGTCATGGCGACTTAGGAAAGGACGAGGAACTTAGTGAGTTTTAGCAACTTGCGAGAGTATCTGGAAGCGCTGAAGACCGAAGGGGATTTAAAAATTATTGAAGCTCCCGTGGATCCCTATCTGGAACTGGCAGAAATTCATCGGAGAGTTATAGAGCAGGAAGGACCGGCGCTGCTTTTCACCAATGTGAAGGGCAGCCCTTTCCCTGTCGTTACAAACCTGTTCGGCACTAACGCAAGGGTTGATCTGGCGTTTGGCCCTAAGCCGGAAGCCATCATGAAACAGATTATCGGCGCAACCGAACGGATTATGCCCCCAACGCCAAAGGCGATATGGGGCGAGCGCGGACTGATCTGGGACATGATGAAGGTGGGTATGAAGGAAGTTCCGCGTTCCAGCGCTCCCCTAATGGGAATGGTCAAACGGGATAAACCCCTTGCGGGACTGCCTGCCATTACAAGCTGGCAGGAGGACGGGGGACCGTTTATTACGCTGCCGCTTGTTTTTACGGAAAGCTTGAAATCACGCAAAAAACACAATTTGGGCATGTACCGGATGCAGTTATTTGATGGTTCCACCACTGGCATGCATTGGCAAATACATAAAGGCGGCGGCTTTCATCATTATGAAGCGGAGCAGCGCAACGAAGCGCTTCCCGTGTCCGTATTTCTGGGTGGTCCGCCAGCTTTGATTGCATCGGCGATCGCGCCGTTGCCGGAGCATCTCCCGGAGCTGCTGATGGCTTCCCTTATTTTGGGAGGCAAGCTGCCCGTTATTAAAGACCCCCTTGGACCGCATCGCCTGCCGGCAGAAGCCGAATTTGCCATTAGCGGCAAGGTGCCGCCTCATCTTAGAAAACCGGAAGGTCCCTTTGGCGACCATTTTGGCTATTATTCACTTACTCATGATTTTCCCGTATTTCAAGTTAGCCATATGTGGCATCGCAAAGATGCGATTTATCCCGCAACTATCGTGGGCAAACCGCGTCAGGAGGACTATTACCTGGGTGAATACCTGCAGCGTCTGCTGGCTCCGGCCTTCCCGATGGTTATGCCCGGCGTAAGGGAGTTATGGGCATATGCAGAAGCGGGCGTACATGCGCTTGCCGGTGCCGTTGTTCGGGAATCCTATTCACGGGAAGCGTTGTCCACGGCGTTTAGCATTTTGGGACAAGGGCAATTGGCGTTGACCAAATTCCTTATATTAACCGACCAACCTATACATTTGTCGCGTTTTGACCTATTGCTGGAAACCGTTCTGGAACGGTTTAAGCCGGAAACGGACCTGTTTATTTTCGACGAAACAGCCCATGATACGCTGGATTATACCAGCGGCAAGCTTAACCACGGCAGCAAAGCTGTTATGCTGGGCGTGGGAGATGCCATTCGGAAGCTTCCGGCCCATTATAGCGAAGGATTATTGGAAGAGATTTCAAACATCGAGCCGTATTGCAAAGGCTGTCTGGTTGTATCCGGGCCAGCCTATGATTCGGAGCCGGAGCTTGCGGAGCGTTTGGTGGAGCGATTGAGCAAGCGGGGAACGGAATGGCCGCTTATTATTTTGGCCGATGATGCCGATATTGCAAAAAGTCAGTCTTCCTTCCTATGGACCGTGTTTACGCGATTTAATCCTGCGGACGACATTTATGCCCGTGCCGAGGTGCGACGTCATCATTTCAGCTATAAGCTGCCCATTGTCATTGATGCGCGCATGAAGCCGGGGTATCCCGACGAATTGTTCCCTAGCGAAGATATTGTCAAGCTGGTCGATAACCGCTGGAACGAATACAAGCTGTAGGAGGCTATAAGATATGCTTCATATCCTGTTTGGCGAGCCGGAAAAGGTGCCGGATGGCGCTTTGGGCGAGACGCTTTCCCAGATGGATCGTTTTTCTGGGCTTATCGGCAAAAGGCTGGCTGAGGGACGCGACAAAGACGGCGGAGCCAGATTGCATAAATACAATATTTGGACGCGCGGCTTGCGTGCCTCTCTCATTGAACTGGATCAGAGTTATTATGCCTCCGTCAAGTTCAGGGAGAAGGTTGCTTCGACCTCTGTTGAGGCGATGACGCCTGAAGAGAAGCTTGATTATGACCGATACGTCTATTTTGATAAAAATGCGTTTATACGGGTATTTTCCCTGTTGGATAAATTAGGAACCTTATTGAACGAACTCCTTGGTTTGCGGACAGAACGGTTCAAACCCCACTTTTCTTATTTTACAGTGCTGCGCCATATGAGGGAGAAGAGGGTCCATACAAATTTAGGGCGGCCGCTTGATGAGATTAAGGAGCGTTACAGCGAGCCGATGCGCCGGTTGCGGAAGCGCAGAAATACCGAAATCCATTATATGAATTCCGAAATGCAGGATGATTTGATTCAAAGCCAACGTATGTATGGCGAGGAAATCCGGCTTGAGAATATTCAGGCTCAAGAAGAAGATTTGCATCAATCCTTGAAAATGGCCATAGAATCGTTACGGCTGACCTTTCAGTATGCTTGCGGTTTGATTAAGAATTAAACCGTGTAATTCCGGGGGAGGGTGAATGCTTGTGGAGCTTAAGGGCAAGACGGCGCTTGTAACGGGCAGCGCCAAAGGGCTTGGCAAACGTACCGCCTTGCAGCTTGCAGAGCAAGGATGCAATCTGATCATCAATTATCTGGAGTCGGAGCAGGAAGCGCTAGAGGTACAAGCAATCATTACGGAGTTAGGGGTCAAAGCCATTACCGTGCAAGCAGATATCGCAACAACCGGGGGAGCTCATAAACTGGCTGACGCAGCGGAAGCTTGGGCGGGCGGCGTCGATATTCTCATCAATAATGCAGGGCCGTTTGTGCGCAAGCGCAAGCTGTTCAGCGAATATGACGAAGAAACCATCATCAGGCTGATGAATGGCAACTTGCTTAGCGTGATGCTGCTTGACCATCGTTTATTGCCTTATATGCGGGAACGCAGATGGGGCCGCATTATTCACTTTGGTTTTGGTCATGCCAATGAAGCCAGGGCGTGGCCGCATCGGGCGGTCTACGCCGCAGCCAAAACCGGACTTGTATCCTTTACGAAGTCGCTGGCCGTTGAGGAAGCGCCTTTTGGGATTACAGTGAACCTGATTGGACCGGGCGATATTCGCGGGGTGAATAAAGAACGGACGATCGCGGAAGCAGAGGATGAACTGGACCCCGATTCGCCGCTTGGTAGACCTGGCACAGGCGAAGACGTCGCACGGGTCATCCAGTTTCTGTGCATGAAGGACTCAAGCTTTTTGACAGGCAACGTCATCGATGTAACCGGCGGATTTGATCCCATCAGAGCCAATATCAAAGGTTTGATGTAGTAGCTTGATTGATTCATATAGCAGCAGTTAAAGAAAAAGCCGGCCATGCAGAATATTCTGCGGTGACCGGCTTTTTCGGCGACTTTAACAAATGGCATACCTCAAGTCGTGGTGCCCCATGTCGACAAGAGAAGAGATGCCAATTATGTCTGCGGGGCAAAAAAAGAGCCTTATCCAATCCAAGCAGCGTAAGCTCCCCGGTCTGATAAGACTCCCTGCATTAAAATACTTGCATGACTTCGACAACGCCGTCTACTTCTTCAAGCAGAGCGCGTTCGATACCGGCCTTCAGCGTAATGGTCGAGCTTGGGCAGCTGCCGCAAGCGCCCATCAAGCGAAGCTTGACGATTCCATCCTCCACGTCAACCAGCTCTACGTCGCCGCCATCGCGTTGAAGGAATGGACGAAGCTTATCCAGTACGTCCAGCACTTCATCGTACATTGTGTCTTGTACTTGTTCACTCATTGCAATCAGCTCCTTTCTCCCCTATTATAGTACAAAGTGAAGCAATTGAAAATGGATGATCACTTTACATCCGGGAAAACAAGGTGACAATCATGTTAAAACCAATGATCGATTTTTGCGCCAGCAATATGCATCATGGCACTTTCACCGTTATGGAAGAGCTGGAGCTTGACGATACGGTAGAGGTAACCGAATACGGATGCTTGGGCAATTGCGGCGAATGTTATTTAAAACCTTTTGCGCTTGTTGACGGCGCTATCGTTGCTGCTGACTCTGCAGATGAGCTGAGAGAAGCGATTCGCAATGCCATCAAGCAGCAGGAAAGTGACAGGGAAGCGCTGGACAAGCTATTTGGCTACTAAGGTTTAAGGTTGCAATGCCGTTTGTCCAATCAACCTAAATGACGTTTGGAGCGCCATAATACGCCGCTTTTGACCAGCCGTGGCACCCGGCCCAAAATCGGCGTATTGCCCATAATGCCAAATCCGCTTTTTTTGCCCAGCGAACCCAATACGCCTTTTAGCTTCAATTTGCCCAGACGTGGCGTTTTGTCCTGCCAGATGCTTTGCAGCACTTCTGCAATTTGTTTGCCTTGCGCGCCGGCAGCTTGGCCGCTTGGCGAAAAAGGCATCGATGCGCAATCCCCAACGACAAATACCTCGTTATAAGCAGGCAGCATGTGGAATTCATTCAGAAGCAGCCGTCCCGTCAGATCTTTGGGCAAATCCAGACGCTGAACCAGCTCGACGGGCTGGATGCCTGCTGTCCAAACGGTTATGTCGGTAAAAAAGGAAGAACCTGAATTTCCGTCATGGAGCTGGCCTTCTTCAACTCTGGACAAGGCTACATGCCCCATCATTTCCACCTCATGCCCCTTAAACCACTCCGAGACAAAACGCTGCAGCTTCCCTGGGAAAGCAGATAATACGCTAGGTCCGCGATCCAGAATGCGAATATTGAGGTCGGGACGGCTTTCCCTCAGCTCCGCTGCCACTTCAACGCCGCTTAGTCCGCCGCCTACGATCGTAACCTGCCCGTAAGGACGAACATCATTAAGTCGGGCGTAGGTTTTGCGCGTTGCCGAAAAAGTTTGGATGCTGCTGGAGTTTTGCTGCGCGCCTTCTATCCCATGATATTTATCCGTACAGCCCAGGCCGATGACGAGCCAGTCATAGGAAACCGGATCATGTCCCTCAACGTTCACCAGCTTGGCTTCAAGATCCACATCTTGAATTTCACCGTATACATATTGTACTTTGGGATGTATCGGAAAGCTGACGCGCAGCTCCAAATCCGAAACGGTGCCCGCAGCCAGCGCGTAATATTCCGTTTTGAGTCCTTGAAAAGGCATCCGGTCAATTAACAGGATCGACACGTCTTGCGGAAGATGATGTTGTATCAGTTCGTTGACCAGGGCGGCTCCGCCATATCCGCCGCCCAGTATAACCACTTTTCTCATAGTCACAGCTCCACGCTTTATGATGTTTTTGTTAGAGGAGTTTTTTTATTCGTATACTTTTATTTCATTATAGAACGTATCCCGCTCGACCGGAATTCGTCCAGCTCCTTTAATCAGCCAGATCAAATCTTCGCGCGTAATTCCATCCGGCGTAAGCGCGCCAGCGGCATGGCTGATTTTTTCTTTGACGATAGTGCCGTGAGCATCGGAGGCGCCCATTGTCAAAGCGACCTGCGTCAACTGAACGCCAATATTAATGAAGTAGGCTTTAATATGCTGGAAGTTGTCCAGCATCAGCCTGCTGATGGCAATGGTTTTAAGATCCTCAAATGCCGAATTGCGGCGTCTGATTCCCGCATTTGGGTTAATTGGCTGCATCGACAGCGGGATAAAAACGAGGAAGCCGTTTGTTTCATCCTGCAGCTCGCGAATATGGATCAAATGCTGGATACGGTCTTCTTTAGACTCAATGGAGCCGTAAAGCATCGTCGTGTGCGTTTTCAGACCTAGCTGATGCGCTGTGCGGTGAACCTCCAGGTATTGCGAAACGTCGGCTTTGGTCACCCGCATTTTTTTGCGATATTGATCGGACAAAATTTCGGCTCCGCCGCCCGTTAAGGATTGAAGGCCTGCCTTGATAAGCTCCTGAAGCACTTCTTTATATGACAAACCGCTGATTTTCGAGAAAAAGTCGATCTCTGCAGCAGTGTATGCCTTGAGCGTTACTTCAGGGAACCGGTCTCTGAGCGCTTTGAGGGAATCCACATAATATTGGAAAGGCACATGGTTATTATGCCCGCCAACGATATGGAACTCGCGTACGCCGGGGTGGAAATGCTTCTCAACATAGGCGATCATTTCTTCGCCGGAAAGCGTATAGGCTCCAGGGTCGCCCTGATCCTTGCGGAAGTTGCAGAAAGCGCAATGCGCTTCGCATACGTTGGTAAAATACAGGCTCATGTTTTCGATAAAATAAACCTTTTTGCCGTTTTTGCGCAGCGCCACTTCATTAGCCAGTTGGCCGATGGTGAGCAAATCGTCGGATTGATATAGAAAAACGCCGTCCTGAAGGCTTAGGCGTTCTCCGTGGCGCACTTTTTCAATGATGTCCTGCATGCGGCTTTCTTGTGTCGGAATAATGACATTCAAGGAAAGACCTCCTCGCAAAGTAATAATGTATTTTGTGAAAAAAGGAACATGTATCATGTCTCATTAGCTCTAACTATTATAAACCTCACAGGAAGCATGGGCAACAAGAAAGTCGTTCCGGCTTGAGCAAGGCGTTAAAGTGGGGTATACTATAGATAAGTAAGCATGACGGTGGCTTCTTTTGGGCAACCGATACAGCAATAGCAAACGGAGGGATGATCATGATCACAATCAGTGAGCTGGCATCTGAAAAGATAAAGGAAATGCTGGAGCAAGAGGCTTCGCCGGATTTGTTCCTGCGTGTTGGCGTTAAAGAAGGCGGCTGCAGCGGCTTCTCTTACGGCATGGGTTTTGATGATGAATTGAATGAAGGAGACCGTTCCCTTGATACGCAAGGATTGAAGGTTGTTGTGGATGAGGACAGCATCAAATATTTGAATGGCCTTATTATCGACTTCAAAGAGTCTGCGATGGGCGGCGGGTTTACGATTGAAAATCCCAATGCCTCCGCAACCTGCGGATGCGGCTCGTCGTTCCGCACAGCCACCGACGCAGGCAAGCCGGCAGAAGCAGGCGAATGCTGATTTCGTTTCAAGCAATATGTTTCAAGCAATATAATGAAGAAGCACTAAAAAGGAGATCTCCGAGCCATCCCGATTGGGTGGGCAAGGAGGTTTCCTTTTTCCTTGTATAAGGCTCAAAACAGAAAGTAGTGCATGACTTCAATTGAGGTGAAACGCTGAGGGACAAGTGGCTGCGGTTTCTGATTGCTGCATTCGGCATGCAAATGATAAGCGGCGTCTTTGCGGAGTGCCAGGTACGGAGGTTAGTTGCACGCTATGCTACGAAAATTTTGAATGTAACGGACATCCATGACCATTAAATCCCTGTTTAAATGCCATGTCCAATTCTAATGGTCATCCATGACCGTAAAAGCTTACATTCTCCCCCAAAACGCGACTTTTTAGCATGTAAAGGACATGGATGACCGTTAGCTGAAGCCAATGTATCCATTTGGGGCTCTAGCGGTCATCGGTGACCGTTAGGCGGGTAAAAGATAACTGTCGCTGTCCATATTGCAAAAGGTTCTCGTCTTTAAGAGCTCATCTACCATAAGAGCGAGAGAATGGTTCTGAAGAAGCGGAATGTTCCTCTTCACACACTCGTGAAAAAAATCACTTTTTATTTTAATTAGTGATTAAAATCACATACTTGCCTTTTGCCCGATATTATAATGAGGACATAAAGAAAAGGAGTGATGAGAGATGATGAAATTTTGGAGAGAAAACGTATGGGCGGCAGGTTTTGCGGCATTTATTAGGATATTTCTTGGTTATCAATGGCTGAGCTCGGGGCTGCCTAAACTGACTGGCGCTACACCGTTTACCGCAGAAGGATTCCTGAACAATGTGATCACCAATCCAGTGCTGGACAAAGCGACAGGCGAGCCGCTTTACCCGTTGTATAACAGCTTTGTAGAACATGTCGCCTTGCCAAATATTAAAATTATTAATATCCTTGTTCCATGGGGCGAAGTATTGATTGGAGCGGGACTGGTTTTGGGAACCCTGACATTGACGGCAGCATTTTTTGGTCTTATGATGAACTTCATGTTTATGTTCGCAGGTACTGTAAGCAGCAACCCTTGGCTGTTGTTGCTTGGATTCATCGTCGTATTGGCTGGAGCCAACGCCGGCAGATTTGGTCTGGACAGATACGTTCTGCCATGGCTGGGCAAAAAAACCGGAGGCAAGCTGTTCCGCAACACAGAGGCAGGACCGGCCTTCCGAGTCATTAAGTAAGGAGCGAAACAACGTATGAGAGAATGCATTTTTCACTTCAAGGTTATCCGGGGCGACAAAAGCAAACTGCTGCGCGCGTTGATTATGCTGGAGCCGAATAAACGGCCAACTATAACCGATTTTATCGCCGCCTTCAAGCAGTTGGGCTACAATGTTACTTTGGAGGACGAGCGGGAGCTGATATTTGCGCCGCTGGGCGGCGAGGACTACAAGCTGGATATTACCAAAATCGAAATCAAAGGCGAGGACAATGGCGAGGGCTATCATGACGGCGAGCTGAAAAGCATACTCGACCATTTGATCAAAACAGGCCTTTAAGCCAAATTGGAGAGGAAACGTTGACCTGTTCGTTTAAATCCCAAACGTTTCCCTTGCCCCGAAGCAAGCCTTCTGTTCCCGAAGACGGGAATCAGGAGGCTTTTTTTGCTTTTTCTTTGTGCTGGATCTTAATGGGAGAGTATAATGGGACATAAACATCTTTGGCGAATGGGATGAATGCTTATGATACGGCTGCTCGTCAGAAGCCTTGCGGATTTCCGCACCTCTTTCAAAAAATTGCTCCTGTTTGAATATATGTTTATGCTCCTGACCAGCTTTGTCGTCATCCCGGTTATTACGTATGTCTTCAACCGGATATTGACGGTGCTTGGTTCGGGGTCGCTGCTTAACGGGGAAGTGTACCGGATTGGGTTAGCCTATGAAGGCGTCATTGGCCTGGTTATTATCGGGCTGCTGGCTTCCTTTACTCTCTTTATTGAGTTGTGCGTGCTTGTTGTTATGGTGCAGCAGCATTACTTTTCCAAGGAAGTTTTGATTAGCGATTCCTTGCTGGCGGCGCTTCGCCGTACGCCGCGTCTCCTTGGTTTTGGGATACTTCAGCTGTTGTTTTTTTTGCTGGCGCTTATTCCGTTTATCGATTCGCCATTATCGGAGTCCTTTTATGCTCTTTTTAATTTCCCGATTCTGTTAAACAGCAAGGTGATCGAAAGTTCGGTCATTTTGACTTCTGTTTACGCTCTTCTGCTGCTTATCCTGCTGTATATGCTGCTGAGATGGGTTTTTGTGCTGCATTATATTATGCTGGAGGGCAAAAGCATTGCCGAGGCGGTCCGCAGCAGCATGGCGCTGACCAGGGGCTGGAGCCAGCTTAAGCTGTTTTTGATTTTGTTCATGGTCAATCTTCTTGTGTTATCGACCGGCTTTTTTGTTCTTTCGTCGCTTTCCTATTTGCCGTCCTGGCTTAACATCAATGTGTTAAATGTGTTTTCCGCCCATTATTCGCTCACGCTTTCCTCGATTTTGAGCTATATGTTTGCGCTTTTGCTGCTTCCGGTCAATTTGATTTTTCTGACCCGCCTCTTTTTCTATTTTCGCGCGGGACATGGGATTCGCCCCCGGGATACGCTGGAGCTGCGGCGCAGCTGGCTTGGCGGGCTGGAGAGGAAGCTAACGAATTATTTTAGAGGCAAAAAAAGGACCCGGACGCTGTATATTTCCGCTGCCGCCATCTATGTCGGTCTTATGCTGTTTGTTGGTTTTCGCGCCAATGACAATCTGCTCTATGCCCAGTGGACCGTTCTGATATCTGCGCATAGAGGGGACGTGCAGACAGCTCCCGAAAATTCGATCCCCGCAATAACGTCCGCCATCGATAAAGGCGTGCAATCGGTGGAATTGGATGTACAGCTAACCAGGGATGGCGTAGCAGTGCTCCACCATGATTACACGCTGCAGCGAATGGCGGGCGTCCAGGTGCGGGTGAGCGAGCTGACTTATGATGAATTAAGCAAGCTGATGATCGGAGAGGATGAAAATCTGGAGCCGGTGCATATCCCCACATTAAGAGAGGCGCTTTCGGAAGCGCAGGGACGAATCAAGGTTTTGCTGGATTTAAAGCCATACGGCCCCGCAACGGAGATGGTCCAAAAGGTGGTAAACACCATTCAGCAATTCGGCATGGAGCGGGAAGTCTATATTCAATCCTTTGACAGCGACTCGCTTCGCCTGATCCGTGAGCTCGATCCCGAAATCAGGATCGGACAAATTCTATATTTTGCGCTGGGAGATTTGTCCGCTCTGGATGTAGACTTTTACACCATTGAACAGGTTATGCTCACGGAAAAGCTGGTCAAACGGGCGCACGCCAACGGCCGGGAAGTATGGGTATGGACCGTGAACAGCAGCCGGAACATGAAGGAAGTGCTGAAATACCGGATCGACGGCATGATCACGGACTATCCGCTTCGGGCGCAGTCGATGGTGGAACTGAACTTGTAGCAAAACTTGTAGCGCGGCCGCCGATAGGACGGGGAGGGAAACATGTACAATATTTTTATAGTTGAAGATGATCTCAAGATAGCCGTCATTTTGAAAAAAAAGATGGAGCAATACGGCTATGCGGCCGCCGTTGCCGTCAATTTCCGTGAGCTGATGCCGGAGCTGGAGGCGTTTCAGCCCCATTTGGTTTTGCTGGATATTAATTTGCCGTATTTCGACGGTTACTACTGGTGTCGACAGATTCGAATAAGATTCAGCATGCCGATACTTTATATTTCCGCGCGGTCGGGGGAGATGGACCAGGTGATGGCCATCGAAAACGGCGGCGACGACTACATAACAAAGCCGATTCAGCTGGAGCTGATGATGGCCAAAATTAAAGGAGCGCTTCGGCGAACCTATGGCGAATACGCCTCTCCGGGCGCTGAGGGAGGAAGCGAAAGCGCCGTCTCCGGTTTGCCGGCATGGGGCGAGCAAACGCAATCGGGCCGGGCATTGCTGGAATGCTGCGGCTTGCGGCTGTATCCCGGACGCAATGAGCTGGAGTGGAGGGGAAGACGGCTGGAATTGACCAAAAACGAGCTGCTGCTGGCGGAATGTCTAATGAGCAGACCAGGCGAGGTATTGTCCCGTGAGGAGCTGCTGGAGGCGTTATGGGACGACATCCAGTTCGTCGATGACAACACGTTAACCGTCAACGTGACAAGACTGAGAAAAAAATTGGAGGAGCTTGGCCTGCCCAAGCTGATTGATACCGTCAGGGGGCAAGGCTACAAGCTGTCGAGCCAAAGGCTGGAGGCTTGCGGCGATGAATAAAGTCACTTTGACCGCTTTTTTGAAGGATCGCATGCTCTATATGATTACGATTTTGTTCCTTGCGGGTTTTGCCGTGCTTCTGTTTGTGCTTGAAAACTATCGTTATCCCGGTCTGGTCGAAAGCGGGACAATCTTTTACATCGCGACGCTTGCCGTGTTTTTGCTTATCGCATGGCTGGCGGCGGATTACGTTCGGCAGCGCCACTTCTACAAGCAGCTGCGGGAAGCAATGGAAAGAGCCGGGGAGCGGGATGGCGTCGCTATCGTCAATTATGGCGTCACGCACGAGCAGAAGCTGGTTGTGTCCCTGCTTCAGGAGCAGAATGCGGCTTTTTTGAACGAGCTGAGCCAGTACAAGCGCCAGCAGGAGCTTCGCAATCATTTTGTGCTGCAATGGGTGCATTACATGAAAACTCCGGTATCGGTCATCGATATGCAGATGCAGGAGGTTATGCGGGAGCTGCCGATGGGCGAGGAGCAGCAGCGCGACGCGGCGCAAAGCATTCAGGAGGAGGCGGAGCGGCTCGCAAGAGGGCTGGAGCAGATGCTTCATACGGCAAGGCTGGACAAGTTCGCCCTGGACCTCCACATACGTCGTTTGCCACTTCATGAAATCATTCGTTCAGCAGTCAACGGCCATAAGCGCTTGTGCATCAAACATTCCATTTTCCCGCGGATTGAGGGAGAGGCTTGGGTAGAGAGCGATGAGAAGTGGATCACGTTTGTACTGGGCCAGCTGATCGGGAATAGTATCAAATACAGCAAAAATAAGCCGGGCTCCAAAAATTTGAAATTTCGCCTCAAAGAGTCAGGTGGAGGCGAAGCGGCCCTGGAGGTCGAGGATGAAGGCATTGGCATAATGCCGCATGATCTTCCCCGCATTTTCGACCCCTTTTTTACAGGGGAAAACGGCAGAACCTCCGGCGAATCTACAGGCATGGGCCTTTATTTGGCCAAGGAGGTTTGCGGCCGCCTGGGCCATAGCCTGAGCGCGGAGAGTCAGCCTGGTTCGGGATCAGTTTTTCGTCTGACCTTTAAGCCGGGCGGCATTCACGTTATGAAATAGCGCATGTAGAGACTTTGGTGACAAGTGACAATATTGTAAGCTTCGCAGGAAGCCATTGAAAGACAAATCGATGGGCACAGGCTTCTTCGGCGTTATATACTTGCTGCATCAACGAGATGGGGAGGCGACGGCAATGAGCGTGCTTAAAGCAAAAGCTCTCGGCAAGCTGTACAGCAGCAAAGGAAATGTCGTATATCAAGCGCTGGAGGATATTGATCTGGAAATCAATGCGGGCGAATTTGTCGGAGTGATGGGGCCTTCCGGCAGCGGAAAAACAACCTTGCTGAATCTGCTGGCTACAATTGACCGTCCAACATCGGGTGTAATCGAAATCAACGGAGTGAACCCCGTAAAGCTGAACGCCACGCAGCTGTCTTTGTTCCGCCGTCGGGAACTTGGTTTTGTGTTCCAGGATTACAATCTGCTGGATACGCTGACGATTAAGGAAAATATTATTCTCCCGCTTGTATTGGAGGGAGTTCGTCCCGCCGAAATTGGGAAGAAGCTGGACAGCCTTGCGGAGCTGCTGCAAATCGGCGGTATTTTGGGCAAGCGGACGTATGAAGTATCCGGCGGACAGAAGCAGCGGGCCGCCATTGCAAGAGCGATCATCCACGAGCCTTCGCTGCTGCTGGCCGACGAATTGACCGGCAATCTGGACTCCAAAGCGGCCAAGAACGTGATGGATGCGCTGAAGGATATGAATGAACAACGCAAAGCAACGATTCTGATGGTCACGCATGATCCCTTTTCGGCAAGCTACTGCCAGCGTATCGTATTTATAAAGGACGGCAGGCTGTTTTCGGAAATCCGGCGCGGCTCCAACCGGCAAACCTTTTTTCAGCAAATCCTGGACGCGTTAAGCGTGCTGGGGGGGAATTTCGATGACGTTCCGTTCGCTCGCGCTTAGCAATGTCAAAGGAAACTGGAGGGCGTACAGCGCGTTTTTCCTCAGCAGCGTTTTTTCCGTTTTGATCTTTTATATTTACGCCGCTTTTCTGATGCATCCCGATGTGCTGAGCGGCGATATTTTGGCGGCCGGAAAAGTGCGGCGGGGCATGATTTTTTGTCTGTATCTCATCATCATGTTTTCGATTCTGTTTATTATGTATTCCAATTCCGCGTTTCTGAAAACGAGAAAACAGGAGTTTGGGCTGTTTACTCTGTTTGGCATGACGCGCCCTCAGCTGCGCAAGCTGATTATTTATGAAAATATAGCCATATCGGTTTTGTCGATTTCGGTTGGCATTGGTCTTGGTATCTTGTTCAGCAAGCTGTTTTTTATGGCGCTGGCGGCGCTTCTGAAGCTGGAGGTCAGCATCGCTTTTGCCATACCGCTTGGAGCGGTTTGGTTGACGGCCGCTTGTTTTTTTATTGTGTTTACGTGCATTTCGGCGTGGTCGGTCATTACGATGAGACGGTCTGAAATTATTGAGCTGCTGGGGGCTTCGAGGGGGACCAAAGGCGAGCTTTGTTATTCGCCGCTGCAATGCGCGGTGGGAGCCATCGGCTTGGCCGGGGGCTACGGGATGGCCTTGTCCATGACGATGACAAACTTTATGCTTTTGGCTCTGCCTGTGCTTCTGACGGTGGTGAGCGGCACCTATTTTTTGTTTACACAGCTGAGCATCATCCTCCTTCGTTTTATTCAACGGCGCAAAAGTATTTATTACAATCGTACGAATATGCTTATTTTTTCCCAGCTTGGCTATAAAATCAAAGATAATGCCCGGATTCTATTTGTGGTTTCGATCATGAGCGCTGTTATTATGACGGCTGCGGGAACGGTTTATTTTATGTTTATCGAAAGCAAGCTGATCGAGGAGAAAAGAGCTCCGTATAGTCTGGCTTATATGGAGAAGGGACTCCATTCCAGCGAGGTGATGGACAGGGAGCGGCTTAAAGAAATCATTAAGCGCGAGGGGTTTGAGCTGAGCCGAGAGGTCAAGGTTGTTGGACTCCATATGGATGAGTATAAAATCTCTCTGCTGAACGGGACAAAATTGCTTGGCAATTGGAGCGAAAATCTTGGTTACCGCGCGTTTATTATTCCCGCCTCAACCTATAACAAGCTGGCTCTGGAGCAGGGAAAACCGACGATCGCCGCGGTTAGCGGACAGCTAACGCTGGTTTATCCTTTTTTTATCGAAACCAGCGGCATAGACGGATTTGTCGAAGGTTATCTTAACGGGCGTGAAGTGAACTATCCCATTTCCGGACTGACGGAAAATGTAGTTTTGAACTTCCGGATGGATTCCAATGCCGCCACCTTGGTAATGGATGATTTGACTTATGTAAACGCCATGATTGGCGTGCCGGAGAAGGAACTGGCGGTATTTTACGGCTATGAGGTCGGGAACTGGGAGCAAAGCGCCGGCTTGGAGAAAAAGCTGACAGCGGCTGTGCCGGAAAGCCTGCAAAAGGAAACGGACTTTACGCGGGCGTCCCGTTATGCGGATATGGCTGAATCGTATACGCTGACCTTGTTTATCGGCCTGTTCATTAGTTTGCTCTTTTTTATCGCTGCCGGGAGCATGATCTACTTCAAGCTGTTTACCGAGCTGCAGGAGGACCAGGCGCAGATCAGGGGACTGACGCGCATCGGCATGACGCTGAAGGAAATAAGGACAACGGTCGTCACGCAAATCGCCATTGTCTTTTTTGTGCCATGCGTGGTGGGAACGAGTCATGCCTTGTTTGCCATGTCGGCGCTGGACAATATTATGATGTCCTCCAACTGGCTGTATTCCTTTGTTGTTGTGGGCATTTTTGTCATCATGCAAGGCTTGTATTTTCTCATGGCGAGCCGCAGCTATATGAAAATGATTTTGATTAATGACCGGTAAGCAATTCGCTTGCGGGCTCCAGCTTGTAATCGCTGCATCGGTATTGGGGATTGGCGGCGCAGGAGTAGGTCAGCTCATTGGTGAAATCAACCAGCGTCAGCCGCATGCCCTGTTTGGCGCCCGTGTCGATGCCGATGCGCAAGCTGTCGCGCCACAACGTACCCGCTGCGGCTCCAAGCTTATGCGTAGCGGTATGTCCAAACACGATTCGGCTCCACAATCTTTCGTCATCCTCCGGCGCAAAGCGGAAAGCCTCGGCCGGACACGTATAGAATCGTTCGCGAATCTCTGTCAAATCCCGCACGCTTTGCGCCTCAAGCGGCACGCTTGGACGGATTCCGGCATGGACGAACAGAAACGGTTGAACAATCGCATACAGCGGCAAGCCTGCAATCCATTTGACGTAGGGACGGTAACGGGAGGTTCCTTTGCGGGTCATGGCAGCCAGCTTTAATTCATGATTTCCCGCAATGACGACAGCGCCTCCTTTGGCGAGCAGGCGAATCGTTTGTAGGATTTCCCAGGTTGAAGGTCTATCGGCTTCGATAAAGTCGCCGAGCAGAATTAGACAATCCTTTCCGGGGGTATACTTGGCCATTTGCAGCAGCCTGAGAAGCCCTTCCTGCCGCCCGTGAATATCCGATATGGCAAGCAGTCGCCCTCCCGGCATTCCTGTTGCGGCATGTTCCAATGCGTTCTCCTCCTTTTGCGGGATCCAGTTGTATAACAATATATTACGGAGGAGCAGCGCGGGTAGCGGCGGCGTTACAGTCGTCTTCTGCCCAAATTTCCGTCTCCAGTGTACCGAAGCGGAAAAAGGGCCTGAAACTCGGGACGAAGTCCAAAGCGGCCAGGCCCTTGCAGCTGTTCGTACATGTTAGAAAACGTTATTCACCAAACGTTACTTTGAGTTCAACAACCTCGCTGCGGCTTCCCAGCCGCAGGGGAGGTCCCCAGAAGCCAAAGCCCGACGACACGACGGCATGCAGGCTCCCTTTTTGCTTATAGCCCCAATCCAGCTCGAACATCCGTCTTGTAATCCAATGATTAGGCGCCATTTGGCCGCGGTGCGTATGGCCTGACAGAGAAAGGTCGATACCTGCCGCCTGCGCGGCGTCCAGATCGGAGGGCTGATGATCCAGCATGATGACGGGCATCTCGCGTGGCAGCGACTCCGTCAGTTCAGCCACCGTTTTGCGTCCCCCGCCTTTAAAGCCTCCCGACGCTTTGTCCTTGCGGCCCAATACGACGAAGCTATCCTCTATCACAACGGCTTCATCCATTAATACCGGAATGCCGATTTCCCGCATGGCTTCTACGAATTGCGGAACCTTGCCCCCGATGTATTCATGGTTGCCCGTTACGGCGTATACGCCCAGCGGTGCTTTGAGCTGCCCCAGCGTGGAGGCCATTCCTTTGCGCAGGAAAGGAGCCAGATCGTCATCCAATATATCTCCAGGCAGCAAAATGATGTCGGGGGCGATGTCGTTCACCTTTTTTACAAGCCGTGCGATGTGCCGGTTGCCGATGACGGTGCCCAGATGCAAATCGGATGCCATCGCGATTGTTAATGTTTTGCGCTCTCCGGCGATTTTTGGAATGGAAATGTCATAATGGCGAATGACAGGGCTCCACGCATTGCGCGTGCCGACAACGAGCAGGATGAGAAGAAAAGCGGCTACGGCCGTGCCCGTGCCAACGAGGTAAACAGACTGCGGCATTCCTGCCAGCTTGAGCACAAGGCCGGCCAGCCCCGCTACAGGAAGCAGCAGCAGACTGTATTGGAATAAGCCGATCCAATAGGAGCCCGCTATTTTGAGAGGTCCGGCAAGAGGACGGAGCGCGGTTGACTCCCCCAGTCTGCCCAGTATATAACCAAGCGAAAGCAAACCTAGCAAAAGCCAATAAATGATGGCAGGCGGCGAACCGCCAACAGAAGAAAGGAACATCCAGCCGTTCCAGCCGATGTAGGCAACGAGCGCGCCGTAAAGAAGCAAAAAACCGGTTAAAGCTGCAACAGCCCGGGTATTCATAAGGAAGGCACGCTCCTTGTTTGTCGCTGCCGGGTGACGGCAGACGCTTTTTGAGCCTACTATAGCACAGGAAAAGAATAGACTTCAAAAGGAAGGCCGTTTTCATTGCGCGCCTCTCCTTCATATGGTATCTTTGCACCATAACGGAAGCCGAAATGGAGAGATTAGGGAATGAAATCATTAGTGCTTGCCGAAAAGCCAAGCGTTGCCAAAGAAATCGCGCGCGTATTGGGCTGCAACGGCAAAGGAAAAAGCTATATAGAGGGACCGGGCTATGTGGTGACATGGGCTTTGGGGCATCTTGTGACCTTGGCCGAACCCGAGGATTACGATACAAAATTCAAAACCTGGAATTTGGAAGATTTGCCGCTCCTCCCGGACAAAATGAAGCTGAAGGTATTGAAGGAAACTTCGCATCAATACAAGGCGGTTGCTCAACTATTAAAGCGAAGCGATATCGGGGAGCTGATTATTGCTACGGACGCCGGCCGTGAAGGCGAGCTGGTGGCGCGCTGGATCATGGAGCTGGCGGGTTTTAGAAAACCGTTCAAACGGCTATGGATATCGTCCCAGACGGACAAGGCGATCCGAGACGGCTTTAAAAATTTGAAGCCGGGCCGCGATTATGATCATTTGTATGCTTCGGCGGTATGCCGGGCGGAGGCGGACTGGGTGATCGGCCTTAACATGACTCGCGCGCTGACAACCAAATACAATGCCCAGCTTGCCGCGGGCCGCGTTCAGACGCCGACTTTGGCGATGATGATGGACCGGGAAAAGGAAATTGAAACCTTCCAATCGCAGCCTTATTGGACCGTAACCGCGCCGTTTACAGGATTTACCGCGCAATGGCGCGCTGGAGACGGGCATGACGGGCGCATATGGAAAAAGGAGGATGCCGAAGCAGCTGCTGCCCGCGCCGGAGCGGCAGGAAGCGCCAAGGTGGAAAAGCTTCGTACAACGGAGCGTTCCGAATTGCATCCGCTCGCATATGATTTGACGGAGCTGCAGCGGGATGCCAACAAGCGGCTGGGTTTTTCCGCCAAGCAAACATCCAATGTATTGCAGAAGCTTTACGAGTTTCACAAGCTGGTCACCTATCCCAGAACGGATTCCCGCTATTTGTCCAGCGATATGGTTCCGACGCTTAAGGGACGGCTGGAAAGCGTAGCCGTTGGCCCTTACGCCGCTCTGGCGCGCAAGGCGTTGCGGTCGCCGCTGAAAATAACAAACCGGATCGTCGATGACAGCAAGGTCAGCGACCATCACGCCATCATACCAACCGAGCAATTTCTGCAGCTGCAGTCGCTTTCGAACGACGAGCGCAAGCTGTACGATTTGATCGTTCGCCGGTTTATCGCCTTGTTTTACGGCCCTTACCGTTACGACGAAACATCAGTGACGCTGGTTGGGGGCGGAGAACGCTTTTATGCAAAGGGAAAAATCCAGAAGGACGCGGGTTGGAAGGAGCTTTATCAAGGCGGAAGTTTTGATCCGGAGGACGAGGAAGACGATGAAGACGGGGGAGGGCGCCAATTCAGCGATCGCCAGCCATCGCAAATGCTGCCTCCGCTTACGGCGGGAGCTTCGCTTCCGCTCAAAAACCCGGGGATCAAGGAGCTGAGAACGCTGCCTCCGGCGCGTTATACCGAAGCTTCCCTGCTGGGCAAAATGGAGAAATACGGCCTCGGCACCCCTGCAACGCGCGCGGATATCATTGAAAAGCTGCTCTCCACGGATACGATTGAACGCTCCAGATCGTCGCTTATTCCTACGGGAAAAGGAAAACAGTTGATCGGCTTAGTTGTGGAGGAGCTTCGCAGTCCCGAATTGACGGCCAAATGGGAGGGAGAGCTGGAGCGCATTTCCAAAGGAAAAGGGGATGCGGGGGCATTTATGCGCGGCATTCGTGAACAATCCCGGAAATGGGTGCAGGAAGTGCGGACGGAAACCAAAGAATACAAGCCGCATAATCTGACCACCTCGCGTTGTCCGGATTGCGGAAAGCCAATGCTGGAAGTTAAAAACAAGCGGGGCAAATCAATGGTCTGCTCCGACAAGGAATGCGGTTATCGCAGGTCGGCGGAGCCGGTGCTGCTGAACAAACGCTGCCCGCAATGCCGCAAAAAAATGGAGCTGCATGACGGAAAAGCCGGGAAATACGCGCAATGCAAGCCGTGCAATGTGATCGAGATGCTGGGGGATAAGGATGGAGGCCGTATGAACAAGCGCGAGCAGCAGCGTCTGGTCGAGCAATACAGCGATAACTCGCCGCTGTCTAATAGCCTGGCCGACAAGCTGAAGGCGGCTCTTGAGCAAAAGGACGGCAAGTAACCCCTTCAACTTGAAAGCGGCTCTATTGTAAATGGATAGGAAGCAGCCTGATTTGCCGGCGGTCAGCATTAGCGGGGCCGGCTTGCAGTTTGCCTGTTAACCTCCGTTGGCTTAAGGCTCCTGCTTGGCAAATCCCGCTCCTAACCAGCGGCATACATCCACGAGCTCTCCTCCCAGTGAACATAGTATGTACTATGGCGACTGGAAAGGAGATCACAGTCATGGCCAACCACAATCATTCAGGCAGGCAGCTCGCTAGCAAGTGGGCCAAAACCGAAGCGCTTTTGTCGCATCCCGGCATCGTTCCGCATATTCCTCCCACGCGGCGATATTCCCCGTCCCAGCTTCGCATGATGCTGTACACGCATGGAATCGTTGTAGTGAAACCCGTGGTGGGTTCGGGCGGCAGCGGCGTTATCAAGGTGTTCAGGGACGGAGCGGGTTTTGCGTATACGTTTAAAGACCACACCTCACGCTTTGCCAGCTTCGACGGGCTGGCGATGAGTTTGGGAAGCCGGGTGGGGCGCAGATCTTACCTGATTCAGAAGGGCATTCAGTTGGCTACGGTGGGCGGTCGGCCCATTGATTACCGCGTAAAGTACGTCAAAGGGGCCAGGGGATGGGAATACCGGTCTATGGTAGGTCGGATTGCCAGACGGGGGTTGTTCGTCACTAATCTGAGTCAGGGCGGGGAAATGGTCACCGCCTCCAAGGGCATTGCCGCTTCGCTAGGCTCTTCCCAGGTCAAAGCCAAGAAGGGGCGGATGAGGGAGCTGACCGTAATGTCCACGCGGGTATTGGAGCAGCGGTTTCCCGGCATCTCGCATCTGGGTTTTGATTACGGAATCGACAGGTATGGCAAGCTGTGGATTTTTGAAGTAAATACGCGTCCTCATTGAGGGCATGCAGGCTAGTTCATTTGCTGGCCGGCGTCAAAATGGAAAGGGCCTTTCGTTGCAGTCGTCGGACTGGCGAAGGGCTTTTTGCATTTTGGCTGAGAGCGGGATGGCGCTCCTGTGGTTTTTGGCATGCGCTCATCTGAAGGCGCAATATCATTAATGCGGTTAAAATATTCCATTTATAGGAGGAGGAATATCCATCAAACTTTTTTATGGAAAATGCTGCATAAACGGGTGTGGATAAAAATATCCACATTATCCACGCTGAGTTTGCCCGTTTTCCGGATCGTATTCACATTTGATTCACATGGTATCCACAGGGGTATGTGTATAAGAAGGGCTGTTGTTGGGGCTGGAATAGGCATGCTACACTGTTTACATTCCTTCATAAGGTTGTTCAAAAAGTCCGCTTCCGAACTTTTTGAGCACGCACTTTAATGGGTGGGGAGTGGAATGGACGATGGAGATTTTAACGGACGAGCTGTTGGTCGATACGTACCACGCGGCGATCCAATTCAAGCTTGACCCGGAGTTTATCCGGATGCTTGCGCAGGAGCTGAAGCGCAGGGAATTGGCCCCGGGTGCGCAAATAAGCAGCGTCTGACGCAGCCAGCGGGGAGCTGGGCTCCGTTCTGGCTTCATCAGACGCTGCGGTTAACCCTATTGGCATTAATGGGATTAAAGCTTCATGTTGCTGCTGTGTCCGGGAGACAGCTTGGCGCTTGGATCAACATAAACCTTGGCGTTGTTGATGGCGGTCGGCGCTTCGCCGAAGCCTACCGCAATCAGTTTAAGCTTGCCGGGATAAGTTGTTATATCGCCTGCGGCAAAGATGCCGGGAATATTGGTTTCCATCCGCGTATCCACCACAATGGATCCGCCCTGGATTTCGATGCCCCATTCCGCGATTGGTCCAAGCGAGGACACAAAACCGAAATTGACGATGACGGCATCTACTTCATGCTGTGTGCTTTCCTTTGTTTTTACGTCGGTCAGCGTCACGCTTGTAATGGCGTTGTCGCCTTGCAAAGCCGTTATTTCCGTTGGCGTAATAACGTTGACGGATGAATTCATCAGATTTTCCACGCTGTGCTCGTGCGCTCTGAATTTGTCGCGACGGTGAATCAGCGTTACGCTTTTGGCAATGGGCTCCAGCATGAGCGACCAGTCCACTGCGGAATCGCCGCCGCCGCTTACCAAGACGCGTTTGTCCTTGAATCTGCTCAGGTCACCTACGAAATAATGCAGGTTGTTTCCTTCGTATTGGGCCGCTTCCGGAAGTTCCAGCCTGCGTGGCTCGAATGCCCCGACCCCTGCCGTAATGATAACCGCTTTTGCATAATGCACGGCTTTATCGGTTGTCACCTCAAACAGTCTTTCGTCCTGCTTGCGGACATTTGTCACTTTTTCCTCCAGGCACACCTCGGGTTTGAACAGCTCTAATTGCTCTTTAAGACGGTCAACCAGCTCCTGAGCGGTTACTTTTGGAAAGCCGGCTACATCATAAATATATTTCTCGGGATAAAGCGCGGCAAGCTGTCCGCCCAATTGCGGCATGCTTTCCACGATTTTTACGGATGCCTGGCGCATTCCGCCGTAGAACGCGGCGAACATTCCGGCCGGGCCTCCTCCGATAATTAGAATATCAACCGGGTTCAATCCTTCTTCTGTATTTGACACTGACAGTGCACCTCCAACATTATTGTTACCGTATCTATTATAAACCTTTGGACATGCAATTGAAATCATTTCTCACTGTGAAAATGCCAATGATTGTGCACAATTCTAAACTTTTTCGTAGAATTTACTCTTGAACTTTCTGTGAAAAGTCTGTAATATGTCTGATGTATATGAAACTTAGTTGCATGAAACAGGACTAAGGGTAAAAGTCCTTATTTAGGCGTAAACTTAAAAAGAGAAATATGACGGTTTGGATGAGATTGTGTAATTTTTCACACCTCTTAAGATAAACACAAAAGAACATTTAGAATGGATGGGATTAAGCAATGAGCAACATACCGAAAATCGTTATTCTTGGTGCAGGATACGGCGGCGTGCTGACCGCGCTTCGCTTGCAGAAGGAGCTTAATTATAATGAGGCGGATGTGACGCTTGTTAACAAGCATGATTATCACTACTTTACGACTCATCTTCACATGCCAGCAGCAGGTACAGACGCTCATGAAAATGCTCGCGTAAGCATCTCCAAACTCATTGACGAATTCAAAATCGATTTTGTAAAATCGACGGTTGTTCAAATTCGTCCGCAGGACAAAAAAGTAATTCTGGAAGACGGCACGCTTTCCTACGACTACCTGGTAATCGGACTGGGCGGAGAGCCGGAAACGTTTGGCATCCCAGGCTTGGCGGAAAATGCGATGAACATTCGCAGCATCAACTCCGTTCGCCTGATTCGCGAGCATATCGACTATCAATTCGCTCGCTACAAACGCGAACCGCATCGTACAGACTACCTGACCTTTATCGTTGGCGGCGCCGGCTTTACGGGAATCGAGTTTATCGGCGAGCTTGCGGACCGCATTCCTGTATTGTGCAAGGAATTTGACGTGGATCCGTCCCTGGTCAAAATTTATAACATCGAAGCTGCGCCAACGGCGTTGCCTGGTTTTGACCCTGAGCTGGTGGAATACGGCATGAACGTTCTGACTAAAAAGGGCGTAACCTTCCGTATTGGAACAGCAATCAAGGAGTGCACGCCTGAAGGCGTTATCGTAGGCGAAGGCGAAGAAATCAAATCCGCTACCGTTATCTGGACCGGGGGCATTCGCGGCAACCGTCTGATCGAGGAAGCCGGCTTTGAAACGATGCGCGGACGTGTAAAAATCGACGAGTTCCTGCGCTGCCCGGGCCACGAAAACATCTATATTGTTGGCGACAACTCCCTGATGTTTAACCCTGAAGGCCGTCCTTATCCGCCAACTGCCCAAATCGCTATGCAACAAGGCGTAGTTTGCGCAAACAACCTGGTTGCTTCGATTCGCAACCAGCCGCTTAAAACGTTTGTATTCAGCAACAAAGGCACCGTTGCATCGCTTGGCAAAGGCGAAGCAATTGGCGTTGCGTTCGGCAAGAAATACAAAGGCCGTTTTGCGGCATTGCTGAAAAAAGTCATTGATATTCGTTACCTGTTCATCATCGGCGGTATTCCGCTCGTGCTGCGCAAAGGCAAATTTTTCTAATGCGCCATTGCAGCGTACAGGTTCGCGGCTTGTTGACAAGAGATGAACTGGATCGCTACAACGCATTGATGGAAGTGGGCTCGTTTCTGGAGTCACAGAACCGGTACGATCTGGCTTATCCGGTGCAGAAGGAAGTCGATCTGCTCATTCAGCCTGCTATCGAACGCCTGAAGGACAAAGGGCGGGAGAGAGACAGAGCAACTCGCGAATATTTGGATGCCAAAAAGGCAAACGAAGAAATCGCGGAGGAATAGCATTAAGCTCAGCCGAAACTTAACCCATTTAATAAAGCTCTTGTATGCCGTCGTTATCGCAACGCGGACAACAAGAGCTTTTTTTGGTGCATAAAGCCAAAAAGCCTGCATGTTGCAGGTCTTCCTTTGAGAAGATCTGCAACATGCAGGCTTTGAATCCAAATCGTTATCCGTGTTGTGGGCCAACACAACAGTATTCAAAAACGCGCTAAACGCTCAAAAGCTCTCCAATTTTATCGTTATCCAGGATGTTGCCGACATAAAAGTCGCCAAAATCGCCATAACGCGCGCTTACTTCGTCAAAACGCATTTCATAAACCAGCTTTTTGAACTGCAGCGCGTCTTCCGCAAACAAGGTGACGCCCCATTCCCAGTTATCAAAGCCAACGGAGCCTGTAATGATCTGTTTAACTTTGCCCGCATATTTGCGGCCAATCATGCCATGGCTTCTCATCATGGCCCGGCGTTCCTCCATGCCCAGCATGTACCAGTTATCGTTGCCCGAACGGCGTTTATTCATGGGATAGAAGCAGATATGACGCCATTTTGGCAAAATCGGTTTCAGACGGGCCACTACCTCGGGATTTTCCATAGGATCTGTTCCAGGTTGTCCCATGTAATTGCTCAACTCCACAATGCTTACATAGGAATGAACGGGATATGTAAAGCTGGCAAACAGCGTTTTGTTAAAAGCGGTTTCCAGTTTGTTCAAATCCTCAAGTGTTTCACGCAAATGCATAAAAACAATATCGGCTTTTTGTCCAACGATAGAATATAGAGCTGTGCTGCCCAAATTTTGTTCTTCGAGAGTGGTCCATTCTTTCACAAAAGCATGTAATTCTTCCAGCGCGCGTTTGCGTTCGCTCTCATCGGCAAGTCTCCATGCGGTCCAGTCTACACTGCGGAAATCATGCAGCGCATACCAGCCCTCCAACGTTTGTGCGGCTTCACTCATACTCGTATTTCTGCCCCTTTCGCTGCCGTTTCGGCTAATTCTTCCATGGTTTAATTGTATCCTAACGCTTCGGTAGGGAGCAAATGTCCGACTTGTGACATTTGTCTCTTTAAGCACGGCGGACAACCCTAATCAGCAACGCCAAGCAGCAATCCCGACCTCGACCTTAGGATTCAGCCCATTATCCGCAGTTACAAGAGAAGGAACGTTTTTTTGAATGGTTGTCGGATACCTTTATAGACGGCGCCTCCAAAAACCAAACTTTTTAAACGGAAAGCGGTATAGTGATTGACTTCACTTTCGGCTTTTATTAAACTGAAGGATAGTTGCAAGCAGTTACATTTCGACAGGCAGCTTCAATGTGAAAGGGGCAAGGCGGTTCATGGTAGAAGCCATTCAAATTATTATTGCAACCGTGCTGTTTTTTGTCATGATGTTCGGCATCGGTTTTATTCTGAATATGCTGCTCAAAACAACTTGGTTCCCGATTGCGTTGTTTGTGCTTGTGCTGATCGGTCTGGCTATATGGTCTCCTTGGGATGCTTCGCAGAATCCTACCTTGGATAACCTGGGAACCTATACGCTTGTTTATTATATTCCCATTACCGGCGCTTTGATTGGCGCTTACGTCAGCGGATGGGCGATTCGTGCGCTGCGCAGGGGCGGCTACAAAATGTTTTAGGCAAGCGATAGAACTGCTGTAAGTTATGGGTTATCAACTTATTGCCAATTTAATGAGCCTCCGGGTGCTGTCGGTTGTACCGATTAGCCAAAGCGGAGGTTTTTTCATTTTTTGGCCTGCGACTCTATGATACTTTTTATGATACTATAGTAGAAAGAAAAACAAGGATGGAGACAGTGCAATGCGCATCCCAAATCTTATGCAATTCACGGAGCATCACCGATATTACATATTTCGGGATTTTTCGTTAAGCAGCCTTGACGGGCGGATGTTGTCGCTGATCTATCAGCCGATGATCGGCGCGTTTGCCGTAGGGCTTTATCAGCAGCTTTATCATTCCATTTCCGGAGATTCAAGCGGATATTCCAAGCTGGAGCCGCAGCGCAAGCTGTTTCTGGGGCTGGGCCTGGACATGAATGAAAAAAACAGACGGCAGGTCGTGGACGCTGCTTCCAGGCTGGAAGCGGTAGGCCTTCTGCAAACGTCAAGATTAGGCGGCTCCGTATTGGCGGAAACCGTATATGAATATGAGCTGGCGTCTCCTCTTTCGCCCGGGGAATTTTTTCAAAATATTCATCTTGCGATGCTCTTGCGCGACAAGATTGGCAAATACGCGGTGATCGAACTTCGAGAACTGTTTGGTTCGCCGGAGCCGGACGAGCTTGCGGGAGCCGAGCTGGAGAAAGAAAATATATCGGTTCCTTTTTACGAATTGTTCAAGCTGAATATGCAGTCGTTTGATTCCGAACTGGAGCAGGCGCTTACGGAGGTTGCTCCTTCAAGGCAAAGCGCGCCTCGTCAGGAGCTTGCCAGCGCGGGGATTCCCTACGGCGAGCTGATCCTCCGCTTTCCGCGGAATTCAGCCAACAGACCCTATGTGGAGCGGCTTCGCGGCAATGACGAAAGCATGGCGCAGATCAACTATGTCGCTTATAAATACCATTTGTCCGTATCGGCTGTATGCCGCTTGCTGGACGAAGACGAGGTGTTTGATAATTCCGGTTCGTTGAATGTTGACGAGCTTCAATTACGCGCCAATCAGTTGTACCGTCAGGACAAAAAACGGGAGGACGACCGTCAGCGCACCCTTGCCAAAACGCCAATGACAAACGGATCGGCGGCTTCGCGAGGCGTAGAAGAGGAGCCGGAAGATGAAGCCGAGGTTCAAGAGCAATATTATTTGCCGGTGCCCGAGCAATTGACGGGCCGCTGCGACATTCAGCAATACAATATGCTGATGCGCAATGAGCCGCATACCCGGTTTCTGCGCCGCTTTTTTCCTGGAGCGGTGCCGGACTGGATCGAAAACGTGTTCGAGCGAATCGACCTCAATTACCGGTTGGCCGCGCCCGTTATTAATGTCCTTATTCATTATGTGATCGGCGCCGGAGATTCCGGTCGGGTGACTCGAACCTTTCTGGATGCAGTAGCGTCCAATATGCTGATCAAAAATATAGATACATTCGAAAAAGCTGTCCATTATGTTCGGGAGCAAGCCAAGGTTGAGCAGGACAAAGAACGGCGCCGTGAGGAGCTGGCGAATGGCGAGGCGGCTAGCCCCGCTGGCCGTACCTCTTATGGCAATGGGCGAAATAGCGGAGCTCGGGGCGGCCGTACAAGCGGACGGGGCGGAATGTCCGGGAAACCCAATATTCCTATCGTGTCGGAGGAGTACAGAAACGATCCCGTTTCGATGGAGGAGCTTGAAGAGCTGCGCAAACTGGCAAGAGAACTGGATGGTAAAACGTAGAAGCGGGGTGAAGGATGATGGAGTCGCTTGGCGATTTATTAAAGGCATGGCCCGCTGGGCAGTCGCTGACGGAGAAGGCGGAAGTCAAGCTGCGAGAGTTGATGGAGGATCCTCTTGTCGGCAAGCTTCTTGCCAAATATCCCGATCTGGACGAAGGATTGATCCGGCTTAATTTGAATCGGGTGTATCAATATGTGACGGAGCACCGTAATTGCAGCAACTGCCCCGGTTTAGATAGCTGCCCCAATGATTATGAAGGCCATTATACGCTTCTCAACTGCGATACGGCAGGGGGGCAAACCCAACTGTACGATCGAAAGGTTTCGTGCCGCAAGTTTTTGGCTCGTCAGTCGGAGGAAGCGGTCCGCAGTCGCATAACAAGTTTTTATGTTGACGACTATATTTTGAAAAGACAGTATACATCCGATGAAATATTGTCTAAAGATCCAGAACGTATAAAAGCAGTTGGCCAAATCATTCGATACGTCAAGCGGACAACTGAGCAAGGGCTTCAGCAGGACGGCCTTTATTTGGCGGGGCGTTTTGGCACGGGCAAAACCTTTCTGATGTGTTATTTGCTCCAGGAGCTGGCCAAAGCGGGTTACTCCGGCGTTATTGTCTACATGCCGGATTTTGTTGAGGATCTGAAATCAATGATGCATGAACCCGGCAAGCTGAAGGAAACGGTGGACATGATGAAGGAAACCGATTTGCTTATCTTTGATGATATCGGGGCCGAAAATTTGAGTCCCTGGGTCCGGGACCATGTGCTTGGAGCCATTTTGAATTACCGGATGGAACGAAAGCCAACTTTCTACACCTCCAATTATGAGCTGGACGCATTGGAGAGACACTTCAGCTTTACGAGCAAGGACGGCGACGAAGCGCACAAGGGACAGCGGCTTATGGACCGTATTTCGCCTTATGTTGAAGTGGTCATGGTTACCGGCGAAAATAAGCGCGGAAGAAAATAGGACGTTAGTCATAGAGTCTGGATGCGGTGGTGTTTATCCCTCATTCAGGCTTTTTGCGTTGCCGATTTAGTTTTTGCCAAAATGAAATTTTGTTGTTGACAGGGTTGGAGCCTGCTGGTAATATTCACTCATAACCAACTAAACGGGTAGGAATAATATTAATGACCGGACGAACCGGAGTTAGCTGCTTCCCGAAAAAAATTATTGGAACAAGGGGTGCTTAATAGGTGAAAAAAACTTCGGTTCGACTTCAGGCCATTTTACTTTTCGTTGCCATTACTTTGGTGCTGGCTGCATGCGGCGGCGGCGCAAAATCAGGCAATAATGGCGGCAATAGCGGCGGGGCTGCTGGAACGCCGACACAAACAACAGAGGGCTCCACAGACACAGAGACCAAAGAGCCGCTTCCTCCTGTAAAGTTGCTGAACGTTTCCTATGACCCTACGCGGGAGTTTTATGTCGAATTCAACAAAGCATTTGCTGATCATTGGCTCAAGGAAAAAAATCAGAAGGTAGAGATCGACCAATCGCATGGCGGCTCCGGCAAGCAAGCAAGAACGGTAATTGATGGCTTGAAGGCGGATGTGGTGACATTGGCGCTTGGTTATGACATTGATGCCATCGTAGACGCAGGCCTGTTGGAAAGCGACTGGCAAAGCCAGTTCGAACGCAATAGCTCTCCTTATACATCAACAATCGTATTTCTGGTGCGGAAAGGCAACCCAAAAGGACTTCAGGACTGGGACGATCTGCTGAAGGACGGAGTGGAAGTTATTACGCCTAATCCAAAAACGTCCGGCGGAGCCCGCTGGAACTACCTTGCAGCTTGGGGATATGCCCTGAAGCAAAACAACAATGATGAAGAAGCGGCTAAACAATTTATTACGGAGCTGTTCAAGCATGTTCCGGTTTTGGATACCGGAGCGCGTGGATCAACAACAACGTTTGTTGAGCGCGGCCTTGGCGACGTGCTTCTGGCTTGGGAAAATGAGGCCTACCTGTCCATCAACGAGCTTGGCCCTGACAAATTCGATATCGTCTATCCGTCAATCAGTATTTTGGCGGAGCCGCCGGTTGCGATTGTCGACAAAACGGTCGATGCGAACGGCACGCGTGAAGTAGCCGAAGCCTATCTGCAATATTTGTATACGGATGAAGGTCAAAAAATCGCCGGCAAACACTATTACAGACCGACGGATGAAGCCATTGCCGCAGAATTTGCGGAGCAATTCCCGTCGCTGGAGCTGCTTACGATCGATAAGGACTTTGGCGGCTGGAAAGAAGCGCAAACGAAACATTTTGCCGATGGCGGTATATTCGATCAAATTTATACACCGGGCGCATGATGGAAAAAACGTGTGAAAGCGGGGCTGACTTCTCATGAAGGGTTCCAGAAATGTCAGAGTGCTGCCGGGATTTGGATTATCGCTTGGATTTACGATTTTCTACATCAGCCTGATTGTGCTGATACCGCTTGCCGCCGTTTTTGTAAAATCGTTTGATCTGACCTGGGCGCAGTTCTGGAGCACGGTGACGAATCCAAGGGTTCTGGCCTCGTACCGCATCAGCTTCAGCACCGCGTTTTGGGCGGGCGCGATCAATGCCGTATTTGGTTTGCTGGTTGCCTGGGTGCTGGTACGATACCAGTTCCCCGGCAAAAAGCTGATCGACAGCCTGGTGGATATTCCCTTTGCGCTGCCAACTGCGGTAGCGGGTATCGCCTTAACGACGATTTATGCAAAAAACGGCTGGGTCGGATCTCTGCTTGATCCGCTGGGGATCAAAGTTGCTTATTCGCAGCTAGGCATCATTATTGCGCTGGTGTTTATCGGGCTTCCGTTTGTTGTCAGGACGGTGCAGCCGGTGCTTCAGGATTTGGAGAAGGAAAGAGAAGAAGCCGCCGTTATGCTTGGCGCGTATAGGCTAAGAACCTTCTTTAAAGTCATCCTGCCGGAGCTGCTCCCGGCTTTGCTTACCGGTTTTGCGCTTGCTTTTGCGAGAGGCATCGGTGAATACGGATCGGTTGTGTTTATCTCGGGCAACATGCCGCTGAAGACGGAAATCGCGCCGCTGCTTATTATGACCAAGCTGGAGCAATTTGATTATGCGGGCGCAACGGCAATAGCCGCGGTTATGTTGACCATTTCCTTTATTCTGCTCCTGCTCATTAATTTGCTGCAATGGAAAATGAACCGTCGTACGTTGTCGGAATAAGGCGGGAATTCCCGCCTTCCCAAATTGTTGTTCATGAGAGGAGGAAAAACATTTGGCGGGAGCTATTACCGTGCATACGGACAGCGAGGCGTCAAAGCGGCCGCGGCATATAACGGAGCCGCCTATCGTCAAATGGTTGCTGATCGGGTTGGCGTTGGCCTTTTTGGGGCTGGTTGTGGCATTGCCGCTGGTATCGGTGTTTGTTGAGGCGTTCCGCAAGGGAGCAGATGTTTATGTGAAGGCGCTGACGGAGCCGGATGCGTTGTCTGCGCTAAAGCTGACTCTTCTCGTCGCCGTTATTGCGGTGCCGCTCAATACCATTTTTGGTCTAGCTGCGGCATGGGCCATCAGCAAGTTTTCATTCAAGGGGAAAAATTTCCTCATAACCCTGATCGATTTGCCTTTTGCCGTATCGCCCGTAATCGCCGGTCTTGTTTATGTCCTGCTGTTTGGCGCGCAAGGTTTTCTGGGGCCATGGCTGGATGAGCGAGGCATTCAAATCGTGTTTGCTTTGCCAGGCATTGTGCTCGCCACTGTTTTTGTAACCGTGCCGTTTGTAGCGCGGGAGCTGATTCCGCTTATGCAGGCGCAAGGCGTGCAGGAGGAAGAGGCGGCCGCCAGCTTAGGCGCGCGCGGATGGTCCATTTTCTGGAGAGTGACGTTGCCGAATATCAAATGGGGATTGCTTTACGGCCTTATTTTGTGTAATGCTCGCGCGATGGGCGAGTTTGGAGCGGTATCTGTCGTTTCGGGCCATATTCGCGGCCAAACCAATACGCTGCCCCTGCATGTTGAAATTTTGTATAACGAATATCAGTTTTCGGCGTCTTTTGCGGTAGCATCGCTTCTCGTTATGCTCGCGGTTATTACGCTGATTGTAAAAGCGATAGTGGAATGGAAATCATCATCTGCCCATTAAGCGGGCGAACTTATTGGAGGGAAGCAAATGGCAAAGCCGTTGGAAGTGGATGAGCAGTGGCAGGAGCGGATTTTGAGCCAGGTTAGCGGACTACAGTACGGACAGGTAATTATTACAGTCCACGATGGAAGAATTGTGCAGATAGACCGGACGGAACGGACGCGTTACGATGCGGCTTCCCAAAAGAATGCGCCGTCAGCCTCTTCCCCGTCATCCCAGCGCAGAAAAGGAGCGGGCGCTGCTGCCAGTGGTCAGCAGAGCCAAAAGCCGGATGCCGATGACGATGATGCTTCGCTTCGCGCTGTCAAATAAGCTAAGGAAAGAACAAAGCTAAACAGTTCTCAAAAAAAAGGAACCTCCGCAAGCTAATCCTTGCGAAGGTTCCTCTTTTATCATTTGCAACTAATGCCTTTAGGAAATTACGAACTTTATGATGACCGCCGCTGCAAATACAACGGTCATAAAGGCAAGCATTCCGCCAAAGCCGAAGACAACATCCATCAGATCATGACGGGGCTCTTCGTTAATATGCTCGCGCGGGTCTCTAACATTTTCCATTATGGTCGTCCTCCTTGGCAGCGATCAATCGCTTACATTAGTATACCCAACTCCCAGGATAATTGTAAAGCATTAGCTTGACAATTACCCTCCTATCAAATTCGTTTTTTATGATAAAATAAAGGGATAAGCAAGGCGGTTGGAGGGGAAGCAGAATGGAACAAAACAGGAGCGGCGCAGAGAAGGAACAATTTGACGCAGCAAGGGAAGCGATTCGCAACAAGCTTGCGCTGCTGCCCGATAAACCGGGCTGTTACCTGATGAAAAACAGGGACGGCGTCATCATTTATGTCGGCAAAGCCAAGGTGCTGAAAAACCGGGTTCGTTCCTATTTTATCGGCAGCCATAATGTGAAGACGCAGCGGTTGGTTTCGGAAATATACGATTTTGAATTTATTATAACGGGCAGCAACATGGAAGCTCTCATTCTGGAGTGCAACCTGATCAAGCAGCATCAGCCGCGCTACAATGTATTGCTGAAGGACGACAAGTCCTTTCCTTATATCAAAATAACAAATGAGCGCCATCCCAAGCTGGAGGTTACGCGCAAGATTTACAAGGACAAAGGCAAATATTTTGGCCCCTATCCGAACGCGTATGCGGCGCAGCAAACCAAAAAGCTGCTGGATCGCTTATATCCGCTTCGCAAATGCAAAACACTGCCGGATAAAGTATGCCTGTATTACCATATCGGCCAATGTCTCGCTCCTTGCGAATTTGATGTGGAGCAGTCCCGATACGATGCCATGATTGGCGAAATCGTCCGTTTTCTGGGCGGCGGGCATGATGCGGTAAGAGAAGAGCTTCAGCGTAAAATGGAGGAAGCGGCGGAAAGTTTGGAGTTTGAGCGCGCCAAAGAGTTTCGAGACCAGATTTTGGCGATCGACGCCGTAATGGAAAAGCAAAAAATTACGATGAACGACGCCATGGACCGGGATATTTTTGGCTATGCGGTCGATAAAGGCTGGATGTGCGTGCAAATCCTGTATATGCGCGGCGGCAAGCTGATCGAGCGCCATGGCAGCGTCTTTCCTTATTACGGCGAGGAATACGACGACTTCATGACGTTTGTGACGCAGTATTATAGCGATAATCCGGCTTTGCCCAAGCAAATCCTGCTGCCTTCTATGCCGGAGAAGGATACGGAGCACGAGGAGGAGGTTGTGGCCTCGCTTCATAACTGGCTGAAGGTCAAGGTGCTGCTGCCGCAGCGGGGCAAAAAAAGCCAGGTCGTAACCATGGCGCAGGATAACGCCAAGATGATGCTGGATGAAAAATTCCGCTTAATCGAGCGCGACGAAGCGCGCAGCGTCAAAGCGAGCGAATCGCTGGCGGATTGGCTGGGTATGGATAGCGTCAAGCGGATCGAAGCATTCGATAACTCCAATATTCAAGGTACAAATCCCGTATCCGCAATGGTGGTATTTACGGACGGCAAGCCGGATCGCAAGGAATACCGCAAGTTCAAGGTAAAGACGGTGGAAGGACCGGATGACTACGATACGATGCGAGAGGTCATCCGCAGACGTTACGAGCGGGTGCTAAAGGAAGGTTTGGTTCAACCCGATCTGATTGTGGTAGACGGCGGCAAAGGGCAAATTGCAGCGGCGCTGGACGTGCTGGAGAACGAACTGGGCCTGTTCATCCCGGTTTGCGGCTTAGTCAAGGATGCCAAACATAAGACGGCGCAGCTGATGACAGGAGACCCCGCCGAAATTGTGCCGCTGCCGCGCGACAGCCAGGAGTTTTATCTCCTGCAGCGCATCCAAGACGAAGTTCACCGTTTTGCAATTACGTTTCACCGCGAGCAGCGGGCGAAATCAATGGTGGAATCGCGCCTGGACGCCATACCAGGTATCGGGGAGAAGCGGCGCAAGCAGCTGCTGAAGCATTTTGGCTCGCTCAAAAAAATAAAAGAGGCCTCCGTCGAAGACTTCCGTCCTTTGTCAATCGGAGACAAGCTCGCCGGACAGATCATTGCGGCGCTTGCAGATCCGCAGCTACCTCAACAAACGCAGTAATGTAATCTATTGCGGGGCCGTCCAAAAAGTCAAGCGGAACGAATAACGATTCAGCCGATAGGACCGGACGGGAAAGGATGACTTGAAGGCGAGTTTTTTGTGCGCATTTTCCATTTTTTCACTAAAAATAGGGCTCAACCTTTTCATACACGCCTAATGTCACTCTCGACAGCAGCCTTTTGCCAGTCTAACGGTCATCGATGACCGTTACAACCCCATATGGATGCATTGGCTTTGGCTAACGGTCACCCGTGTCCTTTAGACGCTCAAAAGCCGCGTTTTGGGCACGAAAATGCGTTTTTACGGTCATGGATGACCGTAAAAAATGGACTTTGCATCAAAACAGGGCTGTAACGGTCATGGATGTCCATAACGTATGTAATTAACGTAACGTGGAGCCAGCTTTTCTGCACCGCGCGCAGCTCTCAGCGCGCGGTGGGACGGTACGGGTGTCACCACCGGAGCTTCCGACCTTGGCCCTCCACCAAGACACCGGGTCCTTCACAAAGAGACTGGTTACTCCACAGAGGCGCCGCTTACCGTTTGCAGGCCGAATTCGGCTTGTAAACGGTAAGCGGAAATTCCTTGTCCCGCAGCCCGTAACAGACCGCGGGACAGCCCCTTGCTATTTTGTGCTTACCTTTGTTTGAGCGAGCGTATAAACGTGCCTCCATAACACGGTTTACTGAGGCGCTTGCGGGCCACCGGCATATTCATTTGGCGCTATAACGGGCGGGCCCTTTCGCTGGGCCCGTTTGTTCCATTCCCGTAAAACCCAGGCAATAATAACAGGCAACACGATAAAGAACGTAGCGGAAACAATATCCACGATGGAGCCGATCAGATAAAGCGAGCTGGCAACGGCGATGCTGTTGAAGATGGCATGGGTAAAGACGGCGGTAATAAAGCCGTACCGTACAAAAATAAAGCTGAACAGCAGGCCGATGATCATCAGCTCGAATAACCGGGTGGTCGATGGATAGAACGGATACATAACGTGACCGAGCGACCAGATGATCGTTGGTATGATGGTTGCGGCAAATGTATGCCGGAACCATTTGCGCAGCAAGCCAATGCCGAAGAACCGGAATACGGCTTCCTCTGAAATCGCCGCGGCCCAAGCCAGCACGGGCATCAGCCACAGAACGCCCATGTTATAAGGCGACATCATTACATCAGTTGTCGACCATGTGCCGATAATCAGCTCCAGACCTTTAAACAGAAGCGGCTGCAATCCCAGCATGCCCAAGGCGAACAGATAGGAAAGCCATACGCTGCGCCACACATGATCGCCAAAACCCGGCGCTGAAGGACGCGGCCACAAGTCTCTGCCTTGCGACTTCCACAAGCCGTCGCCGCCTACAATGGAAACATAGACGGAGCCGACCATAGGAATCGCCAGAAGAATGGTAAGGAACACCGTGACCATTCCAAAGCCCTGCGGCATTCTCGTTTCTCCGCTTACTGCATAACCGCCATCCAGCATATTCAGGTTCATAATCAGATAGGCGATAAAAAAGACAATAGTGAGCAAAATTCCATATTTAAAGGAAGTATGCTTGCGATATAAAATGCTGTAAATGATGGCCAAAATACCTAGCACAATGCTGAAAAATACGTAGCCGATTCCGGTCATCCATTTGGCAAGATTATCTTGCTTGGCAACATAGCTGCTGTATGTTTGGGGCACGTTAAATTCAGGCTTGAACTCCACCAGGGAAATCGTGCCGTTGTTTTCTTGTGCGACAGCTTTTATAAATAATGAAGCATCGCCGATGAATGCTCCCTCAACCTGCCAGGTATCCTTACCTGCAGGAGTCAGTTTTCCTGGATCAATATCCCGGGACTGAAGTGCCTTATTCAAGGCTGAGAGCACTGCCGCTTTATCATTAAGCGGTTCATTCTTGGAGATATTGAATTTCCATGCGGCAATTTCCCCAGTGTACATGTGCACATAAACAAAGCCGTACGCTTTTCCATTCGTTTGGTCCAGATTCACCTGGAAGGTATCGCCCGGATACCGCGTTCCATATTCCGTTTCGTACTGCTCCAATAATTTTTCCTTGGACAAATAACCGTTAAACAGTTTTTTTGTCTGATGGACGACGTGGCTAGCTTCAAAGGAAAGGCCGGTTTCCTGAGTCGCGAATTCAATGGCGGCATTGGCCGCTTCCGCTTTTGAAATGACCTTGTTTTGGTAAGGATGATTGGAGACGGACTTCACAAGGGGATAAATTTCAATAACCATAAAAACGGCTGTCAGCAGCAGCGCCGCCAGCCAGTACTTGCGCCATTCCCCGGCATTGATTAGTTGGCGATCCATAGTTCACCTCTGTATTTTAATAGTAGGTATACCATATCACAATGGTGGCGTATTTATCCAATTCACCGCAAGGTGAGTGGTTACCGCGTTCGCAACCCGGCCTATCCTTTCCATGCCGGAGTTGACGCCCTAGGGCGTAGTATGCAAACCCACTCTAGCTGTATCTGGCTTCGATCTCGCGGATGCAGTCACGGACGGAAGGGCTGAGCCGGGCAGGATCTGCATGAATGAGCGACGTGGTCCGCTTCGTTTCCTCCAGTTCACGGATGGACAAGGCGATTACATCGTTATCCTCCAGAAGCTCGCGTCTCATATAAGATTTTGGAAGCAAGGTGGCCGCCCGGCAGGTGTGCAGCAAACGGAGAATGGCTTCGAAGGAGTCGATTTCCATTCGCACGTCCGGAGCAAGACGATGCTTCTCGAACAGCTCGTCCGTCAGCAGGCGATACCAGGTTCCTCTGGAAAAAAGAATCATCGGCAGGCCATTCAAATCCTGAATGGAGAGACGCGGCTTTTGCGCCATTTCATGATTGCTTGGCAGCACCAGCAGCAGATGATCCTCGAAGAGGGGGCTGCAATGCAGGGCAGGATCGTCGATGCCGGACGCCACAATGCCAAGGTCAACCTTATGCTCCCGGACGTAGGTAATAATTTCATGCGTTTTTCCGGTTACCGCCTTGATATCGATTTCGGGATGGCTTGCCGTCAGGATCTGGATAAGATCCGGCAGCGTTGTCTGCAGCGTCGTAAGGCTGGCGCCGATTGTCAACGAGGCTCTTCCCGTCGCGGTAAACTCGGCAACCGTCTGTAAGTAATTGCGGTGAAGATGCCGCAGCTCCAGCGCGTATTCGTAGGTCAACTGGCCGATACGGGTCAGCTCCAGCCGCTTTCCGACGCGGAGAAAAAGCTTGACGCCGATCTCGTTTTCCAGCTTGGCGAGCTTGCGCGACAGCGCGGGCTGTGACAAATTTAATTGCGAGGAGGCTTTGTTGAGACTGCGCTGTTCTACGATAACCGCAAACATTTCCAATTCCTCATACATCTCGCGACCCCCTTATGTCATTTTGTTATAATAGTTAATAATAAATATGCAATTCCATTATAAGCTGAAAAGGAGTACCATGGAAGTGTGGCGAATGTGTGTCGAGTTTTGTTGACGGAGGCATGCGCCAGCGTTACAATGTAGACTGGCTTATCTGACAATTAGGGGAACTCACAGTTTTGAAAGGAGAAGGGAACAATGAAAGGGAATTCGTATTTCGCGCGCAAACTGCACTCGCTTCTGGGCATTATTCCGCTTGGCGGGTTCATTGTTGTGCATGGCCTGGCGAACTATCAGGCGTTTGAGCGCGGCCCGGAAGGCTTCGCCAAAGGCGTTGGGTTGATTAACGGCCTGCCGCTGCTGCCGGTTCTTGAAGTGTTAATGATCTACCTCCCGCTGCTGTTTCACGGGATATACGGCCTATACGTGGCGTATCAGTCAAACTCTAATACGGGGCGATTCAAATATGGTCGCAACTGGGCGTTTACAGCACAACGGATTACCGGCGTGATCACTTTTGTATTCGTTTTCTGGCATGTGTACCAGACCCGTCTTCAAGTGTATATGGGCAAAATTTCGCATGAAGAGTTAGGCTCCACCATGCATCACATTGCCAGCAGCCCGGTTTATTTTGCCCTTTACGTTATTGGCGTATTGGCAGCCGTGTTCCACTTCAGCAATGGACTGTGGGCATTTCTGATCAGCTGGGGCATTACGATCGGCCCTAAAGCCCAGCGTGTTTCCTCTTATATTTGCATGGGCGTATTTGTTATCGTTTCCGCATTGTTTATTCTTTCCCTGGTAGCGTTCAGGGGTGACGAGTTTAGTGAAGTTGCAAGCGCCGCCATTGCCCTGCTTGGCAATATCGGCTAGATTGACGACAAGGAGGCAAGCGTAATGGCTAAAAATAAAATTATCGTTGTCGGCGGCGGTTTGGCCGGCCTGATGGCGACAATCAAAGCGGCGGAAGCCGGTATACATGTCGATCTTTTTTCACTCGTGCCGGTAAAGCGCTCCCACTCCGTATGCGCGCAGGGCGGCATCAACGGCGCGGTTAATACGAAGGGCGAAGGCGATTCGCCTTGGGAGCATTTTGACGATACCGTATATGGCGGAGACTTCCTGGCAAACCAGCCTCCGGTCAAAGCGATGTGCGACGCGGCTCCCGGCATTATTCACCTGATGGACCGGATGGGCGTTATGTTCAGCCGTACGTCGGAGGGTTTGCTGGATTTCCGCCGTTTCGGCGGCACCAAGCATCACCGTACGGCGTTTGCCGGCGCAACTACAGGACAGCAGCTTCTTTACGCGCTTGACGAGCAAGTGCGCAGATGGGAAGCGGCAGGGCTTGTCAACAAGTTTGAGCATTGGGAGTTTCTTGGCGCGGTGCTGGACGACGACGGCGTATGCCGCGGCATTTCCGCTCAGGATCTCCGCAGCATGGAAGTTCTTACCGTAAGAGCCGACGCGGTTATATTGGCATCTGGCGGACCTGGCATTATTTTTGGCAAAACGACCAACTCGGTAATCAATACGGGAACGGCGGCCAGTGCTGTGTACCAGCAAGGCGTCAACTACGCAAACGGCGAGTTTATCCAGATTCACCCAACGGCCATTCCGGGCGACGACAAACTTCGTTTGATGTCGGAATCGGCGCGCGGCGAAGGCGGACGAGTATGGACCTACAAAGACGGAAAACCATGGTATTTCCTCGAAGAAAAATATCCGGCATACGGCAACCTGGTGCCGCGCGATATCGCGACCCGCGAAATTTTCCATGTTTGCGTCGATCAGAAGCTAGGCATCAATGGCGAAAACATGGTTTACCTCGACTTGTCGCACAAGGACCCCAAGGAGCTGGACGTCAAGCTGGGCGGCATCATCGAGATTTACGAAAAATTCATGGGCGACGACCCTCGCAAAATTCCGATGAAAATTTTCCCTGCGGTACATTATTCCATGGGCGGCATGTGGGTTGATTACAACCAGATGACCAACATTCCGGGATTGTTCGCAGCAGGCGAATGCGAATATCAATATCACGGCGCTAACCGTTTGGGAGCCAACTCCTTGCTGTCAGCCATTTACGGCGGCATGGTCGCTGGACCAAAAGCGGTTGAATATATCAAAGGTCTCAAAAAATCGGCAGAAGATGTGGCATCCTCTGTATTTGACCGGGATACCAAACGTCACACCGATAAATACAACAACATTCTTGCCATGAACGGTACCGAAAATGCTTATGTGATTCACAAAGAGCTTGGCGAATGGATGACCAACAACATGACCGTTGTCCGGTTTAACGACAAGCTGGAAGCCACAATCGGCAAAATCAAAGAGCTGAAGCAGCGTTACCGGAATATCAATATCAACGATACAGCTGCCTGGAACAACGCAGGCGTTGCATTCACTCGCCAGCTATGGAACATGCTTGAGCTGTCGGAAGCAATGACGCTGGGCGCTCTGCAGCGCAATGAAAGCCGCGGCGCGCATTACAAGCCAGAATTCCCTGATCGCAATGACGACGAGTTTATGAAATCTACAATCGCGACTTGGACGCCGGACGGACCAAAAATTAGTTATGAGGATATTGATGTCAGTCTGATTCCGCCTCGCAAGCGCGATTACTCCACCGATAAGAAGAAAGGAGAATAACGATGGCTGAAACGACTGCTGCAACCAAAACCGTAAAATTTATCATTTCCCGCCAGGATACGCCTGAATCCAAGCCGTATACGGAAGAATTCGAAATTCCGTATCGTCCCAATATGAACGTAATCAGCGGACTGATGGAAATCCAGCGCAATCCGCTGAAGGCGGACGGTTCCAAAACGTCGCCGGTATGCTGGGACTCCAATTGTCTGGAAGAAGTCTGCGGTGCTTGCTCCATGGTCATTAACGGCAAGCCGCGCCAGGCATGCAGCGCGCTAGTCGATAAGCTGGAGCAGCCGATCCGTCTTGAGCCTATGCGCACCTTCCCGGTTGTGCGAGACCTCGTTATTAACCGCGAGCGCATGTTTGGAGCTCTCAAAAAGGTTAAAGCCTGGATACCAATCGACGGCACCTATGATTTGGGTCCCGGACCGCGTATGGCTGAAACCAAACGCCAATGGGCGTACGAGCTTTCGAAGTGCATGACCTGCGGCGTCTGCCTGGAATCCTGTCCGAACGTAAACGACCGGAACAGCTTTATCGGACCTGCGGCAATTTCCCAAGTTCGTTTGTTCAATGCCCATCCAACAGGCGAGATGAACAAAGAGGAACGTCTGGAAGCGCTGATGACCGATGGCGGAATCGAAGGCTGCGGCAACTCGCAAAACTGCGTGCGTTCCTGTCCAAAGGGCATCCCGCTGACAACATCCATCGCGGCGATGAACAAGGACACCACCAAGCAATTGTTCAAGAAATGGCTCGGTATGTAACTTCATATTTTTATCATGATGACAATAGCGCCAGAAATTGGCGTGTTTCAGCAGCCGGCAAGCGGCGATAGGCTTGCCGGCTTTTTTAATTACATAAATTTTATCTTGAAATTGATAATTATTATCATTTATGATAACGGTAAAGCAAGTTTCTGTCAACGATAATCATTGTGAAGTAAATCACAAATATACATATGAAACTGTGTTAAAATTTTTAACGTAGAGAAGTAAATAGAAGGGTAGTTCACGCCATACTGAGCATGTTTGCAGATTTTTGCCCGGTTAAATAGAAAACCACACGGGCGAGTGGGGGGATAGGCAGAAATGAACGGGGATATGATTATTACTTTGTTAGTATTGGCGGCTGCCGCGGCATTATTTGCCAGCGGTAAAGTGAGGTCCGATCTGGTGGCGATTTGCGCTTTGATCGTTTTGGTCGTCGGCGACATTCTAACGCCATCAGAGGCGCTATCGGGCTTTTCCAATTCGGTTGTCATCATGATGATTGGTTTGTTCGTAGTAGGCGGGGGCATTTTTCAGACAGGGCTAGCCGGGATTGTCAGCGGAAAACTTTTGACTCTTGCCGGCGCAAATGAAACAAAGCTTCTGATAACCGTTATGCTGGCTACCTCATTCCTTGGGACATTCGTTAGCAATACGGGCACCGTAGCGGTTATGCTGCCTATCGTCGTCAGTTTGGCGATGAGGGCCGGGACCAGTCCCTCCAGGCTGTTGATGCCATTGGCATTTGCCAGCAGCTTGGGAGGCACGCTAACGCTTATCGGGACGCCGCCCAATATGGTTATTCGGGAAACGTTGTCCAAGGGCGGATATCAGGAATTGTCCTTTTTTTCGTTTACGCCGATTGGCCTTGTTGCCTTAGTTATCGGCACGCTGCTAATTCTGCTTTTCAGCAAGCTGTTCCTGTCGGGGCGCAAGGATGACAACAGCGCGGGCGGCGGGGCAGGCGTCAATATCAACGAACTTGCGAATCGTTATATGCTGTCGCAAAATCTTTACCGTCTAAAAGTACATGATCGCTCGCCCATTGCTCAGAAGGTTATCCGCGAGCTTAACATTGGCGAACGTTTCGGCATTCATATTAGCGAGATTCGCAGAAAAACGTCGCATAAAAATCCGTTTTTTAAAACGATCAACGGTGAAATGGCCCGTCCGGACACCAAAATTATCGAACAGGACATCCTTTATGTAAAAGGCGATTTTCCGGAGGTAAACGCCTTTGCCAAGGAATATGATTTGATTCTGATGGATCAAGGCGCGACGGAAAAGGAAGGGGAGTCCGCAAGCGAGGGTTACGCCTCCACGGACTTTGGCATTGCCGAAGTGATTATTCCCACCAATTCCAGACATATTAATCAATTGGTCAAACATTCCGGTTTTCGCGAAAATTACAACGTTAACGTACTCGGCATTCAGCGGAAAGGCACGTTTGTGCTGCACGGGTTAAAGGATGAAAAAATCCGCACCGGCGACGCGCTTCTTGTACAGGGGGCCTGGAAAAGCATCGCGAGCATGGCCCGGGAGCAGGATGACGTTGTTGTTGTCGGTCAGCCGCTGGAGTCTGCGGCAGCCATGCCGCTTAAGCATAAGGCGCCGCTTGCCGGAGGGATTATGCTGCTTATGGTAGTGCTGATGATAATGGAGGTTTTCCCGGCCGTTGTATCCGTCATGCTGGCGGCTGTTCTGATGGTAGCCACGGGTTGTCTTCGCAACATGGAAGCCGCCTACAAAACAGTCAATTGGGAAAGCATCGTGTTGATCGGGGGTATGATCCCCATGTCCATCGCCATTGAAAAATCGGGCGCGGCAACCTTAATATCGGAGGGACTTGTTGGCAGCCTTGGCAGCGCCGGACCGATGGCGATGCTGGCAGGCATCTATTTTGCCACGTCGTTCTTGACCCTGTTTATCAGCAACACGGCTTGCGCCATCCTGTTTGCTCCCATTGCGCTATCGGCGGCTGTCCAGTTGGGAGTTAACCCGGTGCCTTATCTGTTCGCAGTGTCGCTGGGGGCCACCATATGTTTTGCCGTACCATTCTCGACGCCTCCAAATGCGCTGGTCATGTCTGCGGGCCGTTACTCCTTTATGGACTACGTTAAGGTGGGCATGCCGGTACAGATCCTGCTCGGCGTTGCTATGGTTGTGGCATTGCCTATGTTTTTCCCATTTTAGAGATTGTTCTAACGTCAATGCAAAAAAGCAGTCTCCTTCCATGCCGGCTTCGGCAAGGCGGGAGACTGCTTGTTTTGAGCTTGGGAGCGGCATGCCAACCGGAGGTTACATGCCGCGCTTCGCGTTTTGAGAAACATTCGTTTTGTGAAATGATCGCCTGGGCGATCTCACCCGTTTCCATAACCGATCTTACATCCAGGATTCTCCCCAGGTTTGAATCGACTCGATTACGGGCTTCAGATCGCGCCCTTTCGGCGTAAGCTCGTATTCAATCCGTACAGGCATCTCAGGATAGACATGACGATTGACAATGCCGAGCAACTCCAATTCCTTCATCCGGTCCGTCAACATTTTGTCGCTCATCTCCGGAATTTGCTCCTTCATGTCCTTGAAGCGTTTAGGGCCGCCTAGCAGCACCCGGATAATCCGGCCAGTCCATTTCTTTCCCAAAATATCCGCAGCTGCTTCATATCTAGGGCACATGATCGAATAATCCAACGTAATCACCCCGCTTTTCTGCTTCCATTATATCATATACACGTACAAAAAGTAAGTGTCCTGAGCGGAATATGATCCCAATTGCACCCAAATTGTGGTGATGTCTATTTTGCGTGTCCTATTTGTTACACAAATGAAATGTTCCTGTTATCGCACATTTACATTCGACGGTTATTATAATAAACAAGACCCCCTTTTCATATAACTATATTGGGACCTGCGCGTAGCGCGGGTCCACTTTTTTTGCTCATTGATGCAAAAGCTTCAATTCAGTTGCTAACGTTACGGGATAGAGCTGTTGACCTGAATGTGGAGGCTGGCTGTAACGGTTAGCGGCTAATGGACAGATTTGACCGTTAGCGATTAGTGATATGTGCTTCTCTAAATCGCTGCCCGGCATAAAGTGCGCTGTATAATGGAGGTAGCGGCGTCATTCCATTTAATGTAGTCAATGGAGTTAATAGGTCATTGGAGTTAATGGGTCGATAAGAGGTTTGCAGCTTTCATGTCCGTGCTGACCATCAGCAAGTCGGGCACAAAAAGTTGGAGCGGAAACGAGCAAATCCCTCTCCAACTTTCTGATATGGCTATGAAAGCAGCATTTTAGAGGACAAATCATAGTACTGCTCCGACTCCCGATGATGTGTCATAGAGGAACAACAACGGGTTTGCGCTGGCGGTAGAATACCCAATCCTTAAAACCGATTTCCTTCAAGCGTTTGGCGACAAGCTCCCATTCGTCCCCGACTCTGGAAGGGAGATGGGCATCGGAGCCGAAGGTGACTTTTACACCGAAGTGATGGGCACGCTCCAGAATGGCATCGGACGGATACCACCCGCCTACGTATTTGGTGCTGCCGGAGGTGTTGATTTCGATGGAAACGTTGCTTTCGGCAATGACACGCAACGCGTCGTCAATGGCCTCTGGCGCATGAATATCCGAAAAAGCAGGGTAATATCCCTTCATGGCGTCGATATGGCCGAGAATGTCGAACATGCCGCTTTTTGCGGAGCGGGCTATGAGATCGTAATAGCTTTTTTTCTCGTCGACGTGTTTGCTTTCGTGCAGGTTTTTCCACCGGTTTCGGTTGAAAATGCTGACTCCGCTCACCTGATGCACAGAGCCGATGATGTAGTCAAACGGCACGCCTTCGTAGGCGGCGCGGTAAACCTCGGCCTTGTCGGGAAAATAATCCGATTCGACGCCAAGCAGCACCTCGATTTTGCCGCTGTATTTTTCCTTGAGCCGCAGTACTTCAGCTACGTAATTGGCGAATTCGCTCCGCGCCATGGCGATGCCGGGGGAGGGGTGATCCTCCTCGTGGGCGAAATAAGGGGAGTGGTCCGATATGCCGATGACCTGCAGGCCGTGGTCTAGGCCTGCGAGTATATAATCCTCGATGCTGCCGTCGGCATGTCCACATCTGAAATGATGAGTATGTAAATCAAATTTCATTGTACTCACGCTCCTACTCGCTGCTTATAAATTGGTGCTCCGGCATGCCTCTCAAATCGCTGAGGAACTGCTGCATCGCGGTATTGAGATAACGTCCCGACCGATAGACAACCCCTACGGGATGGCTTGCCTCCAGTTCATGCACCTTGATGATTCTTAGCGTGCCCAATTTTAGCTCCGTAGGTATCGACAGCTTGGATACAATTGCGGCGCCAAGATCAATCTCAACCATTCGTTTCACTTCTTCGCTGCTCGACAACTCCATAACGATATTGGGCTGAACATTATATTTTCGGAAAATGCCGTCTACAAACCGTCTTCCAAGCGTGTCCGGCGCAAGCATAATCATGGGTATATCCCTTAGCTTGTCTACAGTTGTATGGGTTAGACGGCTCATGGGATGTTCGGGCGACACAACAAGCTCGAAGGTGTCGTAATATAGGACGGAAGAGGAAATGTTAGGATTTTTTTCGGTCAGGTAGGTGATGCCGACATCGACAGTTCCGTTCTCCACGCATGCCATAACTTGCGAAGAGGGCATGGTATGTATGGTTGTTTTTATCTGCGGATACTGATCCTGAAAATAGGAAAGCACTCTGGGCAAAATCTGGATTGCAATGGATGTGGTCGTTCCAAGCACGATATGGCCTTGAGGCGTCTGATTCAGATCGTCCAGCCGCTGCTTGAGCTCTTCCACGATGCCGAGTATGCGCTCCGCATGCTCCAGAAACACTTGTCCGTGATCCGTCAGAGTGACGGGCTGGTTGCGGTTGATCAGGACGGATTTGAATTCGTCCTCCAGGCTTTTGATCTGGGCCGATACGGCCGGCTGGGTCAGGTTCAGCAATTCGCCAGCTTTGCGAAAGCTCATCGTTTTGGAGATGGTCAGCAACGTTTCCAACTGGCTGATATTCATATTCGGTTATACCTCCTTCCGACTTGCAGAATGTCGCCAGTCCTTATTCTTATTATAGCTCTCCCGTCAAGTGGCAGCAAAAAAAAAGGAAAGGCTTTAGAGCCATTCCTTTTTGCGGAAGATGACAAACATGCTGAAACCGAGTATCGCCATGATGCCAAGAAGCACATACGCGCCATAGCGGTAATGAAGGCCGGGTATAATGTCAAAGTTCATGCCGTAGATGCCTGTGATAAAGGTCAAAGGCATGAAAATGGTTGTAATAGCGGTAAAAACGCGCATGATTTCGTTTGCTCTGCTGGACAGGCTGGACTGATACGCCTCTCGCAAGTTGCCCATCAAATCCCGGTAGGTTTCGAAGGACTCCGCGATTTTAAGCGTATTTTCATAAACGTCGCCAAAATATTTCTGGAGCTGGTCGTCGATGAGACGAAGCTCTTTTTTATTTAATGTAAAAATAAGCTCGCGTTGAGGGCCAAGCGCTTTTTTAACCCACAGGATTTCAGCGCGCAAACCGATGATTTCGTTCAGATGGGATTTTTTCGTATGCATGAGGATATCCTCCTCAAGCGCTTCGATCCGCATGTCGATCCGGTCGCCTACCAGGAAGTAATTGTCGACGACTAAGTCGACAAGATGATAGAGAAACTGGTCGGGACGGCAAACTTCCTGCTCCCACAGAATGGGTTTCAGCGTGCGCAGCTCGCTAATTTTTTGCCGAGTGACCGTAATAATGAAATGACGGCCCAGAAAGATGTTGAGGGCACGGAGGAAAATTTCCTCGTCGTCGAAACGAATGCTGTTGATTACGATAAAATAATGCTGCTCGTAAAGCTCGATTTTTGGGCGCTGCTCTTCTTCCTGAAGACAGTCCTCCACCGCCAGATCGTGCATGCCGAACAGCGGCTGCAGCACGGCCAGATCCTCTACGTCGGCGTCGATCCAGTAAAAGCCTTCGGCTGGGGGGATAATCGTTTTATCGATCTCCTCCAGCACCTCAAAATTGCCGTTGATTACATGTCTGATTTTCATATGCAGTTTCTCCTCTCGCTTCATGCAGGAAACCGCCAGTCTGCAGAGGCGAAATCAAGCCCGTCAGAGGAGCCTTGGGAATCTGCCGGATAAGCGGCGACAAACAAGGGAGCTGAGGGTTATGTTTCGCCATCCGGCGAGGGCTGGCGGCAATGCCGTATCACAGTTGTCCGAGCTACCTCGATCACCTTCCATAATCCTGCGTCCCACTCCTTTTTGTCTTTAAGATGTTGTTCAAAAGTCCGCTTTCCATTACGAATCATGCCTGGCGGCATAGTCAGCGTCGAATAAATAGTTCACTTCCCGATACTGTAAATCGAACTTTTTGAACACTCACTTCGCTCCCTGCGGTGTTTGCATACATGCCCTAGTATACTCCCGGTCCGCTGTAACATTCAAGCATTGAAAATGGCCGGGAACAACCTTTTTAGAGGTTGTTCAAAAAGTCCACGTCCCATTACGAAGCATGCCTGGCGGCATAATCAACGTCGAATATGAAATTCAGCCGAAATGAAAAGCGAGCTTTTTGAATTCGCACTATTAGCAGTGTATGCAAAACAGGTTCTTGACGGGAATGGCAGAATGCATTAAAGTGTAAATAAATTAAGATTGCATTAATTGAATAGACTACTTTCTTATCAAGAGCAGGCGGAGGGACTAGCCCGATGAAGCCCGGCAACCGGCGTAAGCACGGTGCTAATTCTTGCGGAAACGACAACGTTTCTGAGAGATGAGAGAGGCGGACGGCTTCTTTTCCGAGCAGACGACCTTTTCTCACGCAGAAGGGGTCTTTTTTATTGCAGTCTGATGGGTCAGGCCATTTGGCCGCATCACGCGCATAGGAGGAGTCAGAATGCCCATTAAAGTACCGGATCATTTGCCGGCAAAGGAAATACTGAATCACGAAAATATTTTTGTTATGGATGAAAGCGTCGCTTATCATCAGGATATTCGTCCGCTTCGAATCGCCATACTGAATTTGATGCCGACCAAGGAGACGACGGAGACGCAGCTGCTCCGCCTGATCGGCAATACGCCGCTGCAGGTTGAGGTCGTGCTGCTCCATCCCCGGACGCATACATCCAAAAACACGTCTGCGGAGCATCTGGAGTCGTTTTACAAAACGTTTGATGAAATCGCCCACCGTTACTTCGACGGCATGATTATTACGGGAGCGCCCGTTGAGCATTTGCCGTTCGAGGAGGTTAATTATTGGGAAGAACTAAAGGAGATTATGGAGTGGACCAAACGCCATGTCACCTCGACGTTCCATATTTGCTGGGCATCCCAAGCGGGGCTTTACCATCATTACGGCATTCCGAAATACAATCTGGATGAAAAAATGTTCGGGGTGTTTCCTCATACGGTAGAGAAGCAAAACGTGCAACTGCTGCGTGGATTCGACGAGCTGTTTTACGTACCGCAGTCCAGACATACCGAAGTGCGCAGCGAAGATATTGAGAAGGTATCGGAGCTTGAGATTTTGTCGCAGTCGGCGGATTCCGGCATATATATTGTAGCTTCAAAGGATGGGAAACGCATTTTTGTCACGGGACATTCGGAATACGATCCCGGCTCGCTGAAAGCGGAATATGACCGCGACGTGGCCAAAGGAATGGACATTGCGCTGCCGCTTAACTACTATCCCGGCAACGATCCTTCCTGTATGCCGCTCTCCACGTGGAGAGCGCACGCAAACCTGCTGTTTTCCAACTGGCTCAATTACTATGTTTATCAGCAAACGCCTTACGAACTTGGCGCGGGCATTTGAAACCGGCAAGATTTGTACCGGCATCCATATGAACTTACTTGAAGGAGTTGCTAATTAACGATGAAAATTGAAAGTCATCTGGCACAAATCGGTTCGCAGAAGGAGCCGGTTACGGGAGCCGTCAGTTTTCCAATCTACAACGCAACAGCATTTCGCCATCCCAAATTGGGACAAAGCACGGGCTTTGACTATACGCGCACCAAAAATCCGACCCGTTCCGTTTTGGAAGAGGCGGCGGCTGAACTGGAATCCGGCGACGCGGCTTTTGCGTGCAGCTCCGGAATGGCGGCGCTGCAAACAATCTTTGCTTATTTCAGCCAAGGCGATCATCTCATTGTATCGCTTGACCTGTACGGTGGCACATACCGGCTGCTGGAGCAGATTATGTCGCGTTTTGGCATTACGGCATCCTACGTGGACACCAACGATATCGACGGCATGTCGGAGCTGGTGACGCCTAGCACAAAAGCGATTTTGGTCGAAACGCCAACCAATCCTCTGATGATGATTACCGATCTGGAGCGAGTGAGCGCTTGGGCAAAATCCCGCGGTTTGCTCGTTATCGTGGACAACACATTGCTGACGCCGTTTCTTCAGCGTCCGCTTGAGCTCGGCGCGGATATCGTCATTCACAGCGCTACCAAATATCTGGGCGGCCACAATGATGTATTGGCGGGCCTGATAGTTTCCAAAGGCGAAGAATTGTCGGCCAAGCTGGCTTTTCTGCACAATTCCATCGGCGCGGTATTGGGGCCGCAGGATTCGTGGCTGCTCATGAGAGGCATGAAGACGCTGGCTCTGCGGATGGAGCGTCATGAATACAATGCGACGACGCTGGCAAACTGGCTGCTGGAGCATCCCGCCGTGGAGGATGTTTATTACCCGGCCTTGAAGCATCACCCTGGCCATGATATCCAAAATCGCCAATCCTCCGGCAATACGGGTATTTTTTCGTTCCGGCTGAAGGATGCCCGTTATGTGGAGCCGATCCTGCGCCATATCAAGCTGATCGCATTTGCGGAAAGCCTTGGCGGCGTGGAATCTCTGATGACTTATCCGGCGGTTCAGACCCATGCCGACATTCCGGAGGAAATCCGCAAAGCGATCGGCGTAGACGACCGCCTGCTGCGCTTCTCCGTAGGGATCGAACATGTAGACGATCTGATCGCCGATCTGGAGCAAGCGATAGAAGAGGCCAGACTGGAGATTGAACAATCGTAGAACCCTTGAACGGCCGATGACAAATCGGCCGTTTTGCGTCACCTTGCTCCGTGCTCTAAACGTGAGCCGGCCAAAAGTTTTCCTTAAATGGACATAATGGTTCCGTGGCGATAGATGGCGCGATAGATCGTTGTATGATAGGATAGATATGATTATTTGACGAATTGATCATTTCAAGAATGGAGGGAGATCCTGCGAATGAGCGCAATTGATGCAATTCTGGACAAGGCTTTGCGTGGAGAGCGACTCGGGCTTGAGGAAGGCATGGAGCTGCTTGTATCCGACGAAATCGAAAAGATGGGGCACACGGCCAATCAAATCATGAAGAAATGGCATCCTGAGCCGATCACAACTTTTGTCGTTGGCCGAAATGTGAACTACACCAATGTATGTGATGTGTATTGCCGCTTCTGCGCCTTTTATCGCGCACCGGGCTCCAAGGAAGGCTACGTGCTGGATGACGAGGTCATTTTAAATAAAATTCAGGAAACGATAGATGTGGGCGGCACGGAAATTTTGATGCAAGGCGGGACCAATCCCAATTTGCCGTTTACGTATTACACCGATCTGCTTAAAAAGATCAAAGCGAAATTCCCGGAAATTACAATGCACTCCTTCTCTCCTGCGGAAATTCAGAAGATGAAGGTTGTTTCCGATGGTTTGACGCTGGATGAGGTCATCTCCCAGCTGCATGAAGCCGGCCTTGATTCATTGCCGGGCGGCGGAGCCGAAATATTGGATGACCGGACGCGCCGCAGAATCAGCCGCGCGAAAGGGCCATGGAGCGATTGGATGGATGTTATGAACTCCGCTCATCGCCACGGCATGAATACGACGGCTACAATGGTATACGGCCTCGGAGAGACGATTGAAGAACGTGCGCTTCATATGCTGAGAATCCGCGAGGAGCAAGACCGAGTGTTGACGCAAGGTTACCCGACGCCGGGCTTTTTGGCATTTATCTCCTGGCCGTTCCAGCCTGACAACACCAGGCTGAAGCTGGAAAAGCAGAAGCCGGAAGAATATTTGCGGATTGTAGCGGTAAGCCGCATTATGCTTGATAATATTAAAAACTTCCAGTCCTCCTGGGTTACGATGGGTCCCGAAATGGGCAAGTTATCGCTTTCCTATGGCTGCAATGACTTCGGTTCCACGATGATTGAAGAAAACGTGGTATCCGCGGCGGGAACAACGCATAAAGTCAATATCGAACTAATTCTTCGATTGATTCGCGAAGCTGGCAAAATCCCGGCTCAACGCGATACGAAATACAATATTTTGAAAATGTTCAACGAAGCGGATAAAGCCGAACAGGATTTTATTATGCAAAACTAAAGGATGCCGAACTTAAAATCTATAGCTCAAAATCCAAAGCCTGAAGCGCCCTCTTTACATGAGGGGAGCTTTGGGCTTTTTTGTTATGTCCTCTTGTTCCGCAACATTTGGACATGCCAATGCTTCCCTTCGGGAGAGGCCGTATATACGGTGCTTGAGGGCCATATACTGTAACGGAAGGAAAGGGGCGAGCGCAGTGGAACTATTCAGTATTATCTTGCCGGACGAGAGTGTAGGCAGCGCGGATAAGCTAGGTGTACTGCTGAAGGAGCACTTATTAGCCGATTTACATAAAACGGCTGGTTCGCGGAGCAACCAAAAACGCGAATTGCCGGTTTATTTTGAAAACAGTGAAGGATTTAGGGTCAGCTGCAGGGCCATTTTGGAGCAGTTTCATCTAAGAACCCATGGGCCGGCTATATTCCAGTCCGCTGCGGCCGCTATTGCCGAATTTATTGTAGCAGATATGGAGAGCAAAATGCTTCGTTCCATCATCACCCGTAAATATCCCGGTACCCGGCAAGGGGAAGATCGGCGAATATTGGACTACTGCAACGAATTATTGCTGGGGCGTGAATGGGATGGCCTGGGAAGCAAATTCAAGGAAGCGGATCGCGCTCGAAGGAAAGAAAAAGTGTTTCAGGAAATCAAAGATTATTTGCATGAGGGAATAACTCTGAATTTAGAGGGCTTTGCTACATTCCGCCTGTCTGCTTATCGCAACGAATTGGCCGAAATCGTGGAATATGCCATGGACGAATACGCTATGGATAAACAGTATCAGGAGTTTATTTCCTTGCTCAAATATTTTGTGCAGATGCAGGATGAAAAAGTTGCCCATGTGCATGTATTGCACAAAGGCGGGCAGGAATTCGCCATGTACGACAGCGGCTTTCAGCCTATCGACGCAAAACCTTCGCCTGACAGGATTGTGGCTGAAATGCTGGAAACGGAAATGAATATGGAGGACATGGTGGTAAGCACGCTAATATCCGTCGCTCCCGGGCAAATTACGATTCATACGCGTCAGCCCGAACTTAATGTCATTCGGACGTTGCAGACGATATTTGAAGGCAGAGTCAAGTTATGCGTCAAGTGCCCTTCCTGTACTGAAAGTCTTGATGTGCTGCGTTGAATAAAATTTTTGCAAAAGGGCCTTGAATGGTAAGCGAAGATGATGAATCTTTGCTTGCGAAAGGGCTCTTTTTTTCATTTTTGCAATGGCAAGAAAGCCAAATTGTTACATTGACAATATGCAAAACCTTTTGATAGGATGAATCAAAGCTTATAATTCCAACCGAAATACTATTATTTAATTTTAACAACAAGGAGAAGCTTATGTTTCCAGTCCATGCAGCAACGGATATAACGGGTTTATCACTGGAAGAAGCGATGAATTGCAGTCCGGCATCATCTGTCACCCGAGTTGAAGAGCAGTTTGAGGATCAAGCCATTGTCTTTTTTCTGATAAAGGGTGGACAAGATGGCGGGACGATTTGGATTCAGGCCGCCTTGCATGGCGATGAGCATGATGGCATTATTGCTTGCTCGCGGCTGCTTGGGGAGTTATCCCCGGAAAAGCTGAGAGGCAATATCATCCTTTGTCCGGTCGCCAATCCTTCTGCGATGCTTGCGGGAACAAATGCATCTCCCCTTGATGGAATCAATCTTAATCGTGTGTTTGGCAAGGATGCCGGGAATACTTTTTCATACCGGTACGGTGGATGGCTCGCGAAAAAGATAAAGCGCTTTGCAAATTTTTTGATTGATCTTCATGGCGGCGGGGCGAAGCTGGATGTATGCTCGTTTGCAATGGTGGCGGACGATCATGCAGAGGCTTACAAGCACGCCGTAAAAAACATCCAGGCTGTCCCGTTAACCGCTGTGTTCCGTTGTAATGGAGGAACTAAGGGAATGCTAATTAACGAAGTTTGCCGGACAGGCATACCAGCGGTGCTGTTAGAAAGCGGAGGGGGCATCAGCTGGAGTGAAGACGGAGCTGGCGTTCATCTTGCTTCCTTGCGAATCATACTGGAGCAGCTTCAGATGTACACTTTTCAACCTGAAAAAGTCGAAATTCGGGCCGTAAATCACTTGCAGCGGGAGATAACGGGGGTTGTAGAGCTTCGCTTTGATTGCGACGGGGTGCAAACCTTCAAGCGATCCGTAGGAGATATCGTTATCCGCGACGAGGTTTTGCTAAATGTTTTGACTTACCCGGCTTTGACAGAGAGGCCAATGCTCTGCCCGATTGATGAAGGTATCATACTTTCCATCCATGCCGCATCAACCGTCCAACGCGGCGGTTACGCTATTATGCTTGGAAGATGAGAATAAGAACATACTTGGAGGCTGAACAACATGAAGAAGAAGACGATTCTTATCTTGCTGGCAATCATTGCGGTTATTGCAGCAGGCTGCTCGACAACCAGCAAACCGAACGACAATGGGAGCGGCAGCAACGCCGGTTCTGATAAAAAGCTGGAAATTACAATTGCGCGGGCATTTGATGTCAATGGCTTAGACCCGGGATTTCTGACGGAAAACGCGCAGGTAGTCGATAATATTTTCGATACATTGGTTAAACGCGATGCCAGCGAGAAGCTCATACCGGGCCTTGCAACCAGCTGGAGCCCGATTGACGATACGACCTGGGAGTTCAAGCTGAGAGAGGATGTTTCGTTTACGAATGGCGAAAAGTTTAATGCGGATGCGGTAAAGTTTTCGCTGGATCGCGTTCTAAATCCTGACAATAATGCGCCAACGGCGAGTTATGTATCTACAATCAAGGAAGTAAAGGCTGTAGACGAATATACGGTTCACGTCATTACCAATAAGCCGGACCCGCTGATTCCGACACGTTTTAATCGTTACCCGACTGAAATTGTGCCGCCGAAATATGTGGAGGAGGTTGGCCAGGAAGGCTTCGCCCAGAAGCCGATCGGCACCGGTCCATATAAATTTGTAAGCTGGGAAAAAGGAAGCAACTTGGTTCTGGAAGCAAACGCAGATTACTGGAATGGAGAGCCTGACGTAAAAAAGGTGACCTTCCGTTCGATTCCGGAAGCTTCGACTCGCGTAAGCGCTCTGCTTAACGGAGAGGTGGACATTGTAACGGCGGTATCGCCAGAGGATCGCGACAAAATTTCGAGCTCTTCCGCTGCGCGCCTGTCTACGGTTGAACGGGCGGGCAACACGGTATATGTTGGCTTCAAGACGGATGTTAAACCTTTTGATGATCCAAAAGTAAGACAAGCCCTTAATTATGCCATTGATGTTAAGTCGATTGTAGAGAAAGTGCTTCAAGGCGCGGCCGTGCAAACAAACAGCTTGATTGGTCCAAAGGATTTTGGTTATGCCGGGGAATTTGACGGCTATGATTACGATCCGGAAAAAGCGAAGGCTCTGCTGGCGGAAGCGGGATATCCAGACGGATTTACGGCTACGCTGGATACCGTTAGCTGGTATATCAAAAATACCGATGTCGCTCAGGTCATAGCGGAGCAACTGAAAGCTGTCGGCGTTACCATTAAAGTGAACAATGTCGAAAGCTCGGTTTACCGCACATTGGTTCCTTCCGGCAAGCAATCCGACATGTACGTATTAGGCTGGAGCAGCACGAATACATTGGATGCGGATGCGGCGATTTACGCGATTTTGCGTTCGGGCGAGTCTTACTCGACTTATGCCAATGCGGATGTTGACGCAAAGCTGGATGAAGCGAGATCCATTACGGATGAAGCTCGCCGCAAGCAGCTTTATGAAGAAATTCAAGCTGAAGTGCTGAAAGACGCTCCGCGTATTTTCCTGTATCAAGAAAACCAATATTACGGAGTATCCAACAGCTTGGATTGGAACGGCCGTGTTGACGGTTCCATTCCAGTCTCGACAATCTCGGCAAAATAATGCGTTATCGCGTTAAACGTGACAATAGAAGCAATAGGAGTGTGCGATCTTGAGCCGCTATTTGTGGAAACGTCTGGGCCAATCCTTGCTGGCTGTTTTGGGAACGGCAACGATTGTATTCTTTATCATTCGTTTGTCCGGCGATCCTGCGCGTCTTATGCTGCCGCCGGAGGCAAGCGAAGATCAGGTGGCGGCGTTGCGGGAAAGCCTTGGATTCAACCAGCCGGTTTGGCTGCAATATCTGGATTATTTGAAAAATCTGGTGACGGGCAATATCGGAGATTCGCTTTATTATAAGGAATCCGCGCTGAAGCTTGTGCTTGAACGCATGCCCGCCACAGTTGACCTGGCCGTTACTGCAATTATTATTGCAGTAGCGGTTGGGCTGCTTGCCGGCATATTATCGGCTTATTTCAAAAACAGTGTTTTTGATTATACGATCAACGCATGGATCTTTCTCATGCAGTCATTGCCCGTATTCTGGATCGGCATTGTCCTCATCATGGTATTTGCTGTAAATCTGCAATGGCTTCCGACCTCGGGCAATTTTGGACTGCAATCCATCATTTTGCCCGCATTGACATTAGCCGCGTATCCTATCGCGCCGATCGCCCGCACGATGCGGGCGACGCTGATTGAGGTGTTGGATCAAGGGTATATGGTCACAAGTCAAGCGCAAGGTTTCTCCAAATGGCAGCGAATTTTCAAGTGGGGTTTAAAAAACGCGATGTTGCCCGTTATTACGGTCATCAGTTTGGAATTTGGCGTGATGATAGCGGGAGCTGTTGTGACGGAAACCATTTTTTCATGGCCAGGGGTTGGCCAATTGATTGTACAAGCGGTCAGCAACCGCGATTTTCCGCTTGTACAAGCGAGCGTTCTCGTGATCAGCATCATTTATATTACGATTACATTTATTACGGATTTAATCTATTATTGGATTGATCCCAGAATTAAGGTGCAATAAATGAATAGAGGAAACAAGACAGCAGCTTTGCTTCGCGGCAATATAAAGGGCGTGGCGAGCCTATCGGTACTTATTGTGATATTCGTCTTTACGATGTTTGCTCCATTGTTTACGCCATTTGATCCCTACAGGCAGTCACTGGACGACATCCTGATTCCACCCATGAGCTCCTATAGCGACGATGGGGGAGTAAGCGTGCTCGGCACGGATCAGCTGGGACGGGATGTTCTGAGCAGGCTGCTGCATGGCGGAAGGCTGTCCCTCTGGATCAGCATTGCCGCTGTAGGAATTTCCGGCGTTTTGGGCAGCTTGATCGGCATCATTGCCGGTTATTATGGCGGCAAAACAGATGCGATTCTTATGCGGCTGGCCGATATTCAAATGTCGATTCCGAGCATGCTGCTCGCAATTGTTATGGTCGCGGTGTTGGGCTCAGGTTTGTTCAATATTGTTCTGGTGCTTGCCGTGACGGGATGGGTTACATTTGCCAGGGTGGTGCGAAGCCAGGTGCTTTCCTTGAAGGAAAGAGAGTATGTAGAGGCGGCTAAAGCGATGGGCGTGCCCGGGCCGGTAATCATGTTCCGCCATATTCTTCCCAACACCATGTTTACAATCGCGACGCAGGCTTCATTGCAAATGTCGTATATGATCCTGCTTGCGGCGGCTTTAAGCTTCCTGGGTCTTGGCATTGAAGTATCCACGCCAACTTGGGGCGGCATGATCAATGACGGCAGAAGCTACATCGGAACGGCGTGGTGGCTCTCCACCATCCCGGGACTAGCCATAGCCCTCGTTATTTTGGCCATTAATGTATTCAGCGATTGGCTTAGAGACAAGTCTGAAATGAAATAAAATAAAATAAGGCTACATGAAAGATGGTGAGGACATCATGTACCTCGTTTCAAGGGAACAAATCAAGCAATGCGACATTACAGATCCAACAGTCGCCCGGCGCCTTATCGAAGGAGCCTTCAGGCAAAAGGCAGCTGGCGGAGCGGTGGCGGCGCAAGAAGTCGCAATGTCGGTTGGCGCGAGAGAAGATGGCTCTTTTTACTCCTTGCCCGCGTATCTGGCCGAAGAGCGTATTGCCGGAATCAAATGGACCTCCCATGTGCCGCGCCAGCAAGCCCATTTGCCCTATACGCAGCCGGTCATTTTGCTCAATGATTTATTAACCGGCACGCCGATCGCATTGCTGGAAGGCGAATTGATCAGCGGTTTGCGCACGGGAGCGGTATCTGGGGCAGCCGTCGGCGCATTAAGCAACGGCGAGGCTTCCTCGCTGCTGCTTTGCGGCTCGGGCTTTCAGGCGAAGCACCAGTTAAAAAGCCTCGTGGCGGCTTTGCCCAAGTTGAAAACCGTGCATTTGTGGAGCAGAACGTTTGCGCATGCGGAGAAATTGCGGAATGATTTTGGCGGTTTATGGGATAAAAATGGCATTGCAGTTCAGCTTCATCAAAAGCTGCCGGACAAATTGGATTTTGCCGAAATTGTGGTAGGCGCAACTTCTGCGGCGGTGCCGTACCTGCATGCTTCCCATTTTGTCCCGGGCCATCTCTATGTGCATATCGGGATGCGGGATATCGACGAAGAAGCGGTCAAGAGCTTTGACGAAATTATATGCGATGATTATGAGGCGGGCGTTCCTTCCAGCAGCCAATCGTTATTCGGGACGGCACGAAAAATTCCTGCTATCGCCGATCGTGTCTCGCTTCTGGAGACATTGCTCCTAGGCCGGAAGCAGTGCAGCGGCCTTGCCGGTAAAAAAACGATGTTTAATGCCTTTGGGCTGCCCATATTTGACCTTGTGCTGGCGAATGCCGCATTGAACCAGTTAAGGGATGAAGCCGCAAGCTCTATTCAACGCTTTGCGCTATAGTGGGTGTTCAAACATAAGGAGAGATCGCAATGACGGAAAAAGCACTCGTACAGGTACAGCAGCTAGGAGTGCGATTTGCGAAACGAAATCAGTATACGACTATTTTTGACGGCCTGAACTTCCACATTCGGGAAGGAGAGGTGCTCTGTCTGGTCGGCGAATCCGGAAGCGGCAAAAGCGTAGCCGCCAAATCCATTATGGGACTTCTGCCGAAGAACACCGCCCAATACACCGGCGGCCACATTTGGTTTGACGGCAAAGATTTATTGAAGCTGGGCGAAAAGGAAATGAGGAGCATCCGCGGCAAGCGAATTGCGATGGTATTCCAGGATGCCTTAAGCGCGCTGAATCCCGTTTATACGATTGGCAAGCAGATGACAGAGCTGATTGCTCTGCACAGTCCGTCAAAGCTAAGCAGGAAGGCGTTGGCGGAGGAAGCAAAAGAGCTTCTTAGGCAAGTTGAAATTCGCAATGTGGATGAAGTTGTCAAGCAATATCCGTTTCAGTTGTCGGGCGGGATGAGGCAACGCGTCATGATTGCAATGGCATTGTCCTCCCGTCCCCAGCTGCTGCTTGCCGACGAGCCAACAACGGCGCTTGATGTGACCGTTCAGGCGCAGATCATTAAATTGATCCTTAAGCTAAAAGAGCAATATGCGATGACGGTGCTTTTTATTACGCATGATCTTGGCGTCGTTCATATGGTCGCGGACCGAATATTGGTAATGCGTCAGGGACAAATTGTTGAAGAAGGGCTAAAGCAGGACATTTTCCTTCAACCGCAGCATTCTTACACAAAGCAGCTGCTGAACAGCATGCCGCGCATTTACGTAAGAGGGGGAGAAGATGAACCAAAACCTGTTGGAAATTAACAATCTAAATAAGCGGTACCGCACTAAATCCGGACCTGATTTTGCGGCCGTTAAAGATGTGTCCTTTACTCTTCGCGAGGGGGAAACGCTGGGTATCGTTGGCGAATCCGGCAGCGGCAAAACAACGGTTGCGAAGATGGTAGCGGGTATGCTGGCAAGTACCTCGGGGACGGTAACGCTTGCGGGCAAACAGCTTGGCAATGCCGCTCGCAGCCGAGAGGACAAACAGCGGATTCAATATATTTTTCAAGACCCGGTTTCCTCGCTGAATCCCCGGCTTACCATCAGATCAAGCCTGGCGGAGCCCTTAAAGCTGTATTTTGATTACAAAGGGCAGCAGCTTGACAAGGTGATTGATGGATTGCTGGAGGACGTTGGCTTGCCATCGGCCTTCAAGCACCGCTACCCGAAGGAGCTGTCCGGCGGGCAATGCCAAAGGGTAGGTATCGCGCGGGCGCTTGCGGCGGAACCGTCAATCATCGTTTGCGATGAACCAACATCGGCGTTGGATATGACGATTCAGGCTCAAATCTTGGATTTGCTGAAAAGCCTGCAGCAGCGTAAAGGGTTGTCTTATTTGTTTATCGCGCATGGCCTGGAGGTCATTTACAGCGTTTCGCATCGGGTTATCGTGATGAAAAACGGCGAAGTTGTCGAGTCGGGAGAGACTAAGGAGATTTTTCATTCTCCACAGCATCCCTATACGCAAGCGCTTATCGGGTCTATCCCTGTAATCGACATTCCGAATTTTGAACTGGACTAAAAATACAACATAGAGGAGTAATGACAAGATGAGCAGTATTGTTCCCGCTTTATCCTATGAAGAAATGTCAACGGAAGCAAAAGCGTTTGTGGATGAACGCGCCAAAACCGGCGCCCGCGTCACAAACATGGTCAAGACGCTGCTGTATTCCATGCCGTCGTTTCACGCGATGGAATTTTATCCGGTGCGCAATGAATTGCAGACCATTATCGGCAGCCGGGCGATTTATTTTTATTGTTATGCCATTTCGACGGAAAACGAATGTTTGGTTTGTTCCACTTACCACGCGAAGCTGCTTAGGGACTTGAACATCAGCTTTGACGAGTTTGAGTTTACGGAAATCGAAAAGGTGCTGATCGACTATGGCCGGGGATTGGTCAACAACCCCAATGCCATTGACCAGTCGGTTTACGACAAGCTGAAAGAGCTGTTCAGCTCGGAAGAAATCGTTCTCATTACGGCGGTTGGCTGCAAAATGATTGCTTCCAATTTGTTCAACTCCGCCTTGAAGGTTGATTTGGATGAATATCTGTTTGAGGTCGAGTTTGATAAGAATATTTTGCCGGCTAAGGGTTAATGATTGTTAATGATGATAGGAATGCCGCCTCCGTGGGGAATATGATTCTCTTGACGAATGGAAGCTGCCGTTCTATAATTATCGACATATCCAAGCAACAGCAATGACAAAAGACATGTATTCGTCAAGACGCTTGCATCAGAGAGAGGAAACCAGGCTGAAAGTTCCTTGCATGACGGTGATGAATGTACCCCTTTTGTAGCTGTGCGGTTGAACCGGGAGGGCGAGCCCTTGGGCATATGGCGGTTTTTCAAGCCATCATGCGGCAAGGAATGACGCCAGCAAGCTCCTTCGCTGTAAGCCGCACCGGATCTCTCCGTTATAAGAGTTTACAAGGACTGCATGGTTAAGACATTGCCGCATGCGGCAAAACCTAACCGGTCAGTCGAAGTAGGGTGGAACCACGAGACAACAAGCGCTCGTCCCTTTGCGGGACGCGCGCTTTTTTTTGTGCGCTGCGTCCCGTCATGACTGCTTGAATACATGGTCAAGGAGGATGTGGCAACATGAGCATCAACATCACGCTGCCGGATGGAGCGGTAAGAGAATATCCGGCGGGAACAACAATTGAGGAAGTGGCCGGCTCGATCAGCCCGGGCCTTCGCAAAAACGCGCTGGCGGGCAAAATCGACGGCAAGGTGGTTGACGTCTATGCACCGATCCAAAACGATGCGGCTATCGAAATCGTAACGGACAGCAGCCCGGACGGGCTTGAGGTGTACCGTCACAGCACTGCGCATCTGCTGGCGCAGGCGCTGAAGAGAATTTACAAGGATGTAAAGCTGGGAATCGGTCCCGTTATCGAGGACGGCTTCTACTATGACATCGACATGGAGCATTCGCTAACTCCGGATGATCTGGCCGCCATCGAAAAAGAAATGAACAAAATCGCCGGCGAAAATCTGGAAATCCGCCGCCGCGAAGTGAGCCGCGACGAAGCGGTAGCGATCTTCACCGAAATCAACGACCATCTCAAGCTGGAGCTGATTCGCGATTTGCCGGAGGATTCCGTCATTACGCTTTACGACCAAGGCGAGTTTTTTGATCTTTGCCGCGGGCCGCATTTGCCGTCGACTGGAAAAATCAAAGCTTTTAAGCTGCTGAGCGTAGCAGGCGCCTACTGGCGCGGCGATTCCAAAAACAAAATGCTGCAGCGGATTTACGGAACGGCTTTCTTCAAGAAAGCCCAGCTCGACGAGCATCTGCATTTATTGGAAGAAGCCAAGAAGCGGGATCATCGCAAGCTTGGACGCGAACTCAAGATGTTTACATTCTCCCGCGAAGTCGGTCAAGGTTTGCCTCTTTGGCTGCCTCATGGAGCCAAGGTTCGCAGAACGATGGAACGTTACATCGTCGATCTGGAAGAGCGTCTTGGCTACCAGCACGTGTATACTCCGGTTCTCGCGAATGTTGACTTATATAAAATTTCGGGACACTGGGAGCACTACAGCGAGGATATGTTCCCGCTGATGGCGATGGACAATGAAGAATTGGTGCTTCGTCCGATGAACTGTCCGCATCATATGATGGTATACAAAAGCGACATGCGCAGCTACCGCGATCTGCCGGTTCGTATTGCCGAGCTTGGCACCATGCACCGTTACGAAATGTCGGGAGCGCTCACCGGGCTTCATCGCGTAAGAGCGATGACTTTGAATGATGCGCACATCTTCTGCCGTCCGGACCAAATCAAAGAAGAATTTGCACGCGTCGTTAATTTGATCCGCCAGGTTTACGAGGACTTCGGTATCAAAGAATACCGCTTCCGTCTCTCTTACCGGGACCCTAACGATAAAGAGAAGTACTTCCAGAATGATGAAATGTGGGAAATGTCCCAGCGTATGCTGCGCGAGGTCGTTGAAGAGCTGGATCTTCCGTTTTTTGAAGCGGAGGGCGAGGCGGCCTTCTACGGTCCAAAGCTTGACGTTCAGATCAAAACCGCATTGGGCAAAGAAGAGACGCTTGGAACTTCCCAGCTTGATTTTCTTCTGCCTGAACGTTTCGAGCTGGAATATGTCGGCGAAGACGGCAAAAAGCATCGTCCGGTCGTTATTCACCGGGGCATCATCAGCACAATGGAGCGCATGACTGCATACCTGCTGGAAAACTTCGCTGGCGCGCTTCCGCTTTGGCTGTCGCCGGTGCAAGCCAAGGTCATCCCCGTTTCGACCGCTTACGAGGCCTATGCCCGCGAAGTGGAAGAGAAGCTGCAGTTCGGCGGCATCCGGGTGGAAAGCGACTTGCGCAACGAAAAGCTTGGCTACAAAATTCGCGAAGCCCAGCTGGAGAAAATCCCTTACATGCTCGTCGTAGGGGAAAACGAACAACAAGCAGGTTCCGTATCGGTCCGCAAACGCGGAGAAGGCGATATCGGCTCCATGCCGGTAGCGGAGCTGGCGTCGCTGCTTAAAGGCGAAATCGACTCCAAAGCATAATTTTCTTCGCATAAAGCTTGTGCCATCTGGGCATGATTTCTCTCAAGGAGGAGTTAGCCCAGATGGTTACAAGCTTTTTTGTATGTCTGTCCAGGCTGGCAGGCGCTTGCGCGGCGGCGGCATTGCTGACGTCGCCATGTTTTCCGATTGCTGCCGCAGGTTCGCAGCCTTTGGCAGTCGAAGCCGGCCCCGATGTCTCCGCAAAGCCCGATGCAGCTGCGGCGGCCCCGGCAGCCGCCAAAAGCCCCGCGGCGGAGCCGGAGTCAGTGGAGGTCGTTGCAACCGGTTATACGGCGGGAGTGGAATCAACGGGGAAATCCCCTGGCCATCCCGGTTACGGCATTACCTATTCAGGCGTTAAGGTGAGACGCGACCGTGTATCCACCATTGCAGCCGATCCCCGGCTGTTTCCGATCGGGACGCTGCTTTATATCCCCGGGTATGGCTACGGGGTAGTGGCCGATACCGGCTCGGCGATCAAGGGTAAACGGATCGATCTTTATTTTGAAACGATCAGGGAAGTGTATCAGCAATGGGGCAAACGCAAGGTAAGCGTACAGGTGCTGCGCAAAGGAAACGGCAAGCTGTCCCAAGCGTGGCTGAACGACATTAACGGCGCAGTGCAAGCCGGCCAGCCCATTCCCCAGTCCTATCTGGAATCGTAGTAAGCCGCCGCATAAGTTGGACAATCGACGGCATACTATCACATAGGCTGGGAGGTGATCATTATGGCTAAGAACAAAAACAATAAAGCTCCGCAAAACAAGCAGCTTAATGCTGAATTTGCCGAGGAATTGGTTCAAAACAATCCAAACTCTGCAAATCGACAATCTTCGTTGCAGCGTCAGAATAACCGCAACAATCAAAACCAAAAATAAAGTTAGCTAATTTAACATTAGAAACAACATAACAAGGAGGAACCAGTTGGTTCCTCTTTTCATTTGTAGAAACATGGGATATAATGTAGGAAAATTTTACATAATGCAGTCGTTTTATAGAGTGAATAAAGGAACAAGAGGGGAGCGGCATCACTTTATGTCAGAAACAATACGGTGGTTTTCACGAAAGACGGAAAAACAGCAGTCTTCGGCTTTGGAGCAGGAGCAAATGACGAGGCTTCTGAATGAATCCGTTGTCATTTCCGATCAGTTGAATGCGGCGGTGGATGAGGTCGATCAAAGCATTGGACATTTGACCGACATAACGGAAGGATCGATTGCGCAAGAGGCTATTTTGCGGAACGCCAGCCAAACGGCCATGCACCGAATACAAGAAGCGTTTTCCGCCTTGCAGGAAGTGGCTTCAGCAGCGGAGCAAATCAGCGGCGCATCGTCTCATCTGAACGACAAGAGCAAAGAAACCAAAGACGTTGTGCTGGATGTTTGCCGTTCCCTTGAAGATACCGATGAAGTGATGAACGAGCTGAGAGAGCAAAACCGGTCCATGGAGCGTCACATTAACGAACTGATTCAGCATACGTCCCATATCCATGAAATTAACGGTCTTATTCATGATATTGTGTCGCAGACCTCGCTGCTGGCGCTCAACGCTTCCATTGAAGCGGCCCATGCCGGGGAATACGGCAGAGGATTTGCGGTAGTTGCGGGCCAAATCAAAAAGCTGGCTGAGCAAAGCGCTGAAGCCGTGAAACGTTCAACGGGCATGGTGGAGCAGATCGAAAGCGGAGTAAAAGATGTCGTACAAGCCGTGGAAAAGGAAAAAACCTCCGTGGATCAAGGCGTTAAGGAAATGTCTCTTAACAAAGAGCGCATGGACGTTATTTTTGCCCGAATATCGGAGGTCGACGAGTTGGTTACCCGGAGCAACCAGGCCAGCTCCCGACAGACAAAGCATATGGCGCAAACGTCATCCATGCTGAAGGACGTGGTGGATTCCGTAAACGACACCCTGCACAGCGTCGATGAAACGTTAAAGCGGACAGAGCAGCAGCGGGAGCAAATTGCGAAACTGGGCCGAATATCGGCTAATCTTGGCCGTGCTTCCACCGGGCTTGCCGAGACGGTAGAGGCGGTTGGCGCACGGAAAATTACGGGAGCCGTCACCTCCAATGTTCAAGCTCTGCAGGAATGGTTGAAGGAAGCGGCGAGGGACGAAGCGCTGCTTACCCTGAATGAAGCCAGCCATGGAGCCAAACTGAGAGAGCTGCTTGCGTCAAAAACCGAGTTTGAAGCGATTTGGTCCAACCGGGAAGACGGCTCCTTTATTTGCTCGATACCGGAAGCGGGTCTGCTCAACGCCAAAGGACGGGACTGGTGGAAAAGGGCGATGGCAGGGGAAACGTTTCAATCTCCCATTTATGTTTCGGCGATTACAAAGCAGTTGTGCATGACGATATCCGTCCCGGTCAGAAACGGAAACGGGGATGTGATTGGCGTTATCGGCGGAGATATTTCCGTATCTAAAGGAGCTTTTTAAAATAAGCAGCAGAACTTCGCGGGACCCGGTTAGTTTAATACCGGGTCTATTTCCAGTTTAAGTAACCGTATCCGTCCAGAGACCGAGATGAAGTTCAATCGGCCGTCCCTTCCTTGGAAGCGGGACAATGGCTATACTAAGTGTAGTTAGTGAATAATGTCATAGGCATGAGGGGCTGAAGTTGATGAAACCAGGTTTGGTTGGCCGGATGTTTACCGGAATTTTGATTATTGGAATAGGCGTGATGTTTCTTCTGCGGCAGCTGGGCTATATACAATTTGACGCCGGAGAGTTAGCCAGCACGTACTGGCCCGTTATTCTCATATATATCGGTCTGTTTAAGATCATTGGGGGCAGGGGCTTTGGAGGTACCGGAGCCAGCGGGCTAATACCGCTTTTGATTGGCCTTGTGTTTTTGGCGAAAAATTTGGACTTTTTGGATTTGTCGCCAGGGGAGATTGTTCGATTCGCCATTCCCGTCATCATTATTTTTATCGGGCTTAAGCTGATTTTGAAGTCCTCTCCCAAAAAACGGGAAGCGCCGCAGGAGGATGAATGGAAATCGTATCGTCCCTATAATGATGACCGTCCCGTGCCGCCGGCACCGCCGCTTCATCCTGATCCGACCGGCAAGCTCGATAGCGAGTCCAAGGAGCAGCCGCGCGAAGGCGGCAATTACAGCTATGAGCAGCCCCATGTGGAATATGGCAGCTACCAGAACCCCAAACGCAACCCGGAAAACGACAACAAGTGGAGCAAGTGGAACGGTCATGAAAACGAGGATAGCCAGGAGAAGTACGAGAAATATGAGAAATACGAAAAGTACGAAAAACAGGCAAAGCATGAGCATGTGGAATGGTGGAACCCCGGCAATCCCGATGTGGTAAGCCGCTCCGGTTTTATCGGCGATATTCATATGGGACATGAATATTGGGAGCTGAAGCCTCTTAACATCTCCCATTTTATCGGCGACACCGTGCTTGATCTGACAAAAGCGCAAATTCCGTATGGCGAAACCAAAATCAATATTTCCTCGTTCATTGGCGATGTGAAGGTTTATGTGCCGGATGACTGCGAGCTGGGCATTCTGGTTGTGTCCAATACGTTTATCGGAGATGTGAAGGTGCTCGGACGCAAGGAAGGCGGAATGATGGCGAATGTCAGCATTCAGACGCCGAGGTATTCGGAGGCGGACAAAAAAATAAAGCTTGTCGTCAGCTCGTTTATCGGCGATACGCGAGTAACCAAGGTAGGGTGATGTAAGGCATGATGGTTCGATTTTTACGAAGCGGGAAGTGGGAGCTGGTTGGCATGTTTGCCCTGGCTTCCGCCGTTGCGCTTTCATTGCTCTTTTTATTATGGAATACGCTTGATTCCCACCTGCCTCCGATGGAACGCAACATATGCGCCCTTGCCATCGTCGTGCTAATTAGCGCGGCTTTTGGCTATTGGGGAGCACAACGTTACGGGCGGCGGCTGGATACCTTGTATTTGGCGCTAAAACAAGGAATTAACGGCAATTATCAGGTTCGCATAACCGACACGGGACATCATTCCTTTGTCCAAGTATACAGAGAGTTTAACGAATTGGCCCAAAGCATGGAAGAGAAAATGAAGCTGCTTCAAAAAATGGGCGAGGAACGCGTGCTTGCGGAATCGGCTTCTAATGAAGCGGCGGTATTGGAGGAGCGGAAGCGACTGGCGCGAGATCTTCACGATACGGTCAGCCAGCAGCTTTTTGCCATACATATGTGTGCGTCATCACTGCCCAAGCTGCAGGAGGTGGATGCCTCGCGCGCGGCTTCGGTGCTTGAGCAGCTGATTCAAATGTCCAATCTGGCGCAAAAGCAGATGCGCAACTTTATTGCGCAGCTCAGGCCGATGGAGCTGGAGGGACGGTCGCTTCAGGAGGCGCTCGACAAATGGTTTCCCGACTACTGCCGCCAAAACGGTTTGCAGGGAGTGCTGGAGTGGCGCCTGAGCGAAAAACTGAGCGAAGCCAAGGAGCACCAGTTATTTCTAATCGTGCAGGAAGCCATGGCGAATGTCGTCAAACATGCCAAAGCGCAAGGCTGCACGCTGACTTTGGCGGATACGGAGCGGCAGGTTGTCATGATGTTGTCGGATGACGGCGCCGGCTTTAAGGCGGATACCGTCAAGCGAGGCTCCTATGGTTTGTCGACGATGAAGGAGCGGGCCGAAAAGCTAGGCGGCACAACGGATATCATCAGCAAGGTCGGGAGCGGAACCCGTATAAAAGTAACCATACCAAAAATATACCGGGGAGAGCAAAATCAATGAGCGAAAGTATTAAAATCATGATTGTTGACGATCACGACATGGTCCGAATCGGACTGCGCACTTATCTCATGCTGGAGCCTAAGCTGGAAGTGATGGCTGAAGCCGGCAATGGCGCCGAAGCGCTTGACTACCTGGCATCATGTACGGAGCAGAATCGCCCGGATATTATTTTGATGGATTTGATGATGCCGGTTATGGATGGCATTGAAGCCACTAAAGCCGTTACGAGCAGATACCCCGGTATCCGAATCGTTATGTTGACCAGCTTCCTGGAGGACGACAAGGTTTATGGAGCGATTGAGGCGGGAGCAGTCAGTTACGTGCTCAAAACCGTCTCCGCCGAAGAATTGATCTATGCGATCAATGGAGCTTTTAAAGGAATGCCTGTCATGACCGCCGATGTTTCTCAAGCCTTGACCCGCGGACTGAGACAGCGTACTGCGCAATCCGGGGACGAGGATTTGACCGACCGCGAGAAGGAGGTGCTTCTCCTTATTGCCGACGGGTTATCCAATAAGGAAATTGCCGAAGAGCTGCATATCAGCATCAAAACGGTCAAAACGCATGTCAGCAATCTGTTGATGAAATGCGAACTGGAGGATCGGACTCAGCTTGCAGTGTTGGCTCATCGCAAGGGATGGGCCAATCGGGCTTGATAAAGCCATTTGATTGTCCCGGCATCAAACCTAACCTGGCATAACGCAAATGCAAATGCAATGCAAATTCAAAACGCAAACGCAAATGCATATGCAAAACGCAGCTTTGACGGCGTTTTGCAAACTGCTTTTTTTCCTCAAGCTCTGCATAACCCCGCCAATCGGCGGGGTATACTACGTTACAGCAAAGAAAGCGCTGGAGGTGGTTCCCGTTAGACCGATATCATCCACAGTAGAAGGCAGCACGGGAAAGTTTACGGAGCTGCAAGGTGAATTGCAAGGACTTGGCTATACGCTAGGCGGCAATTGGGACTATGACCACGGCTTTTTTGACAAGCCGATGGACTCTGCCAACAAAGTTTGGCTGCGGGTTCCTTTTCAAGTGACGGACGGCAATGTCGACAGCGAATATTCTGAAAATAACGCAATCATTACGCTGGGCCAGCCTTTTGTGCTTAAGCATTTGTATAATGAAGGCAATGATCCCGAAGCTTCGATTCGGGTAGCCGGCGCGTTGTTTGATCAGTTTCAGTCGCCTGTCGATCCCGATGCCGATGTTGAAGACCGATGGGCCTTGCGGGGCGAAGAGCTTGTGCGGCAGCTAGAAGCTGTATTGGCCCGATAAGGGGCGCGTTAAACATAGATTACAAACCGCCATTCTCCGGGATGGCGGTTATTTCTGTTTAAATGAGGCCATAAACCAACTTTTCAACTAAGGCACCTTTATCGATTTCCTTATGCCACTTATTGAAAATTATCTAAAATTCATGATTTTTTAAGTTTGTTTTAAGGTGTAGTGTGCATGATAGAACTAACAAAAAAACAAGCTTCAAATGATAGATCATGAATGGAGGAGAGCGCAAGATGGACGATCAAAACAACAAAAAGGGATACGACGATTTCTTTTCGTCCGACGGTTCCAACCGCTCCGACAATAATACATCAGGCTCGGACGAACAATCCTATGGGGAAAACAAAGGCTATTCAAACGGTTACAGCTATGATAACGGCAGAAAGCCGGATGAGGCTACCAATGAGGGCTTCCGCAATGAACAGCCAAAAGAAGCCCATTATTACTCCTATGGCCCCATTTCGGGCGGCGAGCAGCAGCCTCAGCAGGTACCCGTTCAGCAGCCTGCGTATTACAACCAATCTTCGGGCGGTTACAATCAGCCGCCATCCGGCTATCCGCAACAGCCGTCTCAAATTCAACCGACCCGCACGTTTACGCCTTCGGGCAAGGGCTGGGGGGAAACGAAGGAGAAAAAGCGCGGCAGCTCCTTTAAATCAGTGTTTCTTTCTTTTATGGCCGGCGTGCTCGTTGTTGGCGCGTTAATGTATACGGCGGATGTGCAAAACTGGTTTACCTCCGGCAGAGTCGTCGAGACGGGAGGAGGATCGGGTCAGAGCACTCAGGGATCAACTGTATCTCAGCAGACAGGAAACGCTTCGGCAGCCGTTGCGGCACGACCGGACAATATCGCGCAGCTGTTTGATACAGCTAGTCCGGCTGTTGTCAAAATCGAAACGTATGCCAAAACACAAACCAGCAGCAGCAGCGGCGGCAGCAGCTTGTTCGACGATCCGTTTTTCCGCCAGTTCTTCGGCAATGATGCTCCTTCGACAAGGACGCCAAGCACGGGCAATGAAGGACAGCTGCAACAAACAGGTGTTGGCACCGGCTTTTTCTTCGATTCTACCGGTTACATTCTGACGAATCAGCACGTCGTTGGCGATGCCGATGAAATCAGAGTAACGGTTCAAGGGTACGACAAGCCGCTAACCGCCAAGCTGCTTGGCAATAGCTATGATCTCGACTTGGCCGTTATCAAAGTTGAAGGAGATACCGCGTTCCCTACATTGCCGCTGGGAAGCTCCGAAGATATTAATATCGGCGATTGGGTTGTTGCAATCGGCAATCCGTACGGCTTTGACCATACCATTACAGTTGGCGTGCTTAGCGCCAAAGAACGTCCAATCAGCATTTCGGATGCGAACGGTGAACGGAACTACAAGCATTTGCTGCAGACGGATGCCTCTATCAATCCAGGCAACTCCGGCGGACCTCTGCTGAATGTAAAAGGCGAAGTAGTTGGCATCAATACTGCCGTCAGCTCGCAGGCGCAAGGCATCGGCTTTGCTATTCCGACAAGCACCATTAACGAGGTGTTGGAGAGCCTGAAGAACAACACCGAAATTCCGAAGGAGCCCGCACCGTTTATCGGCGCCAACCTGATGGATATGACAGAGGAATATGCACAGCAGTTGGGTCTCGACAAAGCGGAAGGTTCTCTGGTAACAGGTGTCTACTACAATTCTCCTGCTTACCTGGGCGATCTGAAGCAATATGACGTCATTACCGGCGTCGACGGCAAAAAGTTTACGTCAAGAGACGCGTTGATTGCGGAAATCCAGTCCAAAAAAGTCGGCGACAAAGTCCAGTTCAATGTCATTCGCAAAGGCGAAGCCATTAACCTGGAGATCGAAATTGGCGACAAGAACGTTTTTGGGGTACAATAATCGGTAATTATGTAAGTTAAACAAATGTAATGCAGCAATGCGAGCCGTCATGTGAGAAGTTCTTCCGATCGCTGTTGTTCCCGGATTTCCCTGAATGGATTTGTCTAATGGTGAAATCAGGGAACAAAGGCGAACGCTTCGCTTCTACAGAACCTCTCACACTCTGGCCGTTGCTATATTTCTTTTGTTCAATTTATAGTCGTGTGTTGAAAAATGGAAAAGCGCAGAGAAGGCTCTGCGCTTTTTCTTCCGATATAGGGGGAGCGGGGAATGAGAGCTCATATTGTGGTCGTAGACGATGATGAACGGATTATATCCATGCTGCGCAGAAGCCTGGCCTTTGAAGGTTACGAGGTGACGACGGCATCCAATGGGGCAGAAGGCCTGAAAGTGCTGCTTACGGCTGACCCGGATTTGCTTATTCTGGATGTGATGATGCCGCAAATCGACGGTTGGGAAGTATGCCGCAGAGTCAGGGAAGGCGGAAGCGCCGTTCCGATTCTGATGCTGACGGCCAAAGACGATGTCATTGACCGGGTCAAAGGTTTGGATCTCGGCGCCGATGACTATCTGGTCAAGCCATTTGCATTGGAGGAGCTCCTTGCTCGCGCCCGCGCGCTGCTCCGCCGGAAGAGCGACAAGCTGGAGGACGCCGGCAGCCAGCTTCTTTTTGATGATCTTGTTCTGGATATGGACGCCCGTGAAGCGATAAGAGCGGGACGCAGAATCGAATTAACCTCCAAGGAATACGATTTGCTGCTGCTGTTTATGCAGAATCCCCGCAGAGTACTGACGAGAGACGCCATCATGGAGAAAATATGGGGCTATGATTTTAGCGGAGAGTCCAACGTGCTTGAGGTTTATATTGCCATGCTTCGCCAAAAGGTGGAGGAAGGCGGGGCGAAGCGGCTTATCCAGACGGTGCGGGGAACCGGCTATGTGCTTAGAGGAGAGGCGGGTTAAACATGTCCATAAGGCTGCGCCTTACTCTATGGTATTCCGGCCTTTTGGCCATCACTCTGCTTGTTTTCGGCGTTAGTCTGTATTGGTTCGTCAATTGGAATACGTACAATGAATTGCGCACGCAAATAAAAAAGCAGGCAGACGAGATTCGGGTAACGGCAACGATTTTTACGAACCTGGACCTTGAATTGGATCGCCGGACGCAAATCGCCGAAAAGGATACCTATATCCAGCTTATTAATTACCATGAAGGCATTATTAAGCAATCCTCCAATTTGCGCCAGCAGTCCATCCTGATCCCTTATCCTGAGCTGGCTTCCAATCCGGAGCGGGGATTTGTGGAGCAAAACATTACGATAGGTTCCTCCAAATATAAAATGATTACGTATCAAAATCCGGTCATTTTGCCTAATAACGAAATGGTAGGTCTGCTTCAGATCGGCGTTCTTACTTATAATGAAGACCGTTTTTTGGCGGGGCTACGAAATTCCTTTGTTTTTTACTCCATTCTTCTGGTTCTGATCGCTTTTACCGTGGGCATGTTGATTGCCCGCCAAGCGCTAAGACCTATTGAACGGGTAATTGCTTCCACCAGGCAAATCGAAAGAGGCGTTGATCTCAGCGTCCGCATTCCGTTTGTAGGTTCGCCCAAGGACGAAGTTGGTTTGCTTGTCAATACGCTTAACGGAATGTTGTCTCGGCTAGAGACAGCCTATAATGAACTGGATGACGCTTACAAGATGCAGCGCCGTTTTGTCTCGGATGCGTCCCATGAGCTTCGTACGCCGCTGACGACTATTCGGGGCAATATTGATCTCCTGGAGAAAATGTGGAGCAAAGCCAGGGATGAGGGCAAAGCCGGAGACGGCTTGCAGCTCAGCAACGATCATTGGATGATGTCAAACGAAGCGATGAGCGATATTTCAGCGGAAGCCAAACGGATGAGCACGCTAGTTGGCGATTTGTTGGCGCTGGCGCGCGCGGACGCGGGTTATGTGATGGAAAAAGAACAGATCAGCCTTCTTCCGTTGACGGAGGAAGTGGTGCGCCGTGCGAATCTGCTGCCGCGAAACGCGGAATGGAGGGTATCGGATTTGTCGGCGCTGGAGGAAGCTCGCGTATATGGCAATCACGATTATTTGCAGCAGCTGTTGTTCATATTTATTGAAAATGCATTTAAATACACGCCAAGTGGCCATGTCGAGATGAGCACCGTCTCCAGGGAAAGACATATCGGTTGGAAAATCGAGGATACCGGCATCGGCATGAACCCGGAGGAGATTCCTCATATTTTCGACCGCTTCTACAGGGCGGATGAATCACGCGGCGTTACGGTAGGCACGGGCCTGGGCCTGTCCATTGCCAAATGGATTCTGGATGAGCACAGAGGCTCCGTTGAGGTGACCACCCAGGAAAATGTTGGTTCCGCATTTGTCATCTGGCTGCCATTAGACTTTTCCGTTCAGGCGGATTACACTATAATGGAAGAAACGGACGAAAACAAACCGGATTAATGTGTGTGCAGGTCCGTTGGAAAGCAGGTGCAAGAAATGGAGATTGTCAAAATATCACCGCGCGGCTATTGCTACGGAGTGGTTGACGCCATGGTGCTGGCGCTGCAAACCGTCAAAGATTTGGAAATGCCGAGACCTATTTATATTTTGGGCATGATTGTTCATAACGCGCATGTGACGGAGGCTTTTGAGAGAGAAGGCGTTATTACGCTGGACGGAGCCAACCGAATGGATATATTGGAGCAAATTACGGAGGGCACCGTTATTTTTACCGCCCACGGCGTATCGCCCCAGGTTCGCGAGCTTGCCCGGGCCAAAGGGTTAACCGTTGTGGACGCTACTTGCCCCGATGTAACGCGGACTCATGATCTGATTCGCGCCAAAACAGCCGAAGGTTTTGAAATTATCTATATCGGCAAAAAAGGGCATCCTGAACCGGAGGGTGCCGTAGGCGTTGCTCCGGGACTGGTCCATCTGATCGAAAAGGAAGAGGAAATTGACGGTTTGGACGTTCAAGCCGACCGGATTGTTATTACAAACCAAACCACCATGTCACAGTGGGACATCCGCCATATTATGAAGAGACTGCAGGAGAAATACCCTCATGCGGAAGTTCATAATGAAATTTGCCTGGCGACCCAGGTGCGTCAGGAGGCGGTGGCGACGCAAGCCGGGGAAGCACAGCTCGTTATCGTGGTTGGCGACCCGCGCAGCAACAATTCTAACCGGCTGGCGCAGGTTTCGGAGGAAATCGCGGGCGTTAAAGCCTATCGCGTGGCGGATGTTTCCGAAATTAAGCGGGAGTGGCTGGAAGGCATGGAACGTGTGGCGGTCACTTCAGGCGCGTCTACGCCTACGCCGATTACCAAGGAAGTTATTGCCTATCTGGAGCAATATGACTATCGGAATCCCGACACCTGGGAAATTGTCAGGACGATTAATCCTAACAAGCTGCTTCCCAATGTGCGGGCCAAAGCGCCGGATTCCAAATCAAAGGAAGAAAGCCCTAAGGAAGCGGCATCCTCTAACTAATCATTAATGGCAGCAGACCACTCTTAATCTTATTCATCATTTCGACGCATTTTTTTGGTTCTCCGATGTTGACGGAGAACCAAAAATGCGTTATATTTACTTTAGCGAATAAAAGCATAAAAGCTAAAAAGCATAGACGCATAAAAGCCGCAAAGTGCTGGCTCATGCATAATAAAGGAGTGTTTTGAATGATCGCCATTACCAAAAACAATACCAGCGACGAAAGAATACAGGAAATCGTCAAACATATCGAACAAACAGGCGTGCAGGCGCATGTATCCAGAGGCACCGACAGAACGGTTATCGGCATTATCGGAAATGCCCCGCCTACATTGGCAGAGCATTTGCGTCAAATGAAAGACGTTGAAAATGTTATTAAAATATCCAAGTCCTACAAACTTGCCAGCCGCGACTTTCATCCGGACGATACCATCATTGATATTAAAGGCGTCAAAATCGGCGGCAAGCATCTTGCCATTATGGGCGGCCCTTGCGCCGTAGAGACGCCGGAGCAAATCGATGAAATCGCCAGACTGGTCAAAGCGGCCGGAGGCCAAATCCTGCGTGGAGGAGCGTTTAAGCCAAGAACAGGTCCATACAGCTTCCAGGGCGTAGGCGTAGAAGGTTTGGTCATGATGGCAGAGGCCGGCAAAAAGCACGGACTGTTAACCATCACTGAAGTCATGACACCGGAATACGTTGATATTTGCGCAGAACATGCCGATATTCTTCAAGTCGGCACTCGCAACATGCAAAACTTTGATTTGCTGCGCAAGCTGGGAACGATTCAAACTCCAGTTTTGCTGAAACGCGGCTTTAGCGCTACCTATGACGAGTTCCTGAATGCAGCTGAATACATTCTGGCCGGCGGCAATCCCAATGTCATGTTGTGTGAGCGCGGAATCCGAACGTTCGAGACTTACACACGCAATACGTTAGATCTTTCCGCTATCCCGGTGCTGCAATCGCTGAGCCATCTGCCCGTTATTTCCGATCCAAGCCATGGCACGGGACGCCGCGAGCTGGTAGAGCCAATGTCAAAGGCTTCCGTTGCTGCAGGCGCCAATGGCCTGATTGTCGAAATGCATACAGATCCCGACAATTCCATGACGGGCGACGGCGTACAGTCTCTGTTCCCGGACCAATTTGCCGCATTGCTGAAGGATCTGGAGAAGCTTGGAGAGCTGGTAGGCAAGCAATTTGATACGCCGAAGGAACCGGCAGAGTACTTTAAAGAGTGGAAAAAGTAATCACACGGCATCCAGCGTGTAATGAAACCGTCAGTTTCGCCCAAAAGGCGAGGCTGGCGGTTAAATGCGTTGTTTTCGAAAAATTCCATGTCAGAAAACGTTTACATGGAATTTTGGAAAATGGAAGGGAATTTTATAATCGCAGATATTTTAGCCAATTATGGGCGTAAAACAGGGGAAATGGCTATTTTTATTAGGCATTGGTCAAACTTGTAAGTATTCCTCACATTCTAATAAAAAATACCTGACATAGCTATTGACTGCTACATTGCGGAGTTTTATAATAACGACATGGTTCAGCAATTATTGAACGTTCGAGTGCGAAAATCAAGCTAATGTTCGGAAATGGAGGAAATTTAGATGTCAGTTGAAAAGGTTTTGGAACTAATTAAGGAAAACAACATTCAGTTCGTAGATTTCCGTTTTGTGAGCCTCGCCGGTGGCGCTCATCACATCACGTTGCCTGCTACAGAGGTGGACGCTGATACTTTCGTTAACGGCGTAGCTTTTGACGGTTCCTCGATTCCCGGTTTCCGCGGCATTGAAGAGTCCGATATGGTTATGATGCCAGACACTGAGTCGGTATTCGTAGACCCTTTCACTAGCCATCCAACCATTAACATCATGTGCAACATCTATACTCCAGACGGACAGCGTTATGACCGCGATCCGCGCAGCATTGCACAAAAAGCAGAAGAGTTCCTGCAAGCTAGCGGCGTAGGCACAGCAGCATTTTTCGCTCCTGAATCCGAGTTCTTCATTTTCGACGACGTTCGTTACGAAAGCTCGATGAACACTTCCTTCTTCTCGGTTGATTCCGAGGAAGCAGCATGGAATTCGGCTCGCAAGGAAGAAGGCGGCAACCTGGGCTTCAAAATCCCTGTAAAAGGCGGTTATGTGCCAGTTGCTCCAATCGATTCCCAACAAGACATCCGCAGCGAAATGGTTCGTCTGATGCAAGAATCCGGCCTGCGCGTTGAACGTCATCACCATGAGGTGGCGACAGCAGGTCAAGGCGAAATCAACTTCCGCTTCGACACGTTGACAAAAACAGCCGATAACCTTCTGAAATACAAATATATCATTCACAACGTTGCTCGCCAGTGGGGCAAAGTGGCAACATTCATGCCAAAACCGCTGTTTGGCGATAACGGAAGCGGCATGCACGTTCACTCTTCCATCTTCAACGGCGATACTCCTTTGTTCTATGACAAAGAAGCTTACGCCAACCTGAGCACATTGGCTATGAACTACATCGCGGGCATCCTGCACCACGCGCCTGCTCTGATCGCTTTGACTAACCCGAGCACAAACTCCTTCAAACGTCTGGTTCCTGGCTACGAAGCACCAGTTAACCTGGTATTCTCCAAAGGCAACCGTTCCGCTGCAGTTCGTATTCCGATCGCAGCTGTGACGCCTAAAGGCTGTCGTATCGAGTTCCGTACTCCGGACTCCACTGCTAACCCTTACCTGGCATTTGCAGCTATGCTGCTTGCAGGTCTGGACGGCATCAAGAAAGGTCTTGATCCAGTTGCTCTGGGTTATGGTCCTTTCGACAAAAACATCTACGAGCTTCCTGAAGAAGAGAAAAAAGAAATCCGCAGCGTTCCAGGCACTCTGGACGAAGCGCTTGACGCTCTTGAAGCGGATTCCGCATTCCTTACTGAAGGCGGAGTATTCTCCCAGGACTTCATCGATAACTATGTGGCTTTCAAACGCCAAGAAGCAAAAGCGGTTAACATTCGTGTTCATCCGCATGAATACAGCCTCTACTTCGGTTGCTAATAAGCAGTTGAATGGAAACAAAGCGGGCCTGCAAAGGCCCGCTTATTCCATTTGTACCGACCATGTCAGGTTTAGTGCCCTGTTGCCATAAGTAATGTATATCCGAATATTCTATTAACTATAATATAATTTTGTTCGACTTTCGCTGTTCTTTGTGACAAATTGACTTGATACGACTCCTTAAACTTGCTATCATAGCGATATCATGTACGCAGTGGTGTCATGCACTTTATAGAAGGACGGGAGAGAAGGACGATGACCAGAGCTTATAATTTCAATGCAGGACCCGCAGCTATTCCGCTCGAAGTGCTGCAGCAAGCCCAGGAGCAGTTTGTTGATTACCAGGGAGCAGGCATGTCCATTATGGAAATGTCGCATAGAAGCACTTTTTATGAGCAGGTTAATAACGAGACGCAAGACCTGATGCGCGAGTTGTTCCAGATTCCGGACAATTACCAAGTGCTGCTGCTTCAAGGCGGCGCCAGCACGCAATTTGCGATGCTGCCGATGAATCTGTTGACTCCCGGCAAGGTCGGCGCTTATGTCCAGACTGGTGCATGGGCCGACAAAGCGATCAAAGAGGCAAAACTGATTGGTGAAACGGCCGTTGCCGCTTCGACGGCATCCGACAGCTTTATGCGTGTGCCGCGCCTTGATGAAATTGTTGTTCCGGACAATGCGGCTTATCTTCATGTTACATCCAATGAAACGATCGGCGGAACCCAGTTCCATGAATTCCCGGATGCGGGCAGCGTGCCGCTGGTTTCGGATATGTCCAGCGATATTTTGTCCCGTCCGGTTGACATCAGCAAATTCGGCTTGATCTATGCCGGCGCTCAAAAAAATCTGGGTCCTTCCGGCGTAACGGTTGTTATCATCCGTGATGATTTGGCTGCAAACAGCCCTAAGAGCATTCCGGCTATGCTCCGTTACGATACCCACGCCAAAGCCAAGTCGCTTTACAACACGCCACCGTCCTTCTCCGTGTTTATGATGGGACTTGTGCTGAAATGGATTAAAGGTAAAGGCGGAGTCGCCCAACTGGATCAACTGAACCGCGACAAGACAGGCCTGATCTATGACACAATCGACGGCAGCGGCGGTTTCTACAAGGGCTGTGCCCATACCGACAGCCGCTCCATTATGAACGTAACGTTCCGGATGGCGAACGAAGAGCTGGAGAAGCTGTTTGTGAAACAATCCGAAGCGGAAGGTTTTGTTGGATTGAAGGGCCATCGCGATGTTGGCGGCTTGCGTGCTTCCACCTACAATGCCGTAACATTGGAGAGCTGTCAGGCGCTTGCGCAATTCATGAAGGAATTCCAGCAGAAAAACGGCTAATGCGGCTAGACAAGGCAAGCTAATCCGTTAAATGGTCATCGTTTGGAAAAACGATGAAAAAAAACCGCCCCTCCTCTCTGTTATAGAGCGGGAAGGGGCGGTATTCATTGAGGGGCCGCTTTTTTATGCGCGGGAGGCCTCCAGAGATTCGTTGCGGCCTGGCACGTTAAGCTTGTAGCCAACGTTGCGGACCGTCATGATATATTCCGGCGTGCGGGCATTTTGCTCGATTTTGTCGCGCAGATGGCTGATATGCACATCCACGATCCGGGTGTCGCCGAGAAAGTGATAGTCCCATACGCCATGCAGCAGTTGCTGCCGGCTGAGCACTTTTCCTTTGTGTTTGCAGAGGAAGAGAAGCAGTTCAAATTCCTTCGGCGTCAAATCCACGGAATTGCCTTCAACCAGCACTTCGCGCTGCTGCTCCAGCACCTGCATGCCGCCAATATCGTACACATTGTCCTCTTGAGTGCCGGGCATGGTCTGCAAACGGCGGAACAATGCGCCGATCCGGGAGATCAGCTCCTGAGGGCTAAACGGCTTGGTCATGTAGTCGTCCGCTCCGTTGTCGAGTCCCGCAATTTTGTCGCTGATGTCCTGCAGCGCTGTAAGCATGATGATCGGCACTTCGTTTTTCTGATCCCGCAGCGTGCGGCAGACCTGAATGCCGTTCATTTTCGGCAGCATCAAATCAAGTACAATCAGGTCGGGGCGAAACGGCTTTAGCTGGTCAAACACTGCTTCTCCGTCGCCTACGCATCTGACGTCATAACCGGCAAGCTTTAAGTTAAACTCAATCAACATGGCGATAGATGGTTCGTCATCTACAACCAGTACCTTTTTTTTCATCAGCTGCTCTCCTTCGCGCCTTCATTACTTTCTTATTATGAAGAAATATATTTTGCGCTGGATTAACTGAACGTAAAGGGCGTGTAAAATCGTGTCATTTCACATTGTGCTGGTGGAGCCGGAAATTCCGGCCAACACGGGCAATATCGCAAGAACCTGTGCCGCGACGGGCACTCATCTGCATTTGGTCAGGCCGCTGGGCTTTCAAACCGACGACCGGACGCTGAAGCGCGCCGGACTGGATTATTGGCATGCTGTAAACGTCCATTATCATGACTCCTTCGACGAGGTGCGGGAGCAGTTTCCGGAAAGCCGCTTTTTCTTTGCCAGCACCCGGGCCAGCAAGGTGTATTCCGAGTTTTCGTATCAGGACGGCGATTTTTTTGTATTTGGCAAAGAAACGAAAGGACTGCCTCAGGAGCTGATCGATGCAAACCTGCAGACGTGTATCCGAATGCCTATGACTGATGCGGTTCGTTCGCTTAACTTGTCCAATTCCGCAGCTATTGTTCTATATGAGGCTTTCCGTCAAGTTTCCTTTGCCGGGTTAAAGTAATTGCGTGAAAATTACAATTTAATTCGACAGGAAGGAATTGTCCATTTCTTGTCGAAAGTATATTATCTCATAAGCAAGGTTTCTCAATTGCTGACAAATCCAGACATAAAAGAGGTGAATGTGATGAAACCGGCAGGTGTTGTAAGAAAAGTAGACCAGCTTGGACGTATTGTGCTTCCCAAATCTTTGCGCAAACGATATTTGATGAACGAGGGCGACCCCGTTGAAATATTCGTTCAGGGTGATCACATCATTCTTGAAAGGTACCGTCCCAAATGTGTATTCTGCGGCTCTATGAACGAGGTGCAGGAATTCAAGGAACGTTCCGTGTGCTCCGAGTGCATGGGAGAGATGGGCTTCCTGAAGCGTTAGTATGGCAGTTCAAAAAGTCCGACTTCCATTACGAAACATGCCTAGCGGCATAATCGACGTCGAATATGAGCCATCTTCCCGGCACTGAAAACCGAACTTTTTGAACAGAATTTTAGAAACAAAAAAAATGAAGCTTTCCGGCTCCAGCAATCGCTGACCGGAAAGCTTCATTTGTTTCAAACAGGGTTTTACAATCCGCTTGTTTTGTCGTCATTATAGGAACTGGTCAAAATCGCGGTAAGGAATAAAACCAAAACAGTCATCACGATCCAGAAATTCATTCCTTAGACACCTCCAATGAACTATGTTCATTATACCCAATTGTGGCGAAAAAGAAAACTTTAAATGTAACGAACACCTTGATATGATATAGGATATGAGGAAAGAAGACAGCATTTTGACGGAGAGGGCGAACCGATATGGAATACCGATTTTCATCCAGAGTTTCACAGCTTACATCGTCCGCGGTTAGAGATATTCTAAAGCTGACGCAAGGCAAAGATATGATATCATTTGCGGGCGGACTGCCCGCTGAGGAACTGTTTCCGGTAGACGCCGTCCGCGAGGCGTCGGATCGCGTTTTTCGGTCCGGTCCCGGCGTTTTGCAATATGGCCTGACAGAAGGCTACACGCCTCTGAGGGAGCAGCTCTGCGAACGGATGGGCAGGAAGGGCATGCCGGTAAATCCGGATGAAATGCTTATTACAACGGGTTCTCAACAAGCAATTTATCAGTTGGTGGGCGTGCTGACGGAGCCTGGCGATACGGTGCTGGTCGAAATGCCGACCTACTTGTCGAGCCTCCAGGTATTTGCTCTTCACGGCGTTCAGACGGCGGCGGTGGAAAGCGATGAAGACGGCATGATACCGGAATATGCGGAAGAAATGATTAAACGCCATAAGCCCAAGCTGCTTTACGCGGTAATGACTTTTGGCAATCCTACCGGACGAGTGTGGAGCGTGGAGCGCCGCAAGGCTATTCTGGACATTTGCCGTAAATACGGAGTATTGATTATCGAAGACGATCCTTACGGAGACATTAAATTTAATCCGGAGGAATCCATTCCTACATTGTTTTCGCTGGAAGGAAAGGCTCAGGACAGCATTGTTGTATATACGGGCAGCTTCTCCAAAACTGTGGCGCCGGCTCTGCGCACGGGCTGGGCTATGGGCGACAAGCGCATTATGGCGATGGCGGCCAAAGCGAAGCAAGCAGCGGATTTGCATTCCAGCATGCTGGACCAGCAAATATTAAGCCAGCTGTTGAGCTTTTTTGATCTGGATGGACATATTGCAACCATCTCCAGAGAATACGGCAGCCGCATGCTGGAGATGCACCGGTTGCTGGAGCAGGCGGCTCTGCCGGGCGTTAAATGGCAGAAAGCCCGCGGCGGAATGTTTCTCTGGCTGGAGCTGCCGGAGGGACTGGATGCGGAGGCGCTGCTGCGTTGCGCCGTTCAGAAGGGCGTGGCGTTTGTGCCGGGAAGCCCGTTTTATGCGTCTTCCCCCAAACGCAATACGGCCCGTCTGAACTTTACGCATAACACGGGAGAACGCACTGCTGCAGGTGTTGCCCGCTTTGCGGAAGCGATCGGAGAGTTCACGGCCCGAAGCTGATGCCTTCGGCCCAATTTCCCAATACATCGCGATATTCTTTCAGTGCTTCCTCGCCCTGCGGCAGCAGGGCGTATTTTCCGCGTTCTACCCTTTGGAACCAGCCGTAGTAATTCGCCCGCAGCATCTGTCCGCTATTGCTGAGGCCGGTTGCTGCGGCAATCTCTCTGGGGGCGCTGGGACCGCTCTGCTGTAGCACGTAAGCGCAACGAAGCGCCTTTTCGCGATAGGCGGTAACAAGCTTGCGTCCGGTGCTGCCGCCGACGTTGTAATCGCCGCTTCGCTCCCGGAATTCCGTCAGAAGCCGATTGCGCTTGCTGGGTCGTTTTCCTCTGACGGGGGGATCGCCAGGCTGCACTAACATGTCTATGACAGGAGCTTTTGTTTTGTAAAAGGTAATAGTCATAAGGCCTAGCCCAAGCATCCGGCAGAGCTCCGCCAAATCCCCGAAGCGCTGGTTGTGCGCGCCGCTTTTTTTGCGGTTTCGCTCCACGGCCAGAACGACGTTGGCATATAAGCGCATGCGTTCAATCCCTTGCAGCAGCAAGGCGAGATTGAACGTTTTTTTCATTTCAACGATGATTGTTTCACCGTGCTGGGGATGAATCGCAACCAGGTCGCAATGCATCACCTCGCTTTTTACCTCAAAGCCCATTCCTTCATAAAACTTCTTGATGGGCGGATACAGCTCTTCCTCTTTTGCCACGGCCAATTGCGTTCTTTCTCCTTTCCCGGAACCTTCCTATATAAGTTGAACAAAAGAATATCAGCGAAGGGGGCCGGCGTGTGAAAAGTTCTTACGATCGCAGTTGTTCCCAGATTTCCCTGAATGATTGGGGCTAATGGTGAAATCCGGGAACACAAGCGAACGCTTGAAACGTTCTGGAAGAACGTCACTTCGTAAGCATACGCTTTTCTCCAGAACCATTCACACCCTGGCCTGTCACTTGTTGCTATTGTTCAACTTATATGCATTCTCTTTTATTATAGCAGGGGTAACAAAATAGTGGTCAATTTCCGGCTCGAATAAGCATAGGTATTTAATACTTCATTAAAAAGTGCAAGTTCCAAACAGAGACAGGGAAAGCGGAAGATGCGGGAGGAGGCACGACATGGATATTTTTAAACGGATATCGCAATATCAGGCGGAAAGTGAAAGGTTGGCATGGAGCGGGAGCTTTAAGGAATATATTCAATTGTTGAAAAACGATCCTTCTCCTGCCATGACTGCGCATTCGCGTGTATACGAAATGATGAAGTCGTACGGTATCGAAGAGAATAACGGCCGAAAGACGTACAAATTTTTTGAGCAGGAAATTTTTGGTCTGGATCGCGCGGTCGAAAAGCTGGTGGAGGAGTATTTCCATTCCTCGGCCAGGAGGCTGGATGTGCGCAAGCGGATTCTGCTACTGATGGGACCCGTCAGCGGGGGGAAATCTACGATTGTAACGATGCTCAAAAAAGGGCTTGAGAAATTTTCGAGAACGGAACGCGGGGCAATCTACGCGATTAAAGGCTGCCCGATGCACGAGGAGCCGCTGCACCTCATACCGCATGAGCTGAGACCGGAAATCCAGAGGGAGCTTGATGTTCGCATTGAAGGCAATTTGTGCCCTTCATGCCAGATGAGGCTTGCGACGGAATATGGCGGCAATATCGAAAACGTGCAGGTGGAGAGGGTGTTTATCTCCGAGGATAACCGGGTGGGAATCGGGACATTCAGTCCCTCCGATCCCAAATCGCAGGATATTGCCGACCTGACGGGAAGCATCGATTTTTCCACCATTACGGAATACGGCTCGGAATCCGATCCTCGCGCGTACCGGTTTGACGGAGAATTGAATAAAGCGAACCGGGGCTTGATGGAGTTCCAGGAAATGCTCAAATGCGATGAGAAGTTTCTGTGGAATTTGTTATCCCTGACGCAAGAAGGCAATTTCAAAGCGGGCAGATTTGCGTTAATTAGCGCCGATGAGCTCATAATCGCCCACACGAACGAGTCGGAGTACAAAGCCTTCATCAGCAACAAAAAAAATGAGGCTCTGCAATCCCGCATGATCGTAATGCCTATCCCTTATAATCTCAAGGTGTCGGAGGAAGAGAAAATATACGCCAAGCTGATCTCCCAGAGCGATATGAGGCATATCCATATTGCTCCGCATGCCCTGAAGGCTGCGGCGATTTTCTCCATCTTGACCAGATTGAAGGAAACGAAAAAACAAGGCATGGATTTAGTCAAAAAAATGCGGATGTACGATGGCGAAGAGGTCGAAGGCTTCAAAGAAGCGGATTTGAAGGAAATGCAAAATGAATATATCGAAGAGGGCATGTCGGGCATCGATCCCCGTTATGTCATCAACCGTATATCCAGCGCGCTTATTAAAGGCGATATGCAGTGCATTAACGCCCTGGACGTTCTGCGGGCGCTCAAGGACGGATTGGATCAGCATCCTTCTATAACGAAGGATGAGCGGGAGCGGTACTTGAATTTTATATCGATTGCTCGCAAAGAATACGATACGCTCGCCAAAAAAGAAATCCAGAAAGCATTTGTGTATTCCTTTGAGGAATCCGCGCGTACGCTGTTCGAAAATTACCTCGACAATATTGAAGCTTATTGCAACTGGCTCAAAATTAAAGATCCCCTTACGGGAGAGGAGATGGACCCCGACGAGCGATTGATGCGTTCCATTGAGGAGCAAATCGGCATTTCGGAAAACGCCAAAAAAGCATTCCGCGAGGAAATCCTGATTCGGATATCCACCTACTCCCGCAAAAACAAAAAGTTCGATTTTACAAGCCATGAGCGGTTAAGGGAAGCGGTAGAGAAAAAGCTGTTTGCGGATCTTAAGGATATTGTAAAAATCACGACATCAACCAAAACGCCGGACGAAAACCAGCTCAAACGCATTAATGAAGTAACCAAACGATTGATCGACGACCATCTGTATTGCCCGGTTTGCGCCAATGAGCTTCTAAGGTATGTGGGCAGCTTGCTTAACCGGTAGCCAACATTTCATCCAGTAGAGGAACTCGATTGCCGAGCTCCTCTTTTTTCATGTCAAATAAGTTGACACAAAATTTGGAATCCTGTATGATAATCCTAACAATCAACTATAGTTGAGTATATAATGTTAGGTTTTAAGACGTTTAATTGACATAATTTGAGGTGATGTTGAGGGAGAGACAGGCTAAAAACAGATGATCAGTATTTTCAGCCATCAAGAAGGAGGCGGTTGTCATGTCGACGGCCAAAAAGTCGCAAGCTCAATTTTACGATGCACAAACGTTTTATGACGAGATGTACGACAGAGACTCCTCCGTTCGCCCTCATTATGGAGCTATTCATCGCTTGTTCGGAGCGATGAAGCCGGCGGAGCTTGCCATGAGGCAGCAGGCCATTAATCAACGGATGCTGGAGGAAGGCATTACCTTTACGCTCTACAGCGAATCGCAAAAGGAACCGCTGGAGCGCACCATCCCCTTTGATTTTATTCCGCGCGTCATTCCAAAGCATGAATGGGAGCTTGTTGACCGGGGGGTTAAACAGAGAATCAAGGCGCTAAACGCCTTTGTCCATGATATCTATCATGAAGGGCGCATCGTAACGGATGGCGTAATCCCAAGGCGGATGATTGTTTCCAACACCTATTTTCGTCCGGAAATGGCAGGTCTGGAGGTGCCCGGCGGGGTTTATATTACCGCTTCCGGCATCGACTTGATTCGGGATGAGAAGGGACGGTATTTCGTGCTGGAGGACAATCTTCGTTCGCCGTCCGGATTTTCGTACCTGTTCAAGGGCAGAACGCTGATGAGCGAATTATTTCATGATTTGTATCTCGCAAGCTCCGTGCAAAGCATTGACCGCAGCCTGAATTGTTTCTTGAGCTCGCTCCGCAGTCTTGCGCCTAACGGAAAAACCGACCCGCTTATTGTGCTTCTGACGCCTGGGGCATATAACTCCGCATATTACGAGCATACTTTTTTGGCTCAGCAGCTGGGCATTCACCTTGTAGAAGGACGCGATCTGGTTTATAAGGATCACAAAATCTACCTTCGCGATTTGCGCGGTTTGCGCCAGGTCGACGTAATCTATCGGCGCATCGACGATCATTTTCTGGACCCGCTGTCCTTCCATCCGGATTCCTTGCTTGGAGTGCCTGGTTTGATGAATGCATATCGCGCCGGCAATGTAGCGATCGCCAATGCCCCCGGAACGGGCGTAGCGGATGACAAGGCTGTTTATGCCTATGTGCCGGATATGATCCGGTATTATTTGAAGGAAGAGCCGATTCTCCACAATGTGCCAACTTATATTTTGACGCGCAAGGAAGAAAGAGAATACGTGCTGGAGCATCTCGGCGAGCTGGTTGTCAAGGAAACCTCTCTGTCAGGGGGCTACGGCATGCTCATTGGTCCCAGCGCAACATCCAAGGAAATTGCGGCGTTTGCCGAAGCCATCAAGCGCGAGCCCTCCCGTTATATTGCCCAAACCACCATGAAACTCTCCCAAGCGCCTGTGATGGTAGATGGAGCCATGACTCCAAGACATATCGATCTGAGAGCATTTGCCCTGATGGGCAATGAAAGTCATGTTATACCCGGCGGCTTAACCCGAGTGGCGATGCAGCAGGGTTCGTTAGTCGTCAATTCGTCGCAGGGCGGCGGAGTGAAGGATACCTGGGTGCTTAACCGATGAATTAGGGAGGGTTTCTTATGCTGAATCGGAATGCGGAGGCTTTATTCTGGATTGGAAGATATATGGAGCGCGCTGAAAATCATGCCAGGCTGATCGACGTGCATTATCATATGCAAATGGATCAGGATGCTTTGATTGAATCCCAGTCCGACGGGGATACGGAAGGGCATTATTCCAAGTGGCATCGCATCGTGGATGCGTTAGGGAGCCGCGAAGCCTACGAAAACACGTATGGGGCCTATACCGAGCAGTATGTGCTGTATTACACGACGCTGGACCGCGACAACGCCAACTCGCTGGTGTCTTGCGTCAGCCATGCCCGGGCCAACGTTCGGACGCTTCGCGAAAAATTGCCTAGCGAGCTGTGGGATACAACCAACGCCTTTTACCTTTGGCTGAGGGAGAAGCAGCCGGATGAAATGATGAGGGAATCGCCGCATTTGTTCTATGGCAAAATCAAGGAATGGACCGCACAGTTCCAGGGATTAAGCCAATCCGTCATGCCGAGAGAAAATGAATGGCATTTTATTGAATGCGGACGTTATTTGGAACGCGGCGAAAACACCCTTCGCATTATCCGCTCTGCCATGCTGACCTCGGCTCACGAAGGCTGGAATAACGCAGATGCCTATCCCTATTTGCAGGCGGTGCTTAAATCGGTCAGCGGCTACCAGGCTTTCCGCCGTTATTATGCCGATGGGCTATCCGTTCATGCGATTCTGGAATTTGTGGTGCTCAGCAGCGTATTTCCGCGTTCGCTTCAATTCGCTCTATATATGCTGGATGACCATATGCGCTCCATTGAGCTGCAGGATCGCGCTCTCCGGGTTGAGCATGACCGGATCCTGCGGCAGGTAGGCAAGATGCGGGCAGATCTGGCCTGTCTGGAACGCGATGATCTGGCAATCGATTCTGAAGGAGCGATTGTTCTCCATTTGCTGAACTCGTTTCAGCAGCTGGGCACTTTTTTTGCCAAAACCTTTTTTCGCATGGGGGAGGCAAGCGCATGAAGCTGCACATTACGCATGTCACGCAATACGAATATCCGGACAGCGTGACGGACAGTGTCAATGAAATCCGGCTGACGCCAAGCACCAATGAGCGCCAATCCTGCTATCAGCAATCCATCAGCATTGAGCCTAACGCTTCCTTGTTTAGCTATGAGGACTATTTTGGCAATCGGGTTCATTCCTTCTCCGTCAATGGGCCTCATAAACGGCTGGCGATCAAAACGGCCATGACCGTCGTGACCAAAGGGGCTCGCAGCGAGGAGGAGCGAAGCCAATATCTGAACCGCTGCTCCATGGAGGACTCCTGGAGATGGCTGAGGAGCGATGAAGCGGGGGATCGCTATGCGGAATTTCTGCTTGAAACGGAGTATACATTCATAACCCCGGAGGTCAAAGCTTTTGCCAACGGGATTCAGGTGCCGCCTCCGGGCGCCGAGGGAAGCCACTGCGTGCTGGATTGGCTGAGCGGACTAAGCAGCCTGATCCGGGAGCAGTTTCAGTATGATCCCGAGGCTACGACCGTCGAAACAACGACCTCCGAGATGTTTCAACGCCAGCGCGGCGTATGTCAGGATTTCGCCCATCTGATGATTGCATCAGCCCGATCGGTCGGCATTCCGGCGCGATATGTGAGCGGCTATCATTTTGTCGGCGACCTGCAGGGGGGCAATGCGGATTTTCAGCAGGCGTCCCATGCATGGGTGGAGGCATACGTTCCTTCCCTGGGCTGGTGCAGCTTCGATCCCACCAATGCGGACCCCGTCGGCGAGCGTTACGTGAAGCTGGGGCATGGCAGGGATTATAAAGATATCGTGCCCGTTAAAGGTGTTTATCGGGGGACGGGAGAACAGCGGCTAAGCGTGGTCGTTGATGTCCGAAAGCTGGAGGAGTAAAATGTATTAAAATATGCATCTCTGTACATGTTAATTCGTATACGGAGGTGCAGAAATATGAAACGGAGTATAAAATTGGGTGCTTCTTTAAGCATGCTGGGATTAATTCTAGCGGCAACCGCGGGATGCGGGGACACCGGCAACAACTATGGAAACAATTATGAATCACTGCAGGATGGCCGCCGAAGCCATTATGTCTCCCCGGAAGCGTTAAATGACCAAGGAGACCGCCCCCCGTTATCCTACCGCGATAATGGCAGCCCGAGGGCTTTGAATGACGGGCAGCCAGGTTTAAATGGCCGTCAGCAGCCATTGGGTACCGGCATGGAAAACGGAAGCAATGCAGGAACCAGAGTGACGCCGAGTCAATTAGCTGCTATTGCGGAAGCTGTTCCCGCCGTTGAATCCGCCGTTGTGCTGATGACGGATACCGATGTTGCCGTGGGCATTACGCTTCAACAAAACGGAAATCGCCGCATCATTGAAAAGCAAGTCATATCCGCATTGCACTCGCAATACGGCGAATATAATTACCATGTTACCGCCGATGCGCAGCTATACCGAATCATTCAAAGCGGCGACCATAAAGCATTGGATTCCGGCGACCGTGTGCGAATTGCGGCATTAAACGGAACAATGAACGAGTTGATTGATGATATTGCGAAAACCCAGATCAGACGATAAAACAAGTTTCAACTATTATAAAAACAAAAATCAGAAGCTGCAAATAAAGCCCAGCTATCAAACAAATCCTCCAAACTCGTCCGTTCGCGGCGGCGGTTTGGAGGATTTGTTGTTTTTTATCTCAGCTGTCGCACTTTTATTGGCTGTACTGAAATTTACGCGCGGTCGCGGTCGCGGCTTCTCATGCCGGCAAGACCGATCAAGCCCAGAAGTCCAAGCCAGCCCCAGTTGAAGTTCCGATTCGTTGTCGCAGTCGTTGTCGTTGCCGCATTGGTGCGGTAACGGCCGTTATTCATCGTGTTGACACGGTTTGTTCCTGCATAGCCGTCCGTTCCAAACGTACGATTTACGCCGTTTTCGACATTGTTCATGGCGCGATTCATGCCATTTTCCATTCGGTTCATACCACGGTTCAAGTTATTTTCGGCTCTGTTCATCATATTGCCATCGGTAGAGGTGCGGTTGTAGTTAGCCGCATTGTCCATTTGCGAAACATTAGCGGTTAATGCGTCTACGCCATTGTGTGCGCTGGCTGCCGGCAGCGCGATGGCGAAGGTAAAGCAAGTCATAATAATGGCAAGCAATCCTGCTTTTTTCATGGTTCAGCAAACTCCCTTTCATGGTGTGATGATCTTTCCGGCTTAGTTTGGCCCCGTTGCCGCAACGTATGCATGCAATCCTATACATAAGCCATGCCAGATTTTTCAGGTGGGGGAGTTTTTTTATGTATGAGATGAACGTTATTTATTACTACTCGTAAGTTTGAGGAAGACCATGCTTGCTCATGTACAAAAGGTAAGTACGGTGATCAAATCGGGATTTAACAGCTATCGGAATACCCCTCTGTCCCACATTTTCTCATCTCGGTTATAGGCAAGCACTGATTTCTGTTATGAGCCCAATTTTGTGGAATTTTTTTAAGAAAATGCAACCAAGCTCCTTTTTTTAGTGTTATTTATTGTGAGGCACTAGCGTTTTTTGAAACTTCCAACTATTTTAATGTTAAGTTTATTACTGATTTTTTCATTGAATTCCACAGTTTTTGCTCATGCTGAATATGGTAATTCAACAGAACGTCCAACTCCTGGTACTGCTCCAGATAACGGGGTATTAGAAAGTCCAGGCGGCATTCTTGATGAACTAGCCATTGATAACATAATTACTCCATTCCATATCAGTTTAACACCACACGTTCATGAAGTTATTAATATATTTAATACTTATGATGGATATACAGATGTGGGTGAGGTTTCAAGTGGATACAATGGAAAATCATCCATGGATAATATAAGCTTCTCAATAACAAGGGTTGTTAGTAATGGATGGAATGTAGATATTGGATTTTCTAAAAATGTTATTGATGCTGCAGTTGGATATAACTCTACATGGTCAACCGAAAAGTCTTTTGCTTATTCGTCGGATGTTAATCCTTATAAAACCGTTCATATTGGATATCAAGATTGGTTTCATGTTAAAGAATTTAATGTTAAAACTGACTGGGCGCTTTCACCTACAACAATAAAGACAGATTATGGTACTGGATGGTCGAAACAATGGTATAAGTATCATTTTTATTCTTGGGAAACATAATTAATTTATCATTTAAAAGCTAATATTGTTTTAATACTCCCTTATTTTGAAGCGACAATAATTATTTATCTTGGATTATTGATTTATCTGTTAACTTTTAAGCCTGTTCTATGAGATTTGCTATTTAAGGTATTGAATCCGATAAGAGGACTTATGTCAATATGTAAATTAAAGCTTCATAATATTGCATAACCTCTTATTGGGTTATCTATTAATGGTGAGCTGGAGACAGCGCTCAAAGATGGCTTGTACATTTAGTTGGAATATAAATTTTTAATATAAATAATTTTAAAGTATTAATTTTTACCTAAATAAGTATATTTAAGGGTGAAGTTGTGAATGAGCAATAAAACTATAAAAAGCTTACTAATATTGCTGGTATTAATACTGATGATTACCCCATCATGCTCTAAACAAAGTTTGAATGTAGAGAGCAAAGAATACAATCAAAAATTCTTTGTTGAGTGGGATTCATATTTAGCAATGTTCTCTGACGAGCAAATAAATATTGACTTGTCATTTATCGAATTTAATAAAAATGAAAAAAGAAAAAAAGATTCTACAGCTGAAAAGTATAAATTTGTTAGTGAAAATGGGATAGAATATCCGGTTACTCTGATAAACGAAATTGAAAGTGAAGTCGAACGTGAATACTCATTATTAACGTATGTTCTGAGAATTAGTGGTTTATCAATAGGTGAACATTCTCTAACAGAATTTGTTATTGAAGACTCGGAAAATGAGTTCACGTATAATATTGGTCAAATAAAAGTTGATGTTATTGATAGCGGTAAAAGATATGATGAAATTTCATTAGGCAAACATTCTGTTCAAGGAAGCGTTTTTGATTGGTATAGGAGTGAAATGAAAAATGAAACCATCAATAATATTTGTATTGCAGATATGTACATCAATTTGTCTATTTTAGTTGATATAGATATTACTGCATCAAGAGATTTTAATAATTTCGATAATCCTGTTGATCGGTGCTTAAATGCTAATGAAACAAAAGCTTTTGAGTTTCAATTTCAATATGACGAAACGATAAATGAATTTGTTTCAATTAAACCGATTGTTAGAATTAAAAACGAAGATAAAATATTAATCATGCCACGAGTAGTTTATTCCAAGCCCTTTAAATCACATGAGGAAATTATCAATTTAATAAATAATCTTGGCACCAATTAAAGCGGCAAATTGGATTTTTGGCCAAAACTACACCCCCATTGGATTGGTCCGTGGGGGTGATGTTTACACTCACAAAAACTTCCGGCTAACCTTTTTCCCGTCGTACACGAAAACTAATGGTTTATCCTCAACAATCGTTTCCAGATAGACGTTTTTCCCCCATAGCTTGTAAACATAAGGCAACGTCCGTTCCACATACCTCAAATCCAGCTCCACGCCTTCAAATTGATGAAATAAATATAAGTCCCCGTTGCGCAAATAGTCGCCGTCTTTTACGACCAGGTAAGGAAACCCTCCGTTTACGCGAGAATAAGCAAGCTGGTCCCGGATATTTTCCCACGTTTTATCGGTTATTTTCCATTCCGGCCCCTTTTTTTCGAATACATACAAATCCAGCTCCTCCACCAATTCCTTCGTTAAATAATTGCGAATAAAGGAAATGTCGGCATCATGCTCGCGAACCTCAAACATTTTTTCTCTTCCGTGTCCGGGCTTCCGTCCAAATCGCTCAATTTCTTCTTGATTGGGATTATCCCAGCGCTTCTCTATGTCTTCGAATATTTTGAGGCCAAGGTAATAGGGATTAAGCGAGTGGCGCGAAGGCTGAACGACAGAGGAATTCAGCTTGGCGTATTCTACTGTTTCCCCGGACGTCAGGTCGAGCTCCCGCATAATTCGCTGGTGAAAAAAGCTGGCCCAGCCTTCATTCATAATTTTGGTTTCGATCTGCGCCCAGAAATAGAGCATCTCATCGCGAAGCATCGTTAAAATATCGCGCTGCCAAGGCTCCAGAACCGTGGAGTATTCTTCGATGAACCACATGATGTCCTTTTCAGGACGGGGAGGAAAGGAAACTGCCGGCTCCGGCTGCTGCGCCTGATCCCGTTCCTCCAGCGACCATAAATCGTCATATGGCGTTGAGAGGGGTTCTGTTTTTGCAGGCGAGCGGTTTTTCATGGAGGTAATATAATCGTCCTTTGACATTCGGTAAGGCTTGACGATGGAGGGGTCCACATGCTCCTGAACGGCAAGAACGGCATCGATAAACTCCTCCACAACCAGCGTGCCGTGCGCCATTTCATAGTCACGAATGCGCTCCGCCGTCGCGGTCATGCTTTCGACCATATTCCGGTTTGTTTTGGAGAAGCGGGCGTTGTTTTTGAAAAAATCGCAATGGGCAAGTACATGGGCAACAATCAGCTTGTTCTGGACAAGGGAGTTGCTGTCGAGCAGGAAGGCATAACAAGGATCGGAGTTGATGACAAGCTCATAAATTTTGCTCAGTCCAAAATCGTATTGCATTTTCATCTTATTGAACGTTTTGCCAAAGCTCCAATGACTGAAGCGCGTGGGCATGCCGTATGCTCCAAACGTATAGATAATATCGGATGGACAAATTTCATAACGCATGGGGTAAAAATCAAGGCCGAGACCGGTTGCGATTTCCGTAATTTCAGCAATGGCGTATTCCAGCTTTTTAAGATCCGTGGATGACATTCCAATTCCTCCGATCGATATCCAGTTCCCGATAGGACATTAATAATGTCTCATACCCATGTGTATGTACGAGTGGGATGGTATATGAAGCGGAGAATCCAATTTGGCGCTGTTCCGATTAACTCTTGCGTTTGCGCTTTGCGGCATACATGTCCTGGTCCGCTTGGGCAATCAGCTCCTCCAAGGTGAGTGCGCCGCCTGTATGAAATCGGCTTCCGGCGCTAATGCCAACGTGAACCTGAGAATGTCCAATACCGATGGGTTCCTCCATTGCCGCCGCTATTTTATTCGTAATGAGCACCAGCGTCTCTTCATGGTCCAAATGAGGGAACAAAATCAGGAACTCATCGCCGCCGTATCGAATCGGCACATCGCTTTTCCGCACATTGCAGCGCAGTCGTTCCGCCACCTGGATCAGGATTGAATCCCCGGCATCATGTCCAAAGCGGTCATTCATTTCCTTGAAGTTGTCCAGATCGACAAACAATACGCTGTAATGCCGATCGGCGGCATTTTGCTTCAAATAGGACAGATATCGGCGATTAAACAGACCAGTTAGGCTATCCGTCAAGCTGGCAGCTTCAAGGTCGGCGTTGTACGCCATCAGCGATGCCATGTTGCTTAAAGCCTGCTTGATTTCCGGTTTCAGCGCGATCGGCGAGGAATGGACCAGACACAAACCGGGATAGTTGGGGGTTCCTTCGCCAGGAAGCGCGGACAAATATAGAAGGGACTTGTCCTTCAATGATTCGGCAAGAGGAGATGTGCCAAGCCAGACGCTGTCATTCACCCGGTCAGTCGTAATGCAGCCAGCGGCGGCCGTTCTGCCGTTCGCAGCCAAACACGGCTCAAGGCGGTCGCGAAATGGAGGCAAAAAGGCGTGTGGAGCAAGCCAGGTTTCCCGGTTATTGACTGCGGCAATGACAAAATAACCCGACTCCTGGCTGCGGCATACAGCAAGCGAATCGATATCGGCCAAGGCGTTTGCGATTTGAAGCACAGCCGAAGCAGCCTCTTCCGGAGAACGGATATTTTGATACAAAAGGATCATCTCCCTAATCGAGGTTGTTCACACACATAAACAGGTCATGCTGCATTAGTATTCCGATTTTCGGCGCGGTTAGACACTCGGTTATGGGAAACTGGAATTGTTGACTATATTTCCAATCATCAATACTATAGAAATACCAAGTTATGAAGACAATGCGAGAATGAAGAGGAATCAAGCCGCAGCGCGGGAAGGATGAACGGAATGATTGAAGCGGGCAGTGACCGCAAATGGCTGCCTTTGTATGAGGCATTGGCCAGTGATGTAAGGCTATCCATTGTGGAGCTTCTGGCGGAGCAGTCCATGAATGTCAAAGATATCGCCTCCGCGTTAGGCCTGAGCAGCGCTATTGTGACCATGCATATCCGCAAGCTTGAGACGGCCGGACTGGTGGAAACCAGAATGGTCCGCAAGGACGGAGGCACTCACAAAATGTGCACGCTCTCGGAACACTCTATCAAAATACAGCTGCCCAGAAAAACGGACAGCAGTCTTAAATATCATGAAACCTTCGTTCCGATCGGACATTACTCGGAATGCGAGGTGCATCCTACTTGCGGCATAGCGACAACTCAGCGAATGATCGGCCAGTTTGATGATCCGCGCTATTTTATGGAGCCGCAGCGCATGCATGCCGGTATTTTGTGGTTTGGCCACGGCTATCTGGACTACAGGCTTCCTAACTACTTGTTGCCGGGACAACGTCCGCGCATGGTGGAGATTACTCTGGAACTAGGTTCTGAGGCTCCCGGCTTCAGGGAGCATTGGCCTTCCGATATCAGCTTTGAGCTTAACGGAATGCCGCTTGGCGTCTGGACCAGCCCGGGAGATTACGGTAAACAGCGGGGCCGTTATTCGCCGGAATGGTGGCCTGAGTTTATTAATCAATACGGGCTGCTTAAGCAGATTTCGGTTCAGGAGGATGGAACATTTGTTGACGGACAAAAGCTTTCGGACTGCGGAATCGGCAATATCGGGCTGGATCGCAACCTGTGGAGCTTCCGGATTGGCGTTAAGCCGGATGCGGTTCACAGGGGAGGGCTGACGTTATATGGCAGCGGCTTCGGCAATTACAGCCAGGATATCAAGTTTAAGGTCTATTACGAGTAAAATAAGGAAGGCCGTCTTTCATTTAAGTGGCCGTTCTGCTTTGCGAAAATGAGGTATTGAACGCACGCTTTAAGATGGTGAATGGGAGGTGCTGTTAGCTTGCGGGTTGTGTTCGCGTATTTATCCAAATACCGAGCGGCGGCTTTTGTGGCCGTCCTGCTTATGTTCCTGGAGCTGCTTGTCGAGCTGCTTCAGCCTTATTTGATTGCCAAAATGATTGACGAAGGCATCGTTCCCAACCGAAGCGACACGGTGCTGTTTTGGGGCGGCTTAATGCTGGTATGCTCCCTGATCGCATTTGCGGTTGGCATTATGAGCTCCTTCTATGCGGCGCATGTCAGCCAAAGCTTTGGTTTTGATTTACGTCAATCTCTTTATAGCAAGGTTCAGGATTTTTCGTTCCCCCAATTCGGGCGATTCCAGGTTTCCTCACTAATTACCCGGTTGACCAATGACGTTCAGCAGCTGCAAAATACAGTGTTTATGGGACTTCGCATTATGCTTCGGGCTCCCCTGTTCGTTATTGGCAGCGTTATCATGTCGCTTCTCGTCAACCCGTCGCTGGCGCTGTGGTTTATTGCCGGCTTGCCTTTTCTTTGCATTTTTTTGGCTTGGGTATTGAAGCGGGGCGAGTCATTGTTCAGCGCCGTTCAAAGCCAGCTGGACAGGGTGAATGGCGTTATCCAGCAAAATTTGATCGGCATGCGCCTTATCCGCGTTTTTGTCCGTATGCGACATGAAGGCGTCAAATTTAATAAAGCAAGCGGCGAGTTGACCGACCGGACGATTGTTGCCCTGAGGTTTACGGAGCTGACGATGCCGATCATTTTGCTGGTAATGAATACATGCATCATTTTGGTATTGTGGTTTGGAAAAGTGGGGGTTGATACCGGTTCGGCTTCGTTAGGAGAAATTGTGGCAATTGTGAATTACGCTACCCGGACGACCGGCGCGCTTTCTCTGATGTCCATGATTGTTGTGGCGTTTTCCCGGGGACGCGCGTCGGCGCAGCGCATTTCGGAGGTTGAGCTTGCTTCTGCCGATACGGCAACAAATGTGGACAACGCTGTTAAAGTAGAAAGAGTGGGCAGAGCAAACATTGCGGACAGCGCATACGGAGTGGACGATGTCAATTACGCAAACAGCGAAGACGGCGCAAGCAACGTAAGCACTGAAAATATCAATGGCATATCGCGTCCATTGAAGGGAGCCGTTGAATTCCGGCAAGCAAGTTTCCGTTATCCGGATTCCGATGTCAATGTGCTTCATGATATAACCTTTGCGGCGCGCGCCGGAGAAACCTTCGCCATCATGGGTTCTACGGGTTCCGGCAAAACCTCGCTGCTCGGGTTGATTCCCCGGCTCTACGAAACCGATGAGGGAGAGGTGTTGGTTGACGGCATAAACAATCGGGAGATTAGGCTGGAGACCTTGCGCCGGCAAATCGGGTATGTGCCGCAAGAGATCATGTTGTTCTCAGGCACGGTTGCCGAAAATATCGCTTGGGGCAAAAGGAATGCCTCTCTTGACGAAATCAAGGATGCCGCAAAGCGGGCCCAAATTCATGAAACGATTATGAAGCTGCCTTTGCAATACGACACCGTTATCGGGCAAAAAGGCGTCAACCTGTCCGGGGGACAGAAGCAGCGGTTGTCCATTGCGAGGGCATTGGTTCGAAAACCCGCTATTCTTTTGCTGGATGACTGCACCAGCGCCCTGGATGTCAGAACGGAATCGGCGCTGTTAGCCGAGCTTAAAGAGCTGGAATGCACCATATTTCTGGTTACGCAAAAAATCAGCTCCACTGCAAATGCCGACGCGATTTTGCTCATGGATGACGGGAAGCTTCTGGCTAGCGGAAGCCATCATGATTTGATGCAAAGCTCGCAGTTGTACCGGCGAATTTACGAGTCTCAATATGGAAAGGCGGGTGTGGGGAATGCTTGAGAAGCTTAAGGAGCCATTTAAGTATCCCTTTCCCGCCAAAGCTGGTGGAGACACCAGCAATAAAGGGGATAAAAAACGCCAGGCCAGAGCTCGGGATATGGGCGGAACCGTTAAGCGGATATGGGGATATTTGCTTCGTCATCGGGTCCGGTTGGGTTTGGTCGCGATTCTTATCGTGATCAGCTCGGGGCTTTCTTTGCTGGGTCCGTATTTGGCAGGCGTGGCGATCGACCGGTTTATCGACGGGGGAGAAGGCGGGTTTGGCATCTTTTTGTTTGCCATGGGCGCGGTATACGGCATTCAATCGCTTACCGTCTGGTTTCAGAGCATCTGGATGATCGCCGTTTCCCAACGCGTCGTGCTGCAGATGAGGACGGAGCTGTTCACCCGCTTTCATCGGTTGCCCATTCCTTTTTTTGGCAAGCGCCAGCAAGGAGAGCTGATGAGCCGCGCCACCAATGATATCGAAAATGTGAGCGCAACGCTGAACAGCTCGCTGATCCAGCTGTTTTCCAGCGCCTTGCTGCTGGTTGGCATCGTTGTTGTGATGCTGCTGCTTAGCCCTCTTTTGACCCTGATCACGTTTGCGGTCGTGCCGTTGATGTTTCTTGGCATGAAGTGGATTACAAACCGGACAAGCGTCATGTTTAAGGCGCAGCAGAGGAACATCGGGGATTTGAACGGGTTTGTGGAAGAGACGTTGTCCGGCCAAAGCATTATAAAAGCGTTTTCCCGGGAAAATGAGGTTAAAACGCAATTTGGCGTCTTTAATGAAAGAATACATCTGTCCGGATTTTGGGCGCAGGCGATTTCGGGCTTTATTCCAAAGCTTATGAACGGCCTGAACAACTTTAGCTTTGCGTTGATCGCAGGGGCGGGTTCCTTGTTAGTGCTTAATGGCAGCTCTGCTGTTACGGTCGGAACAATCGTTATTTTCGCGGAATATTCCAGACAGTTTACGCGGCCGCTGAACGATCTCGCCAACCAATGGAACACGCTGCTGTCAGCGGTGGCAGGGGCTGAACGCGTCTTTCAAATCATGGATGAAGAGGCGGAGGATAAGGATGAAGCGGGATCGACCGAAATCCGGCATGTAGTCGGAAAAGTAGAGTTTTGCGATGTGACCTTTAGCTACGATGCGGGGAGGCAAACGCTCCGCAATGTCAGCTTTGAAGCTTCGCCCGGGGAAATTATTGCATTTGTGGGACCAACGGGGGCAGGCAAAACAACGCTGATCCAGCTATTGTGCCGCTTCTATGAGCCGGATTCCGGCCAAATCCTGCTGGATGACGCCAACATAGCCACGATTAAGCGCGAAAATCTGAGATCCCATATGGCGTTTGTGCTTCAGGATCCCTTCCTGTTCGAAGGCACGATCCGTGAAAACATCCGGTACGGCAGGCTGGACGCAACGGACGAGGAAGTTGTTGAAGCTGCAAAGCTGGCTAATGCGCATTCTTTTATCTTCAGGATGAAGGGCGGTTACGATGCGATGCTTAAGCTGGACGGCGGGGGAATCAGCCAGGGGCAAAAACAGCTGCTTGCCATTGCCAGAGCGATCTTGGCCGAACCATCGGTTCTTGTGCTCGATGAAGCGACCAGCAGTATCGATACGGTTACCGAAATCAAAATTCAAGAGGCTTTGCAGCGCTTGATGAAAGGAAGGACAAGCTTTGTTATCGCCCATCGCCTTAATACGATTACGCAAGCGGACCGGATTGTCGTGCTTCAGGACGGTTCCGTAAGCGAACAAGGCACCCTTGAGGAGCTGCTGAGGAACGACGGCTTCTACAGCAGCCTCGTCAAAGGGCGGCATATTGATCCTGAATAAAATGGCTCCTAGAACAAGCTCCAGTCCATTCCTTTGGACATGGTCTCAAGCAGATGGACGCCTGCGCTGCTGTTTCCTTTGGGATTAAGGGCCGGACCAAGTACTCCAATGCCGTATTTTCCCGGCACAAGGGTAAGAATGCCGCCTGCGACTCCGCTTTTTGCCGGGAGCCCGACTTGAATCGCAAACTGTCCCGACGCGTTATACATGCCGCAGGTAACCATAAAGGTTTTGGCGATTTGGACATAACGCCGAGGGATAATGGCCGTGCCTGTAATGGGATCACGTCCGCCCGAGGCGAGTACAAGCGCCATGCGGGCCAGGTCGCTGCAGGTTGCATTAATGGAGCAATGTTTGAAATAAACCTCAAGCACCTCATCGACCGGACAAGCAAGCACTCCTTTGTCCTTCAGGAAATACGCCATGGAACGGTTTAAATCCGCCGATGCCGTTTCGGAGCGAAAAACGTCGTGATCGTAATCCAGCTTATCGTTGCCCGCCAATAAACGGAAAAACTGCAGAATGCGCTCTGATTTTTCCTCTGGGCCGTTTCCTTTAATCAAGGATGAAATGACGATCGCTCCCGCATTGATCATGGGGTTAAACGGAATGCTTGGCTGTACAAGCTCAAGCTTGAGCATGGAATTGAAGTGATCGCCCGTTGGCTCCATCCCCACTTTGTCGAAAACGGCCTCTTCGCCTCTATCCATTAATGCCAGCAACAGTGTAAACACCTTGGAAATGCTTTGCAAGGTGAAGGTCACGCCGCAGTCGCCGGCCGAAAGGGAGCGTCCGGAAGCGTCTATGACGTGAACGCCAAGATGATCCCCTGACGCTTTGGACAATTCAGGGATATAGGAGGCTACTTTCCCATCGCGGCAAAATTGCCGGTTTTCCTGGAGCCATACGGGAAGCTTTTCCCGGAGGCGGTCAAATTCATGGTCGAGCACTTCGGCATTGGACATGGCGGTGTAGTCTCCTTTTAGAGGTTGTTCAAATAGTCCGCTCCTTGATTTCTAGCTTCATTCCATCTTCCCGGTACTGAAAACCGGATTTTTTGAACTCGCAATTTTAACGGCCTTTAACTTTGAATGGTGTTCATAACCTATACTTTATATGAAATGTTTATGCCGGATCAATCTCCTGGAGCGCGGGAAATAGGGAGGAAATTTATGAAGCGTTTTATTGATGAACCCCCTTATAGGTACAATTTTTATTCCGTATTGAAGCGGGGCGAGCCTGTTGATGTTAAATGCGCACGCTGCGGCGGCTATGCCTGCATAACCGCAGGGGATAACAAAGTGGAATGGAGATGCTTTTGCTGTTATGCGAAGGAAGGGGAGAAGCCTCTCTACCAGTATCGCGCCAAAGAAAACTGCAGCTTGTGCCAACGCTGGTTTAACGTAGAAGTGACGGATAAAATGAAAATCTTTCATAGCCAGATCCATGTGGAGTGTCCGCATTGCGGAAGCTTGAATCAGTGCGAGCTGCAGCGAAACGAGGCGTATAGAGGCTATTACCGGGATATCAGGAATGGACGAGATCCCTTGTTCGGCATGGAGCTATATTTCTCCGATTACGTGCGGGGAAAGGCGATATGGGCGCTCAACCGGCCGCATCTGAATTATTTGATCTCCTATATTTCAGCAGACTTGCGGCTCAGAGGCGGGGATGCGCCACTCAAGACGGCCAGCCACTTTTTGCCCGCCTACATGAAGCTTGCCAAAAACCGAGCTGCCATGGTTCGGGCATTAACCAAGCTGCAATTCAAGAGCTAGGGCGACACTCCCTAATTCAGAGCACAATGTAAGGTTTGCGTATTCTTTTTAAGTTTTTTTGAAAAAAAGTGTTGACTATCAATTGCCGCCCATGGTATATTCTATTTCCGGCCAATAAATAACCGCTGAAACAAACCGGGCTCAAAACTTTCTTTTAAAAAAGGACTTGCGCCTTGGTGGTAAATATGGTAGGATAACAAACGTTGTGAAAATAATTGTTCTTTGAAAACTGAACAACGAGTGAAACTGCCCTGTTTAATCTCCTTGAGAAGCAGCAATGCTTCAAGGGATCAAATGGATAAAGCAACACGTAATGAGCAAGTCAAACACTTTTATGG
>NZ_JBTOLL010000006.1:105357-260001 GCF_054551715.1 Paenibacillus sp. CAU 1782 | reverse complement strand
ACGAGGTTGATAGGTTCGGGGTGGAAGCACAGCAATGTGTGGAGCTGACGAATACTAATCGGTCGAGGGCTTATCCTATTAGACTTGATTGCTCATACAAGCGTCAAGCAACCAGCTAAAGTACACGTGAAGCACTCTTTCGTATCCAGTTTTCAATGTGCAAACATTGAATGAATGGTTGCGTATTTTCTGAAGCGATTCAGGAAGCGAAGCCATTGCAAATCGCCATATTCCCTGATAGCTCAGTTGGTAGAGCACTCGACTGTTAATCGAGTTGTCACAGGTTCGAGTCCTGTTCGGGGAGCCAAGTTTGCTCTCATAGCTCAGTAGGTAGAGTGCATCCATGGTAAGGATGAGGTCACCGGTTCGATCCCGGTTGAGAGCTCCATTATTCCTTGGTACATGATGATTTCATGCAAGACAAGCAGTATTGCTACATAAGGCCCGTTGGTCAAGGGGTTAAGACACCTCCCTTTCACGGAGGTAACAGGGGTTCGAATCCCCTACGGGTCACCATTTGGAGGATTAGCTCAGCTGGGAGAGCATCTGCCTTACAAGCAGAGGGTCGGCGGTTCGATCCCGTCATCCTCCACCATACCGTTCGTTGGGGATTAGCCAAGCGGTAAGGCAACGGACTTTGACTCCGTCACTCCAAGGTTCGAATCCTTGATCCCCAGCCATTTTTGAGAGCCATTAGCTCAGTTGGTAGAGCACCTGACTTTTAATCAGGGTGTCGAAGGTTCGAGTCCTTCATGGCTCACCAGTTATACTCATGCAAGTCCCACGCGCGCGTATGGCGGAATTGGCAGACGCACCAGACTTAGGATCTGGCGGGAGACCGTGGGGGTTCAAGTCCCTCTACGCGCATCATGCAAAACAAAAAGTCTTTAGATCAATTTTGATCTGAAGGCTTTTTGTTTTTGACCAGTTAGCTTCTATTCTCGGCATAACTGAAATTGATTTTTCTCGAATGAAATAACCCCCTCATCGCGCATGCTGGATAAAACAGCAGACAATGCGCTTCTGTCCACCGATAAATAATCAGCCATTTCCATCCGGGTAAATGGAATTTCAAACGGATTACTGCCAGCCCTTTTCCTATGGATGCGCAGGAAGGATTCTACTTTATCGCGGATCGTCCTGCTGCATACGCAGCTTAACTTGTCATTCAGGAGCTGCGTTTTAATGGCCATGCTATGCAGCATATTTTCGACCAGCTTTGCATGAAGTGGACAACTGGATGTACAGCCTTTCAGCACCTTTTGAAACTGAATGAGCAGCACAACGGTTTTAGCGCCGGCTTTTATCGTAAGTGGGGCTTCGGTTGTTCCAGCGCAAATCAATACCTCTCCGAACAAGTCGGAGGGCAATAAATGAGTGAAGATCTTATTGTTTCCGTTTACATCTACCTCGAAAGCTTGTGCTTTCCCCTCTACTACAACTCCGATATGTTTAATCTCATCGCCTGGCTGCAGGATGACTTCATTTTTATTGTAAGTTCTCATTACTGCCCCCAGGCAGCACGTTAGCACAGCGATTTCTTCCGGAAGAATATTACGGAATAAGGGGCAATTGAGCAACGTCTCATCATATTTTTTCAAAAAGAATCACCTCCGTTGCAAATACAACCGATTCCACGCTGTGAATTTGGTAACATACGCATTAGAAACGGTATCTTTCTCTGTATTAAATAATAATGATTATCATTACTGACTTCAACCTTAAAGATAGTCTGTTGTGTGACTAGGACTTTACAAAATCGTGAAGGGAGAAGGGGCCTGGCAAAAAGCATGATTGAACAGTAAGCTTCAACCCTTTAAATGCTTTCTTACTAATGATATTTACATCGGTTAAGGAAGTTGTATTCAGCCATACAACAGACAGCGGTAAAGTGCTGCAGGTTGCAGTGCCGCTAACCGTAAAAGCAAAAGTCGACTTATCCATTCAAACCCAGCCTGACAAGGCTTCTTATGTAACTGGTGAAAAATTGGATCTGAGCGGATTGGTCCTGTCGCTTACAACAACAGACAGCAAAGTTAATGGCGGGACGCCTGTTGTTGAAGAAGGAATAACGCCTCAGGATTTTACTGCCCGCTATATTGGGCTAACTCTTAAGCTGAATGGTGTCCTGGTAGTCGTCGACCCTCTTGAGGTTCAACTGGAGAGAGGTACATACACGCTGACGCTGGCGCATTCGACCAGAGGAGGCAATGTAACGCTGACGATTATTGTTACTGGTCTGCCTCACACGCTTGAAGATGGTGTTTATGCTATATCAGGGACGTCGCCGCAAAAGGGTGGATAAACGGGACAATCGAAGGGGTATTCAGCCCTGACCAAGCCTTATCGCGCGGCATGCTGGTCACGATTCTGGGACGGATGCACGGCGTTAGCGCATCGTATGAGGGAGCGCCTCAATTCAGCGATGTCGGCGCCAGCAGTTATTATTCCGGCTACGTGGCATGGGCGGCAGAAGCCGGTATTGTCCAAGGAACGGGCAACGGGCTGTTTAGACCGGATCGCCATATCACGCGTCAGGAAATTGCGGTTATATTGGGCAATTACATTAATTTCGCCAAGCTCCAGCTTCCGCAAAACGTAGTAGCAGAAGCTTATCAGGATGAGCAGGACATCGCGGCTTGGGCGAAGAGCAGCGTAACCTTGCTGCTGCAAGCTGGATTGCTGAACGGTAAAGAGGGCAACCGACTGGATTCTCTCGGAACGGCGACAAGAGCCGAAACCGTCAAACTGATCGCTTTGCTGGATGAATGGAGCAACAAGTAATTAATATGAAATCGGCCATTGCCATCCCTGATTTTCCGAATTGGGGATGGCTACGCCTTTCTTTTTTACGGTAAGGAGGAATGCACCGATGAAAATGCTGTATATCGGGCTTGGCTTTTTTTTCTTTGGGCTTGGCGCGGTGGGGGTTGTTTTGCCCCTTCTGCCCACTACGCCTTTTTTGCTTCTTTCCGCCTTTTTTTTCGCGCGGGGCTCGGAAAGGTTCAACCTTTGGTTTCAATCAACCAAGCTTTACCGGAGTCAGCTTGAACCCTTTCTTCGCAATCGCTCCATGACCTTGAAGTCCAAAATAACGATCGTAGGCTTCGCATCCATGATGCTGGCGATTGCGTTTGTTATGGTCGACTACTTATGGGCGCGGATTTTGATTCTGCTGGTAGCTTCGTACAAGTATTATTATTTCACATGTAAGGTGGCTACGGAAAAACATGAGTACACAAGAACAGAGCAGTAAAAGCAAGAAACGTTCCAAAATGATGGATATGAGATTGCTTGGCCTGGTTGAGCATTCCCGAAAATACATCGCGCTGGGCGTATTGGTCAATTGGATTGGACTGATCAGCAATATATGCGCCATTCTAACCATCGGGCTGATGCTTCAGAAAGCCTGGGACGGCGAAGCAAGCCGCAGCTTTTCGCTTATCGGAGCAGGAGTTGTTGCGCTTGCCATGCTGATTCGGCTCCTGTGCAGCTATGGGGGCAGCTTATTGTCCTGGCGAGCCTCCGTCAATGCCAAACGAACGCTCCGTTCCCGGATTTATTCCAAGCTGCTGAAGCTTGGTGGCGGTTATTCCGAAAAAACTTCCACCTCGGAGGTCGTGCAGGTAGCGGTGGAAGGGGTAGAGCAGCTGGAGCATTATTTTGGGCGTTATATGCCGCAATTTTTCTATAGCTTATTAGCCCCGATGACCTTGTTTTCGGTATTATCCTTCGTAAGCGTCAAAGCGGTCGTTATTCTGCTGCTTTGCGTCCCGTTAATTCCTATGTCCATTATTGCCATTATGCGATTCGCCAAAAAACTGTTTAGCCAATACTGGGGCAGCTACGTTAATCTGGGAGAAAGCTTTCTGGAGAACCTTCAGGGATTGTCTACCCTGAAAATTTATAATGCCGATCAGCTGCGCCATGAGGAAATGAACAACGCCGCGGAGAAGTTTCGCAAAATAACGATGAAGGTGCTGACCATGCAGCTGAATTCGGTAACGATCATGGATGTGGTTGCATTTGGCGGAGCGGGAGCCGGCGTTATTATTGCCGCTTATCAGTTCTCAGCGGGCGAAATTCCGCTGTGGGGCGCTTTTGCGATTATTTTGCTGTCGGCGGAATTTTTTATCCCGCTGCGCTTGTTAGGTTCTTACTTCCATATCGCTATGAACGGGATGGCGGCCAGCGACAAAATTTTTCGTTTGCTAGAGCTGGAAGAGGAAGCTGGAGGGAACCAGCCTTATCGACACGGGGATATTGTATATCGCAATGTTCATTATGCGTATGGACCGGAAAAAACCGCGCTGCGTAATATCAGCATGAGCCTGCCGGCCGTTGGCATGGTTGGTCTTGTCGGTGAATCGGGCTCCGGCAAAAGCACGATTGCGGCATTGCTTGCCGGGATCAATAGCGGCTATGAAGGCGGGATTAGCATTGCCGGGACGGAGCTTTCTGCGCTGTCGCATAAAAGCCTTCGGCGGAATATTACATTGATCGGCCATAACAGCTATATTTTCAGAGGCACGGTTGGCGAAAATTTAAGAATGGCCGCGCCGGATGCAAGCGACCAAGAGCTGCTTCAAGCTCTGGAGCAGGTGAATCTGCGGGAATTTGTAATGGGGCAGGGCGGATTGTCCTGCAAGCTGGATGAGCAAGGCGGCAACTGGTCGGGAGGACAGCGCCAGAGACTTGCGCTTGCCAGGGCGCTGCTGCATGATAGCAGCATTTATATTTTTGACGAAGCAACCTCCAATATCGACGTGGAGAGCGAGCAGGACATTATGGGGGTCATAAGCAGCCTTGCGAAAAGCAAAACGGTTGTGCTCATTTCCCATAGGCTGGCTAATGTCGTCTCGGCGGATCGGATTTACGTGCTAAACCATGGAGAGGTTGTTGAGCAAGGCAAATCCGACGACCTGCTGCGCCAGGGCGGACATTATGCCGCATTGTACCATGGCCAGCGCCAGGTGGAGCAATATGCAAAAGGAGAGACAGCTTATGCGTAGAAGCGGCTTAAGGATCATGGGCAAACTGATTGTGCTGCTGGGACCGATGGTTCCGGTTATGCTCGTTACGATTCTGTTCGGGATTCTGGGGTATTTGGCGGCGATATCCATTACCGTGTTAGGCGGCTATATGCTGCTCCATGCCATGGGGCTGAACCAGGCGCTGCCGCTTGGGATCCTGGCGGGTATGATCGCGGCTTGCGCGATTCTGCGCGGCGTGCTGAGGTATGTAGAGCAGATGAGCGGACATTACATTGCTTTTAAGCTGCTTGCCGTGTTACGCGACAAGATATTTGCTGTATTGCGCAGGCTCGCTCCGGCTAAGCTGGAGGGCAAGGAAAAGGGCAACCTGATCGCCATCATTACAAGCGATATCGAGCTGCTGGAAGTATTTTATGCCCATACGATTGCACCGGTGGTGATCGGCATCGTGACGTCAACTGTGATGGCGGTGTTTATCGGTTCATTTCATCCCCTGCTGGGATGGGTAGCGGTTGCGGCTTATTTGACGGTCGGTTTTATTATACCGGTATGGACGTCGAAGCTGGGCAAAAAACAAGGCATGGAATATCGCGACAGCTTTGGCTCTCTCAGCAGCTATTTTCTGGATAGCCTTCGAGGCGTCCGCGAGACGCTGCAGTTTAATGTCGGCGAGCATCGTAAAGGCCGCATTTCGGAAATGACCGAAGAACTGGACGGCAAGCAAAAGGCGTTAAGGAAGCAAGAGGGCATTGCCCGCGGCGCCTCGGATGCGTCCGTATTGGGCTTTTCATTTCTACTGATGTGCATCAGTCTGGTGCTGCATGCGCTTGGCGAGATCCCTTTTTCGGCGGTATTGATTCCGACAATGGCTTTGTTCAGCTCTTTTGGTCCGGTAGCGGCATTAAGCCAGCTCTCGAACAACCTGCTGCAAACGTTGGCCAGCGGGGAGCGGGTGCTGGGGCTGTTTGAAGAAAAGGAGAGCGTCTCGGAGGTAAACGGCGGCGAAAAGCCGGATTTTGCGGGCGCGGAGTGGCGAGATGTCGGCTTTGCTTATGAAAAGGAGACGATTCTGCAACATGTCAGTCTTCGGGTTACACCTGAAAGCATTGTCGGGATTTCCGGAAAAAGCGGATCCGGCAAGTCGACGCTGCTTAAACTGCTTATGCGTTTTTATGATCCTGACTCTGGTGAAGTAACCGTATCGGGCAAAAATCTGAAGTCGCTCAACACGGAGGCCTTGCGCAATATGCAGAGCTGCGTGGCGCAGGAAACCTTTTTGTTCAACGATACCATTGAGGCGAACATCGCGATCGGCCGTCCAGATGCCGGACCAGCGGATATTATCCGGGCTGCGCAAAAGGCGTCGGTGCATGAATTTATAATGTCGCTTCCGGATGGCTATAAGAGCAAGGTGGGCGAGCTGGGATCCAGACTTTCCGGCGGAGAAAGACAGCGTATCGGGCTTGCGCGGGCTTTCCTTCATGATGCCAAGCTGATGTTGTTTGACGAACCTACCAGCAATCTGGATGCATTTAACGAAGCCATTATTTTAAAGTCGCTGAATGAAGAGCGAAGCGGAAAAACGATTGTTTTGGTTTCCCATCGGGAATCGACGCTTCATATTGCGGATCAACGGTTTCATCTCAGCGCCGGAAGGATATCTTAGCCGATGGCAAAAGGCAGAATTTTGTCGGAGAAAAAAACGATTGCCAAGATGGTGGTCGTTTATTGCAAAGGAAACAGGCATCCCAAACCCCATCTTTGTCCGGAATGTCAGGAGCTGCTGGATTACGCTCACAAGCGTCTGGACAACTGCCAGTTCGGCGAGGAAAAGTCCTTCTGCGAGCAATGTCCGGTTCATTGCTACAAACGGGATATGCGGGAGAAAATCAAGCTGGTTATGCGTTTCTCCGGCCCGCGCATGCTGATTCACGATCCGCCGCTCGCGATCAAGCATCTGATATTAAGCGCAGCCTACCGCTACAAAAAAAGCAAGGGCAAGGTGGGGCCCGACCGCTGGGAGCAGGCGGAAGCAAGGCGCCGCAAACGGATGGCGGAAGGCGGGGCATCCGGGGCGAAGCCAGAGCGGAAGGAAGCCGAGCCGCAGGACCGCCTTGAGCTGGCGGAGGCAAAGCGCCGCGAACGGAAGGCTGAGAGCAGAGCATCCGGGACGGAGCCCGCGCAGCAGCCGGCCCTTGGCGGGGCAGCGCCGGATCGCAGGGAGCAGACCTCGGCAACCGAGCAGATTGCCGGGCCTTCCGGACCTTCTTCCGGAAATACGATTCTACTGACAAAGGAAAAAGAACAATGAAAACAATAAAACAGGGAATGGGCACGGTACTGCTGGCCATAACGTGCCTGCTTCTGTCGCTGACGGCTGTTTCTCATGCGTCGGCGTTGGGAGCGGGGGGCTTATTCGGTAGAGAACGACGCTTTTTACAAATCCGTCAGCTATAAAGTGACCAACCGCATATCTACGTGGTGCCGATGGGCCGTACCGTTATTTATTTTGTATCCATCAAGCCGGATACCGCCAAGCTGGAGTGGGGAACTTTCGGAGAATACAATAACTCTTCTTCAGCATCATCCGGCGAAGTCGCCAAACCTGAGCTGCCTTCGGGAATCTCAATCCAGGGTTCCTTTCAAGCTGCGACTGACGGCAAAACCGGGGCAGCTTCGAGCGCTGCTGCCGCTACGTCGGCGGAGTCTCCAGCGGCGTTGCCGTCAGCAAAGCCTCAAGGCGATAGCTCTGAGAAATCGCAACCTCAGGCAGCCAAGCCAGACGCAGGTTCCGTCAAAGCTTCGGAGACGGCAACCGGAGTCGGGGGAAACAGCGAATCAGGCGTAAGCTCCGAAACTGCCCCTCAGGCTGTCCAAGGTCAAGGACGGCAGGGAGAAGACGTCGCTGATAGAAACGGTGATGGTGATCAGGACGCGCAAAACGCTCTATTTTCGGAAGGGGAAGGCGACAACAAGGCAAATGTAAATTCAGCCCATTCGGAATCGGAGGCGAATGGCTCTTCGGCCCAAGGCGAAGAGGCGGAGGAGGCTGCTTCTTTCGACCAAACTGTACAATCTGCAGGAGATAAAGAAGAAGGAGCGGGTACGGAAGCGATTATTAGCACCTCGGCTGTTGAATGACCTTGATGGAGCGTTTCTCACGAATAGGTTATACACAAAGAAGTGGATAACTAGTGGGTTATCCAACGAACTGGCATTCGAAGTCAATAATATGTGCATAAGTATGTGGATGAAACGATTTTTACCCACAGTTTTATCCACATTATGTACAACTGGGATGTGTACAACTTAGCAATTTGTGAATAATGAATACGAAGGAGGGAATAACAGAGCATAGGAGAATTATAAAAATCTCTTTTTAGTTGTGAAAAAAATCACGTAATTTTAAGGAGGGGCATGTTAGGATAAAAGCATACAATACCTTGAATTTCACAATACCGAGGGGGATTATGATGAACGGGAATGAAACGAATGTCACGCAATATATGATGCAATTTTGTTATCACTGCGAGGACGCTGAGCTTTGCTCGACGGAGGAGCAATGCCGCGCGTGCATGGCCGAACATTGTCAAAGCGAAGAGGAAGAAGGCGCAGTGTCCACCAAGGATCTGCTGAACGCTTATTACGCTTGAACGAACGCGAGACACACATAAGCGCAAAGAAACCCGCTGGAATGATGAAGGTGTGGCCCTTAAAATCGACATTGGATCAACACATCGTGTTTGAGCAGACGACGATTTGATAGGGGGGACTTCCTTCAATGATTCCTTGGGTTTCTTTTTTTGCGGGCGGCTATCATTCTTTTACGTTACATTGTGTTAAGGAATCGCTCCAAGTCATTTGCTACGGTAAATAGATGCGCACGGTTTTCGAATTCGCCGCGGTCCTCAGGAAGCGGCAAATGGCGATGCAGCTCACGAATGGTGCGAAGCTGCTCGTAAAAATCATCGCTTTTGGATGGGTCGGTATACCCCTTGCTCAGCTCATTCAGAAATCCGCCGATGCGATTGCTCTGGTCCAACTGGGATGTAATTTGCGAAATTTCCGGCAGCATGCGCTCCAGCAGTTCGTATTGACGCCGTTTGTTTTCAAAATAAATAGTGTATTGGCTTTGCCCGCGGTTTTCCTCGTCCAGAAGAGCCATTTGCTTGGCGCTGGCCAGCTTGTCGGAAAGAGCAAGCAGTTCTTTTCCGTCCCACAGCGTGTACCCCTCTTGTAAATAATCGCCGTATTCCTTCAGAATGGCTGCTATGAGCCGGTCCACCTCCGCCTTTAGAGCATCCACTTTTTTGTCGATGCTTGGCATGTACCAATTGATGAGCAGCGCGACGCCGAGTCCGATAGATATAACCAGAATTTCATTAATGAAAAAAGAAAGCTCCAGCTTATGATGCATATACACATGCATCACGATAACGGAACTGCTGGCTATCCCCTCTTGGATACGCAAATAGACGACAAGCGGAATAAAGGTAGCGAGCAAAACAAGAAAGGTCCCGGCATGATATCCCAATACCGCAAACAATGCGCTGGAATAGAAAAGCACAAGCAGACAGGAGAAGAGCCGGCTTAATGCTGCCCTCTTGGATTGCTTGCGGGATTTTTGAATGCAGAGCAGTGTCAAAATGCCGGATGCCGTAAAAAATTCGAGCTCCAGAAACTGCGCGATCAGAATGGATAGGGTTACGCCGATCGCGGTTTTAATTGTGCGGTATCCGATTATACTGCGCATGGGTGCTACACCTGATTTCTATGATGATAAAGCCATTATAATCAAAAATGAAAAGCGGTGTAAATGAAAGGAAGTCGAAGGATTGGCTTTATCATGCATACGGACGACTGAGATAATCCATGTTAAGAAAACAGAAATTTTGAAACCCAAAGGATTTTGGATCGTAATGTTGAATGATATAGATAGATTCTATGTAAAATTTATGGAGGTGAATCCCTCACTGAGGGAACGTATTGGACATTGGTCTAGTCATTAATTTACTGTTGGTTGCTTTGTTGATTTTGTTAACGGCCTTTTTTGTTGGATCCGAGTTTGCAGTCATTAAAGTAAGGCTTTCCAGAATCGATCAGCTTGTGGCAGAGGGTAACAAAAAAGCGCTGGCAGCAAAAAAGGTTGTCACGCACCTGGACTATTATCTATCCGCGTGTCAGCTCGGCATTACCGTTACGGCGCTAGGACTTGGTGCGCTGGGCGAACCGACAGTAGAGAAAATTTTACACCCCGTATTTAATTCGATGGGCTTGCCGGAATCGCTGGCGACTCCGATCTCGTACATTCTTGCATTGTCGCTGATGACATTCTTGCACGTTGTATTGGGCGAAATGGCACCTAAGACATTGGCGATTCAGTTTGCTGAAAAAATGACATTGCTGTTGGCGCCGCCGCTTGTTTTGTTCGGAAAAATTACCTTTCCGTTTATCTGGCTGCTTAATGGCTCTGCAGCGCTCATTCTCCGTGTTGCTGGCGTCAAACCGGCTGGACATGAACAAGCCCACTCCGAGGAAGAGCTTAAAATTATTATGACCCAAAGCTTCAACAGTGGTGAGATCAACCAGACGGAGCTTTCTTATATGCAAAATATTTTTGCTTTCGATGAGCGCGTGGCCAAGGACATTATGGTTCCTCGTACACAGGTCATGGTTCTGGATGCGCGAATGACGCAAAACGAAATTTTGGACATCATCGACGAGCATCGCTATACAAGGTATCCGGTCACCGAAGACGGGGACAAGGACAAAATTATCGGATTTTTGAACGCCAAGGAGTTTATGACCAACGCGGTCATGAAACGTTCCTTTACGCTGAAAGAGCATTTGCACGCGATGGAAGTGGTATACGAAACGGCGCCGCTCCAGGATGTGCTGAAGAAGATGCAGAAAAAAGGCGTGCATATCGCAGCGGTCGTCGATGAATATGGCGGCACGGCGGGCATTGTAACTATGGAGGATCTGCTGGAGGAGATCGTTGGCGAAATTCGCGACGAATTCGATGAAGACGAAGTTCCAGATATCCAGAAAATAAAGGATGACCAATATATCATCAACGGCCGCGTATTGCTGGACGATCTGGAGGAGAGGTTTGGAATTTCCTTCAAGGATAGCAGCTACGAGGTAGATACAATCGGCGGATGGCTTCAGGTGCAGATGCTTGATTTTGACAAGCTGCCTGAGCCGATCCATCACGATAATCAAATCTGGACGGTTGTTGAGATGGACAATCGCCAAATTTTGAAGGCGTCACTGGTTCTCGTTCCCGAAAACGAGCAGAATGAGGAGCAGGACGAACATTCTTGATCGTAACCGTAATAGCTGATTCATAATTAGGTTTTTAACAAGAAGCTGTCCATGGCCGCAATTGGCTTGGACAGCTTTTTTGTCGTTTGGCCGCTGGGAAGGGCAGCAGTATGGGACGCGGACGTATAGCGCAATTGGCCGGGGCTGATGCGATGCGGACGTATGGCGCAATTAACCTGGGCTGATGGGCCGCGGACGTATGGCGCAATTGGCCGGGGCTGATGGGCCGCGGACGTATGGCGCAATTAACCTGGGCTGATGGGCCGCGGACGTATAGCGCAATTGGCTGGGATTGATGCGACGCGGACATATGGCGCAATTAACCGGGGCTGATGGGCCGCGGACGTATGGCGCAATTGGCTGGGGTTGATGCGACGCGGACATATGGCGCAATTAACCTGGGCTGATGGGCCGCGGACGTATGGCGCAATTGGCCGGGGCTGATGGGCCGCGGACGTATGGCGCAATTGGCCGGGGCTGATGGGCCGCGGACGTATGGCGCAATTGGCCGGGGCTGATGGGCCGCGGACGTATGGTGCAATTGGCTGGGATTGATGCGACGCGGACATATGGCGCAATTAACCTGGGCTGATGGGCCGCGGACGTATGGCGCAATTGGCCGGGGCTGATGGGCCGCGAACGTATGGCGCAATTAACCTGGGCTGCTTATTTGTTGTTGGGGGGATGGGGGGCGTAGTGGCGGTATGGGAAGGTATGGCTGCTGGTAATGCTGAATAGGTTTGTTGCGTGGGCCAACGTTGGGCGAAAGTTGAAAATGTTTTCTCATTAAAGAAAATGCTCATTACGGAAAGTGCTCATTACACTAGAGACCATGAGTAGCTGTTTAACTCGCGAGCGGCCTAACGGTCATGGAAGGCCGTTAAAACGGCAAATAGCGAAGTTTTCAAAAGCTAGCGGACATCGATGACCATTAGCGTTCAAAAACAGCGTAAATGAAGCGAAAAAAGAGCTCTAATGGTCATAAATGTCCGTTACCCGTCGGATTTCACCAAAAACGACTGCTAACGGTCATGGATGACCGTAACAACTCAGACAACTCGAGTAGTATCGCATGTCCGTAGCATTCCAGACGAACCGGAACTGCTGCTGGTGTGAGTAACAACTCAGACAACTCGAGTAGTATCGTATGTCCGTAGCATTCCAGACGAACCGGAACTGCTGCTGGTGTGAGTAACAACTCAGACAACTCGAGTAGTATCGCATGTCTGTAGCATTCCAGACGAACCGGAACTGCTGCGGGTACGCGTAACAACTCATGCAACTCAAGCTGTTGCGGGTGCGCGTAACAACTCATGCAACTCAAGCTGTTGCGGGTACGCGTAACAACTCAGACAACTCAAGCTGTCGCGGATGTCCGCCACAACTCAAGAAATCCAAACTGTTGCGGATGCCCACCAAGATATGCACGATGTCATGATTCGGGATGAAGCCTGCGGCCAGCGAATCCATCTTCATATTCGTGGTAGTGACTGATGCGCTCCTCGCCTTCCCGCCAGCAGAGAAGAACTTCTTTGCCATTGACGATGGAAGGGAAGTCCAGCAAGCCAGGTTCGATCATTTTGAGCAATACGCCTTTTCGCGAGAAATTTTCCACAAAAAGCTTCATTTCCAGCTGCATAAATTCCAAACGCGCTTCCAGTTCAAATAATGGTTCCCCCCGCTTTTCCGTGCCCTTGGTTTTCAGGATTTGATAAAGCGTATACTGAGTCTCCAACTCATTTGATAACTTCTGAAGGTGTGCCAGCTCCATCCGGATTGTCGGAAGGAGGTCGTTCGCCTCTTTTAGCGTAAAATGTTTTGTAATCATTGATGTCATCCCCATTAAAAGTTGTTCAAAATCCAAGTTTACTAAAACATGGAGGCGCGGGCAAACCCCGTTTTGACAACTTTGTTATCCGCTTGTTTGCCCCTCTTGGATTGAGTAGTTTGGGATTGACATTTTTTTTGAGAACTATTATCATTAAATGGTGTTGATAAACATTATCATTTTTTGGTTTGAATATAAATGTGCGTGATGACGGGGTAAATCGAAGCAGCCTGCAGGAATGCAGCGGAAGGAGCGTGTGGGAGAATGATACGGTTAACCACTTCAAATCTGGATATCGGTTATGATGACCGTTTGATTGTGAAGGATTTGAACATTTCAATTCCGCAAGGAAAAATAACTGCGCTGGTTGGAGCAAACGGATCGGGCAAATCGACGATTCTGAAAACAATGGCGCGGATTATGAATCCGTCGAAAGGCAGCGTCATGCTGGACGGTAAATCCATTCACAAGCAATCCACGAAGGAAGTGGCTAAGCAGCTGGCTATTCTTCCGCAAAATCCGACTGCTCCCGACGGCTTGACTGTAGCCGAGCTGGTATCGTATGGCCGTTTTCCGTATCAAAAGGGTTTTGGCTCCATGAGCAAAGAGGACAAGTCCATTGTTCAGTGGGCGATTGAAGCAACTGGCATGGAGGAGTTTGCGGACCGTCCGGTGGATCAACTGTCCGGCGGTCAACGTCAACGCGCCTGGATCGCGATGGCTCTGGCTCAGGAAACCGATATTTTGTTTCTGGATGAGCCAACGACTTTCCTGGACATGGCTCACCAGCTTGAGGTACTGCATCTGTTGCAGAAGCTGAACGAGTTCAATAATCGTACGATCGTTATGGTGGTCCATGACCTGAACCACGCCGCTCGTTATGCTCAGCACATGATTGCCATCAAAAAAGGCGTTGTTCGCGGCGAAGGATCGCCGGTTGAAGTTATCACGCCTGATATTATGCGTGAAGTGTTCAACATCGAAGCCGATATCGTGCCGGATCCGCGTACGGGCGTGCCATTGTGCCTTCCGTTTGCGCTGGCGGGCGAGCCGGTGGCAGAGAAAATAATGGGTCAATCGCGCGAGCAGCAAGGCGTGCAAAAGCTTGCCGCTGCGGGTGCTTAAATTTGTTTGTAATGATTAAATTTGTCTGACAGGCTCCGAAAGCAACCAGAGGCTGGTTGCTTTCGGGGTCTTTTGGTTTTCTTTTTAGTGAAGGCAGTTGCAAAACAGAAGCGTTTTGCAGCGTTCAACAGGGATTTTCAAGAAAAACAAAAAAAGTTTTAAAAAGCAGTTGCAATTGTCCACGGAACGTGATATATTATTACTTGTCGCCGCGATTGAAAAATCGTGAATGACAGGAAAAACTAATATGCGGAAGTGGCTCAGCGGTAGAGCATCGCCTTGCCAAGGCGAGGGTCGCGGGTTCGATTCCCGTCTTCCGCTCCATATTATTTGCGGCCTTAGCTCAGCTGGATAGAGCGTTTGACTACGAATCAAAAGGTCAGGAGTTCGAATCTCTTAGGCCGCGCCATTTTTTCCTTAATCGCATCATTTCGGGACGTAGCTCAGCTTGGTAGAGCACCTGGTTTGGGACCAGGGGGTCGCATGTTCAAATCGTGTCGTCCCGACCATCTAAATATGCGGGTGTAGTTCAATGGTAGAACTTTAGCCTTCCAAGCTAATAGCGTGGGTTCGATTCCCATCACCCGCTCCAGTATCTAAAACGTCCAGAAGCCTTGCGGAGCGAGGCTTCTTTTTTTGTGCATTCGATAAGGGGAAGCTCATCCTCTTGCTTTGGGGGCAGAACAGGGGGCATGTTTTATTTTCAGAAATACAAGGGCTGTGCTTTCCTTCGTTTCATTATCCCTTGGACTCCATCGGCAATGAAGGGTGGTTTCAGTTAAAGCGACCGTTACCCTTATAAGATTTTTGCCGTGATCAAAAAAACGCTAGGCGCATTCAGTATGCGTTAGCGTTTTTTTGTCTTGTCTTTTGTCAGCTACACTTTAAACTTGCCAATGAGATGGCGAAGCTTGTCTGCCATTTGGGACAGGGATTGAGCCGATGCGGAAATTTCCTGAATGGAGCCTAACTGATCGCCGGCAGCTTCGGCCACGCGCTCTGTGCCGGAAGAGGTGTTTGTGGCAATGTCGGAAATGACCGTCATGGAATGCGCCACCTGTTCCGTGCCCGCCGACATTTGCTCCGAGGCAGCGGAAACCTCCTGGATTTGGCTGGCGACCTGGCCGACCGATTGCTGGATTTCCTGGAAGGAGTCGCTCGCCAGTTTGACGGCTGAAATGCCCTCCGCTACTTCTTTTTCTCCCTGGTTCATCAGTTCCACGACTTGTCCGGTTTCTCCTTGCATGGCGCCGATCAGCAGCGCGATTTCGTCGGCGGAGGAAGCGGATTGCTCCGCCAGTTTGCGTACTTCCTGGGCGACGACGGCAAATCCTTTGCCCGATTCTCCGACCCGTGCGGCTTCAATGGCGGCATTCAACGCCAGCAAGTTCGTTTGCTTGGCGATGCCCGTTATGACATCGACAATATCGCCGACCTTCTGCGATCTTGCGCCCAGACTGCCCACTGCTTGTGCCAGATTGGAAACAGTGGAGCCTACGGACTGCATTTGATTAATTGCCGCTTGTACGCGCTGATTGCCTGTGCCCGCAAGCTCGGCGGTATGGAAGGCCGCTCCGGCAACTGTTTCGGCATTTACGGCGATATGCTGCACGCTATCCGACATTTCGCCAAAGGACTTGGCATTCTCCTCCAGGCTTTGTGCCTGCTTCTGCGATCCCCGCGTCAATTCTTCAGTCGTTGCGGCAATGTGTTCAGCATTCATGCGGATATGATCCGAACCTGCAGTCAATCCTTCAGCGGCCGTTGCTACATATTCGGCTCCGGTATTCATTTCAGTGATCAGGCTTCTTAAATTAGCTGCCATTTGGTTGAAAGCGTCGGCAAGGCCGCCAATTTCATCACGGTTTTTAACTTTTAAAGGAGGAGCTGTCAGCTCCCCGTCGGCAATGCGCCGTGCCGCAGAAACCATAGCTTTGATCGGGTTTGAGATTTGACGCGAGATGATGATGGCGACGCTTGTGCCGATGACAAGGCCCAGCAGAGAAAGGACAAGAACAAGAAGTACGGCGGATACGGACAGCTTCTCTGAGTTATTCAACGCCTCTTCTCTGAGCTGATCATTGATTTGGCTGAGCTGCTGAAAATTGTTAAGCATGCCGCCTATGTAGGTTTGAAGATCTTCCGCCGTCTGTGAAATGCCTTCTTCGTTGCCTTGTTCGTCGTAACTAAAAAGCTTTTCAAGCAAAGTCTTCATTTCACTTTGAATTTGCAGCATTTGATCCAGCAGCGTTTGCTCTTCATCCTGGCTGCCCAGGATTTGATAGGATTCGCCTGACGTTTGCAAATCGGCCAACATTGTGGTTATTTGCTCTTCTAACTGTTGACGGGAATCGCTATTGCTTTCCAATACATATTTAAGCGCCAACCGCTCCGTATTAATGATACGGCTTTCCATTCTGGCCAGCAGATCTGCGTTCGGAATCCAGACGGTTTGTATTTCATAAGCCTGCTCCTGCATTTGCTTCATTCTAAACACCGCTATTCCGCCAACCGCTCCCATCAGAATCAATACGCTTAGAAAACCCGCGAGCAATTTTTTGCCGACTGTTGCCTTCATTTATAATTCCCCCAATTGGTTGGTATGTACTTTCAACCTGCGTTCATTTGGTTTGTTGACATTGAATTTGGTTAACTATTTATTAATCAGCAGGTGTCTTAAGTTATTTCTACTTTAGTTGGTGTTTCTTAAAACTAACTTAAATGTTTCTGCTGCTTCTCAGAGTGAACTTGTTTGCGGAATGTTGATGGGTTGGAAGGGGAAGAATTTGCGGGAGTAAGGTTTTCTGGAAAGCTTGCCTAAAATGCTTTTCTAAAATGCTTGTCTAAAAAAGCTCGTCTAAAAAGTTCGTCTAAAAAGTTCGTCACAAAGGTAGTCCACAAAGCTTAAGGCAGCTGGTAATTATCTGCAGAGCATGCCAATTGCGAGTGGTTTTTCTACAGCGGATTTAGGGAATATTTGGATTTTGCGGAGGTTGCCTATAGCCTGCAATACACGGCAGCCACAGACGATTGCAAAAACTGTTATCGGTATGAGACGGCAAGAAGATTGATGATTGCAGTCAAGTAAAGTAAAATGAGAGAACGATACATTATCTTGGAAAACACTTTAGGGCTTCAACGAAGCACCGTTTTGTAGTATAGTAGTATGAAATGAAACCCTTGGATTACTCAAAAAAGTTGAATCGGGCATGTTCGCGAGGGAAGAGCGGATGCTTTTCAAAGTGAGTTTGCTGCACAGATTGTAGGAGGAACGGTATGTCGGAACAACCTATTGCAACAACCGCTGCCAGCCGTACAAGCGCCAATAATTTATTGAGACGCGACGTACGTTTTCTCGGGAATATTCTTGGCGAAGTGCTGGTTCATCAAGGCGGCCGCGAGCTGCTGGACATCGTAGAACGCATTCGGGAGCAAAGCAAGGCGCTGCGCGCCGGTTTTCTGCCGGAGCTGTTTGAGCAATTCAAAACAACGGTTAACGGCCTTAACCCGGAAATTCGCCATCAGGTGATCCGAGCGTTTGCGATTTATTTTCAACTGGTCAATATTGCGGAACAAAATCACCGGATCAGACGGAAGCGGGATTACGAGGTTTCTGCCGGGGAGACGGTTCAGCGCGGTTCGATTGAAAGCGCCATTAAGGAGCTAAGCGAGCTGGGGCTGGACGTTACCGCCGTTCAAGAAATCATGAAGGTTATTTCGCTTGAGCTAGTAATTACGGCACATCCGACGGAAGCGACGCGCCGAGTCGTGCTTGATGTGCATAAGCGCATTGCCGATGATATGATGCAGTTGGATAACCCGACGCTGACTCACCGCGAACGCGGCAAGCTGAAGGAAAAACTGCTCAACGAGGTTTTAATTCTTTGGCAAACCGACGAGCTGCGCGACCGCAAGCCGACGGTAATCGACGAGGTCCGCAACGGATTGTATTTCTTCGATGAAACCTTATTCGAAGCGATTCCAAGCGTGTATGAAGAGTTGGAGCGCTGTCTGACTAAATATTATCCTGGAGAGCACTGGCACGTGCCGGACTATCTTCGTTTTGGCTCCTGGATCGGCGGAGACCGCGACGGCAATCCTTCCGTGACGTCCAACGTTACGTGGGAGACGCTGCAGCTGCATCGCCAGCTGGCGCTTCGCAAATATGAGGAAAAGCTGAAAAACCTGGTGGATCTTCTCAGCTTCAGCACTAATCTGGTAACAGTCTCCGAGGAACTGGTGGAGTCTATTCGCAATGACCGCGCCCACGTCGAGCTGAAATGCGTTGACCCTTGGCGCAATGCGAAGGAGCCATACCGGATCAAGCTGGGCTTTATGCTGGAGAAGCTGGCGAATACCCGCGACGAGTCGCTGAAGGGCACGCCAACGCGCTACAATCATCCATCCGAGCTGCGCGAAGATCTGTTGATTATCGATCGCAGTCTGCGCCATCACTTCGCGGACTACGTGGCGGATACCGATCTGGCCAAGCTGGTTCGCCAGGTGGAGCTGTTCGGCTTCCATCTGATGGCGCTGGATGTGCGTCAGCATAGCCAAGAGCATCAAAACGCCATGACCGAAATCCTGCAAAAGATGCATATCTCCGAAGATTACGGCGCGTTGTCGGAACCGGAAAAAACGGAGCTGCTGCACCGTTTGTTAAACGACCCTCGCCCGCTTACATCCAGCCATCTGGATTATTCGGAATCCACAAGAGAATGCCTGGATGTGTACCATACGATTTATCGTGCGCAGCAGGAATTTGGCGAAGGCTGTATTACAAGCTATCTGATCAGTATGACGGAAGCTGCCAGCGACATGCTTGAAGTGATGGTTTTTGCCAAAGAAGTAGGTCTGTTCCGTCAGGAAAGCGACGGTACGGTTCGCTGTACGCTGCAATCGGTGCCGCTATTTGAAACGATTGACGATCTTCATGCCGCTCCTGCAATCATGAAGGAATTGTTCGAATTGCCGGTTTACCGCAAAGCGGTTGAAGCTCGCGGCAACACGCATGAAATTATGCTGGGTTACTCCGACAGCAACAAGGATGGCGGCGTGGTAACGGCTAACTGGGAGCTGCGCGTAGCGCTGAAGGATATTACGGCGGCGGGCAAGGCATACGACGTTAAGCTGAAGTTTTTCCACGGTCGTGGCGGCGCGCTTGGACGCGGTGGCATGCCGCTTAACCGCAGCATCCTGGCTCAGCCGCCACACACGGTCGGCGCGGGCATCAAAATTACGGAGCAAGGTGAGGTACTGTCTTCGCGTTATTCCCTGGAGGGTATTGCGTACCGAAGCCTGGAGCAGGCTACATGGGCGCTGATCACTTCCGCACGTTTGAACAAGTATCCGAAGCAGGAGCTTGAAGCAGAGCGCGAATGGGATGAAATTGCCCGGAGCATCTCCGAAACGGCCCTGACCAAATACCAGGATCTGATTTTCCGCGATCCTGACTTTATGACCTTCTTTAAAGAGTCTACTCCTCTGCCGGAGGTGGGCGAGCTGAACATCGGTTCCCGTCCATCCAAGCGGAAGAATAGCGACCGCTTTGAAGATCTGCGAGCGATCCCTTGGGTATTCGCCTGGACGCAAAGCCGTTATCTGCTGCCTGCTTGGTATGCGGCCGGAACGGCGCTGCAGCAATATGTCGGCGATAGCGAGGAAAAGTTGGAAACGCTGCGTACGATGTATGAGCAGTTCCCGTTCTTCAGCTCTCTGATTGACAATCTGCAGATGGCGCTTGCAAAAGCGGATCTTCTGATCGCCAAGGAATATGCCAACATGATTAGCGATGATGCCATCCGTCAGCGGATTTTCACGCAAATCGATCAGGAATACCGTTTGACGTCGGATCTTATTCTGCGTATTACGAAGCAGGTTGAAATTCTGGATAATGTGCCTGTTATTCAGGAGTCTATCCGTTTGCGCAATCCGTACGTCGATCCGCTCAGCTATATGCAGGTTCAATTGCTGTCTGAACTTCGCACATTGCGCGACAAAGACGAAGATGATCCTGAACTTCTCCGTGAAGTGCTGCTGACCATCAACGGAATTGCAGCGGGCCTTCGCAATACGGGCTAAGCTGAAAAAGAAACCTCCCGCTGAAACAGCCAAGCAATTGGCTGCTTCCTGCGGGAGGTTTTTGCATGAGATCACACATGGATGAAAGTCGATGATACTCTCGTGCTCTTGTGCAGCTTGGTTAAAGCAGATGGAACAAAGGCGCGTTTCCAAGAAAAGACACCGGTAAATCCGGGTAACGGGCAGCCAACGTTTCGGCCAGCAGCTTCATGCCCGGCTGCTCGCTTTCCGCATGTCCAATCAGCATAAACGTCTTGGAATGGCCTTGAAAAACGGCATCCCGTACATATTCCGGCGTCTCCCACTCAGGCCCTTCCCCTGCAATAATGAGGTCGAGTTCCTCCTGATGAAATAAAGGGATGCATAAATCGCCTCCACCTCGATAACCCGCCAACACGCCTACTCTTCTGCAAGTCTTTGTACAATTTCCCACAACACGAACAAAGGGGGAGCCCAGCCTGGATTTGACGTGGCGGGCGATTTCTTCAATCTTGATCTCAGGCATGCTAAGAATAGAGGCTGCCGGTTGATGGGACTCCACAAAGCCATCCCATTCCAATTCCTTCAGCAATCCTGCCATAATCCCATCGGGCTGCATGCGATGGATAGCGTCATGGAACCGATAGATGCTAACTCCGGGGCTGCTGCCAAAGCTTCGACTAGAACGGTCGCCAAAGCTGTTGTCTGAGCTGTAGCTCGAATTGTCGCCAGAGCTGTTATTAGCGCTGCTGCTCAAGCTGTTGCCAGAGCTGCGAATGAACGAAGCTTTGTGCTGAGATATGGGATCATGCGCAGGGGACGTCGTCTTGTGGTGGCTATAATAGTGGCCCTCATGACTAATAATCAAATTAAGTCCAAGCGCTATGGCTTGTTGAATGGCCTCCTGCGTCGCTGAAAAAACCGTAGCGATTCCGGTAACGGGCCAATCCATCTCTCCTTCGATTAATCCATCCACCGAAACCTCCGGCTTTGGCGCCGTCTGATGCAGCTCCCTTATGACCTGCTCAACCGTTAGTGCCATATAGCGCTCCCTTCTAGACCGTAGTGCCGTGCAGCTTGCGGCATACCATTAATACAGCTAACGATTAGCTGACATAATAATTAGCCGACATGATCATTAACGGGGATGATGAACGGCGGGTTAAATGTGAACGAGGCTGATTTTCACCGTCATTAACCTTTAACATGATTGAGCATCATCCTCATTAACTACCACGGGAAACTACTCTTATCCATTAATAATCTGTCTTCAATTAATAAATCAGCCTTCCCTGCTCATCCGGAATGCCGCTTTTGCGGTAAAAATAGGTGTTGATCTGGTCGCGCCATTCCTTGGCATGTTCGACTTGCTCCTGAAGGCGGGTTTCAACCTGGTTATAAAGGCCGTCTTCCATAAGCCCTTTTAAGGTACGCCATTGCGCCAGCAGTCCGGCAGCCTCTTCGGCCCCTTGGAAGTGGGTGTCATAAATATGCTGAATGACCGTTTTGCCGGAGTGAAGGGTATGCGTGTAAGGCACATGATGGAAAAAAAGAAGCAATTCATCCGGGCAACGTTCAAGGGAGTCGTAAATTGCGGCATTTTCTCCTAAATATTGAGCCGAATACCCCGTGCCTGTCGCGGTAGTCCGATCCACGCCCAGACCCTTATGATCGCTGTAATGATAGGTGCCCCATTGAGAAAACTCGTACCCATCCACATTAGGTCCATAATGATGGTTCGGATTCACCATCCAGCCAATGCCAAGCGGGGCCGTGTACGCCTCGTAGATTCGCCAGGAATTCATCAGCATGTCGAGGATAACGGCATTTACTTTTTCGTCATGGCCAAACGTAAGCGCCGTCCATTCCTTGGCGATTTCCTCTGCGGTCAGCTCGGGGTTCCAGGCGAGCCGGCCAAAACCGTACCAATTGGCCTGCGCCAGCAAATGCCCCGTCCAGTTGCCATCGCGTCCCGTGTTGGAGACAGCGGCAATGCCGCCGATGGCGCGCCCCCAGAACGAACCGGAAGCAATGGATTTTACCGGCGCCTGTTCGCTTGCGGCATAGGTATTGAAGTCCAGCACCTCTTTCCATTGCGGAATGAGGTAGAAGAGATGGCGCTGCTGTCCTGTATATTCCTGGGCAATCTGGAATTCCAGCACCTGATTGGTTTTTTCAAGCCCGCCGAACAACGGGGATACCGGCTCCCTGACCTGAAAATCCAGCGGGCCGTTTTTGATCTGCAGCGCCACATTATCCGCAAATCTGCCGTCCAATGGCTGAAAATGATCGTAAGCGGCTCTAGCGCGGTCCGTTGTACGGTCGCGCCAATCCTGTTTGCAGTTGTAAACAAAACAGCGCCAGATAACGATGCCGCCAAAAGGCCGGAGCGCATCCGCCAGCATATTGGCTCCATCTGCATGATCGCGTCCGTATGTGAACGGCCCCGGACGATTTTCCGAGTCCGCCTTGACCACAAATCCCCCAAAATCCGGCACGGCTTCATACACAACGGCGGTTTGCCGCTTCCACCAATCTGCCACCCTGACATCCAGAGGGTCGGCAGTGTCCAGCTCTTTTAGCTCAATAGGCGCGGCAAAATTGACGCTTAAAAAAAGCTTTATCCCGTACGGGCGCAAAATATCTGCAATCCGGGCAATATCCGGCAAGCAGCGCGGCGTAATGAAGTAGGTTTCTTCATGGTGGACATTTACATTATTGATGCAGAGCGAATTAATGCCGATTGAAGCCAACAGCCGCGCATAATCGTGAATGCGGCCGGATTCCGTCGTCAGGAACCGGTTATTCTCGTAAAGGAAGGAACGTCCGGCATAACCGCGCTCAACGCTTCCGTCAAAATTATCCCAATGATCAATCATCCTCATTCCGTTAGCGGGAGCCTGCGCTTCGTTGATTCTTTGCACATTGACCGTTCCCGCGGCGATAAGCCGCAGCAAATGAAAGACGCCATAAAGAAGGCCCGAAGGGGATGAGGCGCCGATTGCCAGGCATTGATGCCGCTCGCTGAAGGCTAAGGCAAAACCTTCGCAAGCAGCGTCTTGAATGGAAGCTTCATTAAAATATCGCGAACCGTAGTTTTCGCCAAAACCGGTGCTCTGGTGGAACAAACCAAGCGCAACGCCGCTTTGCTCCTGCTGTTGTACAATCGGCACTGTTTTGCCCAGCAGGGCTTGCAGTCCCAGCTGCAATTCCGCTGCGGCTGTTGTCAGGGAAGTGTTCCCGCCATCTGTGCTAGCGGTTTGGGCGATTCCTGCTCCGTCCGCCTGCCCGGTATCCTGGTGACTCGATATCGAAATCGTGCTGAAATGTGCCGCAATGGAATCAAAACCAGGCTGATCTGCAAGCGGGCGATAACCCAGCCATGCCTTGTATCCGCTTGCAAACTGTTGGTCGCGGCTTTCCTTTTCTGTCATGCTGCGTCCTCCTCTTTTTCATGGGCAAAATAGGGTAATATGAATATCCTTATCCTACCATGTCCGACTTTGGGGGAACCATTGCCAAATCGCGCAGTAATTTGCCCTTTTTAAGACAAAGGGAGCGGGTGGATGAATTCCAATCCTTGCGCCGGGACTCGATGAATGGACATGTCAAACGTCCGCCACCGTATCAAGTTCCAACAACTGCTCGGCGGGCTCCTTGCAATGTATGTAGATGCCTGTAGCGACCTGCGACGGCCAGTAGTGGTTCAACAGTAGAATGTAAAAGACAGCAGCAGCAGCCAACAGCAACACCCAACAGCAACACACAACAGCAACACACAACAGCAACACACAACAGCAACATCCAACAGCCAACACCCAACAGTAACCTGCCGGTCATTTATGACCGTTAGAAGCTCAAATGGTTACTTTTCCCCTCAGTAACGGTCACCCATGTCCTTTAGCGCATCAAAAGCAGTATTTTCCGAGCGAAAATGTGTTTTAACGGTCACGTATGTCCTTTACAAATGGAATTTCTGCCAAAAGAAGACGCTAATGGTCATGGATGTCCGTAAGAGTGGAGACAGCTTTGCTACTCATTCAAGTTATTCCTTATTTATTCTCATCAACTCCGATTCGATCAAGGTTTTTAATAGATGTTATCCCCCGATTTGTTCAAAAATTTTTAGTAGTTGTTATCTCTCGATTCGATCAGGGGGCGCAATGGTCATTATCCCACCCTCGTTTGATCGGGGTATTAATGGAATGCGCTGCTTGTTGTTAAAGTCCAGGCGTAGCGCTCGTAGCAATGTAAGTCCCCCCCCTGTGGCTTTTAGCCGTTACTCTCACTGACATTCAAGCGGTTATTTCTGTTTTGAGCTCAAAGAGCAAGAAATATTTTTTTAGGTGCGCCTAATTCCGCTTTAAGAATGGTTTAAGGAATCTCCTTCATGATAGAGACATCACAAACGACGTCGATAACTACTTAATTCATTCATCATCATGGGAGGATGAGAACAATGAGACATTATACAGAGGACGGCATGCTGCCAGACGACCATAAAGGAAACAACAAAGCAGAAGAAACTACGCAAAATGTAAGCATGGAGCAAACGGAAATGAGGGCTCAACCGAAATTCGAGGCTCAATCGGAACCGGCTAATGCGGCGCAAGCGGAAGGCGTGGAGCAGCCTGTGGAGACGGTGCAAGCATCAGGCATCAAGCCTGAATACATGCAGCGTAATGAGCGTACGGCGCAAGCCGCTGACGCTCAAGTAGCGGAAGTAGAGCAAGCCGATAACATGTCACAAAACGCCAGCACGGAGCAACCAGCACACATGTCGCAAAATGCCGGCACGGAACATGCCGACAATGTGACAAAAGCAGCTGGTACGGCACAAGCTGCTAACGCTCAAAGAGCTGGAGTTGAGCAAGCCGCTGACATGTCGCAAAATGCCGGCATGGGGCAACCAGCTAGCATGGGACAAGAACACAATGCGGCTCAAGCCGCAGGCATGGAGCAGCCATTCGATGCAACTGGACAGGGGCATGCGCAACAGGCGGGAGCGGCCGCTCCGCCTATGCAGGATCGGTTCGAAGCTTATTATAAGGAAGTAAACCATTCGCGTTCATCGCGACCGAAGCGGAAAGCTTTTACGCCTCTGGCGGCAGCGTTTATGGCAGGCGCGTTGATGATTGGCGGTCTGGCGTACGGTGCGGACAAGGCCAACCTGTTTACAGGCGGCGTTGCACAGCTGGGTTCTGCGGCAAGCGTGGCATCGAACGCTTCAGGTGGGCAAGACGCCGGTCTGACAACCGCATCCTTCAATACGGACGCAGGTATCGCATCTATCTACGACCAAGCCAGCCCGGCAGTCGTGAAAATTGAAAACTACGGTGTGGTTCAAAATAGCGGCTACGGCAATCTGGATGCGCTTCGTCAGTTTTTGGGAGGCGGGGGCTTCCCGGGACGCGGCGGCGGGCAACAACAGCAGCAAGAACAAAGCGGGACTAGCGAACTGACACTAACGGGTTCGGGTACAGGCTTTTTCTTCGACAAGTCCGGTTATATCCTGACAAATGAGCATGTGATCTCCGGCGCTTCTGAATTGAAGGTGACGGTGGAAGGTTATGATGAGCCGCTTGTTGCCCAGGTGATGGGCTCCAGCAAAGAGCTGGATCTGGCTGTTCTTAAGGTAGTGAGCCCCGATGGCAAGGACTTTCCATCGCTGAAGCTCGGCAGCTCCGATCAGACATCAATTGGCGACTGGGTGCTGGCAATCGGCAACCCGTATGGCTTTGACCATACGTTGACTATGGGCGTATTGAGCGCGAAGGAACGTCCGATCACGATCCAAAATGAAGACGGCACTGCGCAAGTGTACGAACATTTGCTGCAAACCGATGCTTCGATCAATCCCGGAAATTCCGGCGGTCCTCTGCTGAATGAAAACGGCGAAGTGATCGGCATCAATACAGCTGTAAACGCCGAAGCGCAAGGCATTGGCTTTGCAATTCCGACATCCACGATTTTGGAGGTGCTGGACGGTTTGAAAGGCGGAACGGCATAACAGGCTGCTGAGTAAGCGGGCTACTAACTTAACTGGAGTACAACCTAAGTACCAACACTGTTAAACAACACAGGACTGCTAACGAAACAAGCTGACGTAACTAGACTGCTGGCTTAACAGGACTACCAATTGCCCGAACGAGCCAAATTGGAATTCGGAAAAACAGCACAGCAGCGCCAAGCCCCCCTCGCTTTGGAAGAAGGCCGCTCTTTTACAGATCAGATCTGGGGAAGAGAAGGACTCCAAAAAGCGGGGGCGGCTTATTTTTGTCTTATCTTAAGGCTCCAATGCTCTTGCTTTTTCAAGCTATGTGCATTACCATTTTTTTATTGGTTGAAAAAGTGGAAAACGGCTGGTATGACGTTTGGAGGAAAAGACAAGGTGAACATGCTGGAGAACCAGCTCGCTAGGTTGGCCCTTAAGGGAGATCAGCGGGCTTTCGAGGAGCTTGTTGAGCTTTATCAGGACAAGCTTTTTCATATGGCGTACCGAATGTTGAACAACAGGCAGGAAGCGGAGGATGTCGTACAGGACACCTTTCTTCGCGTACATAAAAATTTGGACCGTTATGACGATAACTTGAAATTTTCAACGTGGATATACCGAATTGCCACCAATTTGTGCATCGATCGACTGCGCAAGCGAAGGCCGACGTATTCCCTGGATGCAGAATCCAGCGAATACGAGGGGCTGGACGGCTATTCCATGATACCCGGAGATAATCGGACTCCGGAATCCGAGCTTATTTTGTCGGATACGCAGCGCATCATCCATCAAGCGATGGAAACGCTGCCGCCAAAATATAAGACGGTTATGATGCTGCGATACATACAGGATTTGTCTCTGCAGGAGGTTGGCGATATTTTGGGCATGCCTGTTACGACGATCAAAACGCGGGTGCACCGGGGCCGGGAGTTTCTGCGCAAAAAGCTGGAGCACAAGCTGTAGCGCGAACTGAAACAAAGGCACTAGCACAAGCTGTAGCGGAGACTGGGGCACGGGCTGAAACAAAGGCACTAGCACAAGCTTTAACAAAGGTTGTAGCACAAGCTGTGGCCTGAGCTTTAACGTCGCGTTTCTGCTCAATTCCGCAACGGAAAGTGACTAGGGAGCTGCGGAGTCACATGCCTGAAACCCCTGATGCATCGGGCCAAAAAGGCGATTAAGAGCTTGGCAAAAACTTTTTTGCGAAAAATTGAAACATCCTTTTTGGTGAAACGTATCCTATAACGAGATTTATGCCAAGTTGTATGGCGAGGACGATAGAAAGGACTGGCTGCTATGGATTGCAAAGTTGCCACTGTCAGGATTCATGACTATTTGGACGGCGATTTGCCGAAGGACGAAATAAATGAACTGCACGCCCATCTGAACGGTTGTCCGGGATGCAAGGCGAGATTCGAGGATTTGGAGAAAACGGATGCCGCGACCATGCTTGCCATTGAAGCCATGCGGCCTGCCGTGCCGTACGATGAAGCGGCCTCCAGAGAGCTCAAGAGTCGAATCATGGCTTCGCTGCCGGTAACCAAGAAGAAGGAACGCAGTCCGTTTGTCCGGTTTCTGTACAAATATCCCGGCCTTACCGCAGCGGCGGTATTTCTGTTCGTGATGCTTGGCAGCATGATGGCCTCGTGGGATCAGGATTCGGAGCTGATCGTTTCCGGCGAGGATCTGCAGCATATTGTCATTGACGGGAATACGGTGATCGTGCCGGAGGGCGTGGAGTTTGCAGGCAATTTGACCGTAGAGAATGGAAAGGTTGAAGTGCAGGGCTCCGTAAAAGGCAATGTAACGGTGATCGACGGCTCCATGGTGCTGGCGTCCACCGGGCATATTGCGGGACAGAGCAGAACAATTGACCAGGCGCTGGACTGGTTCTGGTACAAGATGACTTCAGCATTTGGCGGCGCAATATCTCCAAAATCATGAATATGAGCCCGTACTAACGTAAAGCTTCCCTCTTAATGGGGGAGCTTTTTTTGTAAAGGTCTGGAAAACTTGAAATATGGACCCTATATTAGCGATAATGGATATGTGGACCGCTTGAAGAAGTTTAAGCGGCAATAGAGGATTTTTATACCCAAAAGTAGAAAACAATACAGTTGAAATGCGATAATAGAGACAAGATGTGATCTGCAGTTGGGGGTTGGCGCATGAGCTACTTTACAGATTCGACTTGGCATGATTGGGTTAAAGACATCATCGACATCGGCATCGTCAGTTTTATTATTTATAAATTGATTTTACTCGTCCGGGGCACTCGGGCCGTACAGCTGTTAAAAGGCGTTTTTGTTCTGATCGCGACCTGGGGTCTCAGCACCTGGTTTAACCTGTATACGCTAAAATGGGTGATGAACCAGATGTTCACGTTTGGCATCGTGACGGTGCTGATTCTGTTCCAGCCGGAGCTGCGGCGAGCGCTGGAGCAGCTGGGGCGCGGCAACTTGTTCTCGCGGGGTTCATCTCTGGAGAGAAATGCCTTGAGCGAGCAGATCGACGAGGTTATTCGGGCCGTGCAGCATATGGCCAAGCGCAAGATCGGAGCGCTGATTGTATTCGAACGCCAGACTGGAGTAACGGAGCTGATCGAGTCCGGCACGCCGATGGAATCGCGTATTACATCGGAGCTGCTCATTAATATTTTTACGCCTAATACGCCTCTGCATGACGGAGCCGTGATCATTCGGAGCAATCAGATCATGGCGGCGGGCTGTTATTTGCCCCTGTCGGAAAATCCTTTTATCAGCAAGGAACTTGGCACCAGGCATAGAGCGGCGATCGGCGTCAGCGAGGTAAGCGATGCGTTGTCCATTGCGGTGTCGGAAGAGACCGGGCAAATTTCGCTGTCGCTCAACGGCATGATTGTTCGCGACATTAATGAAGAATCGCTGATATCCAAATTATTCGAGGAATTAACTCCAAAGGTGAACGGGCGCAGCAAGGAAAAAGGCATCCTGGCGTCGCTCTTGAAGCGGAAGGAGGGGGAAAATGGATAAGTGGCTAAGCCACCCTACCGCGCTTAAAATTATTTCCGTTATTTTGGGCGTGCTGTTGTTTGCCATTGTGCATGTAGATCCGGTAACCTCGCCTCAGACGGCGACTTCCAATATTGATACAAAAGTCATCGAAGCGGCTACCATTGTGCCGATTGGTCTGGACACGGAAAAGTACGTTCTGACGGCAATGGAGCCTACAGTGGCGCGGCTAGTTGTCGAAGGGCGGATCTCGACGCTGCGCACGGCCGCGAATGAAGAATACATCGTGAATGTGGATTTGGAGGGCGTGGAGCCGGGCCTTCATGAATTGACTCTGACCTCCAAGCTGCCTAGAAATATTAAAGAAGTGGAGCTATCCCCTCGCAAGGTGATGGTCCGAATCGAAGAGCTTGTTACGAAATCTGTTGATGTGCAGGTGCTGACAAACGGCCAGCCTGCAGAAGGATATGTGCTGGGTACCCCTGCGGTGATGTCGGAAGGCGGTTCCATGGTGCAGGTTACGCTGCCCAAGGACGATATGAGCCGTGTAGGTTTAGTGGCGGTAACGCTGGATACGACGGGCGCGGATAAAACGGTAGTGAACAAAAAGGCCAAAATCGTCGTCTATGATAATGAAGGCGTTGAAATTCCAGGCGCGGTCGTAGAACCGGGAACCATACACGCTGAGGTCAAGGTGACGCTGCCGTTTAAGTCGGTGCCACTGCAGGTCCGCTATAGTGGTGTTCTGGATTCCGAGCTAAGTCTAGTGTCCGTTAAGCCGGAAATCGACGAAATTACGGTATATGCTCAGCAAGCCGGACTAGATGCTATTTCGATCTATGACGGTATCGTATTGGATTTGTCCAAGGTGAAGGGCTCCGGTCCGGTTACGGTCAAAACGCTGCCGGTGGAGGGCATCTCATCTGTTTTTCCCGGCGAAGTGACGCTAGATGTGGTGGTCGAGCGAACGGCGACTCGTACATTCAATGGCCTGCCCATCAGCATTAGCGGCGAGGGCGAAAGCATGAAGGCAGAGCTGCGCGAGCCGGCGAGCGGGACTATGAGCCTGCAGCTTAGGGGAGCGGAAGCTGTGCTGAACGCCGTCAAGGCAAGCGACATCGCGTTGCTTGCCAAAGTGGACGGGCTTCCGCCGGGCGTCCATACTGTGCCGCTTGAGCTTGATTTGCCGCCTTACGTCGAGCCCGTCCTTGCGGAGGGCCAACAGCTGACGGTGCGGATTGAGATCATCGATGAATCCGCACCTGCCAGCGGCGACGGCGACAACTTGGAGCAAGAAGACACTCCAAGCGATACGCCGGTTACCGGAACGCCGGAGGAGGAGCCTAACGAGGAAGGCAGCGGCAACGCCGGAGGAAGCGGGAACGCTTCCGACAGCCAGAACGCAAGCATGCGAACGGGACATTCGCTGGTAGCCGCGGCCGGCTGAGATATTGTATTGCGAGAGCTGCGGCAACGCCGAAGCGCAAACATGTGATAAGGGCGTCAATGGTAATCGCAGCTGGTTGAGCAATCCGATGGCAACAAGCAACGCTGGAGGACTAACAGGTGAACAAGTCATCGCTCGTTGCCGCTGCCATTTTTGCCATCGACGCCACCAACAACGAAACGTTTGGCATGTCATTAACGTATTCAACATTACGTTTCGCGAGAAGTCCATCTCATCAAGGTGTACCGTTTCAATTGCAACGGTACATGCATATCAATGACGTATGCGGCTTTACGCGTCACGACAAGTATATAAACAAAGCAAACAGAAGCGTATATGGAATCATTCGAATTTATTATTTTGGGAGCAGGGGAGCTAGCATTTATGGGGAGATATTTCGGAACGGACGGGGTTCGCGGTGTCGCGAATACAGAATTAACGCCTGAATTGGCTTATAAGATCGGCCGCTGCGGCGGATATGTGCTTACGCGTACGGCTAACAAGCCAAAGGTTGTTATCGGGCTGGACACGCGAATTTCGGGACCGATGCTGGAATCGGCGCTTGTTGCGGGACTGCTGTCCATCGGCGCTGACGTGGTGCGTCTTGGCGTGGTATCCACTCCGGCGGTTGCATTTTTGACAAAAGAGCTGGGTGCGGACGCAGGCGTTATGATTTCTGCATCCCATAATCCGGTTGAGGATAATGGCATTAAGTTTTTTGCGGGTGACGGCTTTAAGCTGTCGGACGACACGGAGCTTGAGATCGAGGCATTGATTGATGCCGATAAGGATGAGCTGCCGCGCCCATCGGGCGGCGATATTGGATGCGTAACGACGGATACGGAGGCCAAAAGACGTTACCTGGACTTCCTGAAAACAACGGTGAAGGGGAACTTCAAAGGCCTCAAAATCGTGCTGGACTGCGCTAACGGCGCTGCTTTCGAGCTGGCTCCCGCTATTTTCCGCGAGCTTGGCGCCGACGTAACGACGGTTGGGGCAGAGCCTGATGGCCGCAACATTAATGCGGGCGTAGGTTCGACGCATCCGGAGTTTTTGCGCGAGAAGGTGCTGGAGCTTGGCGCCGATTTGGGCTTGAGCTTTGACGGCGACGCTGACCGCCTCATCGCGATCGACGAAGCGGGCGAAGAAGTGGACGGCGATTTCATTCTTTGCCTGATCGGTGACCGGATGAAGCGTGAAGGCACGCTGGCTAACGACACGGTCGTAACGACAGTGATGGCGAATATCGGCTTTTTCAAAGGAACGGAAGCCATTGGCCTCAAGACGGCGTGCACGGCGGTGGGCGACCGTTACGTGATGGAGGAAATGCGCCGCGGCGGCTATAATCTGGGCGGGGAGCAGTCCGGCCATGTTATTTTCCTGGATTATATCACTACGGGCGATGGCATTCTGACGGCGCTTCAGCTTGTGGAAACCGTTACGCTTGGCGGAAAAAAGCTGGGCGAGCTAAAGGGTCTGATGCGCAAATATCCGCAAAAGCTTGTTAATATCCGCGTGGCGGACAAAAGCTTGTACAACGGCAATGCGGCCATTCAGCAAGCCGTTGATCAGGTTGAGGCGGAACTGGGCGACAACGGGCGTGTGCTGGTTCGTCCATCCGGTACGGAATCGCTGATTCGCGTTATGGCGGAAGGGCCGGACAAAACCTTGGTCGAGGCTTACGTTGATCAGATTGCCGAAGTAGTTAAGCGAGAGTTGGGCTAATCTTTCGGTTGTGTCATTCGGAAAGAGCAAATGAAGTGCATTAAGGAGCGTTGTGTTTGAAAATTTTTGATTTTGGCAAGGAAACAGGCAAGGAAATCGCTAACTTTAATAGCAAACATGCGGCCTTTTCGAGAGTTGTTAAGCATGAAAAGCAAGTCCATATTGGCTGTATTCATGTAGGGGCTGACGGCGTTGTAGGTTCGCATCCGGCTACCATTCATCAATTGTTTTTAGTTGTGAGCGGTCAAGGCTGGGTAATCGGCAAAGAAGGCGTTAAGTACGATATTCAGCCCGGTATGGCGGCTTATTGGGAACCGGAAGAAATGCATGAATCAGGGTCAGAGCAAGGGATGACGGCCATCATAATCGAAGGGGAGGATTTGATCCCCGCCATGAGCGAGATAGAGTGGCTTAAATCCGACAAATAAAAGATATGAAATAAAATGATTGTTATGAGGCGGGGAAGACAATGAACCTGGCGCATTGTTGAGCAATGTGCCAGGTTCAAACGTGCGGTCGCGGCATTTGGTCTAGAGGAGAGCATGAGTTTTGACCGTCGAGATTCCACTTTCTTTGTTGAAATGGGGCGAAAGCTGTCCGTTTTTAGGGGGATAGGTTGCACCCGGCGACAAAAATGAATATGATAGGTAGTATGATTCAGGAAGGAAAGCGAGGGAAGAGGTTACATTGTACGACAAGCGCCAGAGCTTGCGTGATGAACGAGCTAGACAGAACTAACCTTATACATGCGCATGCGGCACGGATAGCGGAGTTGCTCTCTTGTGCAGGTATGATGCTTCGGCAAATAAAGCCGAGCGGGGAATCTGTTGTACGCTGTTCATACGGGAAGCTGACGAGGTGAAGGTGTTCGAAGTATTCGGCGGGGACCTTCCGGTATAGGGCATGCCAACCGAAAGCCGTTACGCAAAAGGATTGGGCGACCGATCCCACAAACGTACGGCGGGCTGCCGCAAATGTAATTAGTATCCTTATGTCCGCGATGCCGCCTGCAGGGCCGGCACGGGAAAAAGTTTGACAGGAATCATGAAATATTCGATGACAACTTCATATATAATGCCTGTGCTGCGCAACTGGCCGGCATCCGTCTGGATGGGGGAAATATACCGTTAACGGAGGTCTGTTTAATTATGTGCGGAATTGTTGGATATATTGGTCATCGCGGCTGTCAGGATATTTTGGTGGAAGGCTTGAAGAAGCTGGAGTATCGGGGATATGACTCTGCCGGTATCGCTGTGTTTACGGAAAGCGGATTGGAAATCAAGAAGTCCAAGGGACGTCTTGCTATTCTTGAGGATAAGCTGAAGGGTGAGCCGCTGACTGGCTCTGTCGGCATCGGCCATACCCGCTGGGCAACGCACGGAAAGCCTTCCGATGTAAATTCGCATCCTCATACGGATAACTCTGCGAAATTTTCGGTTGTGCATAATGGCATTATCGAAAACTATTTGGATCTGAAAGCCGAGTTGACGGCAAAAGGACATGTTTTTCTGTCCGAAACCGACACAGAGGTTATTTCTCATCTGGTAGCAGATGAGTATAAAGGCAATATTGTCGAAGCCGTGCAACAAGCGGTTAAACGCATGCGCGGAGCATTCGCTTTGGGCGTTCTGACGGAGTACGAACCGGAGAAGCTGGTTGCTGTTCGTTTCGCTAGTCCGCTCGTAATTGGCGTCGGCGAAGGAGAAAACTTTATCGGGTCCGACATTCCGGCTATTCTGGAGCATACGCGCGACGTTTATATTTTGGACGACGGCGAAATGGCCATCCTGACACGCGAAGGTGTCGAATTGCTGAGTATTGACGGAAAACATATTTCCAAGGAAATATTTCATGTCGATTGGGATCTGGTGACTGCGGAGAAAGCCGGATTCGATCATTTCATGCTGAAGGAAATCTACGAACAGCCAAAGGCTTATCGTGACACGATGCTGGGCAGAATAGCGGATGACGGCTTGTCGGTGAATCTGAAGGAGTTGTCCATGTCGGATGACTACATCCGTTCCATCAGCAAGGTGCATATTGTGGCTTGCGGCACGGCTTACCACGCTGGACTTGTCGGCAAATCGGTCATTGAGTCGCTGGCTCGCATCCCTGTCGAAACAGATGTAGCATCGGAGTATCGTTACCGTTCGCCGATCATTACGCCAGATACGTTGGTTATCGTTGTTAGCCAATCCGGTGAAACCGCCGATACGTTGGCCGCTTTGCGCGAAGCTCGCCGCAATGGCGCCAAAGTTCTGGCTATTACCAACGTGGTGGGCAGCTCGGTGGCTCGCGAAGCGGACGATGTGCTGGTTACGTGGGCAGGACCGGAAATCGCGGTAGCATCCACAAAAGCCTATTCGTCTCAGCTGATTGCCTTCTACTTGCTGGGCTTAAACCTGGCACGTGTGCTTGGCACGCAGGAACAGCAGACCGTGACGGAATTGATCGCTGCATTGCATCAGCTGCCTGATCAGGTTGAAGCGATTTTGACTCAATCGGCTGTGTTGAAGCAGGTTGCGGAATCTATGGCCAACCATCGCAGCTTGTTCTTTATCGGACGCGGCGTAGACTATGCTGTTGCCCAAGAAGGCTCGCTGAAATTGAAGGAAATTTCTTACATTCATTCTGAAGCATATGCTGCGGGCGAACTGAAGCATGGCACATTGGCGTTGATCGAAGATGGCGTGCCGGTAATCGCTTTGGTAACGCAAGAGGGCCTGTACGAAAAAACGCTTAGCAACATTAAAGAGGTTAAAGCACGCGGCGCTCACGTTCTGGCGGTTACGAATGACGGATTTGAGCATGAAGTCGCTCAATCCGTAGACGAAGTCTTCAGCATTCCGAAGACGCTGCCGATCCTGACTCCAGCATTGTCTGTTGTGCCATTGCAGTTGCTGTCCTACTATGCCTCGCTAGCGCTCGGCCATGATGTGGATAAACCACGGAATTTGGCGAAGAGTGTGACGGTGGAGTAAGGAGAAAAGAGGGTAGCTTGAAAAAAGTAATTTCGGGCTATCCTCTCTTTATTTATTAGTTGAGCGGTCATGATCATGGGCAGTACAGACGAGGAAGCGGTTTGGGCTTTTCTTTTATGTTGGTCATTTTCCATCATAGCCCTCCAGTAACTAACTAAAAAAATTACCCGCATGTAATCGACAAGCTCTTATAAGAGCCTGTCGATTTTTCATTTTTATATAGGGAGATTACATCCTTGACGCAGTTTCTCTTCCACATATATAATCAAAAATAAATGAATATATATTCATTTATTAATAAATTAAATTTGCAACATCTCGATAAAATTGAAAAAAATAGTGTGGTTTGGAGTGTTAGAGTGATGAACAAGTATGAAGTTGATATATTAGTGATTGGCGCAAGTCAGGCTGGTCTTGCCATGGGATATTATTTGAAAAAGCACTCGCGAGATTTTATTATTGTCGACCAAGGAAACGAAATTGGTGAAGTGTGGAGAAACCGTTACGATTCACTGGTTCTGTTTACTCCTCGTTGGTACAGCAATTTGCCGGGACTGCCCCTGGAAGGGAACAAGGAAGGATGGGCCACCAAAGACGAAATAGCCGGGTATTTAGAAAAATATGTTGAGACTTTTAATTTGCCGGTCCATTTACGAACTACTGTACAAGTGCTGAAAAAGACGCCAACCGGGTTTATGGCAGAAACAAGCCAGGGCATTTATTTTTCTAAAAAAGTTATTGTCGCCACAGGACCATTCCAGAAGCCATTCATTCCTGAGCATATTCCGATTGATCTTCCGCGAGATATTCTTCAGTTACATTCGTCTCAATACAAAAACTCTCGTCAGTTAAAGAATGGTAATGTCCTGGTGGTGGGAGCTGGAAATTCTGGAGCACAAATTGCAGTGGAGCTTGCTAAAGAACGAGAGGTATGGATCTCCAGCGGACATTCATTGAAATTCATGCCTTTGCTCTTTATGGGGAAAAGTATTTTCTGGTGGTTTCAAAAAACAGGTATTTTAAAAGCCAATATTCACTCTGTTATTGGTCAAGCTCTTTATCGGCGTTCCGATCCGATTTTCGGACATGATTTAAAATCACTTATAAATGATGGAAAAGTAAAAATGAAACCCCGTGCAATCAAGGTCGTTGATGAAGAAATTTTGTTTGAGGATCAAAGTCGGTTGAAACCTGATAATGTCATTTGGGCAACGGGTTTTTATTCGGAGTATTCATGGCTTGATATGCCCGGGGTGTTGGATGAGAAGGGAAGGCCTATACATAGTCGTGGTATTAGCCCGGTAACCGGTTTATTTTTCGTTGGTCTTCCTTGGCAACATCGAAGAGGTTCAGCTTTAATAGGCGGGGTGGGAGAGGATGCTAAGTTTATAATGGCGTATATATCTCCCAGATAAGTTGTTTTGTATATTTGAAAACACACTTGGGGGAAGTGAATGATTATCAACAGTAAATCAGACAAGTTTTTTAAGGGCTTCTTTGCGATATTGAACAGGTGTCAGGTATCCCAGCGTTCATGAATTCGATGCTTATTAAACCAGTTCACGTAATCGGGTAGCTCCAATTCGAGATGATGCAAGCTGTTAAAGCTCAGCTGGTTAATGAACTCTGTTTTCATGATTTTATAGGTGGCTTCAGCTACTGCATTGTCATAGGGACAAGCCTTCCTACTAAGGGAGCGGCCTTTTTCAAAACGCTTCCACGATCTGTATGAAACCATCGGATTTGGCGCAGACCACCCTGAACGGTAGAAAAAGCGCGTGAAACAAGAGCGGCATCTTTGTTTGGCCCCGCGCTGTAACCAATGATTTCGCGATTGAACAAATCGATAAGCACACAAATGTAGTGCCACTTATTTGGAACCGCCACATAAGTCATATCGCTTACAACGAAGCATTTCGTTTTGGTTTGATCAAATTCACGATCCAGCACATTGGCTGTGTTCGCTTCATTACAGGCTGATTTGTGTGGCTTGTATTGAGCGATGGTGTAAGTAGATATCAGTCCCTGCTCTTTCATGATACGACCAATACGACGTCTGGATACGGTAAAACCGGGTTCCATAAGCTTGACTTTGAGTTTGCGTGTCCCATAGACTTTACGGTTTTTATGGAAAATCTCCACAATGGCTGCTCGGGATTTTCCGTTTTCAAAGAGCTGTACCATTTGTTTTTTGAACTCCGTTGTAAACGCCCGTCGTTGGTTTTCAGGCATTGTAGATATTCGCTCCTTTACTTGGCAGGTTTACTCTACAAGCCCTTATTTTTTCTGTCCAACTTAGTGTAGGCGATCCAATTTCGTTTGATATGGTAAGCAGGGTAAGCCGCACTTACGAGCGCCGACGGAGGGGAATCTTCTTCACTTTCCTGATTGATCCGCTCGCCGTTAAGGTGCGTCCGAGCAAACAGGACGATATTGCTATTGTCATCTCATCCTTCCCTCTTTAAGTTCCGTTAACTCAAGACCGTTATTCCATTCTTGAACCATCTGGAAGAATAATTTCACCATCATCAACACTAACATTGAAAAATCCTACGTCATGCTTAAATGCTAACTTGCGAACATGTTCGTACGCTTCTTCAGCTGCTGACCATGCAAACGCGATATAAATAGCATTCGATGCAACGCAATAATCGGCTAATCTCTTCTCTAGCTCCACATTTTCGTCTATTTCCTCATCAGATGGTGCAAATGTACCGTTCATTATCGGAAATGTTTTAATACTTTCTTGAAACCAATTTTGTAGTGATGTAGTTGTGTGCGATATCTCGTTATAGTTAACATCTTCGCTCCAAGTTATTAAGTTTTCATACCAGGCCATAAAATCTTTCTTTGTTTTTGGAGCTTTAGCTTTTTCAAAAACCATTAAATCGTAGCTCATGATTCGTATACCCCCAATTACAGTTTGTGGAATTTTGGTATTATCACAAAGACACCTTAGTTGAACTTACCAATTTTAGATCGATACCACATAATTCGTCAAAATCACTACGCTTTCCTGCACGTTAACTTAATGAAGCATGGTCAGTCTAATGCCTTATTTTTCAGTCTAGAATTTTATTAATTTTATTTCAGGAGCTTTAGGTAAGGAATAGACGCAAAGTTGGTCCGCTTTGATGGGCCGGCTTTGTGTTTTGTTTGATTAGCATTGAATGAGATAACATTGACATACCTATCATTTTTCTCTATATTTCTCTTATTTGCTGCTATTACGAAAAGTAGGTAGTACACCAAGTAGGAGGGGCTGGATTGAAAGGAAGGAACCAGAAGAGCACACCATTATTTGATGCGCTTAAAAAATATGTTGACGATAAGGTTGTGCCTTTTCATGTACCGGGACATAAACAGGGTCGGGGATTAAGGGAATTAAGTGAGTATATTGGAGAACGAGCTCTGCAAATGGACGTAAACGGTATGGAGGATTTGGATTTTGCGAATAATCCGACAGGCGTCATTCTTGAAGCGGAAAACCTGATGGCTGATGCCTTTGCGGCTAAGCGTGCCTTTTTTCTAGTGAATGGGACTTCAGCAGGCGTGCAGGCTATGATTATGAGTGCTTGCGAGCCGGGTGACAAAATTATTATCCCGAGAAATGCCCATAAATCGACCATTGGCGGGATTATTCTAAGTGGGGCCATTCCTGTCTACGTACAGCCTGAAATAAACGAACAATTAGGCATAGCGATGGGGATTACTGAAGAAAATCTTAAGAAAACGATCAAAGAAAATCCGCATGCAAAGGCCGTTTTTGTCATAAACCCTACGTATTATGGTGCTGTATCGGATCTCGAAGCCATTGTAAGGCTGGCGCACAGTCATGATATGGCTGTTCTTGTTGATGAAGCTCATGGCGCGCATATGTCATTCCATGATGATCTGCCGAAAACAGCGATGGAGGCTGGCGCAGATATGAGTGCGGCTAGCATGCACAAAACGGGAGGCTCGTTGACACAAAGCTCTGTGTTGCTGCTGAATGGCGATATGATTTCACCGGAGCGAGTAAAGCAGGTGTTAAGTCTTACCTATACAACAAGCGCATCCTATCTTCTACTCTGTTCACTGGATATTGCAAGAAAGCAATTAGCCATTAACGGTAACGTCCTATTCGAAGAAGCGTTAACTATAGCTCGATGGGCAAGGGATGAAATAAACGCTATAGACGGTTTATACGCTTTTGGTAATGATTTGATTGGCATGCCGGGATGCTACGCTTTTGATGAAACAAAATTAAGCATAAATGTGGCGGGAATTGGATGTACAGGATACCAAATAGAATCCATTTTGCGAAAGCAGTACAATATTCAGGTTGAATTGGCGGATATGCATAATGTTATGGCTCTTGTTAGTTTAGGGGATAGAAAGCAAGACCTTGAAACACTCGTTTATGCCCTCCGAGATATTGCTGGCAAAACAGAGAAGGTTATTCTGCATAAACCAATTGTTATTCCAGCAAGTGCCGAAATGATTGTTTCTCCTAGAAGCGCATTTTATAGCTCGAAAAAAGCGGTGCTGTTGGAAGATTCCGTCGGAGAGATAGCCGGTGAAATGGTCATGGCTTATCCGCCGGGCATTCCGGTCATTTGTATGGGTGAACGCATTTCAAAGGAAATTGTGGCATATATCCAGGCACTGAAAGAGCAAAACTGCGAACTTCAAGGAACAGCAGACCCTTACGTTCATTACCTCAGAGTTTTAGGGTCGGAGTAATAAGAAGGAGATGCCCAGAAAGTCAGTGTAGAATGACTGTTGGATGTCCCCGTTTGTGATGAGTGTTAGAAATAGGAACAAAAAATCGTCTTTTCCTGAAGAATGAATAAGTAGTCTAATATGAACGTAGTTTCGGGAAGTCTCCGTAAGGAGGCTCTCTTGCTGTTTCCATCGAATCCAAATTCTCTCTCTCCAGCGATTTTTCTCTTTTGAGAGAGAATGATTGCAACAATTTATATCTGAATTTACCTATGGTAAGATTAGAAGATTATGGAGGAGTGAAGCTTAAGGCACCTCACTGCTTAACGAAACATACATCAGGAGGAAATAAACATGAAACAATGGATGCATATGAGCCGCTCAAAGGGAAAGCTGTCAATTCCATTACTACAAACCATTGTGGCGATCGTACTTCTCGTTACCTCGTTTTTTACAGTGCCCCAATTAACCTTAGCAGCCGCACAAAGTAAAGATATCGCAATGGGGAGTACGCCTTATTATGTTGCAATAAATCCGATTGCAAACAAAATTTATGTGGTCAATTATGAATTTGTTGATGGCTTGAATATAAGCAGCGTGACCATCATTGATGGCGCCAGCAACAAAACAAAGAAGGTGGAAGTGGGAGAAAGTCCTGGTTATATTGCGGTCAATCCGGTCACGAATAAAATCTACGTACTCGACAGTTCAAATAATAGTGTGACGGTTATTGACGGCGTCAGCAATGAAACAACGAAAGTACCGGTTGGAGAGCATCCGATTACCATTGCAATAAATCCGGTTTCGAACAAAATCTATGTTGTTAATTCAGGCGTCCACAATTCAGAGCTTAACAAGTATGTGGAGGGCACGGGCAGTATCACCGTTATAGACGGAGCTAGCAACAAAACAACGACGATCGCGGCAGCGACCGGAGTAGGAGCTCCTAGTCACATTGCAGTGAATCCGGTCACGAACAAGATTTATGTCACCAATGGGGGGAGAGTCAACGTCGACGGCAGCTTTGACGATGAAGGCAGCGTGAGTGTCATTGATGGGGCAAGCAATAAGACAAAGGCGACGGTGAAAGTTGGAGCTGGTCCGAGGGCTCTTGCCGTTAATCAAGCAACGAACAAGATTTATGTCGCCAATATGCTCAGTGATAATGTAAGTGTTATGGATGGTGCGACCAATAAGGTCATAGCGACAGTGAAGGCGGGGTCTTCTCCAGAAGACGTTGCGGTGAACCCGGTTACGAACAAAATTTATGTGATCAACAATTATGGAAACAATGTGACCGTTATTGATGGGGTTAACCATAAAACGACGACGGTAAAGGCGGGACATAGACCTGTCGACGTTGCGGTGAATCCCGTCACGAACAAGATTTTTGTCGTTAGTCGCGGAGATTATAAAGACAATCTGGGTAAGGTCAACATAACAGTCATTGATGGCTCGACAAATAAAACATCAACGGTAGCGACGGGCAAATACCCGGATGAAGTTGCAATTAACCCGATTACAAACAAAATCTATGTAATCAATTCGCAAAGCAAGAACGTGACAGCTATTAACGATGCAGGGCGAACCGCAAACCCATTAAAGCTCGCGATAACTTCAAAAGCCGGAAAAGAGGGGGCGGATACGACGTTTTCGTTCCGTATAACCAATACGTATTCGCAAAACGCTCCTCTCGTTCAAGGCGTATACTACCAGATCGATCGCACGGACGGTCCATGGAAAAGCGCCAAGAAATCCGGTAAGGATTGGACTGCGACGGTGGGTTCATTAAAAGGCGGCAAGCATACGATCTATGTCTGGGCACTGGATGCGCAAGAAAACGGTATTCCTTCGGGTGAGATTGCCGGCTATTCATTCAGCACTCCTGCTACCAAATAAAGCCCGATAGTTAGCGAAGGGAATAACAGCGACAGTCTACGTTTGATTCTTAGGCTGTCGCTGTGTTTCGTCTATCCAGTGGAAGGGCTGTTTGGTACATGGCCTTTTTGATTGATGTTTTCATTTGTAGATGCGGCTACATTGTTTTCGGCTTCTCTGGATTGTTTGGCAAAGGACTGATTTTTGGCTTGCATCGATTTATTCTTATTGTGAGCCATTCTATCCCCTCCTTCAAGTTGAATTGCCTTAATGAATGAGGCATTATAGGTTGCCCAAATAGGACTAAAATTAATGGAAAAGGCAAGTTCCAACTAGTTGTGAAAGAATCAAGAAATGTTCAATCGCTGACGAACCTTGCTTGGATTTACTCTCACGAGGAGTTCCCCTTGATTTAAGCTAGGATATTGAAGGCGCCATTGCTTCTATACCCGATTGCGCTCCATCCATTTCGTGGCCCAATCCACCAATGGTCGTTGTTCCAGAAAACGGACATCGGCGTTTCCGATTTTATGAATTTTTACGTTTTTTTCGTTATCATAGTCTTGCCCTAATTGGGTAAAATCTTCATCGTTTACAGCTTGGGTCGTGTAAGTCACCCATTCGCGCTTGCCATCTATCAGCATAGCGCTGCTTTCCTTGGCCATCTCCTTGCCGGGGAAGTTCGCCTTCGTTTCCGCCAAGTGCAGCGACGTGTTTTTATCGTACCCGACGCCAACCAGCAGCACGTAACCGTTGAGCCGGTACAGCTTATCCAACGGAGAGCCTTCTCCAAAAATGTTGCTTAAATCATGATGCTCCGTTAGATATGACGCATGCTTTCCTACCGCCGCGATTGAACGCGCAGGATGGTTGGACCTTTTGGCACCAGGCCACTTGCGAAACATTTCCGCTACGATGCCCATGCCGATTGCCGGAGTGACATCCTTATCATATGCGGGCCAGTGCGCTCTAAGGATGGGCCACCACTCAACGGGCTCTTCCCAGTGTACGCCTGTAGAGGGGTCGAGATTTTTCCACGTTTGGGAAGGCATGATCAAAGTGCCTTCGGCTCCGACGATTTCAAGCAGAGAGCGAATAAACGTCTCGGCTCCGCCGACGACAAAACCAAGTTTGCTTAACGAAGTATGAACCATGATGGTTTGCCCTTCCATAAGTCCGCATCCCCTGAACTGAGCCACGAGCTCTTCTTTGGTGAGGATGGCTCGCGTTTCCTTCGAAATCATCATCGGAATCTCCACCTTGTCTTTTTAATAAAAACAAAAAAACAACCCGGCTACAAGTAGCGGGGTTGTCTCTAGCTTGGCTAGCGAAGCAGTGCCCTGAAATTTCATTGCTGACAATAGTCTACCAGTCTTCCTTTTATGGGGCAATAGCTTGTAACAGGATCTTTATACCCTTCTTGGGCCGGACATAACGTGTGAGAAGGGGTTTGGCAAGCATTAAGATATGCGAGCCAATAAAAAACCAAATGAGTCCCGTGCAGACTTGGGCAGAAAGGAACCGTACTTGTATGAATATGGATAAAACCTATAATCAATCGGAGCTTTACTGGAGGCAATACCAGAGGTTTTTTCCTGAAGAAATGCAGCTCGATGAAAACCATTTACCGCTAGAGGAATGGATGACTTGGAACAATATACATATTCACCTGGATCGCATGCTTGTTCCTCATGCAAAGTTAAAAGTTATTTTTATTCATGGTGCGGGCGGCAACGGCAGATTGTTGGCTCCTTACGCACGAATGCTGCAACAATACGGGTATGAAGTCGTGTCGCCGGATTTGCCGCCGTATGGTTTAAGCTATTCAGATTCGGTGAAGCTATTCGATTATCAGCTGTGGATTGATATCCTGCATGAATTGATCGGCCGTGAGTTGAAGAAGGACGGCAAACCAATTATCTTATTGGGCAGCAGTATAGGCGGTATGTTGGCTTATCATGCTGCGGTACAAAGCAAGGTAGTTAAAGGGTTAATTGCAACAACATTTGTGGATACGAGTGATTACAAGGTTCGTGATCAGCTGGCGCCAAACAAACTGATTAGCCGCTTAGGGAAGTTTTTTATGGATAAATTCCCGTATGCATTAGATCCTTTGCACATCTCAGTTAAGCATGTTTCCCGGATGAATTTAATAACGAACAACGTCGATTTGACCAAGCTCATTATGAACGATCCTCGTGCCGCAGGCACAAAAGTTCCCCTACGCTTATTAAGAACATTCTTAAATTCGAAACCGGTACAAAAACCAGAGGACTTTAATCGTTGTCCGATATTGCTCGTCCATCCTGGAGTCGATCCGATGACGCCGGTCATTTTCCAATAGAGCAACCGGGTCTGCCGCAGATGAATGCCGCCGTGCTTTCTTTTTTGAGAGCTATAGAGAAAGAGAGTGAATGATACTGCCAAGACATGAGGTAATAACGTAAAGGCCCATCATTATTGGGGCCTTATTTTTTCATATAGCCCAATACTCAACCCGCCAGAGAGCAGTCGCAGCGGCTTTACAATCGCTTTTTGCTATGAGTTGGGCCGTAAAATTTAACCAGCATGTTTGCCTTTTTGCGCAAGGCTGGGGTACTATGCATCTATATAACGATCGAACATGCAGAGGGAGCGCGCGGGAATGAAAGCTATCCGGTTTGTTATGAATTACCTCCAGCAAGCTACGTTTAAGAAAAGAATCATGTTTATTTTTTCGGCGGGTACGCTGATTCCGTTTATATGCGTTTTTGTGCTTTCGTATCATACGATGTCCTCGATTCTGGCCAACAATTTGGAGAGCAGCGTCAAAAGCAATCTGAAGCTGGTGGAAGCGTCGCTCGAAGGGACGATCAGCAGCCTGAATCACGTTTCGCAGCAGCTTGCTTTTCAAGGCAGCATCGGTAAAAAGGTGGATTTGCTGCTTTCCTCGGACGTGCAGTTTGAACGGGCGATACTGACGGAGGAAATTAATACGGAGCTTAATCTGATCTCTTATACAAACCCCACAATCGGACTGGTTATGTACGTTTCCAAAAGCGAAGGCTCCTACATGTTTAATAATACGATTGTCAAAGAGGATTATGATATTACCGGGCTGCCTCTGCTTGCCGAATATTTCCGCATCTCCTATTTTGGCCCCCATATCAGCAATGAACGCTACAACGATGAATTTGTTATATCCGCGCTTCGGAAGATGGATTTGCCGGGCAATGAGGACGATATTTACGTCTATGTGGAATCCGTGCTCAAAACGACGCAAACGCTGCTGGATAACGAAATTAATGAATACGCTTCCCATTTGATCCTGGACAATGACGGCAGAATCGCATATAGCGAGGTGTCCCAGGAATTTCCCGTTAACTCGTATTTTAACACCGGAGCCTCGGAAGAGTCGGGCATGACGAACGGCTACTATTGGTTCAAAAGCACGAGCAATCAGGGCTGGAGCATCGTGTCTCTCATTCCGGGCAACGAATACAACAACGAAAAAAACCTGTGGGTCATTCAAATGACCTACCTCGCCGTTTTGTTTATTGCGGTCAGCTTGATTATCGCCTGGCTGTTATGGAAAATGGTTTATATTCCGCTGCAGCAATTTAATCTGGAAATCAAATCGATGACCCAGAAAAATACGGTGCCGCCGGAAAATCCGCCAACCAAAATACCGGAATTCGACTTCCTGCTCAAGCAGCTGCACAATATGAAAAACCAAATTTCCGAGCTGATCCAGGAGGTAGAGATCAAGGAGAAGCGGAAAGCCGACCTGGAGGTCGAAAAGCTGCTGTACCAGATCAATCCCCATTTTCTGATGAACACGCTGGATACGGCCCATTGGCTTGCCGCCATGAACGGCCAGAAGGAACTGGACAAGCTGATCTTGTCGCTGAACAAGCTTTTGTATTACAATCTGGGCAAAAGAGGGCAGGATTCCAGTATCCGCGAGGAAATCGACTCCATCAAGCAATATTTGACTCTGCAGCAAATTCGGTACGATTTTGCATTTGATGTCCGCATTCATGTAGACGACAAGGTGCTGGACAATCCGATTCCGCGGTTCGTGCTGCAGCCGCTGCTTGAAAACGCGCTGTATCATGGACTGGACGACGAAGGACATATTCAGGTTCAAGTTGAGCACGACGAGGGCTGGATTATTATTTCCGTTCACGATAACGGCGCCGGCATTTCCGATGAAGAAATGGATTATTTGCTCAATCAGAAGCAGGTGGAGCAGCAGCGGGCCGGTATGGGCATTGGACTGAACTACGTAAAACGCATGATCGAAAATCAATATGGCAATCAAGCAAGCCTTGAGATCACGAGCCAATTGGGCCAAGGGACAAGCATCTATTTGAAAATTCCGAGCAGGGTGGTGCCGCAGCATGATTAAAGTGTTGATCGTTGATGATGACAACCTTGTAAGGAGAGGCCTCATTTCGATTTTGCCTTGGGAGAACTACAGCATGGAGGTTGTGGGAGAGGCCAAAAACGGCGAAAAGGCGCTTGAGTTTCTGGCCAAACATGAAGTGGATTTGCTGCTTACCGATTTGGCGATGCCGATTATGTCGGGAATGGAATTGATGCGTATCGTGCGGAAGGAATATCCCCACATCTTTGTTGTTGTGCTTACGCTGCATCAGGATTTTGAATATATTCAGGAATGCTTGCGACTGGGAGCTATTGATTACATTGCAAAAGTCGAGATGGAGCAGGAGAATTTCGGCGAGGTCATCGGGCGCGTAAAGGCGAGAATTCTGGAGGAGCAGTTTAAACATGGGTCCCGTCATGCTTTTGATGAGGTCAAGGCGGCAAGCCATTCCCGCGGTTATGCGATGTGCCGGGTTCATCGAACAGACGGCGGCGGGACGGTGGCGGTCAAGGAGTGGCTGCCCCATCTCCCCCATGTAGAGCTGGATTCCGATCTGGCTTTATGGCTGCCCAAGCACGCAGAGGAGGAACAAACGGTCGAAAGCGGGCTGCTTCGCATAGCTAACGAACAACGACATTGGGTCCTGCTTAGAATCGACGGATTGGATGGCAGCAATCTTCGCGAAATTCGCCATTCGCTTCAAACGTACCGGGAAACAAGCCTGTTTTATCAGCTGCGCCCTGACCGGGCGGTGTACGACGTTTCCATCGGCCAGTCCATGGAAGTCCCTTCCCCAAGCGAAACCGAGCTTTCCGAATTGAAAAAAAGCGGAACGGACCTGGGCTTCATTCATGCGGCAACGGAGTTTGAAGCGTTTCTGGAGCAGGTGAAGGAGCTGCAATTGCCAAAAGCAAAGCTGATGTCCTTCCTGAACGCCATCTTAATGGATTGGAACCGCGTGTATTATTCGCTGGCAGAGAAGCAGATCGACATGCCGGAATCGTTCCATGCGTGGTTTGAAGTAAAAGAATGGCTTTCAGGCGTGCGAGAAATACTAAACGGAGTCTTTGGAAAGCCGCTTTATTCGGACGAGGTGCGGGATTGCATTGCCAAAGCGGTTCGGGTTATGCACGACGAACTGGCGAGTCCGGTCCACGCATCGGAGATGGCCAAGCGCGTAAATATGAGCCGCAGCTACTTCAGCCAATGCTTTAAAGACATGGTTGGCGTGACGTTTAACGATTATTTGCGGGGCATTCGGATCGACAAAGCCAAGGAGTATCTGAGGTTTACGCAAAAAACGATTCAGTGGATTACCGAAAATACGGGGTATGCCGACCAGAAGTATTTTAGCCGCGTGTTTTATGAAAAAACGGGCATGCTGCCAAGCGAATACCGCCAGTCCGTGCAGGCCGGAAAACAAATGTCCGATGATTAGGGGGATATTTGTCCGATCAACCGGAACGATTCCCCCCATATCTCTACCCCAATTGACAACCGCTTTCAAACTCGAAGGCGGTTGTCATCATGCTATACTCCAAGTACTAATTCTAAATTAGTGAAAGAAGGCAGGTCACATGGACACAAAACGATGGATGTTGCTGTTGATGATCGCCATGCTGCTGTTTGTAAGTGCTTGCAGCGCCTCGAATAAACGAAATCAGGAGACGGTAGACCGGATCTCCGAGGAGCCTGGCCCGCTTGGCAAATATGATGCTCCCGTAGTTGTGAGAATCGGAACCATTGTAGAATCGTCGAAGTCGTTATTGCCAGGAGAAACGCTGCTCGACAATCAATATACCCGGGATATCAAGGAAAAGCTGAATATTGTTGTAGATTACGCCTTCAAAGCTTCCACCCCCAATTATCAGCAAAAGGTGAATCTGGCTATCGCAAGCAATGATTTGCCGGATGCCATGGTGGTTGGTCTGGTGGAGCTGAATGAAATGCATGAAGCGGGTCAATTGGCGGATATGACGGATGCGTTTCACGATTATGCCTCCCCCGTAATCAAGCGGATTATCGAAGGAACAAACGGGGAAGCGTTGAATAGCGTCACGTTTGACGGCAAAATCATGGCGATTCCGAATGTCCAGCTCAGAGCCGACGGCATCCACTTGTTGTGGATTCGCAAGGACTGGCTGGAGAAGCTGAATCTGGAGCCTCCCCAAACGGTCGAAGAGCTGGAAGCTGTCGCCCGCGCTTTTGTGGAGAAGGACCCCGGCGGCAACGGTAAAGGAAAAACGATTGGTCTTGCCGGACCGGGAGCGGGAGGAAAGCTGTATGCCAACTTCCTGAAATCCACCAACGTGTTATACGGCTTCGACGGCATATTCTCCGCCTATAACTCATATCCGGGCTATTGGCTGGAGGTTGACGGGGAGGTTCGATATGGGTCGACTTTGCCGGAAACCAAGGAAGCGCTCGGCAAGCTGCGAGAGCTTTATACGGAAGGATTGATCGATCAGGACATGAGTATTCGCAAGGACCCGGACGATCCTCTTATTGGAGGACAAACCGGCATGTTGTTTGCCCCATGGTGGGCGCCATACGGACCGATCGATGCGGCAATCAAGGAAAATCCGGAGGCCAACTGGCAAGCTTACGCTCTGCCGCTTGACCGGAACGGCGAATACAGCCCCCATATGAGTACGTCGTCCAATCAATTCGTCGTCGTGCGCAAGGGGTACGAGTATCCTGAAGCGATTATCAAAATGATAAACAATCTGGCGCAGGGAGAAAGCGACGGCAGATTTACGACGGAGAGAGGGCCAACGGAATATCCGCTGAGGTTAACCTTTGCCCCCGCCGACGAAACCGAATTTGAAGTGAAGGCTTTAAGAGAGATATTGGCGCAACGCAAAACGGCAGACGATTTCCTGAATAAACCTGAATACAAAATGCTTTATTCCGACGCTCGCAACATTAACCGCGTAAAACTGGAGCCTCACGATCAATACGATATCCAGTATTGGGACATGGACAGCGACAGGGCCATGTGGATCAGGGCTTACGCCTTGATGGTAGGAGGTTCGCCCTTGGTCGACAATGAAATCAACGGGGTGTTCAGCCTAACCTACGCCCAGACAAAAACGATGGAAAGCAGATGGTTCGCGCTTCAGAAGCTGGAGGACGAAGCATTTCTGAAAATCATTATGGGGGCGGCTCCGCTGGACTCCTTCGACACCTTTGTCGAGGAGTGGATGAAGCTGGGCGGGGATCAAATTTTGGAGGAAGTAGCTCAATTAAAAGATCAGAAGATGGATTAGGAGCGGAATAATGGGTGCGCGAATTATCGTGGTTTACCCTTCTATTCATAGAGCATAGCTGCAACGCAGATCATGAGGGGGAGAAAAATGAGTATAAAAAATAAAGACAAGTATTATTTGTTTTTGATGGCATTGCCGTTTTTGGGGCTAGCCTTTCTGTTTTCCTATTTGCCGCTGTACGGATGGCTTTACGCCTTTTTTGATTACCGGCCCGGCATCCCCCTTTCGAAATCCGAGTTTCTGGGATTTGAATGGTTTACGTCGATGGTGTCCAACGAAATACAGCGGCAAGAGGTTTTGCGGGTATTGCGAAATACCTTCGCTATAAGTTCACTGAATATTGCGACATCTATTCTGCCCGTTATCTTTGCCGTATTCCTGAGCGAGCTGAGAAACGCCCGTTTCAAAAAGCTCGTGCAAACGTTAACAACGCTGCCTAACTTCATCAGTTGGGTGCTGGTGTATTCCTTTGCCTTCATGCTGTTTTCCGTCAACAACGGATTCCTTAACAACTTCCTGATGGATTTGGGGTGGATATCCGAGCCGCTAAACATTCTTGCCTCTGACAAAAATACATGGCTGTCGATGACGCTATGGAGCGTTTGGAAAGGTCTTGGATGGGGAGCGATTATGTACATCGCCGCCATTACGGGCATCGATCAAGAAATTTACGAAGCCGCCAGAGTAGACGGAGCAGGACGTTTCCGCTTGATGTGGCATGTCACGGTTCCCGGCATTATGCCAACGTTCTTCGTTTTGCTGCTGCTTGCGATCGGCAACTTCATCAACAACGGCATGGAGCAGTTCTACGTTTTCCAAAATGCGATGAACACGAGCAAGATCGAGGTGCTGGATCTGTATGTGTACAACATCGGCATGACCGACTCCAACTTTGGTTTCGCCACGGCCGTCAGCTTGCTGAAGTCGCTTGTCAGCTTGTTCCTGCTATTCGTTGCCAACACCATGTCAAAAGTGATTCGTGGAGAAAGCATTGTTTAAGTGCGGGTGCCCCCCCTTTAAACAAGAACAAGACAAAGGAGAACGAGCCAATATGCCAGTCAAAGAGAAGTTTTCGCTGTTCCATCTCATCAACTATACCGTCTTTGCCATGATAACGATCATTTGCGTATTTCCGTTTTACTACCTGTTTATCAACACGATTAGCAACAACGACTTGAGCAGCAGAGGGCTTGTCATGTTTTACCCGATGGGCATTCATTGGAGCAACTATGTGGATGTCTTCAAAATTCCGGGTCTTGGCCAAGCGGCGTTTATTTCCGTCGTCCGTACAGTAGCCGGCACCGTATTGACGGTTGCCGCCTCCGCTTTTCTGGGTTATCTGTTTACGAAGAAGATGTGGGGACGGAAGTTCTGGTACCGGTTTTTGGTCATCACAATGTATTTCAACGCAGGTCTGATTCCTTGGTATCTAACCATGCTTAATCTGGGCTTGACCAATAACATCATGGCCTATATTCTGCCCGCCATCGTACAGCCGTTTTTTATCATTTTGGTCAAAACGTTTGTGGAGTCAACGCCGGTTGCGCTGCAGGAATCCGCTCAAATCGACGGCGCCGGCTATTTCAAAATTTTCACGAGCATCGTATTTCCGTTAATTACGCCGATTCTTGCTACGATCGCGATTTTTTCGGCGGTGACGCAATGGAACAGCTTTACGGATACGTTGTTCCTCGTGACGGATCAAAACTTGTTTACACTGCAATTCATTCTGTATCGCTACATGAACGAGGCGACCTCCATTGCCCAGCTCATGAGGCAATCGTCGGGCGCCATGGACTTGAATCTGGCCAACATGGCTACGCCAACGTCGATCCGCACCACCGTCTCCATGGTCGTTGTGCTGCCGATCCTGATGGTGTATCCGTTCTTCCAGCGTTATTTTGTTAAAGGGATCATGATCGGAGCGGTAAAAGGGTAATTCAGGAAAAGGCTGCTAGATGAATGAATGCTGTTAAAGGCCGGAGCAGTTCGAGGTTAATTGAGCTATGAGAGGAGGTGAGGACTGCACCGGTCTTCGACTTACAGGCTTTACGGGTTGATGCAAACCAATGAACCAACAAAGTGCAAATACAGGGGAGGATTTTCTAAACATGAAAAAGAGAGTTTTAAGTTCCTTGCTTCTCGTCCTTATGTGTACCATCCTCGTGTTTACGGCTGCTTGCAGCAATAGCGGCAGCAAAGGCTCCGATTCGCAAGGAAGCGGCGGCACCGATGCCGAAGGCAGACCGGAAATTACCGTCACCGTATTCTCCATGCTGGCTAACTATGCCGGAGAGCAGCCGGGATGGTTTGCGAAATTGCTTAAAGACAAATTCAACATCAAATTAAACATCATCGCTTCCAACCTGGCAGGCGGACAACAAAAAATTGCCACGATGATGGCGTCCGGCGACCTGGGCGATCTGGTCGTGTTTGGCTCGAATGGCGAAGATTATCAAGATGCCATTACAGCTGGATTGCTGCTGGACTGGACAAAGGATGGCATTCTGGAGCAGCACGGCAAAGATATTTTGGCCAGCGCGCCGGAAGCGATTGAAGCGAACAAGCAGCAATTCGGCCGCGGCTCCGCGGTTTACGGCATCGGCTTCGATGTTGGCACCGGCGAAGGTCCTTCCGAAGGCGCAACCATGACATTTGGTCCAAATCTCCGTTGGGATTTGTATCAGAAGCTGGGAAGCCCTGAAGTAAAAACGTTAAACGACTACTTGCCTTTGTTGAAGCAAATGCAGGAATTGGAGCCAAAAAGCGAGTCCGGCCGTCCGACTTACGGCATTTCGCTCTGGTCCGATTGGGACGGTACGTACATGACGCTGGCCAAAGTCGTAGCCCAGTTCTACGGCTACAATGAAGGCGACGGTTTGAACCCGGCCGGGCTGCTGCTGACGCACCAGAACAAGAATGAATACCAAGGCGTGCTTGATGAAGGCGGCCATTATCTGGAAGGCTTGAAGTTCTACTTCGATGCCAATCAAATGGGCTTGCTGGATCCCGATTCATTGACCCAAAAGTTCTCGGACGTCTCCAACAAGTTCCAGGACGGTCAAGTTTTGTTCTCCCATTTCCCTTGGGTTGACAACGTTTACAATACGCCGGAGCGGACCGCTCAAGGCAAGGGCTTGGCGCTTGTACCGTTCTCGGAAGAGAAGATTTCGTCTTATGGACAAAATCCTTATGGCGGCAACCGCGTTTGGGCGATCGGTTCGAAAGCCAAGGATCCAAGCCGTATCATGGAATTCCTGAACTGGCTGTATACGCCGGAAGGCATTATGGAATCCAACTACGGACCTAAAGGCTTGGCGTGGGATATCGACGAAAGCGGCAAGCCGTTCGTAACAGAGTATGGCTGGAAAGCGCTCCCTGCCAATGCGGAGCCTGTGCCTGCTGAATATGGCGGCGGCACGTTTAAAGACGGAACGAACCAGATCAACAATACAACGCTGAAGCTGACGAACATTCACCCGGAAACGGGCGAGCCGTATGACTACAACCTGTGGACGTCGACGCTCAACCATGATCCGGATCCTGTGACACAAAGCTGGAGAGACGCGATGGGCGCTATGACGGCGACGGAATATTTTGTGAAAAACGACATGATCGAGGTTTCGAAGCCGTTCTTTACGACGACGACTCCTGCGACGCCTTCCGCGCAAATGCAGCAAAAAATCAGCGGTATCGGCAAAATCGTCAAGGAATATTCCTGGAAAATGATTTTTGCCAAAACGGAGGACGAATACAACAATCTCAAGAACGAAATGATTTCCAAATCGAAGGGTCTAGGCTATGACGAAGTATTGGCTTACGAAGTAGACCTTGCCGAAAAAACAGTATTCCCTAACCGTAAATAAAGCTCGCGTTCCCGTATCGGCTGCTTTAGCCCGTACGGGAATTTGCGCGTACCAGGCAGGATTGCCACAGGGTAACGCTTAAGAGCTAAATGACAAAATGAGGAAATGAAAAGGAGTTGAAGCTATGCTGGAATCTTGCAAAAAAGGCGATCAGGGGGACGGTACGTATATCAACCCGATCCTGGCCGGAGATTATGCCGATCCCACCCTGGTTAGAGTCGGCAACGACTACTATATGACCCATTCCTGTTTCGAATTTGCGCCGGGATTTTTAATCTGGCATTCAACTGATTTGGTCAATTGGGTGCCCGTCGCTCGGGCGGCGGCCGAATATACGGGAAATGTATGGGCGCCCGATTTAACCTATTACAACGGCCAGTTTTACATCTATGCCCCGATTAACGAAGAAATTATGGTGTTGACGGCCCCGGCCGCCACCGGACCATGGAGCGCTCCCGCTAAAGTTGGTATTAAAGGGATTGACCCTGGGCATGTCGCCGATGAAAACGGCAACCGTTATTTGTTCTATAGCTCCGGCTATGTTGTAGAGCTTACGGAGGATGGGTTTTCCGCAAAAGGAGAACCACGCAAGGCGTACGAAGGATGGCGCTTTCCGGAGGAGTGGGTGGTGGAAGGACGATTTCTGGAATCGCCCAAGCTGACGTATCGGAACGGCTACTACTATTTGACGGTTGCGCAGGGCGGATCGTCGGGTCCCGGAACAAGCCATATGGTTGCCTCCGCAAGATCCAGAAGTCCATGGGGACCTTATGAGGATTCCCCGCATAATCCCATTATCCGAACGGCAAGCCGAAACGAAAGATGGCTTTCGAAAGGGCATGGCTCGATCGTCGACACGCCGGACGGTGAATGGTGGCTGGTCTACCATGCCTTTGAAAAGGGTTATTACACGCTGGGTAGACAGACGCTGTTAGAACCTCTGGAATGGACGGAAGGCGGCTGGTTCCGCGTGCCGGACGGAGTGAAAGCGGATCAAGCCATCGCGAAACCGAAGGGGACGGCCTTGCCTCTAGCCAACCTGAGGTCACAGGGGACTGCGCTGCTTCATGGTATCGTGAAGCCAACGGGAGCGGCACTGCCACGAGCCATAGCGAATCCAACGGGAGCGGTATTGCCGCAAGCCATCGAGAATCCAGCGGGAGCGGCCTTGCCGCAAGCCGAGCATTTTTACACGTTCCAAGCCGAAAGCGGGGAGCTTGGTTACGCATGGAGTTGGTATAAACCGACGGGGGAAATTCATTGCGCATTAGGAGCCGAATCCATTGCCATAACGCCTGACAAAAACAGCTATCCGCTCGTTTTTATGCCGGATGACCATGCTTACGAAGCCCGAATCGAAATTGAGATTTCGGGAAATGCTTCGGGAAGGTTTGTACTCTTTTATAATGAATCGACGTACAGCGGGATTGAGCTTTCAAACGAGGGTATACACGGCATTATCCGCGGCTGGCGGACGCCGGCGAAGCCTTGGGATTCCCGGCGCCTGATTGTGCGCCTTCAGTACAGGGATCACGAAGCGATTTTCTATTGCAGCCATAACGGGACCGACTGGATCAAATTCGAGCATTCGTTCGAGACGTCGGGCTGGCATCATAACGCGTTGGGCGGTTTCCTGGCGTTGCGTTTGGCCCTTTGGGCGCAGGGAGAAGGCGGGGTAACGTACAGTCATTTTGATTATGGTCCTTTGGAGCAAGATAACTAGGACATGCCTGAAAACGAAGGGGCAGACATATAAATGCTAGGGCTACAGCCATGCTGCAAGGCATCGAACGTGTAGAGGTTCGATGTTTTGCGGTGTGGCTGTAGTTATTTTTGAACACAGATGAAATGGGAGTAAGCAGAAGGATGAAAACCAGAATTGATAAAAGCAGAAAGCGAGTATAGGCGTAGGGGAATTGTGTCGCAAGGTGGTATGGCGTAGGTGGAAATGCGGTGCAGGGTAAATGTGGCTAGATGAATCTACTGCAGGGGGAAGTGTGGTGTGTGATAAACTCAGCGTGGGGGTAACGTGTGGTGTGTGGATAAACGAGCACAGGGGGAACTTTTGATGTGCGGATAAACGTAGCGTAGGGGAGTGTTTGGTGTACGAATAAACGTAGCGTAGGGTAACGTTTGGTGTGCGAATAAACGTAGCACAGGGTAACGTTTGGTGTGCGAATAAACGTAGCACAGGGGGAACATGTGGCGTACGGATAAAGGTTGAGCAGGGCTAACGGTCATTTATGGCCGTTAGCCCTGCTTTCCATGGCTTTTGCCTGCTGTAACGGACGTTCATGTCCATTACAGCCAAAAAACAGGGGTAATCTGCCCTTTTTTTCGCTCTAACGGACAAAATTGACCGTTAGAATTGGAAATAGGTGCGTTTTGACTGTCTAGCGGACATAAATGTCCGCTAGAATTTTCACTATCATAGCTCATAGTAACAACCACGGCCACCAGTCAAAGTAACCGTTCATAGTAGCTACCAAGGCTATCAGTCAAAGTAACGGTTCATAGTAACTGCCACGGTCACCAGTCAAAGTAACCGTTCATAGTAGCTACCAAGGCTATCAGTCAAAGTAACGGTTCATAGTAACTGCCACGGCCACCAGTCGAAGTAACGGTCCATATTAGCTACCAAGGCTATCGGTCAAAGTAACGGTCCATAGTAACTGCCACGGCCACCAGTCAAAGTAACCGTTCATAGTAGCTACCAAGGCTATCAGTCAAAGTAACGGTCCATAGTAACTGCCACGGTCACCAGTCGAAGTAACGGTCCATAGTAACTGCCACGGTCACCAGTCGAAGTAACGGTCCATAGTAGCTACTACGCCCACTAGTCTAAGTAACGGTCCATAGTAGCTACTACGCCCACTAGTCTAAGTAACGGTTCATAGTAACTACCAAGGCTACCAGTCGAAGTAACGGTCCATATTAGCTACCAAGGCTATCATTGGAAGTAACGGTCCATAGTAACTGTCACGGCCACCAGTCAAAAAATAGTCCATAGTTACAATTATGGTCAATTACACTCCACTCTACAAGTGCTGCTGGCTTATTGTCGGGGGCTTAATGGAAAAGCCAGCCCCTTTTAATTAGTTAGGTTCAGCCCAGCCCCGTCCCGTTGACCAACCAAAGGGATTCGGTAATAATCTCTAGTTATGAAAATAAGCAATTCCCAAATCATGAGTAACCGGATTGCGGTAAATTTCGCATTCCACCTCGAATACCTCGCGAATAAGCTCCTTGCTTAACACCTCTTCAGGCTTGCCGCTGGCAAATACCTGTCCCTTCTTCATGACGTACAAATAATCGCAATATTTGGCCGCAAGCGTTAAATCGTGCAATGCCGCCAACAATCCGATATTTAGCTGCTTTACGATCTGCAGGATTTGCAGCTGATATTTGATGTCGAGATGATTGGTGGGTTCGTCCAAAATCATAAACTGCGGCTGCTGCGCCAAGGCGCGGGCCAAGATCACGCGTTGCTTTTCGCCGCCGGATAAGGAGTTGTAGCTGCGCTCGGCGTAGCTTTCCAAATTAACCTTCCGCAATGCCTCACGCACAATCTCGTGATCCTTGGAATGATCGGCTTCAAGCAAGCCTTTGTGAGGGGTTCTTCCCATCATGACCATTTCGGCGGCGGTGAAATCAAAGCTCAGTTCATTGAATTGTCCCACAACGCCAAGCTGCTTCGATACAACCTTTGGAGGGGAGCGCAGCACATCAAGCCCGGAGAGAAATACTTCTCCTTGCGTAGGTTTGATGATTTTATAAATGCTCTTAAGCAATGTGGATTTGCCGCAGCCGTTTGGCCCGATCAAGCCGACAAATTGCTTGTTCGTTACTTTTAAAGCGACATCGTGCACGATAGCGTGATTGCCGATCGAGACGGACAAGTCGTTTACCGTAAGCTCCATTGCTATTTACCCCCGAATGAATAACCTTTTTTGACAAGCATGTACATAAACATCGGCGCGCCGATCATCGCCGTAATAATGCCGATGGGCAGCTCCACCGACGGAACGACGGTACGAGCCAGAACATCCGTCCAGACAAGAAAGATGGCGCCAACCAATACGGTGATCGGCAATAACCTGCGGTGGTCGGAGCCCACCATCCCCCGCACGATATGAGGAATGATTAAACCGACAAAACCAATCATCCCGCAGCTTGCAACAATTACGCCCGTGATGAGCGCGGTGGCAAGCAAATAAAATTTTCGGAAGGAGCTTAGGTTTATGCCTAATGTTACGGCAGCCTCGTCACCCACAAGCATAGTATTCAAGATGCGAGTTTGGATAAGGAAAAACAGGATGGCGAGCACCACAATAATGGAAATCAGCGGCAGCTTGTTCCAGGTAGCCGTTGCCAGACTGCCCATCGTCCAAAAGGTAACCGTGCGGATACCCTCGGCGTTATTGGCAAAATAAACGATAAAGTTGGAAAACGCCAAGCATAACGCATTGATGACCATGCCGGACAATACGAGTTTGACGGAGGTCATTTTTCCTCCAAGGCCTGCTAATGCCAAGACGAGCAACGAAGCTCCAAAGGCTCCAACAAAGGCGCCAAATGCCAAGCTGTATTGCGCCAACATGCCGACCGCGCCAAAGCCCACCAAAATCGCAAAGGTGGCGCCAAGCGACGCGCCGGAGGAAATCCCTAGAATGTAGGGATCGGCCAGTGGATTTTGGACAGTGGCCTGCATCACCATGCCGCATAGGGATAGACCTGCTCCAACTAACAACGCAAGAAGCACGCGAGGAAAACGAATGCTCCAAATAATATCCGTATAAGATCCCGATACAACCCCGCTTGGGTCGCCGATGACAAACCCCGTAATTTTATAGAGCAAAATACGATAGGTCTGTCCAAGCGGAATGTCGACTTGTCCCAACGAAACGGAAACCCCTATAGAAAACAGAGCCAGAATCAGCAAAAGGAAAACGAAAGAGTAGAAACCCGCTTTGGAATGAATGAGCGCAGCCAGCTTGGAACCTTGCTGCGAGGATGAAACGTGCATCGGAATGTACCCCTCTATGATTTGAATTTGCGAACTATACTACTGTAAAACATCTGAGAATAATTTTCAATATAATGATACTGATTCTCATTTACAACATTGAACAATTCATGTATACTGATCAATGACGATTTGAGGCAATGGCAAAAAGAACAACTACGAAGGAAAAAAGGGGATGTTTTTACGTGTCAAGATTGGTTAAAAAGGGTACGTTTCTTTGTTTGATCGCTGCGATTGTTTTTGTGCTCGCGGCTTGCTCCAGTACGAATGATGGCAGCAACGCTGCCAACAATAACACGCAGCAGCCTGCGGACAATAGCGCCGCGAATGCGCCAACGGATGAGGAAAATACGGATGAAGCTGCTCAAGGCGCGGCTCAAACGACTTACCCTGTGACCGTTTCAAACTATACAATGGAGAACGGCGCTTGGACTGCAAAGGAACAAACCTTCAACCAGGCCCCCGAAAAAGTGGTTGCTAACACACAAGGCGCTGCCGAGCTATTAATCCGTCTTGGCTTGACTGACAAAATAGTTGGCGTTGCCGCGGTGTATGGTCATGTGCCTGAAGATATTGCAGATGAATTTAGTAAAATCCCCGTTTTGGCCGAAGGATATGTGGGCAAAGAATTAACAATTGGCGCTTCGCCAGAGCTTGTTGTGGGGCGTGGCGATTTGTTCCAGGATGCCGATTGGGGTGTTGGCACAGTAGACAGCCTGAATGAGCTGGGGGTTAAAACGTATGTGCAAGGAACGAGCGTCGCAGGCGCATCGTTAAATAATCTATACCAGGATATTACCGAGCTGGGCGAAATCTTCAACGTTCAGGCTAATGCCGCGGCTTATATTGAGCAACTCAAGACGCGTGAAGCTGCGCTGGCGGCTCGTGCAAGCGCTGAAACGGTCAACTATGCTTCTATTTTTGACAATGGCGACGGCACTGTCGGTATTTATAACGGAAATACCGACACCTTTATTGAAAGCGCAGTGTCATTGATCAACATGCACAATATGCTTATTGATGAAACAGGTACAATCAGTCTGGAGCAGCTTGTCGAGCTTAACCCGGAGGCGTTGGTCATTTCCAAATACGCCGGCGGCATCGATCCGGAACAAACGATTGCAATGCTGCTGGCTAACGAGCAGGTGCAAAGCATTAACGCCATTAAAAACAAAAAAATCTTTGTGATCGACTTCAACAACTTCTGGGGCTACGGCGATTCCATCTTTACGGGCGTTGAAGCGCTCGCCGACGACCTAGGCCTGTAATAACCGGCCCATATCATAAGTTTATGAACCTACATCTCTTGAAATTCACATTGGACGCGCTGCTTATTCGTTTGATGTGATTTCAGGAGGTGTATTTTTATAGGTGCGACATACTAGCTAGATAAGTTCAGCTAAAAAACCGGCAGTAGCAGGCCAAACTGAGGATTGCTCTGGAGAAAAGCATAGGCTTACGATGCGACGTTCTTCCAGATACGGCTATTCGCCCGAAGGGAGAGCGAGATGAACGACAACCATAAAAGACCATTCTCCATTGCTGGAACGAAGGAGTGGTCGATGTATTGCGAAGCTCAAAGTGAATATCGCATTTACCTCTATATACCGAATGCTCCTGCGCCGGAGGAAGGGTATTCGGTTCTTTATTTGCTTGATGCAAATGCTATTTTTGGTTCTGCAGTCGAGGGCGTCCGAATGGAACAATATACGTATGACAATTACGAAGCTGCCGTAGTTGTCGGTATCGGTTATCCGACTGCTGAACCCTTTGATTTCAAAAGAAGGTTTTGGGACTATACGATTCACGCAACAAACGACGAATCGCCGGAGGGAATGGAGCTGCCCGAGGTAGGGGGCGCCTCTCAATTTCTGAGGTTTATAGAGGAGCGGCTAAAGCCGGAGATTGCTCGAACTGTTCCCGTTAACCCTGCTAAACAAGCCATATTCGGCCATTCTCTTGGCGGTTTTTTTGTTCTCCATACCTTGTTTAACCATCCGAAGTGCTTTCAAACCTATATGGCGGGAAGCCCTTCGATATGGTGGAAAAATCGCTGCCTGATGCAAAATGTAGAAGACTTCTGCAACGGGCAAATTCAATTGGGCGGGCAAAAGGCATTATATCTGGCGGTTGGTTCGGAAGAAATTCCTTACATGGTCGAGGACGCGGCGGCTATGTTTAAACGCCTTGCAACCCGTAATTCACCCCTCTTAAAGGTGGACTTCAAGCTTTTTGAAGGAGAAGGGCATTTATCCATTCTCCAGCCCATGATCGGCAAAGCGTTGGATTTCTTTTTGCGAAAAAGGGACGGTTCAGATAGCGATTAAATCAAGATCATGAACAAGCGGAGCTGGTTTGCTTAGAAAAGTGGGATGTATTCAGGAAGGAGTCCGGCGACAGGTCTATTACCTGAACGGGAGGCATCATGATTCTATCCTGTTTGGACTGACAAAGGATGAATATGTCGGGCTGTTCCATAAGGAACTTGCCATTCCTTCATGAGCAACCTTTGGGTTGAAATTTACGTCTGATTAAAGGGCCGAGCATGAAGAGAACAGCAGGTTTCCTCATACGATTAATGAAAAGAGCGGCTCATTGCAGGGCTGCTTTTTTACGGCTTGAAGAGCCTAAACATACTGGAAAATCAAAAAGGAGGGAATCATTTGCGCCATAAAATAGTAAAGACATTTTTGATGACGATTGCCGTGTTTTTTGCCTGGTTCGCTATTCACACGATTTTTATCGTGATTGACGGATTAAAGGATGAACGGAAGCAGGTGGATGTAGCTGTGGTGCTGGGCAATAAAGTAGAGCTAAACGGTGAACCCTCCGAACGGCTGAAGTCCAGATTGGATAAGGCTGCGGAGCTTTACGACGAGGGGTATTTTCGCCATATCATCGTGAGCGGCGGAATCGGCAAGGAAGGCTTCGATGAAGCCGAAGTCATGAAGAGTTACCTGGTCCAAAAAGGAATACCGGAAGGGAACATCACGGAGGACAATGAAGGGATAAATTCGTATTGGACCGCCGTGAATGCCGCCCGGATTATGCAGCAATCGGATTGGGACACTGCCATGGTCATTTCGCAATACTTTCATATATCCAGAACGAAATTAGCTTTTAAAAAGATGGATATTAAAGAGGTATACGGCGCTCATGCCGATTATTTCGAGCTGCGGGATGCGTATTCCATCCTGCGAGAGTTTCCGGCCTACTATAAATATCTCCTAAGATAAGAAGAACAACCGCGATCGGAAGAACTTTTCACACGGCGGCCTACACCGCTGAAGCTTTTTTATTCAACTTATATAGTAGTAAACGCTTACAGTTAGATGTAAAATATAGGCATGAATGTGACCACGAAACAAGGATGGAAATGTCATGCCGATCAAATTCACCATCTTTCAGAAAATGCTGCTGCCGCTGCTGATTTTACTCCTGTCAATTGTGTCACTGTTCTATTATTCGACCTCCAGAAGCATTACGGTCATCCAAGAGGAGCTCATCAAAGCGAGTTTGAACCGGATGGAGCTGTTTGTGGCGCAGCTAAATGCCGATATCGAAAAATTCGATTTGGTTTCCGCTCCCATGCTCGTCGACACCAACGTGCTGGAGTATTTGTACAACATCGACATGAGCGATTATTCCCTGATGAAAAACCGCATGCTGATTCAGGAGAAGCTGTCGCTGGCCAGCGCGTCTGGCAATTGGCGCAATGACATCACCGTCTATTTCCCGCAACGAGACGAAAGCATATCTTCTTCCCCTTCCTCTTTGTATATTCCCGAACAATTCGACAGCCGCTTTTCGTTGGGGTGGAGCTTCCGCGAAGATTTGGAGAGCGGCCCCGGCTTTACCCGAACCTATGTCAAAACAGGCTACAAACCGGCAAATCCGGATGAACTGGATGTCGCTGTCCGCATCAATATCTACAAGTGGAGCTTTGAAAATTTGCTCGATACCTACAAATCAGGCAACTCCGGTCAATCTTTTTTTTATAAGGAAGGACATGCCATGATTGCCAGCCGGTCATCCGAGGGCCCATCAAAGGAAGAAATCGTGGCAGAGCTGGGCGACAGGGTCAGCGGCCTGGATTCGGGCTTTATGATTCGGACCTTTGAAGGCAAGGTCTATCTGGTCACCTATTATTACACCAGCCTTCTGGAATGGCATCTTGTCGACTCCGTCCCGCTGGATCAGATTATCGGACCGATCAAGCAGCAGAGAATGCTGTTTGGCATCTTTTCGGCCATTCTCCTTGTGTTTGGTGTCGCGACAGCGTCCGTTCTGTACTGGAACGTGCAAAAACCAGTCTTCCGCCTCGTGCTTGCGGTCCAGAGAATCAAGCAAGGAGATTACGCCTACCGCCTGCCCAAAAAAAGCAACAACGAGTTTGCGTTCCTGATGCAAAACTTCAACGAGATGGCGACGCAAATTCAGAATCTGATCGAAAATGTGCTGCAGTCGCGCATTCTGGCGCGCGATGCCACGCTAAAGCAGCTGCAAGCGCAAATTCATCCCCATTTCCTGTACAATTGCCTGGGTTTTATCATCAATATGACCAAGATGGGGAAAGACCGGGCCGTCATGGACATGGCTTATCATTTGGCCGACTATTACCGGTACACGACGCGTATGGATAATCAGGGGGTCAGCTTAAGCGAAGAATTGGCATTTGTGCGTACCTATCTGGAAATATTGCGCCTGCGCAATGAAACGTTGACCTACAGCATCCAACTGCCTGACGAATTGGCTGGACTCCGTATTCCCCGTCTTTTGATTCAGCCCATCGTGGAGAATGCGATTGTGCACGGACTCGAAAACGTCGATTATTCCGGGCGTGTAGAAATTCGGGCTTACGCTAAAGAAGGCAGCTTTTATTTGAACGTGGAGGATAACGGCAAAGGGCTGAGTCAGGAGCAGATCAAACGGCTGTATATGGAGCTTGCCGTTCCGGCGGACGAATATGGAGGCTGCGGCTTATGGAATGTGAATCAAAGGCTGCAGGGACATTTTGGACAAAATGCCGGCATTGCGATTGGACCATCGAAGCTGGACGGCTTGAGCGTTGAGCTGACATGGAGTTTGGAGAAAAGCAACCAACCGAGGGAGGACAAGCCATGAAAAGCTTGCTTGTGGTGGACGATGAGAAGCACTATGCGGATAGCTTGGCGGATACGATACCCTGGACGACATTGGGCATTTCCCGTGTTTTGAAGGCGTATAGCGCAAGCGAAGCGCTTGCCCTGATGGAGTCGCTTCCGGTGGATATTCTCATGACGGACATCTCCATGCCGCGCATGAATGGCCTTGAGTTGATCCAACAGGCCAGAGGGCGCATCCCTCAGTTAAAATGTTTGCTGCTCACGGGTTATGCGGATTTTGATTATGCCCGCAAAGCAATCGAGCTTCAAGCGCTGGAATATTTGTTGAAGCCGGCCAAGGATGAGCAATTATTGGAGGCGGTAGGACGAATCGTCAAGCAAATCGAGCGGGAACGGGCGCTTCAGCAAGGGTTTCGCATTTATCGCGATAACAGCGCCGAATTGAAAGCGGCGCTTCTGCTTAAGGCTGTCAGCGGCGCATTGAATGGAAGGGCGCTTGCGGAAAAGCTGAAGCTATTCGACCTTCCTCTTCCGATCCCGGGCCACGTTTTGTTATGCCTTGTTCATTTGGGCGCTCCTTTCGATGGGCAGGATCTTTATTCGCAGTCTCTGATCCGTTTTGCGGTAACCAATATGCTGGAGGAGCTGCTGATGGAAAGGTATGACTGCTGGCCGGCAGCTGACGATGAAGGAAACCTGCTGGTTCTGGTGTATGATCTGTCGGGCGCGCCGCCGGAGCCGGATTGGGTGCAAGAGCGGCTTGTCCTGCTGCGGCAGGAGGTACGCAACCTGTTGAAGGGCGAAATCTCCGTTGGAGCGGCCGGGTGCCTGTTTCCGGAGGAGCTGGGGGCTGGCTGCATGACGGCCAAAGCGAGCCTGGGCAGCGATGCCATGTTTGCGGAGCAAGCGCCGGAGCGGAACGAGGAGGAACTCCGGCTTATGCGCAAGCTTTATGAAGCGCCGCTGTTGACGCATCTGTTGGAAACGGAGCAGTGGAGTGAGGCGGAGGACAAAATTCGGGGATTCATGTCTCCTCTTTTACATTCCGGTTCCCCGGACCTTATGCGGGACGTCTTTTTTTTCCTGTCCAACGCTTTTCAATATATCGCGAACCGCAGCGGAAGGACATTGGCCCAGATGCTGGCTCCGGGGCAATCCGCCTTCGTTAAGGGGAAGGCCATGCTGCATGCGTCCCAATTGGAGAGCTGGGCGATGGATTCCTTGCGCACGCTGCGAGACAAGCTGGGCGAGTCCGCCGAAGACCATAACCTGGCCATCGTACGCAAGACGCAAGCCTATATCCGCAAGGAGCTGGGCAAGGACTTGTCGCTTACGCTGCTTGCCCGGCGCGTGTTCGTGCATCCCAACCATCTGTCCAAGCTTTTTAAACAATGCACGGATACGACAATCTCTCACTATATCTACGAGCAGCGCATGCTCAAGGCTTGCGAGCTCCTTGAACATACAGACCAGAAAATTTACCAGATCGGAGAAAGCATCGGTTACCCCAACACCAACTGGTTTATCCGAAAATTCCGCGACTATTATCAAGTCACGCCTCAGGAGTTTCGCGACAGGTACCGGACGGGCATAGAGGGGTGAAGGCATGATGGCCAAAATAAGAGGGCTGCGTCTCCCGCTGTTTGTGCTGATCGCGGTTCTAATCGCGGTGCTGTCGCTGTCTCTTGGTAGCTGCCTGAATCATGCGGGGGACGCAAGCAGAATAGACACCAGCGAGGTCAAGCCGGCCTGGGATTTTAAATACGAACCGCCGATTACCATCGTTACAGCAATTGTGGACGAAAACAGGCCCAATGCGTTTAAGCCGGGCGAAAGCCTGACGGATAATGTACACACACGATGGATGGAGGACAACTTGGGAATTGTCATCAAGTTTGAATGGATTGTCAGCAAGTTTCAGGACGCGGATACAAAAATCCGTCTGGCGTTAGCCGTGAACGGTAAACTTCCGGACACTTTTATCGCGGACGGGGATATTCTGAATGATCTGCTAAATGCGGGCAAGCTGCTTCCGCTGAATGAAGCGATCCAGCAATATGCTCATCCCAGACTGAAGGAAGCGTTGGCGAACTATGGCGATACCATGAAGGAGGTAACAAGGGACGGCGAAATTTACGGACTGCCCGGCTTTGGTTCAGGAGACGAAGGGACGGTGATGTGGATACGTAGAGATTGGCTGGACAACTTGTCACTTAAGCCTCCGTCGACAATCGGCGAGCTGGAGGCCGTGCTGAAGGCGTTTTCGGAGCAGGACCCCAACGGTAACGGTGTGGACGACGAGGTTGGTTTAGCGATTTCGCTCAAGGAAGGGCCATGGAGCTGGATGGGCCAAAGCGATATCATCGCCGGCGCCTACTCCAACGTAATGATCGGAACGTCCGACATCAGGCATTTCTGGAATGAAAACGATGACGGCAGCTTGGTATACGGCGCCGTTCATCCCGATGCCAAGCGATACCTTGAAACGATGGCAGCCTGGATGGAGAAGGGGTATATCGACCGGGAGGCGGGTATGAAGGAGCCGGGACAAGCTTCCGAGGTGGCGGTCAACGGATCGGCAGGCGTCATGTTTGGCCCATTTTGGATGGGGGCTTGGCCGCTTGGCGACACGGCAAAAAGCGATCCTGAAGCCGATTGGCGAGCTTATCCCCTTCCCGCAGGCCCCGACGGGCTGAAGGGCAAGGCGCAAAAACAGCTGTACGGCGCTTATACGGTGTTTAGCAAAGATTTCGACCATATCGAGGCGTGGTTTGCTTATTACAATAAACTGCTTGCCAAAAATTTCGGCCCGGAGGACCCTTACTTTGATCCTCGCTTCGCGAAGGGATTCCACGAAGGCTACGACTATGTCATTCAGGATGGCAGAATCATCACTGTCGACTTTGAGGCGGAAGGGGTGCCGAGGGAGCAATGGCCGCTAGCTGACGGCTCGTCGCTGGATATGCGCTGGATGCTTTACCCGCTGACCGGAACCTCGCCAACGCTGCCTTATTTGAATGCGGATGCGATTCGGAAATTGTTCCGGAATTCGGACGCCGAGGTCACGACGCCGATCGAGCAGGGGATAAAAGGGCTGAATTCGGCGCAATTGGCCGCGGCTAACCTTGCGCTTTCGGAACAACGATTCGAAATCCCGAACCGGTATCACGGCCCGTTGACAGACGGGATGATGAAGCATGGGGCTTATCTGCAGAAGCTGGCGACGGAGAGCTACTTGAGCATGATATATGGAGAAAAGCCGCTTTCCTACTTTGATGAATTTGCAGCCCTCTTCTATAAAAACGGCGGTGACGTGATAACAAAGGAAGTGAACGAGTGGTATAAAGAGAACAGGTAGCAGGAAAGTGGCTTGTTTTCTTCTATGATCCTAGTTTTCTTCTATATCCCCTCTAACATGGCTGGATTTAAGATGGAAATGAAAGAAAGCGCTTTCTATTAAAAGGAGGGATATGCCCGACACGTTAAATTGAAACTGGGCAAGCAAATGCAAGTCTTTGTCCATGCTGAGGTTGATGTCCAGGTCTACGCGCAAGTCTAACGCACTGGGAGCAAACCGTCTATCATTTTGAAGGAGGAGAGGTAATGAGGAAAAAAATTAGCATGCTTTTGACCGTTGCCATGTTCGTGACCGTCTTTTTTTCAAATCCAATCCAGACTGACGCGGCTACCCCCGAAGCGCCAAATGGTTGGAGAGACTTGCTGGATTACCGCATATTCAGCACGATATCCGATGGTTGGGCGGGAGACGAAGGATTTGGTCTGGAGACGGAGAACAGCAAGCTGCCCGTCGATTGGACCGAAATGCATAATGGTTTGCCTTCCTTGCTGGTTAATACGAAGACGCCTAACTTTCCGTCATGGTTTAACGCCTTGGTTACGGTTGCCGGCTGGAAAGCGTATAATTTCACACCGTATCATGCCAACGGATTCCTCGAATTCAATATCAAGGGGAACGCAGGCGGAGAAACGTTCCTGATTGGTTTCAAAGACCGGGTGTTCGAAAGAGCTGCAGGCGGTGAAATTACAACAAATGTAAATATTAGCGACTATACCGCCATCACGACGAATTGGACTCACGTGAAGATTCCGTTGAAGGACCTGATGAAGGTCTCCCAAGGAATCGACACGGAATCCATTGATACGTTATCCATAAAAAACAACGGTTTTCAGCCCCTAAAAGTTTGGCTTAACGATATCCGGGTGACGTCCCCGGATAAGGAAAGAGATTATGATCCCATTAAGGTCAATCAAGTGGGGTATCCCGCAAACGGAACCAAGCAAGCGCTTGTGACAGGCTTTGAGGATGTGCTTACGGTTGATGCAGGCACTCCGTTTAGCGTTGTTAATGCCGCTAATCATACCGTGGCTTATTCCGGTACGCTTGTTCTGACGAAAAACTACGATGCCATTGATAGCGGGGAGCGGATATTTACAGCCGACTTTACCGGCTTTACGAATCCCGGAACCTATTATGTCGCCGTACAGGGGCTGCAAAATTCGCCTCGCTTCTCGATCGGGGACGCCAGCGAAATCTACGAGCCGTTCCTCTATGATGTAACGAGATATTATTATTTCCAAAGATCCGGCATGGCGGTAACCAGCCCGTACGCGGATAATTACCACCGGATCGATTTTACGCCGGATACGTCGGTGCCGCTTATGTCCAATCCTTCCATCCGCAAGGATATGTCGAAGGGCTGGTATGATGCGGGCGACAAAGGCAAATATGTTAACGCCGGCGCCAAAGCGTTGTCGGATCTCTTCTGGGCTTATGAAATGATGCCGGAGAAATTTACCGACAATCAATTCAATATCCCGGAAAGCGGCAACGGGATTCCTGATATTTTGGACGAAGCCAGATGGGAGCTGGAATGGATCCTGAAAATGCAGGATGAGGCAACCGGCGGTTTCTATGCGCGTCTAACCTTCCAGGATGACGACAATATGGTGGATCGGCAAATCATCGATAAGGACACGGTAAGCTCGCGGACCAATATTAAAACCACTGCGGATACCGCTACGGCCGCAGCCGCATTGGCGCATGCCTATGAGATTTACAAAGATATCGACCCTGTATTTGCCCAAAGCTGCCTGGATGCGGCCATCGAGGCATGGGAGTTCCTGGAGGACCATCCCGAAAATATCCGTACGCCAAACACCGGCAGATGGCCATATGATGTGCTGGATGACGCCGCAAACCGCCTTTGGGCGGCCGGCTCGTTGTACCGCGCAACCGGCGATGCGGAATACAACACTTATTTCCTGGCGAACTACGCCGATATGGAACCAAATTTCTTGAGCCCTCTTGATTTCGCAAGCGGTTGGGAGAATACGTGGAACACTGGTTTCTTCAGTTATCTGAAAGCCGCGAATCCAAACCCGGCTGTCGTTAGCTGGTACGGCACCAACTTCCAGGAGTGGTTCGACGACAAGATGGACAGAATCGACGAAAGTCCGTGGAACAGCGTTGTGCGCGACGGCCATTACTATTGGGGCATTACGATGCAAGTCGTAAATACGCCGATGGAAATGATCATTGGCTCCAAACTGCTGGGAACCTTTGAGACCAACCGTGCGGCCATTGAAGAAATGACGTACAGCCAGATGGACTGGCTTTTGGGCCAAAATCCCGTAGGCACCTCTTTCGTATCGGGGTATGGCGACAACAGCGTGCAATATCCGTTCAGCATTATTTTCCGCACGGATAATTTGCCTGGCGTGCCAAAAGGGTATCTGGTTGGCGGACCTAACCAATACTCCAACGATATTACGGTAGGCAATCAGATTTCGAGATTCGCAGCCAAAAACTATCACGACAACTTCCAGGAGTGGACAACCAACGAGCATACAGTCTACTGGAATTCGGGATTGGTGTTTATGGCGGCTTTTGCGACCGGAAGCAGCAATCATTCAACGATTAGCCCAGCAACGGCCTCCTTTGACAAAAGCACGGCTAACCAAGCCGACATTCCCGTGACGCTGACACTGAATGGCAATACACTAAGCGCAATCAAAAACGGTGCGGCTACACTTGTTGCCGGCACGGATTACGCCGTTGCGGGAAATACGGTAACGCTTTCGAAGAACTATCTGGCTCAGCAGCCGTTAGGCACAACAACCTTGACGTTCCAGTTTAGCGCGGGCGCCTCTGCTGCGCTTGCCGTCAACGTGAGCGACTCGTCCATTGTCAGCTCGACGATTAGCCCAAGCAGCGCCGCTTTTGACAAAAACGCAGCCAATCAGGCCGATGTGCCGGTCAGTCTGACGTTGAATGGCAATACATTCAGCGGCGTCCGGAACGGTGCGGCAGCTCTGGTAGCCGGTACGGATTACACCGTATCGGGCACGACGGTAACGATCAAAAAAGGCTATCTGGCTGCGCGGCCGGTTGGAACGACAACGCTGACGTTTGACTTTAGCGCCGGAGCAAGCGCTGCGCTTGCCGTTGCCGTTAGCGATACAACGCCTATTCCGACGGGCTCAATCAAGGTGCAGCAATTTAATTCAACGACTGCGGCATCAACCAATACGCTTAATCCAAAGATCAAGCTGACGAACACGGGCACCTCCGCCATCAATTTGTCCGATGTGAAGCTGAGGTATTATTACACCATTGACGGAGAAAAAGCTCAGAACGTCTGGTTTGACTGGTCGACTGTCGGCAGCAGCAATGTAACGGGCACGTTCGTTAAGCTTTCGACTCCTGTGACGGGAGCCGATTATTATTTGGAGATTGGCTTCACAAGCGCCGCAGGAACCTTGGCCGGGGGAGCTAGCGTCGAAATTCAGATTCGCGTGAGCAAATCCGACTGGACCAACTACACGCAAACAGGGGATTACTCCTTTAGCCCAACCGGCACGGCTTACGCCGATTGGAACAAAACAACCGGCTACGTCGGCGGCGTCCACCAATGGGGGATAGAGCCTTAGTGGACGAATTCCCTTCCAGCAAACAATAATCAAGCTGTATTCCACGCTTAGGTGATCCCAGGGCCGTTCTGCCATCAGAACGGCTCTTTGCTTTGATGTATCGCGCAAAAAAAAATCTTGAATGAAGTCTGCTGCTCCCTGCGGAATTTGAAGACACCCCCTAGTGGAAATCGGCGTTCGTGTTATAATTTGGATGCAAATACTGCATGCAAAATATTTATTAGTCATCGAAAGGAACGTTTGCGGAATGAAGAAAACAGGCTGGATGATTTTGATTGTAAGCAGTTTATTGATTGTGCTTTCGGGTTGCGGCGACAAAGGCGGAGAGGACATTCAGCCAAGCGCGAATTCCGAAGTGAAGCAAAGCGAGACCTCCACGGCAGATGCTTCAGCGAAGGAACAAACGGAGGAGATCGAAAAAAGGATTCAAGAACGTCTGAACACGCTTGACCAACAGCTCGTGGAAAATAAAGCAAAGCTGGAGCCGGAGTTGCAGAAGCTGCAATCCAAACAAACCTTGATTTTGAATGAGGAAAGCGGTCTTCCCGATCGTTATGCCGGAGATGTCGTCAATAACAAAGCCCATGGCTTTGGCAGTCTTAGTCTGCAAACCAGCAGCAAAAATATATCCTATTATGTTGGCCAATTTGCCGATGGTTTGCCGGGCGGCGTATCCATGGTTTATTACAATGACGATTCCATTTATGTCGGCGAAGTAAAGGATGGGGTTTTGGCCGGTCAGGGCATTTATGTAGAGGCGTTGTTTGACGAAGAGCAGACAACCGAATATGCCGGCGAGTTTATTGTTTTTGATAGCAGTTCCTATTTTGAGGAATATACAGAGGAGCCGGACGCCGTTACCTTCTCTAACGGGGATTTCTATAAAGGCGAATTTACGACGAACGAAAACGATTATGATTATTCCTTCCAAGGAGCGGGCATGTTCTCAAAAGGATTTGGCGACGCCAATCGATTTACGTTCAAGGGTAACTTTGACAATAACAAACCCGTTCCCGGAGATAATGGCTATGCTAAGGTTGTTTTGGACAACGGGGATATTTATGTGGGACAAGTCGTTAACCATGTTCCCAACGGCCGGGGAGCCATTCTAAGCGCAAGCGCCGAAGACGCCCCTCATTCGGGTGTATATTTCGGTGATGTAATCGATGGGAAAGCCGATGGCTACGGGATGCTCGGAAGCTACATCGGACAATTCTCCAATGGGAAAATACAAGGCGCAGGGTATGTGTCGTCAGGGGATACGGAAATCAGAGGGCTATTCGATAGCGAATGGAACGGGATTGGGGTCATCTCAACCACATCTGGCTACGCGTTCACCGGGGAGTTCAAAAAAGGCGAGCCTTACGCAGGCGAGCTTGCTGGCGATCAGTGGCAGTATACGGGCATGTTCGAAGAGGTTAATGGCAGCATAAGCTCTAATGGCATCGGTAGAATTCAATATGACGATAGAGTCTATATAGGGGAAATAGCCGACCGGATGCCGGATGGAGAAGGCGTGATACAGTTTTCGAATGGAGACAAATATGTAGGGCCAATCCAGCAGGGAGCCGCACATGGATTGGGCTATTATGCCAACGCTAGCGGAAATGAATATCGGGGTTATTTTGTTGAAGGCACGCCGCAGGACCCGGTTGAAGAGGATTCCAATAATGTTGTGGCGGACTACCTCATACTCTCCGAAAGCGTACCGTTTCAGGATGTATCGGTGCCGGGAATGGATGGAGCCATGGTCGGCATTATGCCAGGTTTTTAAAAGGACATGTTTACCCCTTTCCTCCATGTATACCATAGAGGCAATGCCACAGCGGCATTGTCTTTTCATTATGTTAAAAAATATATTGTATACAAATTTTGCCGCAGCTGTTAGAATCATTGCTGGGGCATAGGTAACACCATTTGACAGCTATTAACGCTTTTGAACGCTATGGAAGCAGACAACTGGGCGTCGGCTGATTTTTTTTGATGAATTGGATGGATTGCGTTATGAAAAAAAGAATGATGGACATGGCTTGTTTGATTGTAGGCGCGTTTTTTTTCGCGTTGGCGGTCAATTTGTTCGTTATCCCGAATGATCTGGCTGAAGGCGGGGTCACGGGGATTACGATTATTTTGTACTATTTATTCCAGTGGTCGCCAGGTCTGATGAACCTGATTCTAAACGGCATATTGCTCATTGTGGGCTATAAATTTTTGGATAAAACAACAACGGTCTACACGATTATTACGGTTTTGTTCAACTCCTTGTTTCTGCATCTTACGGAAAGCTGGAGCATCAATTCCGATGAGCTTTGGGTAAATACGATTTTTGCTGGAGTTTTTGCGGGGCTTGGCATAGGTTTGATCGTACGCGTAGGCGGAACGACAGCCGGGACGGTCATTCTTGCTCGAATCGCCAACAAATATCTGGATTGGAGCATTAGCTACGCGCTGCTGTTTTTTGATCTGATTGTTGCGTTTTCTTCCTTTTTCATTATTGGGGCAAAAGGCCTTATGTGTACGATCGTATTGTTGTTCGTGGGCACCAAGGTGATGGAGTTTATGATCGAAGGGCTTAATCCCAAAAAGGCGGTTACGATCATATCCGCCAGGCAGGACAACATTGCAAAGCAGGTTGTGGAGAAGATGGATCGCGGAGTAACCGTTCTGTCGGGACATGGCTATTATACGAAAAATCCGAAGGAAATCCTGTACATCGTTATTAGCAAGCAAGAGGTTCCGATGCTGAAAAAAATCGTGCGAGCAGAGGATATGGATGCTTTTATTACGATCCATGATGTGCGCGATGTGTTTGGAGAAGGTTTTATTGAATTGTCGAAGACGTAATGAAGCAGAAAGAAGCAAAAAGAAGCAAAAAGAAGCAATAAGAAGCAAAATTGCCCCATTAAAAGCCGCCTGCATGGCGGCTTTTTGTATGTGCAGCGGCTTGTATGGCGTGACTACTTCTGCAAAGTCGAGTTGCTTCGATTAAGAACAGGCCTTAGTTCAGCGACACAAGAATACGTCCCAATGTGCGGGATTGCAGGATGTCTTGCAGGGCGCTCGGCAGCTCTTGAAGCGTAACCTCGCGATCCAATAAACCTTCCAGATGATCCGGCTTCAGGTCCGTTGCCATGCGATGCCATGTCTGGATTCTCTTTTCTCTGTCGCAAAAAACCGAGTCGATGCCCAGCAGGCTGACGCCGCGAAGAATAAACGGCAATACGGTTGCGGGAAGCGATGTTCCTCCCGTCAAGCCGCTGGCGGCCACCGCTCCGCCGTAGATCAGCTTGCCCAAAATGGCGGCTAAAGTGTCGCCGCCTACAGAGTCAACGGCTGCTTGCCAGAGCTGCTTGTTCAGAGGTTTGTCCCATTGGCTGGCCACTTCCTCCCGCGTGAGAATTTCATGAGCGCCCAAGCCTTTGAGGTAGCCGGCAGCATCGGCATTTCCCGTGCTGGCCGACACCGAATATCCCTTTTTGGCAAGCATGGCGAGAGCTGCGCCGCCTACACCGCCGGTTGCGCCGGTGACCAGAACTTTGCCGCGTTCCGGAGCTACGCCTTGGTCTTCAAGGGCCTGAATGGACAACGCGGCCGTAAATCCCGCCGTTCCATACAGCATCGCCTCCCGTAACGTAAGTCCTACAGGAAGGGGGAGGAGCCAATCGGCCGGAATCCGCGCATATTGGCTGAAGCCCCCAAAATGGGAGACGCCAATGCCGTAGCCGGTCGCAATGACGGGTTGGCCTGCCTCGAAACGGTCATCGCTGGAGGAAACAACGTATCCGGATAGATCGATTCCTGGGATGAAAGGATAGGATCTGACGATTTTTCCATCCGGCGTGCTGGCCAAGCCATCTTTGTAATTGACGCTAGAGTAGGCGGTCCGGATCAGGACTTCTCCCTCCGGCAGATCATTAAGGGTCAAAGCCCGGGCTGCTACTGAAAAGGAGGAGTCGTTTTTGTCAACGACCAGGGCTTGAAAGGAGTCGGGCATGGATTGTTTCATTCGGATGGCCTCCTGTTGGTTAAGTTAAGCTCGTTATACCGTATTTAATTTAGACGGTCAATGGAATTGATCACTCCGGTTTTTTATTTTTTTGTCGAAAAAGGGTTTATTAATGTTTTGTAAATTATTTATAATGGGGGAGGCGATCCTATCATGTTTTGGTACAGGAGGAGAATGAGTGAATTGGCAAGATGTAATTTTTAAGTTTGCAGGAGGACTCGGCATTTTTTTGTTCGGCATTAAATATATGTCGGACGGGCTTCAGAAATCGGCAGGCGACAAAATGAGAGATGTACTGGCCAAGTATACGTCTAATCCTTTTTTGGGTGTGTTGTTTGGTATTGGCGTTACGATTTTGATTCAATCTTCAACGGGTACAACGGTTATGGCGATTGGGCTGATCAACGCCGGCTTGATGACGCTTAGGCAAGCGATCGGCGTCATTATGGGCGCCAACATCGGAACAACGATGACGGCGTTTATTGTCGGGATCAAGATTGAAACCTATTCGCTTCCGATTATCGGCCTGGGAGCAATTTTGCTATTTTTTATTGGCCGCAAAAAAGTTCAATACATAGGTCAGGTCGTATTTGGTTTTGGCATGCTGTTTCTGGGCTTGTCCACGATGGGCAGCGGCCTGAAGCCGCTAAGCAATTTGCCGGCTTTCTCTGAATTTATCGTGAATATGTCGCAGTATCCGGTATTGGGACTTTTAGCAGGAACGATTTTTACCGTTATTATTCAAAGCTCTACCGCAGCTATCGGCATTCTTCAGACGTTGGCGGACGAAGGCATGATCAGCTTCCGCCATTCCTTGCCTATCTTGTTTGGCGATAATCTGGGAACGACGATTACAGCTGTTATTGCTTCGATTGGAGCGACTGTAGCGGCCCGCCGCGCCGCATTGGTGCATGTCATGTTTAACGTGTTTGGCGTTATTATTTTTATGACGGTGCTGCCGCTCGTGTACAATATTATTATGTGGATTGGCCCTGATGTAAACGTTAGGATGCAAATCGCTTATTCGCACGGCTTCTTTAATGTAGCCAATACGATTATTTTCTTCCCGCTTATTCCGTTCCTTGCCTGGGTGGTGACCAAGATGGTTCCGGGCAAAATGAACGAGCTGGAGTTTGCGCCAAAATTTCTGGATGTCAGGCTGCTGGCTACGCCGTCAATGGCATTGGGACAAGCCCAGCATGAAATCATGCGGATGGGAAGGTACGCAAGGGAAGCGCTAGAGGATGCTACAGGTTATTTCTTCCGGCGGGATGCCCAATCGGCCAACCTGGCGCTTCAGAAAGAGCAGCTCGTCAATGAGCTGGAGCGAAAAATAACGGATTATATGGTGAAGATTCACCAGAATGGCTTGCCGGAGGCGGAATCCGAGCGGGCAACCGGCCTTATGCATGCGGTTAACGATATTGAACGGATCGGCGACCATGCGGAAAATATCGTGGAGCTGACGCAATATTGCACGGAAAATAAAGTGGATATTTCCGAGGACGCGGAGCAGCAGCTCAAGGAAATGCTGGAGCTGGCCGACCGCGCCGTGGAACGGGCAATTTATGCATTGGAGCATCATGACCGAAATGCCGCCGACGAAGTGCTTGGGCATGAAGCGGAGCTGGACCGGATGGAGAAGGAATATCGAACGGCGCATATTAACCGCCTGAACCAAAATGCCTGCACAGGCAATAGCGGCGCGATTTTCCTGGATATGATCCACAACCTGGAGCGTGTCGGCGACCACAGCAAAAATATTGCGGAATACGTACTAAAGGTGGAGTAAGGCGATCAATCATATGTGCGAACGAAGTTGCTGTCTTGGAAGCTTCAAACCTGTTTGTCCGTCTAGCGGTCACCGATGACCGCTAGAACCCCAAATCGATGCATTGGCTTCAGCTAACGGTCACCCGTGTCCTTTAGACGTTCAAAAGCCACGTTTTGGGGAGGAATATAAGCTTTTACGGTCATGGATGACCTTTAAAAATGGATATTCTATCAAAACAAGGCTTTAAGGGTCATGGATGTCCGTAGCGTGGGCTAGCTTCCGCCCTGGGAAGTCCCGGCACTCCACAAAGACGCGACTTACCGTTTACAAGCGGAATTCGGCTTGTAAGCGGCAGGTCGCATCGTGTTTGATTTCAATCGAAGCCAAGCGCTGATTTCTGTTTTGATCCTCTTATTTGCTCCAATATTACGTTTGATTTTGCACACCCCCTATTCAAGCCTCTTCAGCCTGTACAATATCGCGGATTTGCTTATCAAAGTTTACATCGGCAGGAGATAGCGGTACGTATACAATCAACGCGTTTTTTAAGGAGTATTCGTATGTATCAGGGCTGAACGATTCCTCCACGTTTAATTCTTCCAGAGCTTCGATCCGTTTTTTCTCCGATTCAAACATATAGATGTATAAGGCATCATCCAGTAACTCATAGACAGCGGGGTTTACGTTCATAATTGTAGGATAATCATCCCCGGCTTGAGGTTTAAGGTGAAGTTCAGCGTCTTCGAATAGTTGGGTAATGCCGGCTAAATCATATTCTTTAGAAGAATTGCTGCAGGCTGCAAGCAGAGTGATCAAGAGAACAAGCGGGAACAGCAACGGTTTAATTTTCATTCAAACGACTCCTTTTATACCAGTTTAAAAAGGACTACAGGGGATTTATATAAATTAAACGTAATGAAGGATGGAAAAGTTGCCCAGAGAATAGCAGATAGCATTTTTGCTTTTCATCTCCGAACTAAATAAATTCAACTAAAAACAGCAGAAAGAGGACAGCGTGAGAATGGTTCTGGAGAACCGGAAAAACCATTCACACGGCGTCCTCGGACTTCTGCAACCAATGATTGAACTTGTATAGCCCAACCAAACTTTTAACCAAATTCAATTATAAACATTTATTCCCATGAACCATGCAAGCCGCCATGATAGGATGGAAGTAAAAGTAAATGCAGGCTAGGCATTTCTGCTAACCATGTAATCGGGGGGATATCCAATGAGTGAAGAACAAATTCATATACCATTGACGCTGGACCCGGAAGAGGCAACTATTCTGGATTTGCAGCAAGCTATGGAAGAGGGAAAGTTAACCTCGCGGGAGCTGGTGTTTTATTACTTGCTCCGAATCGCCCGTTATGACCAAGACGGTCCTTTAATCAACTCTATAATGGAAGTAAATCCAGACGCGATCTTTATCGCGGAGGCTCTTGATCTGGAGCGGCAGCGCAAGGGGAGCCGGGGACTTCTGCACGGCATTCCCATTCTGGTCAAGGACAATATTGAAACCAGGGACAAAATGCCAACGACCGCAGGCGCGCTTGCCTTGTCTCGGCATGTGGCGCAAGAGGATGCTTTTTTAATCAAAAAGCTCCGGGAAGCGGGCGCCGTTCTGCTTGGCAAAACAAATCTGACGGAGTGGGCGAACGGCATGTCCTCCACAATGTGGGCGGGATATAGCGCGACGGGCGGCCAAGTCGCACATCCCTATGGCGATTACTTCGTAGGCGGCTCCAGCACGGGTTCCGCAGCCGCGGCTGCCATGACCTTTGCCGCGGCAACGGTGGGTACAGAAACGACGGGCTCCATTCTGAGTCCGGCAACACACCAGTCTGTCGTTGGCATCAAACCAACCGTCGGGTTAATCAGCCGAACGGGAATTGTTCCCTTCACTTATGGTCAGGATACGGCGGGTCCAATGGCTAGGTCCGTTACGGATGCGGCTGTATTATTGGGAGCGCTGGAAGGCCGGGACGAAGAAGATCCTGCGACATGGCGAAACCAAAGCAATAATATGGATTATACGGCTTTTCTGGATAAGGACGGCTTGCGGGGAGCACGGATCGGGGTGTTCTGGAAAGTGCCGGAGGGCGGGCTTTCATCCTATGATGAAGACTTATTCCTTCAAGCGATCGAAGTTCTTCGCCAGGGAGGAGCCGATGTTATCGAAGGCATCGAAATTCCTTCGTTTAACGGACCATGGAAGTGGAATAAGCTCAACCTGGAGTTTCAGCACAGCATCGAAAATTATTTGCGGAAACTGCCGGCTCATATCCCGGTTCATTCTCTGGATGAACTCATTGCCTGGAATGAGGAGAATAAAGATCAAGCTCTCCGATATGGTCAGGATTCGCTGCAATACCGCGCGGGCTTAAGCGGCTCTCTTAAAAATAAAGATTATATCACGGAGTCCGTGTCTGACCTGATCCAGGCACAAGATAGAGGCATTGATCACGCCTTGAAGCGCGACAAGCTGGATGCTATCCTGTTTCCGTCAGATGTTGGAGCGGATTTGAGCGCCCGGGCCGGGTATCCCACGATTGCCGTGCCTGCAGGATATTTGGACAACGGCTGGCCGTTTGGCGTTACGTTTGCGGGAACCGCTTTTGCCGAACCTACGCTTATACGTATAGCCTATTCCTTTGAGCAAGCCACGAAACATCGCAAGAAGCCGGATGTGAAACCATTCCAGCAAAAATAAAGTAGAATAAGCCAGGCGGAGTCAGGGAAATCCTGAACCTGCTTGGCTTCTCTCTATTTTAAGGCCCCGATTTGCCTATTGACTTGCCTGTCACTTTATAATAAATTACATATACGAATATTAATTTATTATGACTTATATCACTTCCAAAATGACTCCAATGTGCTTAAGGAGTTGTCGAAAGCGAGTACAAGGTCTGTTTTTACACATATTAAAACAACAATAATTTTTCTATATAAGTTCAACTAAAAAGCCTGCTCCTGCCACTATAATGCAGTTGAACTTATATAGCCTAGAAAAGGAGACATAATGATGCCTGCCGTAAAAAGTTTTGATCCTAAAGTGATTTCATTATTGCAAGCGAAAATAAAGCTGATCCAAAAAGACGAGGGAGCCATCTACCTTGTTGGTCCCATTAATCTGCCGGTTAACCTGGACGGCGAAACCTTACAGTTCAAGTGGTACTGCTGGTTGAACTGCAAGGAAGTAACGGAGGATTTCGAGCGTATCATCGCCAAGCTGTCCTCTGTCAATTTGGCCGAGCTGCAGCAGTCCAGTGTGCTGGTCTACGGTGATTTCGAGCATGAGGAAAGCGCACTGATCCGTTTCCACTCCATTTGCCATACCGGCGATATTTTTGGCAGCAAACGTTGCGATTGCGGCTTTCAACTGAAGCAGTCCATGAAGCAGATCGCGGAGCATGGAAGCGGCGCTTTGTTTTATTTGGCCAATCATGAAGGCAGGGGCATCGGGCTTTTCAGCAAAGCTCTTGCTTATATTTTGCAGGAAAACGGTTATGATACCGTGGACGCCAATCTGCAGCTCGGCTTTGCCGATGACGCACGGGATTACAGCGACGCTATCCAGGTGCTGAAGACGCTGCGGACCAAGCCGGTTTCGCTTTTGACAAACAACCCTCGAAAATTGGATGCGTTAGGCAAAGCAGGTCTGGATGTTGTGGACCGTGTACAGCTATGGGGAGACGTATCGGAATATAACGAAAAATATTTAAAAACAAAAATACAGCGCTCCGGCCATCTAAACGAAGGCGAAGGCTTGGGCGAGGATGAAGGTTGCTGCAACAATGACTAACCATGAATTTTACATGGAGCTGGCGCTGCAGAATGCATTAGCGATGAAGGGACAGACCGATCCCAATCCCCTGGTTGGTTCTGTCGTTGTAAATGATAACCGCATCGTAGGCGTTGGCGCTCATATGAAGGCGGGCGAGCCGCATGCCGAAATTCATGCGCTTCGCATGGCCGGCGAACACGCCAAAGGCGCAACAATCTACGTAACGCTTGAGCCTTGCTCGCATCATGGAAGAACGGGTCCGTGCGCGGTAGCTATCGTGGAGGCCGGCATCAAGAAGGTTGTAATCGCCACGCTTGATCCCAATCCTCTCGTTTCGGGAAGAGGGGTAGCGATCCTGCAGGAGGCCGGAATCGAAGTGATCGTTGGCGTTTGCGAGGGGAAATCCCGTAAAATGAATGAAGTGTTCAACAAATTCATCCTTACTCAAACACCGTTTGTGACGTTGAAAACAGCCATTACGATGGACGGCAAAATTGCCAGCCACTCCTTTCACAGCAAATGGATCACCTCGGATGTTGCGCGTGAGGACGTCCATGTTTTGCGTAATCAAAATGCCGCTATTCTGGTTGGCGCCAATACCGTAATCAAGGACGATCCGCAGCTTACGACAAGGCTGCCAAACGGAAGAAACCCCTTTCGGGTCATTATGGATTCCACGCTGCGTCTCCCGCTGGAGGCAAGGGTGGTAACCGACGGCGAAGCCCCAACGTGGGTATTTACGACAACAGGCCATGATCCACAGAAGAAACAGGCGCTTGAGGCAGCGGGAGTCCGCGTTTTTGTTACAGAGCAAGGCGACAAAGTCAATCCGTCCGAAGTGCTTCAGGTGCTTGGCAAGGAGCTGATTTCCTCAGTTCTGATTGAAGGCGGCAGCGAAATCAATGCTTCCTTTTTTGAACATAAGCTCGTCGATAAAGTCATCATTTATATGGCGCCAAAGTTAATTGGAGGCCGCAACGCCCCTTCCTTCCTGGCCGGAGCCGGATTTTCCAAAATGAGCGATGCCGTAGAGCTGGACGAGCTTAACGTTGAGCAGTTGGGCAAAGACTTCAAATTTGTCGGATATCCGAAATATGAATAATAGGCCTTAGCGGGCCTTTCATTGATTGTCCTGGCCTCATGAATCGTATAGACTATAGTTATTCATTCATAGGTTAAGGAGCGGGACATGAGTAATCAACGGTTGCCTAAACAGGTTTACGAGGAGCTGGCTTTGTTTCGATACCGCATTCGCAAGTTTATCCGTTTTAGCGAAGAGGCGGCAAGAGACCAGGGACTAACCCCTCAATATCATCAGCTTATGCTGGCTATCATGGGTTTTTCAGACAGAGAATGCGCGACGCCGAAGGAATTGGCGGAACGACTGCAAATTACGCCTCATGCTTGTCTTGGACTTATAAAACGATGCGAAAGCCTGGATTACGTCCAGCGGTTTCCCAATCCCGGAGATAAACGCAGCGTTTTTATCCGGCTGACGGAACACGGAATGCAGATTCTGGAGGCATTGTCCGAAATTCATGTCGAGGAATTAGAACGGGCTGGATTGATGGATATTTATAAGGAACGGCAAGCGCAAGGCAGCGAATAAACGATTCTGAGAACCAAGCTATAGCTGATCATTGAACCTCTTCCACACGGAAGGGGTTTTTGTATATGAGCTCCTGTCACTATTAAAACATATCAATCTATACGAAAAATGTTGATTTATATCATGAAACGATATATATTGATGAAAGACAGTTTTGTTTTGATATGATTAGTTTATTTTAGTTTTATTTTGTTAAAGAGAGAGTGGAGGGTTTATATGTTTAAAATGGTTAAGAATCAACTGGTCGTTTTGCTGGTTGCTGCGATGGTTCTGGTATTTACAGGCTGCGGCGCCGCTCAAAATGGAAATGGCAATGCCAATACGCCTGCCGCCGCCGCGCAAAGCACAAGTGAGCCAAGCCAGCAGCCGGAAGCTTCTCAGCAGCCTGCTGAAACGGTCGAGCTTACAATCTCTGCTGCCGCAAGCATGACAGATGCTTTGGCAGAAATTCAAAAAACGTATGAAGCTAACAATTCCGGCATCAAACTTAACTTTAACTTTGGCGCTTCCGGCGCGTTGCAGCAACAAATCGAGCAGGGAGCGCCAGCCGATTTGTTCCTGTCCGCCGCTGTCAAAAACATGACGGCGCTTGTTGAAGAAGATCTCATTGATGCCAGCCAGCAAGTAAACCTGCTGAAAAACGAATTGGTGGTTGTTGCCGCAGCTGATTCCTCGGCAGTAATCGAAAAGGTGGATGACCTGACAAAAGCCGAAGTGAAAACAATCGCAATCGGAATTCCGGAGAGCGTTCCGGCCGGAAATTACACGAAGGAAGCATTGACGAATCTGAACCTCTGGGATGCGCTGCAATCCAAATCGGTGCAAGCAAAAGACGTAAGACAGGTTCTGCAATATGTGGAAACCGGAAATGCGGATGCAGGATTTGTTTATAAAACAGATGCGCTGTCATCGAATAAAGTAAAAATCGCATTTGTTGTGGATCAAGCCAATTATAAAGCCATTCAATATCCTATCGGTATCGTAAAAGCAACCAAACATGCAAAAGAAGCCGAAGACTTTTATGCGTATTTGCAGACGCAAGAATCACTGGACGTTTTTGTTAAATACGGATTTTCGATTGCCGAATAATGATGTTTAACTGGCATGATTTTTGGCTACCGATTCGGCTGTCTCTGCAAGTATCTTTGCTTTCAAGCATCATTGTTATTTTGATTGGCGTTGCGGCCGCCCGTTGGATGTCGCGCCGTACGTTTAAAGGCAAAATTTTGGTTGAAACAGCCTTTATGCTGCCGTTGGTGCTTCCGCCAACGGTAGTTGGTTTTTTGCTCCTGGTGCTGCTGGGACGCAGAAGCTGGGTCGGGGAATGGATCGAATGGCTGTTTAAAGCGCCAATTGTATTTTCATGGTGGGCTGCGGTTGTGGCTGCGGTTGTGGTTGCCTTTCCGCTGGTTTATCAAACCATGAAGACGGGATTTGCGTCGATTGACAAAAATCTGGAGGATGCGGGCCGTTCTATCGGGGCAAATGAATGGCAGGTGCTGCGGTATATTACGCTCCCGCTGGCCTTTCGTTCGCTTGTAACGGCGTATATTCTGGGATTTGCCCGCAGTCTTGGAGAATTTGGCGCCACCTTGATGATCGCCGGTAATATCCCCGGAAAAACACAAACCATTCCAACGGCTATTTATGTGGCCGTCGACTCGGGGAATACCGGAATGGCCTGGGCCTGGACGGGCGCTATTATCGTCATCTCCTTTGTGCTGCTGTTGGTCAGCAGGAGGGGTTAAGGGAAAGACTTATGCAATTGAAGAAGCTGGTTGAAGCAAATGAACGCTGCTTGCAGGGTGACGCTTGTTCAAAGTGTCCCCTCTGCGAGGCGCGGTTCATAGTCTTCGGCCGGCTTCTTTTTTGTTTCCGGCCCTCGGTTGCGCATGAATTTGCCCGGCTTGGCGGCATGGAAAAAGCAGCTTTGATCCGGTATGTGCATTTCTACGATTAGGACATGAATTACCCCCCATTTCTCATAGAAATAGCTACACTGAAAGCGCATTAATAATGCTATAGTACAATTATCGGGAGGTGTGGCATGAGACGGCATTTATGGAATCCATTGACGAAAATGAATATGAAGCGTCAGCTTATCCTGCTCTTCTTGATCATGGTGTGCCCAATCGTCCTGCTTCATGCCTACGGCAATTTGCAAGCGGAGAAGCTGCTTAAGGACCATGTCACCAGCGCGTACGTGGAGCTCATTAAGCAAAACCATACGCTTATTAACCGAGATATCGAAACCGTGGACAAAATTACGACCACCATCATTCAAAATCCGCTGACCCAACGTCTGATTCCAAACGGAGATGACGCCGTTATCGACCGGGTTCGCCGATACGACAGCGTCGACAGGCTGCTGGCCAGTTATTCGACTCCCCTGAACGGCGGGGAAGCGGTTTATTATTCGTTGTACATTTACGACCCCAACGATGATTACTTTTTCGCCCCCAAGCGCCAGGTTGTGCAGTCCGGGGTTTATTTTTTCTCCGACGCCAACAAGCCTCCCTGGTTTGACCAGGCCGTATCCATGCGCGGCAAAGGTTATATGGACATCATCGACGCAAACGTAAACTTGTCCCAAATCCGCACGCTTGCCTATCTTCGCGCCGTTAACAGTGTAGTTGGAGGGAGCGGCACGATTGGCGTGTTGGTTGCTACAAAGATGGATATGAAAATCAATGAATCTCTTCGCTCCGTGTCGCTTCCGGAAGGGAAGATTTGGTTTGCCGATAACGGCGGCCGCGTCCTGAGCGCTCTGGAGCCGGGTTTAACCGGCGGATATGTCGAGCTGCCCGAAGAGGGCTTCGGCCATCCGGCAGACAGACGGACCGAGTTGTCCAAAGGCGGCTTAGTCGGTCAGCCTGCGGAGAGTCAGAGCGAGCCGTCCGAGGTGAAACCAGGAGGTCAGTCTGGCGGCGTTCAGGCCGAGCACTCGGACAGGGTCCGCAGTTTGATTGCCAAAGGGACGGAGAGCGGTGACGTATTCACTACGGTCAGCTTTATGACGGAGGAATCTATTTATGTCGTGAATCATGACCGGAGGCAGGAGCAGCGGCTGATCTATCAGATTCCGATGAACTCGCTGCTGAAGCAGCAGAATGAGCTCAAAAGGGTCATTCAGCTCATTACGATCGCTTATATTTTGCTGGGCTGCGTCTTCTTGTTTTACTTTTGGCGCTCTCTGATGACGCCGCTTCAGAAGCTGGCGCAGTTCGTGCGAACCTATGAACCGGGAAAACTGGTGCCGGAGACTCCGGCCAGGAGGCGTCATGATGAGATGGGCGTGCTTATGGGGGCGCTCTACGATATGGCGCGCCGCCTTAATTCGCTGATTCATTACAAATACGAGATGGATTTGAAGCAGAAGGAAATCCAGCTGCAGCTGCTCTATCAGCAGATTAATCCGCATTTGCTCTACAACACGCTGGAGAGCATTTATTGGAAAAGTACGCTGGAGGGGAACTCCGAATCGGCGGAAATGATCAAGGAGCTGTCCAAGCTGATGAAAATAGGATTAAGCCGTGGCCGGGAGCTGATCCGTTTGGAGGAGGAGCTGGAGCATGCCGCGGCGTACATCAATTTGCAGCAAAAGCGCTATTCCTATAAATTTAACGTCGCATGGAACGTGCCGGATGCCGTAAAACCTGTCCGCATTCCCAAAATTACGCTGCAGCCGTTAGTCGAAAACGCGATTATTCATGGCGTTAAGGTTATGGGCGAAGATGGGGAAATCGTCATTTCCGCTATGCTGGAAGGCGAGCGGGTAACCATCAAGGTAGAAGACAACGGCTATAAGCCAGCCGACTTTGCCGCAATCGACAAGCTGCTGTACGAGGAGACGGCCGATCATCGGCTGGGTTACGGCATACGCAACATTCACCAGCGCATCCAGCTTCATTATGGCGCGGCTTACGGCCTTAGCTACCGCAAGCGCGAGGAAGGCGGAACGGCCGCCGTGCTGGTGCTGCCGGCAACCTATGAAGATACGAAAGGGTGAACGGGATGTACAATATTTTGATCGTGGACGACGAACCGTTGATTTGCGAAGGATTGTCCCGGCTGCTGGCGTCTTCGGGCCTTGGCATCGATCATATCTACAGCGCGAATAGCGGTTATGAGGCTTTGGACTATTTGCGGATTGAAAACATCGACTTGCTGGTGACGGATATTCAAATGGGCACGATGAGCGGAATCGAATTAATGCAGCAGGCAAAAATTATGAAGCCTTGGGTGGAAGTCATCGTGATCTCGGCGTACGAAACGTTTCAATATGCCCAGCAGGCCATTCGTCTCGGGGCCAAGGATTATTTGATCAAGCCGCTAAACAGCGAGCAGTTCCTTAGCTCTGTCCGTCATGTGCTGCTGCATATGGACAAATCCCGCCGGGATCAGGAGGAAGTGATGACCGAACTGCTGGAGACCTTCCATATGGCGGAGCCGCATCCCGGACGCACGGCCCTGCTGAAGGAGCTGCTGGGCGAGCGGACAGGCGGCCGGGACATCTTGTTGTCCCAGCTCCAGCAGCGATACAGCACCATTTTGAATGGCCCGTATTACGCGGTAATCAAGCTGAAGCCGGAATTTGGCGCCGGAAACCGCGCGCTCTCGGAAAAGGACGGCTTGCTGCTTCGTTATGCTGTGCTTAATATCGTGAACGAGCTGCTGGACCGGGAGCGGGATCATCAATCCTTTTATGACAGCGACGGGACGATTTGCGCGGTGATTCAATGGGATGAAGAACGGTACGGCAATTCCAGCATGGATGCCATCAACCAATTGGAGATGCTTGCGCGCAGTCTTCAGTTCAACGTACGCAAATTTCTGGGTTTTCCATGTGTCGTTGGCGCAAGCCAGATTTTACTCGGCACGGAGTTCCTTGGCGAAGTTTATGCCCAGGCCAACAAGGCGCTGCTCTGGAGCCGGGAGTTTCAGGATCATTATGTTTTTTATTACGGCGACTTCAAGTGGGGCGTTTTTGAAGGGGATGAGGAGCCGACGGAGGATGAAATTGCCGCGCAAAACAACCGGATTGTGGAGCGGGCGAGAGAGTACATTCATCTTCATTACGCGCAGAAAGGTTTGACCTTGAATGAGGTTGCCTCCAGAAATCACGTTAGCCCCAATTATTTGAGCTATCTGTTCAAAAAAACGACCGGATACAATCTGTGGGAGTATGTCATCAAGCTGCGGATGGAGGAAAGCCGGAGGCTTATTCTGAACACCGATTTGCGACGCTACGAAATATCGGAGCAGGTGGGGTATGAATCGCCGGAACATTTTAGCAAAATCTTCAAAAAATATTACGGGTTGAGTCCCAGCGAAATGAAGAAGTAAAATCGCCTACTATCTCTGTAGATACACACATGTTCATGGCCCCCCTCTTTTTCTACAATGTGGATAGATCACATCCAAGGAATGAGGGACGACGCAATGGAGCAAATAACGGCTGTTCCGGGGAGCGGAATTGCAACTCGGCAATCGTGGACGGGCAGGCTCAAGCGGTATATGTGGGGTTATCTTTTTCTGCTGCCTGCAATGGTATGCTTTACGCTGTTTCTATGGCTTCCCATCGGCAAGGGAGTGCTTAACAGCTTCTACACCATTGATTTCGTGAAGGGCAATAACTTTGTCGGGCTGGAAAACTACAAGACAATATTGACAGATTCCGATGTGCTGATTTCGGTCAAAAACACGGTTTATTACATGGGCCTGGGCATTGCCATCGGCTTTTGGGTGCCCATCCTGATCGCCATTGGTATCTCCGAAATGCGCCGATTTCAAGGCTTTGCCCGGGTCGCCGCCTATCTGCCTTACGTCGTGCCGTTTGTGGTGCTGTATGGCGTGTGGCGCTGGCTGTACGACCCCATCGGTCCAATTAATGCGGTGCTGAAGGGGATCGGCATCGGCCAAATCAATTTTATGGTGGATCGGTCATGGTCGATGATCTCCATCGTTATTATGGAGACATGGCAAAGCTTCGGCTCCGCCATGCTCATTTATTTGGCCGCGGTCCTTAGCGTTCCGCGCGATTGGTACGAGGCCGCCGAAATCGACGGCGCGGGCGTCTGGCAGCGCATCCGGTACATTACGCTGCCCGCTATCCGCAACCAGATCCTGCTGCTGTTCATGCTTCAGCTTATCGCCACCTCGCAGGGCTTCCAGACGCAATACGCGATGCTGGATGGCGGTCCGAACAATGCAACGTTAACGTATGCCCTGCTCATCGTTCGTTATGCATTTGTGCGGCTGGATTACGGTGTAGCTTCGGCGCTTGGCGTGCTTATGTTCCTGGCGTTATCCGTGCTGGCGGTTCTGCAATACCGGATCAACCGGGGAGGTGCGGCGTGATGAAGGCTGGCGAACGAAGCATTATTTCCGACCATGATCTGAAGAAACCGGCGGCCAAGCTGGCTTACATCGGCATGAATCTGATGATTCTCGCCATGATGGCCTGCATGGTGTACCCCATCCTGATTTCCATGTTTAACGGTCTGAAGCTGAATAAAGAGGTTAATTCGTTTCCTCCGACTTTTTTGCCGAAGGAATGGCATTTCGATAACTACGCCAAAGCCTGGAATTATATCGATCTGCCCTTTTATTTTAAAAATACGATGATGCTTTTTTTCGGGAATATGGCGGTTATCGTGCTGGTTCTGGGACTGGCTGCGTATGCGTTGTCCAAAATCAACCTGCCGTTCAAGACGGGCATCAGCTACTATTTCCTGATGACGCTGTTTATTCCCGCGACCACGTATATGATCCCGAACTTCGTCAACCTGAAGGATCTCGGGCTGATGGGTTCGTTCTGGGCCATCTGGCTTCCCGCCGGCGCAAATGCTTTTTTCCTGCTGCTGCTTAAGTCGTTTATGGACGGCATCCATATCGAAACGTTCGAATCGGCGCGTATCGACGGGGCTTCGGAGCTGCGCTGCTTTTTTCAGATCGCTTTTCCGCTGTCAATTCCCATTTTTGCCACGCTTGCGATTTTTGTATTCGCCACGGCCTGGAACGACTGGTTCTGGCCCAGCTTTATCCTTAGCCAGGACAACAAGCCGTTGTCTGCCGCAATCCGAGACTTTGTGCTGAACGCCCGCAGGCTGGATATGAACATCAAATTTGCGATTTTGACCATCGTCATGATTCCGCCCATCCTGATCTTTTTGTTCTTCCAAAAATTCATTCTCCGGGGTCTATACCTTGGCGGCGTCAAAGGGTAAGGGCCGGGAAATGGAACGGCGACAGGTTATAATGTTGGGGGGGCGATTCCTGGTGGATCGCGAAATACGGTGCGTAAATCTGCACACGATGATCATAGGAATACACATCGCCCTGACGATTCCGTCTCCAGTATGATGGCCCTGTAAGTCAAAATCGCAAAGCGACAAGGGGGATTTGTGAATGCGCAAGTTTTCAACGATGATGGCTCTGCTAATGGCGGTTATCCTTGTGCTGTCGGCCTGCTCGAGCGGGAATGGCAATGGTACGGGCAACGGGGGAGAGGCGAGCAGCCAGCCAACCGCGAGTTCGGAGACGGAAAAGCCGGATGACACAGGCGTCAAGGAAGAAGATATCACTCAGCGGAAGGTCTCCATCAGCATTTATTACCCGACGCCGGACCGCGTGGAGGACCGCGCGCTGGAGGATGACAAGATCCGGCGTTTTAATGAAGTGTTTCCGAACGTCGAGGTGATCAAAAGCGATTGGCAATATAGCCCCAACGAAATCGGCATCAAAATGGGAGCGAACGAAGCGCCGACGCTGTTCAACACGTACGCCTCGGAAGGCAAATTCCTGGCCGAAAAAGGCTGGGCGGCGGATATCACCGACTTGTTCAACAGCTACGCTTATAAGGATCAGATGAATCCTGTGCTCCAGGACCTGTTTACGGTTGACGGCAAGGTATACGGCATCGCTCAGCGCGGATATCCAACGGGCGTCGCCGTGAACAAAAAAATGCTGGACGACAAAGGCGTGGCGATCCCGCCCTTTGACTGGACCTGGGACGACATGCTAAGCGCGGCAAGCGCGGTTGCCGATCCCGGCAGCGGCATCTCCGGCATTGCGCCGATGGGCAAAGGCAATGAAGCCGGCTGGAACTGGACCAACTTCCTCTTTACCGCAGGCGGCGACATTCAACAAGCCGTCGATGGCAAAATAACAGCTATATTCAATTCCGACGCGGGAGTTAAGGCGCTGCAGTATTACGACAAGCTCAAATGGGAAGCCAATGCGATTCCGCAGGATTGGGCGCTCGGCTGGGGCGACGCGGTTGGCGCTTTTGCGCAAGGCCGCACGGCGATGGTGATTGCGGGACCGGACGGCCCCGTCGATCAAGGCTTGAACCAAGGCGGCATGGCCCTGGAGGATATTCTCGTTTATCCGATCCCGGCGTATGAAAAAGGCGGCAAGCATTATGGTGTGCTCGGCGGCGACTTCCTGGTCATCAACCCCAATGCGACCAAGGATGAGCAAGAGATCGCGTTCCATTACGCTACATTCGACTACTTCTCCGATAAAGGACTGGACTCGCTGGAGCAGAACATCCAGGCCCGCAAAGCGGATAATAAGTTTTACGTGCCGGCCGTACTGCAATATTTCAAGTCGGATTCCGAATACGGAGCCAAGGTAACGGCGCTGTTCAACAAATACGACAATGTCTACCAATATGGTGAGGAAACGTTGGGGTTAATCGACGGCAAGCCGGAGTCCCAATATAACACCCAGGACTATTATGCCGCGATGACCAACATTATTCAGGAGGTTTTCTCCAAGCAAGGCGCCGATATGAAAGCCCAATTGGATGCGGCGGCGAAGCAAATGCAGGAGAAGTTCTACGACGGAATCCAGCCGTAGGTTCGCCTGCGGATGAGAGGCGGTGGATGAATGCCGCGAGGAACGTTTCGTAATCCCAAAATGCTGATTGCTGCGGTTGGGGCAGCGCTGGCTGTTTTGGCGGTTGGCTGCCTGCTACTGCTCATGGCGCTGCGAGGGATGAGCGGTCGCAGGAGATAGAGGTGTTCGGCAGTATGGACGGCGATGCCTTCGAGTCGCTGCTCCCCGCGGCTTCCTACACGTACAACCCGGAATTCGGCAATGGGGTTGAGCTGTTTTTGGAACGAGCGACGGATATCCGCTATATCCGGGTAACGATCACGTCCAACAGCGCATGGCCTGCCGCTCAGATTTCGGAGCTTGAGGTATACTGAATGAAATAAGCCGACTTAAGGGTGCGCTTAAAGCAGGACGCGCTTCACCTTCAGTCGGCTTTTACTATTTACATGTGATTACACGTTCTTACTTCTTTTCCGTCAACGAAAACGGAAGCTCGTCCGCGCTGTAGTTCCGGTGAGTTGGCGCTAAGCCAAGACGGAAGTCCAGCGTTTTGCCAGCCATGATGTCTTCGTGGGTAATGAACAGCTTGGTGTACTTTTCGCCGTCTACCGCAAGGCTGCTGACAAAATTGGATTGCGGGTTGTTGTTATCTGTGTTCACATGCAGCTGCTTGCCGTTAGCCAGCTCCACCGTTACGCTGTCGAACAATGGAATGCCCAGCACGTATTCATTGCTGCCCGGGCAAACCGGGTAGAAGCCCATGGAGCTGAACACGTACCAGCCGGACATGCTGCCGTTGTCTTCGTCGCCAGGGAAACCGTCATAACCGCTGTTGAACAGATGCGTCATGATTTGTTTGATGACGATTTGCGAAGACGCCGGTTGGCCCACATAGTTGAACAAGTACGGAATATGGAAGCTTGGCTGATTGGAAATCGCCACTTGGCCAAAATCGACAGCAGCCATTTCGCTCATCTCGTGAATTTCAAAGCCGTAGCCTTTGACATCAAAGTCCGGCGCTTTGTTGCACAGCTCCGTGATTTTTTCGAAGAACTTGTCGCTGGAGCCGTATTCGTCGATCAGGCCTTGGAAGTCATGGTATACGGCATAGCCGTTTTGCCAAGAGCTGCCCTCTGCATAATCCAGTCCCCAGCTTGTATCGCTAAAGCCCGGACGGAACTCGCCGTCTTTGCTCTTAGCGCGCATATGGCCCGTTTCCTTGTCAAAAATATTGCGGTAGTTCAAGGAGCTTTGCCTGTATTTCTCCGCCACGTCGGTTTTGTTCAGTACGCTTGCCACCTGGCCGATGCAGAAATCGCTATAGGCGTAGTCCAGCGTATGGTTGACGCTCTCGTGGTAGTCCAGCGGCACGTAGCCGTATTTCAAGTAGTCGATCGTACCTTGGCGGCCGTAGCCGTCCTTCTGGCTTTGCGTCGTTGCCGCTGTCAGCATAGCTTCAAGCAGCTCCGGCATCATTTCCGTACCGATGCCTTTCATGGCGGCATCCGCAATGACGGCGTCGATCAGCGTTCCCGGCATCAAGCCGCGCTCGTCGGGGGAGAGCCATTTTGGCAGGAAACCCGTTTCCCGGTAGGAATTGAGGTAGCCCTGCATCATTTCTTCGTATTCCTTCGGAGCGATCAAGGAATAGAGCGGATAAACGGTTTTGTACGTGTCCCAGAAGCCGTTGTTTGTGTAGAGAATCCCTTTCTGGACCTCTTTGGCAGTCGTATTGTAGTGGATCGCCTCGCCGTTTTCGTCCAGCTCGTAAAACTTTTGCGGGAACAGGAACATGCGGTACAGGCATGTATAGAAGGTTTTCACCTTTTCTTCGTCGCGATCGGTTACCTTGATTTTGTTCAGGTAATGGTTCCATTTGTCCGCCGCTTGAGCCTTCAACTCTTCAAAAGTAAACTCCAGTTCTCGGCTGTAGTTCAGGCGGGCTTGGTCAAATCCGATGTAGGAGGTGGACAGCTTGGCCAGCAACGTGCTTTTTTCGCAATCCAGGAAACGGATAACAAAATGGCGGTCCGTGCCGTCCAGCTCGGTTGCCGGAGTGAAGTTGCCTTCGGAATCGTAATAACCTGTTGTCGATGTGTCGATGTCTTTATCAAAGGTCAACACGGCGTAAATGCCGAAACCTTCGTCGCGGCAGCCGGAGTAGTTGTTGAAGAAGCCGCTTAATGTGCGATTTTCGATGTCCAGCTTCATTTGGCTCTTTTGCTTGGCGTTAATGACAAAGCCGGCTTGCTGTACCGAATTGTATTTAACTTGAATCGCTGCGCCATAGCAGGTCGGCGTCAGCTCGGACACGATGTTGTAGCGCTGCTGCTTCACTTTGACGTAGTTTGGCTTGAACGTAGCTTCCTCCGGACGGTAGGAGCTTTGGCAGGTGAAGACGGTGCCCCGGATTTTGTCATCGGCGATTGGCGTCATCAGGAAATGCGCGAAGTCGCCCATCCACGGGCTTGGCTGATGCGTCAGGCGGTAGCCTTGGAATACGCGATCGTTGGGGTTAAAATACCAGCTGCCTTCGTTTTCGGTCTGCACGGCAAAATGATTCATGCCAAAAGGAACGGCCGTATAAGGCAGCGCGTTGCCGTTGGAGTAGGTGTACTTGTTGTTTGTGCCTTGTCTGGTATCGATATAATGCAGCATGTGAGTTCTCCTTTAGGTTGTTAATGTTGCAGGGTTTTAACGGTCTGGCGTTCCACGAGCGTAACGGGAACAACGATGGACTCCTGCGTTTGCTGCGGATTCCGTATCCGCTGCAGCAGCATTTCAGCCGCCAAATAGCCCATGCGCTCAAAATTTTGCGAAATCGTCGTCAGCTTTGGTTCGATCAAATCCGCGAGCTGAATGTTATCGAAGCCGATAATGGAAAAATCGTCGGGCACCGATAACCCCATTTCCTTGGCCGCCCCGATAAATTCGATGGCGCTGAGATCATTTTCGGCTACTATGGCGGTTACGCCTTGCTCCAGCAGAGAATGGATCAGCTTGACATAACGTTCTTTGCCGAGGTCCACGTCATGGGTCAAATAGTTATCCGTCAAATCGGCGACTCCGCGATCCAGCAATTGATGGTCGAACATCGCCTTCAAATAGCCCAGGTAGCGCTCCCGGATACTATATGAAGTCTCCACCTTCAGCGACGAGATAAAAGCGATTTTTCGATGATTGTTTTGGATCAAATGGGCTGTGGCCTGATATCCGCCCCCAAAGTTGTCGGAAACGACGGACGGAAAGGGAATGCCTTCGATGTTTTTGTCCATAATGACGACGGGAAACTGCTTCAGATGGTACTGATACAGGATGCCGAGATCGGAATGGCTGTCCACCGGATAATAGATCAAACCCTGATTTGGGCTGTGCAAGGCATTTTCCAGCAGCTTGCGTTGGCCGACGATTGAATTGGATTGAATATTCAGCGTGTAGCCGGCACTGGTCAAATAGTCATTGATCCCTTTTTCGTAATCGCCTAATCCGGGATTATGGGCAAAGGGCAAAATCAGGAGCGCGCTGTTTGCAGCACTGCCATAAGGTTCGTTGTGACCATGCACGCCAGCCTTGGCCGTTTGTCCGACATTGCCGGATACCAGACTATCGCCGGAGCCTGCATGCCCGGGTTCGCCGCCTGCATATTCGCCATTCTGCTCGTCTCTGCTGTGAACCTGACCGCGGGGCCCAATATGGCTTTGCTCCCGAACAAAGCTCCCTCGGCCCTGTACCCGGTAAATCAATCCTTCATTCTCAAGCTCGGTCAATGCCCGTTTGGAGGTAATCCGGCTGACGCCATAGCGACTGGACAACTCCGCTTCTGTCGGAACTTGATCTCCGCTTCCCAGCTCTCCGGAAACCATTTTCTCCTTGATGGCATCAACGATTTTTTGATACAACGGTATATTGGTCATTCCAATGCTCCTCTTTCATATTTGGTATATCATATTTAGTTCTATTTTGTCAAAATGGTATATGTATGTTGATGTAAAATGATGTTGGCTGGCTGCCGACACGATCCGCTTTTTTGCAGCGCCATTGCAGAAAATGGCGACTGCATGGGGAAAGAAGGGGCATAACCCTGAATGCCAAGCTGTGTCAGCAAGGGGCCGCGCTTGTCAGAAGCAGGGGAATCGCGTTGGAGAAGGGGCTATTTTGACGGGAATACGGTGTATATTGGTTTATACTATATCGCTTTATGGAAGAATACAAGCTGTCAAGGTTCGTCATTCTGCTGAGGTTGACTCAATGTGATATGTCGTTTTGCGCTTGTGTATGTTAAATTGGTATATCAAATTTATGTAAAGGAAGCGGATGATGAACGTATCGTCTCGTTTAACCCGCAGGGGATTGGAAGATTTAGGGTGATTGGACGATCAGGATTATGTTGACGAAATAACAAATGATGCGTTGACGTGAGGATTTTCACATCCTGACAGGCGTTAAATGGCAGTTCTGTTCATTGTAAAAGGGCATCCAGTTTTCAAAACGCTTCAATGGGTATAAAATAAGGAGGAGAAGTCGTCTGAGTAACCAATCAGATCAAACGTGAAGACAGGAGATGGCACATTATGTATACGCGACTGAAACAGTTAGAGGATCGGTTGAGTGAGCAGCATCACAGAGATTTATTCCTGCAGGCGAAGCATACGCTTGGCGCTTTGGACGATTTGGCGGATCAACATCGTCGTTACAGCTCCATGCAAGCCCTAAGCGGCGTAAAGATCGTGGGTAGCGAGGAAGCTTTGTTCTACAATACGCTTGCGGAAGCGAAGGAGCAAATCGTATTGACGCTTGAAAAAACGTTAAACGATTTGGAGCACAAAGGCGACAAGCATTATGATAAAAATTTCACGGACGGAGTCGAGTAGGATCGGACTCGTTTAAGACGGAATTGCCGGGCGGATGGGGAGCACCCCTTTTAACCGCCCGGCTTTTTGTTGTGAAGAAATAACGTGGAGGCCGCTCGTTTTCGCAAAAGATCATGAGCTGGAACGCAGCGCTTGTCCGCATCTGGCGCAATAGCTCAGTTGGTTGGGCGAAAGCGTTCCGCAGCCCTCGCATTTCAGCGCGGATTGGGACGAAGCGGAAGCCTCCAGCTTTTCCAGGAGGGCCGCTTGCTCAGGATGCTGCGCATCCAACGATGGATTTAACGTATTCAGTGCGGTAATCTCATCCCGCATGCCTTTGTTCAAAAGCCGGAAGAGGATAAACAAGCCGGCAGCCCCAATCACAAGCATGCCTGGAATACGAAGGACTCCCTCCATAAAGCCGTTGTTCCATAAGGCATGCAGCAACAGGCTGGACGCCAGCAAAAGCAGCATGGCAAGGGCGTTTCGGCTAACCGTCTGCCGTGATAGGCTGCTTTTATTTTTAAGCCCGTACCACAAACCGGCGGTAGCTATGGCCGTCCAGGTTCCATGGCCAAAAGGAGATAACAAGGCGCGTACCCACATGACGGCGAGCATGTCGGAAGCCGTGCCTTGCTGCAGGTAATTCCATCCGTACCACAGGCTTTCCGCAGCGGCAAAGCCCATCCCTACAGCAGCGCCGAATACAACGGCATCCATCAGAAACCGATGTTTCCCGCTGCGGAGAATCAGGATGCACAACAGCAGCTTTAAGCCTTCCTCGATAATGCTGACGGCGATTGGCTCCACGACAGGTCCGGAATGGGCCATCCAGGCGTTGCTATTAAATAAAAGCTGCCGCTCAATAAGCCATGCGGCCGGCACAGTGGTAATTGCCGACAAAACAAACACTTGCGCCAACGCAGAAATCCGGTAACCAAGCAATTGCGAACTCCGTATGTACGAGACGAAGGCAACGGGACCCGTGACGCTGCCAAGGAGCAGCGAGGCAAAGGTCCAAACCGGATGCTTGAGCCATATAGCAAGAATCGTCGTAGCAATAAACAACCCGCCTAGCACAAACAACACATTGATCCAGCGGTCGCTTTTTTCGACATTTGGCATCTCCGGGGAATCGGGAGTTTTCGCGGCATATTGAAGTTTGGCGCGCAAAGCGGCATCCCGATGTCGGATGGTGACGAGCTCCTGGAATTGCCGTTGGACCTGTTCGTATTGCTGCAGAATATAGTGGAATTCATCCCTTCCCATAAGCAGAAGCTCTCCGTCTTCCAATGCCGTCACCGTGCCGCTGCAGGCTTCATTCAGCAGAAGGTCTCCCTCCCCGAAACAGTCTCCGCTTCCCAAAGCCGCCCCTTTGCGTCCGGCAACCATAACTTGAAATTTGCCCCGCGCGATCATGTAAAGCTCCTGTGCCGGTCTGCCCTCCGTCAGGATGATTTCGCCTTTGGCGACTTGCCGCCTAGCGGTTACTTCGGCCAAGCCGCGCAGCTCCGCGTCCGCTATCGATGACCACATGGTGGCCTTGCGCAGCAGTCCATGCACCTGACGAATACGAGCCGTAAATACTAAGCTCTCATGAAAAAGAGGACTTGTTTTCGCCAGATGATAAAATGGAGCGGAGCCCAGCCTCAGAACGGTGAGCTCGCCAAGTGCTTTAATGTCTGCCGTGCGCTTCTCCTTCAATAATAAAGCGATTTCGCCAACCAGCGCGCCTTCTCCGAGGACGCCAAGAAGAACGGGGCGACCAATCAGATTGCGCGAAGAAACGACGGCTTCGCCGCTCATAATAAAGTAGCAGCAGTCGCCGAACTCTCCCTCGGTGATGAAAACCTCACCATCCTGCAAGTGTAAAACCTCCATTGCGGCAGCGACGTTTTCCAGCTCAGGCAAGGGCACGCCGCGGAGCAATGGATTGCTTCTCAAAAAGGATACGATATCCGCCATAATCATCTCTCCATAAAAAAACGGAATTTGCCCGATAGACAAATTCCGCGCTATTTTGCCACAGATAGTCAGCCTGATTATAACAGAATTTCGTTGTTTAGAGAGAAAAAACTAACGCATATTGCCGATGATTGAGCTCCTGGAATCCTGCATTTTTTTGATGGTGTTGTTCAGCAGTTCAGTGGATTCCGTTCTTTTGTTGGCCAAGCTTTGTAGGCGCAGCATGTCCATTTGCTGAGCGCTATTGTTGGAATCGATAATAGATTTAAGCCTTTCGATAATTACGTACATATCGTTTTGGTCAAATGCGCTTTTTCTTTCGAATTGAACTCCATTTGCCTGTAGTTCATTTTGGGTAGCTTCGTCCAAAATAAACTTTTTATCGACAGGGTTTATCAAGGAGTTATTTACTTTGCCCAGGAGAAGATTCTGTTGCGAAATGAGCTCATTTCGTTTTTGAATGACTTCCAGTTGGGATTGCACCTGTTGCTCCAAAAGCTGGGCGCGCTGCTGCTGCACCGCAAGCATTGCGGATTCGATATCGATCGAAGCTGAGCTGCCGAAAGCAGCCGAGGTGCCAACCGTGTTTTTTGTGCCTCCGTCGTTGAAAACCCCTTTTACAGCGGTATAGGCTTGATCGTTCATCATAATCCCGGTTCCGATCACAACGCCAAGCATCGTCAATCCCATAGTGGATAGAATCTTTTTCTTTTGTGTCTTTTTTCTCTGCATGTTTATCGGCCCCAACTTTCGCATCGGTAATATAACATTCATTATATCGTCAAAAGGGTGAACGTTCTGTAATGCGAATTACATTTTGGGTGACAAAATGCACAGGTGGTTGAGGGTAGCCCTTGAATCATGAAAATCCGCCGCCCAGTGGTGGTCAGCAAACTCATGCTTGACAGGCATATCCCCATGGCGCGCAAAAAGAGCCTTCTGCACCCACGAATAAGTGGTTGCGGAAGGCCCTTGTGTTGTTATTTTTCCCATTCTTGCCCGTTTATAGGCAGTCATGTAGCGGGGCTGTGCCCGGCAGCTCTAGAACGCCCAGTTGCCTTTGCGGAATACCGGCTCGACTTGGCCGTCTTCGGTAATTCCGTCGATATCCATTTCGGCTGAGCCGATCATGAAGTCGACATGCAGGAAGCTTTGGTTTAATCCGGCCTGCTCCAGCTCTTCTTTGGACATGGCCGCGCCGCCTTCCACGCAGGTTGGGTACGCATTGCCCAGAGCCAAGTGATTGGATGCATTTTCATCAAACAACGTATTGAAGAAAATGATGTTGGCATCCGAAATCGGGGAACGATGCGGAACAAGCGCGGCTTCCCCGAGATAACGGGACGTGCCGTCCAGATCGATCATTTCCTTCAGGGAGTCGTAGCCTTTTTCGGCTTTGAAATCCACAACCCGGCCGTTTTCGAAAGTGAGGCTGAAGTTTTCAATCAGGTTGCCCTGGTAGCTGAGCGGTTTAGTGCTGCTCACAACGCCGTTTGTGCCGTCCTTATGCGGGGCAGTGTAAACTTCCTCCGTCGGAATATTGGGGTTAAACGTGCCGCCGCGCTCATTTTTGGAAATGCCGCCGTTCCAATTGTGATTTTTGGGAAGTCCAATAACAAGATCCGTACCCGGAGCGCGATAATGAAGCTTCGTGTATTGCTTGGCATTCAGATAAGCGCGTTTGGCGAGCAGTGTGTTGTTGTGCTCCTCCCAAGCCGCGACAGGGTCATCCAGTTTGACGCGAACCGCTTTGAAAATGGCTTCCCACAGGGCTTCGACGGCGTCTGCTGTCTCCAGCTCCGGGAAAACCAGCTTGGCCCAGTTGTCCGATGGCGCTGCAACGATGGACCAGGAAACTCTTTTGGAAGACGTATATTTCCGCCAATTAACGAGTGCTGCCGAGGAAATGCGGGAATAATCCGCGATGCGTTTTGGATCGACGCCTTTGAGCAGCTCGGGATCGTCGGATTTGATCAACAGGTAGGCGCCGCCGCGCTCCGCGATTTCGTTCATGCCCTGTACGCGCCAGGAAGGGTATTCCTGGAATGCTTCGTCGGGCGCCAGATTGTACATCAATTTGGTTACTTCCTCGTCGCGCCATTCTACATGGACGTGTTTTGCTCCTACCTCGTAAGCGCGTTTTACGATCAGGCGGACAAGCTCCGGAATATGAATGGGGGCATTGACCCAAAGCTCTTGTCCCGGCTGGATATTAACCGCCGTCCTCACGACTAAATCCGCGTATTTTTCCAAATCTGCAGTTGCTGGCATATGTTTAACTCCTCCTAATCTCTATAAGTTGAACGAAAAATGGCGTATGGCGTTTATGCAATGAGTCAAAAAATCACTGAATCCTTCCGCTAACTGTTTGATCGAACAAGCATGGCTATTACATATCTTGTACAGTTCTTTCGTTCAACTTGCATAGGTTAGAGTGTAACACTTTAGCGCTGAAGAAAAAAGAACGACCGTCACACTTGTGCTTGGAAGCGGCTTAGTTTAGCTTGGAGTGAAGCATCAGGCAAAGCACTGTGCTTCGCTTGGCGCACCGCATCCGGTCAGGTGCTTAGCTTCGCTTGGCGCACCGCATCCGGTCAGGTGCTTAGCTTCGGTCGCGTAACGTATCCGAACAAGTGCTTAACTTCGTTCGGCGTACCGCATTAGACCAATCACTTAGCTTTGGTTGCGTAACGTATCCGAACAAGTGCTTAACTTCGTTCGGCGTACCGCATTAGACCAATTACTTAGCTTTGGTTGGCGTACCGCATTAGACCAATTACTTAGCTTTGGTTGGCGTGCCGCATTAGACCAATCACTTAGCTTTGGTTGGCGTGCCGCATTAGACCAATCACTTAGCTTTGGTTGGCGTGCCGCATTAGACCAATTACTTAGCTTTGGTTGGCGTGCTCATCCGGTTAAGTCTTTAGCTTCGTTCGATGTACCGCATCCGGATCAGCAGATCCTGCTCGTAGTTGCCGAAACCTCGTCCGTATAGCGTTAAGCCGCCACGCCCTTTTTTTAAATCCTCTGCACTGATGCGCAGCGTCCAATAGGGGGCTCCGGCATCCAGCATGTTTACAGTAACCTCCGATATTTTCATGCCGTCGATAAAGGTGCCGTGTTTGTTCAGACGCAGAACCTTCAGCATTCCATATTGATTGACGTCGGATTTCCACCATAGTGGAGTTAACCTGCCGCGCTGCTCGCCGAAGTCGCCCGGGCTGGTCCAAATGCCGACAGGTCTGCCGTCCAGAGAGAAAGAAATATCCGACGGCCAATGCTCATTGACTTGAGGAGCTTCCGAGCCAATTTCCATGGATATTTCCAGTTCCTTCACCGTTTGATCGCCTAGCAGGTAATTAGGAATGCGGTATTCAACATAACCCCGAGCAAACCACAAAATGCCTGCATGGACCCGTTCGGGATCAAGGAAGGTGACGGGATCGTCGTAATGTCCAATCAATCGTTCCGTTGTAGCAAGTCCGCAAGTCGGCGACGCCTCAAGCTCGGAGTAGTGGCCGACCGGGATGGACAGCTCTTTGACATTGATTTCTTTTGCCGGCGGAGAAAGCTTGATTTGCATAAATTCGGTCGTAACGAAGCAGAATTTATAGGTGCCGCCATTGATACGCCTCATGGCGCTGCCCACGATGCCTGCCTTCTCCAGCTTGCTGACGTGGCTGCTGACAACCGCGTTGCTGAGGTAGAGCTCAGTCGCCAACTCCTTAATGTGCATTTCTTTCATGTAAAGCAGATCGATAATTTTGAGGCGGATTTCGCTAGCCAGCGCTTCATAGACGGCCAGCGATTCCGAGTTTGTTGTCAGATACATAATGATCTCCTTCGTATGGATTGTAGGTTTAGGCGCAATCAAAGTGACTTTGCAGTTAGTATGAACTCTAATGGACATCCATTGTCCGCTTGGCGCAAACGTTCATCAATAGCCGTTAACCGTTTGGGTTTACATTAGAAGAACTCTTCGGAAGAACTCTTCGGAAGAACTCTAATGCACATCAATGACCGCTCGCCGTTTGAGGCTCATTTGCCAAGCGTAGCTACTTCGGATGAATTTTAATGGTCATCCATGTCCATTAGCGCCTACTTTTTAAGTAAATCCAAATTGTAACGGCCGCCGATGTCCGTTAGAGAGGTTTTTTGGCCCCAATATTGGTTGTTTGAGCTTCTAACGGTCATTTACTTCCGTTAGAAATCAAAAACCCTGCTTTTTTGAGCGCTAACGGTCATCCGTGACCGCTAGCGGTTTGGGGGAGCTGCGTAGGACGAAATCTATTGGACATCGATGGCCGTTAGCCGTTTGAGACTCATTTGCCAAGCGTAACTACAAAGTAATGAGCAAGTTAATCAGTGTTGCATGGGTACTGAATGAGCGTTGCAGCAACATTGAACTAGAATTGCATCCATGCTGAAATTGCATCCGTGCTGAATTGCATCCATGCTGAAGTTGAATCCGTGCTGAATTGCATCCGTGCTGAATTGCATCCGTGCTGAATTGCATCCATGCTGAAATTGAATCCGTGCTGGTGCTGAAATTGAATTCAAGGTGTAATGGAATCAATGTTGAGTTAGCAATCAAAACTAAATTGGTTTTCTGAGTTGAATTAGTTATTTACCGAATCCTAAGCAATTCGTGTTGTTTAGGTATCCCTATTATGATACAAATAGAGTGAAGTTATCAATATCAGGATTTTGCTTTTACCGAATTCAAAGAAAAAGAAAAGAGGCTGAAGCGATGACTGTCAAATCGACCATGTTAATTGATAAGAACTATGTTATTTCATCCGTAGACAAGCGGATTTACGGCTCGTTTATCGAGCATTTGGGCCGCGCTGTGTACGGCGGCATTTATGAACCGGGACATCCTACGGCTGACGCCAACGGCTTTCGGCAGGATGCTATTGAAGCAATCAAAGCGCTGAACGTGCCGATTATCCGTTATCCCGGCGGAAACTTCGTATCCGGTTACAACTGGGAGGACGGCGTTGGTCCCAAGGAGCAGCGCAGACGTTTGCTGGAGCTGGCTTGGTGGACGACCGAAACCAACGAAGTAGGCACAAACGAATTTGCGGATTGGGCCAAGCTGGTTGGCACCGAAGTGATGATGGCGGTTAACCTGGGTACTCGAGGCATCGACGAAGCGCGCAACCTGGTGGAATATTGCAACCATCCATCCGGCTCTTACTACAGCGACCTGCGTATTTCCCACGGCTACAAGGAGCCGCATCGCTTCAAAACGTGGTGTTTGGGCAACGAGATGGACGGGCCTTGGCAGATCGGCGCCAAAACGGCAGTTGAGTACGGACGTCTAGCAAATGAAACGGCCAAGGTGATGAGGTGGGTTGACCCCACAATCGAGCTTGTAGCATGCGGCAGCTCCAGCAGCGGCATGGACACCTTTGCATATTGGGAATCCACTGTGCTTGATCTGTGCTACGATCAGGTGGATTACCTGTCACTGCATACCTACTACAACAACAATAACAACGATGCAGGAAACTTCCTGGCGTCGTCTCTGAATCTGGACCATTTTATCGGCAGCGTGGCTTCCATCTGTGATGCGACACAAGCCAAGAAGCGCAGCAAGAAAAAGCTGATGCTTTCCCTGGACGAGTGGAATGTATGGAAAACGATCGGAACGAGCCGCATGGAAGAGCGTTGGGGCATCGCGCCGCCTGAATTTGAGGATGTGTACAACCATGAGGACGCTCTGGCTGTCGGCTGCTACCTGATTACGATCCTGAAGCATGCGGACCGTGTCAAAATGGCATGTCTGGCACAGCTCATCAACGTTATCGCACCAATCATGACGGAGAATGATGGTTCCCTGTGGCTGCAAACCACTTATTATCCGTTCCTGCATGCGTCCAACTTCGGCAGAGGCAACGTGATTCAATCCATCGTCAACTCGCCGAAATACGATGCCAAGGACTTTACAGATGTCCCTTATCTGGAGTCGACGGCGGTACATGATGAAGAAAACGGCTATGTGACCATTTTTGCCGTCAATCGCCACCTGAGCGAAGCAATGGAGCTGGACATTGATGTGCGCAGCTTCGGCAATGTAAGCCTTGACCGCCATATCGTGCTGGAGCATGATGATCTAAAAGCCTTCAATTCCAAAACAGCGCCAAATAACGTCGTGCCACACGAAGGCGGCAAAACGACAGTGGACGGCTCCCGCGTAACAGCTCGCTTGTCCAAAGCATCGTGGAACGTAATTCGTTTGAAAGTAAACTGATTAACCTAAACGCAAGTTGATCAACTTGAACTTGAAGTGAATCGCTTGAAATTCAACCTCAATTTCTGGGAAAATGTTCCTCATGAACATTCCAGGAATTGAGGTTTTTTATGCTGCAGAATATTGATTCCTACGACAAGCAGCCATGTCGGAACAGAAAGCAGCTTGTCCATTGCAAAACGGCCATGTCGGAACAGAAAGCAGCTTGTCCATTGCAAAACGGCCATGTCGGAACAGAAAGCAGCTTGTCCATTGCAAAACGGTCATGTCAAAACAAAAAGCCACATTGTTCAAAATAAAAAGCTACTTTGTTCAAAATAGAAAGTCGCAAGTTCACTACGGAAAGTTTCCGTGTTCACTAGGTGACGTCGTGTTGTTCACACGCTTTAGCCCGTTGTTCACATGCCTTGCCACTTTGTTCACTCGGGATATCGGCGCTGTTCACTGTTAAGCCAAAAGCCCTTGTCTACGCTGAATGTACTATGAACAAATTCAGCTAAAGTGAAGTTTCTTGCGTTTTTGTCCAAAAAATCCCCGGTTTGATTCAGTTCAGTCACGTTGATATTCTTCAGTTGCGAGAGGAAAAAGGATTCGTTATCATTCGTTGTGACGTTCCGAAATCCAACATGGAAGCGCATACAAGACAAGGGCGATCATTTTTGCAAAAGGAGGCAATACATTGCTGAAAAACAAAAAATGGATCTCGTTGGCGTTAAGCTGCATGCTGCTTGCGACGTTGTGGACGCCGTTTGGTCCAGCCTTTGCAGATGGAGGCGACAGCGCGTCTGTCTCGAACTGGACGGAGCAGGAATTGAAGGCTAACGACTATATTTTGTATTTCGTAAATGCGGGCGATTCGACGCCTGCTACAGTTGAAGGCAATGATAAGTTTGGTCTGTACGCCTCGGTGACGGAGCAGGTATATGGCCCTGACCCCGTTACGGGCAAGCAGTGGGGGCTCGTGACGACAACTACCGGTACAGCCGGCGCAGGAGCAGCCACCAAGGAAGGCAGTCTGAGATATTACAGCGGCTCTCAAGTCAGAGACAAAGCGCTGGAATACCGGTTTGAGCTGCCTGCCGGCGATTACGATGTAACCTTTGGTTTTCAAAACCCGTGGAGCGCCCGCAGCGTAAACCTGCTGCTTGAAGGCTCTAACGTATCCGGGGGCGATTTGGCCATTGGAGCTGATGGGGCTTTTAAGGAGGTTACCTATCGCAAAATCGCGGTGAGCGACGGCATGCTGGATTTGCGGGTACAAGGACCGGCGACGGGGACTTTGAGTCAATATAATGATCCTCTGGTCAACTACCTGATCATTCGGAAGTCGGTTATCGTGCCGGTTTCTGACCTGCAGGAGAAAGTAACGGAAGCCGAAGCTGCCATAAACGGCGGTGATTTCTCTCCTTACAGCGTTGGCATACTGAATGAATCCATTGCCTCTGCAAACACGCTGTTGAATCAGCTGGCGGAGCAAGGACAAGACTACGCAAGCCCGGATAATCAGGAGAAAATACGGGCTGCTATTGCAGATCTTGGCGCTGGAATCGCAGGTTTGGCTGCCAAGGAAGTGTATACGTCCTTTAAACCGGGCGCTGTTTGGAACGACACGAACGGGGCCTTGATTCAAGCTCATGGCGCCGGCGTGATCTATGATGAAAAAACAGAAAAATTTTATTGGTATGGCGAGGATAAAACCCACGGCTACTTGCCTGCAAGGGGCGTGCGCGTTTACTCTTCAACCGACTTGTACAACTGGCAGGATGAAGGTTTGGCTTTGACCGCGATCAAGGATATGGATGCATTCACCAATGATCCGCTGATCTCGTCTCTGTACGCCGGACGCCAGGACAAAGCCGACATACTTAACGATATCGGCATTGACCGGATTATTGAAAGACCAAAAGTCATTTACAATGATAAAAACGACAATTACGTCATGTGGATGCATACCGACGGGCCTTCGGCCACCTCCACGGCCAACTATGCCAAGGCGGAGGCGGGTTACGCAATCAGCGATTCCCCGACAGGACCGTTTGTATATGGCAAAAGCGAGCGGATGGACCGTGCGCCTGCGGGAGCCACAGACAACGGACAGCCGGATCAGCCGGGCATGGCCCGCGACATGACGCTGTTCAAGGATGATGATGGCACGGCTTATCTGGTGTATTCCAGCGAAGAAAATTTGACGATGTATATCTCCAGGCTGAACGAGGATTATACGGATGTTGTGGGCTGGCATAAGGATGGCAACGTGGAGCGGGATACGGAATACAAGGCCGTATACGGCGAGGACTATGTGCGCGTATTCCCGCTTGCCCAACGTGAAGCGCCTGCGTTGTTCAAATATCAGGGACTCTATTACATGATTACTTCAGGAGCAACGGGCTGGGATCCCAACGTCGGGAAATATACAGTAGCCGAGGATCTGATGGGTCCGTGGAGACCGATGCGCGATGTAGCGCCGGGAAGCTCCACGACTTTTGGGTCGCAGAGCACCCATGTTATCCCCGTGGATGCTGCCAACGGCAAGTTCATTTATATGGGCGACCGCTGGAACAAAAATGATCTGAAAAACTCCCGTTACGTTTGGCTGCCCATTGAGTTCGGGCAAGGCGACGAAATCGTGCTGCGCTGGCACGATGAATGGACGCTGGAGGAATTAAACGGCATGGGCCGGGTAGAGGTCAAAACGGCGCTTCCGGAGAGCACAACGGTCGGGATGTTGCCGCAGCTTCCGCAAAATCTCGTGGTGGAGCAAGGCGACGGCACGGAAGTAACAACGCCTGTGACGTGGACATCCACGGCGGCAACCTTTGCCAAGCCGGGGCCAGCCATTCTTACAGGAACGTTGCCTCAATTTAATAACAAAAAGATTCAGCATACGCTTTATGTCATTCCGGAAGGCAAGGCTTATTTTGTTCATGCGGGCGGCGCCAATACGGCGGATTATAGAGAAATGATCGAGCTGATGGGGACGGAAAACGTCCTGAACGGAAGCGTAATCGATCAGGCCTATAATGCGGCCGCTGCTCCCACATGGGGTCATGTAGGAGGAAATACCAATTCAAATGGCACGGACAGCGGCGACTTGTTCAGTTCGCTTCGCTACCTGTTGAGCAGTAGAGGCGATGATCTGACTTATCGCTTTGATGTGGAGGATGGCAAGTATGACGTTTATGTCGGCTTGTACGATCCTTGGGCTCAATATTCCAATGGCAACCGGAAGGCCAACATTGTGCTGAACGGGAACGTTGTAACGTCGGGTTATGTATTCACCTCTGCGCGAGACGTGTTGGGATACAATAATGTAACGGTATCCGACGGGAAGCTGGAGCTGACCGTGCGTCGCGCGGCAAGCGGCAACGCAGATCCGCAGATCAGCTGGATTATGATTGCCGAATCTGACGGGACGGTTGTTGTGCCGCCGCGTGAAACCCCCGAGCTGAAGCTGCATTATGATTTCGGCAAAGTGGAAGACAACACTGTAGTAGACCAAGCGGGCGATTTTGACGGCTCCTGGAAGAACAAAAACAAAGCTCGCCACATCGAAGCCGCAGGCAATGGGGTGGCGGAATTTGCGGGAGGCGCAAGCGATTCCTATATCGAAATTCCGCAAGGCGTTCTCGACGGCTTGCAGGATGTAACGGTATCCTCGCTCGTAAGCTGGAACAGCGCTCGTCCGGCGGAGTGGGTGTTTGCTCTGGGGCAAAGCAATACCCATTATCTCTACTTGACGCCAAAATACAACAATAACAACAATGCAACCAGCGGGACTCGCGCCGGTATAGCAACCAACGGCTGGATGAATGAGCAAAGCGCGATTGCTTCCTCGGTGCTGCCGACCAACACATGGAAGCTGGTGACGGTGGTAGTGCAAGGGCAGGAAGGAAAGCTTGCCTTGTACATTGACGGCCAGCCGGCCGGAACCGGCTCGACGGGCGGTTTTACGCTGGAGCAGATCAAACGCGCGACAGGGCCAAGCGGCTATATTGGCAAGTCATTTTATAGCGCAGACCCTTATTTTGGCGGGATGATCGCCGATTTCCAAATCTATGACGGCGCGCTGAACGCAGCCGAAGTAGAGGCTTTGTACAGCGGGTTTTCAACCAAGCTGACCGCACTGGAAGGACTTTTTGTATCGGAAGCGGCGGAGAAGCTTCAAGTATCCGCATTGCTTGGGTCCAACCAATCCAAGGATGAGGTGCGTGGAAATCTGACGTTGCCGGCAACTGCGGGGCAAGGCCTGACGGTTGCCTGGACCTCCTCGGATCCAGCTGTTATTAGCGTAAACGGGGCGGTTAACCGACCTGCGTATGGCGGACCTCCCGCAATCGTTACATTGACGGCGGAAGTATCCGATGGCACGCATCAGGCGAGCAAAAGCTTTACATTTACCGTGCTGCCGATGGAAAATGACCGTCAGCTGGCAGAATGGGATGCCGCGGCATTGAAGGTGCACAACATCGGTGATGTGAGAGGCAATCTGACGCTGCCGACGAAAGGCGAACATGGCGCCGTTATATCATGGGCGACAGGTGACGGCTCTATCGTAACCTCTACGGGAGAAGTGAGCCGGCCAACGCATGGAAGCGGGGATCAAAGCGTTGCTTTGACGGCAACGATCACCAAAGGGTCCGTTTCCTTGACGAAGGCGTTTGCCGCCGTCGTTCGCGAGCTTCCGCAACAGGAAGAGCTGGCGGGATATCTGTTCAGCTACTTCAAGGGTGAAAGCAGCGCAAGCGGCGAGCAAATCTATATGGCGCTCAGCAATGGGAACACGGCATTGGATTGGCGCGAATTAAACAACAGCCAGCCTGTGTTAACCTCTGTATTGGGCGAAAAGGGTCTGCGCGATCCTTCCATTATCGCCTCGCCTGAAGGCGACAAGTTTTACTTGATCGCGACCGACCTGAAAATTTACGGCAATAATGACTGGAATCGTGCTCAACGCTCCGGCAGCCGCTCCATCATGGTGTGGGAATCGACCGATCTGGTAAACTGGTCTCAGCAGCGCATGGTCGAGGTAGCGCCGGAAAATGCAGGCAATACCTGGGCTCCGGAGATTGTGTATGACGATGTCAACGGCCAATATGTTGTCCTGTGGGCATCCAAGCTGTACAATACTCCGGATCACAGTGATGCCAGTCAACAACGAATCCTGTATGCAACGACGAGGGATTTCTATACCTTCTCGGAACCGCAGGTTTATATGGACTACGGATATTCCATTATTGATACAACTGTGGTTCAGCATGATGGCAGCGTGTACCGCTTTACAAAGGATGAGCGGGACAACAGCCAGCAGGCGCCATCCGGCAAGTTTGTTTTCCAGGAAAAAGGAAGCAGCATTTTTGCCGATGATTTCGAGCTTGTGAAGGAAGGTATCGGAAAAGGACAGATTGAACGCGGAGAAGGTCCAACCGTTGTTAAATCCAATACAGAGAACAAATGGTATCTGTTCATCGACGAATTTGGCAGAAAAGGATACGTGCCGTTTGAAACGACGGACCTGAGCTCCGGAAACTGGATAATGTCAAGTAATTATAATCTGCCTTCCAATCCGCGCCACGGTACAGTCATTCCTGTTACCTCATCTCAATATGCGGCTTTGTCGGCTCAAGTGCCGGGCGTAACGGCGCCTGGTCAAGGCGTGCCGGTAACGGGAGTGGAGTTGGAAAGCGGCTCTGCCAGCTTGAAGGTGGGCGATCAATTGACGCTTAACGCTGTTGTATCCCCGGCAGATGCCACTAACAAGGCACTCCTGTGGTCCAGCAATGCTAGCGATGTGGCTGCTGTAGACGCAGCTGGCAAGGTAACGGCATTAAAGGCAGGAACGGCTGTAATCAGCGTAACGACAGCAGACGGCGGTTTTAGCGACTGGTTTAGTGTCGCGGTGGAAGAAGCCCCGGCTCCATCGACGGGACCAACTCCTACGCCGACATCGACAAGTCCAAATCCGACACCGGCGCCAACGACTACAAGTGGTCCAAATCCGACGCCGTCGCCAACATCGTCAACGGGCCCAAGCGCGACGCCATCGCCAACAACGTCCGCTAGTCCAAGTCCGACGCCTGCGCCAACGACATTTGTCGATACGGGCAGCCACTGGGCAAAAGAAAATATCTCGAAGCTGGTCTCCAGCGGTGTGCTGACCGGGTTCCCGGATGGCAGCTTTAAGCCGGAGCGTCAGATGAATAGGGCGGAATTCGCCGCCGTTGCGTTCCGATTGCTTGGGTTGCAGCCAACCAATGAATCGGCTTCCTTCACGGATGTAGCTTCGGATGCCTGGTATGGTCCTTATATTTCAGGACTGCATTCCGCCGGTTTGGTGAACGGCTTCCCGAACGGTGAGTTCAAGCCGGGCAATCAGATGACTCGCGAAGAAGTGTTTGTGATTCTCTATCGGGGGCTTAAAGATAAGCTCAAACCGGTGGAGGATGGAGCAAGCGAACGCGTCTTTACCGATGGAGGTACAATCTCGGCTTGGGCAAGGGAAGCAATTGCAGCCTTGACGCAAGCGGGTATTATCTCCGGTTACGGAGATGGCTCCGTTCGTCCGCAAGGCTTCATTACGCGGGCGGAAGTAGCGGCCATCGTTGCCAAGTTGGTGGAGTAAATTAGACGCACATCTTTAAAGCAGCTCATGCAGCGGCCAAGGCAGACTAAGCCTTGGCCGCTTTTTTTTGCCAGAAAGACGGAGGCTTGTTAGATACGCTTTGCTGCTGCGAGACGGGAAGTGGACTTCTTTTGAATAAAACGAACAAATACGTAACGAACCAAGGGACCTACAATCAATAATTGCAGCGGAAGGGCAAACATGACGTTTTTGCCGAAGGTCTGCAGATAGCTAATAAACAGATGTTCCGCTCCTGGGCCATTACTCCAATAGGACATTGCCAGGCCGTACAATGACATACATGCCGCCATTCCGATAACCATGCAGGTTGAGATGGACAAAATGACATACACCTTTTTGGATTTGTTTATGGGGAGTTTAAACGCCACTTTTTTGGCAAGCGGGCCTATGAGGAAAAAATCCAGTAAAAAGGCTACGACAAAACCGAACAGAAACTCCACTACACCCTCTGCTGCCGTTAACTCCCACAGCCGATTGTTCAGCGCCAAATTATACGCCGTCATCACAACAACCATTCCAAAACACATCATTAAGCCAAAATAAAGACTTTCTTTCTTTGTTGCGGGCATTCTCTCTCAACCTTCCACTTTTGGTATGGGGTTAATTATAGAGATCAAAAATGCCGCACATAAGTGAACATTTGATGACGATTGCCAACCATTTCATAACGGTTAAATTTGGATGAGTATGATATATTTATATATATATTTAATGATGTGAATGATTAAAGACATTATAAAAATGTGAAAGAGGTTGTGGTTGGAAGAAAAAGGTTAAGGCTATAATCGCAGGCATGCTTTCGGTAATGCTGCTTGTACCCTCTATCGCGTTTGCGGAAGAGGTGGAGAAGGCGTCATCGCTATCCTATTTATCGGAATCCGATTACGAATTCGTAATTGAAATGGCAGAGCTGCCGCGCGATACTCGGAATCATTGGGCGCGGGAACTCTTTTTGTGGGCCGAGAACAATAACATCATTCATGGGTACGACGATTATAGTTTCCGTCCTGATCGTTATGCCAGCGAAGCCGAACTGCTCAAAATGATTTACAAGCTGTTCGGTGCCGCCCTTCCAGGAAGTCTAGGTCTGAATTGGTCAGACGGCCCTTATCTATTGGCAAAAAGCGATAAGCTTCCAATAAAAGCAGTAAAAGATGAATCCGCAAAATTCAAGCCGATTGAAGGAAATGCCTTTTTGAGCAGGGCCGAGGCGCTGGATTGGCTCCGAGTTGTTTCGCTCAAAGGCATTATGTCCTTTTATGAATTTTATGAAAAACCAATGGAGTCGCTACCTCTTGAAGAGCTAAGAGAAATTTCGGTAAATCCCGTTTCTGCGGCGTCCAATTTCACTTATGTCCCCATTACAAGTGCGGATTTGAATTTGTATAATGCCGATTTAACAGCATTTGCAACCGTGCGTGGCGCAAACGCAACCTGAAATACATAGATTCGGCAGGGGTGTTTTTCTATAATTCAGGTAACAAATTGCAAAGGAGATCAAGTCTATGTCATTTAGCGACAAACTATTACGACTACGAAAAGAAAAAGGATATTCGCAAGAAATGCTGGCCGAAAAACTGGGTACGACCAGACAGGCGGTCAGCAAATGGGAAAACGGGCAAGGCTTTCCCGAAACGGAAAAGCTGCTGATGATCGGCAACCTCTTCGAGGTGTCCATGGATTATTTGTTAAAGGAAACCGAAGAAAAAGGCGGGCGCGAGGAGCTTGGATTTTATGTCAGCCAAGAGATGGCGGAAGGGTATTTAAGTTATCAGCAAAAACTGTCCAACCGAATTGGGCTGGGCGCTGTTCTATTGATTCTGGCCACCCTGCCGTATTTGATATTTACAGGGCAACCCGCTATCTATTCATTACTGATTATTCTGATCGCGGCTGTGGGCATTGTAGTTATTGCGTCCGTTATAATGGGAGACGAGGAACGTTACCATGTGCTGGGGAAGGAAGCTCTATTGCTTGATCAAGGATACGTTAAGCAGCTTTCGGATCGTTTGAGCCGATTGAAAAAAAGGTACCGCGTCGTCTTGACCATCAGTATTGCCATGGTAGCGATGGGTGCGGTCGCTTTTTTGCTGGAGAGAAAGGGGATTTCCGGAGGCGCATTGGTGCCGTATTACCCGGTGTGCGTCGTGTTGATCGCGATCGGCGCTTATCCCAGCATCCGGGCCATTACGATGTGGTCGGCTTATAGCTTGCTGATTAACAACGAACGCCATGTCCAAGAGCGCAACTCCAGCTTTTGGAGAAAAGTTAGAAAAAAGCTGACTGACTAATTGGAAGCCGTACCGAATAAAGCATCAGCACGACCGATAGTTGAAGGCCAGCAGGGTGATTTTGCGAAAAAAAGCCGTTTTGCCATTTGGCGTTTACGGCTTTTCGTGAGTTAATCAGTGACGTATCGGCGGTTAATCTAACACAATCAGGCCAAAATCGATGCTGCGATGGAAACTAGGGGTCTCTGATGTGACGGGTGACCAGCTGCCATAGTGGGGACTTGGCGTCTCATCCCCGCATTTGTAGAAGTTTCCGCGAAGGCTAACCCCGGGAGTTGTCCTGAAGCCGGGAAAATGCTCCGCTACCCACGCCGTTGGAATTCGGAAGCGGGCCGTCCAGTAAAGCGAATCCGTATCCCCGTCCCGCAGCTGCGTTTCCGTGGAAATGTGCAGCTGCGGGCTTTCTTGCTCCGTTAAATAAACGCGGTCCGCCAAACCTTTACCTAATCCAAGCGTCAGAGTGCCTGCCGCATTGAGCTCGAAATTGAGATAACGCTCGTCCAGTTCCGGCATCGGCTGAACAAAAAATTCAACGCAGCTGTCCCGGTGTACGGGATCATTTTGCTCTGTAAAACGGACAAGCGGATCCCCTTCATACACGCGAAAACGCACCTGAATCTCCTCCGCCGTATACGACAATGAAACCAATACCGTCGGCGTATACCCATTCTCCGTTTCCCATTGATAATGATCTATGGCGATTTGGTTGCCATCCTGCTCGTCGGCCCACGCTCCGTGCAGACTCTTTGCGGCTCTTGGAACCAACACCCGTTTTTCTTCTGACTTCATTACAGTTCACTCCTACTCTTTTATCCTATCTATCATTCATTCCTTATTCAATTCCCGGCCTTTTAACGATATATGAGGTTTAGCCCGCTGTCCAGAATTTGTGGAAGCATGCCTCCGTCTGCTTCCGGCAGCCCCGCCTTCAACGCCGAAAATATCGATTTATGCTGAAATTTTGGATTGCATGAAAAAAATAGTAAACGTAAAATGATTGAGATAGACAAAAAATGTGAGATTTCGCACTGGAGGTAGATTATTTTGGATTCAAAACGGAAATTCCGAATATCAACATTCCTTGTCGCGCTGCTTCTTGTATGGCACATAGCCCCATTCGGCTTGGCATTCGGAGCGGGTTCCACAACATCCACAACATCCACAACGGGGTTAGGGCCGTTGTATGAAGCAACCAGTTACAGCAGCTGGCCCGATAATCATCAAATGTATTATTCAATGTTTGCACAGGGGGTGTATGACGGAAAGGGAAAGGTCTGGATGATACCGGCGGAAACCAATCAGGTTGTCGCTGCGGATACCGTTACGGGAGAGCTGACCGGATATAGCAGCTGGCCGACTGGATTCACAAAGGGCAACGGTGCGTTTAGCGGGGGTGTTTTTGATGGACAGTCCGTATGGATGATCCCTGCTCTGGCCGACCGTCTGATTAAGGTGGATACGGATACGGGAGAGATGTCCGGTTATAACGATTGGCCGGCGGGCGTTACGTTTGAAAATGCCAAATTTACCGGAGGCGTCTATGACAATGAATTCATCTGGCTCATCCCTTCTTCTACAAGCCATGTCATTCGGGTGAATCCGGCCACGGGCGACATGACAAGCTACAATAATTGGCCAGCAGGCTACACGCATGGAAATTATTCGTTTTCGGGCGGTGCGTATGACGGAGAATCGATTTGGCTCATTCCAAGCCGGGCGGATAGGGTGATCCGTTTGAATCCCGAAACAGGTGAAATGGAAGGTTTTAATGATTGGCCCCCAGGACTTCAGCTAGCTTCATACAAATTTAACGGCGGCGTCTACGACGGCCAGTCCCTGTGGATGCTTCCGTACAGTTCAAATCAAGTCGTTAGGCTGGATACGCTGACGGGCGAAATGACGGGGTATGAAAACTGGCCCGAGGGATTTAATAAGTCCACGGAAATATTAAATAAAGGTGACTTTGACGGCAGGTATGTATGGTCAAAACCTTCCTCAGATGGTCGATTGATTCGGATTGATACTGAAAACGGCGTGATGGAAGGGATTGATTTCGGAAATCCGGGCGGCTCTTATTCGGCGACATTCGACGGGACCGATCTCTGGATGGTTCCTTCCTCAAGCAGCCAGGTTATTCGGATTAGCAGTGTGCCCGTCATGAATTCGCCTGTAGCGGGAGATTCCGAGGCGACATTGTCATGGGAGCCTGTCAATGGAGCATCAGGATATGTGCTTTACCAAAGCGAGACGCCAGATTCCCAAGGCGTATCCATTGCGACAGTTGGCGCTTCGGAGCATTTCAGCACCGTAACGGGGCTAACCAACGGCACCGCCTATTATTTTTCGGTTAAAGCTGTGTACCCGGCGCGAGAAAGCGTATTGTCCAACCAGGTTGGCGCTACTCCGCAATCTTCAAATGCCGAGCTTGGAGCGTTAACATTGTCGGCTGGAGAGCTTGATCCCGTCTTTTCAAGCGGGGAGACGCGGTATTCGGCGAGTGTGGGTCATGATATAACCGAAATTTCGGTAACGGCACAAGCTATCGCAAGCGACACAACGTTGGTCATCAATGGAAGTCAGGCAGACAGCGCTGCGTCGCACGGTCCAATTCCCCTGACTGTCGGAGAAAATGAACTATCGATTATAGCGACGGCTGCTAATGGCAACACCTTAACCTATTCAATTGTCGTAACGAGAGCAGAGGCTCCGTCAAGCGGTGGAACGGTCTGGTATCCGCCCCTGCTGCCTGCTCCCGGTATAGACCTGAATGGCCAATTTATACCTTTAAGCACTATTGATGCGACAAAGCCATCTGCAACTCTTCGGGCACAGCCAAACCAAGGCGCCATCTATGCAAACATTCCTTTTGTTGTCCTAAATGAGCTGGAGGAAATCAACAAGGATTTCTACCTTGAGCTTCAAGCGCCTTTTGGAGGGTATAGGATTCCAGCAGGACTGGCATCTCTTCTCCCGGAATTGCCGAAAGCTCTGGAAGAAGCCAAACTCGGCAAAAAGGACTTGACCTTCCGCTTTACGCTGGTTGATAAATCTTCGGATGACGCCATTCGGGAGGCGCTTGAGGAAGTCTTTCCGGGGGGCAAAAGATTAGGTTCCGCCTTGGAATACCGTATCGATTTGGTAAATAGTCGAACGGGAATGGTGCTGCAAACGGTAAATCAAATCAGCGCAGAGTCGTCCAAGCTGCTGTATATGCCCCTCGAAGCAGCCCAAAAGACCTCCTACTGGGGCGTTTTCCGCTATGATGCCCAGAAGGATGGAACGAACTCCGTATATTATGGGTTGGATTTTAATGGATTTGCGTTTGCTCCGGCTGTCCTGCAACATCATGACAATCAGATAACCGCCTTTATCGATGCGGCTCCCGGAAGCATCTATCTGGCTGTGCAGAATGAAAACGACTTTGTGGACATTAACGGGCATTGGGGAGCTTCATATATTAAGCTGGGCGCTGCAAAAGGACTGGTTAATGGGGTGGGAGGAGACTATTATTCCCCCAATCGCACCGTAACCAACTCGGAGTTTGCGCTTATGCTGGCAAGGGCTTTCGGAGTTGATCCGGCTTCCATTAGCGTGGGAGAAGCAGGCAAGCCGCTTGCCCGACAAGAAATGGCGGCGATGCTGGCGAAAGTTATTCCGGCCGGGAGCCTTGCCGGAGCAAGCCATGAATCGGGCGTAAATCCGGATGACTTCAGAGATATGGACGAGGTAGAGCAAGCTTACGAGGAAGCGGTGCGGAGCATGGCCATTTACGGCATCATGACGGGGACCGGAGCGGATCGATACCAGCCGCAAGGCCTTACGACGAGAGCACAGGCGGCGACTGTATTGATTCGTGGATTGGCAATGCTGGGGAAATTGGAAATTCCAATCCAATAGAGTTACGAGGGTATGCTATGGTCTGTGAGTAGTGGTATATTATGGACATGCATATTCTTTCTACAAGGAGTGATAGGAATTGACTTACCGCAATCCTGTAATTAGCGGCTTTCATCCCGATCCCAGCATTTGCAGATGGGGCGACGACTATTATTTGGTTACCAGTTCGTTTGAGTACTATCCCGGAGTTCCGTTGTTCCATAGCAAGGATCTCGTCAATTGGGAGCAAATCGGGCATTGCCTGACGCGGCCGGAGCAATTGGATTTAAGCCGGGCGGGTAGCTCCCTCGGTATCTTTGCCCCAACGATTCGCGTGAATAATGGCATCTTCTATATGACAACGACTAATGTAACGGGCGGCGGAAACTTCTTTGTTTATACCGATAATCCGCGCGGAGAGTGGTCGGATCCGATTTTCGTAGATCAAGGCGGCATCGACCCCGATCTGTTTTTTGACGAAGACGGCTCCGTCTATTATACGACCTCCCTGGACATGAGCATCTGTCAAAGCCGAATCGATCTGGCAACAGGGAAAAGGCTTTCCGAATGCGTATCCATTTGGGCCGGGACCGGGGGGCAATATCCGGAGGCGCCGCATGTTTACCGAATCGGCGACTGGTATTACCTGATGGTAGCGGAAGGCGGCACGGAATACGGCCATATGGAAACGATCGCGAGAAGCCGGAAGCCGGGCGGACCTTACGAAAGCAATCCGCATAATCCCATCCTGACCCATCGCAGCTTGAACAAAACCATTCATGCTACGGGTCACGCCGATCTGGTGCAAACGCCTGAAGGCGCATGGTGGGCCGTATTTCTGGGCGTACGCCCGGCGTGTTATCCCAACAAGCATCATCTGGGGCGGGAAACTTTTCTTGCGCCTGTTGCCTGGAGCGAGGATGGATGGCCAACGATTGGGGACAACGGAACGATTGGCGAAATGATGGCCTCCGACGGCTTGAAACTTCAACCGGTTGCGGCAAAGCCGGAGAGAGATGATTTTAACGGCAAAACGCTGGACCCCAGCTGGAATTTTCTGCGGAAATCCGATTCACAGCTTTGGTCGCTGACGCAACGGGACGGCGCTCTTTCGCTTAATGGCTCGTCGGCGACTCTTAACGATGTCGCTGCTCCGGCATTTGTTGGCAGAAGGCAGCAGCATTTTGATTGCGAAGTCTCTACTCTTATGACATTTGCGCCGGAACGGAATGGCGATGAAGCCGGAGTGACGGTTTTCATGAATGAGAGGTTTCACTATGAAATCGCCGTTGCCCGCATCGTGGGCCAAACAAAGCTGATCCTGAGAAGACGCATCGGCAGCTTGTGGAAGATCGAAAATGAAATTCCGTGGACTTCGGAATCCGTTGTGCTTGCCGTGAAAGCCAATCGCGACCTGTACACCTTTGGGTATGTTGACGGCAACGGACAATTTGTTTCTTTTGGAAGCGGGGAGTGCAGTCTGCTTTCGACGGAGGTTGCAGGCGGATTTACGGGCGTTTATATCGCGATGTACGCCACGGGCAATGGCGCATCATCGCAGACGGCGGCACATTTCGACTGGTTTGACTACAAGGCGGGAGAATAGCTCGCGCTCGCTTTAACAACCAAATCATCGACGGCGTGCTGGAAAGCTTGGGGCTTTCATGCGGCTAACCCGTACGATGTAATGATGTTCATAAACGCAAGCATTGAGGGAGGGGTTCCCTTGGCGCTTGCGTTTTTGCTGTTTTTGACCCCAAAACAATACTTTCGTCCTGCAACCTGCATAGCTGCTTTGGGGATGAGTCTACCTGTTAGCCGCTAGGACTTGATCGTATTGCGGAACTGTTTGGGCGTCATGCCCATGTATTTTTTGAATACCTGAAAAAAGTATTTTTCATCGTTATACCCCACCTGAAGCGCGATATCCGCGATGCGCAGGCTTTGATCCTTCAGCAGCAGACAAGCCTGCTCCATGCGTACCTTATGCAGAAAATCGAGAAAGCTGCTCCTGAGCTGCTGCTTGAACAGCAAACTCAGGTAACCTGGCGTGATGAACACTTCTTTAGCGACGGTTTCTCGGCTGATGTCCTGATTGTAGTGCTCGCGGATATAGTCCAGGATGGATTCGAACAGCTTGTTGCTTTGTTTTTTCTCGTTTAACTGGCGGCCGATACACAATGCGGTGTTCAACAACTCGGCATAGATGCTATCGATGTTCAGCTTGGCCAGCTTTTTTGTTATTTCCTCCAGGTCTTGGCCAAAAATAGTGTTAACGTCCAGTTCCTTTTCGATGCAAAGCCGGTAGAGTGCAAAATAAAGCGCGAATGCAAATTTGAGCACCAAAGGTTTCGACTGTTTTTCGTGATCCAGAGACTTCTGAAACAACGTCAGACCGGAAGTGATATGCCCTTCGTCGCCCGATAATACCGACTGGAGGATCAGCCTTTCCAGTTCGATGGGATAGGCCGTTTTCAACGGCTCTTCCTCCAAAGCCTCCTCATAATGAATCAGCTTCCCGTGGCCCAAATAAAAGGCCGTATCCAATGCGTTTGCCGCTAGTTGGCCGGCGGTCCGAAGCTGGTTGATTCCTTTGTCCGCGGGGCCGATGGCGACGGACAAGCTGAGGTGCAGATAAGCGTCTGCGTTGGCGATAAGCTTTTCCGCGAGCGGCTTCAGGGATGAGACCGGCGTTTCCCGTTCCACATTCAGAATGACGGTAATGTCGTCCTGATCCTCTACGGCTGCGCAAATGCCAACCTCAGATAACGTTTCCTCGCATATATTTTTCAAGCCGTATTTCAGCAATTCGAAATCGAAGGTGCCAAACCGGTTTTGATGCTGGAGATAATCGTCGATTTGGACGCGGACGACGCCAAAATAGGGATAGGGAAAGACCAGGCCGCTTAGCTTGAGGTTGCCCAGCAGCTTGGTGTAAGGCGCATCCTCGGACGACATCAGACGGCTCAACGCCTTGTCGCGCATAAGCGGCAAGCTCTCCCGGAAGCCCTCCTTCAGCCGCTCCATATGTCTAGACTGCTCCCGTTCTGCTGCGATTTCGCCCGACAGCTTCAGTACGGTATCCAGTATTTCCTGACGCCGGCTCGGCTTGAGCAAATAGTTGCTGGCGCCCAAGGTTAACGCCTTTTTGGCGTAATTAAAGTCGTCGTAACCGCTCATAATGACCGATTTGATATGAGGGAAGCGTCTTTTGACGTTGTCGATAAGTTGAAGCCCGTCCATCTCCGGCATGCGGATATCGGTTAGCAATATATCTACATGTCTGCTTTCGAGCAGCTCCAGCGCTTCGGCCCCGTCGCGGGCTTCTCCGACGATGGAGATATTATGCTCCTCCCAATCAATCAAAGTTTTGATGCCGTTTCTCGCACGCTCTTCGTCGTCCACAATGAGCAGATCAACCATGTTCTTCTTCCTCCCGGTTTTCCGTCATAGCAGGGATGTCCAGTTCAACCCGCGTTCCTTTTCCCAGCTCGCTAACATAGGTCAATCTGTACTCATCCTTATAGTAGTGTCGCAATCGCTGAATGACGTTTTGGATGGCGTACCCGCCCGTTTCCTGAGCCGTATAGACGTCAGAGTCGGGTTGAAGCTCGGTAATTTTTTTAATCATGTCCTCATCCATGCCAACTCCGTTATCCTCGATCACAAAAGAGAGATGTCCCCCGTTCAGGCTGGCACTGACATGCACGTATCCTCCTTCGCGCTTGCGCTCGATACCGTGAATCAGCGCGTTTTCAATAAACGGCTGCAGCAGCAGCTTCAGGATAACGTATTGCTCCAGCTCCTCGGGGATATCGATTTTGCAGGTCAGCTTGTCCGCAAATCTCATTTGCTGCAGCTTCAAATATTGCAGGATCAAATCCTTCTCCTTGCCCAGGCTGGTGAAGCTTTTGCCGCGGTTCAAGCTAAGCCTGAACAGCCTCGACAGCGTAATGACCATTTCGCTGATCCGGTCCTGGCCTGCTTTTTCGGCCTCCCAAAAAATCATGTCCAGCATGTTGTACAGAAAATGAGGGTTGATTTGCGACTGCAGCGCCTTCAGCTCAGCCTCCTTTTCCTTAAGCCGCAGGACGTAAGCCTCGTCCACCAGTGTTTTGATGTTTAGCACCATATTGTTGTAGCCTTGGCTGAGCAGTCCGATTTCATCCTGGTATTTGACCTCGACGCGTTCGCCGAAATGACCGTTCTGAAAACGCCGCATGGAAATGAGCAGCTTCTTGATCGGCGCAGTCAAAAAGGAAGTCAGAAGCGTTGTCAGCGGTATGGTCAACACGATGATGGCCAGAATGGCCAGCATAACAAATAATTTAATGGCGTTTAGTTCCTTCGTCAGCAGATCAAGCGGCACTGCGTAATAAATGCGCCATCCGTTGTTCATCACGCTGTAAGAAAGCAGCAGCTCTTCGCCGCCGATCTGCGTGACGCGGGAGCCGGCGGTTTTCTCCAAATCGCCATCCTGCGGCCCGAAGAAGTCCAGGTTCGACTCGTAAAAAGCTTTGCCGGCCGTCAGCAGCGACTCTCCATTTTGGTCCAGAATCAGAATGCCGTGATCCTGATCGTACAGGTTTTTCAGATAGTGGTTCCGGATCGTCTGATGATTGACGCCAACAAAGATAAAACCAAGCTTTTCGCCGTTCAGGGTGCTGCGGACAATGCGGCTCATTCCCATTTTGCCCTGCCGGTTGTATTCAATGAACGCGTTGTTCTCTTGGGTGAGAGGAAACCAGTGGGGCGCTCCGTTCAGCAGCTCCGTTTGACGGTAAACCTCGCTGCCCGTTATAGCTTCCTGCTTGGCCGGGCCGCTGCTGTCATCGGTTGCGACCTGATAGAGAGGGTCGCTGCTGTTTTCGCCATACAGGGCTAAATAGTCAAAATTGCCCGTTACCAGCATCTGGTCCATAAGGGAAGCCGCCGGACCCGAATAAAGCGCGGATTCCAGCACATTTTGCCCCGTGGCGGTCTCTTGCAAGCCCTGCTGAACCGTGGACGACAGAATAAACACAGTGGCCCAGTCGGAGATGGAGCGCTGCATGCGCGTAATATTATTGTCGATTACCGTAATAACGGACTGGTTTGAAACGCTGACCTTGTTGACGATTTGGGTTTTGGACGTTTCAAACGAATAATAACCCAGCGTAACGGCGACTAGCGTCGTAATAAATTGAATAATTAGAATCAGCTTCGTTTTCAGGCTCCAATGATAAAAGGATTTGCCCATTTCAGCTTCCAACTCTCTATGAAAGGCTTGTTGGCTCATGATGCGCAAAGGTCGCGCACTTTCAGTTTAGCCTGCCCCGGCGAAGTTAACAATAAGCGAGAAACGTCATGATATAAATCTCAACCTTACGCGATTTTTCTCTACTTACAGGGAACGGTCCGCTTGATATGATACAGACATGAACCGGCTGACACCGGATTCTAACAGAGGGGGAACTGAAATGTTGAAGAAAAAGACAGCATTTTCACTGATGGCGACTACGGTTGCGCTGACCACCGTTTTGACTGCCTGCGGCGGCAATGCCGAAACTAATCAAGGCGCGGCGCCGTCCGGAGGCAATTCGTCCGACGGGGGCAGCCAAGTGACGCTTCGTTTCTTCTCCAACCTGCCCGACCGCAAATCCGGTCAGGGACTGGCGGAGCAGACGGTCATCGACAATTATGTAAAAGAAAATCCCAACGTAAAAATCGAGGTTGAGGCGCTGGCCGAGGAGCCGTTCAAAAACAAGCTGAAGGCATACATGGCCTCCAATGAGCCAATCGACATTACGATGGTCCATAACGGCGCTGAGTTGGACACGCTGGTAGCCGCAGGTTACGTTTCCGAGTTGAATCCGCAGGACTACGAAGGCGAACAATTTAACTTCCTGCCGGGCGTATTTACCGGATTTACGTTTAACGACAAAATTTACGGATTGCCGCGCAACAGCGACTACGCCGTTCTCTATTACAACAAAGCCTTGTTCCAAGACAACGGCATCAAGGTTCCATCAACAGTGGACGAGCTGATTGCGGCATCCAAAGCGTTCCGCGAGAAAAAAATCGAGCCGATTTCGATGAACGGCAAAGACCTGTGGAATATCGGCGTAATGTTCCAAAACCTGCATCAGCGGATCAGCGGTGAACAAAGCTTTTTGAAAGAAGCGGCAAAAGGAGAAAAGAAATTTTCCGACGATCCAAACGTGCTGGAAACCGCAACGCTTCTGCAGCAAATGGTGAAAGACGGCATTTACAATACGGCTTACATGACCATGGACTACGGCGCGTCGCAAAACCTGTTCACTCAAGGCAAAGCCGCCATGTGGTACATGGGCTCTTGGGAAGCCGGCATGGCCTCCAATGAAAGCTTGCCTCAATCGTTCCGCGACAACCTTGGCGTTATCCGCTTCCCGGTAATCGATGGCGGAAAAGGACAGACAAACGATTTGATCGGCTGGAACGGCGGCGGTTATTCCTTGGTGGAAGCGTCCAAAAACAAAGAAGAAGCCAAAAAGTTCTTTGACTATATGATGAGCGCCGATCAATGGGCGAAGGTAGCATGGGAGACCGGAGCAGCCGTTCCCGCGCAGAAATACGAGCTGACCGGCAATGAGACGGAAGTTCAGAAGGAATTGGCTGACATCCTGCTGGAAGCAACGTCGACAACGGGTATCCTGTTCATTGATGCCAACACCGCGTCCTTCAAGGACGAAGTTCAGACGGCTTTGGGCAAGCTGGCAATCGGCAATATTACGCCTGAAGCTTTTGTAGCGGAACTCGACAAAGCGGCAAGCAAATAAGAAATAGAAAAAACCGAAAAGGGCGGACCATTGCGATCTGCCCTTTTTGTCTCTCTTGGGAGGAGTGGCATCATGCATAAAGTATTAAGCGATCGGATGGCGATTTTTCTATTCGTCTTCCCGGGATTGGCCTTTTTTATCCTGACCTTTGTAGCCCCCATTATTCTTAGCGGATATTATTCCCTGACGAATACAATCGCCCCTGGAACTAACGTGGAGATGGTCGGCCTCGGCAATTTCAAGGAGCTCCTGCTGCACGACGAGCGCTTCTGGGTATCACTTCGCAACGCGCTGCTGCTGGGACTTGGCTTTGTATTCATACAGCATCCGATCTGTATTTTCTTCGCGATCATGCTGGACCGGATCGGCGGCAAAGCGGAAAAATGGTTCCGCACCATCTTTTTTATCCCTTGCGTCATCTCGGTTGTTGTTATCTCAAGAATGTGGCTGTCGCTGCTTGATCCTACCTTTGGCTTGTTGAACAAAGTATTGGGCTTTCTGGGATTGGAAGCTTTGCAGCATGTCTGGCTGGGCGACTCCAGCACGGCGCTGGGCTCTCTCTTGTCCATTCTGATCTGGTCCGGGTTTGGCTGGGGCCTTCTGTTCTACTATGCGGGCGTTAAAGGCATTCCCGAGGAGCTTTATGAGGCGGCGCGGCTGGATGGAGCAACGGGCTTCAGACTGCATTGGCGCATTACGGTTCCTTTGCTTTCCCCGGTTATTACGGTACAAGTGACATTGGCTATGATTACGGCTTTGAAGCAGATGGAAACCGTATTCCTGACCACCAACGGCGGTCCTGGCGATTCCACTCAGTTTCTTGCGGTATACCTATATAATCAGGCGTTTTCGGCCAGCAACTACGGCTACGCCAACGCGATTTCGATCATGTTTATTATCGTCTGTCTGCTGGTTACCTTCCTGCTTAACAAAATCATGAAAAACAAAAATCTGGACTACTAAGGAGAGAACAAGATGTCAAAAGCAAACCGCAGCATCCTCTGGGTCTTTTTTCTCCTGGTCGCATGCGTTCAATTATTCCCGCTGGTCTGGCTGATCGACTTTTCGCTGGTCGATTCCAACGCCTTTTTCTCCGATAGCGTTTTGGTTTGGCCCGATATTATCAAATGGCAAAATTACATCAACGCTTGGGTGGACGGGCAGTTTGTCCGATACCTCTTCAACAGCATCATCGTATCGGGCGCAACCATTATTCTGACAACGATCATCTCGTTGTCGATGGCATATGCGTTTACGCGGATGGAGTGGAAATGGCGCGCATTCTTTTTCGGAGTTATTTTGCTGGGTATTATGATTCCGATTCACGCTACGCTGCTTCCGAACTTCGCCATCTTCAAGTCGCTGGGCCTGACGAATTCCTATTGGGGACTTATTCTTCCCTATACGGCGGTATCGGTTCCGTTCAGTACCTTCATTCTGACAGGCTTTATGCGCAGCATTCCGCGCGCGGTTGAGGAATCCGCCGTCATGGACGGCGCCAGTATCTACCGTACCGTATTCCAGATCATTCTGCCGCTGACCATGCCGGCCGTCGTGACGGTTGCGGTAACGACCTTCCTGAACTGCTGGAATGAATTTATTATGGCGTATACCTTCATCAGCAATAACAGTCTGAAGACGCTGCCGTTTTCCGTCATGAATTTTGCGGGGCAATATGCTTCCGACTACGGCTCCCAATTTGCTGTTATGGTTCTGACCTCGATTCCTGCGATCGTGATTTATGCCATCTTTAATGAAAAGATCACGAAAGGCGTAACGGCTGGCGCGGTTAAAGGTTAAGGCCGCCAACCGATGGCGCCGGCTTCAGACATGGTATTTGCATGCTGTGTCGGCGTTACGGCGTTGAAGCTTTATTTTGGAGGGAATATGCATGATACAAAATCCGATTTTGCCCGGTTTTAATCCCGATCCGTCCATTATACGGGTGGGCGAGGACTACTACATCGCTACGTCTACGTTTGAGTGGTTTCCCGGCGTTCAAATCCATCATTCCCGCGATCTGGTCCATTGGCGGGTGCTTGGTTATGCGCTGGACCGTCCGTCGCAGCTGGATCTGAAGGGCATTGAAGCCTCCGGCGGCGTTTGGGCGCCTTGTCTGTCGTACAATGAGCAGGAAGAAACCTTCTATTTGATCTACACCATCATGCGCAGCACAAACGGCGGCGCCTTTGATCTGGACAACTACCTTGTGACGGCGGACAACATCGAAGGACCGTGGTCGGAGCGCATTTATTTGAACAGCTCCGGCTTTGACCCGTCGCTGTTCCATGATGAAGACGGCCGCAAATGGCTGCTTAATCTGGAATGGGATTTCCGCCAAGGCTACGAGCATCCCGGCTCTATCGTGATTCAGGAATACGATGCCGATAGGCAAACGCTGATAGGCGAAGCGCGCTCCATCTCGCGAGGAGCGACGGATATGGGTTGTCTGGAAGCTCCCCATATTTACAAAAGAAACGGGTATTATTATTTGGTGACGGCGGAAGGCGGAACGGGTTTTGGGCATGGCGTCGTGATTTCGCGTTCGCGCGACTTATTTGGTCCCTATGAATCCGATCCATGTAATCCGATCATTACGTCTGCCCGGGAAATGAATCTAAATCGCCGAGGCATCGACGATTATTTGAAGCCGTATCAGTATAATCCGGAATCCATTCTTCAGAAGAGCGGACACGGCTCGTTGGTGGAGACCCAGACCGGCGAGTGGTACATCGCCCACCTGTGCGCGAGACCGCTTAAATCCGAGGTCCGCAGCATGCTGGGGCGGGAAACGGCTCTTCAACGCTGCAAGTGGACTGAAGATGGCTGGATTCGAATGGCGAATGGCGGCAACCGGGCGGAAATGACGGTTGAAGCGCCATCCCTGGAACCGCATCCCTTCCCGGAGGAAGCAGCCCGCGACGATTTTGACACCGGAAAATGGAATCTGCATTTGAACTCTCTCCGTGTTCCGCTAGAGGAGTCTTGGGCGTCGCTTGAAGCAAGAGCGGGTTATCTGAGATTGCGCGGACGGGAATCGCTGTTTTCCCTCCATGAGCAAAGCTTGGTGGCGCGTCGGCTGCAGCATTTCCGGGCGACGGTGGAGACCTGCCTGGAATTCCAGCCGGAGAACTTCCACGAGATGGCGGGGCTGACGCTCTTTTACGACCAAAACATGTTTTATTACCTGCGGGTTTATTACAGCGAGACGTTTGGCTGCAAATGCATCGGCATCTTGAGCGCGGACAACGGCAATCGGACGGAATGGCTGGAATCCCGCATCCCGATTCCGGAATGGGAGAGAATTTATCTTCGCGCCGTCATTCATGACGGGACGTTGAACTTTTATTGCTCGTCTGATGGCGAGTTATGGTGGCAGGTCGGCACGGAGCTGGACGCCAGCAAATGCTCCGACGAATATTCCGCGTCGGGCCACTTCACGGGCGCTTTTGTCGGCATCTGCTGCCAGGACTCGTACCGGAAGACGAAACACGCCGATTTTGATTATTTCCAATACGAGGAGTCGGAATAGCGGTGGTGTAACCCATTTGCCCGTGAAGCAGGTGGCAGTGCGGCTCGCTGACTAAAGAGCGCGTTTCATTCCATCCGCATATAGCCAAAAAATGCGCAAGTAACGGAGCCGAAAGGCTGGTTGCTTGCGTTTTTATATTTAGTTCTGCGTATATGCGTTTTGTTTTTTTAGGTTTTTTTATCGGGAATGATACTTTTCTCCGGCTTCATTCGTTTGATGTGTTATAAGGGAGAGTTGGAGCATGAGGATGACATTTGAAGACTTGTACAACCAATACTTTGACGATGTGTACCGGTTTGTGCTTTTCAAGACGGGAAGCGCTTGGGATACGGATGATCTCGTTAGCGACATTTTTCGGAAGGCTTTCCAAAGTCTCGGAAAATCGAAGGTCGAGTCGCCGGGAGCCAAGGCATGGTTGTTTGTTATTGCAAGGAATACGGTCATAGATTATTACAGGCGAAAAAAGGAAGTGGCTTACGGCGACGATCCCGAGGTGTACGGCTATACGGAATCCACATTGTTCGCGGATCAAGGGGATGCCCGGGGAGAATGTCTGGAGCAATCGCTGAAGGAGCTTTCGGCGCTGGAAAGAGAACTGCTGAATTTAAAGTACATAGCCGGCCTGAAATATGCCGATATCGCCGAGTTGACGGGCAAAGCGGAGGAATGGCTAAAGGTCAGAACCCATCGTCTCAAACAAAAGATGGCCCGATTAATTACGGTTTGCATGGAGGGAAAACAATGAGCGAGGTCATGTGGGAAAAAACGATGGAACAGCTTAAAGAAAGATTGCCCGTTAATGAGGAATTGAAGCAAAAGCTGCATGCTTCCTTGCTCCGCAAGCGTAGGCAAGGCAGAATATGGCGCGGAATTTTAGCGGGAATTACGGCAGCGGGGCTCCTGCTGGGGAGCTTTGTCTTAAAGCCTTGGGAGCAGGAGGCGCATGTATTGGCGGCGTCACTTCATATAGCGGGTCAATTTACGGTCACCCAGCAGCTGGGCAAGGAAAATAGCGTGTCGGTTGCGGAATATGGAGACAGTACCTATTTTGCCGTGGAAAAGGAAGGGATTTACGCGCAGCATGACAATGGGCTAGAGCTGCTTCTGCCGGGAGGAGCCGAGGCGGTAGCCGTTTCGCCGGATGGCAACAAGCTGGCGTACATTCGGAGCGGGGATGTGTATGTGTACGATATGGAGCAGAACCAAAATCGGCTTTTGCTTCAATCGGAAGGGGCAGAAAGGTATGTTTCCCCGGTCTGGGGGCCGGATGGAGAGCGGATTGCCGTTGTAAAGCTGGCTGGAAATAGGGCTGAGGCTGGAACTAAGCGCGATGCGGAAGGTGAAGCCGATGCCTTGGATCTGTTGGATGCTGATGGGAAAAGCGATGCCGGAGATATGAGCGATGCCGGAGATATGATGGAAGTAGAGATTAAGGGTGGAGCGACACATTATGTTGGCGTTGGAGCTTCCCCCTCTTATGTTCCCGGACAACACGCGTTATTGTTTGAGCGGGAAGGCGCTATTATGTCGGTAAATCTGAAAAGCGGAGAGGAACGGAAGCTTGCGGAAGGGCGGTATCCCAGCGTATCGCCGGATGGCGCTTATGTCGCTTTTGTTGTGGCCAGGGGGAACCCGGAAATGGAGGACCTGTGGATTGCCGACATCGATTTTCAAACCCGGAAACGATTGATCGAAAATCAATTGGCTGACGCCTGGGACCGGAATACAGGAGAGGTGATTGAAGGGAAGCAGCAAGCCCGGTTTACCTTGGAGCAGCCCGTTTGGAGCCAGACTGGCAGCCGCTTGTTTGTCTATAAAACCTTTTATACCAATGAGATATGGAGGAACCTGGTAAGACTTAACGTGGCTGATCAAGAGCCAACGCCGGAAGAGATTGTGGCAGGTTCGATTGAGGCGCTTATTTATCGGGATGAGGAATATGCACACTCCTTCTTTAGCTATGATCCCGGCTATTTGAAAGGCACAAGTCCGAGGCAGGTGGGGTATTCCATCATCGCTAGCGGCGAAAAAGAAGGTGTGCCGTATGTCGACGCAGAGACGTATTTGTCCTATGCCGATCCGTATTATGCCATTCAGAAAACCCGATATTTTCTGTCCAAAGGAGAGATGGGCTATCGGATAAGCGACATGCTGGGGCTGAGCTATACGGAGATAAGCACGTGGGATGACGGGATTTATCGGAGCATGGACGGGGTTCGGGAAGAGGAGCCGTTGCTGAAGCTTTCCGAGCTGCCGCAAGCGGAGGGATGGCGCAATGGCGGTATTGATAATCTGGTCTATCGGGAATCGGCCAAAACCTTGTGGCTGACCTTGAAGAGAGAGAAGGAGGGGCAAGCGTCGTTAAGCCTGATCAGCTACGATTTCACAAACGGGAAATGGACGGAATGGTCTAGCTATGAGGATGCCAGATCCCATATGCTGCTGGTTGATGATGGCGGAGAGTATGTTTCGATGGATCTTACCATAAACGAGAGGGCTGAGGTCGCTGTTTATGATGCAGCGAAAAGGCGGGAAACGTTGCTGTCCAAAGGTATTGAGGGCATTCCTCCAGACGACGTGAATACCCGGTTCTGGAAGGATGGTGTTCTTGTCTACTTTGCAGAGGTAGGTGGACGGGATATGTTTTTAAGCTATAAGGCGGGGTAACCCCTCAACCGTTCGGCGATCATTGCCGGTTACGCGGTTCGGTTGCTATTACCGGATATACGGCTTGATGCGAATTGCCGTATAATTCGTATGATGCGAATGATGCGAATGATGCGAATGATGCGTATGGTCTTACTAAAAGTCTGACACGTATTAGCGTATAAAAGTCTGTCTGATACCTATTGAGTTACAAACGGCATGATGTGCATAGACGACGTCGAAAAGCTTGATACGCGTTGTTGTACGAATAGTTTGATTCGCATTGTTTTGCAAATAGTCTGATACGCATTGCTATACACAGTCTGGCGCTTGTCGCCGGGCTGTTTTTTTAAAGAAGGCTCACCAGACGTGTCAGTAAAGGATCGGGCGGAGCTCGGACGGAGCATTGCTGCTTTTGGATATGGTCACTTAGGCTTTAGGAGGGAGAGGCTGGATAAGGCGATGCTTGACAAATTCTGAGAATGGTTTTAAATTAGTATCATGTAGTTAATATCATTTAGATAATAACAAATGGTAGTTAACATGATTATTTGTTAATCATAGAAACAAGTGTGAAAGGATGACGATTATGAGTGTTAAAGACCGGAACGGCCTAACCGAAGAGGAGTTTTTGCAGCAATACGACGCGGGGGACTACGCGCGTCCTTCGGTAGCCGCGGATATGGTCATTTTCACCATTATGAACAGCGAGACGGACAACTATCGAAAACTGCCCGAGAAAACATTGAAGCTGCTTTTGATACGAAGAGCCGGACACCCCTATATCGGACATTGGGCGCTGCCGGGCGGTTTTGTCAGACCGCATGAAACAACGGAGCAGGCCGCAAGGCGGGAGCTGCGGGAGGAAACCGGGCTGGATTCAGTGTATATGGAACAGCTACAGACCTTCAGCGAGCCGGAACGGGATCCCCGAACCTGGGTTATGAGCTGCACATACATGGCGCTAATCGACGGAAGCGCTGTTGAGGTAGAAGGCGGGGACGATGCGGATCAAGCCGCATGGTTCGAAATCTCGTACCGGCTGGTGAGAGAGTCAAAGGAGCTGCAGGAGGAAGGGTTCACGCGCAGCTGGCAATACGAGCTTGTGCTTCGCCACGAGCAAATCGTGTTGAAGGCCGTTGTGGAGAAACGGACAGTGTATACCAACTCGGCTGCACAAACGGACTATGCGCTGATTGAAAATGAAGGCCTTGCATTTGACCACGCCAAGCTGATCGCCTGCGGAATCGAACGGCTGAGAGGAAAACTGGATGAAACGAGCATCGCGCTGCATCTGATGCCGGAGCTGTTCACTTTGACGCAGCTGCAGCAGGTGTACGAGGTTATTGGCGGGAAGGAACTGTTAAAAGCGGCGTTTCGGAGAAAGATAGCCCATTTGGTCGTGGAAACTGATCATTATACGGAGCCAGCGGGACATCGGCCGTCGCGACTATATCGAAGGAATTGGGAGAACTTATCATGATTTACGATGTGGAGGCGTTGCGCAAGGCTTATCAGGCCGGCGGACGTTTTAAATATTTGTTTTTTTGGGGACATACGCCCCCGGCGGACGGAGTCATCAACCAGAGCTGCTTGAGTCAGTGGTGGATGAGCCGCTTTGAGGTAAACGGTGTTGCCTACAGCTGCACGGAGCAATATATGATGGCTGAAAAAGCTCGTTTGTTTGGAGATAACGAGATGCTTGAGGCAATCATGAAGGCCAAACACCCCAAGGAAATGAAGGCTTACGGCAGAGCCGTTGCGGGATATGACGATGAAAAATGGAATGAGGCGAGCTACGGAATCGTTAAAGAGGGCAATATCGCCAAGTTCGGCCAAAATGAAGAGTTGAAACGGTATTTGCTAGGCACCGGGAAGCGGATTTTGGTCGAAGCCAGTCCGAGGGATCGAATCTGGGGCATCGGCATGGGCAAAAGCAATCCCGACGCGGAATGCCCGCCCAAATGGCGGGGCAAAAACAAGCTGGGCTTTGCGCTGACGGAAGTACGCGATGAATTGTTGTTGCGTGGGCAAGCGCACGAATGAGCAGGCTGTGCCGCACGTGGGCAAGCGCACGAATGAGCGGGCTGTGCCGCGCGTGGGTAAGCGCCTGTATGAGCAGGCTGTGCCGCACGTGGGTAAGCGCACGAATGAGCAGGCTGTGCCGCACGTGGGCAAGCGCACGAATGAGCAGGCTGTGCCGCACGTGGGCAAGCGCATGAATGAGCAGGCTGTGCTGCACGTGGGTAAGCGCCTGTATGAGCGGGCTGTGCCGCGCGTGGGTAAGCGCCTGTATGAGCAGGCTGTGCCGCACGTGGGCAAGCGCCTGTATGAGCAGGCTGTGCTGCACGTGGGCAAGCGCCTGTATGAGCGGGCTGTGCCGCGCGTGGGCAAGCGCCTGTATGAGCGGGCTGTGCCGCGCGTGGGCAAGCGCCTGTATGAGCAGGCTGTGCCGCACGTGGGCAAGCGCCTGTATGAGCAGGCTGTGCCGCACGTGGGCAAGCGCCTGTATGAGCGGGCTGTGCCGCGCGTGGGCAACATTCACGCATCTGAACAATCTGTAATGGACAAATCTGTCCATTAGCAGTGATTTTGAGGATTTTTTGAGTTCTAATGGTCATAAATGGCCATTAGGATTGCATTTTGGTGAAAAATCACCATTTTTTATCCCTAATGGACAAAAGTGGCCGTTAGAATTCAAATTTCTGTTTTTTAGGCATGTAATGGACAGATATGTCCATTAGGTGGAAAGAAGCCGACCACTTTCCCATTCGATTGAACTCTGGCTACACCGGCGTAACTCTGCTTGTAACCGATGAAGAAAGCTTAAAGCTCATACTAATTGTTCAACCAGAAAATATGTGGAGTAAGCCGGCAAGTGAGCAGCACAGAGTGGGTAATAGTGGGCGGCAAGTAAGGATAGTGAGTAGGGCGGGCAAGAGAGCAAGCTTGAGTAAGAGAGCGAGTAGGGCGGGCAAGAGAGCAAGTTTGAGTAAGAGAGTGAGTAGGGCGGGTAAGAGAGCAAGTTGAGTAAATGAGTAAGGTAGCAAGAGAGTAAGTTTGCGTACGTGAGTAAGGCTGCGTGAGAGTAAGTTTGCGTACGTGAGTAAGGCTGCGTGAGAGTAAGTCCGGGTAAGTGAGCAAGGTGGCATGAGAGGGTATGGAGAGTAGTATGAAGCTGAGAGTAAGGAGCGCAAGTAAGTAATGGAATAAGCGCACAAGACAGCAAGTGAGTATAGCCGTAAGGTGAGGAAGAGGAAGGGAAAATGATGAGCAAGAAGGGAAATGACTTGAAGTTTGCCGGGGGGATAAGGGAAACCGGGGCAAGGGTGAATCGCAAGCAAGTGGCGGAGCAAACGCTCGCAATCATTGAACGGGGATGTTATGAGCGGGATGGCTGTTTGATCGACATATCCTCTATGCAAAAGCAGTCCGTCAAGGGCAGCCGTCTGCTTGCTCCGAAGGAAGCGCTGGCATTATTGGAGCGGGTGAAGCAGCGCTTGAATGGACCAGCGTCCATACGCGAATATGTTGGCGACGAAGCAACGAAAGCGTCCATACGCGAATATGTTGGCGACGAAGCAACGAAAGCGTCCATACGCGAATATGTTGGCGACGAAGCAACGAAAGCGTCCATACGCCAATATGTCCGCGACGAAGCGACAATAGCGGCCATTCTGTCTTGTCCGCCTGAGGAGCGAAGCCACCTGGGCGTATTGAATTTTGCCAGCGCCAAAAATCCGGGCGGCGGTTTCCTGGGCGGAGCCATGGCGCAGGAGGAAAGTCTGGCGGCTTCCAGCGGATTGTATGCGACCTTGCTGCCGCATGAGCGATACTACGTGTTTAACCGGAAGTGCGGGACGATGATGTACAGCCATCATTCTATTTTTTCGCCGGATGTCGTATTTTTCCGGGACGCCCATTTTCATTTGCTGGCCGAGCCCGCTACGGCTTCCGTTTTGACGCTGCCTGCAGTCAACTTTGGCCAAGTCGTCTTAAAAGGCGAAAATATCGAAGAAGCTGACCGGGTGATGAAGGAACGGATGGAGCTGGCACTAGCCATTTTTGCCGAAGCAGGCATGAAAAGATTAGTGCTTGGCGCGTACGGCTGTGGCGTATTTCGCAACGATCCCGCCAAAATCGCCGCATGGTGGAACGAGCTGTTGACGGAGCGGGGATATGGGTACTTGTTTGATGAGGTCGTTTACGCCGTTTTGGACCGGAGCCGGGATCAGGCATGTATGAAAGCATTCCAGAAGGAATTTAGCAGATAGAGGTTGTTTAAAAGCCAAAACAGAAATAATTGAAAAGGAAGGCAAGAAGTGAATGAAAAATAAAAACGATGATGTAAAAATAGGCAAGTTCCTAAGTTTGGTGCTTCGGCATCAACCGCAAGCTGCGGGCATTACGCTGGATGCCAACGGATGGGCATCCGTAGACGAATTGATTCGGGGTGTTAACCGCTCCGGCAGAAGGCTGGATCAATCGACTCTGGAACGGATCGTGGCGGAAAACAATAAGAAGAGATACAGCTTTAACGAGGATCGTACCAAAATCAGGGCAAATCAGGGCCATTCCTTATCGGTTGACGTTGAGCTGAAAGCACAGAAGCCGCCGGAAGTGCTTTATCATGGCACAGCGCGCCATCTAGTCCCGTCAATCCAACTTTTGGGGATTAAAAAGGGAACCCGGCAGCACGTCCATCTGACAGACGATCCGGCATTGGCGATGAAGGTTGGTTCCCGGCATGGCATGCCTGCCCTGCTTGAGATCGAAGCATGCGCGATGCATGAGTTGGGCCATACATTCTACAAGTCGGAAAACGACGTATGGCTGGTTGAATTTGTTCCCTCTGTATTTCTAAAGGCAAAAAATGACTAGGGAGTATCGTTTAAAATACCGCCTAATGCGTGTATGCAAACTCCGAATGGAGCATACTCTGCTGGATCTGCACAAAAACACAGCCGTCACCATGGTTCGCGTGGACGTTTAATAACGCCCGGCGGACTGCATAGTGGCGGCTGTATTCTTTTTGAACCCGTATGATTATAGGCTTAGGAATTAAAAGTTATTGTAGATCTTTTCTGCTGTTACTTTGCCGCTGGCGATATCGCCGGAGGTAAAGCCGGAAACGGCGTTGCCTACTTTAAAATCTTCGCTTACGAGCTGCTCGGAAAGAGCGGGCGCGTTTGGACCGGTAATTCCGTACTCCGTTGCATCCGTTACCGTTACCCACAGATCGCCGATGCGGAAGCTTTGGCCGTCTGCGGAAACCTCTTCGATCACGCCGTCGATATTAACAGCGCCTTTAGCGGCTGGCGGCGCTTGCGTTGCCGAGGAACCCGGGTTTTGGGCCTCTACGACGCCGGTTGGCGACGGGGCCGGAACCGTTCCGTCCGGACTTTGGTTAAAAGCGAATACGCCTACGGCGAGCACGGCGCATGCAGCGACACCTGTTGCCCATGCAAATGTTTTGTTTTGTTTTTTACGGTTTGTATTTGTCATATAAATCTCTCCTTTTGTATGTGGGTTCATAAATTGCTGTTCCCGGTCCAGGCGCTTGAGGGTCCGTTCCTGAAAATCCTCGCTTGTCCTCAGTTTGGAGAAAGCTTTTTTATAGTCTGAGTCTGAATGTTTCAATCCTGCCAACCTCCTAACAGGCCTTTTAACTGCGAGCGTCCACGCGCCAGCCACGTCCCTATCGTCGCGGGTTTGGAATGAAGAATATCCGCGATCTCCTCCAGGGAATAACCTTCAAAATAAAACAAATGAATCGGAATCCGGTATTTTGGAGCAAGAGACAAAACCGCCTGCAGCACGGTATGGTCTTCTCCGGGCATATACGACAGGTTGTCCGGAAGGGGGCTCCGGCGTTTAAACCAGCCTGCTTTCAGCATGTTTTTGCTTTTATTGATGGCTGTTCGAATCAGCCATGCTTTTTCATGCTCGCTGCTCTCGAAGACGGGAGCTTTTTGAAGATACGCCACAAATACGTCCTGGGCGACCTCCTCGGCGTCAGCCACGTTTTTGAGATAAGCAAAAGCGATTTTGATCAAGTTGTCGGAATAAAGGCCGACGGCTTCGCGAATTCGTTCATTGAGCTCAGATGAAGCTTGCACCCTCGGGTCCCCCTTTCACTATAAATACAACCGAAAGCCGCCCAATTTTTCAAACCGCCCAAAAAAACTTTTATACACCCAGAATACCCATTTTGCAAGAGAAGGAACATTTTTTAAAAATAGAATCAGTATCAGCCCATTCCGCAAAGGCGATAGCAGTACGAGGGCATAGGGCAATGAACTTTCCTTTAGAAGAAAGATAGGATTATAATGGAAAAAAGTGGGGGTGTATAAAATGATTTTGATACAGGGAAACGAGGTTGGGATTAGAACATTGGAGGCGGAGGATGCGCCGCTGTTGTGGAAATGGCTTAATGATCCTGATGTATTGACTTATTATGAAGGCCGAGATCGGCCGCAAAGCCATGAGAACATTAGAGAAAGCTTTTATGAAGAAATCGGCGAAGCTACTCTCTGCATCATTCAGTTTATGGGAAACGACATTGGCTATCTGCAGTTTTATCCGCTGGAGGATGAAGACAGGCAGCCTTACGGGTACGGGGAAAACGATGGCATCATCTATGGAATGGATCAGTTTATCGGAGAGACGGATTATTGGAATCGGGGAATCGGCACAAAGCTGATTGGAGAGGTAACCCGTTATTTGTTCAGCTTTCATGGGGCGGACAAAATTGTAATGGACCCGCAGACATGGAACGAGAGGGCAATTAAGGTTTACGAAAAAAACGGGTTTATTAAAAAAAGACTGCTGCCCCGGCATGAGTTTCATGAGGGAGAACATAGGGATTGCTGGCTGATCGAGCTGGACAAGGACAGCTGCTCTTTCCCCGCCTAGCGGTCACAGATGACCGCTAGAACCCCAATTGGATGCATTGGCTTCAGCTAACGGTCATCGGTGTCTTTTAGACGCTCAAAAGCCGCGTTTTGGGGATGAATGTAAGCTTTAACGGTCATGAATGACCTTTAAACATGGACATTCCATCAAAACAGGGCTTTAACGGTCATGGATGTCCATAACGTATAGGATATCCATAGTGTACAGGATGTCCATAACGTATAGGATATCCATAGTGTACAGGATGTCCATAACGTATAGGATATCCATAGTGTACAGGATGTCCATAACGTATAGGATATCCATAGTGTACAGGATATCCGTAGCGAACAGGATGTCCATAGTGTACAGGATATCCGTAGCGAACAGGATGTCCATAGTGTACAGGATGTCCATAACGTATAGGATATCCATAGTGTACAGTAAGTCCATAGTGTACAGGATATCCGTAGCGAACAGGATGTCCATAGTGTACAGGATATCCGTAGCGAACAGGATATCCGTAGCGAACAGGATGTCCATAACGTATAGGATATCCATAGTGTACAGGATATCCGTAATGTACAGTAAGTCTATAGAGCGTAGCTAGCTTCCGGCCCTGACACTCCACAAAGACGCCGGATACCGGTTACAAGCTGATTTTTTTGCCTGTACGCGCGCTTTCGATAGCTCCGAATACCATGGACATGCTCTTCAAGTTGTCCGCGCTGTCCGTTTCCGCAGGACGTCCTTCCTCCAGAGCCGCAAACATTTCGTCAAGGCAGCCATAGTGGCCTTCCCGTCCGGTCCACACATCTTCGCCCTGGACGTTTAACTGCTCGCGGATAAAACCTTCCGATTTTTCGGCGTTAACGGCTTCGCCATAAGGCATGGATTGCCCGTCCCACCGCACGGTGCCGCGGCTTCCGATCACTCGCCAGTCGGCTTCCCACGAAGTGTTCAGTCCTTCCGAGCACCAGGAGCCGCGATAGCTGAAGACAGACCCGTCGCTCATTTCAAAAATACAAATGGCCGAGGCATTCCCCCTGTACCAGGAGCCAGGAGGGTTGAATTCATGGCAATAGACGGACACGGGATCTGCGCCGCTAATAAATCTGGCTTGGTCAAACGTATGGATCGCCATATCGATGACGAGCGGACTGTCCATGACATCGCGGAACCCGCCAAAATGCGCGCCGATATAAAAATCGGCATTTAGCGTTCCGATTGTGCCGATGGAGCCGGCATCCAGCAGGCTTCTCAAGGAGCGGATTTGCTTCAGATAGCGGCGGTTTTGCATGACGGAATACCGTTTGCCGGTTGCTTGGCTAAGCGCCGCGATTTCGCGTGCGTCCTCCAGGGATTCCGCCATCGGTTTTTCGCCAAAAACATTGCAGCCCGCGTTCATCGCCGCAGTAACGACCGCCTTATGGCTGGCCGGAACGGTGACGTCAAATACAAGGTTAGCGCCTGTTTCAGCCAATGCCGCTCCAAAATCAGTAAACACCGGCACGTTCAAGCCGCGCTTTTTCGCCATCGCTATGGCTGTTTCTTCATATAGATCGACAAGGCCTACGATTTCCGCATTATGGCGCTCGGCGGCATAATCCAGCCAAGTGTTGGACATGCCACCGCAGCCCGCTACCAGTATTTGATGTTTCATTGAATGCTACAGCTCCCCGTTATTAGTGTTGGAATCGTATCAGGAATCATATCGAATAGTATCATATCGTGAAACGCTCTGCTACTCCACCGGATTAGGCACAAAGTCGCCGCCGCGGCAGCGCTTCAGATAGTTAAGTCCATGAACCTGTCCCGTCATTTCCAGCTCGCCCCTGTAGACGGGATCATGCCAGCCTTCGATATCGATGCTGCCGCTGTAGCCGGCTTGTCTGAGGATGGAGATAATGTCGGTCCAGTTGGTGTCGCCAAAACCCGGCGTGCGGTGCCAGACAAATTCGCGCGGCCCGTAAATCCCGTATTCCTTAACAATATCCCAGGCAATTGTAGCATCCTTGCCGTGAACATTAAAGATTTTGCCCACCCACTTGCGCAGCTGCGGGATTGGATCGATCAGGCTGACCATCTGGTGGCAAGGCTCCCATTGAAGGCCGATGTTATCGCTTGGCACGGCGTTAAACATCATCTCCCAGGCAGTGGGATTATGCGCGATATTCCAGTCGCCGGTTTTCCAGGTTCCGTCCATGCTGCAGTTTTCAAAAGCAAGGCGGATGCCGCGGTCCTCCGCGCGTTTTGCCAACTCTCCGAAAACTTCTCCGAAGCGGTCCATCGATTGGTCAATGCTGCCCGGCATCCGTCCCGTAAAGCCTGCTACCGTATTGCAGCCAAAAGCCTCCGCCGCATCGATGAGCCGCTCCCAGCTCGCCAACGTATCCCCGTTGCCGCCTTCTCCTGTCAGCGGGTTGCCGAAAATGCCAAGCGTTGAAATGGGAATCCCGTGTTGGTCAGTGTGCTCCCGAACCTGCTTCGCCAGCTCCTGCAATTGCGTATCGCCCGTCGATTGCCAGAAGGTCAGGGAGAACGACTCAAAGCCGTGCGGAATGAGCTGCGGAATAATTTTGGCTGCGTTGTTGCCGCCAACAAGTGTACCGATTTTTATACTGTTCATAGTGATGTCCCTCACTTTTTTTGTCATATACAACATCTTCATCATAAGGTATCATGACTAGCATAACTAGCTACGATCTAATGATCCATTCGCACAATCTTACGCTTATAGAGATTGTTCAAAAGTCCGCTTTCCATTACGCAACATGCCTTGCGACATAAGACGCGAAACCAGATTTTTGAACTCGCATTTGGTGTAGAATCTGCTGGTTTTCGGTAGCGCTGTCATTATATAATCACCGTAAAATCGTATCCCCAAGGAGGGCTTGGCATGACGGTAAGTCCGATGAAGGAAAATACGAATATACCGGACCGCACCTTTCCGATCAACGTGTTTCGGGTGGGCGGCATTTATCCGCATTGGCATGATCATATCGAGTGGGTGTACGTGAAGGAAGGACTGGCCAAAATCCAGATCGACGGCAGCTTCGAGCAAATCGGCAAAGGGGAGCTTGCGTTTATCAATTCGAGGCAACTGCATAGCGCGGCTACGCTGAGTCCCGATACGGAGCTGATCTGCATCGTGTTTAACGAAGCGCTTGTCCGGGGCAGCGGGCTGGATATAACGGAGTATCATTATTTTGTGCCTTATTTGCAGCAGCAGCAGAGATGGCCGAGCTGGATGCGGAAGGATGCGCCAAACATGGACGAGCTTGGTGACGCCTTCGAGCGCCTGCTGTCGGAATTCGGGCAAAAACGCCCCGGCTACGAGCTGCTGGTAAAGGCGGAGCTGCTGCGTATATTCGGCCTTTATTTTCGCTATGCGGAGCAGTTTATGTCGGAGTCTCCGCCGCGGGCTTTTAATCCCCACGACTTTACCAGCCTGCTCCAAACGTTGAGAGAACGTTACTGCGAGCCGATCAGCATCGGCGAAGCGGCGGGTCTGGTCAACCTGAGCCCGAATCATTTTTGCAAGCTGTTCAAGAAGGTAACGGGTAAAACCTTTATCGACTACCTTCATACGCTGCGGATTCAGGAGGCGGAACGGTTGCTGCTGGAGAGCGATTTGCCGGTCACCGAAATTGCCGAGCGCGTCGGCTTTTCCACCATCACCTACTTCGGGCGGGTATTCCGCAAAATCCGCAGCCAGTCGCCGTCTTCCATCCGGCGGGACCGAGCGGAAGCGCCGGTCCATGCAAAAGCGGGCAACCGAGGCGAATGAGCGCTGCCTGGTCAGGCAGGGACTTTTGGCTGCTGCTTCGGCTTCTGGCCCTTTTTCTTCTTGCTGCGAATAGATCCGACAATCCATAGCAGGAGCGGCAGCAATATAAAATGGACGGGCAGGTTGAACGGTACGGCGACAAGCTTTGGATAGAGAATGGAGCTGTCTACAAAGTTGCGGGGCAGCATGGCGAGCACAAGAGCAATAGGAGCGGCGATAAAAATGACGATGCGCCAACGCTTGACGCCGAACCATTGGGCGCTGCCGTAGGAGGCCGCAAACAAATATAGCGACACCTTGATAAAAATCCCCATGATCCAGATGGCGACGACGATCGAATCCAGATTTTGAAGAAAGCCAAAGGAGATAAAACGGACCAGATTAAGAAACGGATAGGTTTGTCTCGACGCAGTCGAAAAGCCGAAGATGGCGATGCACTGCATCGCGGACAGCAGCGTGAAGAGGCCGGCAACAACTGATCCGAGCACGGCTCCCTTCATGCCTTCTCGAGGTCGGGCGAGAAAGGGGAGAATCATCATAAGCATAATGTTGTCCCCCAGAAACGATGCGGTCGGCAGCGCTCCCTGCAGCAGCACGAGCGGGGTGTTGTCCGCCATGAACGGCATCAGATTGTGGATTTTGATTTGCGAAATATTAAGCAGCAGCGGCACCATAATGCCAAGCAGGATAAGCGGCCCCAGCACCTCGCTGCATCTTGCCAGCACCTCGATACCGGCAAACGATACATAAGCCGCCACAAGGAGCATGCCGATAATGGGGATGATGACGGGCGTCAGCTGCAGAATCGTGCCAATCATAAAATCGGCATATTGCCTCAAAATAATCGCCAGCACCGTGTACCAGTAAATGACATACAGCAAAATGACAACATGCCCGAGAAACTTGCCCAGAATTTTTGGCGCATAGCTGACGAGTGTGTCATTGGGATACATGATGCTGATGCGAGTCAGCACGTAGGCCAGTCCTACCGAGAACAAGCTGGAGAGCAGGATAGATATCCAGGCGTCCTGCTTGGCGACGGCTATGGACGGATTGATGGTAAGCAGAATGGTCATGCCGATCTGCATGGTAGAAATCATCCAAAAAATTTGATTGCCGTTTATTTTCTCCTTGCTCATGCAGGCTGCCGCTCCTCTCTAGCCGGATTGTTGGGTGTTGAACATGCCGGGACGCAATATTTCCGCTTTTGCTTTAACCGTGACCTTGATTTTAGGGAATATATCGTCCCAATCTTTCTGATGTTTCTTCCATATATCCGGATATTTGCGGTGAAAGGCGCCGGCAAAGTTGAAAATGTCAGCTTTGTATTTATTTTTGGCATCGTTGACTGCTTGATTAATGCGCTGCTCGATATTTTTTTCAAGCTGCTGCTCAATGGCGTGCAAGCTTGCGCTGCTCTGGTTGATGTTGATTTCCGACGTATTTTGGATCAATTGATTTTTGCATTCGACTTCGATCGTGACGGACCATTCGCCGTTTTTGATGCTTGGTTCTACTCGGGAGCGATTACGCAAAAGTTTAACCGATAAAGTACCCTTCGAATCCTCCGGACGTATGGTGAGGGTCGCACTCTCCATTTCATTGATGGTCCACAGAATGCCTCTCGTCTCCCCGTTATCGGCCACGCCGACCAGCTTGTCGTTATGGAGGATGGCCGTTCCGTTAATGTAACCGACGCCTCGGGTAGGGTCTTTCTGGTTAGGGGCCTGCAGGAGCTCAACCCAGGGCAGCAGCGCCGTTTTGCTTTCGTTATCCAGCATTTCATTCAAATGAGCAATCGATGAGGTGATGCTCATTTTGTTATTAGCCATCTCCCGCAAAACCTCGGACGTATTGCGCTCCAAAATAGAATGTTTCTCCAATACCTTTTTTCCCTTGCCTTTGCTTACGAAAACGAATGCGCGCTCGCGCGGCTCTGAATCCCGCATTAAAAAATCCAGGTCTTCTCTTACGCCGTGTTTCACTTTATCCGCGCCAAATATGTAAACCTCGGAATGCCCCCAAAAAATTTTGCGCGAAAACTTCATCTGCAGCTGGGACAACGCATCGGCAATATTTTCGCCATAGGCGGATTGAACGAAGGTTGTCCCCGATCCGCTTGATGCTTTCCCGATCGATTCGCCCCCCTGCATTGAGGCTTGGGGAATATAGATTTGGATGCTTACTTCAATGTTCTTATCGTCCCATTGGTCAATGGCTACCCCAGTGACAAGGGCAAGGTCATTAATTTCCTTGCGATCCCAACAGCCGCCGAGCAGGGGACAAACCAGCAGGGCTGCTAACAAAAGCGCAGGCAAGCGGGTTCGCCGGCTCATGAGGAGGCTCCTTCTTCCCCTTGATCGGAACGATTGAAGGGGGACTGCCGGATTGTATTTTTTCGCCCGGTGAGGCTTGGCCGTTTGAGATTGCTCCAGATGGGCCCGCGCATGAACGTATCCAGCATCTCGCTCCATTTCATTGGCGCAAGGGGCTGCAAGTAAGGGACGCCAAGCGAGCGGATGGAGCATAAATGGATGATGATGGCGATTACGCCAAGCATCAGGCCGAGCAAACCAAACATTCCCGACAAAAACATAATGGGAAAACGCAGGACGCGAATGGCGATGCCGGCGCTGTATTGCGGGAGCAGAAAGGAGGCGATTCCGGTAATGGCAACGACCATAACCATTGGCGATGAGACAAGACCGGCCGAGGTGGCCGCTTGTCCGATGACGAGCGCGCCAACGATGCTGACGGCTGAGCCTACCTGCTTGGGCAGGCGAACGCCGGCTTCCCGCAGCGCCTCGAAGGAAACCTCCATCAGCAACGCTTCAACAAGCGCGGGGAAAGGAATTTCTTCCCGCGACTTCGCAATGCTGAGCAGCAGCGAGGTAGGCACCATCTCCTGATGGAATGTCAGCACCGCAACATAAAGGGAAGGCAGCAGCAGCGAAATCAGCAGGAACAGAAACCGCAGCCAACGAATGAAGCTGCTGATCATAAAGCGCTGATAATAGTCCTCCGGCGATTGCAGCATGGAAAAAAAGGTGGTTGGCGCAATGAGGCAAAAAGGCGTGCCGTCTACCATAATGCCGATCTTGCCCTCCAGCAGAGAGGCGCTGACAACGTCGGGACGTTCGGTGACCTGAATTTGCGGGAACGGTGAATACGGATGATCTTCGATTAAACCTTCGATATAGCCGCTTTCCAGCACGCCGTCGATATCTATTTTATCAATACGGCTTCTGACTTCCTCAACCAGCGAATGATTGGCGATCCCATCGATATGGGCAAGGATAATTTCCGTTTGCGTATACCGCCCGACCTGAATCCGGCTTAGCTTCAGGGCAGGATCTTTAATTTTGCGCCGCAGCATGGACGTGTTGACGCTGAGCGTTTCGGTAAAACCTTCACGCGGACCGCGGATGATGGATTCCGCAGCAGGCTCCTCGATGCCGCGCTGCTGCCATCCGGGCAAACTGACGGCAATGCCGAACGGCAGGTGATCGACGAGCAGCGCGACGCTGCCGTTTGAAATAAAGCGCAGCAGATCGTCAAAGCTGGCGGCGATGACCAACTGGCTTGTAGCGACAATAGAGCTTATGTAAGCGAAATCGATTTTGGAGGCATCAGCGCGGGCTTGCAGAAGCGGGGCCAGTACATGCAGGTCAAGAAGCTGCTCATTGATCATACCGTCAATAAACAGCAGAAAGGCATCCCTGCTACCGGCTAGCGGAAACGTTCTTGTTTTAATGTCCACGGAATCGTTATAAATCGCCTTAATGATTTCGACATTGTCCGCCAGCTCGCTGCTGAAGGGCATATGCCGGTATTCCATTATGTCGACCATCGAAAGGCTCCTTAAAATTGAAGAGTAGTTGCGCAAGTATAAGTTAAGGATATATTTTCCGATGGGGGCTTTTTTATTCTTTATTGGGAGAATTGTTTTTTCGACGGGGGAAGCCCAAAGTTGGAGGAACCACAAATGTTTCTCCAGCTTTGGGGCTTAATAAATTGACCTTTGAGAAGTTCCATGCTTCCGGTTACGCTAAATGCTCAGAGCATGGTGCTAATAAATGAGATTACAGAGTAGAAGAGAGGGTTTAGAATTTAGTGGCTCAAAAAATAGTAAAGCTTCCGGTTTACAGGCATTACGGGACGGCTTTAAATGTTGTCACTGTGGAATAAGAAGTATGCATCTTCTTATCTTTAATCGTAACCAAAACTCTCATGTTATGATCTGCCGCATACAATACTTCCGTATTGGATTGCGCGTTAGCGGAAAGAGCTGCCGCAGCAGCTGCTATTGCTGGACCCGGTCCTAAAAAGCCGATCAAAAGTCCGGCGATGGTTGCTCCGCCGCTGGTTGTGGCTCTCATTGTTTTGGCCATCGATTTAACTTGTTCCTTTGACAGATAATAGGAACCGAGCACGATATATTCGTCGTTTTTTGAATTTCCGCTCCCAATATAGCTGCTGGCATGCGCATTCGTATTTGCGATATTAGCTATAGGTAAAAAAACACCAATTGCAAGAGATAGAGAGAGTACAGTAGCAGTTCTTTTTATGAATTTTCCCATTTTAAACCTCCTGTTATTGTATTTTTTTGAATTCAACAGAATACTTCTGTGCTCTCTTCTAATCTGAATCTCAGTATTAATGGTAACATCCACAAATTAACAATACAAATACATTAAAAATTGTTAATAAATAGGACGTATGAACTAGTCGGTTTTTCCTCTACCAATTCATGCCGCTCAGCCTATGGTTGGATAACCATCGTTTCATTTCATCCTTATTTCGTATTTCGCCCAGCCGGGGCAATTGTAATACCGCGGTTGCTGGCTAGAGTGATTCTTTAATGACTTTTTTGCCATAGAAAACGGACAATACGCCGAAGATCGAGTAAAGCCCCCCGTAGACAGCCACCACGATCAGCATGGGCGTCCACAATTCGGTGCCGAAGAAAAACCAGCCGGAACGGACGGCATAGTAGCTATGACCAAGCCCAACAATCAGTGGAATGCCAAAGCCGAATAACTGCTTCAGGATAATGCCCGATAACATATCTCCCCTGCTGAAGCCTAGCTTGCGCAGGATGGTGAAGCTTGGTTTCTCTCCCTGGCTTTCCTCCATTTGCTTAAAGTACAGGATACAGCCGGAGGTCATCAGGAAGGCGAGCCCCAGAAAACCGACAACAAACAGAAGAAGGCCGAAGTTTTGCAAGGATGTTCTTTCGCTATCCAACTGAGAGCCATTGTAACGATTCTTGCTAAGCTCCAATGCCATAAACAGTTCATTTGCTTCCTCAATCTTCTCTTTGTCCGTTATACCGATTCCGATATAGGTGGAGGAGCCGAGCTGAAGCTCGGGATTTGCATCCTCTTTCAGACGCTGGAAAACCGCTTCGTCGACAATAGCGACGGGAAAATTGCCGTTAGAGAAGTATAGGGACACTAACGATTTCTTTTGAATGCCCTTGATATCCAGCGGGATCGTTTCCTTTATGCCGGTCAGCTCCATCCGACCTTCAAAATATCCCGGAAACAGGATTTTTAAAGCGTCGCTGTACCCTGAAAGAAACGTTTCGTGCTCGGAAAGATCCATGCCTTCAACCGAAGAATCGCTGATGACGCCAAGCGGTGTTTCTTTCGGCTCATCGCCTGATTTATCCACGCTGCCCAGCAGTCTTGCGTTGATCTGAAGCACGCCGATGCTGTTTTGTTCAAAGGAAATGCCACTTGCCGCGAGCTTATCACTGAAAGCATTGGCGTCTTCTTCATAGATAAAGGCAAAGTCGTCCGGAACAGTCGCTTCCGCCATTTTGCCCGCCGAGTAATAGGAAATGTAGCTCAAGGAAAGAAGACCAATCGCCAGCGCGGATACCGTTGTGATGATTGTCAGCAGCAGCGCATTGGACTGGATTCGAAACATGATGGAGGATAGCGACAGCACCTCCTTGACGGTCAAATAGCCGTTTTTGCGCTTGCGGGCCAGATGAAAGATGCAGCGAACTGAACCTTTATAGAACAAATAGGTGCCTGCGATGACGGAACCCAGAATCAGCACCATGGTTACCATCAATTCATTGACAGATCCCAAATTGGAGACGTTGAACAGCTGGGACGACGAGTAATAGCCGTAAATGATCAAGCCAAGGCCCGCAATTCCGGAAAACACCTCCAGAAACGTAAGCTTTCGTCCCTTATCTTCCGTCGAAGCCATCGTCTCAAATAAACCCAGGATGGTTTGCTGCTTAATAAAAAGGTAGTTGGACAGCATAATCAGCACGTAGATGGCCATGAAGACAAGAAGCGTCTGAATCAACGCTTGTATGGAAAAGTCCAGAGAGGCAGAAGCCTGAACCCCCGTCAGGTTCAGCAGTATGTTCATTAACAAACGCGACGAAAACAGACCGATTCCAACGCCAATGAGCAGAGAAACAAAATACAGCAGGAAGTTTTCCACCGTCAGGATGCGGAAAATACGGTTTTTGGTCATTCCGACAAGCTGGAACAGCGCGATCTCCTTGCCGCGCCGGCGGATAAACAGATTATTGGCGTATAAGAGGAAAATGCCGACGATGGCGACCAGAAGTATGGAGCTTGCGCCAATTGCAGCCGCTCCTTTGATTCCGCCCTTGAGCCGATCCACCGCAGGGTCGTATTGCAGAGTCACGAATGAAAAATACAAGGACGCGCTGAACACCAGCGCAAAGACGTACAAAAAGTAATGCTTCATATTTTCAATAAGGTTATGAAAAATAATACTTCTAATACTCAACCGGACGACCCCCCGCCAGGGCTTGGCTGCTCAGAATATCGCCGTAAAACGCCTCGCGCGTTTTGGAGCCCTTATGAACTTCGCTGTAAATCAGTCCATCCTTGATGAGGATAACCCGTCCGCTATAGCTGGCGGCTTCGACGTCATGCGTTACCATGGCGATGGTGCTGCCCATGGATTGATTGAGCTGGCTGAGCTTGTTCAGCAAATAATACGCGGATTTGGAATCCAGGGCGCCCGTCGGCTCGTCCGCAAACAGAAGGCTTGGGCGATGGATAAAAGCTCTCGCCGATGCAACGCGCTGCTTTTGTCCGCCGGATATCTCCCTTGGATATTTGTTCTTCAGCTCAAAAATGCCCAGCTCCGAAGCGATCATCCGAAAACGCTGCTCGGCTTCCTTGCGCGGCAGTTTGGTAACGGTGAGCGGAAGCATAATGTTTTCCTTGACCGTCAGCGTATCCAGCAGATGGTATTCTTGAAAAATAAAGCCCAAGTTCCGTTTGCGGAATTCCGCGATCCCTTTTTCGCTCATCCCGGTAATATCCTGTCCCGCAATGACAACGCTGCCGGAGCTAACCTTGTCGATGGAGGACAGCACGTTCAGCAGTGTTGTTTTGCCGGAACCCGATGCCCCCATAATGCTGACGAATTCGCCTTCATGGATGCTGAGGTCGATTCCCTTCAAGACGTCCTGACGATTATATTTATTGCCGTAAACCTTTTGGATTCCCGTTGCCTTCAAAATAGGCATGTCATTCACTCCTTAACCTTTATATCCCCAATTATAGAAAGGGCGGCTTCGAAGTGCCTTCGATTTGCCTTACAATTTAAAAGGCCCAAGGTGACAATGTTGTCACCTTGGGCCTGTGGAGGGAGCGGGCATTTGAGAGAATTTGTTGGTTCAGGTGCAGAAGCGCTAGTTCAGAAGCTTCAATTCCTTAGCTTGAGCGATCGCTTTTGTGCGCCGGTTTACTTTGAGCTTGGCAAACAGATTTTTGATATGGACCTTGACGGTGCCGGTTGCAATGACGAGATGTTCCGCAATTTCCTTATTGGACAGTCCGGCGGCGAGCAGGGCCAACACTTCAAGCTCGCGCTCTGTGAGAGGTTCCTCCAACGCTTCGGTTTGCTGCGACGCCGGTTTTTCAGAGGCGTTTTGGAGAGTCCCGGGTTTGTCGTCGGTATTTTGCAGGGCGCACAGGAACAAAGCGTGAGCGGCCATGGCGAGCAGAACCGGCTGGTGCCGGGAGGAAAAGACGCCAGTAGCATGCCGGTTTTCCAAATAAAGAGCGCCTTGCATTGTGCCGTGTACAGTAACGGGCAAGCATAACACCGACTGGGGCTTGTGCTCGGCAATATAGGGATTATGGTCCAGCCAGCTTTCTCCATCGGGTGAATAGCGAATCTCCTCTTGCGTCAGCAGCGTATAACGGATTACGCCTTCCGGCAAGGGGAGGGTGTCGTTCATTTCCGCCGGAGTGAAGGACTCGGGGAAATCCAAACAATAAAAGGACTGCGCGTAAAGCGTCTCGCCGTTGCCTGTCAGCAGGGCTCCCGTTGTGGCCCCGGCATAAGTAACAATGGTGGAAAGAATATTTCGCAAGGCCGTAGGCGTATCGTCCCTGCCGCCGATCATTTCGGCGGTTTTCAGGATCGCGTCCAGATCAAGCTGATGGCCATAGGGAGCATCGCCCATAAGCGGAGCCTCTGCGGCGGAAGACGGGCCCCGCGCAACGCCTGAAGCTTGATGCTCGGCAGACGTCGCGGGATTCGGCTCGTCTTGCCGGGCCCAAAGCGTCTCCAGCGCCTTCAGCTGCGTTACCTTGACGGCAAGCTCCCACCGGCTGTAGCCTTGAAGCGCCAGCTCCAGATAGTAGGAAGCGCTGTTGCGCTTGCCCTTTTCCCGGAAATGGCGAGCCGCCAGCTCCGCCGCGATGCTGCCTGCGGCAATATCCTCACTCTCCCGCGCCTCGCGAATGGCCTGGTCATACAAGGCTTCCGCTTGCTCCGGCTTTTGGGAGGCTCTGGCGCATTCGGCTTCCAACACAATGGCTCTCGACAAATATCTCGCGGGCGCAATGGACGCCCAATGCCGGTATCGCTCAAGGCCGCCCGCAATACTTCCCGCGTTGTGTCCGTCCGGCTCGTCCCATTCCAATGAAGCATTTCCAGGCTTGAGCGCAAGCCGTGCAAGCAGTTCGTAGAACAGCCCTTCCGCCAGATGCGGCAGATGAGTGGCGTAAGCCTCATGATTTCTGCCTTGGCGGGCCCACTCCGCCGCCTCCCGATAATACCCCAGCAGGAAACAGAGCTGCGTTTTGTAAGCGCAGTATTGAAACATCGTTGTTGTGGCCGTTTCGCCGTCTGAAATCCGGGACAAAAATTCATCCTCGTCGAATTCCCCGCTAGTGAAGCTTTGTGGCGAAGAAGTGGCTCCTTGCAGAGCAAGCGCGAGCTGCCGGTACAGGTAAAGATTTTGCAGCACAAAATCATCCCGGGTTGTCTCCAGGACGGCCATATAATCACTGATCGTCCGGTTCAGCCGGCTGAGGGGCACTCTGGCATAGATGCTATTCACATGCGCCCCCACCGCATAACTGGCGAAAATATAGTCGCCGGATTCCATGCCGCTGGACAATGCCTGAGCCAGATAGGCCTCGGACTCGCGGGCGTCTCCCGCAAACTGGTTAAGCACGCCGCCATAGATGGTATAGGTTTTGCTTTTGACGGATGCCAGATTATAACGGACAGATAACTCCACGCCCACTTTGCCGACGGCTTGGCCAAGCCTGTAATTGCCCAGATCCATGCCAAGCAGCATGCCTGCGGCGGCATATACCGCCGCCGATACTGGCGTATTGCCATATTGCAGCGAAAGCTCCAGCGCTTTGCACATCAACTGGGCATATACATTTTTGTTTGTAAAAAAGGTGGAGGGCGTAATGGCAAAGATCAAATTCATGGTCAACATTTGTTCCGGGTCGGACATGTTGGGAAGATCTGCAAGCTGTTCCAGCCGCTCTGTCAGGACCTGTTCAATGCGGACTGCCTCCGCCTTTAGCTGGTTTTGCTCCAGCTGCGGCGAGATATCTATGCCATGCTCGCGCAGGCAGGTCAGGCCAAGCTCGGTCCCCTCCGCATATCTCCCTTGATTGATCAATTGCATAATACGGAGCATCTGCACACGAGCTCGTTCCGCCTTGTGGGCTGCGCGCTGCAGAAGCAGCTGTATTTCTCTCTCCGATTCGCCGTGGCTGCCGCACAAATAGAGACATTCGGCACGTTGAAGCCGCAGCTCGAATCCCAGCTCCGTGTCCCGTTCCGCCGGATAAGGCTGGAGCAGCTCTACGCCTTTGTCAAAATAGGACAAGGCCATATCGTACGCCGACGATGCTTTTGCACCGATCCCGGCATCCAGATTGCGGCGGGCAAGCTTTGCAGAAGCGGCTGAATCATGAATGGTGTCCGAGCCTTGATTCAGGTGGTTGATGGCATCAAACGGAATATCCCCGCTATCGCCATGCCGCGTGAGCAATATTTCTCCAATGGCTTGATGAAATGCCTGCTTGATCTCCTTGTCCAGCTCGCTGTAGATCAGCTTCTGTATGCTGTCATGAACAAAAAAGTATCGATCCGGCCGGGAAGCCTTGAGCAGTCCTTCCGTTTCCATCTCGGCCCATTCATTTATGGAAGGCGTCTCGCCAGATGCCTCGGCGATGACGGCAGGGTCAAATTCGCTTCCTATACATGACGCCATTTGCAGCAGTCTGCGCCCATTGTCCGAAAGCTTTTCCAAGCGATGGCGAATCAATGTTTGCACGGCGTAATGGGGAGAAAGGGTCATCATTTGCCCGATATCCCACTCCCAAGAGCGCTTTCCCTCATCGTAGCGAATAATGTGATCGTCGCGCAACCGGAGCAAAATTTGCCGGAAGTGAAAGGGATTCCCGCCCGACTCGCGATACAGCATTTCCGTCAAGGGATATGCAAAATCCGCATGGATATCCAGCGTTTCCGACATCATTCGACGTATATGCTCTCTATCAAGCGGGGCAAGGTTTAGATGGCGAACGGCAGCCTGATTGGAAATGATTCCGTTCTCCTCGTAGCCGGGCAAGGTTTCCTCGTTTAGCTCAAAGGGCCGATAAGCGCAAACAAATAATAAATACTGGCATTCCGGATCACACAGCAAGGCATGCACCAATTGAAGCGAGGAGGCGTCGGCCCACTGCAAATCGTCGATAAACAGCACAATGGGACAGTCTCTGGATGCCAGTGCTTGGGCAAATCGCCGAAACGTATAAATGAACCGTTTTTGCGACTCGTTGGCGGGCAGCTCCTCGGGGGAGGGGCAAATGCCCGTCAGCAGTTCCAGTTCCGGAATAATGGCAGTCATAATGGCGGCGTTGGCGCCAAGCGCAAGGAGAAGCCGGTTTTTCAATTGCTCCTTTTGTGGATTGCCTTCGCCCAGCATATGGCGGACAAGGCCGCGGAACGCCCCGATGACGGGCTGATAAGGCACGCCGGTGGCCAGCTGCTGGAACTTGCCGGCGATATAATAAAAGCGGTGCGATTGCCGCAATTCCCGGAACGCTGCCTGAATCAAGCTTGTTTTGCCAATGCCTGCATCGCCGGACACGTACACCATCTCGGTGGAACCAAAGCAGGCGGAATAGAACGCCTGTGTCAGCACGTTTATTTCGTATTCCCGTCCATAAAAGCTTTGCGCCTCCATAATGGCATTGCCGTTTGTGTCGGAATGGTCCAAATCATAAATGAGCTGGTCCGCTGTTTGATAACGTTGATCCGGATTTTTTGACAGTAGCTTCATGATAATCCGTGCAAACTGTTTCTCCGCCAATGGCGCTCCCGGCGCCGACAGCGGCGGCGGGGTTTGGGCCAGATGCATGTAGACCCATTCCAGGGGAGAAGAGGCGGAAAAAGGAGGCCGTCCGGCAATCAGCTCGTAAAGAATAGCGCCCAGCGAATATAGATCGCTCCGCTCGTCGACCCCCCGCTGCATTCTCCCCGTGCTCTCCGGCGCGCAGTAAGGCAAACCGTCCGGATGGCTGCCGTATTCTGGAGTCGGAGGAAGGTTATGATCGCTCTGATTCCTTATATTCCCGCGTCCGGGACCGGCAAGGCGAAGCCCTTCTCCATCGGCGCTGACGATGAACTGCTCCGGCCTCAAGTCCAGATGAAGCTGCTGCTTCAGGTGCAGCTCGCGGAGACATGAAGCTGCGGCTTTTGCCAGTTTGCGGAGCAACGATCCTTCCTTATAGGAAAGTCGGCGCATCCAGTCTCTTAATGTCATTTCCGACCCATAAAGCTGGTTGGTCATACCCGAACACCCCAAATTAGGGCGTGTTTGCAAACATCATGGGTCTGCAAACAGGCCCTAGATTAAATTAGCCGTTTTTTCTTTATTGTACTGGAAGCAAGGACGAAATTGTACCTCTATATGAATTGTCGAAAGATACTCCTTTTTAGGTATGGAGTAATGGCTTCGTTTGACCTATTTTTAGGAAGCCGATAAGTCGCGTGAAATCCATTGGAGAAGGATGGGGAGAAAGCATGAGCGATTCCATAATTGCTTCTATTATTGTGCTTATTGCGGGAGTGGGACTTTATATCAGCCTTTGGTATCATGCCATTTATACGGGCTGGAAGTTTGCCAGATGGTACTTTGGCATTGTGCTGGCTCTTGCCGTCATTGTTGGGGGCTGCTACGAGCTATTCCATATGACATGGCTGTCGGATTAAGAGTATAAGCGCAATTTCATATGATAGGAAGAGAGGGAAAGGTTCTGATGAACAAAAAAAGGATGTTGTTTTGGCTATCTGCGTTTGTTGTGCTGCTTCCATTAGTAGGTGCCTTGTTGACTCCCGTATTGACTGCGCCGATCAGAGCGGCAAGCATTGGCGGTCAAATATTAACCGGCTATACAACCTATACCAACAATACGTATGACGGATGGGCAACACATTATACCTACAGCATAAATGGTTCTATCCAAAACAGCACGACTCCCCCGGCGGATGTGGATTGGGTTACGCCGTCGGTTTTTTACGATAATGGTTGGGCGAGGTCTAGCTGGAATCCGGTGTTTACCTATAGCAACTATGATACCATCGGGCAAACAAGCGATCCGTCAGCCATTCCTGCAACAGCGACCTGGGCTACGATTACCTCCTTCCAGATCGAAGCAACAGGCATGAATAAATCAATCAGTGACACCGTTTTCCGCTATTCACTTGATGGAACAACCGTACTTACGACCAATAATGCGCTGAATATTCCTCCAAATGCGTTGTGGGCGACACTTCACTCCTTTACGGATGGCTGGAGCAGTACCTTCAATCACACCTATTGGACATATGAGCTGAGTCGCCCTGTTCCAAATGCGGCTTCATTGACCGTTTCTTCGGACAATGGTTATCCCGGTTATGCAAGAGCCGGAGATAGAGTGACCGTCCAGCTTGAAACGGATATTGCCATTCAAAGCCCTGTTATCAAAATTGCCGGAACGACGGTGGCGGCAACTGGAAGCGGGACAAGCTGGAGCGCCAGTTTGACGCTGACGGATGCGATTCCGGAAGGGGCTGTGTCTCTGTCGGCGGCTATGTTTTCAGAGAGAGGAGCGCCAGGCGCCATTCTTACCGCGACGACGGATCAGTCTACGATAATTTTCGACAAAACGGCTCCTCTGCTTGCTTCCTCGCTTTCGCCAAGCGGTCCAAGTAATGGAGATGTTGCGGTTCAAGCTTCGGCGACGGAAGCAAGAAGTTTAATCGCCAGTTTCAAGTGGGCGTCCGGGAATCGGAATGTCAATTATTTTGCGTCGCAGGGTCATGACCTTTTGGGAGGAAATGCCGGGGAGGCGGTAGCGACAGGCAGCTTCATGGCGACAGAGAACGGGGCTTTTACTCTATACGCCCGCGATATTTTAGGCAATGAAGCGGTGCTTCCGATTACGATCTCCTCCATTGATAGGGTCGCGCCGGTCATCACGTTGGCGGCTTCGGGGACGGGAGCTCCAACCAATACGGATGTTGAAATCAGGCTCGACGCATCGGATAATGTAGGCATTGCCAAGCGGCTATGGGCGACAGGGCTGCAAAACGCGGCTTATTTTCAGAGCGGAAACGGGACTTCGTTGAGTGATCGATTCTATGCAACACAAAATGGCGTTTATTCCGTATACGTGGAGGATACGGCGGGCAATGGCGCTCTGGAGACGATTGAAGTCTCCAATATATTCAGGCAGGCACCTGAACTGACATTAACACCTTCGCCGAGTGCCCCGACCAACGGTAACGTTGTGGTAGGCATTGAGGCTTCAGTTGCTGGCGAGGCAGCGGGCAATAGCCTTGCCGAGCTTCGTGCAGCGAAGGGTGATCAAGCTGCCGCCTATTTCATCGGCGGTGGCGGCGAGGATGTTTTGAGCGCAGCAGAGTTCATAGCTGATGAAAACGGCACATACTCTGTTTATGCGCGTGATGCTGCTGGCAATGACAAAGTGGAGACGATTGAAGTCTCCAATATATTCAGGCAGGCACCTGAGTTGACATTAACACCTTCGCCGAGTGCCCCGACCAACGGTAACGTTGTGGTAGGCATTGAGGCTTCTGTTGCTGGCGAGGCAGCAGGCAATAGCCTTGCC
>NZ_JBTOLL010000006.1:0-105257 GCF_054551715.1 Paenibacillus sp. CAU 1782 | reverse complement strand
GTTGACATTAACACCTTCGCCGAGTGCCCCGACCAACGGTAACGTTGTGGTAGGCATTGAGGCTTCTGTTGCTGGCGAGGCAGCAGGCAATAGCCTTGCCGAGCTTCGTGCAGCGAAGGGCGATCAAGCTGCCGCCTATTTCATCGGCGGTGGCGGCGAGGATGTTTTGAATACAGCAGAGTTCATAGCTGATGAAAACGGCACGTACACTGTTTATGCGCGCGATGCGGCTGGCAACGAAACGGTTGAGAGGATCACGATTTCAAACGTGGATCGAATGAAACCAACCCTGACGCTAACATCGGACTACACGGCTCCGACCAACGGCAACGTGACGATTTCCGTAAACGCATCGGATTCCGAGAGTGGACTTAGCACTGTACGTTGGTCCGCCGCTTCTCCAGAAACGGAGAACTCTTGGCCATCCGAAGAAGTGGAGGACGGAGTTTTTATTGCTACAGCCAATGGCCTTTATACAGTTATTGCTCATGATTACGCGGGCAACAGCACCGTTCAGCAAATTAATGTGATGAATATTTACCGGGATGAACCAGGACTGCAACTGAGCCTTGAGACGGAAGAACCAACAGGCGAGCGGGTTGCTGTTCTTGCGCAGGTCTCTTCTATCGGTGATGGCAATTCTATCGCGACTGTGGAATGGGCAGAGGGCGAGCAATCTATTGCATTCTTCAGCGGCGGAGCTGGTACCGATATAACGGAAGCCCGCCAATTTGATGCACAAACGAATGGCGTATACACCGTCTTCGCAAAAGATGCAGCTGGCAATGAAGCGGTCGCTACCATTGAAGTGGACAACATTCGTCGCGTCAACGCTGAGCTTGCGGTATTGACGCTGAGCGCCGACGGTCAGCCGGTGACCCTTTCTCCGGTATTCGATCCACAGCAGACGCATTATACGGCAGAGGTGACAAGCGAGGTTGCTTCTGTTCTGCTGATGGCCACGACGGATGATGCGGCGGCATCGGTGACGGTTGACGGCAAGGCGCTGCATGCAGGGGAGGAAGCACTCGTTTCGCTGAGTTACGGCGCCAATACCGTTAACATTGAAGCAACGGCGGAGCTGGCTTCGGTGAAACAGATTTATGAAATAGTCATTACGCGCGCAAGACCAGCGGTATCAGTACCAACTACGCGCAGCCCAATATTCGGATTAAAGTTAAACGGGCAAGAGGTAACGGGGCTTGCGGAATCAAGCATTGTTGATGCAAGCGGAGCGTTGCATTATGAGTTGAAGCTGGAGTCGGCCGGAGCTATTGTTTCTGCTGCCTCTGCCAGTGGCGATAATGTGCTGCGCGTTGAGTCGCCCTCAGGTGTGGCTCACAAAGCGGAGCAGGTGCTCTTTACGTTTCCGGCTGAAGTGCTCCAGCAACTCAAAGATTTGAAAATTAAGTTGGTTTTAAGCATAGGGGATACGGTATACGAAATGCCGCTTGATTTTTCTCAAAGCGTCTCAACCGGGTTGTCCGTTCAGTTAGCGGTGCCCGGAGAGACAGAGGTGGCAGATCGGCTGTTGGACCGGGCAAGCACCGGGCTGACCCGTAACTGGCATGTGGAGCGGGCAAGCGCTGCGGTATCCTTTGCAAGTGACGGCATAGAGGGCAAAGGCAGCCTGCTGCTTCCTTTGCCGGAGGCCCTTGATGCGGCCGGAGCACGCAAGCTGGCGGTTTACATGGAAGTTGAAAATGGAGAGAAGCGCCTGGTGGCCGGAAAGGTTCGCTTCGATGATCAGGGCAAAGTAATCGGCATTGCGATTGAGACGGAAGGCTCCGGCCAAGCCATCGTGCTGACAGCTGAACCTATTATCACTTCCCACGGCAACTATATGAATGGTTACGGCGATGGCCGTTTTGCGCCAGATCGGGAGGTCACTCGCGCCGAGCTTGCTGCATTATTGGCGAAGCTGTCGCCGGCCGGCCAGGCAGGGGCGGCAAACGGTGAAAGCTCAGCCTTTGGCGATGTGCCGCAGGAGCATTGGGCAGCTGAGGCAATTGCCAATGCGGCAGCATCCTCCTGGATGAACGGCGGACCTGATGGTTCGTTCCGACCGGAATCTTCTTTGACTCGCGCCGAGCTAGCGGTAGTCTTGGTCCGCTGGCGCGCTGTACAAGGTATGGAGCAGTCCAGCCGATTCCCGGATGCGGCGGAGCACTGGGCTGCCTCGGCGATTTCCATAGTATCGGAAAAAGGCTGGCTGACGGGCTATGAGGATGGCAGCTTCCGCCCGGATCGTCTAGTGACGCGGGCACAGGCTGTTGTCGTATTGAACCGGGTACTGGACCGTCCGAAGCTGACGGAGGGCGGCCGTGGCTGGCAGGATGTTCCGGCCTCGCATTGGGCCGCTGACGCCATACGTTCCGCGACACAGTCGTTCCGTGAAGAGGCTTATTTGAACGGCGACACCGAGGTCATAGCCACACAATAGCCATAACAATGCGGCGGCATAAAAACTTAAGCAAAATGGTAAGGACAGGCCGAGCAGCAAGCACCCTCTCCAAAAAAAGTGCTGGCAATATATGCTCGGCCGAATTTTCGAAAAATTGCTGAAAGACGATTGAATTTTCCCCTATGGCTTGCTATTATAAAAGCAATATGAAAAGGCAACGACGAGACGAGTAGGCGGATCAATTACATTGCAGAGAGCTCCGGTAGCTGCGAAGGAGCAGAGAATGACCCGCTGAAGAAAGACTATGAGCCGCGCATTGGAATTTCGGATTGGGTCGATCCCAGCCAGAAAGGATAGTGCGACGGGAGCTCCCGTTACAGAGCTAGAGTATAAGCTGTTTATTTTGCAGCCGTACTTGAAGAGGCGGATATGGCGACATATCTGCGAATCCGGGTGGTACCACGAGCATATCAATCTCGTCCCTGAGACTATTGTCTTGGGGGTGGGATTTTTTTTATTACGCAAGTACAGCAGTGGCGAGCCAAGCTTCCCTTTGAAGGCTGTTGGAATTGTGCGGTTTCCTTTGAAGCATGCTCCAAAAGCACACCTTTGACTGATTGCGACATTTTGACGGTGCCCTCGCAGGGAACCATTAAAGCATAAGCCGCATTTAATTAAGCAACGATAACAATAGGATAACCAGATTACGGAAAGGGAGAGAGCATTCATGACTGGAAAATTGAAAGCGGGTATTGTTGGAGGAACAGGCATGGTCGGACAGCGCTTCGTGGAGCTGCTGAACGGTCATCCCTGGTTTGAAGTAACGGCTATAGCGGCAAGCGCAAGCTCTGCAGGCAAAACGTACGAGGAATCGGTTAAAGGCAGATGGAAGCTGTCCACTCCGATACCTGAAGCTGTAAAAGGCATTATGGTGCAGGATGCTTCCAAAGTAGAGGAAGTGGCAAGTGGCGTCGACTTCGTCTTTTGTGCGGTAGATATGAAAAAAGATGAAATTAAAGCCTTGGAGGAAGCTTACGCCAAAACGGGCACGCCTGTTATTTCCAATAATTCGGCCCATCGCTGGACGCCGGACGTGCCGATGGTTGTTCCGGAAATTAATCCTGAACATATCGATGTCATCGAAGCGCAGCGCAAACGTTTGGGCACATCAACAGGGTTTATCGCGGTTAAGCCTAACTGCTCCATCCAAAGTTATGTTCCGGCGCTGAACGCCCTGCGTGATTTTAATCCGAAGGTTGTTGTGGCCTCCACCTACCAAGCAATTTCTGGCGCAGGCAAAAACTTTACTGACTGGCCGGATATGCTGGACAACGTTATTCCATACATTGGCGGCGAGGAAGAAAAAAGCGAGCAGGAGCCTCTGCGCATTTGGGGCAGCGTCGAAAACGGCGAAATCGTAAAAGCGGAAGGCCCGCTTATTACAACCCAATGCATCCGCGTTCCGGTAACGGACGGTCACCTGGCAACGGTATTTGTTTCCTTTGAAAACAAACCAAGCAAGGAAGAAATTCTGAAGCGTTGGCAAGAATACAAGGGACGTCCTCAGGAGCTGGAGCTGCCAAGCGCGCCGAAGCAGTTCATTACGTATTTTGAGGAAGAAAATCGTCCGCAAACCAAGCTGGACCGCGACATTGAGCACGGCATGGGCGTTTCCGCAGGCCGATTGCGCGAGGATTCCGTCTACGACTACAAATTCGTTGGTCTGTCGCACAACACGCTTCGCGGCGCTGCTGGCGGCGCGGTGCTGATCGCCGAACTGCTGAAGGCGGAAGGTTATATTGTAGCTAAGTAAGGAAGCTTGCCCGCTTGCTCTTCTGCAATAGCGGAGCAGAGGGATTGGTTCATGCAAAGAACTGTTGGCCCAAAGTCTGTGCTTTGGGTCGACAGTTCTTTTTTATGATGCAAGTTATTTCATAACAAATATTCAGTTATTATCCATCAAATCTTAATTTAGATGATTAATATACCGATAAGCGAATGAGAGGGATGTACAAATCGGAATAGAATGGGAGAAAAAGCAGTTATGGGAATTAAAAAAATTGCCCTAGTATTACTGGTAACAGTCATAGGCTTATTAACAGCATGTAGTACGGTGAATAAAGTGTCCGAAGGTGGAGACTTCAATCAGAAAACCTGGGGAATGACAATGAAAGAAGTCATTGAGGTTGAAGGTCAAAGCGGAAACAACGATTATTCATTAATGGAACGCGATGGTAAAAAAACAATCACCTTCCATAATGTTAGAATTGATGATCTTATGTGCGAGGTTAATTATACATTTACCAAAAGCGACGATTATCATTTAATTAATAACGGTGCAGATTACTATGAAGAGATATGGGAAGCCTTGAAGAAAGACGGAGCCAAGGCAGGAGAAAGCATTACGCTGGAAACCTATAAAGAAAAATACAATGAAATCAAAGAGGCGAGAAAGGAAAAATATGCTGTTTCGGAGCAGATTCATTTTAATGACTATGTTCTTACACAGGGCTATTTTCACTTTGAGAGTGCCGCGGATGAGCAAACGGATTCCATTCGGGATGGTTTAAAACAGAAATACGATAACAAGCAGAACTATTTAAATGTTGTATATGATGAGAGCAATCATGTTCATCAGTGGTGGACCAAGCGAACGCTTGTACAGTATTTGGACAACGGCCGAATGGTGTTCTATTATCCGAAGACTGAAGCGTTAGAGCCTTGGATTGTGGAAGCAGAGATAGAAATGAACTAAAATAACCCCCTAGGCAAAGTCCAAATAGCAATGTATACGCGGGATTCCAACAGATGCAGGTGTGCAAAAAAAGTCGGACACGTTTTCTTGTCCAACTTTTTATTTTGGGGGACTTATTGGACAACCTCGTTTGTTACAGACACGCCTTGATTGGGACTGCCAAATGTCAGGTTGAATTCGACGCAAGCACCGCCCTCTTCATTATTGCACGCGCGGATTGTCCCGCCATGCATCTCCGCCAGCTGTTTGGCAATATAGAGACCGCGACCGGAATGGGCATGACCGTCTTCCTGGGCGGAGCCGGCGCCTCTGTAGAGCTTGTCGAACAGATGGGGGAGATCCTCGTCGGCAAAGCCTTCCCCGGAATCGGTAACCGCGATGGTACAGCCATCCTTGCGCAAGCGGGCCTCTAGCGTAATGGTTCCGCCCGAAGGAGTATGGCGAATGGCGTTCAGGACGATATTGTCCAGAATCCGTTCCAGCTTGCCGATATCGACCCATCCTTTTGAAAAATGTGGACGGTCAGTCTCGTCGGTTTTGATGTTCAATAGAAGATTGATCCCTTTCCGCGATGGCCAAAGGCGTTTTGATATCGTGGGCGAGATTTTCCATCATATCCAGCCGCTCCTGCTCCATTCTCCATTGCGATAGCAAGGAGTTCTCCATCTCCCCTCAAGGTCGTGTTGATGCTGTCCCTCGGCTAGCCATAAATCGTGCCTGCTTTGATCTGCAGCGAAACGTTATCCACCACCCGCTGCTTGCCGTAGGTTTTGCTCAAGCCCTCCGTATGCAAAATAAATTTCTGTGTCATGGTTAGGGGTGTATCTGGAAACTCGCTCAAGGGCATCTATCACCGCCTTTTCGCCCCCTGCTGCGTTACTTTTCCTTGACTTACCCCCGGTAAGCCTTCGAAAAAGCGCCTTGCAGGGAACAAAAATTCGGCAATGTCTGCTCCCTGCGGAGTTTTCAGACACGCCTTAGTCAAACATCCTTTCCCGTTTTGGCGTATCTCTTTTGTATGTCATCCAATGTAGCGCACAATTTTCAAGAAGTTATAAAGGAGGCAAAACCTCCTGAATATTAACATGCGATAAACATTCATTGATTCGCCTATATTTTCAGCGGCTTATATGAGATGCTATATAAGTTGAACAAAAAATTTAGCGGAGAGAGCCGCCATGTGAAAGGTTCTTCCGATCGCTCCGCTTCTCCAGAACCATTCGCACTCTATAAAGAAAGATTGGAGCACGACTAATGTCCGACCTGTTGGTAGGCCTCAAAAACATACATAAGCGATATGGCGGATCTACGGTGTTATCGGAGGCAACTCTGGAGATTCGCAGGGGTGAATGTTTGCTGCTGAGGGGCGGCAACGGCCAAGGAAAAAGCACGCTGCTCAAGCTGCTCGCCGGATTGATCTCGCCAACCTCCGGTGAACGTATTGTTGCCGGACCGCCTCGGCCCGTGATTGGCTACGCACCGGACCGTTTGCCGGGACTTAATATGACTTCGGCGGAATATTTGCGGCATATGGGCCGCATCGCTGGCATGGAAGGCCATGCGCTTCAAACCCGGATTTCAGAGCTGCATGAGCGCTTCAAGCTGGATATGACTAACGCAACAAACATGCGTCATTACTCCAAAGGAATGCTGCAAAAAGTAAATATGATGCAGGCATCGCTGCGGGAGCCGGACCTGCTGCTGCTGGACGAGCCGTTCTCCGGCCTGGACAAGGAATCTGTGGAACATCTGCTGTCATCCTTGCATTCGGTTCAGATGAGGGGAACCGCAATTGTGGCGGCGGTGCACGGAAGCGTTCCTGTGGAGTCGCTCGTCTACCGGACAATTGTAGTTCGGAACGGGGAACTCTTCTCGAAATGGACTGAGGGTGATGAGGTTAAGGAAACAACGCAAAAAGGAATCCGCTATGAGGTGAAATGCAAGCTGGATGAGCACCAGGCGAGGCGTCTTGCGCTTTCTTATCCTTCGGTTAAGCTCGAGCTTGAAGGAGACGGAGGTTATTACGGTTTCATACCGGAATATGAATTAACGGGGTTTATAAAGGAGCTGGTGGAGAACAAAGGGGTTTTGCTTTTTGTTCAGCGGCTTGAAGGGGATGGGGAATCATGAAGGCGCTGCTTGCCTATCTGCATAAAAGCTTTATGACCTCTTACCGTTATGCGCCACCTATGTTTGTTTATCTGCTTGGCATTATTTTTGTCTATTCGGTCGTGCCTAACCCAGTGATGGGAAGTTATGCTTTTTCGGCTTCATTCTTATTTGTTGTGTCGATTGCGCTTGGTGCAGCCGTTATTGATCTGGAGAAGGCGAATCAGGAGCTTATTACTACCATGCATGCCGGAGGCTTAAGCAAGCTGAATGTAGCAAAGGTATTGTATAGCTGGTGCTTCTTGTTGCCGCTTGGCTGCTTTGCCGTAGCTTATCCCGCTTTGCTAAACAAATTCGACCGGGCTCCCACAATAGAAGAGCTGCTGATGGCAACGGGCTATCATGCCGCGGCCGCTTGGCTGGGGATATCCATTGCCTGCTGGTTTACGGTGAAGCTGTTCGCTTCAAGAGTGCAGTCCCTGATGCTGCTGGCCGCAGTTATCGCCTGCTCCCTCGGGGCGAAGGGACTTGAAAATGTGCTGCCGCAAGGCTGGAGCGCCGTGCTGCATGTACTTCCTCCGATACGGCATTCCATCTACGCCATGATAAACTACGACAGCGTGTCCTGGGCGGTGAAGCTTTGGGCAATGATCGGCTGTTTGCTGTACGGATTGGTTTCGGCGCTGTTGTTCACAGTATTAATGAATAAGCGCAAGCTGAACTGATGCAGATATATAGACGGCTATCCGAAAAGTAGTCTTTCACCACATCTACTTAAAAAAGCAAACGCCAAGAACGCTTATAATACAGCATTCCAGGTGTTTGCTTTTTGTTTGAATATGATCGAAAAGGACTCCAGAAGGCCCCTTATTCATATCCTTCTATAACCTATGACTCCTGATGTCCCTGCAACTCGGTTCCCTTAGCGTTTCATGTCCGGCTTGTATTGATGGAATCCATGGACATGTTCCAGTTGCCTGTTCACCGGGATCAGACCATGTTTTTCGAGCTTCCTTCAATCAGCAATCGGACAAAATCCTCCGCCGCCAGCGACAGCTTCAGATCGCGTCTAATGGCGAACCCGATGTTTCGCGGCGGAAGCGGCTCCGCCAGCTCCAGCTCCAGCAATTTGCCGGATTCAATTTCGGCTTCCACGAAGGAGCGGTTAATGAGAGCAATGCCGTAACCCAGCATGGCAAATTCGGCAAGCAGGTCGAGGCTTCCCAGCTCGATATCCGCTTCAACCTCAATGCCTTGCTCCGCAAACCACTGCTCCACAAAACGCCGCGTGCTGCTGCCTGCCGACAACAAGAGCAGCGGCAGCATGGCCAGTTCTTCTCTGCCGATCGGCCTTCCCTTGAGCGATGCGTATTTTTCAGCTCCGGCTACAAAGCAATAATCCTGAACGGCCAGCATTCTGACCTCCAGGGAGGGGTCTTCAAGCGGCAAATGCACGATGGCGCAATGAATTTCGCCGTCCAGAAGGCGCTCCGTCAGTTCAGGCGTCTTGCCGTGGGACAGGCGAATATGAATGCCGGGGTACTCCTTGTGAAAGACGTTTAGATAAGGCAGCAAATGATGTTTAATCAGATAGTCGCTTGCTCCGATTCGCACTTCTCCGCGCTGCAGCTTCTTCATCCCGTCGACATGGCGCTGTCCCGATTCCAAAATCGAAAAGGCCTGCTCCACATAATCCAGCAGAACAGCTCCTTCTTCCGTCAGTTCCACGCCTTTAGGCATCCGGTGAAAAAGCTTGACGTCCATCTCTTCCTCCAATTGTTTGATTGCGTGGCTGACCGATGGCTGCGTCAGATGCATATCCTTGGCGGCTTTGGTGAAATTGCCCTGCCGCGCCGTATGCAGAAAAATCCGGTACCACTCTAAATGAACCAATGTGCTCGCCTCCTTTTGGCATAGACAGTTTCTATTGATATCCGAAGATATATTGATTTAATTTATTTCACTCCCCCTATTATAATGAAGGCAACAAAAGGTTTCAACGGAAAGAGGGATTGCAAATGGAAAGCAATCATATTGAGAGGGATATGGAAAGCCGATCGCCGTGGTCGCTGCATGGGGATAAAAGCGTAATAATCCTAAAGCCTCCCGGGAGTAGGGGGGAGGCGGCATTAACGTTGTCCGGCAGCAAAAGCTTAACCAACCGCGCTTTGATCATTGCGGCATTGGCGGAGGGAACCTCCGTGATCGAGGGCATTTTGCGAAGCGATGATTCCTTCTGGTGCATCGATGCTCTGACACGGCTTGGCATCAAGCTGGAGATTGAAGGGAATACCGTTACGGTAGAGGGCGGCGGAGGCCTTTTTCCGATGGTAGCGGGTGAGCTTTATATGGGAGCGGCGGGCACCGTTGCCCGTTTTCTGCCGGGAGCTCTTGCGGTTCAACCCGCTGGTTCATGGAAAGTGACAGGGGGAGCTGCGCTGGCGCGAAGACCTCTTTCCCCGCTGCTGGATGCGTTGTCAGGTCTCGGCGCGGAGATAGAGGCTTTGAAGGAAGGCGGAAGCTTGCCATATGTGCTGAAGGCCCATGGTCTTCAAGGCGGCTCGGTCACTCTGCCGGGCGACACGTCGAGCCAGTTTATTAGCGGTCTGGCCATTGCGGCTCCATATGCGCGCGAACCACTGACGATTGCTATAAAAGACGAGGTAGTCCAGCAGCAATATGTAGAGATGACCCTGGATATGATGTCGGCTTTTGGCGTTGTTCCCCAGGTTACGAACGGCGGGCAAGCGTTGGTTATTCCCAACGGTGCATACAAGGGACGTTCCGTCGTGCTGGAGCCCGATATTTCCGCTTGCTGTTACTTCTGGGCAATAGCCGCGTTGACGGGCGGCAAGGTCAGAATCGAAGGCATTCATGCAGCGTCAACCCGCCAGCCGGATATTGAACTGCTGGGATTTCTTGAGCTGATGGGCTGCATCGTCAATGCTGGAGAAGATTTTGTGGAGGTTCAAGGACCGGATGTGCTGCGCGGGGGATTTCAAGCCAATATGAAAAGCTGCTCGGATCAAACCTTGACTCTTGCAGTGCTTTCGGTTTTCGCCGATGCTCCGGTCTCATTGATAGGCGCGGCCCATATCCGGCATCACGAATGCGACCGGATTTCCGCCATTTGCAAGGAGCTCGGCAAGTTGTCCATTACCGTGGAGGAGAAGCCGGACGGCTTGACGATTCACCCCGGAACTCCCGTTCCGGCTAAGCTGGACCCGCATGATGATCATCGCATGGCGATGGCTTTATCTTTGTTATCATCCAGGATCGACGGCATTTCCATTGCCAACCCCGGCTGCGTCTCCAAAACGTTGCCGGACTATTACGAACGGCTGCAGCAGCTTGGATTCGGCATTACTTTTGAGACATGGGGAGGCTGTTAAAAATGGCAGGAAGCACATTTGGCGAAGCATTCAGAATTTCAACGTTTGGTGAATCCCACGGAGAAGCGGTTGGCGTTATCGTCGATGGCGCAACTCCCGGGGTGGAGCTGGATGAGTCCTATATTCAAGTACAGATGGACCGGAGAAAACCGGGGCAATCCTCGGTAACGACTCCGCGCAAGGAATACGACAAGGTGAAAATTGTTTCCGGCATCTTTCAAGGGAAAACGACGGGAACGCCTCTGATGATTATTTTGTACAATCATGATATGAAGCCGGAGGCTTATCAGGATATTCATGAGGCGTTCCGGCCGGGCCATGCGGATTATTCCTACACGCAAAAATACGGAATCCGCGATTACCGGGGCAGCGGCCGTGCATCCGGCCGGGAAACGGCGGGCAGGGTAGCCGGCGGCGCTGTTGCCAGAAAGCTGTTGGAGCGACGGGGCGTTCAAGTGCTGGCGTATACTTCGGCTATTGGAGGTATCGCTTGCCAGACTTTTGATGAATCGGTTATCGAGAGCAATGCCGTTCGCGCTTGCGATCCCGAAGCGGCAACAAAAATGATCGAGCTGGTGGAAGAGCTGGGCAGACAAGGGGATAGCTGCGGCGGGATTGTAGAATGCCGGATACGCGGCGCCGCTGCCGGTCTTGGCGAGCCCGTTTTCGACAAACTGGACGCGGAGCTGGCCAAAGCGATGTTGTCCATCGGCGCGGTCAAAGGCATTGAATTTGGCGCGGGTTTCGAGGCAGCTTCCATGCGAGGAAGCCAGCACAATGATGCGATGGATGGAGAGGGCTTCCGCACCAACCATGCCGGAGGCATTGTTGGAGGCATTAGCACCGGCCAGGATATCGTGTTCCGGGTGGCGGTTAAGCCAACCTCTTCGATCTCGCTTCCGCAGCAAACGATCAACATTCATGGCGAAGAGCAGATGATCTCAACGGTCGGCCGCCATGACCCTTGCATTTGCCCTCGCATTGTTCCCGTTATCGAGGCCATGGCCTGCCTGGTGCTGGAGGATCAATACAAACGCCAAGCCGCGATGCTGGGTTAGCGTCATGCTGGGCTAGCGCGATGCAAGGCTAGAGTGATGGGCAAGAGGGCTGCGAGGCTAGAGCGGTGGAAGGCTAGAGGGATATTAGGCTAGAGCGGTGCAAGATGCAAAGCTAGATGGATGCAAGGCTAGAACGATATTAGGCTAGAGCGATGCAATGCTAGAACGATGCAATGCTAGAACGATGCAATGCTAGTGCGACACTAGGCTCTAGAAAGTCCAGCCTTGCATGACATAGCAAACTCAGTCGAATTTCCTCTCGGGCAATGAGATGGATGAAGCTGCGGTCATCACCCAACGGGGTGATGACGCAAATCAAAGCTAGGAACACCTTTTGATGGACTGGATATGCATATCAAAGCTAGGAACACCTTTTGGTGGACTGGAGATGCAAATCAAAGCTAGGAACACCTTTTGGTGGACTGGAGATGCAAATCAAAGCTAGGAACACCTTTTGATGGACTGGAGATGCGTATCAAAGCTAAGAACATCGTTTGATGGGGCTAACGTATGATGACGCATATCACATGAATGAAATGTCTTGCCGAAGCGTTGATGCGCTCTGGCGGGGCATTTTTTGTTATAAAAGCACAGCTCGAACTCGATACACAACTACGCTCTTGAATGTCAAAATGGCCATTAGCGACTTTGAGGCGGGAGGCAAATCGGCCCTGACTCTCTTGCGGTCATTTATGACCGTTAGGATGCCTTTTTTGGGAAAAGTCAATATCTAACGGACATTCGCGGCCGTTAGAGGCTATTTTCGCCTGATTTTCCCTATTTTTTTGGGCTAATGGACACTCATGACCGTTACGGAGGAGAATTTCGGTCAAATGAGGCTCTAACGGTCATAGATGACCACAAGACCGCAAGACCACAAGACCACAAGACCCCAAGACCCCAAGACCCCAAGACCCCAAGACCGCAAGACCGCAAGACCACAAGACCTCAAGGCCTCAAGACCACAAGATCTCAAGGCCTCAAGACCGCAAGACCACAAGACCTCAAGGCCTCAAGACCGCAAGACCGCAAGACCCCAAGACCCCAAGACCCCAAGACCCCAAGACCTCAAGACCTCAAGGCTACAAGGCTACCGCAAGTCATCCAAATTCTAACATCCTGGATAGGGGTTTCCTCATTTTGGGAAAATGTTATAATGGAAGTTGGTAAATTGGGTAGATAAATTGGGCTGATAATTTCGGTCAATGATTTGACTTAATCATTTGACTTAATCATTTGGCTTAATCATTTGATTTAATCATTTGACCTAATCATTTGGAAGGAGGAGATCGTTATTCCTAACCTCTTGCCCTCGGAAGAGCTGGTGAATGCTATAGAATTATCGGAAATACGCTATATGAGGGATCGTATGGCGGCGATTATGGACCGTCCGGGCAATCCGGAAGGGATCGAAATCGGGGAGTTTGGAGGGACGTTGTGCCTGTACAGCAGGACGATGCCTTGGGGACAATTTAATGCCGTTAAAGGGTTAAAAGGGAGCGACATCGGGTATCTGGACGATATTCTCTTGTTCTATAAAGAAAGGGATCGGAAACCCCAGCTGGAAATTGTGCCTTCAGGATTTGACCAGACATTGCATAAAGCGCTTGCGCAACGGGGGTTCTATTCATCAGGTGTCCATACATCCATGTATGTGGATCTCGCAGACTCGAGGCGGCCGGAAGATAAGAGTTACTGCGCTAAGACTGTAGAGACGAAAATGGATAGCAGATTGGCAGAAAAGGTGGACACAAAACGGGTAGACGGGAAGTTAGATAACAGATTGGCAGAAAAGGTGGACACAAAGCGGGTAGACGGGAAGTTAGATAACAGATTGGCAGAAAAGGTGGACACAAAGCGGGTAGACGGGAAGTTAGATAACAGATTGGCAGAAAAGGTGGACACCAAGCGTGCAGACGGGAAGTTAGATAACAGATTGGCAGAAAAGGTGGACACCAAGCGTGCAGACGAGAAGTTAGATAACAGATTGGCAGAGGGAAAGATGGATACTGAGCTGGTTGGCGAGAAGCTGGATAGCGGACTGGTGGACGAGAAGCCCAATACCAACCCGTTAGAAAAGAACCTGGACACCACACTGCGAGTGGAGAAGCCAGTTGCCAATCTGGCGGAGGAGTATTCCGGCTTCCATGTAGACATCTCCGAGCTGGAAGAGAATCAACTAGAACTGTACGCGACCATACATTGCAGGGGGACCGGCTTGTCGGATGACGGCATCCCTTACGTGCTTACTAACAATAGCGTTTTGTACAACCGTCCGGGGTGGTCGTTCTATCTGGCCAGCGTTGATGGTCAACCTGCGGCTGTTGGCGTTATGCATCGGCATGGCGACATCGCCTCCTTTACCTTCGCCGCAACGCTGCCGGAATATCGCAAGCTGGGTTTACATGGGCTTTTGCTGGAGCAACGGCTACGGGCTGCCCAAGAACAAGGCTGCAAGCTGGCTGTCGGGCAATGCGCTTTTTTGTCCCAGAGCCACCGGAACATGGAGCGGGCCGGTATGAAAATAGGTTATGTCAGAAGCACCTGGACTGAACAATAATTCGCGAGAGGTTCGGTGATTGAATGTTTGAGGGGATATTTTTTGCGATTCTCCTTGTCCTGATTTCGTTTTCGTTCATGGGCCCCTATGGCATTGTTGTAGTAGTTATTGTGATGTTTGGCATGAGTTACAGGACGTATAAAAATAATGCAGCGATTGCCGCGGATTTAAAGCACATTAAAGAAAAACTTGGTCTGCTGACGGAAGATGAACTGATGGAATTGGACCTGAAAAAAGGGATATTGGCGGAGAAAGACCCCATTGCGATGAGTAAAATCAATGCGGAAATCGAGCGGGAGCTTGAACGTAACGAAGAGGATGACAAGCGGTGAAGCAGTTGAATAAGCGGGAGCTTGAACGTAATGAAGAGGATGACAAGCGGTGAAGCAGTTGAACAAAAGGTACAAAGGATATCTCTATATCGGCGTCATAATCGCCTCCATGCTTCTATTGTCCAGTTACCACTTAGACGGATCATTCGGAGACAGCTTGTTTAGAGCTGTGGGCTTATCGCCTTGGACCGGTGACGAAAACACGGGTCTGCATATCCCTGTCATAATTGGCATACCGCTTTTGCTGGCAGGAATTATAAGCGCTGTTTCGGTCTATCGTGAACGTTACCCCAAAATAGGAAGTATTCTGGTTATCAGCTGTATTGTTTTTGCGCTTATTTTTGGCACGATAACGTCAAGTGTGATGTTTTTGGTCAAGCGAAACGCGGTGGATGCAACCTCTGTTGATATTGCAAACGGCAAATGCCAGTTTAGATCGGATGATGGCGAATTGTTGAAGCTGATATGCACGTTTACGGTCTACAACTATGGCAAGGTGGAGCAGATCGAGGTAACTCCCATCATTCCGGAAGAGATTCAGACAGACGGATTTCCCGCTTTTCATGCCAATCAACTGGATATTTCCAAACGTAAAAAAGCAACCTACACCACGCAATTCACAGTCACTCATAAAAACGATTCCCAATGGTCGGGGAGTTTAAACGAGGCTCAATTTGACGTGAAAGTGTTGAGAACGGGATAAATGGAGTGAAGAACGGGAGAAATGGAGTGAGCACATGAAAAAGAAACTGACGTTAGGCGCTTTGCTTATCGTCGTAATCATTGGTATAGCATGCGCAATTTATTGGTTTTTTCCACGAACTGTGGCGCTGAGCACCGAAGGTTTCAAATACAGGCTTGGCCAAGAAAACATGGAGTTTGGCGAGCCGCTTCAGGTTAATGTCAACGGAAAGATCTACCGGCGGTTGGGAGGCAATGTCAAATTTATGGGTGATATTCAGCTGAAGGGAGAGAATACCCCCGCTGAGCAAAATCATTGGCAAGTGGATCTGCTTATTCATGAAACAAACGGAAAAGAGCTGTATGTCAGGCAAGACGGAAAAATGTTCCCTGAAATGATTGGAACGATATTCATTAATCAAGATTTTAGCGAGATGACGATCACGGTTATGGAAAAGAATGAAGACGGTAACGGCGGAAAATGGTCGGGGGGCGACGGTTTGATGGTTTCGGCTCCTGCCACAAACAGGGAAGCGGCCTTGGCCGTATCCAATTCCATAATGAAGGGCTACCTGAAAAAAGGGGGAGCCTTTGAATTAGAGTGAGTCCAATGAAAGTGAACTAATTTAATTTTTGAAAAAGGGGCCATTGTCATCATGAACTTAGAAAAAATCAATGTGTTTGAGCGGACGAAAGATCTGAAGGAATATACCAATTTTGTTATAGGTGAAGTCAATGATCATGTTGTTCGTGCAGCTGTAATCGACGGAGAATTTCATTGGCACAAGCATGAGGATTGTGATGAACTATTTATGGTATTGGAAGGTGAGTTGTTTATTGACTTTGAGGATCGGACCGTGTCACTTAAGCCAGGCGACGTCTACACCGTTAAGGCGAATGTTATGCACCGTACGCGGTCAAACGGAAGAACCGTCAATCTTTGCTTTGAAAAAGCAGATAATGATATTAACGGGTAGTTCGTCCTGATGCGCATAAACTTCATGAGCACCCAAGGTATTGAGGCGGGAATAGCTTAGGCTAAAATGCGCCTCCCATATGGTATGATGTCCGACATGGGAGGCGCAGTTCGCGATGTTATGACGGTTTTTTGCTGCAAACAGCGATGTAATCCAGCTTGACGTCGGGATGATTGAAAAACGAAAACATCTTTTTGAACATCGCGCGGTTTTCCTTTTTGAGCCCGTTGCGAATAATGGTGATCGTTCCCCAGAGTCCCTCGTCGCGGATCATTCCGCGCGGGCTCATAAGAGTCATTTTGCCATGAGTAGTGGTTACGCTGGAGAAGCCTTGACTTGAAAAAGCCGACTTCCACCCATTCAGCGATAGGGGCGATACCTGTACATGAATCGTTTTGCGCAGCTGCTCAATCACTTGAACGTTTTCCTCTTTGACAATCATGACGTCATGAGTGAGCAGAATGCCGCCCGGCTTCAGCACACGGTAATATTCCGCAATGGCTTTGTCCTTCGCTTGGGCATTTAACATGGTTAACATGGCTTCGTTAAATACAACATCGAATGTCCCGTCTTCAAAAGGAAGCTTAAGCGCGTTGGCTTGTATAATCGTAATGCGGTCCTCCAGGCCATGAGCGCGTACATTTTCTCGGGCCTTCTCAAGCACTTTGGGATCCATGTCGACTGCGGTAATGGAGCATTTGAATTTCTGAGCCAGCTCCACAGAGGTGGTGCAGCGATTGCAGGCAACTTCCAACACTTTTGACGATGCATTCAGATTGGCTTGCCCGACCAGCCAGCTTGTTGCCGCAATGCCGCCGGGACGCAGCCGTTTTTTACCCAATCTTGCAAGGAACGTATGACCGACCTCTCGTTTCTCCATTACCGCCAGCTCCTTTGCTCTTATTTTTTGCCTTTTACAACGACCAGCAGCATTTTGAAGGCTTCTTCGTCGGCTTCCAGCGCGTGGGGAATATGAGCCGGCATGACGATGCTTTCTCCTGCAGCTACTCTGTAGCGGTTTTCGCCGATCGTAATGGTGGCCGCACCGTCCAGCACCTGTACCAAAGCGTCTCCAGGCGTTGTATGTTTGCGGATTTGCTGGCCTTGGCCAACAGCAAACAGCGTAATGCCGAGCTCCGGCAGCTGCACCAGCGTCATGCTGGATACCTGCTGATCTCCGTATGCAACTTGCTCCTTCAGCTCAATGACTTGCGACTGTACCAGCTTTTGAATAAATAAATCTTGTCCCATTATGAATCCCTCCGTTAAATTAGAGATGAACGAGTACCCACTTCATCAACAGAAATCCGTTAGACGGATATCATTGAAGTGGCGGATACTACGCTGATCTGCACGTATTTGCAGTTTTCGACGCCTTGAAGCTCATGCTCATGGTAGGCTGGTATAATCCAGGCCTCGCCTTTGCCGAGAGTGACCGCGGACTTTGCTCCGACGATACGCAGCGTTCCTTCCAGCACATAGAACCATCTCGTCGCTTCGGCGCGTTCCGGGCTGATGGTTTCATCTTTATCCATTGCAAAAATAAAACCGTCGGACAAGCCGCCTTCCCAAAGCAGCCTGCTGCTGATCTGACCGGGCTGATGTTTAATTAGCTCGTTAAAATTCATTACGGGTTCCTCCTTGTTGAAAAAAATTCTCAACTGTTATAATCATATCAGAAGGCCGTTGCAAATTCCGTTGCCGTTGCAACGAAAGAAGGGGATTTGGATGGAAAATTGGATGGAGCTGTTTCAACAGACCGCGCTGTTTCAAGGGTTTAGCGAGGATGAGATTGCGAGCGCCTTGCTTTGCCTGGAGGGAACCGTGCAGCGCTACCGAAAAAAAGGCATTATTTTTCACGAGGATGATCCGCTAAGGTCGGTTGGCATCGTATTATCCGGAACCGTTTATTTGTGCAAAAGCGATGAGGATGGCGGGCAGGCTATTTTTTCGGAAATGTCGGCTGGAGATATCGTGGGGGAAACCGCGCTTCAAAGCGAACGGGATCAAGGGGGCGACGGCGTGTCGTATAGCGCGCATGCTGCCGAAGATAGCGAAATCCTGTTTATTCAAATGGACAAAATAGTCCGGCCGATGGGCGAAATTTGCGCGCTGCGCTCGAAGGTTATTGAAAACCTGTTGACGCTGATCGTTTCCAATAACCGCGTGTTGTACCGCAAGCTTGACCTGGTCGCGCAAAAATCGCTTCGCCAGCGCATTCTTCATTATTTGGAGCTGGAGGCAAAACGCAATGCGTCAAGGTCGTTTGCCATTCCGTTCAGCCGGGCCGACTTTGCGGATTATTTGATGGCGGATCGCAGCGCGTTGTCGCGGGAGCTATGCCGGATGGCGGATGAAGGGTTAATCCGCTTTAATCGAAACCGTTTTGAACTGCTGGAGGGCGTAGACGCGCTGAACGCCAGGCAATAGCGTAACCATCTGGATCAGAAGGCCCAGCAGCATATAGATGGCATGAATGGCGTAAACGTCTTGCATAAAGTAGACTTGCGTCGAAATCCAGATAATCAGCGCAAACCCGGTATATAACGAAAACGTCCAGGACCAGTGGCGGTCCTTGAATAGATTGAGGTGTTCCCCGAGCCGCCAGCTCCAGCGGGTAATAAGGGAGCTCGCGATCAGAAGGGGTCCGACGCCCAGTGCCAGCAACAGGATGATTCCCGGAATCAGATAACTGCTGAAGGGAGAATGCTGAATCAGCGACAAGGGCATGCTTAACAAGCCGCCATCCGGGTCGAGTATCAGCGCAACTCCGCCTACAATAGCACCTGTGCCGAGAAATAATTGCAAGGCAATGAGCGGCCAGGATTTTGGCAGATTGGCTGCTGTTCTTGGCGATTGCGCCGGGGATAAATGCCGTTTCTTTTGTGGAACGGTTGCTTTTTGACTCTTTGCCATACAACATTCCTCCTGCAAGGGGAGGGCGTCTGCCGCCCATTTTATGGGCATCTTACCATAAAGTTTGCTTGCCTCAAATGAACAAAGTCACAGTTTTGTTTAAGCGTTTGTTCCGGGTCCCTTCTAGAGGGCTGCCGTGAACAGGCGTTTTTTTGTTCAAAGAGATATGGCTCACTGCAAATAACAAGCCGCTGGGCTATAATCAGCAACGGCAATTGTTGCCCTAGGGCAAGGAAAGAATGGCATGGAATGAATGAATGCCGGCAGGAGGAATAGCATTGAGTCAGTACAAATCGTTAGAGTTGGAAAGGCCGGATTTATATCGGCTGGAAGGATTGGAGATTGGCGTTACATCGAGCTGCAATTTCCGCTGCAATTATTGCTGCGCCTATCAGCGCAATGACGGGCAAAAACTGGAGGCGGCGGAAATCATCAGAATTTTGGAGGAGCTGCCGGGACTGAAGCGGGTTCGCTTGTCGGGCGGAGAGGTGACGATGCAATATGAAGATACCTTGGCCGTTGTGGAATATTGTGGTTCCAGGGGCATACAAACTCAGCTGAATACAAACGGGAGTTTGCTTAATACGAAACGAATTGGCGAACTGGAGAAAGCGGGCTTAAACGCGATCCATATTTCATTCAATTATTTGACGGCAGAGTCGTTTGCTGCCTATTATCAGCTTCCGCTCCGTTTCTATGACCGCATTCAGGATAATATCCGCGCTTGCTCGGAAACGGGATTTCATACCGTGCTGGAAACGCTGTTGTTCAAAGGCACGATGCACAGCCTGAATGACATTCATGACCGTGTCTATGAGCTGGGCGCACGGATTCATGAAATCCAGAACAGTATCAAAATGCCCCATACCGGCTGGCAAGGCATTCTGAATGAGGATGAGCTAAAGGAGGCCGTGCACGGGCTGATCGCCCATCGCAGAGAGGGTATGAGCCTGTTTTTCACCTGCATTGACCGTTTCGCGGACCGGCTGGATTTCCAGGAGCAGCCGCATGTTCATTTGACGCATTGCATCGAGGGTAAAACCCAGCTTCATTTGCACGGCAATGGGGATATCATTATTTCGGAGCTTTGCCATCCCGTTGTGATCGGCAACATCTATAAGGATCTGTCCCTGCAAACGGTCTATCAAAATATGCCCAAACCGCTTTCCGATTTTCTGAACAAGCTGCCTTGTCCCGCTTACGATGCTCTTTGCCCATCATCGTAATGCGCGACATGCAGCGCAAAACAAAGAGCGCAACCCTCTTTTCCTGGACAGAAAAGAGGTTGCGCTCTTTTGATTAAGCCGAAATAAACTCCGCCGCTAAAACGGCTTTCTTTTGGGATAAGCTTGTTTTAACATCAAGAATACGCTGGTTGGAGGAACCGCGATAAAGAAGCGTCAGATCCTTCTGCTCCTCCATAAATCGTCCATCGATGATTACGTCGCATAATTGCAGCAGCCCTAACATCTCATCTTTGTCCTGCAGCTGTTCGAAGGTAAAGCCGGTATAGGACCAAACATCGAAATGGGGAAAGCGGCTGCGGATTTCCGCTACGAACGGTGCCAGCTCTTCCGCCGAAAAGAAGGGATCTCCGCCGCATAACGTCACGCCTTGCAGCAGAGGATTGTTTCCCATATCCTCCAGCAGCTCGGCCTGCTTGTCCAAGTCAAGCGGAACGCCTGCCCTGAAGCTCCAGGTATGCGGACTAAAGCAGCCGGGGCATGCATGACTGCAGCCGCTTATAAAAAGCACCGCCCGGACGCCGGGGCCTTCATTAATGCTTTCAGGATAATAGCCAACAAGGTTCATAGATGTTTGACGCGATCCTTGACCTCGGCCACTTTGGCCAAGTTAAAGCGAGTTTGGTAATCGCCGGTCAAATAACCGGTAACGCGGCGCAAACGGCGGAAAGCGTGACGTTCCTCGCTGGCGTTGCAGTTGGGGCAGACGGAGCCGATGATGCCCTCGTAGCCGCATACCGGGCAGCGGTCGATCGGATGGTTGACGCTGAAATAGCTTACATCGTTCGCCAGCGCATATTGGACGATTCTCAGGAAAGCCAGCTGATTGTTGCGGGCGTTGCCGTCCAGCTCGATATAGGAAATCGCGCCTGCGTTGCAAGGCTCGTGGAATGGCGCTTCCAGCTGTATTTTTTTGGCAGCCTTCACATGATGATAAACCGGCACGTGATAAGAGTTTGTGTAATAGTCGCGGTCGGTTACGCCTTTAATAACACCGTAAGTCTGACGGTCGATCTTGGTGAACTTGCCGCTCAGTCCTTCGGCCGGGGTGGCGAACAACGTAATGTTTAAGTTATGCTCCTCTGCCTTGGCATCGCAGTAGCTTCTCATAAAACGAACCATGGCCAGCGCGCGCTCATGCACCTCGGCATCTTCGGCATGATGCTTGCCGTACATAGCCTTCATGCATTCCGCTATGCCGATAAAACCGATCGACAAGCTGCCGTGCTTCAGCAAATCCGCTACGCTGTCGGTTGCCGCAAGCTTCTCTCCGCCTTCCCATACGCCTTCGCGCATCATAAAGTCGGAGGCTTTGGCCTGTTGAACCGCCTGGATGTTGTAGCGATGGATAAGGCCCGTCATAGCGATGTCCAGGCATTTCTCCAGCGCGGTATAAAAGCCGGCTTCGTCAGCGACCTGGCGTTTGCCCAGAATAATGCCGTTTTCGATGCCCAGCTTGACCAAATTAATGGTATTAAAGGACAGGTTTCCTTTTCCGGACAGACGATTGCGCCCGAAACGGTCCCCGACAACCCGCGTTCTGCAGCCCATTGTTGCAAACTCCGTGTCAGGATCCTCCGGATTGTAATACGCCAGATTGATTGGCGCGTCGATGTTGGCAAAGTTGGGATAAAGCCGTTTGGAGGAACATTCGATGCTCTTCAGGAACAATTCGTAGTTGGGATCCTCCGGCGCTTGGTTAACGCCTTTTTTGCATTTGAAAATTTGAATCGGGAATACCGGCGTTTCGCCGTTGCCAAGACCCTTGATCGTGGCATTGAGCAAAGCATCTATGACTAGGCGTCCTTCCTCGGAAGTGCAGGTGCCGTAATTGATGCTGGTAAAAGGAATTTGGCCGCCCGCGCGGGAGGACATTGTATTCAGGTTGTGGATAAGAGCTTCAGCAGCCTGGTTTGTCTCCTCGATCGTTTGCGTGCGGGCATGCTGATAGGATTGCGGGCACGTGTCCTGAAGCCCCTTGTTGGAGAATGCCAGCTGATCATCGCTCAGGTAAGGCGCGTTTTCCTGCAAAACAACCAGCGCTTTGCGGAAATGCTTGCGGAACGACTTGTTTATGTAGGGAGCCAGATCCCAATCCAGCTTGTTTGCGGATACGCCGCCGTATTGGGCGTTTTGCTGGGATTGGAAGATGATTGCGACCAGCGCCATGGCCGTTGTGATGGAATTGGGCGGACGCACGCTTCCGTTTCCGGTATTGAAACCTCTCTCCAGCAATTTGCCGAACGGGATAAAAATACAGTTGGTTGTGCCCAGCACATATTGATCCAGATCGTGGACATACACATAGTTGCTGTCAACGGCTTCCACCAGCGCTTTGGGCATAATGACGTTTTTGGCATACCATTTCGAAAACTCGCTGCCCAATTTGCTCATTTTTCCGGAAAAACTTTCGCCGTTCAAGTTGGCATTTTCGCGGGCATGATCTTCGTCGTGCACGTCGATAATGCTTTCCGCCAGCCGAACCAAGGCGGCTTCTTGCAGGGTTGACTCTTCTATGGACACGTTCAGCACCTCTTTTTATGTTGAATTGACTAATCAATATATTGATCGTTTACTAGCATAATACCCGAAAACGGTCTAGGTCTAGTATTTGGTTATATTATTCATAAAATTATTCTCTATCTCGTTCACGGCTTGGAAATGTAATTGTCACACAATTTACACTTGCGCCCCGGGAGTCCGCACAGCTCCGCCAAATCATTCAAGTTCACGCAATTATGTGAAATTGTTAATCTTTCCAATCAAAGAGCTGTGATATAATGTGACGGAAGATGGCCCTTAGCACCAGAGGAATTTATTTCAATGCCTTGAAGTTCGGGAGGGAATTATGTTTACGATTGATAAATGGAACAAAACAATGGCGGGTTTGCTCGTCGTTGCACTGTTGCTGGCGATTTTTCCGTTATCCGCCGCCGCGCAGTCGCAGAATGGAAATATTGATAAGGAAATAGAGGTTACGCTGGACGGCGAACCCGTTAAGCTGTCCGACCCGGCGCGCAAGCTGGATGAGCGCGTTTATCTCCCGGTGTCGCTTGTGGCAAAAGCATTCGGAGCCAAGGTGAATTGGGATAAAAAAACGGAAGAAGCAACGATACATACCTCATACGGGGATAAAATTGTGTTAGGCAATGGCGTGCCAGTCGTCTACTTCAACGAGGGGCGCTATCTGTTGGATACTCCACCCTTCCTGGTGGACGGAAAGCTGTATATTCCGCTGCGCCATGCCGCGGAGCTGATGCATGCCGAAGTGGAATGGAACGGCGAGGAGCAGACCGTAGAGCTGACGACGGTTCAAACGGCGACGGTTACCGCCGATTACGGATTGAATGAAATTAGCAAGGAAATTGGCGCCAAGAAAGCGGTGCTTCTATCGCGCAACGGGCTGGAGGATGCCAAAGGCGTTAAGGAAGGCATGAAGCTGAAGGTTGTAGTTCCGTCGATCCTCAGTCATCCGGCAAAGCCTTTTACGGAAGAGGATTATATGCTGCTGGCCAAAATTACGCAGGTAGAGTCGGGTTATGAATCCTACGAGGGGCAGCTTGGCGTTGCAAACGTTATTTTGAACCGCGTGAAGGATTCGCGTTTTCCCGGTTCGATTCACGATGTCATTTATTCCGGCAAGCAATTCCCGCCTGCCCACAACGGAATGCTGGACAAAAGCGAGCCCAACGCCAGCGTGCTTCGCGCAGCCAAGGATGCTCTCAATGGGAAAAACAATGTGGAAGACGCCGTCTACTTCTTTAATCCCAAGGTTTCCAAGGGCGCATTTTGGTCCAAGCTGAAGGTGATTGTAACGATTGGACATCATAGCTTTGCCAAATAAATAGCGATTAAGCCATCTTAACCATACTGCAAGCTTCAGGTTGTTTTTAATCTGGAGCTTTTATTTTTGGGTGTAAAATTAATCATTCCTCCTTTCCCCCGGGTGTTGTATAATCAGAGAATTACTGTCAACGGAGGAAGGGACATCATGAGAAAATATTTGGCGTCGTTTAAAGAACATCACCCCATAGTCAATATGTTGTTGATCGGGACCGTATTTGCCCGCACGGCAAGCTCCATGAGCCTCCCGTTTCTGGCGATCTACCTGTTGGCAACAACAAATATGAGTCCGGTTACGATTGGCGCCATTATCGGAATTGGTTCGCTGGCCGGTATGGCCGGCGGTTTTGTTGGCGGCTTTTTGTCCGACCGTTTCGGACGCAGAGTCGTTATGCTTTCATCGTTATATGTGTGGGCGATCGTGTTTCTGGGATTCAGCTTAACCAAAAATCCGCTTGTGTTTGCGCTACTGAATGCAACAAACGGGTTATGCCGCTCATTTTTTGAGCCGGTGTCGCAGGCATTGATGGCGGATCTGACAGAGCGGGAAAAACGCCTGCATATTTTTTCGCTCCGTTATTTAGCGATTAATATCGGCGTTGCGGTCGGCCCCCTGCTGGGCACATTGTTTGCGGCGGTCAACGGCAGCTTGCCTTGGATGATAACGGGTTTCTTCTATCTGGTTTACGCGACTACGCTTCACGTATTGCTGATCAAATTCGGCATTCGCAGCATTGAAGGCGAGAAGAAAGAGCATGTAACCATTTCGCAATCCTGGCAGGTTATTGCCAGAGACAGAGCTTTTCGCTTTTTCATCCTGGGAGGAATCGTCAGCGGTATCGGCTACGCCCAGATGACCTCTACGCTGTCGCAATATGTGGAGGGCCAGTTTGCAACAGGGGCCACGTTGTTTGCTTGGCTGATGACCGCCAATGCCGTTGTCGTAGTGGCGTTTCAGATGCCATTGTCCAAGTGGGCGGGCAAATATTCGCCGTTGACCGCAATCGCGGTTGGCAGCGTCTGTTATGCTTTGGGGCATTTGGGCTTTGCCTTCAGCCAGAGCTGGACGATGTTTATCGTGTCCATGGTCTTCTTTACCTGGGGCGAGGTGCTGACTTTCCCGGCGGGAGCTATCATGGTTGACCGTTTGGCGCCGGATCATATGCGCGGGACCTACTTTGGGGCGCAGTCTTTTACCAGTCTTGGATTTTTTCTTGGGCCGCTTCTCGGCGGATTTTTGCTGCAAAAATTCGGAGGCTCCACATTGTTTGTTACCGTCGCTATCATTACGCTAATCTCCGTTTTGTTCTATCGGATTGGCATGCAGGGCGGAACAGCCCAAATCCAGAAACAGGCGGGACAAGCCGGCGGAAAAGCAACTTAGCCTGTTTAGGCTGCTAAGTAAAAACGTTGTAATGTGAGAGCGCAGGCCGCATGTCGGTTGTCTGCGTTCTTTTTTTGCGCAGAAGGATGTCGAACCGCTAACTGGCGTTTTGTCCATTCATGACTGAGGCTGCAGTGGAGGCAGATTGCGGGGGGCGGAAGGTTGGAAGCAACGGGGTTGGCGTCATCTCAAGCGCTTCCCTAATGCCTGCAAATGTGGTATCCTTACGAGTCAACATAAAACAATGAACAAGTTATAGGAGATATTATGAACTTCCAAGAGTTAAAGCTTATGCCGGAGCTGTTAAAGGCATTAGATCAAGAACAATACACAACGCCGACACCGATTCAGGAAAAGGCGATTCCCGTTATATTGGATGGTAAAGATTTATTCGGCTGCGCTCAGACCGGAACTGGCAAAACAGCGGCGTTTTCTCTGCCCATTCTCCAACTGCTGTATAAGGGTGGACAGGGCCAAGAGAGAGGCAAGCGCAATATCCGCGCTCTGATTTTGACGCCAACCCGTGAACTGGCGCTTCAGATTGATGAAAATATAAAGGCTTACGCCCGCCATACGCGTCTGCGCAGCGTTGCGATTGTGGGAGGCGTATCCCAATTCGGACAGGAACGTGCTTTGGAGAGAGGCGCGGATATTCTGATCGCAACGCCGGGACGACTATCGGATTTGATTAACCAAAAAATTGTTGATTTGCGCCATGTGCAAATTCTGGTGCTGGACGAAGCCGACCGGATGCTGGACATGGGCTTTATCCACGAAGTGAAACGGATTATTTCGGGTATGCCGAGAGAAAAACAAACCTTGTTTTTCTCCGCTACCATGCCGCCGGAAATTGCGGGCTGGATGGAGTCGCTTCTGCGGGATCCCGTCAAGGTGGAGATAACGCCGGTATCCTCGACGGTTGAAGTGATTTCCCAGAGTCTTTATTTTGTCGACAAATCCAACAAGCAGGTCTTGCTCCAGCATCTGCTGGAGGTACAGGACATTACGTCGGCGCTTGTTTTTACCCGCACCAAACACGGGGCGGACCGGGTAGCCAAAGGCTTGAACCGTATCGGCGTTACCGCTCAGGCCATTCACGGCAACAAATCTCAGAACGCAAGGCAAAACGCGTTATCCAACTTTAAAAACGGCGCAACCCGTATTCTGGTTGCCACGGACATTGCCGCCAGGGGCATCGATATTGACGAGTTGTCTTACGTCATTAACTTTAATCTGCCGAATATTCCGGAAACCTACGTTCACCGGATCGGACGAACCGGACGGGCAGGGCATAGCGGTACGGCAATTTCCTTCTGCGAAGCGGAGGAGCTTCCTTACCTGAAGGATATTCAAAAGGTAACGAAGAAGCAGATCCCCGTTGTAGAGGATCATCCTTATCCGATGATGGAAGGCAGCGCGCCTGTTGCATCTGAGTCAGAGACGCAACGCGGAGGCGCGGGGCACAATCGCGGCGGAGCAAGGGGAGCAAAGCCGGCAGGCCAGCGTAACCGGAGCTCAAACCGTCCGCAGCAGCATGCAAAATCAAACGGCGGCGGCTCGCAGGAACGCCAAGCTGGCAATGGGCGAGCAGGCGCTCCTCACCCGCAGCGCGCACACCAGCGCAGCAATGGCGGCAGCGGCCAAGCGCAGCGTGCCGGAAGCAGCCGTGGCGGCGCATCCCAACAGCAGCGCAATGCTCGGAGCAATAGCGGACAGGCCTAAGGAGGCAGAGACCCGCGAAGCGTTGCAACGTCAAGGCTTGGCAAGTTGGAAGCATTCAAAACGCAGCGATACGCTGTGGGCAGCAGACCTGGCTGGACGGTAGCATTTTATTGCTAAGTCTCCACGTTGCTGCAAGCGGCAGAGACTTGAAGCTAAACGCGTCACATACAGACAATTAACATGCAACAGCCCTTCAACTGCCAATCCGGCAATTGAAGGGCTGTTATTGTTTTGGGCGCGCTACTTGATTATTCCGCAAGCGATTCTGCCGCCGGAATTGCCGGACGGGTCCGTCATGTAATCATCGGCTTTTTCGTGGATGATGAGTGAAGTCCCGCCTGTTTTGCGCAAGGAATTAGGGTGGCCGGGTTGAAGTGTGACGGTAGCCGTCACAATATCGGCGGTCACTTTGCCGTCTGCCGAGACGGTAATGTTAGGCAGGTCGCCGCCATGGAACCCTTTTGGATTATGAAAGCCGTGCTGCTTGCCAAGGGGATTAAAATGCGCCCCTGCGCTTTCAAATTTGGGCGGATCGCATTTCCCGTTTTCATGAATGTGGATCGCGTGTTCGCCCGGCGGCAACCCAGAAGCCTCCACATGGATGGCTACTTTGTCGCCTTCTTGCGTTAACAGTGCCTTGCCAATCGTTTTTCCTTCGGCATTTACGATGGTCACTTCGGCGGGTGGACTATTTTCAAGCGCGGAAGCCGGAGCCGCAACTGTCATTAATGCGCTCAACATTATGGCCAGCGCCGATGCCAGCTTTTTCATCAGGATACCCTCCATTCATTATACGAGGCACTTGCCTCATTTTGGCGATATATGGGATAGGGTGCGCAGAAATGCGAGAAATATTTAAGCTACTCCAAAAAGGATCTTCCACATTGAAGTTTTTAAATCTTTTGGACAAGATGTAAACATCTTTAGTATTAGGAAAAAGTGGGATGGAGCTGGTACAGACCGATTAAGATATTCTTCAGATAATTCAGTCTGGAAACGAGGAGGCGCTCGAAATGCTAATCCGACGCTGTTACAGATATGAATCGCTATATGGTTGAGTTGGGTATCGTAGGGCTTAAGAGTTGTAAAAATTGAGAAAAGGATTAAATAAAAGGTAGGGTACTTTATTATAATTTAAGTTTATAATGCTCAAATAATTAATTTCCGTCTGTCTGAGATATAAAAAAGAGAAACCCTTTTTAATAATAGATTTCTCTTCTTATTTCCTATACTACTTCTTTAGCGTGTTGATTTATAAAGGATAGCGGCAATATATTTACTAGCATGAGGTAATAATCTTCTTCTATATCTGATGGTCTAAGCGCATCGAATACTCTATTTTTTATTTCTTCAATAATTTCCTTTCGCAAATCACTGTTTCCTTCTACTTCCTTTAATTTTTCTTCTAGTAATAAGAGTTTGGTCTTAGGAACATTAAAAGACTCCTCTTTTATTTCGGGTAAATTGCTATATTCACTTTTTAATCCAGATATTGCACTAATGAAGCATTTTGGTTTAATAAAGTCTTCCACTGTAGTAACAGTAATTCCATCTACTAATTCATCATATCTTTTCCATAAGCCACTATAACGAAGTTTATTATAGTCATTTTGTCTTTCTCGTGCAGGTTTATCATTATCACTTACAACAAGATAATGTCTATTAGCTATTTCAAGTAAATTGGCTACATTCTTAATATCTTTAACACCTTTGGCATGACATAACCCGACTTCCTTTAGTTTTTTAACTTGTTTATACTTATCAGGAACCCTCGAAAGCGCAATTGTGAATATCTTTTTATCTTTCCAACCTTCGAAAATGATATTTTCATTTTTAAGTGTTTCAAAGACTGAATAACCAAGAGCATTGTATATCACTTCTTCATCTATAATATTGGATTCATTTACTTCTTTAACTATAGTACTTTCATCTGCTTTTTGTACAATTAAATGACGTGATATGTTTTTCTTGTCAATCATAAATATTGAATGTGTACTGTATACTATATAATTATGCTTAGATATTTTAATCAACTCTTCCCGCAAAAAGCTTTGCCCCGAAGGATGTAAAGCAAGGTCAGGCTCATCAAATATAAGTAAAGTGTTTTTTAAGTTATTACTTTCCACTTTTGCGGAGATGAAAAGGAGAAAACTAACAAATCTTTTGAAGCCGTCACTTCGTTGATTTAACTCATATCTATTAAATGCATCTTTAATACTCGCATCAATATGATTGCCGTTTGGGATTAACTCAAATTGGATGCTGTCATACTCTTTCCAAACTCTTCTAAAATGGTCAGTAGTTATTGTTGCCACCCGTTCAAACAAATTTCTTAATCCATGCTTGCTTTTATTACGAGATTCTTCAATTACTTGAGAAATATTATTAATTCCTGCAAGTTCAAACATTGATTTTAATGGCAAACAATACTCAATATTTGATGTAAAAAGACTAAGATCAATATTTGAAGGTAAAAGGTACTTATCATCATATTGCCAGTATACAGCAGTTGGTCTATTCTCCGCTGCATAACTTGTTACCGTATTAGAGATACATTGAATTACATATTTCGAGGTGACATCTTCTAACTGATCAGAAGGTATATCTGGAAAAGTTTCAATATCAATTAATTGGAAATTATTCAAGGGGACTAATGCTCCATCAATTTGAATGGTGGATGTTGAATTTAATATAGGTTTTTTTAAATTGCTAGGGACTTCATCATAAATTGTGTTTATTTTCCAATAAGTGTCATTTCTTTTTCCGTTAGGGATAAAAACCCTATAAAGTGTTTCCTTAAAGTGTTTATTAATAATATCAGCGATATTAAATGATTCTTTTCCTTTCTTTAGAATTATTAAATCGAAGGCGGTAGTTAATATCTTGTTTATTTGTAGTTCATATATTTTGTTTTGATCTTCAGAGTCCATTGAGAATATAAATCTAACATTACCTTCTGTAACCACATTTTCAGAAGGTAAGCCTTCTCTTAAATCACTTTTTTCAACATCTTTTTGAGGATCTAGTAGGGACAATGCTTTAAGGATATTTGATTTACCAACTTCATTTTTACCTACTAATACTCGGCATTTACTTTCAAAGGAAATTATCTGATTTTTGATGGAACGGTAGTTGTCAATAGAGACTCTGTCAAGTTTCATATATCATTTCCTTTCTTTTTCCCGCAATACAAAAAATTAGTATAGTTCAATAATACTACTAATTTTACTTTGTTGGGAACAATAAAATCTGAAAATTGAGACTTGAAGGAAATCAAATTTCAGATATGTTAAATAGTAATGTGTTTGGCATAAGAGATAAAAGCATTTGCCTGATATAGTTTTCATGGAATACTTTAATTTTAGTGTTTCACGAGCATAATTTATCTTCTTAGTTGGTTTTAACTTTTCGTCAATATAGCTGCTTTCTGCCAAGTAATTAAAGAATGACTTTAGTACCCGTAACTTTGAGTTTTTTCCCTATCCTCCAAGAAATCTTTAATGGAAAATTTAATGAACAAGAAAAGACCACTCCCCAAATGTATCAATACATTTGGGAAGTGGTCTAAACGGGTTACAAGTGTCTTGCGATAATTATAACCTTAGTGACCCCCACGATAGCCTACGAAAGCCACTAAGATTGCCTATGATCGGAGTAACACGATTCGAACGTGCGACCTCACCCACCCCAAGGGTGCGCGCTACCAGGCTGCGCCATACCCCGATAAGCCGGACATAAAGTCCGATAGCCATTATTATAATAGCCTCCGTAATAATTGTAAAGTATGGAAGGCGGCTTTATCTATGTTTCTGATGTCCGCTTACAAAATGCCGTTAGCTGAGCCGGAATCAGCTCTCCAGCCAGACGGTGCCCGTGGAAGACAGGTCGTAGCCGGACAATGCCTGAAGCTCTTTTTTAAAGGCTTCCGACGATAAAATGTCCAAGACAGCCTGAATGCGGGGCAGGTTGTCGGGCCGTTTGACCATGACAAGATCATATCGTTCCTGTACAAGAGGAATATACCGGATGCCATCGATGCCGGATGCCGCTTTTTCCGTTCCAATGCCTACATCGGCTTCGCCCAATGAAACTTGGGCGGCGACGGAGAGATGATTGGTGAAGATACTGTCATAACCAACAATCTGATCGGCCAGGATGCCAAGCGTCCTCGCTTTTTCATCCAGCAGGACGCGCGCGCCGGAGCCTCGTTCGCGATTGGCCAAGCGGAGGCCAGGCTGCATCAGATCTTGCCAGGTTTTAATCCCTTTGGGATTGTTGCGCGCCACATATAAACCGGAGCTTCGTGTCATTACATTGACCACCAGATAACGAAACCCGGTTAGGAGCTTGCGTACGTAAGGCAGATTATATTCACCGGTATCTCCATCCAGCAAATGAACGCTTGCCGCGTCGGATTCTCCCTTATATAGAGAAATCAGGCCATCCATGCTGCCGGACTGGGAGCGAAGGGGGCGCAGACCGGGCAAGCGATGTTCCAAATGGCGAGCCAAAATATCCAGGCTTGTATCCTGTCCCGACAGCACAAAAGATCGCTGAGGCGCTTTGGTTCTGCCGCCTTCATGTTCATCCGGGAAATGTTGTTCATCAAAAGAGCCCTGGAACGATGTCTTATCCAATTGAAGGCGTCGGTTGGGAAAACCACCGCTAATACTTTCTCCATATGGGGTCTCGTTGTAAGGCACTTCACCGGTAACGGTGCTTCTTATCCTGTAGCCTTCGCTTGCCGCAGCGTTTGATTCACGAGAGGCAGCGGCCGAAGGCCCGCCTTTTTTGCCCTGCCGCTTGTACGCTTCCAGATCGCTGGCATCCACTCTCATTTGCTTTCCGACGCGATAGGAGGGCAGCTCCCCTTTTTTGATAAGCTCATAAACCTTTAACTTGGATATTTTGAGCAGCCCGGCGATTTCGCTGGCTGTGTAAGACTCTTCGTGAGACATGGTCTCATCCTCCAAACGCCGTAAGGTACTTTTGTCTCTTATTGTAACATATTCAGCTTTTCAAACGGGACAGGTGACTGAGGATTGCGTTTATAGAAGTTGAAGGGCGTATCTGCCGCTCCTTTCATGGTATACTTGCACCAAAGCGAAAGTGAAGGGGAGACGGAACATGGGGACAAAAAGAATAAAATTTGACCTGTTTCAAGGCGGATTTCGGAAAGCGGTTGTTTTCAGCTTCGACGACGGACGGGTGCATGATCGCCGCTTGGTGGACATTATGAATGACTGCGGGTTAAGGGGAACGTTTCATTTAAACTCCGGATTGTTCGGAAAAGAGGGCTATATCGAAAAAAGCGAAGTAGAGGAGCTCTACTGCGGCCATGAGGTTTCCGCCCATACGGTAACTCATCCGTTTCTGCAGCAAACGCCAAACGAGCTGATCGTGGACGAAATTATAGCGGACAGAGCGGCGCTTGAAGAGCTGACAGGCCAAGTTGTACGCGGCATGAGTTATCCGTTCGGCACTTATGACGATCGGGTGGTTGGAATGCTGCCGGGTTTGGGTATTGAATATGCCCGTACCGTGAACAGCCACGGCGGCTTTCATATGCCCGAGGATCTGCTTCGCTGGCATCCGACCTGCCACCATAAGGGAATGGCGGAAAAAACAGAGGCCTTTTTGGAATCGGCTCCGCATTTTAGCTATATGGAGCTATTGTTTATATGGGGACACAGCTATGAGTTCCATGATGACGGCAACTGGGAGCTGATGGAGGAGACGGGCAAGCGGCTTGGCTCGCGTAAAGACGCGCCGCCGGTATGGCATGCTACCATGTCGGAAATCGCTGCTTATCGGAAAGGACTGTCGGATCTTCGCTTTGGCGCAAACGGCAGTCTTGTGCATAATCCTTCGTCTCTGGATTTGTGGATCAGCGTTGATGGGGAAGCCGTTCAAATCGGCTCGGGAAAAACGGTGAAGCTATAGCATTCCGAAGCACAGATTAGGCTCGGTAAGTCTAGGCACTGTAAGGAGTGCTTGGTACTGTAAGGTATACGGTCAGAAGGATGAAAGGGGAAGGCATGAAGGCTTTACAGACATTTTTGGATCGTAAAAAGTCGGAGCTGGGCGTGGAATTGAATCCGGTGCAGCAGCAAGCCGTGGAAGCAACGGACGGTCCTTTGCTGCTGCTTGCTTCCCCCGGCTCCGGCAAAACGACAACCCTGATTATGCGAATCGGGTATTTAATAGAAGGAAAAGGCGCGGCGGCGGAGCGAATCAAGGCAGTGACGTTCAGCCGCGCGGCCGCGCAGGATATGAAGGAGCGTTTTCGCCGCTTTTTTCCGGCGCTGCCTATGGTGGATTTTTCGACGATTCATAGTTTGGCGTTCGAGGTGGCAAGAGAGCAGTTGCGGGCCGAAGGGAAGGGCTTCCGGATTATTGAAGGGAGTGAAAGCGGGGGGCAAAGCTTTGACGCAAACGGAAACCCCGCGAACAAAGCGATGATTCTTCGCTCCTTGTTCCAGGAGACGGCAAGGGAAAAGCTTGCCGACGATCAATTGGAGGAGCTGTCGACGTTTATCAGCTACATCAAAAACAAGCTGCTCCCTCGGGACAAATGGTCGACGGGCAATTGCCGGGTGCCTCATGCGGAGACCGTCGCATTGCTTTATGAGGAATACAAAAACCGTAATCCCAGAGAGCCGATGCTGGATTTTGACGATATGCTGACGATCGCAAATGACGCTTTGGAGCATAATGCGGAGATGCTTCGCCGTTACCAGAGGCGTTATGATTATGTGCTGACCGATGAAAGCCAGGATACCTCGCTGGTGCAGCACCGCATTATTGAAAAGCTGGCGCGCGGCCATCGCAATTTGTGCGTCGTGGCTGACGACGATCAATCCATCTACAGCTGGCGGGGGGCTGAGCCGGCTTATTTGCTCCACTTCAGGGATGTTTATCCCGATGCATTAATTCTGTATATGGAGCAGAATTACCGGTCATCCCGTTCCATCGTGAGTCCGGCCAACGCGTTTATCAAACGCAACCTGAACCGTTATCCCAAAGAGATGTTTACGCAAAATAGCGATGGAGATCCCATCGTCTTTAAGCAGCTCGCCAGCTATCGCAAGCAGGCCAAATATTTGGCAAAGGAATTGCAGAAGGAAACGAAGCTGTCGGAGGCGGCCGTGCTGTTCCGCAACCAGTCTTCCTCCATTATGCTGATGAACGAGCTGGACCGCGCGGGTATTCCTTTTTATATGAAGGATGCGGATAATCGTTTTTTCTCCCACTGGGTGGTCGAGGATGTGCTGAACTTCATGCGTATGTCCTACACGGACAAAAGGCCGGATTTGCTGGAGCGCATCCATCTCAAATTCAAGGGCTACATCTCCAAACACCAGATGGCGGTATTAAAGGAAATCAACAATAACGAATCCGTCTTCGACAATCTGGTTCGTTTCGTGACGCTTAAGGATTATCAGGAAAAGCTGCTGATGGAGTGCAAGGATACCTTTAAGGAAATAAATGAGATGCCGCCGCTTCACGCCATTAGAGTCATCCGCGACCGTCTGGGATATGAGAAGGCGCTGGAGGGCATGTGCGAGCGGCTTGGCTTCCGTAAAGATTATTTGATTGGCATCCTGAACAGCTTGGAGGATATTGCGGAGGGTCTGGAGACGCTGGCTGATTTTGCGGCCCGCCTTAGTTATCTGGAGCAGCTGTTGAAAACGGCAAAAGGCCGGCGCGGCCAAAATGCCGTGACGTTATCCACCTTCCACAGCTCCAAAGGCCTCGAATTCGATAAGGTCTATATGGTGGACCTGATTGACGGCATTATTCCTGGCGCGGAGGACGGCAAGCGCGGCCCTGACGGCAGCCAGCCGCTTATGGAAGAGGCGGTTCGCCTGTTTTATGTCGGCATGACCCGGGCTCGCCATCATTTGGAGCTGATCGCCTACTCCAGCAAGGACGGAGAGCGGACAGCGCCTTCTCCCTTTATGGAAGCGGTGCGGACTATCGTTGAGCCGGAGCGTGTCTCTGCAGGAATGCAATTCGGAACCGATCGACACGGGGGCAAAAGAGGACTGGTCGGAGCATCCGCTTTATCGGATGCCGCTTCGCCCAAAGGCGTCAAATACGCTTCCGCCGCAGCCCGCGCGGCGGAAGCGGAGGATGGAGTAGCCCCGGTTAACCCGGACGCCATCACCGTCCGCTCCGGCCTGATTGCCGGCGCAGGTGTCCGTCACCGCGTGTTTGGACGCGGCGTGATAGAAGAAATCGGCGAAGACAGCATCCATATCCGGTTTGGCGACAAACCGGTAAAATCATTGTCTATCGCCATGTGCCTGGACAAAGGGCTGCTGGAGCCAATGGACGACGACTCCGATTCCATTGAATCGGAACAGCAGCAGGGGTGAAGCGGCGGCGTGGAGCCGCGTGGATAGCCGGCAGCCGCGCTTCCCCCATTCAACTCCACTTAAGACGTTGGCAGTAGACGGCTGGTCTCGGAAGGAATGCTGTCATAGAATGTTTTGACGGCAGGCATGGGGACATTTACTCCGGATTCGTCTTTGACCATCAATTGCTCCTTTGTCGAGGCAAGAATCTCGAGCAATCCGGAGATCAACTTTGCGGTAACGGAATCGGGAAAATCCTTCATTGTTTTCCCATAACTTTTTTTTACTTCGGCGTTCAGTTTTAATGTGGCTTGGTCATAGAGCGGGGTATTTGGCGTATTGGCATTTCCCAGATACGTATTCACATACATGTCAAACAGCTCTCGCACACTGCTCACTTCAGGAGTATCAGAATACCGCTGAAGAAACGACTCGGCCCGTAAAGCGCGTTCTGCCAATTCATCCCATGCAATCAGGAGGCCGCCATCTTTTGCATACGGTTTTTCGGCCTCTTTCCATTTAATTTCGATATATTGGTTCATCCCATCTGAAAGCCATCCCCCGAACTGCTGCTGATGGCTATAATCAATCAACGGCTGGTAAGTTCCTCCCGCTAGTCCGAGCTTGTATCCATCCATGGATAGCTGCAAAATAAATGCTCGAGCATCCTCATCCGGTATCCCAGCCGCTGCTTCCTCATCGACAGGCCATTGCAATTGGTAATGCTCCATCCCCCAATAGGGCAGCTTCTCATGATAACGGGTGCGAGTTTCCTCCAGGTTGTGCCCGTAGTAGGTCTGGAGCTCGCGAAGCATGGCGTCGGCTGTTTTGTGGTCAGCGTCCTGGATATGCCCGCTTATAAAATCAAGGATAGAAGCCGCAGAATCAGCTTCCTTAACTATGGCTTGAAGCTGATCCAACAGCGCAGCAGCTTCAATGACCGGACTCTCCGCTGGTACAACTGCGTCTACGGTATCCGTTCCAGAAGCATTATTTTCGGAACCTTTAACGCCGGCAGCGTCATTTTTAGAAATGGCATTGCGGGATTGTCCGGTATTGCCGGACTTTTCATCTTTAATTGTTGTCCCGGTCATGCTGCAGCCTGAGGTTGCCAATAAGGCTAGAATGGCGCCGCCTGCTACAAATTTCAGCCCCCAGTTTTGCCTAGAGAAAAGCTTCATCAATCGTCACACCCCTATCCATTTTTCGCTCTATTGGATGGACGATGCATGAATGACAAATGTTTCAAAATAAATCAAATTTCCTCTGGCGTTTTTAAGCCAAGCAGGTTTAGTCCCCGGCCCAATGTCTGGCCAACGGCGCGAACCAGCTTTATTTTGGACGCTTGTTCACCTTCGGTTCCCGAAAGCACCTTGATATGGTGGTAAAAGCGGTTGAAGGATTGGGCAAGATCCAGCAAATAACGAGCCAGCACGGAGGGTTCGTAACGGGATGCGGCCTGGATCAGCGCTTCCTCGTATTTGCCCAGCGTAACCGCCAAATCCCAGACATGATCATTGTCCATCAGGCTGTAGTCGGCAGTGGTAGCGGACGTCGTTGCGTGATTGGCAGCTGCTGCACCGTTGTTCATGGATGCAAGAGTGGAAGCGGTAGCCCCTTTGTTTATCAGAGCATCATCGGCAGTTGTCACGGACGTTAAGTCTACTGTGCCCGTCATGGCGGCATTTCCGGCTTTTCTGACAATGCTTGCCGTCCGGGCATACGTGTATTGCAAATATGGCCCTGTTTCGCCATCGAAGTTGAGCACCTCTTGCAAGGAATAGTCCACGTCCAGCGTGCGTGTATTTTTCAGATCGCCAAACACGACGGCACCTACGCCAATCGCTTCTGCAACGGCATCCGGATTAACCAGATTCGGGCTTTTGCTCTGGATCAGCTCTTTGGCGCGGTCGACGGCTTCGTTGAGTACATCCTCAAGAAACAGTACCTTGCCCCTGCGGGTGGACATTTTTTGCCCCTCCATGCGCATCAAGCCAAACGGAATATGCTTGCACTGGCTGCTCCATTCAAATCCCATTTTGCCCAATACGTGAAAAACCTGCTTAAAATGCAGCGCCTGCTCGCCGCCAACCACATAAAGCAGCGTATCTGCTTTCATCTCGTTGCGGCGGTACAGGGCAGTTGCAAGATCGCGCGTTGCATAGATGGATGTGCCGTTGGATTTAACCATAATGCACGGCGGCATGCCGAATTCCTCTAACCCTACAACCATCGCGCCGTCGCTTTCCTGAAGCAGTCCTTTTTCCTTCAGTTGATCCAGCACGGGCTCCATCTTGTCATTATAAAAGCTTTCGCCAAGATAGTGGTCGAACGAAACGTCGAGTCTATTGTATAGCTTGCGGAACTCCTTCAGGCTTTCGTCGACAAATCCGAGCCAAAGGCTATGGGCTGTGTCGTCTCCTTGCTCCAGCCGTTTGAACCATTCCCGCGCCTCTTCTTCCAGTTCCGGCGTGTTTTCCACCTCATCGTGAAACCGGACGTACAGCTCCAGATATTTTTTGATGGTGGAGGGAGCTTCATCCACGGCTCCGTTTGTGTTTAGAGGATTTCCGCCCCAGCGCAGCCAGGCCGTAATCATTTTGCCAAATTGGGTTCCCCAGTCGCCCAGGTGGTTGACGCTGATCGTTTCGTGGCCCGTTTCCTTCAAGATACGATACAAGGCGTTGCCGATCATCGTGGACCGTAGATGTCCGATGCCAAACGGCTTGGCGATATTGGGAGAGGACATGTCGATGATGACACGTTCGCCCTTGCCGATATCCGGTTTGCCAAAAGAGCTGCTTTCGATCTGCTCCAGCAAAGCGGAAGCGTAGTTCTGGCGTTTCAGACGGAAGTTGAGGTAAGGCCCCGCCGCTTCGGCGATCCACTCTGGATGAGCCAATTCTCCCGCCAGGTTCATGGCGATTTGCTGCGGGCTTTGTCTCATTGTTTTGGCCAGCGTAAAGCAAGGGAGTGCGGCGTCGCCCATTTCCGGGTTTGGCGGATATTCCAGCAGCTTGGCGATTTCGGCCCGCGACAGCGGTAGTTTCCCTTCCAGCGCCTCGGCGATTTGTTCTCTGATCATACTATAACCTCCTATATGGAATATGGCGTTGTACAACACGAAAAAGTAAATCCGACACACAAAAGCTAATCCGTGCGGGGCGAATTGGTCCGAACGTGTAGACTGCAATCCGCACGCAAAAAAGCCCCGTCTCTAGTCAAAGAGACGGGGCTGAACCCGCGGTGCCACTCTAATTATTCCGGGGCCAATAGCCTCGGAATCGCTCTGTGCGGTAACGGCGCAATGCCGGACCAACCTACGTGCAGCTGCGCTGTGGCGAGCAAGATTGCCGAGCATGGTCATGATCACTGCGCATAGGCATAATTACTATGCATAGGCATGATCACGATGCATGAATGCAATCGCGGCTATTTCGGAAAGTCATCTCCCGGGTCCTCTTCCTTTGTCGCTGGTTGACCGGCTCCCACCCTCCCGGCTCGCTTGGCAACGCCTGCGGCAAACTACTGTCCCGTTCGCAGATATTATTCATCATTATAAGGGTTTGGCAGAAGAAAGCAACTAGGGCGTGTCATAAATGTCTGGATGTAGGGGTTACCCGAAAAGTCAAGTGTAACGATTCATAGAACGAATCCCCTTTTGTCAAGATGGAGAACGACAGCTGCCTTTTGCCCGGCTAGCGGTCACCGATGACCGCTATGACCCCAAAAGGATGCATTGGCTAAAGCTAACGGTCGCCCGTGTCCATTAGACGCTCAAAAGCCGCGTTTTAGGGATGAAAATGAGCTTTTACGGTCATGGATGACCATTAAAAATGGACATTCTATCAAAACAAGGCTGTAACGGTCATGCATGTCCGTAACGTACGGAATGTCTGTAGCATACGGAATCTCCGGAGCGTGGGGCTAGCTTCCCGGTTCAGGCACTTCACAAAGACGCCGCTTACCGTATACAAGCCGAATCGGCAATCGGAATTTCCTTGTCCCACAATACCTTTACAGACTTTTCGGACAGCCCCAAAAATGGACCTGAATCGGTACAGCCGCAACAATAGTTGTTTTATCCCCCCTGCATCATGAATTGTCCCGTCCCGTCCATGAGACGCTCTCCTTTACAATGAAGACACGACATTAAGGGGTTGTTCAAAAAGTCCGCTTTCCATTACGCAACCATCTTCTCGGTACTGAAAAGCGAACTTTTCGAACAAGCATATTAAGGGGAGATGAGGGCATGCATAGAAGTAAACTCGGAGCTTATTTGTTTAGCTTTCCCAGCTTTTTTCTGACCGTGGCGCTAGGCCTGTATCCCATCGTTTGGGCGCTTCGATATATGTTTTTCGATTATCAAGGCTACGGCACGCCCCGGTTTATCGGACTCGACAACTTTGCCCGCGTGGCAAGGGATACGGAGTTTTGGCATTCTGTGGGGAATACATTCGTCTATGCCGGTGGCAAACTGATATTAACACTGCCCCTATCGCTCATTCTAGCGGTTATCCTCAATCGGAAACTGCGCGGCAGACATGTATTCAGGGCGATATTCTTCCTGCCAACCATTTTTAGCGCATCGGTTATGTCTATCGTATTTTATATCGTATTCAACTCGTATAACGGCGTTATCAATCAATATTTGATCAAGCTCGGCATCGTTTCTGCTCCGATTGACTGGCTGGGAGCAGGGATGGCGATGTTCACCACCATCATTATCGCGGTGTGGGGAGCGGTTGGCAACTATATGTTATTGTTTCTCGCCGGATTGCAAAGCATTCCCGAGGATATCTACGAAGCGGCATCGCTTGACGGCGTAAATCCCGCTCAACGGCTTTGGTACATTACGATTCCGATGCTGGGGCCAGTGCTTCAGATGATTGTTATGCTGGCGATTACGGTTTCCCTGAAAGGCTATGAAAGCATCATGGTACTTACAGAAGGCGGACCGTTCGGCAAAACAGAGGTTATGTATCTGTACCTGTACAAGATGTTTTTCCCGCTTACAACATCCGGAGCTACCGTACAAAATGTTGGTTACGGAAGCGCGGTCGGCTTTACAACGGCCGTTATCGTGGGCCTGATTACATGGATGTACTTCTGGATGTCCAAAAAGCTCAACAACATTTATTAAGGGGGAAACCATCATGTCCATTCGCAAATTCCTTCTCCGCGTACCGGTTTGGCTGCTGCTGCTGTCGACTTCCGCACTGATGCTGTTTCCGATCGTTATTGCGTTGCTGGGATCGTTAAAAACAAATCTGGAGCTTACGACGGGGGCAACTTTCTTGCCCTCCAAGTGGGAATTTAAAAACTATTTTACGGCATGGACGCAGGCTGATTTTTCTTCATTTACCTTCAACAGCGTGTTTGTCTCGGTGTTTGTTACAGTTGGCACGTTGCTCGTGGCGGCCATGGCCGCTTATGCGGTGGACAGGGTTGCCTTCAAAGGGAAAAAGATTTACATTTTACTGCAATCGTTTACCCTGTTTATTTCCATCGGAGCGGTGGTGCTTCGCCCGCAATTTGATTTGATGGTTTCCATCGGATTGCAGAAATCATTATGGGGTGTCATAATCATTCTCATCAGTGCGCACGCAACCGCCTTCTTTATGGTCATCGGCTTTTTCCGGGGCATTCCCAAGGAGCTTGACGAGGCTGCGCTGATTGACGGCTGCAATTTCTACTCCATCTTCTGGCGCATTATTCTGCCGCTGTTAAGGCCTGCGCTGGCTGTTGTGGCATTGTTTACCTTCAGAGGAGCCTGGAATGAATACATTTTGCCGCTTGTGTTCTCGCTGACCCGTCCCGAAATGCAGACGCTGCCTGTTGGTTTGGCAAGCTTGCGGTATGGAGCCGGCGCTGCGGTGGAAAACCAGCTGATGCTGGCCGGCGCTTGTATCTCCATCCTGCCGCTTTTGATCGTATATCTGTTCGCGAACCGCTCCTTCATGCAGGTGAACGTAGGCGCCGTCAAGGGTTGATCAATCCACATATAGAGGCGATGAACGGATGAAACGTTTTTTTCTGAAAATGTCGCTAAAACAGCGGCTCTGGGTATCGTTTGTTTTATTAACAGTTGTTTGCATATCCGCCACGGGAACTTATGTTTCCGTGTTTTTTTCTCATGAAATGGAATCGCAGGCGACCAAGACAAGCCAGGAGACGCTGAACAAAACGGCGCAAGTGCTGGATGAACGGTTAAAAAATATCGTGGTGCTTGTGTCAACGCTAATGATGGGCGAACCTTTTCAGCGAACGCTCAAGGACGTTCAGGGAAATAACGGAAAAAATTATTATTATCATCTTTCGCAAATGCAGACCTCCTTTGCCCAGCTCATGGTGGCGGAGCAGTCAATCGATACAGTGCTGCTGTACACGCCAATCGGAGAGTTTTATCCCACGGAGAACTCCCGAAGCGGACAAGACTTTAAGGATACGCTTTTATATGAAAAAATCGATTCCATGAATACTCCTTGGAGCATGCTATGGGTACCCGGCCACAAGGAAGAATTGTTTCGCAGAGGCAATCCCGTGGTAACGCTTATTATTAAGCCGCTGTTTGATAATCCGGTTTCATCAACCTATGTCATTGTGAATATTCGCGAGGAATATCTGGAGAAGCTGATTATGTCCACGATGAGCGAAACCAGCATCCATCAGGTTGTCCTTGACCGTAAAGGGCAAGGGGTATTGTCATCTGTGAGCAATCCTGCCAGCGACACTTCCCGCATTTTTGACCAAGCCGGCGATGAAAGCCGGGGCAATTTTGAATACCGAAACGCTGATGGCAAGCCCTATCTTGTCAACTACGCTGCGCTTGGCATGAACCCGGACTGGGTTGTGCTTGGCTACCAGTCCAAGTCCGAGCTGCTGGAGCCGGTTAGCCGGATGCGCTGGACGATTCTTACCATTATGGGCGCATGCGTCCTGCTGGCGCTTGTTATGTCCAGCATGCTGTCGGAGCTGCTGCTCAAGCCGCTGTTCAAGCTTCGCAATCTGATGATGAAGGTAGAGCGGAACAAGCTGGATGTCCGTTTCGAAAGCGCTTTTGAAGATGAAATCAGTCAGGTGGGACATAAGTTCAACCGAATGCTGGAGCAAATTCAGGAGCTGCTGGAGGAGGTCAAAGTTTCGGAGCAAGACAAACGCAAATCGGAGATCAAGGCGCTTCAAGCGCAAATAGATCCTCACTTCCTGTACAATACGCTCAATACGATTTATTGGAAAAGCGAGATGGAGGAGAGTCAGGCCGTTGGCGAAATGATTGTATCGCTGTCGCTTCTGTTCCGGCTGGGGCTGAACAACGGCAAGGAAATAACGACGCTGCGGCAGGAGCTTGAGCATGTGGAGCAATATTTGAAGCTTCAGGCGATGTGTTATCCCGATTTGTTCCACTATGAAATCAAGTCAACCGAGGACAAGCTGCTGTCCTATCCCGTTCTCAAAATTTTGCTGCAGCCTCTGGTTGAAAACTCCATCCTTCACGGTTTTCAGGAGCTGCCGCATCAGGGACATATTACGGTTGAAGCCATGGAGGTCGACGGCATGCTGGTGCTTGCCGTAACCGATAACGGGACGGGCATGGACGCCGCGCAGGTGGAGCGGATTTTGAACGGTCCCCCCGAACAGCGGACCAGCTATGCGCTGGCAAATGTCAGGTCGCGGCTCAAATTGTATTACGGGGACAGAGCCGCCACTCTGCTGCAAAGCGAACCCGGCGCAGCAACAACCGTCAGACTCACTATTCCCATTCATGAGGTGATTCAGGAATGAGCGCAATCCGAATGTGCATAATTGATGATGTAAAAGCGGTAATCGACGGTCTGTTAAAAAAGATTCCCTGGTCACAGCACGGCATCGAAATAGTGGGCACGGCCGGAAACGGGCAGGAAGGACTGGAGCTGATCAAGGAACGCAAGCCCCATATTATTATGACGGATATCCGCATGCCAAACCGGAGCGGCATTGACATGATCCGCGAATTGCGTGAAGGAAGCGAGCCCGAGGCCAAAGTGATTTTTTTCAGCGGATATTCCGATTTTGCTTTTGCCCAGGAATCGGTTCGGCTTGGGGCGTTTGATTATTTGGTCAAGCCGTTTACCTCCGCTCAAATTCTGGAGGTTGTGCTGCGGGCAAAATCGCAGATCGAGGCGGAGCAAATGGAGCGTACGGACCGAATGGAGCTGGAGCGCAAGGTGAGGGAAAGCTTGCCTTATTTGAGACAGGAATATTTCCGTTTACTCATACGTCATGGCGAGCTGCCGGAGCGTGCCAGCGAAAAGTGGGATTTTCTTGCTATTGATATGGAGAAAAGCGGCTTTGTCGCCATGATCGCGCAGATTGACGGCCTGATGGATGAAAATGCCCGTTTATCCGTGCGAGAGGTGGAGATAACCCGGTTTGCGGTGCAAAACATTATGGAGGAGACGTTCCGCAAGAGCACAAAAGGCATTATTTTCAGAGAGCATCTGGGGCAGTTTGTGGTCTTGCTCAACCTGAAGGATGAAAAAGAGGTGTTGACGCTTGCGGAGGATCTCCGATGCAATGTAAGGCAATACGCCAAGCGGGAGCTATCGATTGGAGTAGGCGGGCCAGTGTGCGATATCGGCGACATTCCGTTGTCATACGAGCAGGCGAAAACGGCGATCAGCTATCAATTTTACTCCGGCAGCGGATGTATTATTCCTTACAGCGACATCGTCAGCCAGTCCCATATTACTCCCCAATATTCGCCGGAAAAGGAAGTGGAGCTCCTTTATTGCCTTCGGTCGGGAAACCGAGAAGGCGTTGAAAAGCTGCTGGACAGCATTTTTGAAGAATGCCTGCGTTACCCGGCTCCCCCGGACCCGGATGTCATGACCAATCTGTTCTATGGCTTGGCGTTTTCCATCTATCGTGTCGTAGCCGAAAAAGCGGACGACAAACAAAGGTTGTGGCTGGATGAGCGGCTAAGCGGCATCAAAAAAGGAAGGTATTCCTCCACTTCGGACCTGATTCAGGATGTGAAGAAGATTGGATTAACGGGCTGCGAATGGGTGCAAACGCGGCAAAAAAGCAGCGTAGGGCAGTTGATTCACCAGTCTCTGAGCTATATCGCCTCGCGGCTTGGCAGCGACTTGACCGTTCAGGAATGCGCGGGAGCCGTGCATCTCAGCCCCAGTTATTTCTCCAACCTGTTCAAAAAGGAGACCGGCATGACCTTTATGCAATACGTCACATCAGCCCGCATGGACAAGGCGAAGGAACTGCTGCTGGAGGGCATGCAGGTGCAGGATATTACGTTCGAGCTGGGCTATAAGGACCGGCCTTATTTTACCGAGCTGTTCAAAAAGCATACCGGATTAACGCCGACGGAATTCCGCGGCAAATACGGGCAATCCTCACCTCAGGGAGAATCAGAGTGATTTTGCCCTCCCTAAATCGTAACTTTGTCCTTCATGGGCACGAGGGGTTCGATGCTACAATGAGGTCAGCAAGAAGGGCTTGACCGATGCTCTCGCGAGAATGCTGCGGGCTGCCGAGAGGCCCACGCTTGTCAAACAAAGGGAGGTTAGACAGATGAAAAAAAGAATGCTTGCACGTAGCTCGTTTCTGATCTGTTGCTTGCTGGTGACTGCGCTTACACTGGCGGCTTGCTCCACAAATAAGGGATCCGATCCGGCGCCTGAGGAAAGCGCGGGTTCGACTGCAAAAACAAAAATCGCTTATTGGACAGCGGACCGGCACGATATGGATTATATGCAGAAAAAAGTGGATGAATATAATGCGACCAATACAGATAATATCGAAGTCGAAATGAAAGTAATGGCCGATAACTACAATCAGGCAGTAGAAGTAGCGTTTGCGAGCAACCAGGCTCCCGACGTGCTGAAAATTTACGATTTCCAAACTTATGTTAATAAAGGCTACCTGACTCAGCTTGACGGTTTGCTTAGCGACGAACTGATGGCGAAGTTTGACGGCTTGCTGGTTGATAACGTTTACAAACTGAACGGTAAAGTGTATACGCTACCCAATACCGGTCAGTTCTGGCGCTTGCTCTACAACGTGGATTTGATGGAGAAAGCGGGATATTCCGAACCTCCGAAAACGTTGGATGAAATGGTAGACGCAGCTAAGAAAATTACGGAACAAGGCAAGGCTGAAGGCATTTACGGCTTTGCAAGCAATTTCAAATCCGGCTCAGGCTTCACTCGCCCGGCTTTTGCCAGCGGCACGCTTGATTCGGAAACAAGCCATGAAGGATTCAACTTCCAAACGGGAGAATTCGACTTTGGCATGTACCGCGACATTAGCGAAGCGCTTCGTCAAATTAAAGTAGACGGCAGCTTGCTGCCCGGAGCCGAGTCCCTGGATATCGATCCATTGCGCGCGCAATTCGCCCAAGGTAAAATTGGTATGTATGTGAACCACTCCGGCGAGCCTGCGGTATATTCCTCGCAGTTCCCGACCGACATTAACTGGTCGACTGCGCCTGTACCAACAAAAGACGGCGTGATTGACGGCGTAACCTGGGTTAATGCAACGGGTTATGTAGGCATCAGCGATAAGTCTGCAAATAAAGAAGCGGCAGCCAAGTTTGTTGAATATCTGTACAGCGAGGATCTGCGTGTAGACTATCAAGAAAAAGGTCTTGGTTTATCGGTACTGCCATTCGTTAACGAAAAAGCCGGCAAACCGGAGCTGAAAGGAATCGACGGATTCCTGCCGACTCAATACGACGGCATCTATCCGGCAACCCCTCTTTCCATTACAGAAACCAAGCTGGAAGGAAAGAAAGCAGCTGATCTGTTTACGGAGTATATTTTGACCGGAAATCAGGATATTGAAGCCGTTATCTCCGATTTGAACAGCCGTTATGGCAAGGCGCTTACTGCCGCTCGTTCCGAAGGCTTGACGGATATTAAAGCCGATCCTTCGTTCAGCGCCAAAAATCTGCAAGGCACATTGGGCAAATAAGCAACAGGGATTACCAATTATAATGTCTAGTCAGGAGGCTGTCCCCTTGGGGCAGCTTCTGCTGCTATAAGCAAACCGGAGAGGGAGAGGATGGGGGCAGTGGCAAACTACTTGTTTTTTGAACCCGGACAGAGAGAGGCATGGGGGGCGGACTTCGCCAAGACTTTTCCTTCGCAAACAAGGAAAGCCATAAATGAGGCGGATCGTTGGTGCCAAGGCGGAGAAATCGTATGGAAAAATATGAATATCGATCTGGGCACGCCGATCAATTGGCTGCACAACCCAACGGGAGACAAGGAATTTACTTGGGGAATCAACCGCTTCAAGCATCTTCGCTCCCTTGGCATCGCCTATGCCTGTACCGGAGATGAGAAATACGCCGCCAGGGCGCTGGAGCATATCCTGGGCTGGATTGAAACGCAGCCTTGCCCCCATGGCCTGCCTGCCGAGGAGTTGACCTATTTCCAAAGGCCGGGTCCCTGGCGTCTTCTGGAGGTAGGCCTTCGCCTTCGCCAATGGACTTATGCCTATCATTTCTTCGATGGATCGGCTAGCTGGAGGGAGGAAGGGAGGTCGCGTTTTCTTGCATCGGTCAAGGAGCATGCCCACTTCCTCGCCGACTACAAAGCCAGCATCGAAATCAACCATTCCATCATGCATATGATCGGTCTGCTCAGCGCTGCGTTAACCTTTGCTTCCTGGGAGGAGAGCGGCGAATGGACCAAAACGGCCGTTCAGCGGCTGGAGGAATGTATTGCCGTGCAGGTGCTGCCAGATGGCGTGCACGCGGAATTGACGCCCCATTATCATATGGTGTCTCTGGAGCTGTTCGTCGATTGCGCGGTAATGCTGAAGAAACGCGGATTGGCTTTTTCGGAGCGTTATGAAGGAATATTGGCCGGAATGGCCCGGTTTGCTTATTCTATGAAAAGACAAGACGGCAGCATGGCTCCGTTCGCGGATTCATTCGCCAATCAGCCGCCGGATCTCAATGCCGCGGCTTTGTATTACAAACGTCCCGAGCTGCTGCTGCACGATCAGCTTCACGAACAGATGTGGACGGTGGGGCCGGAGGCCATTAATGATCTGGTCGCGGCGGAAGGAGCCGAGGCGATCTCGGGCGGTCCGCTTGTGGAGCTGCCGTTTTCATTCCCGCATGCAGGTTATTACGGCCTTGGCGGAGGCGGCCAGCAGATGATTTTCGACGCAGCCGCGCTGGGCGGTCCGCATGGACATGCCGATGCTTTGTCCTTCGAGCTGTGTGCGTTTGGCGAAGCGCTGTTTGTTGATCCCGGAACGTACACGTACATGGAAAATCCGTGGCGGCGTTATTTCAAAAGCACCGCTGCTCACAATACCGTTCTTGTCGACGGACAGGACCAGACGCCATATGTGCGCACGCAGCGTTGGGGCACGCCTGAAGCCTCCGTTAACCTTATCCGTTGGGAGCCGGAGCAAGGTTTGATCTGCGCGGAGCATGACGGCTACGCGCTGCGCGGAGTGAAGCACCGGCGGGCCGTCTGGTTCCTGGACAGCGGGGAATGGGTCATCCTTGACCGCCTTGCGGCGGAAGCCGGAGCGGAGCATGTCTATCAGCACAGACTGCATGCCAGACTGCTGGACTGGGTAATCAAGCCGCTGGAGCTAGGTGTGGATGGTTCGCCAGGGTTAGGAGTTGGCGACAGCTTCGGCGTGGACGAGAGACCGTCGGGCGAAGGCTCGGCGGGGACCGGATGCCCGCAAGCTGCCTGCTACTATGCGGACGGAAGCGGCCTGGAGGCAGGGGCGGATCAGTCTCCGCTGCTGCAAGGCTGCGAGCTTCTTTTGTTTGGTCCCCGCGGCATGGAACTGGATGTGGAGGATAGCTGGGAGTCGGTGCATCAATTGACCATGACTCCGCTCAAGGTCGTTCAGGGGTTGACGACTTCATCGGAAGGGACCTGGTTTGCAACGGTGATCAAGCCTCATACCGGGGACAAGGCTCTGGAGCCTTCCCATTGGGGAATTTTGAAGGACGAAGAAGGCAACCCGGTGCTGACTTTAAGAAGGAACGGCGAGGAGAAGCGGTTTGTAATGCCCCAATAAATAGGCCTGGTTAAGGAGAAGGAGCGGAGAGAATGGACAAGCAAAGCGGCTTTTTGACGCATTATCTGGTTTCGGGTCCAAGAATCAGTCCGTTTGACGGGTACGCCAATCAGGGTCAAAACGGTATTGAATACGAGCAATATTTGAGATCGCTGGTTGCCGACAGAAATCAGGACCTTCCTGTCCGCGCCGAGGACATTGCTTTGGGCAAAACAAGCAAGCTCGGGAAGCCGTGGGACTATTTGTATCCCTGCAGCGGTTTTGTGAACGTCAGCCATTTTGCGCTAACGCTTGGGAAGGTGGAATTGCTGGCTTCGACCGTCCTGCTCGTCGAGGAAGACCTGGACGTTGCCGCCTTGCTGTGGACGTATGCGGCAGTGGATGTGTGGCTGAACGGCGAAAAGGTTGTTTCGGTGCAAGAACCCGTCTATAAGCCGATTAGCAAGACGGAGATGACGTTTAAGCTGCGCAAGGGTGAAAATATAATTGTATTGTCCTTGCAAAATCTTGCGGTGCGGGATACCCGCAGTATCTTCGGCATTCAACTGCTGGAAGGGCTGGATCAGGTAACGGCTGGCGTGCCTGATGCCGCGGCTGCCGCTCCGTTCCTTCAGCTTGACCGCTGGCTATCGGGTCTCGGGTTTAAGGATGGTCGGCTTCTGCTTCCCCGAAACCCTCCATGCAAGGTGTTTTTAGCTTATGGCGAAGAAGCGGCCGGTGGCCAGGAGCTGACGGACATCATTGGAGCGGCAGGTGCGGCCCTTGACGAAGTTGCTCCCGACAGGGACGGGGCTGCCCCCGACAAAGCTGCCCCTGACGAGGCTTTCCCAGTCGAAGCTGCCGGAAGCGCTTCGGTTGCGATAGAGATTGACGGAAATGCTGCATTTGCTGTTGTCTACGGAGTAATCGGGGAGAAAAAGCTAAGCCGCAAAATCGAGCTTCTCCAGAACCAACGTCCCGTTTACCGTGCAGGGGCCGACCATGAAACGGTCAGGAACGAGCTATTCCGCGAGCTGGCGCAAATTGGGTCGGAGGCTGAGTTCAAGCCGCTGCGCTTTGGCCTGTTTTATGTGCTGGCGCGCTGGAATCTTGGGTTGAACGCTCCATGCGATGAACAGCATATCGGACGGGCGCTCGGTCAAATCGAGCAGCGCGAGGATTGCTCGGATTTTTTCCTGGCAGGTTTGCTTCGCCTAATGGAGCAGCATGACTTGCCAGAGGAGCTGGAGCAGCGGGCGGAACGCGCGATTCTGAACTACCGGTATTGGATGACCGAGGAAGGCTCCGACGCCATGTGCTTCTGGAGCGAAAACCATGCGCTCATGTTTTATATTTGCGCCTATATGGCAGGAAAGAAATATCCGGACCGGCATTTTGCAAGATCGGGACGAAGCGGCGTTGAGACCCAAGCCGTTGCTTTGGGCAAAATCCGCGAATGGCTGGAAGACGTGGAGCGTTGGGGATTCGAGGAGTTTCTTAGCGCCGACTATATGTGCGTTACGCTTGGCGCGCTGCTTAATGTGGTGGACTACATGGAAGTTGAGGAATCGAACCGGGCTTCGGCGCTGATCGACGGCATGCTGAATGCTTTTGCCCGCCATACGTTCAGAGGTTCCATTATTGCGCCTCAAGCCCGCATTTATCGCTCGGTCATCCTGCCGTTTACACAGGCAGCACAGTCGCTTATGCATCTGTTGAATCCGGAAATTCCTGCTGGAAACAGCGAGTGGCTTGTCTTCCTGATGAACAGCCGCTATCGTCTTCCTTATTCCGCCAGCGAGCTGATGGATCAACCGCTGGAGGATGCATACCGGACAGGGAACGCTTTGGTGAAGCTGAACAAACAGGAACGGTACATGCTGACTTCGGTCCAATCGCCGAGATGGGACGAATCGCAAGTATTTTGGGATAATATCAGCTTTGACGAAGATGTGGACGTAGAGTCCAACGATTACGTGAAGTCGTTTAACGAACGGTTTCACGGAACTACCCGATTTGAACCCGGCGTGTATGGCTATCAGCAGCATATGTGGTATGCGGCTCTTGACAACGACACGGTCATCTACAGCAATCATCCCGGCGAGCTTGCCGATGACGGGGGCATGAGACCCGGCTATTGGTACGGCAACGGCATCATGCCGGCCATCCGGCAGGAAGGCAGCGCGTTAGGCGCCATTTACGAAATCGCGGACGATCATCCTGTTGCGTTTACGCATTTGTTTTTCCCGGAAGACAAGCTGGACGGCTTTGAACGGGACGGGAGCTGGCTTTTCGCCCATAAGGACGGCGGCTACATCGGCATCTGGTGCAGCGAAGAGCTGACGCCTCATGACGATCGTTTGTTCCATTGCGAATACCGGGCGTATAACAGGCTGTCCGCGTATTATTGCAAGCTGGGTTCACGGGAGGAGCACGGGGACTTCAAGACTTTCCGGGAGACATGCAAGGGGCTTGCGCCGCAGTTTAACCGCCGGACGATGGCATTGGAGACGACCGATGGGTACAAGCTTTGTTTTGTCCGGAGCTACAATAAAACGCAATACGTATAGAACGTTAACCACGGGAGGATAACAATATGAAAAAGCTGAATGAATGGGAAAACGCGGAGCCAGGCGTCAAAAGAAAGATTTTTAATCCCGGAGAAGCCGTGATGATGATGGAGGTTCATTTTGAGGAAGGTGCCGAGGGGTATCTGCACAGTCATCCGCATGAGCAAATGTCTTATTGCCTGGAAGGGCAGCTGGAGTTTTCGATCAATGGCGAAAAAACGGTCATTTCCGCAGGCGACACACTTGTCATTCCAAGCAATGCCGAGCATGGCTGCCGCGCGCTGAAGGCTAGCAAGCTGCTGGATACCTTTACTCCGCTTCGTCTGGATCTGCTTGGACGTTTATAGGGTAACGGGCTTTCCGCTGAGCTGGCGATGACAGGCCGTTTTAGCTCATGACCTGATAGAATGCGACACCCTGATGCCATAGACGCTCTGATTGGTTTCGATAGTCTCCGGCCGCCTTTTAAGGAGCCGGAGGCTTTTTGCCGTTCCCTGGAAAGTGGAAGAGAGGGCGCAGGCGCTCATATGGATTTAAACCTGATCTAAGTGTATGCTATTGAGCATGCACTGAAAGGAGGGGCAACATGAGGTTAGGGCAGAAAATAAAGCAAATGAGCCTTTTTCGGCAGCTTTTGTTCCTGAGTGCGCTTATGCTACTGATTCTGCTGCTGTCTTACTTGATCACCAATATGTTCGCCAAGCGGATTATTGAGGATAAGGTAACCGACACCGTTAATCAAATTTTTTTTCAGGTGGAAGAAAAGATGAAAAGCTTCGATGCAGATATCGAAGGCATCTCCAGCTTTATTTATTACAGTCCCACTATCCAGGAATACTTAAGCACAGACGATCCCATAACAAGGGTGCTTGCAAATCGTGAAGTATTGGCTGTATTTGCGAATGCGATGTTGTTGAAAACAAATATCCGGGGAGTTCAGTTATTTGATGAAGAAGGCACTTACTTGGCTAACCTTGGCATCGGGAGTGTGGAGCAGCTTCCGGTTCAAACCAGTTCCATTCAATATTCCGGTCTGGTTGATATCGATATCTCTGATCCTCGCGACAGCAAACGTGTTTTTTACACCATTACGATTCCGATCTACAAGCTGGACAACAACCGGATCGCAACCAGGTTTGTCGGGATGGGGCGATTCTTCATGGATGCTTCCAACTTCACACCGATTTTGCAAAGCGCCAAAGCAACGGAATCCTCTCAAGTGCTGCTTTTGGATCCGGATAACCGGCTTATTGCCGCAGAAGGCAATAAGCCGGGGTGGAGTCTCCTCTGGATATCGGGCAATGGGAAGGCAACCCGAACTATATTGTCCAAACGTTGACGCTGCCAAGCTCCGATTGGAAGCTGGTCAGCATCATTCCGCGAGGAGAATTGCTGGAGGAATTGGACACGGTCCGCCGCTTTAACTTAATTGCGTATTTGCTAATTGCATGTATTGTAGGTTTGTTTCTGTTTATCTTTTTTGCGCGCATCTTGAAGCCTGTCCGGCAACTGATCGATTTTATCAAGGCTTACGCCAGGCGGGGAGGAGAAATCCGCTTTCAAATCGTGCACAATAACGAAATTGGAGTATTGGGCATGAACCTGAACAAAATGCTTGATGATATCGATAACCTGAGCAAGGAGATTCAAGAAACGCAGGCCCGCATGTATGAAATTGAGCTATCCAAAAAGCAGATGGAAATTATTGCGTTCCGCAATCAGATCAATCCTCATTTTTTGTACAACACGCTGGAAAGCATTCGGGCGGTTGCGCTGCATTATGAAGTCGAGATGATAGCCGATATTTCCAACTCATTATCCAATATGTTTCGGTACGCTGTAAAAGGGAGCCATATGGTTCTTATCCGGGATGAGATAGCCAACATCAGGGAATACGCAAAAATTATCGATTTTCGATTTATGGGGCGTTTCTCCATCGCAATCGAAGCCGAGGATGAGGTGCTGGAGGAACAAATGCTCAAGATGCTGCTCCAGCCAATTGTGGAAAATGCCGTTTTTCACGGCCTGGAACGGAAGGTTGGAAGGGGTTCGGTCGTAATCGGCATCCGCTACACAGAATACCGCGATATTCAGTTTAGCATTACGGACGACGGGCAAGGGATGGATAAGGAGAGGTATGACAAGCTGATGGAGACGTTCCAACAGCTTGATAACGGCTTCTCGCACCAGGCTACGGATAAAGGAATTGGCCTGCTTAATATTTATCAGCGCTTGCGGCTGTTTTACGGCGATGATGCAAGCATGGCAGTTGAAAGCGAGCCGCAAAGGGGAACCGTTATTACGCTGACGTTTCCCGCAGACAACAAAGACCGGGAGGAATACGCCGATGTTTACCGTATTGATCGTGGATGATGAACCTTGGGTGGCGTACGGCCTGACCCGATTAATTGATTGGGAGCAGTCGGGCTTTACTATAATCGGACAAGCTCATGACGGCTTGACGGCGCTTCGGATGATACAGGAGGAGGAACCTGACGTTATCATTTCCGATATTCGCATGCCCGGTTTGGACGGCATCGCATTATTGGACCGAATGGTTCAAGCCGGCATTGATGCTGAAGTGATTTTTGTTAGCGGCTATGCGGAATTTGAGTATGCGAGGGACGCTTTGCGGCTTGGCGCCTTTGATTATTTGGTCAAGCAGGTTGAACGGCCAAAGTTGGTGGAGACGATGAGCCGCTGTTTGGAAAAGCTTCAGGAGAAACGGCGGCGGAGCGGAAAAGAACGCGAGCTGCTCGTGGAGCTGTTTGAGCTGTTCGATCCCAAAAGTGAAGCAGCCGTCGGCGATCTATTGCGGAGTAAAGGGTATGCCTCCGAAATGGCTGGCTGCCGGTTTGCGACGGCGTTGGGTGCGCCGATGGACGGCAGAGAGAAGGATGTTTTGCTGCGCTTCAGAAACGAGGGAGTTACGGCGCTTTCTTTTCGGACGGGGATCGATAAGCTGTCATATTTGCTCCTGTTTCACCATGCCGATAAATTGAAGGACAATGAAGCGTCCCGGTTGGTCTCACGTTGTCTGGGAGAATTTGATGCGTTAGGTATAAGCGGGATCGGCGATGCCCAAGCTTCGGTCGGCAAGCTTTATCTGGAATCCGATATCGCGTTGTTCAGCCGTTTGACTCTGGGCAGTAATTGCACTCTTTACCAGCCCGCAGAACCTGCCAGCGACATCGGAAAATGGATGCTGCAGCTGGAGCTCGCCGTCAAGGAAGGCAAAACCGGCTTGATTTTTGACAGGTTGGACAAACTGATGGAGAACTGTAAGACGAATCGGTTGTATATCGACCAATTCTCCAAGCTCTTTAATCAAATGGTATCGGTCATTCACAAGTATCAGAACCAATCTGGGGAAGTGCCGGAGCCGGAATATATGAACTACTCCCAAATCGGAAGGAGCTTTGAAACGCTGGAAGGATTGTTTGAATTCCTAAAGGCTTGTTTCGAGCAGCCGGCCAAACCGGAAAGTGATTTTTCCAATGGTCAAATCCTCAGCATCATTCAACAAATCGAGGTGGCCTATACACAAGATATTTCCCTGGGCCAATGGGCAAAAGAGTTTAATATCAGTCTTGGGCACCTGAGCTATCTGTTCAAGAGGGAGACCGGACAGACCTATTCCGAATATGTGACTGACAAACGCCTTCAACTAGCAAAGGATTTGCTGGGCGATCCGGAATTGAGTATACAGGAAGTGGTGGATCGAGTGGGGTACAAGGACTATTTTCACTTCAACAAATTGTTCAAAAAGCATTTTGGCGTTACGCCTAGCAAATATCGAAAGATATAAAATGAAAGCGCAATCAAAATTTAGACCAAAAAGCCAAAATGCAACCATATGTCTTGCCTGCAAATAGCTTTAATATAGGGGGGCAAGCCTATTAAACGACACAGGGGGATGAATTTGCATGACAAGAAACATCAAGGCCTGTTTCATTTTTTTGATGGCTGTAGCTTTGGTTCTGGCTGGTTGCAGCTCGAGCGGAAATAGCGAAGGCGAAAATGCAAGCGGTAACAAAAATTCTGAGGCGGCTGCGGGAAGCGATGACGGAAGCCCGGTAATGCTTAGCTGGTTTTCTGATGTTAGCGGCTGGAATCCACCTTCGCCCTGGAGCCTTGATTCCAAAACCGTTGAGGGTGTTATAACTGAAAAAACCGGGGTGAGCTTCCAATTTGACATTCCGGCTCAAGATGGCGGTACAAAGCTTAGTCTGATGCTGGTTTCCAACAAAGACCTGCCGGATATTATGACCATTACCGACGATACGTTGATGAAAAAGCTGATTGATGCGGGCAAGGTATGGGATCTTGATGAGTTTCTCAAACAATACAGCAGCGACTCGCATTTGCTGAATGGCTCTTTCCCGGAAGACATCAAGACAGCGCTGATCGAACGGGATGGCGGCTGGTATGCATTCCCAAGCCATATGGACTCACTTGATGCACGTGAAATTTATCCGCCATCCAGCGATTTTTACGCAGATGCCGCGAATTTTCGTGATAACGGCTCCATCATGTTTAATGAACAAATTATGGAGCAGGCCGGAATTACGGTTGATGATTTGAAGACGGAAGCGGGCGTACTGGCCGCAATGGAGAAGGTCAAGGGACTTAAAGTAAATGGGGTTCCCGTGACTCCCCTCCGCATTGATGGTAAAAATTACAATTCAATAACAATCGGCAACCCCGGGCATGGCGGTACAACGCTAGGCGTATTGCAAAGAATGTTTGGCGCTATGGCTGTCGATAAGGATGGGAACTATCGGGATATCATTCTTGCGGATGAGTCGAAAGATGCAATTGCGTTCCTCTTTAAAGCAGCGAATGCCGGCTATTTCGATCCGAGCCAGATGACAACTGACGATTCGAAAGAATCCATTAAAAGCGGAGCTGTATTCGCATTTATTGGAAACTCTGCAAATACTGGTTTTGCTGATGAGGACTCCCCATCAACATGGGTAACGCCTGGTCCTGTCATTTCCAACAAAGGCGCAACGCCAGTTCACGGCAAATCGCTCAAAGCGGGAACCGGCTGGATGAATACGGTGATAGCGAAAACGGCGAAAAATCCAGAACGTATTGCCAAGTTTTTGAATTACATGACCAGCGATGAAGGCCTGCTGCTTAATTATTACGGTTTCGAGGGTGAAGGGTACACGCTTGATGCAAATGGCTTGGCGATTCAGACTAAAGCAGACGCTGAGCAAGCTGCCGAGTTTTCAAAAATTGGCGTTTTTGCCTTCTGGCCATTCCACAATATTGCGTGGCATGACCATGCAACTGTAGCGCCGACTGACATTCGTGGCGTGGACAGCATTATGGCTATGCAGGTTCAGACTACGCTGGGTAAAGAATCTCAACTGTACGATTTATCTCCGCTCGCGATGCCAAGCAACTTTATTGAAGCAGGCAGCTCGCTGGATAACGCCAAACTTGAAATCAAGGCTTATCTGGAGTCGCAAATTTCAAAAATGGTGTTGGCCAAAGACGAGGCGGCATTTAATCAACTGTACGATGACATGATTGCTCAAGTGAAGAAGATGGGCATAGACGACATCAATGCTAAAATCAACGAGCAATTCCACAAGCAGGAAGAAGTTTATGGAATCACGCTTAAAGGCATCAACTCGTAGGAGAGAATAGGGAAGAATCCCGGGAAGTGCCGAAGCAATCCTTCGGCACTCTCCGCTTCTTCCGGGGAGGAGTGTCAGCATGAAACCCATACAGATACCGCCCGCTGAGGCGGCCCCGGGCTCCGGGAAGAAAAAAAGCTATGCGCTGCAGCGGGACTTGCGTACTCAATCGCAATTGATCGTCATGCTGTGGCCGGCGGTTCTCTTTATGCTTGTTTTTAATTTCATTCCATTGTTCGGCCTTGTGCTGGCTTTCGTCAAATACGATCCCATCACTGGCGTTGCGGGAATATTCACCAGCCCTTGGAACAACTTCGAAAATTTTACCCGAGTCTTCGAAAGCTTTCAATTTTGGCCGATGGTCAAAAATACGTTAGGCATCAATTTGATCGGATCGCTGGTGGGCATTCCGGTGACCCTGATTTTTGCCCTGCTGCTCAATGAGCTGGTCAGCGCACGCTTTAAATCAACGATTCAAACGATTACCTACATGCCGCATTTTTTATCCTGGGTCATTTACGGCGGTCTGGTCATTACGATCCTGAATCCGGAAAATGGGATCGTTAACTATTTGCTGACTAAGCTGCATCTCGTAGATTCGCCCATTCAATTTCTGGCTGATCCCAAATATTTTTGGGGCTTGGCGATTGTAACGAATTTGCTGAAGGACTTAGGCTGGGGCGCCATTCTTTATCTGGCGGCGATGGCTGGCGTTGACCAATCTCTGTATGAGGCGGCAGCGATCGACGGCGCAGGCCGTTTCAAGCGGATGCTGCATATTACGATCCCGGGCATTATGCCAACCTTGATGATCCTGATTATTTTTGCCGCCAGCGGCATGCTCAACAATAACTTTACTCAGATATATGTTCTGCAAAACTCGCTTAACATGTCGGCCAGCCAGGTCATTGACACCTATGTCTATCAGACGGGCTTGCTGAGATTCCAGTTCGACCTGGCTACGGCGATTGGACTGATGAAGTCCGTGCTGGCGCTGGTGCTGCTGGTAGGAGCGAACTATGCATCCAACAAATTCACCAAATCAGGGTTATTCTAAAGGAGGCGGGGCGTAATGGTTGGAGGTAAGTCTGCCGGAGACCGCGTCTTTAATGTTACAAATACGTTCATTATGCTGCTTATTATTTTCGTAACGGTTTATCCGGTCTGGTATGCGGTCGTCAGTTCTCTTAACAGCGGAATCGATCTCCAGCGAGGCCCAGTCTATTTTTGGCCGCGGGAGTTTACATGGGCAAGCTGGCGCGCGGTGTTTGCCGATCCCGGCTTGCTGCAAGCAACCTGGATCACGACAACGCGCACCGTCATTGTTACGGTTGTCTCCGTTTTGTATACGGCGATGTTTGCGTACGCGTTCTCCCGGTCCTATTTGTTCGGCAGGAAATGGTACATTGCCTTGGGCTTCACGAGCATGTATTTCAGCGGCGGCCTTATTCCAAGCTTCCTGTTGATGAACTGGCTCGGGCTCTATGACAGTTATCTGGTATACATTATTCCTTCTCTGTTTGCAGGCTTCTGGAATGTCATTATTCTGAATGCCAATTACAAGGGGATTCCCGAGGCGTTGTTCGAATCCGCCAAAATAGACGGAGCAAGCGAGTTCGCCGTATTTTTCCGCATCGTGCTCCCGCTATCCAAGCCGGTTCTTGCCGCTTTGTCAGTATTTACGGCGGTTGGCGTGTGGAATGATTACAGCACAACCTTGTATTTTACGCAAAATGTTGATTTGCAGACTCTGCAATATATGGTCTTGAAAATATTGCAAACCACTTCTGCCGCCCAGCAGTTGTCCAGCTCTGCCGCTTTTTCCAACCCGGCAGTAGCGGAGCTGCTGACGGCGGCCCAGGGCAAAGGGGAAGTGACCACGCGTACAATCGAATTGGCCGCTATGGTTATCGTTTCGATTCCGATGATCGTGATGTATCCCTTCGCGCAGCGTTTCTTCATTAAAGGCGTATTGCTGGGATCTGTAAAAGGGTAAAGGCCGACGGTCAGGCAGCCTTGGCTGTGGATGACTGGCTAGCCTCGGCCCTGGAAGAACAGCTAGCGTTAAATACGGAAGAGGAGCCCTTCACCCCGCTTTTGTCGCGGCAGTGAGGGCTCTTCTTTTTGTCGCGTAACGCGCTCCTAAAAGTCTCTTAAGCCGTCGACATGTTCCCAAACGGCATGTTCGTTGATGTCGACCGAAGCCGTTTTTAATGCATCAAAAACTTCTTTAAGGGCCTTCTGCGCTGCGTCGATAATATCCTCGCGTTCCTCGGTATACGGACAAATCACCAATATAGATGTAATTGGAAGGCACGGGGCCTTCCGTTATGTAATGGTCCGTTTTATCATTCCAAAAATAAAAATTAGTAATTAGCGCTCTGGCGGACCGAAGCTCTTCAATATCCGGAAGCTTGCTGCCTGTCCAATCAAGCAGCAAAACGGCGACGCTTTGCGCCTTTCCTTTTTTCTCGGGCTGTAACACATGTGTAATTTGGAATGCTGTATAGAGTTCTAACTTTGGCTCCCATGCGCAATAGATACTTCCCGCTTTCGTCATTGTCGGCCGACTCCTCCCGGAATACGAGTGTGTGTTCGTATCATTAAGTATAGCATGGCGATGAGGCGGTAGAGGAGGAGCCTTTTCCAAAATAATCCTTTCTTCTCGCAGAATCGCTATTTTAAGACTAATGAAATGTTGCGGACAGCTTTCCCTCTCTGTCTGTGATATAGTGGAGAGAATATCAGGTTGAGCACTTAACTGAAGCAGGAGGTCCCGATTGTGCATAAGAAAAAAACGAACGACTCTAAAGTCAACCGTCCCAATTTCAGTCAATATACGGTTAAAGAACCGACGGAGCTGCTGCTTTTTTTATTGCAGAAACAATCCAAACTCGGTCGAAACTCCGTGAAAGCTATATTAGCTCGCGGACAAGTATCGGTCAACGATCGAGTCGTGACAGAATACAATTGCCCCCTTGTGCCTGGACAAACGGTTATCATACGAAAGGATAAGGTTGTCGAAGAACCGATATTCGTCGGGCTATCTATTCTGCATGAGGACGAGGATATCATCGTCATCCAGAAGAATGCCGGTTTGCTGTCGGTCGCTTCTCCCCAAGAAAACGATATGACAGCCTACCGTCAGCTAATGGCTCATGTTCGAATTAAAGATCCTAAGAGCAGGGTTTTTGTCGTTCATCGTCTGGATCGAGATACTTCCGGTGTAATGATGTTTGCCAAGAGCGAGAGGGTTCAGCAATTGCTTCAGAACTCCTGGCAGGATACCGTAAAGGAACGTGTATACGTTGCATTGGTTGAAGGAAAAATCAAGAAAACGGAAGGCACGATTTCGTCTTGGCTGAAAGAAAGCAGCACGCTAAAAATGTATTCCAGTCATCGTCCGAATGACGGTCAACACGCTGTGACACATTACAAAGTCATTCAGTCCAATAGCAACTTTACCTTATCTGAGGTTCGACTTGAAACAGGGCGAAAAAATCAAATAAGGGTCCACATGCAGGACATAGGACATCCCATTGTAGGGGATAAAAAATACGGCTCGAAGTCAAATGCAATTAAACGACTTGGTCTTCATGCTCAAGTGTTAGTTTTTATACATCCTACAAAAGGTCATCTATTGCGTTTTGAAACAGACATTCCCAAGCCGTTTCTGACTCCTTTTCGACAATCTTCTCCTAAATCAAATTAACCGTTGATAGGATATCAGTTTGTTTAACCGTCTGTAACCATGTTAAGCTGCGTTTGTTACGTGTAGTTTTTTTAAATTGAAGTGCGTACAAAAGACCGCCAATACATGCGCGGTCTCTTTTAGTTGAACTTATTCATCTCCACCAATCCGTTCTTTATTGTGCTACATGTATCACTTTGTCAATTAACCCGTATGTCTTTGCATCGTGGGCATCCATAAAGTTGTCTCGGTCGGTATCTCGTTCAATCTTCTCAAGTGCTTGGCCTGTTTGTTGAGATAATATCTTGTTTATTTTGTCTCGTAATCGAATAATGCGTTTGGCGCTTATTTCAATATCAGTTGCTTGACCTCGCGCTCCGCCGAGAGGTTGGTGAATCATGATTTCACTATTTGGAAGTGCAAGCCGTTTGCCATTCGCTCCATTTGCCAATAAAAAGGCACCCATTGAAGCCGCCATTCCAACACATAGTGTTGTTACATCAGCCTTTACTAAATGCATGGCATCGTAGATTCCCATGCCTGCAGTAATGGAACCGCCCGGTGAGTTGATGTACATATTAATGTCCTTTTCCGAATCCATGGCATCCAGGTATAGAAGCTGTGCTATAACGCTATTGGCAACATCGTCGGTAATTTCTCCGGACACGAACAAGATTCGGTCTTGCAGTAGCCTGGAGTAAATATCGTAGGCTCTTTCGCCTCTAGAGGATTGCTCGACAACATAAGGAATCAAATTCATGGCTATACCCCCTCCATCATCAGTAGTCAATACGATATTTTTTTTCTAAGTACGAAAATTCATTTTTCCTTTTCTCCAGTATCCTTGGTTGAATGGATACAACATTTGTTACTGCGTCGTAGGGTGGAGCGACATTGCTTAACTCTTTGATTCGTTCGACAACTTGTTCGTCAATCTCAACCATATCCATTTCATCCTCTTCGACAACTTGAAACGAAACTTCTTTGCTTACCGTAGTCTCGGCTGTCAGCAAGCTTACTACGATTGTCATTTCACCACATTGAATCGCATCCTGGGTAAAGATTTCTATGATCACATCTTGGTCGGAAACATCAATTACAATGTGTTCTCGGTCATTCTCAACAAAGCCATTAAGGTTAATTGAGCGGTAGATACCTTTTGGTAGTTGGATTTGGATTTCCGACTTTTGCGATTGAACTTTTTCATCCTGATCCTGCAATAACTGAACCCAAAGATGATTCATTCCTTCTTCGTTCTCCATCTTTGACTTGGCTAATTTAATGTTAAGCATTATTGGTTTTCACCCCTTAGTGCTTGAGATACTGAATCAATAACTCTTTGTTTTAACTCCGCAGAAATTCGAGGACTAATCGTTATAATGACATCATCCGTTATCTTTAGAGTTTCATTTTCAATAATACGGCTAGGTTCATACCATGTTAATTGCTGACTTATTTTTTGTATGTCCTTTAAGGATAGTTTTTTTAACGTCTCCTGAATGGAAGCCAGTGTTTCCCCGGTTCTTGACAAAGTAATAATGGCACGAAAGAAATGGATGTGATTATCCGTGTAAACCCGTTTGTTACCCACTAATTCAAGGTGCGGTACCATACCAATTTGAGTGTAGTACCTTACCGTTCGCAGATTCATACGCGGGTCATCTTGTTGGAGAATTTCAGCTATTTGTTTAGCGGTATAGCTATTCATGGCACACCTCCTATGACATTCAACTGTTTGTATTACAGTTTACTGTATTATTTACAGTTTACTGTAATGTAATTCGTTTGTCAAAATAAAAAGTTCACCCCAAGGGTGAACTGTAAAATCGCATTAGATTGGCGTAAAATAATAAGCGAATACTGCCACATCTGAACTGCCCATATTACACAACCCACACATGTGGAGTGCTGTTTGTTGTTAGCTAGGAAATAGAGAAAGGAGCAGCGCCTTTATGGATCAAGATGTTAAACAAGCGATAATGAATGGAGAAACCTCGCTTGGCATCGAGTTTGGCTCCACTAGAATCAAGGCGGTACTTATTGATGGCAATCATCGAACAATCGCTTCCAGCAGCTATATGTGGGAAAATCAATTAATTGACGGTTATTGGACCTACGATCTCAATGAAGTCATTAGCGGGTTACAAGAAACCTATCGCCAATTAAAGCAGGGGGTTGAGAATCATTACGGTGTAACCTTGCAAAAAATCGGATCAATTGGGTGTTCTGCCATGATGCAAGGTTATATTGCGCTTGATCAGGCAGGAGAACTGCTTGTTCCCTTCCGTACATGGCGCAATGCGACAACGGAGACGGCTGCATCAGTACTAACCGAAACATTCCAGTTTAAAATTCCTCAACGTTGGAGCATAGCACATTTGTATCAAGCGATATTAAATGATGAACTGCATGTTGCCAATCTAGACTATATGACGACACTATCTGGTTATATCCATTGGTTATTGACAGGAACGAAGTCTCTTGGTATAGGAGATGCTTCCGGTATGTTCCCGATTGATAGTTCTAACCATCAATATAATGGAGACATGATCAAGCAATTTGCCGAATTAATTGCCGGTAAAGGCTACCGGTGGAGTCTTAACCATATTTTACCTAAGGTTTATGCTGCAGGTGAACATACTGATTATCTCACTGAGGCCGGCGCCATGTTAATAGATCCATCAGGTAACCTGCAAGCTGGTATTCCGCTATGTCCTCCGGAAGGCGATGCGGGCACAGGCATGGTCGCTACGAATAGTGTCAAAAAACGTACCGGCAACCTTTCCGTAGGGACATCAATTTTTGCCATGTTTGTACTGGAACAAGATTTATCCGCGGTGTACCCTGAGGTTGATATCGTGACTACACCAGATGGCAGCCCTGTCGCCATGGTTCTTGCTAACAACTGCTCCAGCGATATTAATGCATGGCTCAGCTTGTTCCATGAATGTTATGCAGTAATGGGGCAGAAGGCCGATATGAACCAATTATTCAGCGTCCTGTTCAATAAAGCGCTGGAAGCAGATGCTGATGGCGGCGGCTTGCTGAGCTATGGCTACTATTCGGGCGAAAATATTACCGGGTTTGCAAAGGGACGGCCGCTGTTCGTTCGTTCTCCGGAAAGCCGCTTTAATTTGGCTAACTTTATGAGAACACATCTGTTTGCCGCCTTTGCAGCGCTAAGGCTTGGAATGGATATTTTGACACAGAAGGAGAATGTAAGGATTGACGGGATTTTGGCGCATGGCGGATTGTTCAAAACGCCGCTAGTAGGTCAAAAAATGTGCGCGGCGGCATTAAATGTTCCGGTTTCTGTCATGTCGACGGCTGGCGAAGGCGGCGCATGGGGGATGGCCATTTTGGCATCTTATATGGTTAATAAGAAACAGCACGAAGCTTTGGCTGACTACCTTGCCGCTAAAGTGTTCAATGATGAAGAAGGGCAGAAGGTTTATCCCGATAGCTCGGATGTAAATGGCTTTGCCTTGTTTATGGAACGTTATACGAAGGGACTGGCCATTGAGCAGGCAGCGGTAGAGCATTTGGTGGAAAACTGGAGGAAATGATAAACATGCATAGGCGTAAAGCCCCCTCTTTATTCGGAGGGGGCTTTTTGATGAAAATTAAATTCCTCTTGCTAATCTTTCTTTCCAGTCCAGCCATAACCTACTATCCCAGTTTAACCATGAACTTTTTATTTTATTGATCAGCCATGCACCCTCTATCGTAATTTAAATCAATTAACATGTGAATCTAACATCAGCTGAAATAAATTGCCTCCACAGTAGTATATATCGGTGTACCCTTTTGCCCGAAGAGTACTTTCGATATTCTTGTGAAAAATATCATTTAAAGAAAGAACAAACCGACAGTCTTCTGGATGATCAGATACCTCATTCATTTGGATTATAGTAATACCGTCCTTAGAAGCGGCTGTCTTAGTTTGATCATCGGAGATAACAAAGGCGGTTACATTCCCTCCAAGATCCCTTATGAATTCAGAGTATAATTCGCCAAGTTTACCAGAACCGTAAAGGTAAAGCTTTTTATCTGTACTTACGAAATCTTTGATTTTTGCAACCTCAGTGTTAAAGGAAGGAAGGTTTTCTTGCTTCATTTCATTCTTCACACAGACGCCGATTCCCATCCATTGATTTGGGAAATGAGAAAACGTTAGGGTAGTGAAATGTTTGGACAGAATAGAAACTTCTCTCCATGTTCTAGCTATGCCGCCATTGAATTGATCATATTCTCGACCATGTATATCATGGAAACAAACAACCTTGTTTGCGAATTGCCCTACGTTAAGGAAATCAAGCATAGAAGCGTCATAGGAATGATCAGCATCGATAAATACAAAGTCAAAGTGTTTGCCCTTAAAATCTTCCGATGTTGCAGGTATTACTTTAACGCATGGAATAATCTTACTGTATACTTCAAAATTGTCTAGATGGTCACATATGTCTACCATTGTATATTTTAAATTTTTATTTTTCCTGAACAACAAAGCGGCTATAAAGTATGAGCTTCTGCCTCTATGAACCCCAACCTCAATTGCACTCTCGACTTGCAGATTAGAGATGAAATTGCAAAATGCTGCAAACTCGCTAGGCACCTGCATCATTCCATTTTTGGTATATCTAGAGTTAGGATAATAATGCATAGTCACATCATATGGATATAGACCGTATGCTGAAATACGCTCCATCATCCAATTAAAATTATTAACCTCAGCGTCTGTTGCTTCTAATAAACTCTTTAACACGTTTACTTGAATCTCCAAATCAGTCATCACAAAAGCTCCTTTTGATCTTAATTTTTTTGTAATGTATTTATGCTCATAATATATTAGTTGAGGAGACACCATAGAAGGGGGTACCTGTGTCAAAAAATATATGTAAAAATATTGAAAAATTAATCAATGCTCGTAAACATTGCTTTCATTAATTTATGAGTGTAACCCCCTCTTAGTGTTCTTCTAGTTAATATATTACTAATTGAGTACTTGTTTCAATAAAAATATTTTGAGATCGGTTGTGTCATGGGTATATTTAAGTGATATGAACCGATGGATTGACGTCGAATAATCGGCGTCTTTTTTGGTTTGAATATTAAAATTCAAAGACAATCAAGAAGGACTACATGGGAAAGAGAAAATTGGTGTAAAAAAATCACAGGACGATATCGACAAATGCATTCTATTCCAGTAGAATATAGATGTGTGATTCTACAGTAGTAGAATGTCGATGGAAGAGGTGTATTCATTTGGTTATGAAGCTATTCGATAGCGAACTTAATATTATGGATATCTTGTGGAGAAACGGAGATACCCCCGCAAAAAGAATTGCAGAAATAGCAAAAGAAAAAGTAGGTTGGAGTAAAACAACAACGTATACCATCATCAAGAGATGCCTAGATAAAGGGGCGATAGAGCGGCATGAGCCTAATTTCGTTTGCCATGCGGTTGTTACACGAGAGCAGGCGCAAGAACACGAAACAACAGAACTGATAAATAAAATGTATGATGGCGCTCCCGACAGACTGATTGCTTCATTGTTAGGACAGAAACGACTGTCGCCGGACGAAATTAGCCGCTTGAAACGCCTTATCGATAGCATGGAATGAGGTGAAGGAATGTCGTTGCTTCAAACAAGTATCTCGGCTTCAGTCTTTATACTTGCAGTTATTTTCTTGCGTTTCTTGTTTATTCACAAGCTGCCCAAAATGACCTTTATGTTTCTTTGGGGTGTTGCATTAGTTCAATTGCTTGTACCTGTTTCGGTTCAATCGCAATTCAGCATTTTTACGGCAGTGGAACATTTAAGCAGAAAGTTAGCAGTGCCAAAATGGTCACCCGTGTCAGAAAGTTCAACATTTATTGATGGAACTAAGGTAATCATGCCACCAATTACAGAACATGTGACTGCGCCGATTATCCCATTGGAGTCGGCTTCACAAATATCGCCTTTTGTATGGGTGTGGTCAGTTGGTTTTACGTTATGTGCAATATTTTTTATCATTCCACATGTAAGGCATCGCAAAATCTACAAAATGGCTGTTCCTATTAGTCATGATTTTATAAGAACATGGCAGCATTCAAATTTGTTAGGGCGAGATGTTCAAATCAGGCAACTAGAACATATTTCCACTCCTCTTACATATGGTATTTTTCGGCCTGTTGTACTCTTGCCGAAAAATTTAGATTATGACGATGAGAAGCAGCTTGCGTTTATCCTGACCCACGAATTTACGCATATCAAGCGATTCGACATACTAAAAAAATGGATTCTTGCCACTAGTGTATGCGTCCATTGGTTCAACCCCTTTATATGGGTCATGTATTTCCTTGCCAACCGTGATATCGAGCTATTCTGTGATGAAACAGTCATACGAAAACTAGGGGAAAACACGAGACCTGCCTATGCCAGGGCGCTTGTACGTTTGGAAGAAAAGAAAGTCGGTTTGTCGCCGATGATTAGCGGTTTCTCCAAAAACTCAACTGAAGAAAGGATTATATCGATCATGAAAACCAAAAAAATCACGATCACCTCGGTGCTTCTCGCTATTGGGCTTGCAGCAAGTGTCGTTATCATCTTTGCGACTTCCGCATTGGACAAAACGGAAGCTTATACGGGTGACGACGAACCAAAAGCCTATAGTGTGTCCTCACTATATCAAGGTGCCATCACAACCGATATAGTGCCCGCATTATCTCAAGGGGCCACCATTACAGATTTAATGCCGAACGATTTAACATTTAACAAGAAATATGATGTGCCGAAGCTGATAGACAATCTTATGTCTTCAAAGTATCGTGCAGTTTATACGGACAACGAAATATATCTTCGTGTCATGATGGATAACGCAGTACAGATAAGCAAAGATAATGGAGCAGTTTGGAAAAAATACGATACAGATGAAGTCGATGCAATAGAATTTGCAAAATGGCTGCTGATAAATGATCCGAATCCAGGCTATTCAATGAAAGAAGTTCAGAGTCGCTTGGCAAACGGGGCAGAGGTAAAGCATTTGTTGTTTGAAAATGTGAAGGAGATGTATTTCATAATTGACAGGAACGGCGTGCAAATTGAACTTGTACAGCCTGAAAAAATATCTTCTGTTCTGCTCGACAGCCAAAGAATGATGATTACTTCCGCTGTATCAGCAGAGATGCTGAAATCATTTTATGACTTGTTAGTGTCGAGCAATATACTTTCGGAAACTCATGCAGAGCAAGATTATTCGGAAAGAATGAATTATCTCGAAGAAAATTTTCCTTTCTTTATCATGGCGAAATAAAGGGGGGTTACCGTGTTTTGAAAGACTAATCGGCGTCGGTCTAAATGACCGGCGTCTTTTTGATGGAATAAAGCATGCTGCTAGATTGCTAGAATAGGTTTGTGCAGTTCATAAGTCCTATTTTCTCCAATTAAGAAAAATACAATTTTTTTTGCAGCTTTATGTTCACAAATGCCTGAATAACAGGCAGTGTTTAGAATTTGTTCAACGTGTAATGGTACTATAGGAAAAAAGTAATAGAGAAATGAACGACTTCGGCAAATTCAAACAACAGGAGGGAAACCAGTGAGTAAACGGTGGCTGAAAAAGCTAGGCGTTTCCATGCTTAGCTTCACGTTGATTGTGTCGCTAATATCAGCGGCAATACCATTCCATGTTAGCGCAGCAGACGCAGTTGAGATTGGAATTGATGTACGGAAGGCCTATGATGTAGATGTCGTACTTGCGGTGGATAATTCTACGCAAAATATTGACACCTACAAGGAGGATCTTCAACGTGCATTAGAGCTTAGAGGCGTAAATGCCAGTAATCTTAACATTCAATCTGTGCAGGTAAACGAAACAAATATTTTAGAGGGCGAGTTTAAGCTTAATTTAAAATGGGATAAGCCTGCCTCGGGACAGATAGACATGGATTCTCATGTGGAGTTCTGGAATGAGACTACAAAAGTAGCAGAGCTGTATTATGATAATCCAGAAGTATATGAAAGCACGTTAGACTATGATGACCAAGTTGGTGGAATTGGAGAAATTATTGCGTTAAGTCTAGATACAGTTCCAGTGGCAGTTAAAGAGCTTAAAGTCTATATAAATCCATATAATGGTTCGGCGTTGACGACCATGTATCTGTTCAAGACATTAAATGGAGTAGACAACGAAGTTTTTAGTCATTCTAGCATGGTGAATTTTGGTACCAAGTTTTATTTTGGAAGCTTTAAGCGATTTGAGGATTCATGGGATTTTCACGCCTACAATGGATCGATTTTTAAGGGTAAGGAAGTAGAGGTTATTTCAAAGGATTTCATGGAGGTTCTTCGCGAACCGGATTGGAGACCTTCAGCCAGAAAATACATCGTTAACCTGAATGACCAAACGGTGCCTGATTTTGATGACTCCATTGCGCTTGGCGAAATTATGACGAGAATGGACAACGACCAAATCCATTACATTGGATGGGGTGAAGACACCGATGGTGCAGGAACGGCCGATTTAACACAAAATCAGGCAGAATCCTTTATTAAAAAGAACAACGATAAAGGCACATTTGTTAATCGCACAGGCTCAACCTATCAGCAGCAAGTAGATGCAATGGCCGAATATATCGCGAATCAATCGCGTAGTGAAGCTAACAATGAATATTTGGAGCTTGGCCAAAACTACGATTTGATCGTTTCTCCAGCATCTGAGCTTACGAACACGAAGGATGAGAATTGGCCGCAAGGCAAATGGAAAATTCAGCATGACCCAAGCATTTATGAAAATAACACAGGGGTTGTCCCATATAGCGGACAGTACTTAGATGACTTCCTTCCTACTTTCAATAAAGTTGGACAGTACGATATTTATTATTGTGACGTACTTGTGAAGACGCTGTATGTGCACAGAAAACCAGTGAGTCGATTTGATGTTGAGGTTGACGGTAATCATGAGGTTACGTTAACGAATTTATCGTATGACCTTGATCATTCAAGTCAGAATAATGGCATCCAAGAGGCGATTTGGAAGTGGAAGCTTACGACTGACGATGTATGGACAAGCGGCCAGCCTGTGAGCTTTGTGCCTAACCTGGATTATATTATTCAGCTTATGGTTAAGGACTATCAGGGCACATGGAGTACGGCTCGTTCACGTTATCAATCGACACAATCAGGTGCAGGAAAGCCAATCGCTGATTTTGAGCTAAGCGCAAATCAGCTCATATGGCCGGAAAGCACGATACAAATTGAAAATACAAGCTATGATCCTCGTAGTGCGGACATAACGGAGCAGCAATGGACCGTAACTAAAGATAATGTTGTTGTTTATACAGGCAACTCGCCAAAGCTTGATTTCACTAGCGATGGTGTTGGGACGTATAAGATATCGCTAAGGACCAAAAATCAAAGCGGTGCATGGTCAGAAACCTTTAGTCGTTTTTTGAAAATACTTCCTAACAGTGAACCTGCGATTACCAGCATTGGCAATCAATCGGTTACGGAAGGCGTAACGAAAGAAATTCCATTCCAGGTAACGGATGAAGAAACGGGTCCTTACAGTGTAACGGTAGTAGGCTCCTCTTCTGATCAAACCATTATTCCGAATGGAAATATTGTTGTGACTGGAAGTGGAAAGGATCGAGTTGTATCTATCACGCCAGTATTTGGACAAGCGGGTGTTGTTACAATCACATTGTTGGCTAATGACGGTGATTTAACTATCCAGCAAACCTTTACAGTTACTGTCGTTGAAAAGACAGCTCCAACAATAGGCACCATTGAAGATCAAAGTATAAACATTAGTGATCCTTCCGAAGTCATTGACTTTACGGTAGGCGATGAGTATTATGCGGCTAATTTGATTTCGGTTACAGCTGCTTCCTCTAATCAAGAGCTGATAGCTGACGCCAGCATTATTCTTGGCGGAACAGATGAAAATCGTACAATTAGCTTTACTCCAGTTGCTGGTGCTTCTGGAACTGCCGATATTACGATTGAAGCAACTGATCCAAGCGGTAAAAAATCAGTTCAAATTTTTACGGTTACGGTAAGTGATTTAGTACCGCCTACTATTGTTAGTGTTAATGTTGTTGATCCTGAGACTCGTTATAAAGCAGGAGACGTCATCCTTATTAAGGTTACTTTTGATGAGGAGGTTAACGTTACAGGTTTGCCTGAGCTCGTACTGGATTTTGGCAACCCAATGCCTGGTTATGCGCCATATTCAAGCGGCAGCTCAACGAATGAGTTAATCTTTGAATATACCGTACAAGATGGTGACGATACGGAGAAAATTCGTATTGCAGCTGAACAGGCTCTACAACTAGCTAATGGAACGATTAAGGATGGAAATCACAACAATGCGAATTTAGATTTGCCAGAGGACTTTGTTTGGGACACGCTCACGATTGATACGATAGCTCCAGATAAACCGAGTATAGAGTCTCAAACGGTTAAACCGGGTACAAGCATTGAAATTACATCTGCTGCACCAGTTGCAGGAGAAACAGCGTGGTTAGCGCCAGGCGGCACAACAAGCTTTCAAGAAGGCTCAACCATGACGAAATTAGATGGCGATGGATCAGGTGATACTATACTAGCGCCTCTAGCAGAAGGAACATACTATTTGTATGTAATTGATGCTCATGGCAATGTATCGGATGCTTCTGAAAATGCAGTTATTGTAGATAACACGCCTCCTGATATGGCAGTTATTCATGTACCAATAGCTAGAGACAACGTTATTAATTCATACGAGGCTAAACAGCTCATTGTTTCCGGTACATCTGAAGAAGATGCAAAAGTTGAAGTAACGTTCATTGATGAAGATTCAGAAACAATCGTTATTACAACATATGCGGATGAAAACGGTGATTGGACCATTGATCCTAGCGATATTAGCGCATTAGCTGATGGAGCCATTACGGTTAGCGTGAAAGTCATTGATGCAGCAGGTAATGAAAGTACAGAGATCGAGCAAACCATTCAAAAAGACACCGTTACGCCTATTAACCAGGATGATGTGCTTTCCAGTAATCAAGCTGTTAAAGGCAATGCTGTCATTACGCTGGATGCAGCAGCTGGTGAAGGTTCGACTATCTTTGTAGCGCCGCATGGAACAGCGCCAGAAGATTTAGTCGCAAACGGGACTGCGATTACGAGTGTTGCAGGAACTTATGATGCGATTCTTGCACCAGCAACTGACGGCGTCTATCATATTTATATTATGGATGCGGCTGGTAATGTATCAGAGCCTAGCAATGCCACCATTGTTGTTGATAATATTGCGCCAACGATTCATTCATTGGATCAAAATACAACAGACTGGGTGAATGATTCCGTTGTAATATCGATTGATGCTACGGATAGCGAAGGCAGTGGAATTGCTGTAGTGAAGTATGCATATGGCCTTCAAATCGCTAACTATTTTATAGCAAACGGTATTTCCGTCGGTAATGGCGAGTTTGAAGTTACCATGAATGGTATTTATACGGTTTATGTTCGTGATTACGCAGGGAATGTGAGCGTACAACTTATTACAATTACCAATATTGATAAGGGAAAGCCAACTTCACCTGGCATACAGCTTCAGCCTAATCGCGATTTCTTTAACGGTGAATACACGATTTCAATTACGCCTGGTCAAGACACAGCGTCAGGAGCAGCTTATACCGAATATCGTGTAACGGGCGCTGCCCAGGAAGATTGGACGGTATACGATGAAGCTCTAGTGTTTACTGAAGCGGGTACGTATACAATAGAAACAAGAACCTTTGACAATGCAGGAAATGTTAGTGATGTTGCTGTACGTACAATTGTTATTAATCGGGAGCTTACGGTGTTTCCTACGGTAAGTATTTCTCCTGACCGAGTATTCAGTAATGAGAATATAACGGTAACCATTACAAAAACATATGATGAAGAGCATCAGGATGAAGGCGAAAACTCTGTTATATACTACAAAATTCCTGGCCTTGGTGTAGATGAATACGTGGAATACACGGGAGCATTTGACATTACGCAAGAAGGAGAAACCGTAATTGAAATTATGGTTAGAGATAGGGCCGGCAATGAAGTTACGACAACAAAAGTTGTAAATATTGATAAGACGGCGCCTATCAATCAAGATCAAGTTCTTGAAGAAGATGTAATTGCTCAAGGAAACACGTTGATTACGGTTCAGCCTTCTGATGATAGTGAAGATACCATCTGGTTAGCGCCAGCTGGAACAACTTCGTTTGCCGAAGGCGAAACGATGACAAAAGCTGCTGGTAACTCAACTGGAATTGTTACGCCATCTTTGGACGGAGAGTATAAAATCTATGTTGTTGACAAGTCAGGAAATATTTCAGCAGCTAGTGAAAAGACTGTTACCGTTGATAACATCCCTCCAGCCGTAAACGGTGTTGAGGATGATGAGATTTACAAGGAATATCCGACGGTAAGCTTTGAAGAGGGGGTGGCTACATTAAACGGCGAGCCGTTTGAGAGCGGCACCAAGATTGAAGCGAACGGAGAATATACCGTTGTCGTAACGGATGCTGCGGGCAATAGTACGGTTATAACGTTTGTAGTAGACTACGACAAAGAATCTGTTGATAAGGACACAGCTGCGTTAGAGCTGGGCTTTGCTCCTGGTGATCATCCTGAATGGGTATCGACTGATATTTCACTAGGCAATAAAGGATTTTTTGATAGCGAAATCCAGTGGACTAGCAGTCACGAGGATATTTTATCCGTTGACGGAAAAGTCACGCCTCCTTTGGTAGATACGGAAGTCACATTAACAGCAAAGATTACTAAGGGCGATTTTACGCTAGAGAAAACCTTTACCGTGCTCGTTATGGCAGACCCGGTTAAGCCTGTTATCGCACTAAAGGGCAGCAGTAACGTCATTGTAGAACAAGGTCAAATCTATGTAGAGCAAGGCGTTCAAGCCATTGACAACATAGACGGCAACATTACGGATAAAGTTACGATGAGCGGATTTATTGATACCAAAACGATTGGTGTATACACATTAATCTATACCGTATCAGATCAAGCCGGTAACATTACGCAAGTACAACGTACCGTTACTGTTGTGAAACCATCCGTTCCAGCTAGTACAATTATTCAAGTAGATGGCGATCAAAAGTCTACAGATAAAAAGGTTAGTAACGCATTGGAAGAAGCTAAGAAGCAAAAGGCAGGCAAGATCGTACTTGTTGTTAATGAGTCAGTCGAGAACTCTGCTCCTGTTGGAGTTAGCATTAGTAAGGATCAACTGAAAACAGCACACGATCAACATACAAAAATCGAGCTTCGTACCGATAATGCTTCCATTATTGTACCGATTCGCGACCTTGATCTAACCGGATTCACAGGAAACTCCAGATTAGAGCTCGTCATCGAGAAGGTGGATGTTGCTCAAGCAGAAAACCAAGTATTAGTAACCGCTATTCAAAACATGAATGCGAGTTTTGCTATTTACGATAATAAGGTTTTCGACTTTAAGATGAGGGTGATCGAAGAAGATTCCCAAGGCAATGTTACTCGTACCGAGGATATTAAAAACTTCCAAACAACAGAGGATATCGTTTTAACGATTTCTGTCGGTACGAACATTGATGAGCAGCTGAAATTTATGACCTTCTACTTTAATGAGACATCAGAAGAGTGGGAGTACATTAGAAGCAGCTATGACGGGCAGTCTGGCAACATGACCTTATTAACCAATCATCTTAGTATTTACTCGGTTATGAGTGCGACTAAGGCTCAGAAGCAAGCAGAGCTAACTCATATTTTGAACAAAGCAACGATTACGATCCAAGAAGTGCGCAGCATTATTGAAGATCCGGATATGGACTTTGATCAAGAAGCAATGAATAAGTATGATGTATTTACTGATGTTCATAAAGACGCTGTAGCTCAAGACATAATTAATAAAAAACCGAATGGTGGCTATACGTATCCTTCGCTTAGCACGCAAGTCATTTCGAGCGTAAATGATAAGCACAACGCAATTATTACGGATACAGTAAAGCCTGTCATCACCCTTTCTGGTCCTAGTACGGTGTATGTCACTAGAGGTAGCGCGTATATTGAGCAAGGCGTAACAGCTACTGATGATCAGGATGGTAATATTACTGGTCGAGTCATTTTGATAGGTTCTGTAGATACAACACAAACCGGAACCTACACTCTGCGGTATCTCATTACGGATGTGAATGGTAACCAATCTGAAGTTACGAGAACGGTTATTGTACGTAATCCTAGCTCCCCTATCTCCGTTGAAGGAGAGGCAGAAGAGCCGGCATTGCCAGTCGTCATTTTGGATAGCCAGAAGGATCGTTATATCATTAAAGAAAACAAAGATCATACTATTGTGTCCAAGAAGGAACCACAAATGAATATTGTGGGTAACGTCTATACAATAGAACCTGCTTCCAATGCAGCGATTGGACAAATCGTCGTACAAATGAAATACGATCCAAGTAAGATTACTAGCTTGAATCAGCTTGCTGTTTACATGTACGATGAGGTTGAACAACGTTGGGTATCCGTTGGCGGCATTATTGATGCACAAAACCATACGATTACGATTACACTGAATTCCCAAGCAACAATTGCTTTAATGGAAAACAAAAAGGCATTTAAAGATCTTGATGGACATTGGTCAAAGAATATCGTTGAATTCCTGGCGGCGAGACAAATTATTGCAGGCGACAGTGAAGGAAACTTTAATCCTAACATGGGTATTACGAGAGCTGAATTCTCTACACTAATTGTAAGAATGCTTAATCTTCCAATTAACGAATCAGCAAGTCAATTTACCGATGTAACCGACCAATGGTATGAAGCATACATTACAACCGCCCAACAGTCTGGAATTGTTAAGGGTGTAAGCGATACTAGCTTTGAGCCTGAGCGAGTTGTTTCCAGACAAGAGATGGCAGCTATTATTATCCGAACACTTAGGAAATATAAGGATGTAACTTTTACCGAGGAAGATCTTAAGTCTATAGCTGAGTTTGCAGATACAGATAACATAAGCGCTTGGGCGTTTGAAGATGTATACGTTGCAAGAAAGCTAGAGCTAATGATCGGTAGAGACGGTAATAAATTTGCACCTCGAAAACCAACGCTAAGAGGCGAGGCAGCTTCCGTTATTTATAACTTGCTGAAGGAGCTTGGACTCATCTAATCATTAATGAAAAAGGCATTCTATCTGTCCTTTGTGGACAGGCAGAATGCCTTTTGATGTAATTGACCGTATTTCAATGAATGACTAACCTGCCTAGCGGTCACCGATGACCGCTAGAGTCCCAAATGAATACATTGGCCTCAGCTAACGGTCACCTGTGTCTTTTAGACGCTCGAAAGTTGCGTTTTGGGGGTGAATGCAAGCTTTTACGGTCATGCATGGCCTTTAAAAATGGACATTGCCTCAAAACAAGGCTTTAACGGTCATGGATGTCCGTAGCGTGCTGATCATGGACGCTTATCTGTCGCTAATACTGGCGATCCACTTCTCGGCGTTCCAATTTACTTTGGCATCGAGTGCTTCGCTAACAAACCTTAATGGGACAAAGGTGTAGTTATTGTTTAAAAATGGTGCGGTCGAGAGAGTGATTGCATTGCCATTAACATAGGCGGTTTTACTATTGATCGTAAGTTTTATAATAGTAGAATCTTTGGTAACTGTAATCGATTTGGTCTTGGAGTCCCATTTAACAGTTGCTCCTAATTCTTCGAAAACTCCTCGTAATGGTATGAATGTCTGTTTATTCCTGATCATCGCGTTTGGAGTAAGAGTTACAAGCTGTCCATTAAGCATAATACCGATATTTTCCTTGTTAAAAGAAGATTCAGGTCCGCCCCCGATAGTATCCTGACTTAAGGGTGGCATTTCGGTGGTAAAAGACCAAGTTTGCTCATACAGCGGTTCATCTTCATATTGTCCGCTAAAGGACACCGTATATTGCGTTCCGGGTGACAGCGGCTTCTTAGGTGTAAGGATAACGCCTGAACCTGTGGTCAAATAGTAGTCAACTGCTGTTCCTGAAGCATCAGTGATCATTGCGGAAACTACATCAAGCTGCTTCTGTTTGGCAGACGAACCGGAAATCGTAATCGGATAGCCAACGATTTTGGGAGCGTCCGGGAACCTCGCTAACGGGTTCGGAATTTCATTATTTGTCCAACTTATCGGTACATCGATCTGCTCCTTATAAGGGTAGTGGACAATAGGCTGCAAATCGTCCTCATCAATGCGAAGTACACCAAGATCCGCTACCGTGTTTTTGTATTGACCAGTAGAATTAACGGCGATACCGATATCACGAAAAACCGGATCAAGTAGAGGCATACGATGTAATGGTGCATCAATTAAACTCATGAGCGAGCGGATTGGATCGGATAAACCGAGAGTCATAACCTCGCCATCCCAGCCATTGCTGATGAATGAATCATATCCTGCATAATGAAATCTCGAAGTAACGGATTTGCCAAAGTAATTAGATTTGCCTTCAGATTCAAAATGTTCTTCGTTAAATCCATTAACACGCATGTAATCTGCATGTGCTTGGGCGGCAAGATGAAGGTTCTTGCTAGTCGTTAAAGGCATTAGACCCAATACAATTCTAATATTATTGACATATTGTAGACCTTTATCAAATTGTTCGAGCAGATTTTTATCGGTTGTCGGGCTAGGCACGGGAACCCGCACATAGAATTCTGTCTCTTGGTTTGAATGGCCGGATTGTACTGAAATGGTTGCTCTTCCGGGCGCAACGCCTACAAGTTCCCCATTCAGTACCTTGATTATCGACGGATTTGAGGAGGTTACGGAAATGGTATCTGTGAGTTGAACCGATCCTGCGCTCGACGTAGCAACTACCCGATAGGGATAATGCTCACCGACTCCTAAAGTATTATCAACGATCTCGTATGACGTATTGCCTACCATGATTTCCTTATTCAAGAGCAGATGGATATCATCCAGGGCAGGTACAGAAACCGTCACGGATGCAGTCAAGTTCCCGTATGTAGCTGTGATAGTTGTTGTACCTATACCGATTGCAGTAAATATGCCGTCTTGTTCAATTGTACCCACGGAAGGATTGGAAGAAGAAAAAAAGGCTTTGCCATTAAGAAGTTCATCTTCCTTTTGTGTATGATAATTGAAGAAAAAGTATTGCACGGAGCTTCCGAGGGCAACCTCAGTCTCGCTGCCATCTACATTAACAAGATAGGGACCTTCTAAGGTGACTTCGACATTGTATGGAATCAAAGCAGATGCGACAACCGAGAAACTTAATGAGGCGGCTGCGACAAGAATCATAATGATCGGAACTTTCTTCAAACCTTTGAACATGCTGTTTCGACTCTCCTTGTAAGGTATTAATGAATACAATGAGCATTTTAGCAATTACTGCTTTGAAAGTCTGTCGACTTTGAGTAACAGTACTGTTGTAAAAAATGATGGGCATCTACCGCTTCTACGACATCAATGCCATAAACGGCTGGCAAACCATCGTTTGTTCGCATGCTTCTATGGTCGACAAGTATATCAAGCCCATCCGGATATGCGGTACAAACTCCGATAATTTTGGATTCAACATGTTTGACTTCCTGCTTGGTGGCTAACAGCCCTTCAATGGTGAAGGTGAGTAGTCTCCTGTCAGGGTCAAGGTGCCACCTGAATCGTTCTGTAAAGTCAGGTGATTCATCTTTTTTTTGAAAGAATGGAGTGGTTGACAAGCGCTCTGCTGAAAATATGTATTCAATAGAGACGCGAAATGCGGCTGCAATTCGTTCTATGTTTTGAAGCGTGATATTCCGTTTGCCCCGCTCGATATCGCTTATGTAGCTCCTGTCGAGATTAGCCCTGGCGGCAAGTTGCTCTTGCGTAATACCAGTTCTAGCTCGAAGCTCCCGGACACGTATCCCGAAGTCGTGTAGTAATTTCAAAATTGGCTCTCCTTTCCGTATTCTATTTTTTGTATCGGCTAAATAGGTCAAAGGAATTAGAATGCTCGTATAATGCTAAAATTCAATATTGATGTAACATTACTCCAGTAGCTTTAAAGATGGGGTTGCTGAATTAGCGTTGTTCATAACAGTGAGTTCAAATTAAAGAGTCGGTTTTATCTCCAATCCCTTGGCACCTAAAAGCAAAGGTACTGTACCTAAAACAGTTCAAGTTATTATTGACGGCGAAGCTCAGACATTTGAGCAATCCGCAATGATCCTTAATGGCAGTACGCTTGTTCCTATGAGGGGGATCTTTGAAAAGCTGGGCGCTACAATCTCGTGGAAGGCCGATACACGCACAGTAACAGCGGTTAAAGATGATACAACGATTATTATTCAGGCCGGAAGCAAGACGGCAAGCATTAACGTTGGCAGCGCCTGCTACTATTATTAATGGTTTTACTTTTGTGCCATTGCGCTTTGTCAGTGAGGCTTTGGGTTCTGGGGTAGAATGAGATGGCAAAACCAATACCGCTACAATTACATCAGCAGAAGCCATAGAACCAACACCAGCACCTTCCTCGACAATAGAGGAAATGCCAGTGTTCGAGATAGCTGCTCTGGACTTCCCGTTTTTATAAAAGCTGTACAGGACTGAGCTGAGCTGACGGGTGGCTCTTGGCAATGAAACACGTCAATTGATTTTAGTTGTGCTGGCTCAGCAGTCGCAGGACATAGGCATGCGGGTAGGTGAAATTGATTGATACAACCATTTGTCTCGTCCTACTTTATGTGCAATGTTGCACGGAATCAAGCCTTTGAAACGCGGAAGCTTGGTCTGCGGATCGAAAGCACGCCGGGAGCAGGCACAACTGTAATCATCACCATTCCTAAATTTTCGGAAAGGCAAATCAAAAGCCACCTTGGGGAGTCCATATAGATTCAATTTCTCTGACTAATAATCGAGTTTACGATTTCTCGAGGACCAGGAAGGGATTTGTGCTATGATGGCGATAGGATGATCGCGAAGGTGCGGGGTGTCATTTTTGAACGGTGAAAAAGGAGCTGGAGCGGAAGTTATGTTCCGTTGGCGTAGATATCAAAAGCTTGATGATTATATGGATTACGCTGTTGATCGTGTTGGGCTTGAAGAGAATTCGTTGTTCTATATTACGGGCGGACAAGCCGTCTGGCAATTGAATGATCAAGAGGTGTTATTGCGATCGGGCATGGTGGTTGGAGTGCCGGCATTGACATGGATAGAACCGGATCGCATGCAGACGTTTGGGCTGGAAGGATGGGTAATTGAATTTCGTCAATTTGAGTTAAAGGATAATCGCGGGGGGAATCAGGAGCTAGTCCAATGCCGCTGGCAGCTGCCGGATAATCGCGAGTTCCTTATAGGCACAATTGACGGTCGACAAATGAGAGATCAATTGCAGGCGCTCAGTATGCTCGGGGATGAGGCTGTGGAGAGAGAAGTGCGCCATCATCAGGTCCTGTATACCATCCTTGATTTATTGTACAAACCTGTCAGATGGGATTCACAGACTACGGAGCAAGCGATAATGCGCTCAATAAAGTACTTGGAGCAAAATTACTACAAGCCTATTACACGGAATGAACTGGCGAGAGTGGCGGGTCTCAGTCCATGGCACTATTCGCGCAAGTTCAAAGAGTTGACGGACAATTCTCCGCTGGAATATTTGAATCGGTATCGCATTTATCGTGCAAAGGAGCGGCTGATTCAACATGCTGGTCATATGCACGATGTCGCCAAACAAGTGGGGTTTGAGGACTCGGCCTATTTTAGCCGCAGATTTAAGCAGATGGAGGGAATCACTCCAAAACAATATGTTAAAGTTGCTGCTGACCGACATCTGTGCGCATTGTCTCCACTGTATGTCGAAATATTGATAATGCTAGGTATTGTGCCAAATTCGGTTGTTACGGTTCCGATGCTGCTTCCACCGCATCAACGTTCGTTATTAGAGGAATATCGCGTGCAAATGATTCCAACTTCGCAATTTGCTCTTGATCTGGAAGCCATTGTTGAATCGAAGCCTCAGCTTATTGTAGGCCAAACGCTTCATGGGGAAGCCAGGAGAGTCCTGATGTCAACAGCGCCTCTTTTATCCGGGTTGTCGCGAGACTTGCTTCCGGCTATTGCGCAACTGGCGGCATTGTTTAAAAAAGAGAGGGAAGCTGAGAAAGTATATCGCTATTTGCAGGAAGTGGACGCTAAAGCACGTGAGGAATTAAAGCCGTTTATTCGAGAGCGTCGCACCGTTATGGTCTTGCGTATTGAGTCGGATGGTTACCGATATCTTGGCGCGCATTCGCTTGGCCTCTCGCGCATGCTTTATCGGGAATTAGGGTTGACCATTCCTGCGCTGTTAAACCGGGGGCAATATTGGTTTAATCCACTAGACATAGAAGCGTTGCCGGCAATTGATCCTCATTTTATATTTTTGGAGGATCGGGTGATGGATGGTAACGATACGGGTTTAATGAGAGAAGCGCTTATGAATCATCCAGGCTGGAGACAGCTTGCGGCTGTTAGGAACAATCGTGTTTATAGGATTGATACCAGTTTGTGGATTGGCTGTGGCCCATTTGGTTATCCGCTTGTTATGGAACAAATTGTAGCCGCATTAAGTGATGCTGACAGCACAAATGTCCAGAAAACATAGCACTATCCCCTATAGAGAGCGAAACAAGAATTTGATAGTATTTATCAGTGATAAACATTCTCAAAAAAGAGCCGATTTAAGGGGAGATTAAAGCATGTCGAAGAAATGGCTGCAATGGATGGGGTTATGTTTAGCAGTAGCACTTATGGTTGTTTTGGCAGCCTGTTCAGCAAATGATGAATCAAATCAACAATTGCCTGGAGATAAAGTGGAGGATCAAACGACGATAGAGGAAAATCAAGAGAATACGAGTGCTCAGACACGCACGTATACAGACCTGTTCGGGGAAGTAACAATCCCGCAGGAGCCTGAGAAGCTGCTGATCATTGGGACAAGATATACCGAATATTTGATTTCCATGGGGATAAAGCCTGCAATGGTAGCTGGCGTAGCGAGTGTAGAGCCGGAGTATCGCATGGAGTATTTTAAAACCAATGGGGTAGAGTTTATTGACTACCCGCAGTATGAGCATAATTTTGAACTGCTTCTATCGCTTGCTCCGGATATGATTCTGGCAATGGGCGCCGGTATGGAGGAAAACGTCTACGAGCAATTATCGAAAGTTGCGCCAACTGTCGCTATTAATTCGGGTCCCTCGATGGAAGAGGCAATGCCGCTCCTGGCGCAATTATTTGATAAACAGGCAGAATACGAAACCGTTAAAGCTGCGTTTGACAGCAAGGCGGAAGAGGCCAAAATTGCCCTGGATGAAGCGATTGGGGATAGCACCGTGCTGGTATTGCGGGCGGAACCAAACAATTATCGCGTATTGGGCCAAATTGCCAAGATGGGGAGCAGCGTATTGTTCTATCATCAGCTTGGCTTGACTATTCCTGAGAAATTGGCAAATGAAGAAGCTTGGTTTACGCCTGTATCGCTGGAGGTTTTGCCAGAGCTCAATCCCGATTACATCTTTATTGAAAACCGACTGGCCGCTAACTTTAATGGAGATGAGTCAACCAAGGAATTAATGGAGTCAAGCATATGGAAAGGTATGAAAGCCGTTCAAGCAGGAAATGTGTTTCCATTGGACACACGTGACTTTGTTGGCGGAGAGGGCCCGATTGGATACGCCAAGTTGATCGATTATATCCTAAGCTGCCTCATTCCAGAGAGATCAAACCAGTAAGAGCGACATGAAAAATTAGGAGGCTCCATCATGGCATTGAAAAAGATGACCGCAGCACTGCTTGTGTTTTTGCTCTTTACGACATCGCTTGGCGGGATTCAGGCTAATGCAGCTTCGCCAACGACTACAGGATTGAACTTGCCCCTGGTCAAAACGTATAAAGCCGGCGAAAAGCTTGACTTCACTGTTGTATTTACTGAAGATGTGAACGTGACGGGCGGAACGCCTAGCTTAAAGCTCGATATTGGCGGAACAATGAGGGAAGCATCTTATGTGTCCGGCTTCTCGAAATATTTGCAGTTTTCTTACACGGTTCAACCAGGCGATAATGATGCGGACGGCATTCAAGTGGTAGGCTCCATTCAATTAAATGGCGCCTCCATAACGAATACGACTGCGGAGGCCGCTGATCTCGGCAACGGTTTTGGTCCAAGCGGTGCATCGGTGCTGAATACCGGTATAAAAATAGATACGGTTATTCCGAGTATTGTTTCCGTCAGTTATCCTCCCGATAAAACGTATAATGTAGGCGAACCGCTCTTATTCACTGTCGAATTTTCTGAGAATATCGGCGTTAACACCCGGTATGGCAAGCCCTATCTCAGTCTGAATATCGGTGGAACGAAAGTACGCGCCGAAGCGGCAGTGTATGCATCAAACGGGTCCAATCAGATTGGTTTTCAATATACGGTAGAAGCTGGACTTGAAGATATTGACGGGATTACAATCGACAATGAAGTGAAGATGTATGGCGGCGTGATTGACGATGCCGCACATAATTTGATCAATCCGGTTTTCCCGAATGGAACGGTTACAGATCTTTCCGGAGTACAAGTAAGTGCCGGTGGAGCTTCGTTCGTAACGGAGATCCCTGCTGACGGCTACTATAAAGAAGGCGACGTCTTGAATTTCGCATTCTTATATCCATCGGACGTGGCCGTTATCGGCGAGCCTTATCTCCCATTGTTCTTCGGAACGACAGAAATACCGACAGAACACCAGGCAAAGGTTTCGGAAGTATCCGGAAACAAGGTTATATTCCAGTATATTGTTCAGAGCGGGGATGAAGCCTTAAACGGTATAAGGGCAGGCAACGCAATTCAATTGAACGGCGGAAGCATTAATGAATCGGGTGGGTCGACGTCAATGCCGAGTATTGTTCACAAGCTTGCGCTTTCGGACGTAGTAGTTGATGCCGTCCTCCCTAAGGTACAGCATTTCTTTCACACTCCGACCAATCGGAATTACGTTACAGGAGAAAGCTTCGAGTTCAAGGCTCGCTTCACGGAGCCCGTAAAGGTTAGCGGTACTCCGAGTTTGTCGTTAATGTCTGGTTCCCGTTCCGTAGCTCAGGCTGTATATGTGCCCGATGTACCGGGCTTGGAACCGACGGATCTCGTATTCCGTTATACCGTTCAAGATACGGATAAAGATGTCTATATTGACGCATTAGGACTGCTTGACAGCACGAACGGAACGATCGTTGATAATGGAGGCAATGCCAGCCAGGCGAGCGTGGTCAGTCAGTCGAGTGTTCAGATTCTTCTAAACGCACCGACTCCGACGATTACGTCGGTCGAAGTGCCTGCGGCAAAGACTTATTATGAGGGCGACGAATTGCTCTTTAAGGTTCATTTCTCGGAAGCGGTATGGGCGTATACAAATCGTGCAATTTTGCCGGTTACGATCGGCAGCAACACGGTTGATGCGATTTATGCCAGCGGTTCACGTTCCAGTATCCTGACATTCAAATATGTGGTACAGGCTTCTGACCTACATACCGATGTCATTACCCTAGGTAGCTCTTTGCTTCCCAACGGAGGAACTTTAATTAGTAAAGCCGGCACCGGCCTCCAGGCTGATCTGGCGCTGAACAATGTTGGAAGCACGTCCGGCATCATCATCGGACAGCTCCCGCCGCAAGCGCTCCACGTGAGCATCGCGGGAACGGCTCAGGTTGGCTCAACCCTAACCGGAAGCTACACCTATGACGATGCAAATTCGGATGAGGAGGGTGTGAGCTTATTCAAGTGGTACCGATCCGACGATGCGCTCGGGGCGAACAAATCGGCAATCTTGGAAGCAACGTCGACCTCCTACACCTTACAGGCGGCAGATCTTGGAAAGTACATTAGCTTCGAAGTGACGCCGATTGCGAAGACAGGCACGACTACGGGATCGGCAGTGGAGAGCATATTGGCCTCAGCTGTCATAGCAACACCAGTAAACGTCCCTGCACTGCCAATTTACGCAAATCCGATTTTTACGACAACAAGCGTGGATGTGCTCGTTAACGGCAAAGTGGAGAATGCGGGAACAGCAACAACATCCACAGTTAATGGACAAACCGTAATCACAGTTACTGTCGACCAGAAAAAGCTGGAGGACAAGCTCGCCACGGAAGGTCCGGGCGCGACTGTCATCATTCCGGTGAAAGCTGAGTCCGATATCGTCGTGGGCGAACTGAACGGACAAATGATTCAAAGCATGGAAAGCAAGCAAGCGGTTCTGGCAGTGAGAACGAATCAGGCGGTGTACACGCTCCCCGTACAACAAATCAACATCGGTTCTATCTCCGATCAGCTCGGTAAATCGATCGCGTTGAAAGATATAAAGGTGCAGATTGAAATTGCCGAACCAACTGCGGATGAGATAAAAGGGGTGGAGAATACAGCGGATGAGGGAGCCTTCACCATTGTTGCCCCGCCGATTAAATTTACGGTTAGAGCGATATATGAAGGGGAAACGGTTGTCGTATCAAAGTTCAACGCCTATGTTGAACGGACAATTGAAATCCCGAACGATGTTGATCCTGAGAAGATTACAACAGGCGTTGTTGCCGAAGGGGATGGCTCTGTTCGTCACGTACCTACCAAAATCGTCGTAATTGACGGCAAATATTACGCAAAAGTAAATAGTTTGACCAACAGCATCTACCTGATCATATGGCATCCGATAGAGTTTAGCGATGTTGCGAATCATTGGGCTAAAGAAGCTGTCAACGATTTGGGTTCGCGCATGGTTATCGACGGCAAAGAAGACGGCTCTTTCCATCCGGAGTCGAATATCACTCGTGCTGAATTTGTAACTATTCTCGTTCGCGGACTGGGACTTAAGCTGGAAAACGAAGTTGCTTCTTTCTCGGACGTAAAAGCTTCTGACTGGTATAACGGCCCGATTAATACCGCCTATTCGTATCATTTGATCAACGGATTGAAGGACGGTAGTTTCCGCCCGAATGCTAAGATTACTCGCGAAGAAGCCATGGTCATCACCGCTAGAGCGATGAAAATCACTGGATTGATAGCTAATTCTGGTGGATCGATCGACACGATACTAAGTCCGTATGCAGATGCGACAAAAGCATCTAGTTGGGCGCAGAGCGGCATCGCCGACAGCATACAAACGGGCATCGTAACGGGAAAAAGCGGCACAAATCTGGCTCCGAAGGATTATATGACCAGAGCTGAGGTTGCTGTGATTGTTAAACGGCTGCTGCAAAAATCAGATTTGATTTAGAATAGTCCATTATACCTCGTCAGAAAAATCGCCCGGTTCCTTCTCTTCTGGAAGGGACAGGGCGATTTTTTGTTGTGGTACGTCCAGCATGGGCGTCATCTCTAGGCTGAGAGCCCCGAATGGGGGTTGACGGAGTGGAGTCCTGCCGTTAGCCAAACTCAAGCGGTTGCGGGCAGGCAGAACGATGACATTCTGATGCATCATAAACTCTTCTTGATTGAAAATGGAATTTGCAGCTGGCGGGTATGCTGCTCTCAGGCTTATGTTATACTCTATAATGTGTCTGTTTACTATTTTGGGGACATCATTGTTCCGGCATGTATAGAGGAGTATGGAGTGATGAAAGAGAATTTTTGGCGTGAGCTGCCAAGACCATTTTTTGTACTGGCGCCAATGGAGGATGTGACGGATGTTGTGTTTCGTCATGTCGTCAGTGAAGCTGCCAGACCGGATGTGTTTTTTACCGAGTTTGTAAACACAGAGAGCTATTGTCATCCGGAAGGGCATAAAAGCGTGCGCGGGCGCTTGACCTTTACCCCCGATGAACAACCTATGGTAGCTCATATCTGGGGAGATAAGCCGGAGTATTTCCGCGAGATGAGCATCGGCATGGCGAAGGAAGGCTTTAAGGGTATCGATATTAATATGGGTTGTCCTGTACCGAATGTAGCGGAAAATGGAAAAGGAAGCGGCTTGATCTGCCGTCCCGATATTGCAGCGGAGATCATCCAGGCGGCCAAGGCCGGCGGGCTGCCCGTGAGTGTAAAAACCAGACTTGGCTTCACCGACGTGGATGAATGGCGCGATTGGTTGACCCATATTTTGCAGCAGGACATTGTGAATTTGTCTATTCATCTGCGAACGAGAGAAGAAATGAGCAAAGTGAATGCGCACTGGGAGCTCATTCCGGAGATCAAGAAGCTTCGCGATGAGGTAGCGCCCCATACATTGCTGACCATTAACGGCGATATCCCGGATCGCCAGACGGGTCTTGAACTCGCGGAGAAATATGGTGTCGATGGCGTTATGATTGGTCGCGGTATATTCCAGAATCCGTTTGCCTTCGAGAAGGAATCGAAGGAGCATAGCAGTGAGGAGTTGCTAAATCTGCTTCGGTTGCATCTGGATCTCCATGATCACTATTCAGCACAGGTACGGCGTTCGTTCAGCGCTCTTTCCCGTTTCTTCAAAATCTATGTTCGTGGTTTTCGGGCCGCAAGCGAGCTAAGAAACAGCTTGATGAACGCCAAATCAACAGATGAAGCGCGTGTTTTGCTAGATGAGTTTGGACGCAATAAAGATGAGGGTATAGATGATAAGGAAAATCCTAAAGAGGGGTGATAACCCCTCTTTTTTGATCTCATTTTGATTCAATGCATAGACATTATTGTGAATTTCAGTTGTAACCTTTTCGCCTGGTTCCCGTCTGTATATAAGGAAAGGTAATGACTGGTAATTTGCGATATTACAAATTTCATTGTTGAGAAGTAAATTAAGGGGGAGGCCTTGCCGTGAAGAAAACAGCGGGTACAATTATCCTTGTCTTCGTTTGCTTGGTTTTTGCGGGCTGCAATGAAAAGGGGAATTTTAAAGCTGAACTTGAGAAAATTGTGGTGCCGGATATGTCTGCAACCATTTTAGACTTCAGTGAATTGGACCAGCTTGCATGGCTTGAGGAGATTTACCAATTTGAAGTGGATACCATGAGAAGCAAAACGTCAGAGCTATCCGAAGAGGACTTAAATGCAATTAAGGCTCATTTATCTCAAGTATTTAATTCAGAAGAAGCAGGCTTATTGATTGATGGTTTTTATCATTATGACGGAGATAAACAAACCTATTACGTGCCCGATGGCGACTGGTTCACTTATAGCAGAGAATGGCCCTCCACTAAATTCACTCTTTCAGAACGGTCGGAACAATCTGCGACATTTATGCTGAGTGGCACTGATTTAACCGAGAATGAGCGGAACATCCAATTTGACTTTTCAATTTCGGATGGAAAATTATTGGTAGATGGAAGGACGTATTTGAATTAACCTGTGGAGAACTAAATGATGCAATGGATTAAGATAAACATGGTATACTACTCTAATCGTATTGGATGAAAAATAGTATCTGGAGTGGAGTTGATTGCAATGAGTGAAGCGTTAAACGAGCAAGAGTTAGTTGCCTATATCGTGGAACAGACAAAAGCAAAGCCGGAGCATGTTCGTTTAGTGCTGAAGCATGAAGCTGCGTACATTAATACTGCGCATAAGAGCGGACAAAAAGAGGTCGATATTGATTTTGACGATCTCGTGGACTATATATTAGGCCGCAAGGATGTTACGGTCAGCGAGCTGATTGTTGAGGAAATTTTAGAAGCAGAGATGGATTATTTATTGGACAAGGGCTTGGCAGGTTATGAGGATTAATCATGTAAGCAAGCAAAAAGGATACCCATTGTCGGGTATCCTTTTTACTTCGTATTTTACCGATTGTTTCCGTCGCAGTATTTAACTTCTTTGACACAAGCAATGAAGTTTACAGCAAGTGTGTATTAGTCTTTACTGTGAAGGGTTACCAGGTAACCGTCGGGGTCGGCAAATGTAAAGGTTCGCCCGAATGGTCCATCGATTGGTGCGGATGTAATCGTTACGCCTGCTGCAATAAGCTTGTCGTGGATTTCTTGCGTATCAGGGGCATGAAGCCACAGAGCGACGCCAAGTCCAGGCCGGGTACCTGAACCGAGTTCTGTTCCCGGCATAAGGTCACGAAGAGCAAATGCAATAGGTTTCGTTTCAAAGACTACGGCATGAGGGGGGCCCGCCTGTGAGCGGACAAGTCCGAGATAGTTTTGATAAAATTCCGCAGAGCTTTCAAGATTAGTCACTTGAAGTGAAATGAAGTCGGGTCCAATGTTAAACAGTGAAGACGGTTACCTTTTTTCAAAAATGGACATCGTAAGTTGCCTTTTGCTCGCCCAGCGGTCACCAATGACCGTTAGAACCCCAAATGGTTGCATGGGCTTCAGCTAACGGTCACCCGTGTCCTTTAGAGTCTCAAAAACCGCGTTTTGGGGATGAATGTTAGCTTTAATGGTCATGGATGACCTTTAAAAATGGACATTGCATCAAAACAGGGGTTTAACGGTCATGGATGTCCGTAGCGTACAGGATAACCGTAACGTGCAGGATAACCGTAACGTGCAGGATAACCGTAGCGTACAGGATAACCGTAACGTGCAGGATAACCGTAGCGTACAGGATAACCGTAGCGTACAGGATAACCGTAACGTGCAGGATAACCGTAGCGTACAGGATAACCGTAACATACAGGATAACCGTAACATACAGGATAACCGTAACATACAGGATCTCCTTATGTTCGTAGGTGCGGCTAGCATTCGGCTTTGGCACCACAAAGACGCCGTGTCCCGTTTTCAAACCGAATTCGGCAATCGGAAGCCCCTTGTCCCATAGTGTTTAACCTCAATCGAAGTCAAGCACTAACTTCTGTTTTGATCCGAAATGAAACCGCTTTATTTTCTTACGGACAAACTACTAAGATGATGATAATATTGTTTCTACAGGAAACGATATTATATTAATCGTAAATCAAATTGAGCAAATGAATGATCGTATCACCCGGCCAGCTAAAAATCGCACAGCGAAAGGAATGGGAATGATTATGGAGAAAACAGAAACAATAATCGCTTCCTTTGACGGGACAAAGCTTTATTACAGCAAAAATGTTGTCAGTCATGCCAAAGCTGCGGTTGTCATCGTTCACGGCTTATGCGAGCATGCGGGACGCTACGATTACGTGACGGAAAAGCTAAATCAGCGCGGCATTCATGTATTCCGCTTTGACCATCGCGGCCATGCCAGATCCGAAGGCCCGCGCACCTTTTACAACGATTTTCATCAACTCATTGACGATGTAAATGTCATTGTGGAGGCGGCATTGCAAGAGAGCGGCGACCTTCCTCTTTTTGTCATCGGGCATAGTATGGGTGGATTTGCAGCCTCTTCCTTTGGAACCAAATACCCTGGCAAAGTAAAAGGCATTGTGTTGTCGGGCGCGCTTACCCGCTATCATACAAAGGTTGCGGGAGAGCTGCCGATGGAGCTTCCCCTGGGTACTTACTTTCCAAATGAGCTTGGGAGCGGGGTATGCAGTGATCCGGAAGTAGTAGCTGCTTATGCCAATGATCCATTAGTCGAAAAACAAATTTCAGTCGATTTGTTCAATAGCTTGGGTTGCGGCGTTGAGTGGCTGAAGCAGCATGCGGAGCAATTTGTTGATCCGGTTCTGGTTCTGCATGGGGCTAACGACGGGCTGGTAAGCGAGCGGGATTCGCGCGATTTTTACGGAGATATTCCGTCCGCCGATAAAACGTTGAAAATTTATGCCCATCTCATGCATGAAATCTTGAACGAGCCAAGCCGCGACGTCGTAATTGAAGAAGTTATTGCATGGATACAAGAAAGAATTTGATAGGCTCCGCTGTTAAAAAACACGTCTGATTATGGTATGATCCTCTCTATAAAAGGATTTTGAGATGAAAGGGATTACCGATGAAATTAGAATGGATGGGCAACCATCGGGCACTTATTGAAAAAATCATTAAGTACGGCAATGCGTATTCAAATACCTACAAGCTGCAGCGGAGCTACGGAACCGATGTCATGTTTTCCGCCTCGCAAATTCAGACGCTGGAATATATTCTGGAGGCTGAGGACAAAGATGAAAAGATGTCGGAAATGGCAGCACGACTTGGCGTCAGCCGCAGCACCTTTTCAAAAAACGTTAAAAACTTGCAGGAAAAAGGTTTATTGGAGAAATACCATCTAAGCGGCAACCGAAAAGATATTTATGTAAAACCTTCGGCTAAAGGGCGCGAGGTGTATGAAAAGTACACCGCTTTTGTTCGTGAAATTTGCTTTGATGATATTTTTCAATATGCCAACAACATTTCAGAGACGGACAAAGATAACTTTATTGCCATTCTGGATTTATTCGCAGATGTTTTGCTGTGGTATGGCGAAAAAGAACAAGAGCCGCGCAAGCTGATCAAAATTAACACCGACGCTGGAAGCGAATAAAATTGACCCATCTATGAAAAGAAGATGGTTACTCTATGAAAAAGGAGTTTCCCCTATGGCTGTTCATTAGCCGGGAGGAAATTCCTTTTTTTTGCATTAAATGAAGGTAGAGGAGTGTTCCGCCGCCCTTCCTGAATCAAAGGCAATCGTCTCTGCGTCAGAAAGAATACACCTTTGAAATGAATATTGTATACTTGATCTATGTGTAACAAACTTGATTTCTATTGAAGTTCATAGCAAAATTTGCAAAGGATGAATCAGCAAGATGAGAATCATTATATCGCCCGCGAAAAAGATGAAGGTAGACACCGATTACATAGCATGCCGCAGCTTGCCCCCATTTATGGAGGAGTCAGAATACCTGCTGGCCCTGCTTCAAAAACTAACCTATGACGAGCTCAAAACGTTATGGAAGTGCAATGATTCAATCGCGGCGTTGAATATGGAGCGGATTCAGCACATGAATTTAAAGGGCAATTTGACACCCGCCATCTATTCCTATGAGGGTATTCAATATCAATATATGGCGCCTGGCATTTTTGGGAATGAGGAGCTGGAATATCTTCAGCAGCATTTGCGGATATTATCCGGATTTTACGGAATGGTAAGCCCTTTTGACGGAGTGGCTCCGTACCGGCTGGAGATGCAAGCAAGGCTGAGTGGGCAAGGCTTCCATTCGCTCTATCAATTTTGGGGCGGCAAACTGGCGGATCGGCTTACTTCCGAAAGCAGCTGCATTTTGAATCTGGCATCCAAAGAATATAGCAAAAGCATTACCCCTTACTTAGACAAGGAAACCCGGTTTATTACATGTGTGTTTGGACAGATAATAGACGGAAAGGTTATCGAAAAGGGAACCCAGGTCAAAATCGCCAGAGGAGAAATGGTGCGTTTTATGGCGGAGCGGCAGATTGCTGAGGTGGAGGGCATCAGAGATTTTGATCGGCTAAACTATGGATTTTCAGAAGAGTTGTCCGACGAGAACACGTATGTCTTCATACAGGCACAGGGGAAATAGAATCGGGAAAAGGGAGATGGCAGCAATGGATCAACAGGAATACGGGCGTTATTTGTTGGCGATGGGCGGAGAGGAAATGGAACGGGATGAAGATGAAGAGATTGAAGCAGATCATCTTTACGGCTTCTTTCAATGGTTCATGCCGACGGGAGAAGGGGTTGAACGCGTGTTTGCGCCGCTTCCGGACGGTGACCGTTTTTTGAACAAAATACGTCCCATCTACGACATGCTGAATCCGGAGGATTTTGCCGGTGAATCCGTACCGGGATATTTTATCGGTGGAAATGAGGATGTTTCGGAACAAACCTTGCTCAGCTTGGGGCAAGAATTGATTGAAGGCTTAAAAGGGTTGTTCACTCTGGTGCCGGAAGATGACGAAGCAGCGGATATAGCCGAGGAGGCGCTTCAGGAACTGGCAAGTCTGAAGGAGATCGTCGTATTGCCGCCGGGCGACATCAGCAAGCTTGAGCAAAGGCTGATTCAAGGCGCCGATGAAGAGGAAGGCGAGGCTGTTTACGAAGCGCTCGCAGAGCTTGTCAGCTCGCGGAGCGATTACGATGGAAACATCGAGCTACTGAACGAAGCGTATTATTCCATCGCATGCGATTATTGGGTAGCCTATTACTTGCAATGGCCCCGCTACCAAGGTTTACAGGAGGCAGAGAACTGCTTGCGACCTTACTTTGATCTGTACCGCTATGGCTATCGTATTCATTGGGCTCAGAATAAGCTGATGATTGGAAGAAGTTAGAATAAATGTCGGTGACGGACGGAGCGTGCCGGAAATGATTAGGGAAGACGCAGTAATCCATCATATTTATATTGCTATAAAATAAGCAACAGAAGCAAAGCGGATTGCCTAGAGGTCCGATTAACGGTGTCTTGCACCATCAAGGCGGCGGATTGTTTCAATGTGCATCCCCGTATCTTTTATAACCGTTGGTTCGGCGCAGGCATAAGCCTGCGTTTTTTGTTGTCCGCGGAAAAAGAAGAATCAGGGAGGAAACACAAGGAGGGTCCCGTTATTGGGGAAAGCAACTCAATTTAGAAGAGAGGTACGGCTAGCTAGGAGTATATCCTATAGTTGACAGATACATATCTAGTGATATCATAGAATTTGTATCTGATTTGGTACTATTTTCATAGTTCTTTTATCCCGAAAATAACTTAAATTAGGAGATGAAAAAGTGGTAAAAAGACTTAATCGTTTAAAAAGCAGCATTGCATTTATGACTGCAGTCATTATGCTGATTGGATTGCTGCCCTTGTCAGCGGCAGCGGCTGGCTCCAATGGATTTTCTGACGCGAGGGGCCATTGGGCGGAAGAGTCCATTGTGAAGGTTGTAGACGAAGGACTGTTTAATGGAATCAATGAAAATACATTTAATCCCAATGGAGCAATGACACGGGGCATGTTTGTTACTGTCCTCAATCGTCTGGCAGAAAAGCTTGATGGACCAGAAGTATCCGGAGCTTCAAAAGCCTTTTCAGACGTTCCTTCAGACGCATGGTATCGTTCCGCTCTTGACTGGGCTGTTAAGGCCAAGCTGACAGATGGGTATGGAGATGGACGTTTTGGTCCTAACGATCTGTTGAATCGTGAACAAATTACCGTTCTTATGATTAGATTTTTAACCGTTTACATGGGATTTGATTTAGCTGTTTCCACAGAAGAAGTGGTATTTGCAGATGATGAGGTTATCAGCTCATGGGCAAAAAAGGAAGTGTATCAAGCACAGGCGCTAGGACTTATCCAAGGTGAAAAAGGAAATGTATTCAACCCTAAAGGCACTGCTGCTCGCGCTGTAGTTGCTGTAATCACTGAGCGTTTGTTGACACAAGCAAACGATTTGGCGAATGAGCAGCCTACTGCATCGGCAACGCCAGGCGCATCGCCTTCGGCATCGCCAACAACCACGCCTGCTGCAACGGCGGCGCCTGGAGGCGGCGGTGGTGTTGGTGGTGGCGGTAATGGAGGCAGCGGAACGGTCACCTTGACTGATGTAAAAATAAATCGCGGCACAACAGAGATGACAGGCCAAAAAGTCTACTCCGGCGACTTGTTATCTGTGTCTGTGGCTCCCAGCAATGCAACTACCACAGTCCGCTGGCTGGTAGATGGGGTAGAGAAGTCGACGGCTTCCACTTATACCGTTCAAGCCTTTGACGTAGGAGCTGTTATCACAGCGCAAGTTACCGGAACAGGCAGTTATTCCGGGACTCTTGCAAGCAATGCTACAGGCAAAGTATTGGCAAAAGTGGATCTTTCTGAAACGAATGTTAACAACACGCCTGTAATTATTGGCAGCGGTTCAGTATTTAAAGACGCAACAGGAAACGAAGTGACCATACCGGAAGGCGCTGCGTTGTCTTTTGAAGTGAATCTTAAACAAGAAGCAATTCCGGCAGATGAAAAGACTTCTGTTAACGAAAAAATCGTGGATCTATTTCCTGGTGTAGACCTTGAGGAAGTTTCCATAAATTATTTAGTGCTGGATGCCAATCTGCAGCTTGAAGGACCAGATGCTTCGACCACAGAAATTCATCCGGTGGGAACAACCACATTGACTCTTTCAAAAGCAAATCTTGGTTTTTCGGCCAATGCTGATATCTCTCAACATGTATTTATGGTTAACCATACCAATGTAGAGGGGATTTCAGAGAATGTTTTGGGAGAAGTTGTTAGTGTAGAAAACGAGCAATATGTTCGTTTTGTTCTTAATGGATTGAGCCGAGTTTATATTGGCAATATTCCGCCGCTTACCATTTCGTTCGATACGCAGGGCGGAAATGAGATTGCGCCGGTGAAAGTTAAATTGGGGGAATTTACACCGCCAGTTGCCGCTCCCGTTAAAGATGGATATTTATTCATTGGCTGGGATGTCGATCTCAAGCTGCTGCCTGTCCATGTTGATCGTACAGTTGTGGCGGTATGGCTTGAGGGCAGTTATATCCCTCATTATAGATTATCCGTATGGGGCCAAAATGATTATATAAATTACGATAGAATGGTACCAGGCGAAATCAAATTACAGTTATCTGAAACTATGCAATACGAAGCAAACCTTGTATATAAACTTGATATTGTACCTTTTACAAACAGTGCAAAATATGTGATTGGCTATTCTGCAGAAGAGGTTTATCAGGCTAAGGCGTATACCGAGGTTAGCGATTCGATTGAAACTCCGATAAAGGTAACGGATGACGATGGTAAAGTGGTTACCGGGGTATATCCAACGTATATCAAATGGTTGAATGAAAATGATGAAATTCTGTCGATAGAGGCCGTAAAGGTATTTGTAGAAACGGAAAAACGCTCTGCTTATAATGAATATACATTTAATGTTGATCGCGGTATCGGGACATTCGAAGCTATGTTGACAGGTGAAGACCAGGAAGATTATTACGCATATTTGAATGGAAATTTACAGGGAAATGCATTGGAAAATAATTTCAACCTATCTATTAACGCAAGCCTATCTGAATATAGAGAAACGAATTCTTCTACTAATCCAATCAGGATGGATTTCGAAAATTACACGAGTTTGAAGCTGTTATTTACCCCATTCGCCGGAGAAACATATCAAGGTATCACGCCTAGTGCGGATGCATATTATTGGGGCAAAAACGGCCAACACTTTATACCTTTTAATGCTACTGTTACGGAACAAGGGAATATAGAGGTTGTTATCGATGATAGTTATGATTTACAACAACTGATTACAGCTAATAATTATACTTCCATTTATGTAACCGTTCATGCAGGAGAACACAGTCAGACAGTTTATGTTAATTTAGATAATTATTCTGACAATTCAATGGAGTATGAGCATGTGAGTGCCCAGACTTGGTCAGAAGTAATCTCTGCACTAGAGACTTACGAAAAGGTATATATTCAGTATTCGGGTGAAGATGTAATTGTAGATAGCCCTGTAACAATTGGCGAATATCAGCGATTGAATCTCTATGCTGGACTGCGGATAGTCGATAAGGGAATCGTTACAGTTGAAGGCGGGCAAAGTGGTGCCTATCTTTATACAGGCGGAAGCATTACGATCGAATCAGGCGGTATGTTGACGACAAATGCACAATCGGAGAACCAGAGCGTTTATTACCACACTTCTGTCCACGCGGAAAAAGGAGTAAACGTTGCTTCAGGCGGGAGAATTATAGTTCCATCGGCTGGCTTCCTATCTGTTAGTACAAGAGATAGTGCGTTTATTATCGGTAAGGAAGGCTCTCTGGATATAAATGGTCCTTTGTATGTTTACGGTAATATGCAAGTAGATGGAGACGTTACTCTATCGGGACAGGATCCATATCTACACAGTTACCGTAATGGCGGTCTTAACGTTCAAGGTAACCTGATCATTAATAATGTAGTGAATGCTGCGAATAAGAGCGTGATTAGCGTTCATGGCACAACAACCATTTTTGAAAAGGGATTGCTTCAATTAACGGATGGTCTAAGTGAGCTTTATGGCCGTTTTCTCAATAAGGGAACGATAAAGATTAACTCTGGACAATTATCGCTTTCTAATGCTGGCACGGTATTGACAAATGAGGGTGAAATCGAGCTTGCTCCTGAAGCGCTAGTTAGCATTCGGGGCTCTGTATTATTGAATAGCGGAGAAATAAGCGGCTCAGGACGTATTCAGTTGGAGGATACTACTGATATTTCCTCTCGTTATGATAATGGAATCCAGTATGTCGTCGTTGAAGGTGAACAAACGGTTAGCAACTATAGCCGCTATAAATTTACATCTGATCCAAAAACGTCTGTGAAAGCTATCATTTACAGCAGCAGAATCTCTGGAGAAGGAACTATTGCTGAAACTATCATTATTCAAGAAGTTCTGGTTCAGAAGCCCGAAGATAAATAAGTAAAACCAATAGGCTATTTAGTCTATGCGTTAAAAAAGGTATCCCCAAATCCATCATCATGATGAAGGGGATACCTTTTCTTCTTAAATCCATTGTGCAATTTTATCGGTGGCTAGGCGCATTGTGGGGAATCCTTCGTCCGCTGCTTTGCCTAATGACAGAAGCATGACGGGGACATAACGTTTTTGGTCTAGCCCGAATGCTTCATTAATACGAGACTTATCATACCCGTTAATGGGATTTGTATCGTAGCCATGGGAGCGGGCGACCAGCATAAGCTGCATGGCAACAAGGCCGCAGTCCGTCATAACAATGTCGCGTCGCTGCTGCTCCGTCTTTGTGCTGTTCCATTGCAATATACCGGCCAATTGGCGTTCTTTCACTTCCTGAGTCGCGTAGCCAAGCTCGACATTGGCTTGGTAGATCTCCTCGGCTCTTTCAATGCTCTGCAAATCTCCAAAAATAGCAATCGCAGCTGATGAGGTTTGCAGCTTGGTATGATTTGTTGGAGAAGCGACTTCAAGCAGCTTTGCCTTCGACTCCGCGCTTTTAATAACGAGGAAATGCCAAGGCTGAAGATTGGTTGATGAGGGAGCACGCGTTGCTTTTTTCAACATTTCGTCCATCTCTTCATGGCTGATGGTTACGTTTGGATCATAGCTTTTGATGGAACGGCGCTCTAGTATGATTTTTTCAAAATCATTGGAAGGTGTAACGGTAGTTGTGGACATTGTCATTCTCCTTCAAGGTGCTTGAATGTGAATTAGAATTTAGCCCTAGCTTAAGCCGATAGCATCTGTACATATCATATCAATATTTGGCTTTTCAAGCACCATAGTCTAGTCAAAAGTGATTTATCGCCTTTACATTGACGCAACGTCAACGGGTATAATCCAGATAAAGCCAATTGAAGGGAGTGCGGAAGCAGGTATGGAACTGCAAAAAATCACCGGCATTATGGAGAAGTTTGGCGTCACCTCACGTACGCTTCGCTATTATGAGCAGATGGGCATCCTGCAAAGAATGTTGAGCCAAAAGGCGTTATACTAAATGCGGGGCCGTTTTTATTGATATAACGGAAGGAGGGGGAGCATGGACCGTATTGACTATTTATCGCAATTTAATTTGCTGCAATCCCTCTCGAGGCAGGATTTAATAGAAATGGACAAGTTGACAATTGTCACGACCTTCCCAAAACATGCATTCATCCAGACACCGGACTCTTTTGTCGAGATGCTTTATTTTGTGAAAAGAGGAAAGGTGCGTTTATATCGCCTTAACGAGGATGGAAAGCAATTTACCATAGACCTTTTGAACGAAGGCAACATATTCGGCGAAATGAAGGATGTTTCCCTGGGAACCCGGGGATTATTTATCGAGGCGGTCCAGGAAAGCGATATTTGCATGATGGATCGGGAACGGTTCGAAAATTATTTGATTCGACATCCTCAATTTATGATGAACATGATAAAGGCTATAAGCGACCGATTATCGCATATGAGCAGCTTGGCGCAGCATCTGGCACTTGGCAAGCTGCATGACAAAATCATTCATATTCTGACCGAGTTGTCCGGACGTTTTGGTGTACAGGAGGAAGACGACGGGTTTAGCGTAATCAACATGGCGATTTCCCATCAGGAGATTGCCCATCTGATCGGTGTGACGCGGGAAGCCGTGTCCGTTGCTCTAAAGGAACTTGGGGAAGCCGGCACGATCCGTAGCGGATTTCGCACAGTCGCAATGAGGAGCGATATGCTCCCGGTACGGCATAATTGATTTCTTCGGCAGATGCTGTAATCTGCATTACATCTTTTCCTCTTGTCCATCTCTTATGATGAATAAACTATGGGGCATGATGGAGGCGAAGCGAAATGAAATCAAACGGTAACATCTCGTTGCCGGAAATCGACGTAAATCGGAAAGGGCCGGTCAGGGCGAGCGAAATTAGGCCGGAAGTGTTGCAGCTATTGAATAGCGGTCAAATCGAAACCGTAAACCTGACAGAATGGCTGGCTGTTGATCACTTCCGGCTGCTGGGCACAATTCTAAACGAGGTGGGAATGGGGTTGCACGCCGAACCCATGCTGCTGGAAACGGAGCGAATAAAAGGGCAATCGACGATGAAGGCGATCCCTCTTGTTGCCGAAGGATGGCTTGCATTATTCCGTCGCCTCGGCGAGAAGGAAAAGGCCTTATTATTCCATCAGCTGGCGACGCATCATTCGGACAGTGTACGCTGCTGGGCAGCTTATATTGTTGGTTTGGAGACATCTCTACTGGAGCAAAAGCTGGAGGGCATTCGCCGATTTGCTGCAGATCGCCACTTTGGCGTGCGTGAAATCGCATGGATGGCCATACGCGATTCAATTTCCAGTAAGTTAGATCAATCCATTGCTTTGCTGGAGGGTTGGGTGCTGGATGAGGACGCCAATGTCCGGCGCTTTGCCATTGAAGCGACCCGCCCCCGTGGTGTCTGGGCCCGGCATATCATGGAGTTGAAAGAGCGTCCCGAACAGGCGCTTTCTTTGCTGGAGCCGTTAAAGTCCGATCACTCCAAATACGTTCAGGATTCAGTAACCAATTGGTTGAATGACGCTGCAAAATCGCGGCCGGACTGGGTGGCTGATGTATGCAGGACATGGCTTGAAGCATCAGATGAACGATCGACAAAACGAATCGTATCTCGGGCGCAAAGGAATTTAAACAACGGGTGAGCTTTCAGGGGGCCTCCCCATAAATGCTCGCCCGTTTTTTAAGTCATGCGGTTAATAGAGTGCTATACTGGAGGGCAGTTTCGTTACAACTTAAATTGAGCGATCTGCATACGCAGCTTTTCCGCCATGTTCGCCAGCTCCGCCGAGGAAGAAGCGATCTCTTCCATGGACGCCATTTGCTGCTGTGCTGCTGTGGACACATTCTGCGACTCCGCTGCGGTTTCGTTGGCTGACCTGGCAATGAGCTGAATCGAGTCCACCAGGCTGCCGGTGCCGGAAGCAATTTCATCCGCGGCTGGCGATACGCTGTGGATGCTGTCCGTGGCCTCTTCAATGGAAGCTCGGATTCTAGCGAACATCTCGCTCGCCGCGTTAGGCATTATATCGGCGCGGAAAGCCCCCGTCTACACTGGTAAAATCAGATATTTAGGATTGAAAGTTAGAGAGGCATATGTAATGCTATTTTTAAAGAAGGTAACGCCAGCATCAGTTGGAGATGGGAGCAGGGACATGCCGAATATGATGGATTATTTGGACTGGCGGGGCGATCTTACGCTGGAGCAATCTCCGTTTAATGAAGTCGATAATCTGATTTTATCCCAGTTGGTATACGGGAACGTGGAATATATAGTCCCCGCCAAGTGGAGCGATGCCTCCATTACAATTCGAGAGGCGTCGAAGCGGTATTTTTCTACATATAGCGAGGAGCAAATCGGGCAAATCAGTTACGTGAACCGGATATCGGTTCCGCTGCTGCGCAAGCTGGGACAATGTCCGCGGTTTGCAAATGCCAAGCTTTCCAAATTCGAAAAAATTACCGATCTTGACCGGGTCAAGCAGTTTGCGGCTATGGTAGTTGAACTGGACGACGGATCGATTTTTTATGCCTATCGAGGAACGGATAATACGATTGTGGGATGGAAAGAAAATTTCAATATGTGCATTTCTACGCCGATTGCCGCCCAATACGAAGCGCTTCGTTATTTGGAGGAAACAGTGGGGGAGGGCGATGCGCCGCTTAGGCTGGGCGGTCATTCCAAAGGAGGGAATTTGGCCATATACGCAGCGATGATGTGCCGCGCCGACATTAAGGATCGGATACTGCAGGTTTATAACAACGATGGGCCCGGCTTTGACGCAAAAATTATAAAAAGCGCGCCTTATCAGCAAATACTGGATCGGATTGTAACCATTATTCCTCAATCATCCGTTGTCGGGATGCTGCTGGAGCACGAGGAGGCTTATACAATCGTACAAAGCAATGCGCCGCTTCTTATGCAGCACGAAGCATTTTCCTGGGAGGTTATGGGCAACGCTTTTGTCAAAGGCGAAAGTGTGGAGAAAAAAAGCGAGCTGCTGGACATGACGCTGAAGTCATGGCTTGGCCAACTGGACAAAATGCAGCGGCAGCAGTTCGTTTCCGCGGTGTTCCATGTCTTCGACGCCGGGGATATTCGCACCTTTGAGGATTTGGGCAAAGCCAAGTGGGCAAAAATCAATGAGATGATTACCGCTTTAAATCAATCTCCGCAATATAAGGCTATTTTGGTCAAGATGCTGAAGCTTTTGTTGAGGGAAGGCCGCAAGGCCATCATGTCGGCAAACAAACGGAAAGCAAAAAGCAAACCCGGTGACATTTATTTTTTGGAATAAAATGAAATGGATTCCGGGGGATTTCTTCTGGCATACGCGCTGGTATACAATGAAACAGTTGATAGGATAATCGAAAGGCGGGATCTGCGATGGATTTGGAAGCAGTGATGCAGGAGCTTGAAGCGCTGGGCAAGGAAAGAACAAAAAAAATTTATATGTCCAATGGCGCACAGGAACCACTTTTTGGCGTAGCCACGGGTCAGATGAAGCCTATTTTCAAAAAGACCAAGATCAATCAACCGCTGGCCGAACAGCTTTATGCAACGGGGAATTATGACGCGATGTATTTTGCAGGCATCATAGCGGATCCCAATGCGATGACGGAAGCAGATTACGACCGCTGGATGGACACGGCTTATTTCTATATGCTCTCCGACTTTGTAGTGTCGGTTACGTTGGCGGAAGCGGATATTGCGCAGCAAGTGGCCGATAAATGGATTGCCAGCGGAGACGAGCTGAGAATGTCGGCAGGCTGGAGCTGTTATTGCTGGCTGCTTGGCAATCGTCCCGACAGCGAGTTTTCCCCTGCTAAAATCGCCGATATGCTGGAAATGGCAAGGGACAGCATTCACGGAGCGCCGGAGCGGGCGAAATATTCCATGAATAATTTTGTCTATACGGTAGGCGTATCTTATGTGCCCATGCATGAAAAAGCCGTAGAAATCGCAGCGGAAATCGGGCCTGTGGAAGTGCAAAGCGACAAGAAAAAAAGCAGTTCCCTGGTTGCTTCGGAACGCCTCCGGGAGGCTATCGAAAAAGGAAGACTAGGCTTTAAACGCAGGCATGTAAGATGTTAATCACCCTCAACCCCCATTCCACAGCGTAAAAGCTGGCGTCGATTTATCGGCGTCAGCTTTTTTTGCTGCAAAATGCAAACAAGCAAACAAGCAAATATGTGCAGATTACGTTTCGCCCTATTACGGTTATTTCAAATTTGCAAAAGCCAATCCTTTTTCAGCCAAAGCTTCCCGCAAAATACGAATACCCTTTGGTCCGACGCCGTGAAGCTTAAGCACGTCCGCCTCACTTACCTTCGTGAACTGCTCCAGCTTCAAATAACCGGCTTCGGCAAGAGCGCGCTGAGCGGGCCTGCTAATAACGGGAAGATCGCTTTCCTGATCTGGCGAATGGTTTTTATCAGAAGTCCCCTTCATAGACACTCTCCTCAACTTCTATTATTACGACGCTTCACAGTAATCCTAAGCCCTTGTCTGTTCAACGGATATAGGCTGATTTAACTATTCAGCCCATTGTTTCATTGCGTTAAACTGGAATATGGCACCAAAACATGACGTTTGCAAAACCGTGGCAGAGGAGGAACTGTTCATGTATATAGTATCCCGGCCCAAAGGATTGTTACATACCCCTAACCTGTTCAAGCAGGAAGGGATTTTTTATCCGGCAGGGTACCAGCAGTTTTTGGAGCAAAATGGAGCAGGGACATTTAGAGGGTGGATGGATGTATATCCGCCTGACGGGGAAGTGCTGAAGCCTTTTGCTCAATATGATTTGTGGGAGCATGATGAGGATAGCCCGATTTCACAAGAACAAATCCAACAGTGCATCGCGATTGGCACCTCGGTGGACGGCGATTTCCTCGCTGTCTATCTCGGATCAAACCAGCTGTTATGGCTGCCGAGGCACGGGGAGCGTATAACTGCGTTTCATCCTGTGGCCGAAAATGTGGAGGACACGGCTGATTATGCGCTGCTGCTGGACGAGCTTTACTTTCAGATCTATGGGGCAAGGCCAATGGAAGTTGCCTATTATGAACCATGGTCGGAAACGCGGAATCATTTCTTTTTGCGTTTGCCGCCAGGAGACGACCGGCCCTCGCTGCAGGAGCTTTCCGCGATGTGCGGCGCAGTCTTTCCGCCTGATTTGAAAATCGAAAATGAATATGGATGCCGATTATTCCACCGTGAGCTTGGCGGCTATATCCGGTTTAATTATGCCAATCGGCAAGAAGTGGCGCTTTTTTACGAAAATAGTGCCTTAGAGCTGTTCGAAACCATCTCGCAATGGCTCATCTCCAAAGGATGCCAGGTTTGATCGCGCAGCTCTTGAATCCGTTTGCAGGATCGTTATAGAACGAAAGGCGGCATAGTCATGAATGTGATTGATCAGTTATGGACGTTAAAGCAAATCTATGATCAAAGCATGTATTGGGACAAGGAGAGAAACGTGTCGGCCCATCCCATACCGGAAACCATGTCGGGTGATCGGTTGCAGGAGCTGGAGAAGGCAGGACATCCGCCTAATCATTTTCAATTTCTCAAACACGACGAGACAATAGCGGAGCTTAAAAAATGGCCGGACAATGGACATTGGGCGAAGCGGCCGGGGCCTTTATCTCTTCCCTGTGGTCAGCGCCGATCATTTGGCGTTCCCTTCTGGCCGGGAAACTCATTGCGGAAGCCATGCCGGAGCATGATTATACGCCGTACCCAAATTCGGACACCTGCCGGATATGCGGTTTGAATGCTGCCAGTGGAACGGATACCACCCGTCAATGGTATTGGCGGATGACAAGCGGGACGCCCCTGGACGGAGATCCGTTCGGATATGTGCTTGCGTTCAGGGAGCTTGCTTCAATCCGTGAAGCGCCGACGCCAAACGATTACGACCGTTACACATTCCGCGCGCTCCTGACCGCTATCCGTTCTTTGCCGCCCCAAATGAGGTACAGCAAAGCGGCGCCAGCTCTCAAAAAAATCGGTTTGCTGCCTACGGGCAAGGAATATGGCTATCGGGACCTGCTCGAAAATATGGGGTTGATCGGCCTGTTGGACACGGAAGAGTACCCCGGCATGTCAACAGCGTTTACCTCGTATCAAAAACGCGATGAGCGGCCCAGCATAAGAGTGGAAATACAGGCGCCTCTGGCATGGTGGGATTCCTCCATAGGACTAAACGAAGCAACGTTGAGCAGGCTTTTCAACGGATTCGAGCTGTCTGACGTTTCCATAGCGGAAAAGCCGATTCCGGAGCCTGCCGCAAAAGAAACGGTGGCAGGTGCTTTTGAACATAAAAAAGCGCCTCGCGCAAAAGCGCCCAAAGCGTCGCCCCATGCCGGTACAGGTGCGGCTCAGGGGGGCGATGTATATGCCGTTCGCATCAGGGAAGGATTGTGGTTGACGGTTTATTGCCATGAAATCAAGGATAACCGGGTCAAAGTGGAATATCTGGACGGTATATTTGAGGAAATGCCGGGAAAAGAGCAACTAATAATGAGCTTCCGCCCCCGAAAGGATGGACGCTGGCAAAGCTGGGCAGCCTCCATGGATTCCGCAAGCTGGGTCAGACGGGTGGCGCGTGATATTCAATGTCCGGCTTCATCCATGCCTGAGCCCGACCGGATACCGTATGATAATGCCAAAAACCTGAAGTTTATGGCGGATTGGTGCTTCCCCGAAATATAGCTGTAACGCTATATAGATGTATTTCTCCATAAAAAGCGTGTCGAACAATTTCTAGGAGCTTGTGCCGGTCAGGGTTTATGATTCTCGGAGTCAGACTTTAGGCCGGCATCTGGGCTACTCCTGGAGCCAGCGAAATGCCTGAATGGCAGGCGTCAGCGTTCGTAATCATAGCCGCATATTGGCGGTAAAAAACTTTTTTTAAAAAAGGTGTTGCAATTCCTTGGACAGCTGTGGTAAGATAAATCTCGCCGCTGAAAACGACGGCAAACGACAAACAGAAATGATTGTTCCTTGAAAACTGAACATTGAGCGAGATGTTGAAATTATGAAGATTTCGTTTCTGGCTTTGCCAAGAGCGAGAACTTCTAGCTAGTTAAGTAATGAGCAAGTCAAACACTTTTATGGAGAGTTTGATCCTGGCTCAGGACGAACGCTGGCGGCGTGCCTAATACATGCAAGTCGAGCGGAGTTGATGAGGTGCTTGCACCTCTGATACTTAG
>NZ_JBTOLL010000005.1:0-301284 GCF_054551715.1 Paenibacillus sp. CAU 1782 | reverse complement strand
AAGACGACGAGGTTGATAGGTTCGGGGTGGAAGCACAGCAATGTGTGGAGCTGACGAATACTAATCGGTCGAGGGCTTATCCTATTAGACTTGATTGCTCATACAAGCGTCAAGCAACCAGCTGAAGTACACGTGAAGCACTCTTTCGTATCCAGTTTTCAGGGCGCAACATTCATTATTGAGCAGACAAGCTCTGCAACAGTAATGATAATTGCACATGACATTTGGTTATGTCATTTCCTGAACTTGCACTCGGTCCCGAACGTTGCAAGGAACGCTTTTTCGGGAACATGTGGCGGTGTAGCTCAGCTGGCTAGAGCGTACGGTTCATACCCGTGAGGTCGGGGGTTCGATCCCCTTCGCCGCTACCATATGGAGGATTAGCTCAGCTGGGAGAGCATCTGCCTTACAAGCAGAGGGTCGGCGGTTCGATCCCGTCATCCTCCACCATTATAATCCGGAGCTGTGGTGTAGAGGCCTAACATGCCTGCCTGTCACGCAGGAGACCGCGGGTTCGAATCCCGTCAGCTCCGCCATTATAATTTCATAATCATTAGGCTCGGTAGCTCAGTCGGTAGAGCAGAGGACTGAAAATCCTCGTGTCGGCGGTTCGATTCCGTCCCGAGCCACCATTGATTCTTTTGCTTTTGGCAGACGGAATCGCAAATGTGGAGGGCTAGTGAAGTGGCTAAACACGGCAGACTGTAAATCTGCTCTCTCTGAGTTCGGTGGTTCGAATCCATCGCCCTCCACCATTTCCTACATCAGGAGCCATTAGCTCAGTTGGTAGAGCACCTGACTTTTAATCAGGGTGTCGAAGGTTCGAGTCCTTCATGGCTCACCAGTTTTATTTCATACTTACATTCAAGAGAGGAAAACCTCTCTTTTTTTGTGTCTCTGAATTTTATCAGATGTGTTTAGGAACCTTTATCGGATGTGTTTGGGAACTTCTGTAGGATTACCTGGCTTTTGATTGCCTGTTCTTTGGTTGATTGCTTGATGTTTATTGATTGCCTTTGTCTTGTCATAATGATAACGATACTGATACTGATACTGATACTGATACTGATACTGATACTGATACTGATACTGATACTGATACTGATACTGATACTTATACCGATATCGCTGCCGCCACCAATACCATTACGATTATTAGAATGGAATACTTGGGATTTAATCAAACATCACACCAGATCAGCTGAGAAGGACAATGGTAGGACAAGAAAATCAACTCCAGGGGCGAATCAAAGCGCTGATCATTCTGTAATGGACATCCGTGTCCATTAGCCAGCCAAATCGTGATAAACTGAACTTCTAACGGTCAAATCCGTCCATTAAAAGCCCAAAACGCGGTTATTTCATCAAATGTGGCCGCTAATGGTCACGTATGACCATTAAAATACGTAAAATGTGTGTTTCCCCTCTCTAACGGTCAAAAATGTCCGTTACAAAACTAACCATAACGAACTGTAATCCAATCAAAAACGAAATGTTAATTAATCGCGAATAAATCACAAACTAATTCAAACACAAATACAAATGAACTGCGAACCAATCGCAAACCAACCATAAACAAAATAGCAATCCAATTACAGGCCACAAACCACAAACCACAAACCACAAACCACAAACCACAAACCACAAACCACAAACCACAAACCACAAACCACAAACTACAAACCACAAACTACAAACCACAAACCACAAACCAACAATAAACGAACTGCAATCAAAATACCAAACCAACCATAAACCAATCGCATACGCTGAAGCTGACAACTGACAAGAATAGCAAATGACAGAATGACTAGCTAGCTAAACTAATTAAAGTCCATCGCGCAGAAGCCTCAAACGATAACAAAACGGAGAAACGCCAAAACGCCCTAAACAACTATATTAGTCGCCGACCAACACGAATCCCATCCTATCCCGCACCTCGCTGAACTTGGCAGATATCTCATGCATCGGAGCTGAACTTTGCAGGTATCCCATCCCGGTCGGTGTCTAAACCTGACTCTAGAGGCGGGCCTGCTTGGTGGGATAACTGAATCATTAATTTACAAGCCAAGCGGGGCTTGTAGTAGGGCTAGCTGAACTGTAGCATCCATTTATGGTACAATTGCGGAAAAGAGCGTTTTGGATGGAGTGTGGGTACAGAGCAATGAGCACAACAGATTGGTTGAAGCCGCTGCAGCACATTTTGAAAAGCCCTGTTGGGCTAAGCACCAAGACAGTTCAAGAATGGAAAACCTCTGCGGTAGATGAAAACCAAAGTGAACCGACGCCTGGCTTGCATATTAAACGAGATGGAATGATATGGTTTGTGGCCAGTGTTGAAGGCGAACAGCTTAAAATCCTTGAAGTGCAGGGCGATAGCTTATCGCCTACGGAGCTAAAACTAGTAGGCTGGAGTCTGCAGGTTGCTAATGGAGGCTTAGGCGGCACGAATGACACCTCGTCGATATCTGAATCGGAAAAATTTGCGCTGAAACTGAGCGAATGGCTCCAAAAGCAGCTTGAAGCTGAAAAACCGGCGTTTTCACTGCCCGACCATCTAACTGTAGGAAGCCGGCTTTATCATGAGATGGTTCCTTTCCTTCTTATTGCTGAGCAAGTCAATACGAAAGGCACAGGGTACATTGAGCTGGAGAAGCTCTTGCGTTCGTTTCTGTCGGATGAAGTATTGCTTATTCCGCTCAAAAGCCAAGAGTGGCTGATCTGGGGGCCGCTTTCTCTTCTCAAGGATGAAGAGGCGGAATTTGGAGACGGGACGGAGGAAGAAAGCGTTGAAGACAGCTTGGCATCAATCGCGTCGGGTCTGCATGAAATGCTGGCAAGCGAATGGCTTGGCGAATGTCATCTAGCAGTTACCCACCCCGTCATTCCGTCTCAGGGGATGGTCGAAACAACCCTGATGCTGCGCGAAACGATCAACCTTGGCCGAAAATTTCATGTAGGCACAAATATTCATCTGCCTTGGATGCTTCAGTTGGAGAGACTGCTTAACGCCATACCGGAGCTGCATCGCTCCAAATATTTGGAGCAATCGTTAAAAAGAGCGGACTTATTCGTCGATACGGAGATGCAGGCAACGCTGGATGCTTTTTTCTCATTGGACTGCAATGTCAGCGAAACGGCAAAGAAACTATATATCCATCGAAACACGTTGCTGTACCGGCTGGACAAGCTGAAGCAGGAGACGGGGCTTGATGTGCGCCAATTTCGTGATGCGGTATTAGTCAAAATCATATTACTATTGTATAAAGTTACGAAAAGGAATTAGTTTTTTTGTAAAGTATGTGCATAGTCATCAGCCCATATGTGGGATAAGATAGATGCATAACCGAAAATTCTTTTTAGGGGGAAACAAATCATGGCAGGCGTACGCTTAGAAGGCATTTACAAAAAATATCCGGGATCCGATAAAGCATCGGTAACTGATGTAAACCTCGATATCAAGGACAAAGAGTTTCTCGTATTGGTTGGCCCATCCGGCTGCGGTAAATCGACGACTCTTCGTATGATCGCAGGCCTTGAAGAAATTTCCGAGGGTAAATTGTTTATCGGCGACCGTCTTGTCAATGACGTTGCTCCTAAAGACCGCGACATCGCGATGGTATTCCAATCCTATGCCTTGTATCCGCATATGAACGTTTATCAAAACATGGCATTTGGTCTTAAACTTCGTAAATTTAAAAAAGCAGACATCGACAAACGCGTTCGTGAAGCTGCTAAAATTCTTGATATCGAGCATTTGCTTGAGCGTAAACCTAAAGCTCTTTCCGGCGGTCAGCGTCAACGGGTTGCCTTGGGTCGTGCGATTGTCCGCGAACCACAAGTATTCTTGATGGACGAACCACTTTCCAACCTTGATGCCAAACTTCGCGGTCAAATGCGCGCGGAGATCAGCAAACTGACTAAACGTCTGGAAACAACTACAATCTACGTAACGCATGACCAGATCGAAGCCATGACAATGGGCGATCGCATCGTTGTTATGAAAGACGGCTTTATTCAACAAACAGCTTCTCCGGAAGAGCTGTACAACCATCCGGTTAATATTTTCGTAGCAGGTTTTATCGGCGCTCCTTCCATGAACTTCGTAACGGGTACGCTTAGCGAGCAAGGTGGCGCTCTGCGCTTCAAAGCTTCCGGTGTTGACGTTGTTGTTCCTGAAGGCAAAGCAGCTACACTGCGCTCCAAAGGCTACATTGGCAAAGAGGTTATCCTGGGCATTCGTCCTGAGGACATCCATGAAGAGCCGGTATTCCTGGAAGCATCCCCTAACACGATTGTTAACGCAAACGTAGAGGTTGCTGAAAACCTTGGTCACGAAATGTACCTGTACCTGAACGGCATCGGCACTGACACTGTAATCGCTCGTGTTGACGGTCGTTCCGGCGTACGTGACGGCGCTAACGTTAAACTGGCGCTTGACATGAACAAAACACATCTTTTCGATAAAGAAACAGAATTGAACATCTACGAAAACTAATCCCTCATTGAGGGTAACTGAGCCTTCGGATCCTCCGAAGGCTCTTTTCGTGCCTATCGGAATTTTGTGGGATTATATGCTATACTAGGGATGCTGCTGCTAACTAAAGCTGATGAAAGGAGCGGCAAAATGAAAGAGATTTCGTTTTTGAAGAAACTCCCGCTTTTCGAACATTTAAATGATGAAGAGATCGCGGAAATTGCGTCTTTGCTGGTCGTTAAGGAATACGACAAAGGCAGCAATCTGTTTTGGGAGAAGGAAGAAGGCAACGAGCTTTATATCATACAGTCCGGAGCCGTTAAAATATATCGACAAGAAGAAGGACGAGAAATCATCCTTACCGTTTTTCACGGACATGATTACTTTGGCGAGATGGCGTTATTCGGCGATCAAAGCGTTCGTTCCGCATCCGCAAGCACGTTGGAAAAAACGAAGGTCTTTATATTAAGAAGAGCTCATTTTCTAGAGCTGCTTCAAAAGAAACCGGATATTTTTATAAAAATATTAAATACGACGCTGGAAAGGCTTCGCAAGGCCAATGAATTAATAGCGGATCTTGCTTTTAATTCTGCCAACTCTCGAGTGGCGCGGCTTCTGTTCCGAATGAGCGAGGAACAGACCGGCAAACATATCATACCGTTAAAGCTGACGCATCATCAGATCGCGGATATGACGGCAACCACAAGAGAAACGGTTACCAAAATATTGTCCGACATGCAGAACAGAGGCATCATCCAAATTGTTCGCAAGCAAATTACGATTACGGATCCCGAAGAACTGAAGGCTTGCGCCTCGCTTGAATAATAGGTTTTATGTATGCTGGATTACATTTTTTTCTAATGTATCATGGTAGAATGAATCGTGCTGAACAGTACGGTTCATTTTTTTTGTATATAGCTGCGTAGGAGGGATAGCGCATGCAGGCCGGATCGGTAAATAAAAACTATATGGCGAATGGCGAAGCAATGCTGGGACGAAGAACGGAAGGTTATAGCTCGGCAGTACGCTGGTTCAAAGAGCCGGGCGTATTTAATGGAAAGCTGGAGGTTGAAGCTTCAAAAGATGAAAAGGGGATATTGGCCGGACCGTGCGACGGAAAGCTGATAGTGACCGGGGATAAAGCTCTTCTCATTATTAAAGGAGAAGGAGAGTTTACGCTACAAAACATTGAAGTGGACGGTGATCTTGTTATTCATCTTCCTGCCGGAGGCGTTACGCTGCTGGATAGCGTAAAGGTGGCTGGAACAACGCTGGTCATTGCAGGAGATCCGATGGCGGCAGTTGAGGCGGAGAAACCGCAACCCATTCATCAAAGTAGTCTTTCATTCAGAAGCAGCGCCGAACATGGAGAAGAAATAATTTTGCTGCAAAGCCAGCTGTTGAACGTACATTTAGAGGGCAGCGCGAGTGTTGCTGAGGTGGCCGTCCATCTATCAGGTCCTTTGAGCTTAAGCGGCGTATTTAGAAATGTGCTGATATCGCCGACCGCCGGCCGGCTCCGGTTAAAGCTTGAGCAGGGTGCTTTTATCGGAGGAGCGCTTAAGTTGATGGCTTCGGAAGTGCAACTGGATGCCCAACAGGGGAGCATCTTTGATTTGTGGAATGATCCGCATCATCCATTATGTGAGGAAGCTGCTGTATTGGCTGAACAGGCAAGCGCAAAGCTGGCTGACATTAATGAAAGCGCGGATATCGAGGGAATGGAACGTGCATTGGCTGGCGCAGGCATTTTGGCAAACGAGAAAGAAATGGAGATGCTGCTGGACCAGCTGCAATTAGATTCGTATTCGTCTTTATCGGAAGTCGTGGATAACTTGGAGCTGCTCCGAACGCTTGAACAACGGACAATTGGCTCGTTGAGCATTCTCTGAAGTCGATTTACGGCATATATAATGAAAGGCGCCAGCGGCGGAAACGTTGCTTTCGGCGCCTTTTTGCATTACGATGAAGACATTGGAAATATGGATCCCGTCTGCAAGCGGGATGCTATCATACATAATAACGGCGCTAGGACAGATAACAGCGCTTGAGGAGGCTTAACCTTGCCGAAAAAAGTAAAGGTTTCTGAGCTCGTACGGCATTTTCAATTGGAGATCATTTCGGGTGAAGACGGTTTGAAGCGTAAAATTACGGTTGATGATTTATATCGGCCCGGTCTGGAAATGGCAGGTTACTTCCACTATCATCCCAGCGAGCGGGTACAATTGCTTGGCCGGACGGAAATATCGTTTCTGAATATGCTGGATAGCGAAGAGCGCAATAATCGGATGGTTCGTTTGTGCCATGAAGAGACGCCATGCATTATTTTGACGCGCGGTTTGGAAGCTCCCAAAGAACTGGTGGATCAGTCCAATGCCACTAATACGCCAGTGCTGCGGAGCAATGTGGCAACGACTATTTTGTCCAGCCGCATCACGGATTTTCTAGAGCGCAAGCTGGCTCCGACGGCCACAATTCACGGCGTTTTGGTCGATGTTTACGGAGTGGGAATGCTGATTACCGGCGGAAGCGGAATCGGCAAAAGCGAAACGGCGTTGGAATTGGTCAAACGCGGCCACAGGCTGGTAGCGGACGATGCGGTTGAAATTCGCCAAACGTCGGATGGGCAGCTGCACGGTACAGCTCCCGAGCTGATTCGCCATTTGCTCGAAATTCGCGGCTTGGGCATTATTAATGCCATGACGCTGTTTGGTGCAGGGGCTGTCCGGACGCAGAAGCGGATCGGGCTTGTGATCAAGCTGGAAAACTGGCAGCAGGACAAGCAATATGACCGTCTGGGCCTGGATGAGGAAACGACAAGGATCATTGATACGGATGTGCCTCTAGTGACAATTCCGGTACGGCCAGGGCGAAATCTTGCCGTTATTATTGAGGTGGCTGCTATGAACTTCCGTTTGAAACGGATGGGTTACAATGCGGCGCTGCAGTTTACGAACAAGCTGACGGAAACGATCGCGGACGACATGGATGATTACGATTGACGATAGATGATGCCATCCGGCATCACTTTAGCCTTAACTGCAATTCATATGATATAGCAAGGAGAAGATAAAAAGTATGCATACATTGTCGATTAACCCGATTTTTTTTCAGCTGGGCGGTCTCGAGGTGCGCTGGTATGGCGTCATTCTGGGATTGGCTGCGCTGGCTGGGCTGCTGCTGGCTATACAGGAGGGCAAGCGCTTTGGCATTAAGCCCGACTTCTTTATGGACTTGCTGCTCCTTGGCGCTCCATCGGCGATTATTGCAGCTCGGATCTATTACGTAGCATTCAAGTGGGATGACTACAAAGGCAATTTTCTTGATGTGTTCAAAATATGGAATGGCGGCATAGCTATCTATGGCGCCATCATCGGCGCGTTTATATGCGGTATCATCTACTCCCGCTATAAGGGCTACAGCTTCTGGCGAATTGTGGACATATCTGTTCCGTCGCTATTGGCGGGACAAATGATTGGACGTTGGGGAAACTTTATGAATCAGGAAGCGTACGGCGCTCCTGTGGACGAGTCCTTTTTGCGCCAAACGCTACATTTGCCTTCTTTTATCGTCGACAATATGTACATTATCGATTCTGCGGTTCCGGAAGGAGCGTTCCGCCATCCGGCTTTCCTGTATGAATCGCTCTGGAGCTTGCTTGGAATAGGCGTTCTCTTCCTGCTGCGCCGTCAAAAGTTTTTGCGTGCAGGGGAACTGATGGCTTCCTATTTCATTTGGTATTCCATTGGACGGTTTTTCATCGAGGCGCTGCGTATTGATAGTTTGGCTTTTATCGGGCCTCAATGGCTGGCTGATTTCATGCGTGCGCTCTGGTCGCCGATTAGCGGTGTCTTTGAGCCGGGTTATCTGGACCCTGCATACGGGAATATACGGATTTCGCAATTGCTGGCGCTTCTATTGATTGCGGCTGCTATTGTCTTCATTATTGTGAGGCGTGTAACCGGGGCGGCTAATGTACGATACAGCGACCCTATTATAACAACAAAGCCGGAGCGCAACGCAGAGCCGGAAGTCAGCAAAAAACAAAAGACCGCTAAACGCCATAGCGTTGACCGCTCATCATCGGCTGTTGATGCCTCATCGGGCGGATCTGGTCACAAATCCGGCAGCGGCAAAAAATCGGGAAGCAACGATGATAGCAGCAGTGACGGAGGAAATGACGGTGGTGGCAGCGATAGCGGCGGTGACGGCGGGGGCGGAGATTGACCAACATAGCCGGGCGTTCTGCCCGGATCGGGAGGACTAGACTTCAAGATGAAAGCATACACCACGGTGTTGTTCGATTTGGACGGCACGATACTGGATACAAATGAATTGATCATGACCTCTTTTATGGAGGCGTTAAAAGGAATTGTGCCTCCCGACTTCGGGAAGGAGCACATTATTCCCCACATGGGGCTGACTCTGGAAGACCAGTTGAGACAGTTCTCCGGCCAACAGGATGTCGGCCATTTAATCCGCGCTTATCGGGAAGTGAATCTGCGACTGCATGACCAATATGTGCGTCCGTTTCCTTTTGTAAACGAGGTGCTGGAGAAGCTGCATAATGCCGGCATTCAGATAGGCGTCGTAACAACGAAGATTAGGCTTACAACGGAAAAGGGGCTGGACTTTGTCGGTATTCGCAAGGATGTGGATGCGATCGTGACGGTCGATGACGTCGTTAATCCAAAGCCGCATGCGGAACCGGTGCTGAAAGTGCTGGAGCAGCTAGGCGTTGAGCCTTCCCAAGCGATCATGGTAGGGGATAGCGCCGTGGACATGAAGTCTGCGGTTGCCGCCGGCGTTACGGCCGTTGGGGTTGCCTGGTCGCTCAAAGGGGCCGAGATACTTCGGGAAGCGGGGGCGGATTACATTATCGACGATATGAGAGAACTGTATGCCTTTGCCGGGCTGGAGAAGGAAACCCATGCGTAAGGTGGAGCGGCATCCTGTAGAGGGACCCAATTCACTGTGGCAGATTTATTCCAGTGTCAGCTTTATAAAAGGCATCCGCAATTTCATTTTTATCCAGTTGGCAAGATATTGTCCCGTATTGTCTTGGAAAAACGCAATCTACCGGCATGTGCTGGGGATGAAGGTGGGGGAATACGCCGCATTTGGCCTGATGGCTATGGTGGATGTATTTTTTCCCGAGCGGATTTCCGTAGGCCGAAACAGTATTATCGGATACAATACGACGATTTTGACTCATGAATACTTACTGCGTGAATATCGGCTTGGCGATGTGGTCATTGGCAACGATGTGATGATTGGAGCCAATTGCACCATTTTGCCGGGCGTCACGATTGGCGATGGGGCCGTTGTGTCGGCTGCCACGCTGGTGCATAAGGATGTGCCGCCTGGCTCCTTTGTTGGGGGAAATCCCATGCAGGTGCTGAAGGCAGCTCCCGGGGCTGAAGGGAACTCCTGAAACCAGGGCGGTCGCGGCGGCAAAAATGAGGATGCAGGACAATGGGAAGAGCGCCAGCAACTAAGCAGCTTGGGAGAACAGCAATGCCGGCCGCCAATAGCCGGCGCGCTCTGGTCATAAATGTCTCTTGGACAGGAGGAAGCGGATAAGCCGCGGATGCCCGTCAAGAGACATTTTTGCTGCCGCCGTTCCGCTCCTGAGCAGCTTGACGAATAGCACTTCCCGTGCTAATATATGCTCTACGTTCTTTATTTTGTTAGCATGGTAACATGGTAGCACTTTAATATATTAAAGCGATTAAGGGAGTTTTAAAATGTCGAAGCCAAAGATGTTCGAGAAGCCCGCCGGCGTCAAGGACTATTTGCCCGCGGCTGTCAAGAAGCTGCGTTATATTGAGAATAAAGCTCTAGCCTGTATGCAAGGCTGGGGCTATGAGCAGATTATGACTCCTACGATGGAATTTTACGATACGGTCGGCATGGCCAGCTCCACTTCGGATCAAAAGCTGTATAAGCTGCTGAATAGCCGCGGAACAACTCTGGTATTGCGCTCCGAAATGACGGCGCCGATTGCGCGTGTCGTTTCGTCGTTGCTGCGTGAGTCTGATTTTCCTCTGCGGCTTTCTTATCATTCCAATGTATTCCGTTCCATTGAAGAGGAATCGGGAAGAGACGCGGAGTTCTTCCAGACGGGTGTAGAGTTGGTCGGGGATTCCTCGCCGGAAGCGGATGCGGAAGTAGTGGCGTTGGCTATTGCTTCGTTAAAAGCGGCAGGCGCGGAGCGTTTCAAAATTGCGATTGGCCATGTCGGTTTTCTGAATGCTTTGTTCGGGGAATTGCTGAAGGACCGGAAGGACGCGCAGGAAACGCTGAAGTCCTGTCTGCTTGGTCGTGACTATGTAGGTTACCGGGACCAGCTCAAACGTTTCAATCTGGAAGAAGCAGTGCAGAGCGAGCTGGAAAGCATTCTGCGCTTGCGTGGCGGCGTGGAGATTTGTCGTCAGGCGCAGGGGCTTGGCGGAGGCGAAGAGGCGCAAAAGGCGATCACGCAGCTGTGCCAGATCTGGGATGTGCTCGACGCCTATGGCGTTTGCGATCATGTGTTGATCGATCTGACGATGATTGGCGATTTCTCCTATTATACAGGCATGACGTTTGAAGGGTATGCCGCCGACCTTGGGTTCCCTGTTGTCAGCGGCGGCCGTTATGACAATTTGCTTGCCCAATTCGGGCGGCCTGCTCCGGCTACCGGCTTTGCCATCAAGACAACCCGCGTGCTTGAGCTGCTTGGAATAGAGGAGACGGAGCAGGAGGAGCGCACACTGCTTGTTTACAATAATGAAGGCCGGCGGGAAGCGCTGGCGGAAGCACAGCGTCTTCGCGGCATAGGCGCAGCCGCCGTCACGGAGCGTGCGGATTCATTGCCTCTGGAGCTGGAAGGCGCAGTGGCGCCATTCTATTATAAAGGCCTGAGCTATACGGGCCTTGCTGTTTATTTGCCCGCTGCGGGCGTGAAGGGAGGGACCACATCATCATGAGCGGAAACGGATCTGATTTGCTGAAAGTAGCCATGCCTAAAGGGCGTATATACAAGCAAGCTTCCAAACTGTTTCGCGAAGCGGGCCTTCCGATCCCCAGCGATTTCGACGATACAAGAAAGCTGATTATCGAGCTGCCGGAGGCGGGGATGGAGTTTATTATGGCCAAACCCGTCGATGTGCCGACTTATGTGGAATATGGAGTTGCGGACATCGGCATTGTTGGCAAGGACGTGCTGATGGAAGAAAACAAGGATGTTTACGAGCTTCTGGATCTCGGCATTGCCAAATGCCGGATGTCCGTGATCGGATTGGCGGACTGGAAGCCAACGATTCATCCCCGTGTCGCAACCAAATATCCAAACGTTGCATCGGCTTATTTTCGGGAGCGGGGACAGCAGGTGGAGGTTATCAAGCTGAATGGCTCCATTGAGCTGGCTCCTCTGATTGGTCTGGCCGATCGAATCGTGGATATGGTGGAGACGGGGCAGACGCTGAGGGAAAACGGTTTGGTCGAGATGGAGCCGATTTTCGGCATCACAAGCCGCTTGATCGCCAACCGCGTCAGCTACCGGCTGAAAAACGACAGAATTCAAAGCCTGTGCGATCGCCTGCAGGAAATTATAGTGAGAAACCAAGACCAAAAATAAAGACATTATCAAGTTGAACAATGAAGGCAGCGGCAGGCCAGAGTGTGAAAGGTTCTGGAGAAGCCTGTACAGATTCAAATGAAGGGAGAGATCGGATATGAGAATCATGTCTCCAAAAGCATTTGGCTTGAAGCGGGAAGTGGAATACGGCACGCCGGAGCAAAATCGCGCGACGCTTGCTATTGTAGATGGCGTCAAGAATGAGGGTGATGCGGCATTGCTCCGTTACACGGAGGAATTCGACGGCTCGAAGCTCACTGCCGCGCAGCTACGAGTGACACAGGATGATATTGATGCGGCTTACAAGTTAGTGGACGAAGCGTTCCTGGTCGCGATCAGGGAGGCAGCAGTCAACATTCGCAGATTCCACGAAAAGCAGCTGCGCAATTCCTGGATGGATTTGCAGCCGGACGGTACGCTGCTGGGTCAAATCATGCGTCCGCTGAAGCGCGTGGGCGTATATGTGCCAGGCGGCAAAGCGGCGTATCCCTCCTCCGTGCTGATGAACGTAATACCGGCACAGGTTGCGGGCGTGCCGGAAATCGTGATGGTGACTCCTCCTGCCACGGGCGGCAAAGAAGGCATCGACCCCTTTATCCTGGTTGCTGCGGCGGAAGCGGGAGTCAAGGAAATTTACCGCGTCGGAGGCGCGCAGGCGGTAGCGGCGTTGGCCTACGGCACGGAGACGATTGATCCGGTCGATAAAATTTGCGGCCCCGGCAATATTTATGTCGCTCTGGCCAAAAGAGCCGTTTTTGGCGCAGTCGATATCGACAGCATTGCAGGTCCAAGCGAAATCGCAGTGTTGGCGGACGGTAATGCGGATGCCTCTTATATCGCTGCGGATCTGCTTTCCCAGGCAGAGCATGACGAGATGGCTTCCTCCATCCTGGTTACGCCGTCGAGAGAGCTGGCGGAAGCCGTGTCGGCAGAGGTGGAGCGTCAGCTGGCGGACCTGCCTCGGCAGGCGATTGCACGCAGCTCCATCGATAACTATGGCGCGGTGCTTTTGGTAGATACGTTAGCGGAAGGCATCGACGTAATCAATCAGCTGGCCCCCGAGCATCTTGAAATATTGACGGATGATCCCATGAAGCTGCTGGGCTTTATCGAAAACGCGGGAGCTATCTTTTTGGGGCCGTACAGCTCGGAGCCGGTAGGCGATTATTTTGCGGGACCCAATCACATTTTGCCAACCAACGGCACGGCCCGGTTTTCTTCTCCGGTTAATGTAGATGATTTTCTCAAAAAGTCCAGCCTGATTTATTACAGCAAGGAAGCGCTGATGGCAAACGGCGATAAAATCATGACGCTGGCTCGGCATGAAGGGCTGGAAGGCCACGCGCGGGCGATCGAGATCCGGCTGGCGAAAGAGCGGGACGTTAACTAAACCATTTTACAATTGCTATCGGCGACTTGATAAGCGATCGGACAATAACAATTAGCGGCAGCAATGTAACGGATTATTGGGATACATGACTCTATAAGCATCCAAGGAGTCAATGTATTCACACCATTATTTTCAGGAAAGCAGGGATCGGCATGAGTGAGCAAGAGATTCGTTCGGCATCCATAGAGCGGAAAACAAACGAAACGGACATTAAGCTGTCATTTGCGGTGGACGGCAGCGGCCAGGCCAAGCTGGAGACGGATGTGCCGTTTCTGAACCATATGCTGGATTTGTTTACGAAGCACGGCCAATTCGACCTTCAGGTTGATGCCAAAGGCGACATCGAAATCGACGATCACCATACGGTTGAGGATATCGGCATTTGTCTTGGCGACGCGTTCCGCAGAGCACTGGGCGACAAAAAAGGCATCAAGCGTTATGCCAGCGTATTTGTGCCGATGGACGAAGCATTGGCGCAAGTGGTGGTGGATATTAGCAACCGTCCGCATTTTGAATACCGGGCTGCTTATCCGTCCGCGCAAGTGGGGAGCTTTTCGGTCGAGCTGGTGCAGGAGTTTCTATGGAAGCTGGCTTTGGAAGCCCGTATTACTCTTCACGTGATTGTGCATTACGGGCAAAATACGCATCATATGATCGAGGCGGTGTTTAAGGCTTTAGGACGGGCGCTGGACGAAGCGACCAGCATCGACCCGCGCGTGCAAGGAGTGCCTTCCACGAAGGGAGTGCTGTAGGATGATTGCCATCATCGATTACGGCATGGGCAATCTGCACAGCGTCAGCAAAGCCGTTGAGCGGCTTGGCTATACCGCCGTGGTAACAGCCGACCCTGTGGTCATCGCGGAGGCCGACGGAGCTATTCTGCCCGGCGTTGGAGCATTCGGAGACGCGATGGAGAATCTGAGGGAAACGGGACTCGACACCGTCACACAGGCTTATGCAAAATCCGGCAAGCCGCTGCTGGGCATCTGCCTTGGCATGCAGCTGCTTTTTGATCAAAGCGAGGAGTATGGCAGCCATGAAGGCTTGGGATTGCTTCCGGGAAAGGTGACGCGCTTTAGCGGCGATTTCAAAATCCCTCACATGGGCTGGAACAAGCTGCAATTCAAGCAAGCGGACTCGCCGCTTGTGGAGGGGCTGGAAGAAGGGCATGTTTATTTTGTCCATTCCTTCCACGTTAAGACCGAGCAAGCCGGCGATTTGCTGGCAACCTGCGACTATTATGGCGACGTCACTGCGATTGTTGGACGGGAGAGACTGTTCGGCATGCAGTTCCACCCGGAGAAAAGCGGAGAGCTCGGCATGAAGCTGCTGGGCAATTTTTTGCGGTTGACGGGAAGAGAGGGGTAGACGCATGCTGGCAAAACGAATCATTCCGTGTCTGGACGTAAAGGACGGACGCGTGGTTAAAGGAGTCAATTTTGTTAATTTGCGCGATGCGGGCGACCCGGTAGAGCTGGCTGCAACCTATGATCGCGAAGGCGCCGACGAGCTGATATTTCTGGATATCTCGGCTTCCGTGGAAGGCAGAGCGACCATGATTGAAGTGGTTAAGCGAACGGCGGGCGAAATCACCATTCCGTTTACCGTTGGCGGCGGCATTTCCCATGTAGACGATATGAAACGTCTGCTGCGGGCGGGCGCGGACAAAATCGGCATCAACACCGCTGCGGTGCGTAATCCCGCACTAGTATCGGAGGGAGCGCGCAAGTTTGGTTCGCAATGCATCGTGGTGGCCATTGACGCTCGTTACAATGCTGAGTGGGGCGAGTGGGAGGTCTACACGCATGGCGGAAGGCAGTCCACCGGCATCCGTGCGTTGGAATGGGCTTCCGAGATTCAAAAGCTTGGGGCGGGCGAAATCCTGTTGACCAGCATGGATGCGGACGGCACAAAAGACGGATTTGACATCGCCTTGACCAAAGCTGTATCACAGCGTGTCGGCATACCTGTCATCGCGTCCGGCGGAGCGGGCACCATCAACCATTTTGGACAAGTATTCAGTGAAGCTAATGCGGATGCTGCGCTTGCGGCCACGATTTTTCATTATAAGGAAATGACGATTGCTGAAGTGAAGGACGATTTGCGCGCAAAAGGAGTAGAGGTTCGATGACGGAAGCGGGTTTGGATAACGAGCTGAAGATCAAATGGGGAGCGGACGGGCTTGTGCCGGCCGTTGTGCAGGATGCGGCCAGCAAGGAAGTGCTGATGCTGGCGTATATGAACGAGGAGTCGCTGAAGCTGTCCATCCAGAGCGGCACCACCTGGTTCTGGAGCCGCTCGCGGAGCGAGCTGTGGAACAAAGGAGCAACCAGCGGCCATACACAGCGCATTGTGTCCATGGCATACGATTGCGACGGCGACACGCTGCTGGTACGGGTTGTTCAGCAGGGACCGGCTTGCCACACCGGCAAATACAGTTGCTTCTTCAATCACATCCCGACATCCGGCGGTGACGAGGGTCTTTCCCAAAGCGCGGGGGGCGGCGACCGCTTCGAAGTGCTGGGCAAGCTGGAATCCGTCATTGCCGAGCGGTACGCAGAGCGTCCGGAAGGCACGTACACCTCGTATCTGTTCGACAAAGGTGTGGACAAAATATTGAAAAAGGTCGGCGAAGAAGCGGCCGAGGTTATTATTGCAGCCAAAAACGCTGACAACGACGAGCTGCGGAGCGAAGCCAGCGATCTCATTTTCCATCTAATGGTATTGCTTAAGGAGCGCGGATTGCCGCTTGACGACATTATGAGCGAGCTGTCGAAGCGCGATGGCAAGCCAACAACCAATAAAATGCGGTGAATTGTCGAAAATAATAACAATACCTTTTTGAAATCTCAACAAATGTATGTATAATAGGACAGTAAGCATTGATCGAAGTTTTAAATTATTTGGTTGAAACGCTCAGGAGGGTATCATGTTAAGCGACAAGGTACGTATTTTTTCGGGTTCGTCAAATCCCGTGCTGGCTCAAAAGATTAGTGCAGAGCTTGGTCTGAACCTTGGTTCCATCAAATTGTCACGTTTCAAAAGTGGAGAAATTTACGTTCACTACGAAGAAACGATTCGGAACTGCGATGTTTTTCTTGTTCAGTCGTTCTCGCATCCCATCAACGAGCATTTTGTCGAATTGTTGGTCATGATCGACGCGGCGAAGCGGGCATCCGCACGCACGGTCAATATTATCATGCCTTACTACGGCTATGCCCGCCAGGAGCGCAAAGCTGCGCCGCGGGAGCCGATCTCGGCAAAAATGCTGGCGGATGTGCTGACGACGGTAGGAGCGACGCGCGTCATTACAATCGACCTGCACGCCCCGGCTATCCAAGGCTTCTTTAATATTCCGGTGGACCATATGACGGCGCTGGACTTGATCAGCGACTATCTGAAGTCCAAAAATATTAAGAATCCTGTTGTCGTGTCGCCGGATGCCGGACGCGCTTCGACAGCCGAGAAGCTAGCCAATTATTTGGATACGTCCTTCGCCATCATGATCAAGAAACGTCCCGCGCACAATGAGTCATCCATTACGCATGTTATCGGGGACGTTGAGGGACAAACGCCGATTATTATCGAGGACCTTATCGATACGGGCTCAACAATCGTGAATGTTGTGGAAAGCTTGAAGGAGCGGGGAGCAGAGGATGTCTACGTATGCGCCACCCACCCTCTTTTCTCAGGCAACGCCATACAGCGTCTGGATCACCCAAGCATCAAGGAAGTCATTGTAACGGACTCCATTCTGCTGCCGGAGACTACGCCGGACCGATTCAGAATTCTGTCGGTAGCGCCGCTTCTGGCGGAAGCGACGCGCATTATTCTGGATGGCGGCTCTATCAGCACCCTCTTCAAGAACAAAGGCGTTTAACCGGAAAATAGATAGCATGGGTTCAAAAAAACGCGTTTTTTGAACAACATCTCATAGTTTTTCCCGTGAAAAAATCGCGGACGGCCCAAGGCTGTCCGCGATTTGCCACATATTCTTTTCTGTGGAGTTGCGGCGGCTATGTTATAATCGTAAAAAAGGAGGTGCCTTGCAAGTGAAAGAAAAAAAAGCGGCGGCTGCGAGCGGAGAAGCAAAAATCATATCAATCCAATGGGACGCCACGTTTTTTTTCGAGCGGGCGGTGCGCTCTCTGGACCGATTCCATTACGACAAGGCACTGAAATACTTTCGCAAGGCGATCGAATATGAGCCTGACAATCCCGTCAACCATTGCAATATGGCGGGCATCTTGTCGGAGATGGGCAATTACGAGGAGTCCAATCGCATCCTGGGTTGGATTTTGGACGAATTAGATCCGATGATGACGGAATGTCACTTCTATATGGCGAACAATTACGCCAACATGGAGATGTACGAAGCGGCAGAAGGTTCGCTTATCCGATATTTGCAGGAGGATCCAGAAGGGCAATACCTGGACGAGGCCGAAGAAATGATGGAGCTTCTTCATTTTGAACTGGAGCGGCCCATGACGTTGACGAATATCAAATCCAGAGAAGGCATGGTGGAGCATGATCAGGCTCGCGCTTTGCTGGAGGAAGGCAAATTTACAGAAGCGGTGCGCATTCTGGAGAGCATTGCGGAGAAGCAGCCCGACTTTCTGGCTGCCCGCAACAATCTGGCGCTCGCTTATTATTATATGGGCATGTTTGATAAAGCTATGGAATCCATCGCCGGCGTGCTGGAACATGAACCGGGTAATTTGCATGCCCTTTGCAACCTGGCGATATTCTATCAGCACGAGGGCAATCGCGAGGAGCTGGCGGAGCTGCTGGCGCTGCTGACCAAAACCGTGCCTTTCCATCAGGAGCATGTGTTTAAGCTGGCGACTACAATGGGGATTTTGGGGGAGCATGGCATCGCCTACCGTCACTTTATCCGCCTATTGAAGGATGGCGGAGTGCATCAGGACCCTTGCTTGTACCACTATGCCGCTGTTGCGGCTTGCAATATCGGCAGGTACGATGAGGCGGAGCGACTGTGGAAATCGACGATGAAGCTTGATCCGGCATCCGGAATTCCTCATTACTATATGAGCCAGCTGGAATTGATCCGTTCGGGCAGCGGCGGACCCGCTGTCAGCTACCACTATCATCTGCCCTTTGAGGAGCAGTTCAAGCTGTGGGAGAAGTCGTCAGACGGCATGCCGGATCATTTGAAGCGTGATCCTCTGGTGCGTTCCTCGTTTTTCTGGGCATTGCGCCATGGCGACCAAAGCACGAAGCTGCAAGTCATTCAGGCGTTTGGCATGATTGCGGACAATGAAGTGAAGGATGTGCTGCGAGCATTTCTGCTGGAACCGGACGAAGACGACTATTTGAAAAATATAGCTGTTTTTGTTCTGAGAACCATCGGAGTCCAGGAACCGCTTCATGCCGTGCTGGAGGGCAAACCTGCTGTTATCGAGCCGCGCCAGATGCCGTCCAGGCTGCCGGAGTGGGACGATAAGTGGGAAGCCGTTGCGCAAGCGGCTATTAGCAGAATGAGCAAGCATTATGATTTGGTGCAGCAGCATGATATGATGACGTTATGGGTTGAATTTCTGACCCGTATGTACCCCGACGTGCCGAAGCTGACGAAGCCGGAAGGCTGGGCGGCGGCGCTGGAATATTTGACTGCCAAGATGCACAGGCGCGCGATATCGTACCATGAAGTTTCGCTTCGGTACGGCACGTCCATCGCTACGGTAAGCAAACATGTGAAGCTGATCGACAGCGTATGCGGAATTAAGGAAAAGATGAAGAGCATCAGCTCCGTCTTCTCCGGCCAGGATTTGAAGTGAATTTAATTATTCGCCTTGCTTGCGGACATCGATGACCATTAAGCAAGCATTGATTAGCAGGCGGCGGACTGCCTTATAAGCTTTAGTTGAATTTCTATACCACGAATTCGAGGTGAGGAACATGTACAAGTCCATTATTATCGGTACGGGCCCTGCAGGCCTGACGGCCGCTATCTACCTGGCGCGGGCCAACATGAATCCGCTCATTATTGAAGGACCGGAGCCGGGCGGCCAATTGACGACAACAACCGAGGTTGAGAACTTTCCCGGTTTTCCCGAAGGGATTATGGGACCGGATTTAATGGCCAATATGCGTAAGCAAGCGGAGCGTTTCGGCGCAAAGTTTTTAACGGGCTGGGTCGAGAGCGTGGATCTGAGTCAACGTCCCTTCAAGCTTCAGGTTGACGGACACGGAGAAATTGTCGGGGAATCCGTTATTATTTCAACGGGAGCATCGGCCAAATACCTCGGTATCCCAGGCGAGCGGGACAACGTAGGCAAAGGAGTAAGCACTTGCGCCACCTGTGACGGCTTCTTTTTCCGGGGCAAAAAAATCATCGTGGTTGGCGGCGGCGATTCCGCTATGGAGGAAGCCAACTTCCTGACGCGGTTTGCCACTGACGTTGAGCTTGTCCATCGCCGCGATGAGCTGCGTGCTTCCAAGATCATGCAGGATCGCGCCCGCGAAAATGAAAAGATCGGGTGGAGCTTGAATAAAACCCCGCTAGAGGTTGTGGCGACAGGCATGGGCGTAACCGGCCTGAAGGTGCGCGACAACACATCGGGCGAAGAAGAGGTTCTGGAAACGGACGGTATCTTCGTTGCGATTGGGCATACGCCCAATACGGCGTTTCTGGGCGGGGCGGTAGAGACGGATGAACACGGCTATATCAAGGTAAAGCCGGGAACAGCCGAAACCAATGTGCCGGGCGTATTCGCCTGCGGCGACGTGCAGGATAGCAAATACCGCCAGGCAATTACGGCGGCGGGCAGCGGATGTATGGCAGCGCTGGACTGCGAGCGGTTCCTGGAAGGCAGCATCACGCACGACTGGAGCCAATCCTTGTAATTGCGCACAGCACTAGACATGGGGCTGCACCCGAAAAGGCATCTAGCCACGGGCTGCAGCCCTTGCTTTTGGGGCTATTGGGAGGCCCGCTGTTCGCTTGACCGGAGCAGTTACAACCCTTATAGTGGGAACAGAGAACGTTAACTTTGTAAATGAGGTGGCAGGGAATGTCTGAGAAGATTTATGTTGGAGTCGATGTCGGCGGCACTACAATTAAGGTAGGCATCTGCGATTCTGAAGGTAAGCTGCTGGGCACGTATGAAGGCGATACGGAAGTGAGCAAAGGCACGGATGCGATCCTTCATAATATTGCAAAGTACGCGCGGGCGATCGTAGAGGAATCCCCTTATGAATGGGAGCAAGTGGACGGCGTAGGCATCGGCATTGCGGGCTTTCTCGACATTCCGGCCGGCTATGTGAAATATTCCGCTAACCTGAAGATCGAAAATACGGATTTGAAGGGTTTCCTGGAGCAAGAACTGGGCAAAACGATCAAAGTCAACAATGACGCCAATGTGGCGGCGCTGGGCGAGGCATGGGCCGGAGCGGGCCGCGGCGTGTCCGACTGCGTATGCTATACCCTTGGTACGGGCGTAGGCGGAGGCATTATTATCGGAGGAAAAATCGTGGAAGGTTTCGCCGGCATGGCGGGAGAACTTGGCCATATCGCGATTGTGCCTGATCTGGAAGCGATTCAATGCGGCTGCGGCAAGATGGGCTGCCTGGAGACGGTGTCCTCCGCCACAGGTATTATCCGCATGGCCAAGGATGCAGTTGCCCGGGGCGACCGCACTTCGTTGTCCCAGGTCGAGAACATTATGGCCAAGGATGTTGTTGACGCCGCCAAGGCCGGGGACGAGGTTGCAAGCCGCATTGTGTCCCGCGCCGCTTATTATTTGGGCAAATCGATGGCCATGATGGCGATCGTGCTGAATCCTCAATATTTTATTGTCGGCGGCGGTGTTTCCAAAGCGGGAGATTTCCTGTTTGACCAAATTCGCGAAGTATTCGAGAAATATACGCAAGACCAGGCGAAGGAAGGCGTTCGTATTGTCCCGGCAGTATTGGGCAATGATGCGGGCGTTGTAGGAGCGGCAGGACTTATTCTAAGAGGATAGCGGGTGCTTTCTATGGATACGTCAGCTACGCTGGCCAAACTGGTGATTATAACCGGTATGTCGGGTGCGGGAAAAACGATTGCTGTACAAAGTCTGGAGGATCTCGGCTTTTTCTGCGTCGACAACCTGCCTCCGGTGCTTATCCCGAAATTTGCGGAGCTGATTGAGCAGTCCAACGGCAAAATCGGGAAAGTCGCGCTCGTTATTGATTTGCGCGGCCGGGAGTTTTTTACGGCATTATCGGAATCATTGGCATATATTAAGGATCATCATACGATCAGCTGCGAAATTTTGTTCCTGGACGCCACGGATGATGTGCTTGTTCAGCGCTACAAGGAAAGCAGGAGACGTCATCCGCTGGCGCAGCAGGGCCTTCCGCTGGAAGGCATCAATGCCGAACGCCGCATGCTGGAAGACTTGAAGGGCTCCGCGTCGCAAGTTATTGATACGAGCAAGCTGAAGCCGCTTCAGTTGAAGGAACGCATCATTTCCCATTTTACCAATCAGGAGCAAAGCAGCCTTTCCATTAATGTCACTTCCTTTGGTTTTAAATACGGCATTCCGATTGACGCGGATTTGATTTACGACGTGCGCTTTTTGCCGAACCCCCATTATGTGGAGCAATTGCGCCCCAATACGGGACAACATCCCGATGTATACGACTATGTGATGAAGTGGCCGGAGACTCAGCAGTTTTTGACTAAACTTCTGGATATGCTGCAATTTCTCATTCCGTTGTATCGCAAGGAAGGGAAGAGCCAGGTTGTGGTCGGCATCGGTTGTACGGGCGGCAAACATCGTTCCGTCGCCATAGCGGAATATTTGGGCCGGATGCTCGGCAGCAGCGATACGGAGCGTGTGCGCGTCAGCCATCGCGATTCCGAACGCGATAAGCATTGACGCGAGGTGAGAGGATGCAGAGTATTCAAAAAATAGTCCGCCGTCCCAAAATCGTCGTCATTGGCGGCGGTACGGGACTTTCCGTCATGCTGCGGGGGCTTAAAGAAAAGCCCCTGGATATAACGGCAATCGTAACGGTGGCCGATGACGGAGGCAGCTCCGGCGTGTTGCGCAACGAGCTGCAGATTCCGCCGCCGGGCGATATCCGAAATGTGCTGATGGCGCTGGCGGACGCGGAGCCGCTGCTCACAGAAGTGTTGAAATACCGCTTTAATAGCGGCACAGGTCTTGCCGGGCACAGCTTGGGCAATCTGATGCTGGCAGCCATGACGGATATTAGCGGCGGCGATTTTGTTACCGGAGTCAGGCGGCTCAGCGAAGTGCTTGCTGTGAGAGGCATGGTTCTCCCCGCCGCGAATCGCGCAATTGTATTGAATGCCGAGATGGTTGACGGCACCATCATTACGGGGGAATCCATGATTCCCAAAGCAGGCAGGCGCATCAAACGCGTATTTTTGGAGCCGGCTGATGTAGAGCCGCTGCCGGAAGCGGTAGAAGCCATCGAAAGCGCGGATGCGATCTTGATCGGACCAGGCAGCTTATATACCAGCATCATGCCAAACCTGATCGTTCCGAAATTGGCGCAGGCAATTGTTAAATCGGAAGCGGTTAAGCTTTTTGTATGCAATGTCATGACGCAGCCCGGCGAAACGGACAATTATTCCGTTGGCGACCATCTGGCTGCCATTCATGATCATATCGGCCATCATTTATTCGATTATGTCATTGTTAACGACGGCGAAATACCGCCGCAAGTGGAAAGCAAATACGCAGAAATGGGTTCCAAGGCTGTTCATTTGGATATTGATGAAGTGACGCGGCGAGGTTATAAGGTCATTGCCGACCGTCTGGTATTGTTCAGGACGTTCCTGCGTCATGACGCGGAGCGGCTCAGTCATCATATTTATAAGCTGGTGGAAAACTGGATGTTACGAAAGAGGTGAAGCAGAATGTCTTTTGCGGCGCAGACAAAAAAGGAACTGACCTTAATTGAAGCGGACGGTTGCTGTGAACGCGCGGAGCTGTCGGCGCTTATACGGATGAACGGTTCGGTCAGCTTATCCAGCCGCAAGGTCGTTCTCGACATCTCCACAGAAAATGCCGCTATCGCAAGAAGAATATATTCGCTTGTGAAGAAGCATTTTAATGTTCATGTAGAGCTTCTTGTGCGCAAAAAAATGCGGCTCAAAAAAAATAATGTCTACATCGTCAGAATGCCTTCCATGGTGCAAGAGGTGCTTGCGGAGCTCCGCATCGTCTCGGAAGGATTTCTTTTCAGCGCCGGCATCGACAAGGAGATGATTCGCAAGCCTTGCTGCAAGCGGTCGTACTTAAGGGGTGCCTTCCTGGCGGGAGGATCCGTCAACAATCCCGAAGGCTCTTCGTATCATTTGGAAATCGCTTCCATGTATCAGGAGCATTGCGAAGCGTTGGTGGAACTGGCGAACAAGTTTGATCTAAACGCCAGATGTATTGAACGCAAAAAAGGTTTTGTCTTCTATATTAAGGAAGGCGAAAAAATTATCGAGCTGCTGAATATTATCGGCGCTCACCAAGCGTTGTTCAAGTTCGAGGATGTCAGAATTATGCGCGATATGCGCAACTCGGTCAACCGGATCGTTAATTGCGAGACGGCCAACTTAAACAAAACCATCGGCGCAGCTGTGCGCCAGATTGACAACATCAAACTTCTGCAGAAAGAAATCGGGTTGGAAAATCTGCCGGATAAGCTGCGTGAGGTAGCGGAAATCAGGCTGCTGCATCCCGATTCCAACTTGACGGAGGTTGGGGAAATGCTTGGCGGAAAGGTCAGCAAATCCGGGGTCAACCACCGGCTGAGAAAAATTGACGAACTGGCGGAAAAAATCAGAGGCGGAGTAACTTTAACCTAGTGCAACCGCTTGTATAATGATATAATAAGATGAAATGGCTTTTTATACATCACATGCTAATGTTTTAGTAAAATATAGGGGGTATGATTTACATGACAAGGCTACCGGTTGTCGTTCGTCTGAAGACGGGGCTTCATGCGAGACCAGCAGCGCTATTCGTACAAGAAGCGAACAAATTTTCCTCCGAGGTATTTGTGGAAAAGGACGATAAGAAGGTTAATGCCAAGTCCATTATGGGCATTATGAGCCTTGCGATCAGTTCCGGTACTGAAGTCTCGATTAGTGCAGAAGGTTCGGATGCCGAGCAGGCGGTTAATGCTTTGGTGGCATTGGTAAGCAAGGAAGAGCTTGAGAACCAATAGTGCCCAAAACTATACATGTACTGAAAAAAGAGCCCTCAAACGCAGTCATGCTGCGGTTGAAGGCTCTTTTTTCGTGTGGCTTTATTACAGTTGAAGAGTAGAGATCAGGCCTTTGATTTTGTCGGCGGATTTGTGGAACAGCACTCTTTCTTCTTCGGAAATAGTGATGTCCATGATTTTTCTCACGCCGCCGCGGTCGATAACGCAAGGCACTCCGAGATATACATCGGATACGCCGTGGTAGTCGTTTAGCAAAGTAGAGACATTTAGCACAGCGCCTTCGTCGCTCAGAATCGCTGTACAAATCCGGTCCAGCGCCAAAGCGATAGCGTAGTAGGTAGCGCCTTTTGCTTCGATGATTTGGTAAGCTGCGTCGCGTGTATTTGCAAATACTTCCTCGCGCTCAGCGTCTGTCAGTTGAAGCTCGGAGCCTGCTACGTTGGCCAAGCTCCACAGAGGAAGCTCGGAATCGCCGTGTTCGCCAACAATGTGGGCATGAACGCTGCGAGGATCGATGTTCAGCTTTTGTCCGATCAGGTAGCGGAAACGGCCGCTGTCCAGCAAAGTGCCGGAGCCGATTACGCGTTCTACCGGCAAACCGGCTTTGCGGTAAGCCATATAGCTCATGATGTCTACCGGGTTGGAGGCGATCAGGAGGATGGCGTCTTTATTGTAAGGAAGCACTTGCTCAATAATGCTGTCAAAAATGGCGACGTTGCGCTTCAGCAGATCGGTGCGGGATTCGCCCGGCTTTTGTGCGGCTCCAGCCGTGATGATGATGATATCTGCGCCTGCGCAATCGGCATAGGTGCCTGCCCATACATCGGCTTGTCCCAGGAAAGCCATGCCGTGGTTCATATCCAGCGCATCGCCGGCAGCTTTATTATGGTTGGCGTCGATCAGCACCAACTCGTCCATGCGATTGCGAAGCAGCAGCGTATAAGCAGTAGTCGAGCCAACGGCTCCGGTTCCAATAACGACAATTTTCGATTTTTTCATGTAAGGTCACGCCCCTTATTTGTCAGATTCAAAAAACGGTTTATTGACGTAATGATACATAACCCCCATTAGCAGGCCGCCGCCAATGAGATTGCCCGCTGTTACCGGAATGATGTTGCGAAAACCCCCGACATAGGAGAAATTGGCAGGATCCAGAACAAAAGCGATAGCAAAGGTACACAAATTGGCAATGCTGTGTTCGTAGCCCGAAATAAAGAAGCAGAAAACAAACAGCATCATGGAAAACATTTTGGCCCCGTCGCCTTTCATGGACATCGGAACAAAAAAAGCGAGGCAGACCAGCCAGTTACATAGAATGGCCCGGAAAAACAACTCCGATACCGGCGCATTCATTTTTTTGTGCACGACCTCCAGCAAAAAGCCGTTGACGTCGGGACTGGAAAACAAGCCGGTTGTCCAGATCAGCAGCGCAAACGCCGCCGCCCCCATAATATTGCCCAGGTAGCTGAGGCACCATAGCCGGATTGTGTCCTTCCATCGCATCGACTTGCGCAGCGTCGCGTAGGTGTAATAAAACGTGTTGCCGGTGAAGAGATCGCCGCCGCCGTAGCTGATGAGGATGATTGCCGCGCCGAAGGTAATCGCCGCCATCGGGTAGGTCAGAGGAGAATGCTCCAGATAGAAAAAGCTGCCCGTTTTGAAAGCGACAATAACGCCAAACCCGATAAACATGCTGGCAAGCATGGAGCGGGACAAATAACGCCAGATGCTGTTCTGGTAGACGCGGAGCTTCTTCAAAGCAAGCTGCTCGACCTTGTTTAATGCTTCTACTTCCATGATTTCACCCCTGGTTGCGATTGTGAGTTCCGACACTTCTGATTATAGGTTGGAACATCTTGCTAATGCAATAAAATCACGGATAAATCTCTCTTTTTTCTATAAGTGTCAATGAAACATGTCACATTTCGCCAAAAAGCAAAAAAAATCCCCCGCCGCCAGCTGGCGACGAGGGATTTTTTTGAAATGCGGGTTTTCGCAAGTCACAATGCGGGCTTGCGGAAACCGCAACGCAAGTGTGAAACCGTGTGATTAGACTCTTTCGATAACTTTATCGACAAGGCCGTATTCTTTGGCTTCCGCCGCGCTCATGAAGTAGTCGCGGTCGGTATCCTTCTCGATGCGTTCCAGCGGTTGTCCGGAACGATCGGCAAGGATATGATTCAGCTTGTCGCGCATCTTCAGGATGCGGCGAGCGCGAATTTCGATATCGCTGGCTTGGCCTTCGGCCCCGCCCAATGGCTGATGGATCATCACTTCGCTGTTAGGAAGCGCGTAGCGTTTGCCTTTTGCGCCTGCCGTCAGCAGGAATGCGCCCATGGAAGCCGCCATGCCGACACAGATGGTGGAAACATCCGGTTTGATGTATTGCATCGTATCGTAAATAGCCATGCCGGCTGTAATGGAACCGCCGGGGCTGTTGATGTAAAGCGAGATATCCTTCTCCGGGTCCTCAGCTGCCAAAAACAGCATCTGCGCAATAATGGAGTTGGCTACCACATCATTAACGCCCGAGCCCAGAAAAATAATGCGGTCCTTCAAGAGGCGGGAGTAAATATCGTAGGAACGCTCTCCGCGATTGCTTTGTTCAATAACCATAGGCACAAAATTCATGCTTAACCAAGCCTCCTCTTCATCATAAACGTAGTGGATTTGTTGATGTGTAAACCTATCATAACGGATTGTTCAGAAAAAGTCAAAGAAGGTCAAAGTCAACCGTGAGGCCGGTTGTCAAAGAAAGTCCCTTCCTTCAAATTTTCAACGAATTGCTGAAGCCATTCGTAATAGGCAAGAGCATGCTTCAGCTTGTGAAGGTCCTCCAGGCATAGCTGGCGCTCTTCGTCCGAGGTGGCTTTCTCCAATATAATGGAGGAAAGCACCGGAATGGCGGCATCAATGGCGCAGCGCATCACATCGATTTCCCGCTGCAGCTTGATAGTGAAGAAGGATTGGAACGATTTGAAAAAGTCCGTTTCCGCCATGTAGAGATCTCTGCGTTCATGCTTTTCCTTCAGCTTCTCCACCATTTTGGATTCGGTCAGAGCTCTGACCGCATAGCTCATATTGCTTTTGCTCATGCTCATGCTTTGCTGCATTTCCTCCAGCGTCATCGGCCTGTCTTCAAAAAACATAATGCCATACAGCTGACCGAACGTATAGTTAACGCCGTATAAATCCATCGTTTCCGCAATGGCGTCAATGACTTTGGCCCTTAGCTCCTCGCGCAAGCTGAGGGGTTTTTTGATTTGGTCAAACGTCGCTTTTTTCATGATTTCCTCCGTTTAAATCCAGACTGGAACGCGTGGCCGGATTTACATAATATTAAAAGCTATTTAACACGGAATTAACCATAGTGATTCCGAATGAGTGTACAATTTTTTTTTGAACAAAGAAGAAAATTTTGATGGTTTTGCAGCTATTATAACATGATTCAAATTATTTTTGAACGAAACGGGAGTGGATTGAAAGCATGGTGTCACGTAAGATTGCCGGGGAATTCAAGGCGCTGCTGTTTACTCTTCCCGCGATGATTCCGCTTGCGCTCTTCTGGCTGATCCCGCTGGGCTGGGTCGCCTATCTGAGTCTGGTGGAATGGGACTTTATGAGTCCTGACATGCCGTTTGTTGGCTTGGACAACTTTAAGCTTCTTCTGAGCGATCCTTCTTTTCATCAGGCGCTCACCGTAACGGTGCTGTTCTGCTTGGGCAGTGTTGTGCCCAACCTCATTATCGGACTGCTGCTGGCGGTATTGCTCAATGAAAAAATGAAAGGCGGCGCAATTTACCGCCTCATGATGTTTGCTCCTTGGGTAACGCCGACGGTTGCGGTGTCCATTGTGTGGTCATGGATTTATGAACCTGAGGTAGGCCTTGCTAACACCGTCTTAAGGGGCATAGGGCTGGAAGGCATAAGATGGCTTCAGGATCCCAAATGGGCGCTGGTTGGCGTTTTGCTGGTGACGATATGGAAGTCGGTGGGATGGTGCATGGTGTTTTTCCTGGTGGCGCTTCGCAATGTGCCCAAGGAATTGCAGGAAGCGGCCAACCTGGATGGAGCAACCGGCTGGCAGGCATTCAAAAGCGTAACGCTTCCGCTTATATCGCCTACGACCTTTTTCCTGGCCGTCGTTCAGCTGATTACAGCGATGCAGGCGTACGACCAAATCAACATTTTGACGCAGGGCGGACCTGCGGGATCAACAAGAACGCTGCTGTATCTGTATTACCAGTCGGCCTTTACTTCCTTCCGAATCGGAGAAGCCTCGGCCGTGGCGGTCATACTTATCGCAAGCTGCGCCGCTATGTCGGTATGCTCGTTTATCGTTGCCCGCCGTACCGTTCACTACAATTAAAGAGGTTGTGAACTTACAATTTTAAAGAAGGGGAGAGGACAAGCCTTGCTGGTTTCCAAAAGGATAAATGCTGCGGTCCGTCATTTACTGCTGGCCGTCAGCGCTGTTATCATGGCGTTTCCGTTTTATTGGCTGGTGACAAGCGCGCTGAAAACCAATGATGAAATCTGGCAAATTCCGCCCGTGATCTGGCCTGCCGATCCGTTGTGGCAAAATTTCGCGGATGCGTGGGCCGCGGCGCCGTTTGCCCGGTACATTTTTAACAGCGTTGTAGTGGCGGGTTGTATCGTTCTGCTGCAAATTTTCAACTCAGGCATGATGGCTTATGCCCTTACTCATATGAAGTTTAGGCTGAAGGGCGCATTAACGGCTCTTATTCTAATCAGCTACATGGTGCCGAGCACGGCGGTTTATTTGCCGGGGTACCTCGTGCTTAGCAAGCTTCAGATGCTGGATTCCTATCAGGGATTGATTTTATCCAACTGCGTCAGCGTATTTTCGATCTTTCTCATCAGACAAGCTTTTCTGCAGGTTTCGCATGAGCTGGTGGAGGCCGGACAGATGGATGGGGCGTCGCATTTCCGCATCCTGTGGACCATACTTACTCCTATTGTCCGTTCATCCTTTGCCGTTCTTGCTTTGATCACCTTTATTGATCATTACAACAATTACTTCTGGCCGATGCTGATTACGAAAAATCCGGATTTGCAGCTTGTGTCCGCCGGCCTGAGGAGCTTTTTTGTGGAAGGGGGTGCATACGGATTGAAGTGGCCGCTCATTATGGCAGCCAGCGCGTTTACCATTGCGCCGCTTCTCCTTCTATTCCTTTTTACGCAAAAAACGATTATGAACAGCTTTAATATGTCGGCGGGAGCAACGAAAGGCTAAAAAAGAATTCGTGGAGGGATACACATGAAGAAGATGAACAAATTGGCGGCGGGCGTTATGCTTAGCTCATTGATGGTTGTTACGGCATGCGGAGCGGGAACGAGCGGAACCGGAGATACTGCGGGAAGCGGGAATACGGGAAGCCAATCCCCGGTGGCATCTCCTTCCGCAACGGCGAAAGCGGAGCCTGTTACCATTGAATTCTGGTATGGCCTGGGCGGCAAGCTCGGCGAAAATATGGGGCTTTTGATCAATAAATTCAATGAATCTCAGCAAGAGGTTATCGTAAAACCTGTCGTTCAGGCGGATTATGACGAGACGGAACAGAAGCTTCAGGCTGCAATTGCTTCCGGCAATGTTCCAGCGGCGGTTTTGTCCTCTAATGTGGAGTGGGCAAGACGTGACTATTACGCTTCGATCGATGAGCTGATTGCAGGCAGCGCGGATTTTAACAAGGATGACGTTATTCCAACATTCCTGGAGCAGGGGCAAGTAGACGGCAAGCAATATTTCCTGCCGATGTACGGCACGACTCAACTGATGTATTATCGCAAGGACGCCATGGAGAAAAACGGCATCAATCCCGAGACGCTGACCACTTGGGAGGCACTGGCGGAGGCTGCTGCCAAAATGACGGTGAAAGACGGCGACAAAACGACGTTTTACGGCTGGGAGCCAATGTGGGGCGCGGATAATATGATGGATGCCGTATTCAGCAAAGGCGGCAGCGTCATTAGCGAAGACGGAAAAACAGTGCTGATCGATTCTCCGGAGTGGGTGGAAACCTGGGATTTGTTCCGCAAATGGATTCACGAGGACAAAATCATGCGTATCCATTCCGGCGGTCAAGGCTGGGAATATTGGTACAAAACCATTGATGACGTTATGAAGGGCAACGCAGCGGGTTACACAGGTTCGAGCGGCGACCAAGGCGATTTGGACTTCAGCATTGTAAGCGCAATGGAGCAGCCGGGCTGGGAAGGCGTAGGCGAAGGCAAACCGGTAGCAAGAGCGATTATGGCGGGTATTCCGGCCAAAGCGACTCCGGAGCAGCAGCAAGCGGCTTTCAAATGGTTTAGCTTCTTCATGAGCCCTGAAAATACGGCGTTCTGGTCCATGAATACTGGTTACATCGCGGTTCGCCAGTCCGCCCAGGACGATCCTGCTTTTGTCGAGTTTAGCAAAGCGAATCCGCAAAGCACTGTTCCGCTCAAGCAGGCGGCTCATGCTTCCGGTCCGTTCCTTGACCCGACAGGCGGCAAAATAACTGACGCCTTGAGAATTGCGGCAGACAAAGTGCAAATTGGCAATACTCCGGCGGCTGAAGCGTTGAAGGAAGCCAAGGAAACGGCTCAGCGCGAGCTCGACAGGCTGAATAAATAATGTAGGCAGAATCGTTGCGGTACATGGATTGAACAAATAGGAATTGGCGGCTGGACTTTCGCCGAACTCTTTTGTTAAGTTTATACGGAACGTGGTAAACATGGGATAAGCCAGAAGGGAAGAACGATATGCCGCAACTTGTTGTAAAAGGCCGCCGTTACCCGGTTGATGCCATTTTGTTCGATAAGGACGGGACATTGCTGCAATTTATGGGCACTTGGGGGGTATGGAGCCGCCATCTGGTGGCTTCCTACACTGCACGTCTGGAGGAAAAGTTGGGAAAAGAGGTTTCGCTGGACGGTTCCCGAATATTGGGCATCATCGCTGGTGAAAACGGGGGGCCCGCGGATTACGATCGAAACGGGCCGCTTGCGATGGGAACGATCGATCAACTGATGGCCGTGCTGGCATGGCATGGTTACCAGGCCGGGGCAACCTGGGCGCAGGCGATGGAAGCGGCTTACGGCGGCAAGCAAGATGCGGACAAAATGCTGGAGGCGGAGCGCTCGGCGCTGCCGCTTCCAGGCGCTCTTTCCTTTGTTGAATTATGCCGCTCCCATGGGCTGAAGCTGGCCGTCGTTACGGCGGACGATACCGCCGCGGCGGAGAAACATTTGGAGTGGCTTGGAATCAGAGATTGTTTTGATGCCTGCATCGGCGCCGATCGGGCGGAGAGGAGCAAGCCTTTTCCCGACATGGCGCTTCTGGCCTGCGATATATTGGGTGTACACCCTACCCGAGCAGCCGTTATCGGAGATACAGGGGGCGATATGGCAATGGCCCAAAGCGCAGGTGTTGCCTTGGCCATCGGTATTCAAGATGGTTTTGCGGCGCCTCCGGCACCGCTTGAATTGGCGGATGTTTGCGTAACGGGATATAAGGAACTGGACATTGAGGAGGACGAGGCATGAAAGGGGAAATGACAATCGGCTGGCTGCTGCTTGGCGCGGCAATCGTGCTGGAGGTGATGGGCACGGTTTCGATGAAGTTTTCCGCGGGTTTTACTAAGCTAGTGCCATCCATCCTCATGTTTCTGTTTTATGGAGCCAGCTTTACCTGCCTCAACTTTACGCTTTCTTACCTGCAGGTTAGCACCGTGTACGCCGTATGGTCCGGCGTGGGCATTGTTCTTATTGCATTTCTCGGCGCTTTGCTGTTCCAGGAAAAGCTGTCGCTGTCATCCATGCTTTGGATCGGAGTCATTGTGACCGGAGTGGTGGGACTTAATATTAGCGGCGGAGGTCACAGCTCTTAAGGATGGAGGCTGAAGACGAAGCCGGAGCCGAGTTTGCAGCCGTAAGTCAACATGGAAGAGGGGACATAATGAAGCCAATTAACAGCAACGAATACGCGGAGAAGCCGATCCTGTCATTTCAGGTGATTACCGATACCCATGTTCGCGCGGAAAGCGATCATGCCTATAACCGCCATTTCGAGCTTGCGCTTCTGGATATTGCGGCTAACGGCGGGGGTTCCTGCGGCATCATGCACGTAGGCGATTTGACGGATCACGGGTTTCCATCCGAATATGCGGAAATGTCCGCGACTTGGAGGAAGTTTGAGGACCAATTGCCGCCTTTGTACGCGACGATGGGAAATCACGATGTCGGGCTTGGCATTTGGGAAGATCGGATTCAGCGTTTTCTGAGACATTCCGGCATGTCCGGGCCTTATCACGATCATTGGATCGAAGGTTACCATTTTATTTTTCTTGGCACGGAAAAAAATCTGGAGCTGTACTGCTCGTTGTCCGGGAAGCAGCTTCAATGGCTGGATCAAACGCTGAACGAGCAAAAATCGCCGGATCGTCCCGTGTTTGTATTTTTGCACCAGCCATTGATCAATACAGTGGCCGGCTCCCTTGAGCGTCAGGAGTGGCATGGAGTGGTAGAGGACGAGGAGCTGCGGACGGTGTTGGCGAAACATCCCAATGCCATCCTGTTTACGGGCCACACCCACTGGGAGCTGGAATCGGAACATACTCATTTTGAAGGCGGCAACAGCTTGCCGGATATGTTCAACGCGGCTTCCGCAGCTTATTTGTGGAGCGATGAAGGAGAGGCCATTGCAGGCAGTCAGGGATTCTATGTCGAGGTGTATTCCAACCGCGTTTGCGTAAGAGGACGCGACTTTCTTCGCGGCGAATGGGTGGAGAAGGCGCAGTTTGAAGTGAAGTATTGATTGTTCACGGTTTAGGGGCATTCCGGCGGCTGTGGAAATGCTTTATTCTATGTTGTGCAGTTGCTTTATGAGGAAAAACAAGCGTGCCTGGCGATTTGCCGGACACGCTTGTTTGCTATTGATTCGTTGTCATTCTGGCTCGGACTGGCAACCCGCCGGTCATTCATGACCGGCAGAGCCTCTGAAGGCCAGATTGGCTATTCTGCAACGGTGCTCCATGGCTGCTGGAGCTTTTGAGGTAAATTGCGATTCTGTAACGGTCATCCATGACCGCTATAACCTCAAAAAGCCAGTTTTCGATTCTGTAGCGGTCATCCGTGTCCATTAGCACTCAAAAATGGCGCAAATTGGGGTGTAAATGGGCTTTAACGGTCGCCAATGTCCTTTAGAAATGGAATTTCTGTAAAAAGCAACGTCTAATGGTCGCAGATGACCATTAGAGTAGAGACAACTCTGCGTCTTCAAAAACATGGTTTGTTATTTGCAATCGAACAGGGCTTTTATTCCAGAACGAAAAAAGATTCGGAATGATTCAAGATATGCTCGCCAACCAGCTTCAAACTGTTTGGCGCCAACTCTAGGAACCAGAGATGCTTGGAGCTCATAACCGCCAGCCATTCATCATGTTTTGCCAGATCCTCGCGTGTCGTCTGGAAGTCCACTAAGCTTGTAGGCTGCCCCCAGCTAAGCAAAACAGCCTCCATCTCTTCAAGCAACCGTAACTGCTCATTGTCCTCAAAATAGTTAAGCGCCGCTTTAGTGGCGGACCATAATTTTGGCTGTGCCATGAAATAGGCGTTCCACCAAAAGTATTCTTCGAGCGGATCAATAGCGTGGTAATAATAAACAAAAAATGAGAACAGAGCTTGTTGATCGGCTGTCAACTCATGATAAAACATCTCCTTAACCGCAGCGCTATCCTCGAGCTTTGTAACGGACATTGTTTGTTTATACGCCCCAATCATGGGCCTGAAGCAAAACGCTCCGACTTTGTCCAGCGGCATTGACGCTAATTCGTCCTTCGAAAGTTTCTGTTTATAAATAACAAATCACTCTCCCACAGGGAGTTTAGCATGTAAAGGGGATAAATGGAAAGAGGAAGGGCACGGGATGCAAGAAAGAGTGTAGGAGTATAAGGGTGGGCCGTACACGACAAGAGGAAGAGTGTGCAGTACAGGAGGAAGAGTAAGCAGACGAGTGGGGAGGTACAGGACAGTAGGAAGAGTAAGCAGGCAAGGCAAGTGGGGACGTACAGGACAGGAGGAAGAGTGCGCAGGCAAGTGGGGACGTACAGGACAGGAGGAAGAGTGCGCAGGCAAGTGGGGACGTATAAAACAGGAGGAAGAGTGCGCAGGCAAGTGGGGACTTACAGGACAGGAGGAAGAGTGCGCAGGCAAGTGGGGACGTACAGGACAGGAGGAAGAGTAAGCAGACGAGTGGGGAGGTACAGGACAGGAGGAAGAGTAAGCAGGCAAGTGAGGAGGTACAGGACAGGAGGGAGAGTATACAAGGAATTGGGGACGTGCAGGACTCGAGAAAGAGTATTCAAGCAAGAAGGGGACGTGCAGGACGAGTGAATGAGTAGTAGGCAAGGGTGACTAAATGGATACGAGAAAGAGTAAGCAGGCATGAGGGGATGTACAGGATCGTACAGGGCGCAAGGATGAGTGTGCAGGACCTTCAAGAGAGGTGCAGGATACAAAAAAAGCATGAACGCAGGCGCTGGACCTGATTCATGCTAGTCAAGTTCATGTATAAATTAGATACCTAGTTAAAGTTAAAATGGCGCGCCCGCTAGGAATCGAACCTAGATCTCAGGCTCCGGAGGCCTACGTCATATCCATTGGACCACGGGCGCACGCTGAAAATGCTTCAAAAAACAGTAGCAAAAATGATTATATAATAAATCAGTATGTAAAGCAAGATAGCCGGCAAAATTAATTTTGTGAAAATGATGGCGGTAATCGCTTACATGTCCTTTTTTATACTTGCAGGGGCCCCGTATTTTGGTTAGAATAGAGGTGGGACTAAAATTGAGTATGCGGGACAATAAATGTCCAGGCGCTTTACCGATGGAGTGAAGGATAAGATGCGTCAGCTCATTGAACTGCAGCAGCAGCTTGTGCCGGAACTTCTGGAAGTGATGAGGAAGCGATATCTGATTTTAAGTCAGATTATGTTGTCCGATATCATTGGTCGTCGCACGTTGGCGAATGCCTTGCAGATGACGGAGCGTATGCTCCGCGCGGAAACGGAATTCCTGAAAGAGCAAGGCCTGCTGGAGATTCATCCCGCCGGCATGGTAATCAGCGAAGCTGGCAAGATGGCGCTGGAAGCGCTGGAGCCGATGTACAAATCCCTGTTTGGCCTCTCCGAGCTTGGCGAGAAGATCAAACGGCATTACGGGTTGAAGCAGGTCTCGGTTGTGCCGGGTGATTCGGAAGCCTCAATCGTAAGCAAGCGGGAGCTTGGAAAAGCGGCCTGCCATGTGCTTAGGGGCGAGCTTCGGGCTAACGATGTTGTCGCGATTACGGGCGGCACCACGATGGCTCAGGTAGCCAATCAGTTGACAACCGGAACCGCAATGAAGGATGTATGGTTTGTCCCTGCTCGAGGCGGCCTTGGCGAAAGCCTTGATTATCAGGCCAACACGCTGGCGTCGACTATGGCGAAGCGGATCGGCGGGCAATACCGGATGCTTCATGTGCCGGATCATCTGGGGGAAGAGGCATTTGCTTCCTTGATGCAAGAGCCCAATATCCGGGAAATCGTGGACGTGATCCGAAGCGCGAGAATCGTTGTGCACGGAATCGGCGACGCGATGGTAATGGCAAGGCGAAGAAAGCTGGAGCAAGGCGCGGTGCGGGAGATGACTGCGGAGGGCGCTTTGGCTGAGGCATTCGGGTTTTATTTTGACCGCAGCGGTTCAGTCGTTCACAAAATGCAGACGGTAGGGTTACGGCTCGAGGATATTGCGAACACTGAAGTAGTGATTGCCGTCGCGGGCGGTAAAACAAAGGGCGAAGCCATCGCCGCGATCATGCGTTTTGGCCAAGACGATGTCCTTGTCACAGACGAAGCCGCAGCTTTGGAAATTGTAGAATTGATACAGCAAGAAACGAAATGAAATAAGCACCATGGCAGCGGCGCTGCTGCTGAGCATGGCGAAGCACTTAAGGCATCATGACGCGAAGCGAAAGCGCCTTATGGCGTTGCCAGCGGAACGTCTTGAAATATATTTGCATTTTAAAAATGCTTAGGAGGCAATTACTCATGACAGTTAAAGTTGGTATTAACGGATTTGGACGTATTGGACGCTTGGCATTCCGTCGCATTCAGAACGTAGAAGGCATTGAAGTTGTTGCAATCAACGATTTGACCGACGCTAAAATGTTGGCGCACCTGCTGAAATATGACACAACACAAGGCCGCTTCGACGGCGAAGTTGAAGTTCATGACGGCTTCTTCAAAGTAAACGGCAAAGAAGTTAAGGTTATTGCTAACCGCAACCCTGAAGAGCTTCCTTGGGGCGACCTGGGCGTAGACATCGTTCTGGAGTGCACAGGTTTCTTCACAACTAAAGAAGCAGCTGAAAAGCACCTTAAAGGCGGCGCTAAAAAAGTTGTTATCTCCGCTCCAGCTACTGGCGACATGAAAACCATCGTTTACAACGTAAACCATGACATCCTTGATGGCACTGAAACAGTAATCTCCGGCGCATCTTGCACAACAAACTGTTTGGCTCCTATGGCTAAAACTCTGCAAGACCAATTCGGAATCGTTCAAGGCCTTATGACTACAATTCACGCTTACACTGGCGACCAAAACACTTTGGATGCTCCGCATCCTAAAGGCGACTTCCGTCGTGCTCGCGCAGCAGCTGAAAACATCATCCCTAACACAACTGGCGCTGCTAAAGCAATCGGCCTGGTTATCCCTGAACTGCAAGGCAAACTTGACGGCGCAGCTCAACGCGTTCCTACGCCTACAGGTTCCCTGACAGAACTGGTAACCGTTCTGGGCAAAAAAGTTACAGCTGAAGAAGTAAACGCAGCTATGAAAGCAGCTTCCGATGCACAAACTTTTGGCTACACAGAAGACGAAATCGTATCCTCCGACATCGTGGGCATCACTTTTGGTTCCCTGTTCGATGCAACTCAAACTAAAGTTCTGACTGTAGGCGACCAACAACTGGTTAAAACAGTAGCTTGGTACGACAACGAAATGTCCTACACAGCTCAATTGGTTCGTACATTGGAGCACTTCGCAAAACTGGCTAAGTAATATCAGCCAACACTTAAGTAACGCCATAGAGCGGAAACAGTCGTTATTGTTTCCGCTCTTTATATATGGGCATGGTATATAAGTTGAACCAAAATTCAGGGTATGGGGGAACATACGATGAACAAAAAAAGTATTCGTGATGTAGCGGAACTGGCTGGCAAAAGAGTGTTTGTGCGCGTCGACTTCAACGTTCCAACCGAAAACGGCAAAATTACCGACGACAAACGGATTCGCGAAACGCTGCCAACAATCAACTACCTGATTGAAAAAGGCGCTAAAGTCATTTTGGCAAGCCATCTGGGACGTCCTGACGGCAAAGTGGTTGAAGAGCTTCGCCACACGGCTTCTGCTGCTCGTTTGTCCGAACTGCTGGGTAAACCGGTTGTTAAAGCGAACGAAGCGATCGGCGAAACGGTTAAAGGCCAAATCGCGGCTCTTGGCAACGGCGATGTGCTCTTGCTGGAAAACGTTCGTTTCTACCCGGGCGAAGAGAAAAACGATCCTGAGTTGGCTAAAGCATTCGCAGAGCTGGCTGACCTGTTCGTAAACGACGCATTCGGCGCGGCTCACCGTGCTCATGCTTCCACTGAAGGCATCGCTCATATCCTCCCTGCTGTATCCGGCCTGCTTATGGAGAGAGAGCTGGATGTATTGGGCAAAGCCCTGAACAACCCTGAGCGTCCATTCACGGCTATCGTTGGCGGCTCCAAAGTAAAAGACAAAATCGCGGTTATCGACAAAATGCTGGAGATCGCTGACAACATTTTGATCGGCGGCGGATTGTCCTACACGTTCTTCAAGGCCCAAGGCCATGAAATCGGAAACTCCCTGGTTGACAACAGCAAGCTTGACCTGGCTCTTGAGTTCATCGAAAAAGCCAAAAAGTTAGGCAAAAACTTCCTGATTCCGGTTGACGTTGTAGCTTCCGACGATTTCAGCGCTTCGGCCAACACGCAAATCGTAGGCGCCGACGGCATCCCTGCTGGCTGGGAAGGCATCGACATCGGTCCAAAAACTCGCGAGCTGTATGCTGACGTGATTAAAAACTCCAAACTGGTTGTTTGGAACGGACCTATGGGCGTATTCGAAATCGAGCCGTTCGCTCACGGTACTATTGCAGTGGCACAAGCTTGTGCCGACACAACAGGCTACACCGTAATCGGCGGCGGCGACTCCGCTGCGGCAGCTGAGAAATTCGGCCTGGCTGACAAAATGGACTTTATCTCCACAGGCGGCGGCGCTTCCCTGGAGTTTATGGAAGGCAAAGCACTTCCAGGCGTTGTAGCGCTTAACGATAAATAAATTTTGAAGGAGGCAACCCCATGAGCAGAACACCTATTATTGCAGGCAACTGGAAAATGTTCAAAACCGTTTCCGAAGCGACTTCTTTTTTTGCAGAAGTAAAAGGCAAAGCGGAAGTAGCTGGCGTGGAAAGCGTCATCTGTGCTCCGTTCACGGCGCTTCCGGCGCTCGTTGAAGCTGCTAAAGGCACAACGATTGCAATCGGCGCGCAAAACCTTCATTTTGAAGACAATGGCGCTTACACAGGCGAAATCAGCGGCGTTATGCTGAAGGACCTGGGTGTGAAATATGTCATTATCGGCCATTCCGAGCGTCGCGAATATTTCTTGGAGAGCGACGAAATCGTCAACAAGAAAACTCATGCGGCATTCAAGCATGGCTTGACTCCAATTGTTTGCGTAGGCGAAAAGCTGGAAGAGCGCGAAAGCGGAGCTACGAAAGAAGTTTGCAAAGTGCAAACGGAGGGAGCTTTCAAAGGCCTGTCCGCTGAACAAGCAGCTGAAGTTGTTGTTGCTTACGAGCCAATCTGGGCAATCGGCACTGGCAAATCCTCCAACGCGGCTGACGCGCAGGACGTTATCGGCTACATCCGCAGCGTAATCGCGGGTCTGTACGACGAAGCGGTTGCGGCTAAAGTTCGCATCCAATACGGCGGCAGCGTGAAGCCAAACACTGTAGCGGAATACCTCGGCGAAGCTGATATCGACGGCGCGCTTGTAGGCGGAGCAAGCCTTGAGCCAGCTTCCTACATCGCTCTGATCGAGGGGGCTAAGTAAGATGGCCTCCCGCAAACCTGCAGCGCTGATCATCCTGGACGGATTCGGACTTCGCAACGACGTGACAGGCAATGCCGTCGCTCAAGCGAAAAAGCCGAATTATGACCGCTACTGGAATCAATATCCGCATACGACGCTGACAGCCAGCGGCGAAGCGGTAGGCCTGCCGGAAGGCCAGATGGGCAACTCCGAAGTTGGCCATCTGAACATCGGCGCGGGCCGCATCGTTTATCAGGATTTGACTCGCATTTCCAAGTCGATCCGCGATGGCGAGTTTTTCGAGAACGAAACGCTGCTTGGAGCAGTGCGCCATGCCAAGTCGACCGGCAAAAACCTGCATCTGTACGGTTTGCTGTCGGACGGCGGCGTACACAGCCACATCGAGCATTTGTTTGCTCTGCTGGAGCTGGCGAAACGCGAAGGCCTGGACAACGTATATATCCATGCTTTCCTGGATGGCCGCGATGTAGCGCCGGACAGCGCAAAAGGGTATGTCGAGCGTCTGCAAGCGAAGATCGAAGAAATTGGCGTAGGCCAAATCGCAACGGTGCAAGGCCGTTATTACGCGATGGACCGCGACAAACGCTGGGAGCGGGTAGAGAAATCGTACCGCGCCATGGTGTACGGCGAAGGTCCTCAGTATAGCGATCCGCTTAAGGCCGTAGTTGAATCGTACGAAAAATCGGTTTATGATGAGTTCGTCATGCCGACTGTCATTACGGGCGAAGACGGCAAGCCGGTAGGACTTGTAAAGTCCGAGGATTCCGTTATTTTCTTCAACTTCCGTCCTGACCGCGCTATTCAGCTGTCTCAAGTGTTCACGAACGAGGATTTCCGCGGCTTCGAAAGAGGCGAAGGACGTCCGGTTGGACTGTATTTTGTCTGTCTGACCTTGTTCAGCGAAACAGTAGGAGGCTTTGTTGCCTACTCGCCGAAAAACCTGGACAATACGCTTGGCGAGGTGCTTGCGCAAAATGGCAAAACCCAGCTGCGCACAGCCGAGACGGAGAAGTATCCGCACGTTACTTTCTTCTTCAGCGGGGGACGCGACAAGGAATTGCCTGGAGAAACTCGCGTATTGATCAATTCTCCTAAGGTTGCGACGTATGACCTGAAGCCTGAGATGAGTGCTTACGAGCTGGCGGAGTCGACTGTTCGCGAAATCGAAGCGGACAAACACGACGTCATCATCTTGAATTTCGCCAATCCTGATATGGTGGGACACTCCGGCATGCTGGAGCCAACAATCAAGGCGGTTGAAGCGACGGATGAATGTCTGGGCAAAGTTGTAGAAGCCGTTCTGGCTAAAGACGGCGTCTGCATCATTACAGCGGACCACGGCAATGCCGACATGGTATTTGACGAGAATGGCCGTCCTCATACGGCGCATACGACAAATCCCGTGCCGCTTATCGTGACACGCGAAGGCTTGAGCTTGCGCGAAGGCGGCATTTTGGCGGATATTTCGCCAACGCTGCTGGATCTCATCGGCCTTGCGAAGCCTAAGGAAATGACTGGCTCGACATTGGTAGACAAGAAATAGTAGACTATAAGAGGTTATTTAAAAAGCCCGCTAAACCGGACTTTTTGAACCTTAACCAACCCAAACTTTTTCACACCAAAAGGAGTGTATTCATTTATGTCAGTAATCGTTGACGTATACGCACGCGAAGTGTTGGATTCCCGCGGTAATCCTACAGTTGAAGTTGAAGTTTCCCTGGAATCCGGCGGCAAAGGCCGCGCAATCGTGCCATCCGGCGCCTCTACCGGCGCTCACGAGGCTGTTGAGCTTCGTGACGGCGACAAATCCCGTTACCTGGGCAAAGGCGTAACCAAAGCAGTCGACAATGTGAACTCGGTTATCGCACCGGAAATCATCGGATTGGACGCGCTGGATCAAGTGGCAATCGACCGCAAAATGATCGCGCTGGACGGCACGCCAAACAAAGGCAAGCTGGGCGCCAACGCGATTCTGGCTGTATCGATGGCTGTAGCGCGCGCTGCTGCTGACGCTCTGGATGTGCCTTTGTATACGTACCTGGGCGGCTTCAACGCTAAGACGCTTCCGGTACCAATGATGAACATCATCAACGGCGGCGAGCATGCAGACAACAACATCGACGTTCAAGAATTCATGGTTCTGCCTGTTGGCGCTCCTGATTTCAAGGAAGCTCTTCGCATCGGCGCTGAAATCTTCCACAACCTGAAATCCGTACTGCACGACAAAGGCCTGAGCACTGCTGTAGGCGACGAAGGCGGCTTCGCTCCTAACCTGGGTTCCAATGAAGAAGCGATCGTTACAATCATCTCCGCAATCGAAAAAGCCGGCTACAAGCCAGGCGTTGACGTATTCCTGGGTATGGACGTTGCTTCCACTGAGTTCTTCAAAGACGGCAAATACGTGCTGTCCGGCGAAGGCAAATCCTTCACGCCAGCTGAATTCGTTGACCTGCTTGCTTCGTGGGTTGAGAAGTACCCAATCATCACAATCGAAGACGGCTGCTCCGAAGACGATTGGGAAGGTTGGAAACTGCTTACCGAGAAACTGGGCGACAAAGTTCAACTGGTTGGCGACGACCTGTTCGTAACGAACACTGAGCGTCTGTCCGACGGTATCGAAAAAGGCGTGGGTAACTCCATCCTGGTTAAAGTTAACCAAATCGGCACGCTGACTGAAACATTCGACGCGATCGAAATGGCGAAACGCGCTGGTTATACAGCGGTTATCTCCCACCGTTCCGGCGAAAGCGAAGACAGCACAATCGCTGACATCGCAGTTGCTACAAACGCTGGCCAAATCAAAACAGGCGCTCCTTCCCGTACGGACCGCGTAGCGAAGTACAACCAATTGCTTCGCATCGAAGACCAACTGGGCTCCACAGCTCAATACGGCGGCAAAACAGCGTTCTACAACCTGAAAAGCTTCAAATAAGCAAATTTTTGCTTAAAGCATAAATAAGCAAGCCGCTTTCGGACACTGGCCGTTCCAGTTGTTCGGAAGCGGCTTTTTTTATTTGGCCGGCCACAACATGAAGGGGCTCGCTTCTGCGCATAATGAGGTAAAAAAGCGGGGCGATAAAGATGCAAGAACAGATGACTGAGCTATCTGACAGGGCTGAGTTGCCGATGCCGGTTAATGGGCAAGTAGAGCAACAGTCACACCATATGCCCAAAAAGCCATCAGCAGGGCTGCAGATGTATTCGCTTAGAGATGAGAGTGAAAGGGACATGTTGGGCACGCTGGATAAGGTGGCGGAGATCGGCTATAAAACAGTTGAAGCCGCGGGTTATTTTAATGCAACACCGGATGGTCTTAGGGAAAGGGCGGATTCGCTCGACATAAGTATTCCTTCAACATTAGTCGCTTTAAATTTCAAGGAGCTGGGCAAGCTGCAAAGCGATTTTGCCGAGCAGGTAAAGATGGCCCGAGAGTTAGGCGTGAGCTATATCGTTGTGCCCTGGATTCCGATGCAGGAAAGTCCGTCCATGGAGGATATCACTTTTTTGAGCGGCGTGTTGAAGCGGTGCGGTGAGCAGGCCCAAAAGGCGGGAATTCAGCTCAGTTTGCATAATCATGAATATGAATGGAAGCTTGTTGACGGCAAACCGGCATATGATCGTCTTATGGAAGCCGTTAACGAAGAATCGAAGCTGCTTGATTCGGCTCTCGACGTAGGGTATTTAAAGCTGGCTGGCGGCAGCCTGCTTGATTTTTTGGAACGGTACCGGGGAAAAGTGCCGATTGCGCATATCCGCGATTTCAAAAACGGCAGAATGGATACGGAATTGGGAGAGGGCGTTTTGCATTGCGAACAATATGTTAAGGAGCTTGAACGCGCTGGCGTGGATTATCTGTTTGTGGAGCAGGAGAATTTTGAGGGTTCATCTCTGCAAAGCGCCAAAACGAATTTTCAATTTCTGCAAAGAATGGGGTTAGTCTAAGCGGTGGCGCTATTGAATAATGATGGCAGCTATGGTACAATCAAACTACGTGTTTTTACGGACTGCTGTTGGAGGTGGATAGAATGGATGTCGCATTGAAGATTGTACTTGTTATATTTGCGATTGGTCTGATTGCCGTTGTATTGCTGCAGAAGGGTAAAAGCGCCGGGTTGTCCGGAGCGATTACAGGCGGCGCTGAGCATTTGTTCGGAAAGCAAAAAGCGCGTGGTCTGGACTTGTTCCTGCAACGTTTGACTGTTGCGTTGGCTTCCGGTTTCTTTATTCTGGCTCTAGTTGTATCTTATTTTGTTAATAAATAAGAAGCGGACGAGCAGAATCAAGGTTCGTTACTAACGGGCCTATAACGAAATATGAATGTGTCAGGACAGGCGGGGATTGCATCCTCGTCTTTTTTTTGCATGCATTTGCCGGATAATGGGCAAAAGCGGGCGCGAATTGCGCGAGCTTAGGAATATTGTGGAGAGAAAGCGCAGGAAATACGGATGTTGGGCTTACATTTCGTGTATACTACATGATATAGCATAATCTATCACCCGCCTGAAAGACTGATAGCGGCAAGGCGGGATTAATGAGGAGAAAGCCGAACATGATGGAACGCGAGCAGGAACTGCTTGATTTTATGAAGGAAACGGCGTATAAGCCGATGACGTACCAAGAGCTGGAGGCCCATTTCGGGATTGATAGCGCGGCTGCGTTTAAACAATTCTTGCAATTGCTGAACAAGTTGGAGACGGAAGGTCAAATCATTCGCACGCGCAATGACCGATATGGCGTGCCGGAACGAATGAATTTATTGCGAGGCAAATTACAGGCGCATGCCAAAGGTTTTGCTTTTCTGCTGCCTGACGATAAAGAACATCCGGATGTGTATTTGCATGCCAATGATCTGAAAAGCGCCATGAACGGCGATATCGTGCTGGTGCGCGTCACCTCCAAAAGCGAAGGCGGCGGCCGCCTGGAGGGCGAAGTCGTCCGAGTCGTTAAGCGTGCGGTGGAGCAAATCGTGGGCACTTTTGAAAACCATGAGGCCTATGGCTTTGTTATTCCGGACGACAAACGGATTAATCGGGATATTTTTATTCCAAAAGAAGGCTTTAAAGGTGCGGTAACGGGACAAAAGGTGGTTGTCAGGATCGTTACGTATCCGGAAGGCCGTTCTGCAGCTGAAGGCGAGATTCTGGAGATTCTGGGCCATAAAAATGATCCCGGCGTCGATATCCTCTCCATTATCCGCAAACACTCTCTGCCAGAAAGCTTCCCGGACGAGGTGATGGCGGAGGCGGAGGACGCACCCGACCGGATTTCCGACGAGGAAATTGCCAGACAAAACAGACGGGATCTTCGCGACGAGGTCATCGTAACGATTGACGGCGAAGATGCAAAGGATCTGGATGACGCCGTTCACGTCAAGCTTTTGGAAAACGGCAACTATTTGTTGGGCGTCCATATCGCGGATGTCGGCTATTATGTGCGGGAGAAGTCCGCGCTGGATCAGGAGGCATTCCGCAGAGGCTGCAGCGTGTATCTGACGGATCGTGTAATCCCCATGCTGCCGCACCGGCTGTCCAACGGCATTTGCTCGCTGAATCCACAGGTGGACCGACTTACGCTGTCCTGCGAGATGGAGTTTAACGGGCGCACGCTGAAGCGTGAACGCCATGATATTTTCACCAGCGTCATTCGGACGAAGGAGCGCATGACCTACACCAATGTCAGGCGTATTCTGACGGCAACGCCGGAAGAGCCGGAGACTGAGTTGAAGGAGCGTTACAGCGAGCTCTTGGAGATGTTTGGCCTGATGGAGAAGCTGGCGATGCGCCTGCGGTCCAAACGGATGAAGCGCGGGGCAATCGACTTCGACTTCCAGGAATCCAAAATCATCGTGGACGACAACGGCAAAGCGATCGATATCGTAAAACGCGAGCGTTCGGTCGCGGAGCAAATTATCGAGGAGTTTATGCTTGCGGCCAATGAAGCAGTGGCGGAGCATTTCCATTGGATGAAGGTGCCTTTCCTGTACCGGATTCACGAAAATCCCGATCAGGAGAAGCTGCTGACCTTTATGCAATTTGCCGGAAACTTCGGGTATACGGTAAAAGGCAGCAAAGGCAATTCCGTGCATCCAAAAGCGCTGCAGACGCTGCTGGAGGAAATCCAGGGCACGAAGGAAGCGACGGTTATCTCGACGATGCTCCTTCGCTCCATGAAGCAGGCCAAATACGATGCGGAAAGCCTGGGGCATTTTGGACTCGCCGCGGAATTCTATTCGCACTTTACTTCCCCGATCCGGCGTTACCCGGATTTGGTTATCCACCGCATTATCCGAGAAGTGATCGAAAACGGCGGTTACTTGACGGAGGCGCGCCATGAAGCGTTAACGGCGAGAATGCCGGATATCGCCCAGCATTCCTCCGAGCGCGAACGGGCGGCGGCAGATGCGGAGCGGGATACGGAAAAGCTGAAAAAATGCGAATATATGCTGGATAAGGTTGGCGAGGAATTCGACGGCATTATTAGCGGAGTGACCAACTTTGGCATCTTTGTTGAACTGGACAATTCCGTTGAAGGGCTGATCCGACTTGGCGATCTGCACGACGACTACTATCATTTCCATGAGCAGCATATGGTGTTGATTGGGGAACGCACGTCGAAGGTGTATCGAATCGGCGACGAGGTTCGCATCAAGGTTTCTCGCGTTGACATGGAGGACTACAACATCGACTTCGCAATGGTGGACACAAAACCTCGCGGGGGCGGAGATCATCGAGACGGCGGACCGGGCGGCTTTGGAGGCCGCAAGCGTGGCGGTTTCGGACAGCGCGGGCGCGACGGCGGTGACGGCGGCAGGCAGCGTGGCGGCCGTAACGGATCGTCTGATGGCCGCGTCGGAGCGGGACGCAACAATGGTGCAGGAAGAGGGCGCGATGGCGCAGGTCGGAATAACGGCACAGGCGGCGGACGAGATGGATCGGGACGCGGCCATGGAAGCGCCGGAGGCCGTGACGGCGCAGGCCGCGGTAACGGAAGCACCGGAGGCGCAAGCGCCTGGAGCGTTCGGAATGGTGCAGGGCGGAAACCGGATGGCGGAACCCGCCGCAATGAAGGCGGAGGCAGAAGCGCAGGCGGAAATGCATCCGGCGGGCCGGACGCTAACCCTTGGCTGACCGAGGGCGGTTCCTTCGATGCAGACAATCGCTGGGTGGAGTACAGCAGACATTCCGAGGAAAGCGCGGCGGCTGAAGTTGTTTTTGATGAATCGGCTGCTAATGATAACTCGGGAAGACGCGAGAGACGCGATTCGGGAGAAGGGCTGCAGGAAGCAACACGTCGCAATGGCGGTTCCGATGGTGTTTCTCGCGGAAGAAGGGCGCCTAAGCTCGATATGTGGGGCCTCCCAATCACGATTGCCCCTGTGTCCACTAGACGGGATGACGGCGGTGAAGGAGGACACGGCGAGGATGACGACGGCTTTGGCGTTCCGGGAAGCCGCAGAAGGCGGAATCGCAATCAAGGCGGTCAGGGGAAATCCGGCCGATTCAATAAACGCAACAGCTCCGGAAAGCCTGGAAGCGGCAACCGCAGCGCCTCGGGCACGGCTGGAGAGAAAACGGGAAGAAGCAATCCCCGCGGCAGGAAAAATCAAGCATCAGGTACTTCTGTAACAGCGGGACAACCGCAGGGCCAGAGCTTGAATCCAGAGGCTACCGGCGTTGAAGGTACCGTTTCGGCTGCCAAAAAGAAAGGACGCCGAAAACGGAGCAAAGGAAACGGGAGTTTCTCCGTTGACGGAGCTTCGCCAAACCTCTCGCAAGCTGCTGAAGGGGCAAGTAGCGGAGCTGCAGAAAAAGGAAATACGCCAATAAACAAGGCCATTCCGGTAAACGATGCAGTTCAAAAGAAAAAGAAGAAAAAAGGCCAGTCAAACAATGCAACGGCCGCGTTTGTTCGAAAACAGAACAAATAAGGTGATTGAAAATTTATTTTGAGTAAAGAGGTATATTCGCTGAAAAAGCGGGTATACTGTAATCAGGCTATTGAACGCGCCCAGGCCGATAACGGCTAAAACGCGGGCAACGTGGAAGTCAACCGGCGTCGTTCTTAAGCGGCGTCGGCTGCTTTGCGGGCTGGCCTTTTCGTTCTTTGTCAGCATAATCCGGCAATTGGAGAAATTAGAAAAAATAATTGAGCCTGTCGCTTGATTTTTGGCTTCAGCTGTAGTACACTCAAGGCAATCGGATGAGATGACCCTGTATTCACATATTGAAAAGGGTATCATTAGCGTCATGACACCTTTTTCAATGTGTGAATTTTTTGTTTCCTAAAACGAATCAGGCGCATATTAATTTATTTTTGGAGGTAATTCCACATGCAACAAGGTACAGTTAAATGGTTTAACGCTGAGAAAGGTTTCGGCTTCATCGAAGTAGAAGGCGGAAACGACGTATTCGTACACTTCTCCGCAATCGTTGGCGAAGGCTTCAAAACTCTTGAAGAAGGCCAACGCGTTGAGTTCAACGTAGTTGAAGGCAACCGCGGTCCTCAAGCTGAAAACGTAGTTAAACTGTAATAACAGTTTAATTTCGAGAAGGCCGTCCCCGACCACGTGTGGGGGACGGTTTTTCGTGTTTAAGCTATTCTATGCCATTTTGTAAGCCTTTTAGGCGAGAATGGTTTAAGCCAAAGTGTACGGTTTGGCATTCTTGATTTTGGTGGTTAAAGTTGCTAAAATGAAGTACCGAAGCCGCTTGAAGGCGGAGGTTCAAGATTGATGCAGGCGACAAACTAGCTTGCACCTAAGACAAGAAGGACGAGGTGAAGGACATGGGCGCGAAAAAAAATGACGGCAAGCAGCTTGCCCAAAATAAAAAAGCTTCCCATGACTACTTCATTGAGGAGACTTTTGAAGCGGGCATGGTGCTGATGGGGACGGAAATCAAGTCGCTGCGCACGGGCCGGGCAAATATCGGTGATTCATTTGCCACGATCCGGAACGGCGAAATTTTCATCCACAACATGCATATCAGTCCATTTGAGCAGGGCAACATTCATAATCCGACTGATCCTACAAGGACGCGGAAGCTGTTGATGCACAAGACTCAAATTCAAAAGCTGCTAGGTCAATCCAAGCAGGAAGGCTACTCCATCGTGCCTTTGAAGATTTATATTCGCAACGGCTATGCCAAGCTGCTGCTTGGTCTCGGCAAGGGCAAGAAGCAGTACGACAAGCGCGACACGGCTGCCAAACGCGACGCACAGCGCGATATCCAGCGCGCACTTCGCGAGAAGCAGAAGGTGGCTAGGTAGCCACGATTTCCTTTTGAAGTGCTCATGCGAATGTTATTCAGTGACAGCTGCGTAAAGTCAGAGCAATGAATAACATTCATGCAACGGTGTCGGCAGATTGAACCAACATTCCCAGCAACCTCTGCGGGCATTTGGAACATGAACGTGGTATACTATCAGTACGGCGAACGGTTGATGGTGCCAGGTTGAAGTGACTGTAAGTTGATTGCATTAACTGCACGAATCTACATGAACTTGCACTGACTGCATCATCCTACATGGACTTCATGAACTTTCATGGATTGCAATCCATACCTATGCATCTTTCGCTGGGCAAGAAAAGTTTAAGTGATTTATTTAAGCGATTATTTGATTGAGCTAGCGCGTTACGATCTAGCCTTAATCCTTAATGTCCCGTAAGGCCTGCTAAACGTTGATCCAGGACGTTTATGCCAATTCGGGGGCGTTTATGGATTCGACGGGGATTGGACGAGCGCGAGCCAGCGGGTAGCAGGGAGTCGTCTGCTTCATCAACGCTAAAGCCTATTAAATGGCAAACAACAAACAAACTACGCTGTAGCAGCTTAATAACCTGTTCGCGTGCTCTCGCTCTGTATCGCCCATGTACCGGGATGAGGGCCCAACTTTAGTGGGATACGCTGTCACATCTCCGCCTGGGGTGTGCTGAAGAAGACAATCAGGCTGACCTGAGAAGAACCGCGTTGCAGGGGGCCTCCTCAGGTGACATCAAAACTGCAGCTACACCCGTAGAAAGCCGCGTGGCGTGATCTTCGGACAGGGGTTCAAATCCCCTCGCCTCCATATGTACCATCAGAAAAGCGACCTCGTAAGGTCGCTTTTTTGCGTTCTGGGATTGTTGTTTCGACCCGACCGAAGTAGTGGCAAGAATCGCGTCGTGAGGGTTACAACCCTTTGCCTCAACGAATATCGTCAAAGAGAGACGCCTCTAAGAGTGATTTTTATTTTTTAAAAATAAAATGGCCGAGCATGCATGATATTTATTTTTTTGTGGGAACATTGTAATGGAACAAGTTCACTATAAGGAGACAATGCATGTTATATGAAAACACTCAATAGTATTGCGCTTGCTTTGTTGATTGTAGGTGGAATCAATTGGTTGTTAGTTGGGCTCTTCAAGTTTGACTTAGTGGCTTCCATATTCGGAGGTCAAGACGCTGTTTTGTCTCGGATCATTTATGTCATTGTCGGAATTTGCGCGATTTATGCGTTCACATTTTTTAATAATGTGAGTGGAGAAGGGCGCGCCAGATAGGCATGTGTCACGAGGCAACCCTGTACCATCAGAATCGGCTATACAAATGTACCCGCAAAAAAGCGACCTTGCGAGCCTTGCGAGGCCGCTTTTTTGCGAAAGGAGAGGTCACTTTCCCAGCATTCAGCCATTGTCGGAGTGGAGGACGAGTGGTTTCATGCGTGCGGCGCACTGTTCGCGAATCGCGGTTTTTCCAATAAGCCGGCTGGCGTGCAGACGACTCTCCTTCCCGGACCTCCTCGCAGCCAACGGTTTAGCGGTAGGGGTTCAAATTTCCTCGACTTCATTTAGTACCAATGAGACCGCTTTAAAGGTCACTAATTGATTTAAAAGAAACATGTAAATAAAATACTAAAATAAACTCGTTTGATTATACTGTTAAAGTATTAGTGAAGTTAGAAAAGTTAATGAGGTAATATTTGAGATAAACCCAAACGAAAAATGGCTATGACGAGAACAGAAATTAGTTTACCACCTTAATTATGGGATTACATATAAATAATTTTAAATAATCCAATTTACAGTGCGCGATTCGTGGAGTATAATGAACTCGTAAGGAGGTGAACACGCGATGTGAAGTCTATATCGAGGGTAAGCCATTTTTAATCCTTCAAAAAGTAAGCGCTTTCCTGAAAAGGACAAACGTAACTCCTCAAGTTTTACACTGATGATCGCCCTCAGTTCACCCACAAGCTGTACCCCTCACCAAGGAAATTCATCGATTCACATATTCAGTCACCCAATTCTTTTGTGTTTGAAGTTTTATACGTTGTTTGTTCGGTTTACTCTGCAAGCGCATTCATTCGGCCCGGAGGTGAACATTCACAGCTCATTCTTACGTTCTCTAGGGCGCATACACATGATGCCGACACAGAGGATTTATTTTGAGTATCAAAAAAATCTAACCAAAGGAAAGGTGGATTTATGAAGACGAATCTGAAAACCAAAACCAAAGTTGGTAAGGCTCTCCGTAAAGGCTTAAAGCAAATGCTTGCAGCGACGGTGCTTGCGAGCGGGATTTTTACCGGTATAGGGCCCGGCACTTCCCATGCTGCGGAAGCGCATCAGGATAATCCGTTTATCGGGGCCACCGCGTATTTGAACGAAGATTATTCCGCTCTTGTCGATTCATCTATCGCACTCACCAATGATGCGTCGCTAAAAGCAATGATGGAGACAGTCAAATCTTATCCAACAGCCGTCTGGATTGATCGGATTGCAGCAATTTACGGTGGGGCGGACAACACTGGGCGCAAAAGCATCGAGGAGCATCTGGACGCCGTTCTGGATCAAAAAATAGCGGGTACTCCGATCACCGCTACATTCGTCATTTACAATCTGCCTGGACGGGATTGCCATGCGCTGGCTTCCAACGGTGAACTGCCGCTGACACAGGCTGCATTGCAAACATACAAAACGGACTATATTGATGTTATCGCAGGCATTTTTGCCAAGCCAAAATACCAGGATATTCGCATTGTGGCCGTCATTGAACCCGATAGCCTGCCTAACTTGGTGACTAATCTTAATACACCGGCATGTGCCCAAGCCAGTTCGACAGGCATTTACGAAGCTGGCGTAAAATATGCATTGGACAAGCTGCATGCCATTCCGAATGTGTATAACTACGTCGATATCGGCCACTCCGGCTGGCTTGGATGGGATAACAACCGGACAGGCGCAATCTCCCTTTATACGAGCGTTGTTCAGGGAACGGTCGCCGGTTTCAATAGCGTAGACGGCTTCATTACGAACACGGCCAACACCACGCCGCTCATTGAACCCAATCTGCTTAATCCCAATTTGAACATCGGGGGTCAGCCAATCAGGTCGTCCAAGTTCTATGAGTGGAATCCGTATTTTGGAGAAGTTGACTTCACGGCTGCATTGTATAATGATTTTGTGCAAGCCGGCTGGCCGACTAGTGTAGGCTTTCTGATTGATACTAGCCGGAATGGCTGGGGTGGTGTCAACCGTCCGACATTGGCTACTGGCAGCGATATTAACAGCTACGTGAATTCCGGGCGTATCGATCGACGGGACCACAGGGGGAACTGGTGCAATAGCAGTGGATCAGGCATAGGTGAAGCGCCTAAGGCAGCCCCGGGGCCAGCCCATCTGGATGCCTATGTGTGGGTCAAGCCTCCGGGTGAATCCGATGGTTCAAGCTCGGAGATTCCAAATAATGAAGGCAAGGGCTTCGACCGGATGTGTGATCCAACATTTACAACTCGTGATGGGGTATTGACGGGCGCGCTTCCTAACGCCCCGGTATCTGGCCACTGGTTCCATGATCAATTTGTTATGCTGGTCCAAAATTCATTCCCTGTTCTGCCGGCCAATGGTGGCGGCATTACTGTTCCGGCAGCTCCGACGGCATTGACTGCAACAGCGGGCAATGCAGCGATATCGCTAAGCTGGACAGCTCCCGCAGGAGCTACGAGCTATAATGTGAAGCGGTCGCTGAGTGCGTCAGGGCCTTTTACAACTATTGCCCCCAACGTGATTGGCACATCGTACACCAATACAGGTCTGATCAACGGGACGACTTACTATTATGTGGTTAGCGCCGTGAATGCTGCGGGAGAAGGAGCAAATTCGGCTGCAGCAAGCGCTGTCCCGGTAGCCGTGGCTACTGCTCCTGCCGCACCTACAGCATTAACTGCTACACCAGGCGATGCACAGATTGGCTTGTCCTGGGCAGCCTCCGCAGGTGCAGCTAGCTATAACGTAAAGCGCTCGCTGAGCGCATCGGGCCCCTTCACCACCGTTGCCGCTAATGTGAGCGGCACTTCCTACACAAATACGGGGTTGACCAACGGTACAACCTATCATTATGTGGTGAGTGCTGTAAACGCCGTCGGGGAAAGCGCCAATTCGGTTGCTGCTTCCGCCACTCCGCAAAGCGTAGTTATACCAACCGGCGATCTGGTCTTGCAATACCGTGTGGGAGATACAAATGCGACAGACAATCAGATCAAGCCGTATTTTAATATCAAAAACAACGGCAGTACAGCTGTAAATCTGAGTGATCTGAAAATCCGCTACTATTTCTCAAAGGAAGGCTCCGCAGCTATGGACTCGGCTATTGACTGGGCTCAGGTCGGCGGTGCAAACATCCAGCGCACATTCACCGACACGTATGTCGAGCTCAGCTTTACATCCGGAGCCGGTGCGATTCAGGCAGGTGGACAATCCGGGGATATCCAGCTCCGCATGTATAAAACGGACTGGAGCAATTTTGACGAAACGAATGATTATTCCTACGATCCAACCAAAACCTCTTATCAGAATTGGAACAAGGTGACTCTTTATAATGGGGGCACACTGGTATGGGGAGTTGAACCTTAAAGCCGGCAAAGTTTCCAGCGTCGATCGCAGAACTGAACAGGTGAAAATATGTAATATGCTGTTCAGGCCTGACTTTAGGAAGGTATCTGAGCTGTAAAAGCGAAGCAAGGCGTATGTTGAATAACTTCTCAACAAGCGGGGGCGTTTCAAAGTCATGTTTTATGACTTTGGAGCGTCCCTTCAAGCGTTTAATAAACGGAAGGAGTCTTGGATGGTTATGAGCTTCTTATATGGTATTAGAAAAAGGATAATCCATTATAGTTGTTGAATAGCTTTTATAATTAGGGAGAGGTTCAAATCCAGGCAACACCGTCTGGGCGTGCATATTGAAACGTTTTAAATAACTCAGCAAGATGGCGATCGCAGATCTGCTAAGTTAGGAGGAGAACATGAAGTGTGAAGAATGCGGCTATGAGCATGATCATAGCAAGCAAAATTGGGTGTTTAATGGCGATGATTCTTTTGAGATCAAATCGAATGTTTTTGACGCTCAAATTCTTTCGGAAATAGCGGAGTACGCACTATCTTCAAGAGCAGCAATCGATGCAATATATATAGATACATGGCTGATCGGCTGTTTATCCTGCGAAACCTGTTCACTCCGCAATATCAGAAACGGCGGTGAACGATCTGAAGTTGAAAAAGAGTATAGAGACAGAGGCCTTGTTATACATTATTTCTTTTAAGCTGATGAGCAATGGTCGAAGGCAGTTAAGGGTTTGGATTTAACTGTTTTTCTATTTCTAGAAGCTATTGATAATGGTTGGCTTTTTGGATACACTTAATTTTGCAGTATACATTCATTTGAAAAGAGGCTTATGTATGTCACCAGGACTTCGTTTCATTAAGTTGAGGAAGTAAGACGCTTATTTTTTAAATCCTGATAACAGGGTTTATTTGATTTGGCGTTTTTTATCAACTAATGAGATGGAGGCTTTTTTATGCCCACATTTGTGGCAAGGGGACTGCTATGCCCATTAATAAGCATGCGCCTAAGAGGTAAGCGGACATTTTTCCCCACTTCTTGGGCTATTTGCGATTCTCTTCCTCCATCTCATTCGAGTATTTGCATGAAAAATACGTAGAGGATCAGGAGAGTGACCTATGGGGATCAAAAGGAATCGACTTGTTATTATCGACGGAATGCCGGGGTCAGGGAAAACGACTTGTGCAACAATGATTTCAAACAAACTAACTTCTTGGAATATCATGAATAGATGTATTTTGGAGCTTGAGGAAAACCACCCTCTCTTCATACATGACCACAAGTTTAGTTCGTTTGAAGATGATGAACAGGCTGATTTATTCATTCGTTTACTTGAATCCCAATATCGGGATTTTGTTCGTGAACGGATTAACAGCATCCATGACGTTACCATAATTGAAAGTGTAATGTTTCAAGACACCATAAATTGTGCGCACCATATGGGGATGAATCATGATAAGCTGCGCTACTTAACAAGGAGTTTAATGAGCATACTGGAACCATTAGTGCCGGTATTGATTTATTTTTATCAAGTTGATGTTGAAGGACAATGGCGTTTTATTTGCGGTGTTCGTGGGAATGAGTGGGGTCCCGTTTCTATGCATACAGATGATGACTTTAAGGAAGCCGGAATGTTATGGGGAGGTAGTCAGTCTTTTGTAAGGCCGATTATAGACTCATGGGAAATCCCAAAAATCATTATCGAAAATAAGGATTATCATTGGGATGAGTATTCAAATCGTATCATTCAATTCATTCGTGAACATATTTAAAAAAGTAATTAGTTTGTAGGGGAGAGGGTGTCCCAAAAGTCATAGCTGACTAGAGGGGCATCCTCTTTTGTTAGAAGTATACGCTGATCTCATGGAATTACATCCTCAATCCATTGTTATCCCAATATTCCCGTATTGCTCCCCATTTTGCATGCGTTGAAAGGCAAGAGGGGTTTCCTCCAGAGAATATACTCGGTCTATGATAGGTCTTATCTCATGAAGTTCAATAAACTGCAGCATGGCCAAAAACTCTTCGCGGCTTCCCATCGAGGTGCCGATGATACTGATTTGCGGGAAAAATACGGCTCGCATAGCCAGTTCCATTTGATCACCGGAGCTTGCCCCGAAGGTAACGATACGGCCGCCCGGCTTAATAACGTCAAAGTAATGAGGAAAGGTGGCCGGTCCAATACTATCCAGAATGAGCTCCGCCTTTGCACCGCCCATGCTTTCCGCCCAATCGCCATGGCTGTCAAAAGCATGATGGGCTCCATGCAACAAGGCGGTTTGCCTTTTTGCCGCACTTCGAGAGGTGACGCTCACTTGCGCTCTTGGCGACGGCATTTTGGGCGGGGATAATGATGGACTCTGCGAATGTGCCGTCTGAGCCCAGGATGAACGGTGCATCGCCATTTGTTCGATCCGCCATAAGAAACAGGTCCCGATGATTCAAGCCCGCGGAGCGTAGCCTTACTTTTACCTCTCCCAACCCAGGCTGTTTGTCAAAAACGTCTCTATATACCAGGCCTTCGAGGCCATTTTCTCCAGTGTGCACGATTGCTTTCATTCCAGCTCCTCCTCCAATACCTCTTTGTTGCAAACCTAACTTGAATTGTACAGAGGGGGAATCCTACAGTAAAATGAACAAAACTGATGGCGAGTATCACAAAAAATCATAGTAAAGGGGGACACAGAATGGAAAGCGGAGATTTGAGAATATTTCAGGCTGTAGCTCGCGAGGGCAGCATCACCAAGGCAGCCCAATCGTTGAATTATGTACAGTCTAACGTGACCGCCCGCATTCAGCATCTGGAGTCTGAGCTAGGGGTCCCTCTTTTCCGCCGGTCCAATCGAGGAATGGCGTTAACCTTGGCAGGTGAGAATTTATTGAGCTATACGGATAAAATAATGGAGTTGTTAAACGAAGCTGCCCAAACAACGCAATATTCCGAGCAGCCATCCGGACCTCTTCGGCTGGGTTCCATTGAAACAACTGCGGCTATTCATTTGACGTCCCTTTTGGGCGAATATCGGCTTCGGTACCGGAATGTACACGTATCGCTTCAAATCGGCGGTTCCCATGTCCTCGTTCAGAAGGTATTGAATGATGACTTGATGGAGCATTTGTATATGGGGAGACAGATGCTCCCGAATTGGAACAAATAGATGTTTTTCAAGAGGAATTGGTGCTGATATCGGAGCCGGGCAGGAGCGCTATGCAGGAGCTGCTTGCGCAACCGATGTTGTTTTTTGATGTGGGCTGTACGCATCGGGAAAGGGCGGAGACTTTTTTGAGAGGAGCGGGCAGTACGGACTATCAAATCATGGAGTTTGGCACATTGGCCGTTATTCTGGATGGTGTCTCCGCAGGTCTTGGCGTCTCACTGCTGCCACGATCATCGGTTGCCAAAATGGAGGAAGACGGTAAAATTCTTTCTCACACGCTGCCGGAGGAGTATCGCATATTGGAGGTGCGGTTTGTTTACCGGAAAAATGTCAGGCATTCCAGCGCTTTATTGAGGCTTATCGAATCCATTAGACTGAGCAAGCCGTCTTAGGGCTGAAGGAAATCTTTCACTTCAACCGGCCATGGCTGTTGCATTTATTTTGAATGCAAGTGGAATGAGAATTACAATAATATTAGTTCTTTTATTCTATATTATTCCATACATTATCGTGGTATTCTTTTTGTGGGAGGGATAGACATGATAAAAACAGGAAAATTAGTATCAGTAATGGGTGCGCTTTTACTCTCAATTGTACTGGCGTCCGGCAACATCAGCGCTTCAGTGGAGAAAGTATTTACAGACCAAGGCGTGGGCGGCGGTCAGAGTTTGCTACTAACCTCTGAAGGGAAAGTCCTTAGCTTCGGGGATAACGGCATGGGACAGCTAGGTTTGGGCAACAGCACTTCGACACCTGTACCGCGGGTCATCAACGGGTTAACAGACGTTGTGGCAGTAAGCTCGGGCGTTAAATTCTCCCTGGCCTTAAAGTCCGACGGGACTGTGTGGTCTTGGGGCATTAATAGCTCGGGGCAATTAGGCGATGGTACAAAAACAAAACGATTATCCCCTGTAAAAGTGAGTGGTTTAAGTCAAATCATAGCCATTACATCAAGCAATGGCCACTCAATGGCTCTCAAATCAGACGGAACCGTATGGAGCTTCGGCGGGAATGGCTCCGGAGAACTGGGATTAGGGAATAATACGTCGTATACGACACCGCAGCAAATTCCTAACCTTGGCAACGTGGCTTCAATAACCAGCGGCAATTACCACTCTGTAGCCGTAAAGAATGATGGAACGGTATGGGTATGGGGCAGCAATGTCTTCGGTCAGCTTGGAGACGGAAAAGTAGGTATGAATTTTAATGTTTCGAGTCCGAAGCAAGTAACGGGATTGACCAATGTTGTTAAGGTCAATGCCGGCATAGGGCATAATCTGGCACTAAAAGCGGATGGCACTGTGTGGGCTTGGGGAGATAATAGTCAGGGGCAGTTGGGTGATGGAACGAAAACCAGACGGCTGGTTCCTACAAAAATGCCTTCGCACCAATCTTTTGTGGCTGTAGGGGCGGGGGGATATAGCTCCTTCGGATTGAAAGAGAATGGGACCCTTTGGGCTTGGGGTAACAATAATTCCGGACAACTTGGCATAGGAACGGCAGGCGCAGATGTATTGCAGCGTCTTGGTCTCACGGGAACAGTGGCGCCTGTCATTCAGATTTCTTCACCTAAACAAATAGCGACGGATGTTAAAAAGATGAGCATCCTCTCGCAGCATGCTTTTGCTGTTAAAACAGATAATACCGTCATTGCCTGGGGAAAAAACGAGTTTGGACAGCTAGGCGACGGCACCTATACGTTTAGAATAACGCCATCGGTTGTTTCCTCAACAACGAGCGATTGGAACTATTGATATAACTTCTATCACGCGGTTGGAGTAATTAGTTATAAAGTTAAAATAAATGCTCAAAATAATAAGTAGCTAAATGGGTGGAATTAAAGAAGCGGGGTAGTGTCCGATACCGTCAGCTTCGGTAAGAACTACCCCTATCCACTGTTTAGCGATCTTAAGGGAAACAGAGATGGGAAATTTCAATTGATGAACAGCAGATATTGGAGTTGTAAATATGGGCTGGAAGTGTTATAATTAAATTTATAGAAAATTCTGACCTGAAATCACATATTGTAGAGGGTTATTATTTTAAATGAATAACCTTGTACAATATGTGATTTTTTTATGAATCAAAAGGGTCATGTATAAATGAAAAAAAGGGGTAGTGAATGATGCAAACAGGAACAGTAAAATGGTTTAATGCAGAAAAAGGATTTGGATTTATCGAGGTTGAAGGCGGAGATGACGTATTTGTGCACTTTAGCGCAATCGTTGGCGACGGCTTTAAATCGTTGGACGAAGGTCAACGCGTTGAATTTAACGTGGTTCAAGGCAACCGCGGCGCACAAGCTGAAAATGTTGTAAAACTGTAATTTTGCTTCAAAGCCCCATGCCTTGCATAGGGGCCTTTTTTTCGCCATTTATTCCATGAAGAGAAAGAGGGTTGCTGCTTGTACTATTCTCGGAAACGACTAATTGAGGATCTTCCACAGGAAAAAACGACGGTTTGGTCATGCTCTAATGAAAAGTGCAACGGTTGGATGAGAGAAAATTTCGTTTTTTCAGACCAGCCGAAATGTATCCAATGTAATTCCCTTATGGAGAAAGGTGAAAAAATGCTTTCCGTTTTGATTAATACAAGTCCCAATCAATTCCAAAGTTAGACCGCTAACATCAAAAAGCGACTTGAATAGGTCGCATTCATAATTAGGGCGTCCAACAAGTCAGCCAATCTGATTTGTTGGACGCCCTTTTTTTTTCACTGAGTGACGTAACGCCAACTTGTGGATGCCGTTACAACTATAAGCATTGCATAAGCTGCCACTATGACGTCAAGATGGGATCGTCTTTACCTTTTGGCCCCTTTGCCAGAAGCTTTTTGGTAAAATGAACATCAAAGAATTGAATGATAGGTCCTAAAGCGAGCGCGCAAACCAGAGTTCCAAGTCCAACGATGCCTCCTGCGAGGAAGCAAATCAATGCGCAAAGCGCATCGGTAAACATGCGGTGCCAAAAATAAGAGATTTTGGGCAGCTTGGATTTCATAATCAGGGACAGGCTGTCATAGGGAGCAACCCCTACAGCGGATGTCTGGTACAAGGATACCCCGAAGCTGCATACGACTACGCCAATCACCACAACGATTAACCGCTGTCCAAACAGCTGAGGTTCGCCGAATAGATGTACAAAGGTATTATGGAAGAAAGTTACTATGTAACCCAGAAAAATTGCGTTTACGACAGTTCCGGCTCCGATCAATCGCCGTCCCATCATAAACTGCAAAACAAACAAGATTAAGTTAAGCAAAATGAGAAAGTTTGCATAAACGATTCCGCTAACCTCCGCAAGGGCCATGACCATGCCGCTGAATGGATCGTTCCCCATGCCGGATAACTTGAAAATACTGATTCCCATGCCCAAAAAAACATTTCCGAGAATCATAATGATGGATCGTTTGATATCAATTTTGTCTATAAATGTCTCCATATTGATCATCCTATTTTCAAAATATCGTTCCACTTTTCACAAATAACGACGTCATTATATCATAATTTACAGAGTGATATAAACTGGACAGGCGCCATAATTGCGAAAAATGGGGCCGGACTTTTGACATGCTCAAAAAGTGATTATATCGCCAAAATTTGATAGAATAGGAAGATAGAAATAGTTCTGCAGAAGGATGAAAGCAGCAATGGACTATTTAAGCCCCCCCTCACCAGGCCATCATGCTTCAAGGTCATTATTTTGGCAAAAGGGACGGTTTCCAGGTGGTCTTGCAGCAACGAAAAAAATGAAAAGCGGGTGGCTTTGTGTTGATTCGGAAGTGGATAACGGCATTAACAATAGCAGCGATGATGGGAGGTATTATGCCAGGCATCGTTCGGGCAGAGGCGATTTCGTATCAAATCGCACCCCAGTATGATTCGGGGGCGCCTTTTGTGGATGGTCTGGCATCAGTCAAGAAGGACGGCAAAGCGGGATATATTGATAGGGATGGGAATCCGATTGCGCCATTCAAATATGACTTTGCCCATAATTTCAAAGATGGGATGGCTGTCGTAGGCATGCGAAATGGTTCGACCGCCAAATTCGGCATTATTAACCGGGAAGGCAAGGAATTAACCGATTTGATCTACGATGACGCGATTGTGGTCGGCGACGGGTACGCCGTCGTTCGAGTGCTGGGCAAGTCCGATAATGTGTGGGTCGACGGCAAAGCCGGGTTAGTCGGGAGGCAAGGGGTTATTGCTGCTCCGATCTATGACGAAATCAGTCCTCCCAGCGATGGTGCCATCCTTGTTAAAAAGGACAACAAATATGGCTATCTCGATGCCACGGGCAAGAAACTGACCGATCTGATTTTTAATCATGCCTACGCGTTTTCGGACGGCTACGGCTTAGTGTATACAGACAAGGAAATCGGGTTTATCAACAAGTCGGGCAAACTGGTATATGCGCGTCCGAAAGGCGCTTTCTCCTATAACGATTTTTCCGAGGGGCTTGCCAAAATATCAGTCGATAATAAATATGGCTATATTGATACGTTCGGGACAATGGTCATTGCTCCAAAATACGATGAAGCCTGGTTTTTCGATCAAGGCTTGTCCTATGTCATGCTAAACGGAAAATCCGGCTATATTGACCGCACAGGCAAAGAGGTCGTGCCGCTGAAATACGATGAAGTAAGCACCAACTTCCGCAATGGCCTGGCTCTTGTGTCAAACGGTGAAAACTATATCCCAAAGGCCTCGGACAGCCAATATTTCGGAAATGAAGACAATAAGGATTATGTCGTGCTCACGAATAAAAAGTTTGGCTATGTCAATGAAGCGGGGAAGGAAGTCGTTCCTTTACAGTACGACTTTGCGGAGGAATTTGACCGCGGTTACGCGCGCGTGTCCAAAGGAGGCACCGGTGCGGGAAATTATTATCATGGAGGCAAATTCGGCTTTATTGATACAACAGGAAAAGAAATTGTACCGCTGAAGTATGACCATGTCGGTGGCGATTTGTACGATAGCTTTAGAGGGTTTACCGAAGGTCTCGCGCCTGTTTCGAACGGCGGAACAGGGAACGCATTTGATTATAGTGGGGGCCTCTGGGGATATGTGAATACCCAAGGCGTAGAAGTGACTCCGCTGAAGTATACGTACGTTTGGCCGTTTAGCGAAGGTATGGGGCGTGTGGAGAAAGACGGCAAGTACGGTTTTGTAAATGCCAGCGGGCAAGAGGTCATTCCGCCGATTTATAATGATGCCGGCGATTTCTATAACGGATTCGTCGAAGTCGCTAAGGATGGAATGCGGGGATATATTGATGTGCAGGGGAATGAAGTGACGGGAATGGTTTTTTCAGATAGCAGGCGATTCCTCGAAGGAACGGCGCTTGTACAGGATAGCTCATCCCGAAAGCTGGGTTTTCTGTCTAATCCGCTGCCGCAGGTCCAACCCGTCATAATCAAGGTTGCATCCCAGGGAGACGGGAAACCTTCCACCGTAACCTTGTCGACCGGCACGGCGAATGCAGTCATCTATTATACGCTTAATGGCGGCGACCCGATGTCTAACCTTTCCAATTATGATACTCAAGAATACACAACGCCGTTTACCGTGGGCAAATCCGTCAAGATACAAGCGATTGCTATCGACAAAGGCATGCAGATGAGCGAACTGGCCGCGATGGACTATAAGCAAACTTATGCCAAGGGCAACGCTGCTGCGCCGGTTGCGGATTCAGGCGGAAATGGCGGAACACAATCCAGTGGACAAGGCAGTACATCTTCTAATACGGTCTCCGGCTTTACCGATATTGGAACGCATTGGGCGAAACTGACGATTCAATGGGCAGTGGATCAAAAAATAGTCGGCGGCTATCCTGATGCAACATTCCGTCCCAACAAGAGCGTAAGCGAACCGGAATTTTTGAAAATGATGTTAGGCGCATTTCCGGATATCGTAATCGATACGGCACAAAACGGAGCCACTTGGCACACACCGTATTTCCAGACAGCGGCGCAAAACAACTGGTCTCTGCTGCGGGAAAATGACACAAAGGGCTTTAATCGCGGACAGGTTGCTCGCCTGCTGGCCGGGACCCAGGGCTTCAGCTTTGAGCAGACAGAGGATGCGGTGCAATATGTGCTGGACTTAAGTATTGCGGGAGGCAAAACCTCACCGACGGTCGAGGGTTTCGCTGTGAAAGACCCGCTTACCCGTGCGGAGGCGATTACGCTAATTCAGAATATGAAGGAACGCGGATTCAAGCTGTCCAAGGCGGATATTGCCGTCAAGGCCGCAGAGGCTGAATTTCAAATACGGGGATTGATTATTGGCGATACCGAACAGACGCTGCTGGCGAAGCTGGGGCAGCCTGCTCGAAAGGATGACAGCGGATTTGGATTCCAATGGTATATTTACAATCAGGATTATGCGAATTATGTACAAGTTGGCGTCCAGTCTGGCCAAATCGTCGGCTTCTACACAACTTCGGACAACTGGTCGTCGGCAAGAGGAATCAAGCTTGGCTCCGGATTGGATGATGTGGCGAAGCGGTATGGCACAGGCGCAAGCAGCATTTATAAGACGGAGTATAGTTTAAGCGTAAATAATGCCAAAATCTACGAGCAAGACGGCAGCTACGTTACGCTGTTTTTGGACAAATATAATAATAATACGGTGACCTCGCTGCAGATGATCGCAAAGCCCGTAGAAGATAGCGTACAGGATGTGTTTGTTCCTGAAACGGCGGCGCTCAAAAAAGCTTTTGCGCTGCAATCGCTCGATCTTGTTAATGCGACACGCGCCCGATATGGCCTACCAGCCTTGCAATGGGACGAAGAAGCCGCCCTGGTGGCGGAGAAGCATAGTGAGGATATGAGGGATCAAACCTATTTTGACCATCGCAGCCTACAGGGCCAGGAGCCGGATGGCCGATTTGTTGACGCAGGCATAGCTTATGACAGCTTGGGTGAAAATATCGCCGCCAATCAGCGTAACAACATCTACGCCCATGAGGCATGGATGAATTCCGAAGGCCACCGCAAAAACATTCTGGGTTCCTGGGAGCGGTTAGGCGTCGGAGTTGCTTTTAACAGCGGGAAAGCGATGCATGCAATGGATAGGGCGATGAATATGTATTATACACAAAACTTCTTCAACCGAAAGGGCACTGCCATTACAGATCAATAGGCTGGCAAAATAGGCGTGAAAAAAAGGCCGGGAGTTGGCCGCCGCTATTTCCGATGCGGCGGTCCGCTCTCGGCCATTGTTATTGTTGATGCAAAGGAGAAGTTAATCGAAAAAAGTTTCCATCTTTGGTCACACTTTAACCCGTCCAAATGTCTTACCCTATAACTGAACTGTTGGAGGTGACAAACGTGGAGCTTGAAAGAAGCGCCCTCTACTTGAACGAGCTTATGATCCGGTACCACAAGCCGATTTTTATTTATTGCTTTCATATGCTGCGGCAAAGACAAGACGCCGAGGATGCGACTCAGGATATCTTTTTGAAGGCGATGAATCATATTCACAATGAAAGAGAAATACGGACCGAATCGGCTTGGCTGTACCGCATTGCCCACAATCATTGCATCAATATGTTAAGACGGCGAAAGCTCTTGAGCTTCCTGCCCTTTGGGCAAGAACGGGATGTGGAGTTTTCTCAGAAGGCTTCCTATGCTCAAGTGGAGGAATCCATGGCAATTAATGAACTGTTGGCCAAGCTGTCCGTAGCGGATCGTTCTGTAATGGTGCTGCGCATTATCGAAGACAAGTCCTATGATGAAATCGGGGAGATCCTTCATGCTTCGCCCGCAACCGTCCGCAAGAAGTTTCAACGCGCCAAGAGCAAAGTGAAAAACTGGATTGAATTGGAGAAAGGAGGACATGAGCATGAAAAACACGGCATTTCGTACATATGATCAATTCGAGGCGGCCTGGAAGGCAGAAAATATCCCAACGCCCAATATTCAGTACGGCTATGTCCGGGCATTGCGGGAAGGTAGAAGCAAAAAAACAATTTCTGCTTGGTTGAGGCCGCTACCAATTGTAATGGCTATATTAGGCTTAGGTGTATTATTCCTTGCGGGAACTCAGGTATCGGCGCTTGTTTCTAAATACATTCTTCACGATCGCGATGGCGAAGCTGTCCTCGTATACGAGGAAACTTCACTGGAGCGAACAAAAATCGACGAGCAGCTTAGAGCCATTAATCGAAAGTACCGTTTTATTGAAGCGGACTTCGAAAGGGCACTGAAGCCTGGAGAGACGGCCCTATTTTTAGTGCCTGAAGCTTATCAATTGGATGGCGACTATAGCGTATTGCATAATCGGAACGAAACATTTACAGACATGCAGACTTTAACTCAGGCCGCTGATATAGACTTCGGCACTCCAGCGTATATACCTCCAGGTTATCAGTTTGAGGAGGGGGGGATCGACTATCAGATTGAAGGTGTGGATCGTAACGATCTGAATCAATTGGCACAAGAAGCAATAGACGCAGGTCTTCCATATATCATAAAGCCTTGGTCATTTCATTTCGAAACGGGCATGATCAGATACAACTATATGAAGGAAGTGGATACAGGTAAAGGTTATCCGATTTATAGCAATCTGAGTGTTGGCATTACAGAGGCAACGGGCTATACCTCGGTAGGCAGTCTTCAGCATGGGGATATCGAAATTGTAGACTTGGGAGATGGTACGGAAGCGATTTATGAACCAAGCATGAAGATGCTAACATTTGTACTATCTCATGGCGGTAATAAACTTCAATATACGGTTTCAAGCGGTACATTAGACGGCTATGAAATGCCGAAAGAAGAGTTGTTTAAGTTTGCACAAAGCCTGGTCCCAACATCAGATTAACCGGTATGAAGCGGTGAAATAAAAAAAGGGATGCCCTGCTGTTTATTGCAGCCAGCAGGGCATCCTTCTTCATTAGCTATTTGCCGCACAAGAAGCGTGTGGTCTCCGTTCTCAGTTGCCCCAATACTGCTTGGCAATCTTTTGGCCTTGGCCGATTTTTGCCCATTGCTCCGTTTCGCTTAACTCGTTGCCGCCGTCGCAGGAAGCAAATCCGCATTGATGGGACAGCAGCAGGCGGTCCTTATCAATGATTTTGGAGGCTTCGTCCAGCAGCTTGAATACGCGTTCCTCGTCATCAAGCGTATTGGTTTTGGAGGACAATAGTCCCAATACAATCTCGGTTTCGGGTTTATCCTTGAAAACCTCCAGCGCTTCAATGGAACCTGCGCGCTCATCGTCCCATTCCAGGAAGAAGCGGTCGTATTTCAGCTGCTTCAGGAACAGATTGGCGATTTTGGCGTAGGAGCCGCCGCCCATGTTGCGGGAATCATAGTTGCCGCGGCAGTTGTGGGTCCACATTTTCAGCCCCAGACTATGGCCAAAATCGATGATTGTATTGTTGATATCAATAAATTCGGTAGCCAGTGCTTGAACTTCCTCTTGATTAATATTTTCGCCCGTGTAAGGGGAGTTAGGGTTATCATCGGCAAAGAGCTCCCACAAGCAGTCATCGAATTGCAGAATTTTTCCGCCGGCCGCGGCAAATTCCTCCACGAATTCCTTGTATGCCTTCACCAGGCCTTGTTTAAGCCCGCTTGTATCCTTATAGACAGCCGCTGTGCCGCCGATATTGTCCGACCAGGAAAGCTCGCCAAAAATATGCGAAGGAGACGGTACACAAAGCTTTGTTTCATGATCGCCAGCCGTTTCCTTGAGCTTTTTGAAAATGCTGATAAAGTGGTGGTTTTTGCCGCTTAGCTCGCCAGTAATGCGCAAGCCGATGTCTTTGCGCGTTTCATATTTGGAGCTCCCGTCGGTATCGCGGAAAAAGTATCCATGATCTGCGATGTAACGGTCAACGCCTTCAAAGCCCCATACAAAATCCAGATGCCACATCGATTTGGAAAATTCGCCATCGGTAATAACCGACAAGTTTTGCTGGATTTCCTTTTGAACAACTTGTTGAATCGCTTTATCTTCACATTGCTCATAGCCTTCAAAGTTTTCATAAAAAGGGTAATGGATATCATCGCGGTGTTCGATTTGGGTTTTATATTTCAATAACTCGTTGGGACGCAATAAGCTGCCTACGATCTGGAATTTATCGGTCATTCAAAGAACCTCCTCATTTTGTCTGGTCGCAATTGTAATTTTTAAATTGTAGCATGGGGGCCAAAGATAGAGGTAATACGAAAAAAACATACCTGGTTATAGGTAAAAGCTATATCGAATCGGATATTTGCTCATCAGCAAATGCTTCTTTGTGTATAATTGTAATAAAAACAAAAATAAGGAGGGCTTATGAATCAAGGTGCTTTTAACAAGTTTTTCTGGGGATTTTTGTTTATCATGTTCAGTTTCAGAATTCAAGGCTTTGATGTTTTACCGGATATCAGGTCCCGGCTGACAACCTCAATGTCGATTTGTTTAGTCTGTTGTTTGGGATCGTATCTATCCTATTGGTTTTAGCCGTTGTTTACCATTTGCTGATGGGGATTAGGGAGATGGCGTTCAGAGCGGATCAAAGCGATCTTGCGGAGGAAGCGGGTAAAAAATGGACGTTTTTTCTTGTTATCCAAATTGTGAGCCTCGTCTGTATGGTGGTAGTCATTATTCCGGCGTTATTTGTTTTGATGGCCATAGCATTGTTTGTAGGCTCGATTATTCTCATGGTGAGTCTGATGGGTTTTATGAAGAGGTGTGGAGAACGGCTGTAGGCGTACAAAAAACCAGGGAGCCGCATGTAACGGATCAGCTCCCCTTGTCCTATTCTATTTCGAAAGCAAATTCAACAATTCGCCCTTGGCCAGCCAAAGGTGACGATTCCCGGAAACGTAAACAATAGCTTCCCTTTCATCTCCAAACCCAATAACATTGGGTACGCTGCGAGGCATCCTTTTTGTACCTTGAAGATACGCCGGGACAAACGGATTATGCGAAATCGCCGTTTTAATCAGCGATGTCAGACGAGAAGTTTTTCCATTTAAGTTGTATTCAACGAGAACCCGGCTATAGTGATAAGCGGCGCTTTCATCCTCGCTGTATTGTTGAAAGAGAAGGTTGGCGGATTTCCAGTCCTCCGTCTCCAGATAAGCGGTCAGCAGCAGCTCTCGTACGCCTTGATTATCATTTGGATTCAACTCCAGCAGCTCGCGGTAATGCTGGATGGCTTCGGCCATATTGTCCATCATCGCACAGATCTGCGCAAGTCCGAATTTTGCTCTCATAAAAGGTCTTGTCGGCAGGTACCCCCAGAAGTATCCCTTGTTCTCCTCGAAAAAGGCCTTGCCCAAACGATTTTCCTCAACCTTCATCCCTTGCCTGTAGAAGTAGGCGGCTTCCTTGGGCGTTGATGTGCATTCGGCTAAAATGTTATAGGCATCTCCGCTTTCGGGGTGAAGCGCCAGCGCATCCTGAGCCAGCTTAATCCGGCGTTTCGGATCGGATTCTTCCCATGCCGAATAGATCAAGTCGGAGGCTTGCTCTTCCTTGCTCTGGCTGTTGCGGCCGGAAGGGGCTTTGTGCATATTTTTTTGTAAAAAAGCATTGGCCTCTTCTATCGTTTCGAAATTCTGCTCGTCAAGCAGGGCGTGAATTCGGGCTATTTGCTGTTCCATGGCAACTCGTGAGCCCGGATTGTCGGCGGCCGAATGCTGCTGCCCGTTGGGCACAGTGAGCATATCGGCATGATCCTCCAAGAAAAAGTAAATCTGTTCCGCTCTGTTTGATAACGTTGTGGCAGAAATTCCGTATTTCTTGGCTAGCTCGCTTTGGGTAGCAGGATAATCGTAATTTTGGCAAAGCAAATATTCCAGCGCCGCAGGGAATGTTCCCAGCTTTTGCGAGATAGGGCGGCTTTCATGGGCGTATGCGTTCCAGATTTTAATAAAGCTGCCAATGAGCTCATCCGAGTATAAGCCGGTCGTATTTTGCAGAAAGTGATGCGCGATCTGCTGATGCAGCTCGTTTGGCCATTGGAGTTGCTGGTCAATCATATCTGTTAAAGAAAGGGGCCGCGAGGAAGTAATCGGAACTACTTTTCCAGCCTCGTCCTTGCTTAAGCAACACTTTTTGTACTTCAATCCGCTGCCGCAGTGGCAAGCGTCATTTCTTCCTAATTTCTTCATGGGACCTCCAAAGTTATTGATTCTATCCTATTATCGCCTAAATCAGTTCAATAGCAAAGGAAGAAACTTGGAGTTTGCCAAATCCTCTAAAACTTGACGGCTAACGACTGTTATCCTTATAATCAAGCTAACGGCCGTTAGCCTTATTTGCGGGAGGTTTTATCTGTTGAGCATAGAGAGAAATCGGGTGTATGCAGACTTGGCTGCCAATGCCATTACGAACCAGACAAAAATAAAGATTATGGAGACATCGATTGATCTATTTTCGAGGCGAGGATACAGCGGTGTCTCGATCCGGGACATTACGAAAGAGGTGGGGATCAAGGAAAGCTCCTTATACAAACATTTCAAAAACAAGGATGAGCTGATCGAGACGATCTTTTGGAACTTTCGCCAATCCTGCTCGGAAATATTGCCCCCGATGGAGAAGGTGGATCAGATTGCGATGGAGATGGACTTAAAGTCGTTTTTGGAGCAAGGATGGTTGAACTTCAAACGCCATATCGATGACTCCATCCATCAGAAAATGTGGCGTATTGTCTATCTCGAGCTTTTCCGGCATGCCAAGGCCGCAGAAATTTACAGTGGGGATATTGTCGCAAAAACAGTGGAATGTCTGGCTATCGTGTTTGCAAAAATGGCGGAAGCAGGCAAGTTAAAGGCAATGGATCCCAAACTGCTGGCGGTGGAATATCAATACCCGTTGTTTATGATGGTTATGGACTACATTCTGTTACGGTCGCAGGGGCAAACGACGGATGGCGTTGAGCTGCATGTTGCGAACCATATCCAATATTTCGTGAATGCGTCGGGGGCGAAGCAATGATAAAGCGGTTTGCCAAACGCGATTTTTGCATACCTCGGACGGGAATTAGCTCGGTAGAAAAGCTGGTCCTTGGAGGTGTCGAGCAATGCATTCTTTTGCAGGGAGAGAACCCTGGCAAACCGGTGCTGTTAATCCTTCATGGAGGACCCTCGATGCCCATGCCTGGGGTTTCATCCAAGGGACAAGACTATACGATTGTGACCAATACCCGGGAATTAGTGAAGCATTTTGTCGTTGTGTTTTGGGATCAGAGAGGGACGGGGAAATCTTACTCCAAAACAATTCCCCGGGAGACCTTAACCGTGGGGCAATTTATATCCGATGCGGAGGAGTTAACGGACTATTTGCGCCAACGCTTTAAGCAAACTAAAATTTTCCTCGCAGGCCATTCCTGGGGCTCCACGATCGGTTTAAGTCTGGCTGTTCGTTCGCCGCACAAATTTTATTCGTATACGGGTTTTTCGCAATTGGTCAGCTGGACTGAAAACGACAGGCTTTCGTTGGAGTGGCTGAAACAAGAGGCGGCAAAACGAGGGAACCAAAAAGCTTTGCGCGAGCTTCAAGCAATAGGCGAACCTCCGTTTACGGAAAGCTTTAAGCAATGGGCAACTATGCGGATTTGGCAGCAAAGGTTCAATACTCTGATCTACACCGATGAAGCGATCAAGCACCCTGGCATGTGGGGGATTTTCATCAATATGCTGCGGTCGGAGACTTATTCGTTTAAGGATATTATCAATAGCTTTTACAGGGGATTTAAGCTGGTCTATACGCAGCGTTTCGTGGAGGAATTAAGTAATCACCAGATCATGGGCGATGGGTACAAAATAGATCTTCCTGTTACTTTCATTCATGGCGCCAAAGACTTTCAGGTGCACGGAAGCTTAGTGGAGAGCTTTTATAATGAGTTGGAAGCCAAACACAAACAGTTAATCTGGGCGCCTCGATCCGGACATGCCTTCCACCCTGACGATACGAAAAATAATGAACAGCATTTCATTCGCGAGCTGCGACATCTCTCTCGCCATTCCGTTGTATGACTTAGGGCTTGGTTCATTCCTGTTTTTAACAGGGTCATTCATCCTGTTTTTGCCAACCACTGTCGTTAGCCCTGAAATGGCTGTGTTATGATGGCCCTGTGCGAACGTAAATGCTGGTTAAGATGGCGGCGATATAAGACGCGCCAATGCTGGCGATTCCGCATCCTTTTTCCTGAATGTGTCGTTTTAAAAGGATTTTGATAAATAATTAATGCACAACTATAAAAGAAAAGTGTCATTTAACCGATATTCTTTTCGATAAAGGCAAACTCGCCGAAAGGCGGGGACGCAAAGCTGCGGGTCTAATGCGTTACGCGCGATGACAGCCGGGCCGCCGAATAAGGAAGGGTTATGTGCACGCAAAATCCAGTCTATTCGGACTGGATTTTTTTGTATTCCAAAAATTTTCGATAGAAAAAGAGTGATTACAATGAAACTAACCGTCAAAAGCAGCCTGATTACCACTCTATTAATGACCGTATCGCTAAGCTGTGTGTCTTTCCTTGGCTACGATAGGGCCAAAACGACATTGGAGGAAAACTTTAAGGAACAGGCGGAGCAGCAGCTGTCCGTTGTTCAAAATTACATCGATATATGGATTCAGGGCACCCAGGCCAAATACCAGGCATTAAGCCAATCGGATGACGTGAGAAACAGAGACATTCCCAAAATTCTTGCTTACAGCAACCGAATGACGGACATTACCGAAAATCCGGATGAATTTGCGTTTATTGCCCCGGACGGCACGCTTTATTTGCCGGGAGCCACAACGAATGTAAAGGATTTTCCTCATTTTCAAAGGGCGATCAACGGCGAGACCGTCACCATCGATCCGGTAGGCTCGAAGTCTCCCGGGGTTGAGGGGACGCCGATTGTGCTTACGGCTACTCCTGTAAGGGACGACCAAGGAAATATCGTTGGCGTCGGCAACGGAGGTCAGCCTATACAAGACTTGATTGATCTGATCTCCAAGGTGAAATTGGGCCAAAGCGGCCATGCGATTGTATATACAAAGGAAGGCACGGTTGTGGCCAGCCAGAATCCTGAAGATACCCTGCAGAAAAATATGGCCGATTACGGGAATGAAACGATTAATAAAATCGTAGCTGAAAGCACCAATGGCGATACGGGGTTGGGTGAAGCCGTTATTGATGGATCGGATCATATGATCGTTTACGGTAAATCAGGAATGATGGATTGGGGCATTGCAATCATGGTTCCCAAGAGCGAAGCCTATGCCGAAGCCAACGCCTTGCTGCGATTTTCAATTATGGTCACGATAGTTTGTCTTCTGGTTTCCGCTGCAATCATTTATACGGTCATGCGCAAAACGTTAAAGCCGCTTTCCGTCATGAACGAAAAGCTAAAGGGGCTTTCCGCGAGCGAAGGAGACTTGTCCTCTAGGCTGGCATTTGAAACCAAGGATGAAATCGGCGAGCTTTCGAGAAGCTTTAACGGAATGCTTGAAAATCTGCAGGGGCTGATCATATCCATTTTGGATAAGGGACAGGTTGTAGCCGGCTCATCGTCTCATCTATTGGGCAACGTGGATCAAATCTCATCTACGGTTCAGCAAACCACAACCAATATTCAGCAGGCAAATGCCGGGCTGCAAGGCCAGATGACGGGGTATGAGCGGAATTTGGGCTTGATTGGGGAAATCGGAGGGGGCGTCTATGGTATTTTGAACACATCCAACCAAACCTCCGGCATTGCCGCCGAGGCTTCCCAAGGAGCAAAAACAGGCAATGAAGCCGTCATCGGCTTGACCAATCAGATGGATTCCATCCAGCAGACGGTTAACGAAGCTGCTTCAGGCATTAAGCGGTTAAGCGTGCGTTCGGAGGAAATCGGCGACATTACGTCCCTGATTACATCGATTGCTTCCCAAACCAATATTTTGGCGCTCAACGCTTCGATCGAGGCTGCCAGAGCAGGAGTCCATGGGAAGGGATTTGCTGTCGTGGCGGATGAAATCCGCAAGCTTGCCGAGCAATCGACGGAATCCGCCAATCAGATTGCCGATCTCATCCATCAGGTACAAGCCGACACCTCCCAAGCGGTGGGCAAAATGGATAAAGGAACCGGAGAAGTTACGCTTGGCCTGGAGCAAGTGAGGGAGGTCGGCGTTTTATTCCAGAGTCTTGTGACCACAACGACGGACGTATCGGTTCATATGGACAGAATTGCCGCAGCAGCCGACCGGTTAAACGCAAATACGGAACGTGTGGAATCCGAGATTAAGGATAGTGTGCAAATCGCCAAAAATTCTTCCCAAAGCTTTGAAACGATTGCTGCTATGTCGGAAGAGCAGCTTGCCTCCATTATGGAAATCAACAGCTCCGTGGAACAGCTGACACGCACCGCGGATGAGCTGAAAACCATGCTAAATCGATTTAAAGTCTAGTTCACGAAACTAGCTGATTTTAGGGGATGGAAGAACTCTCTTTTTTTATCGACGAATGGAAAATACTATAGTAAAATAGTCCCTATTGAAGAAAATGGAGGGGACAAGATGGGGAAGTCAAAATTTAAGATTTTAATCATGGCATTAGCGCTAGCGCTTATGATTCCAACCGTCGCGGCTTACGCAGACAACAGTCCGTCATTCAGCGATGTAGGCAGCACCTATTGGGCAAAGGATGAAATTGATAGCCTTGTTCAGCTAGGCGTTGTCAAAGGATTTGATGATAATACATTTAAGCCTGCCGCGCCGGTGACGCGCGAGCAGTTCGCCCAATTGCTCACATTGGCCTTTTATCTGGATATTCCGACGGATAATGAACAAACGTTCCGCGATGTAGCGAAGTCCCGCTGGTCTTTTCCTGCGATAGAAGCGTCAAAAGATTTCTTGACGGGTTATTACCCGCCAAGCGGCAATGCCTTTTTTGATCCAACAGCCAAAGCAACCCGCGAGGATGTTGCCGTCGCTCTGGTCAAAACGATGAATTATCAGCCGGATGATCTTCAAAATCCGGATATTTTGAATTACTACTATGACGGCAGCGACGTTTCTCCCAATCTGCAAACCTATATGGGAATCGCGATTGAAAAGAAACTGATGACCGGTTATCAGGACGGACGACTGAAGCCGAATGCTCCCGTTACCCGCGCCGAAGCGGCTGCTCTGATCTACCGTGTGCTCAAAGGCGCCTCCGGCGATAGCCAAGCCTCTTTGGAATTAAACGTAGACGTGCCTGAACAAACGTCCACGCCAACCGTTTATGTAACAGGCGACGTGAACAAAGGCGCCAGCGTTACCATAAACAACAAACAAGTCGAGGTTGTCCAAGGACAATTCCGCTGGGCGGTCGTGCTGGAGCAGGAAGGAACGTATACGTTCACGATTGTTGCCCGCATACCCGGAGGCAAAACCGAGACTGTAACCAAAAAGGTTGTTTATGAAAAAGGCGGCCCTACGCTGGAAGTAAAAGGCGTTCCGGAGCAAACGGATAATAAGTCGTTAAAAGTGTCCTGGACTGCAAAAGATCCAAACGGCAGCGATTTAACCGTCTACCTTAATGGAGAGAAGCAGTGGTCCTCTTCGTCCTCGGCCACCATTGAGCTAGAGGAAGGAACAAATACCATTATTGTGCGCGCTGAGAATTCGGCGGGGAAATCTGTCGAGGTGAAAAAACAAGTTGTATTTTCGACAGGCGGTCCGGCATTGACAGTCGAAAGCCTTCCGGAAACAACGGATAAAGAAACAGTAACCGTAAGATGGACAGTAAAAGACAAAAACGACTCTTATCCATCCGTATATGTAAATGACGAGAAGCAGTCCTCTTATACAAATTCGGTTACGGTTAATTTGAAAGAAGGCTCCAATCAAATCGTTGTCAAAGCAACCAATAGTTTTGGCAAAACAACAACCGTTACAAAATCCATTACGTTCAACGCCGGCAATTCGGTTTTGACCGTTGGCGATTTGGCGGAAACAACCGAAAAAGAGTCAGTTACGGTAAGCTGGACAGTGAGAGATACGAATGATTCATATCCGTCGGTATACGTAAATGATGAAAAACAGAGCGGCTATTATACCAGCAAGTCCTTCAGCCTGGTGCCCGGAGTCAACACGATTAAGGTGAAAAGCATCAATAAGCTGGGAAAAACGACGGAAGTAACCAAAACCATTACCTTTAATCCGCCTGCTCCAACCTTCGTGCTGACCCATGCGCCGGAGACAACCTCGTCGCAGAGAATTACAGTGAGCTGGACGTTGTCGGATGTCAATGATTCCAGTGTTAAATTGTATTTGGATGATGTGCAACTATCATCGTACAATGCTTCCATCAGCGTCAACTTGAAAGAAGGCGAAAATGTCCTTAAGTTTGTCGCAACAAACAAATACGGAAAATCGACCGAAATTCTGTATAAGGTGACGTATACGGCTGCCCAACCGGAGCCGCAATCCTAAAGGTTCTGCTTTTATACCTGCAAGGCTGGTTTCGGACTATCCGAAATCGGCCTTTTCTTTTTGCCTTTTCTCATTTAAGGGAGGATCAGGAATTATTGTGTCGAAAAGTATATAGATCGTTCAAAAGTCACAACTGGAGGCGGGGAAATGGTTCAAATGGCACAAAACAAACCGGCGGCGATAGCTGAAGCCTATAAGGAAATTCTGCAGATTGTCAAAACAACGGCTAATACCGAGATCAAAGCAAAGGAGTTTGTTTTGAGAGTCGGAATAACTTCCGTCAACTCTAGGGTTTACGGAGGCTGCCAATACATAAAATCAATAGATGATCAAAATACGGAGCTGCAGTTGATTGTGCAGGCGGACATGGCAAAAACGCTGGAGCTTGGACACGGCTATGAGGTAAGAGGCTCCTTTGAGGTTTCGGCGTTGCCGAGCTTTGGATTTTTTCAGTTCAGAGTGGCGGAGGCCGTCTGGATCGCTGCCGATATGAAGCTTGAAGCCAAAAAACAGGCGGCAAGATTTTTATTGGATGCGCTGGAGGCACCGAAACAAACCTATCAGGAGCAGAACCGCGCAAAAAGAAGGTATGTACCTCAAACCTATGATAAGCCAAGGGACCATAGCCAAAAGCTGGCCAAGTCTCAAGCGGGTTCCCTGCTTATCTACGCTGCCTTATTCATAGCGCTTGCAATTGTGGCAGGTATATTCTTTTTTGCGGTTATACCTAAATTGTTCGAAGCTATTTTGATTGGTTCGTAGGTTGTTAAGCTAGGTCCATTTAAGGAGGTTTCTGACATGCGACTTGAGACAAAGCGATTATTGATTAGGGAATTTGTGCCGGAGGATGCAGGGGCAGTCCATCAGTATTCTTCAGACGAGAGGGTAACGCAACATATGATCTGGGGACCAAATACGGAGGAGGAAACCTATGGTTTTATTCATCGTACCATTGTTATGCAGGGGGAAATTCCTCGCACGGGCTATGAATTTGCGGTTGAATTGAAGGAAGGCGGCGGTCTGATCGGGGGCTGCGGTATTCATCTATCGGGTCATCGGCAAGGTGAAATCGGGTATTGCTACAATGCGTTGCATTGGCGTCAGGGCTATGCGTCGGAAGCTGCCTTTGCTTTGCTGGAGTTTGGTTTCGACAATCTTGGCCTTCACCGTATCTATGCTACTTGCCGTCCTGAAAATATAGGGTCCGCCAAGGTGATGCAGCATATCGGCATGTCGTATGAGGGTCATCTGCGCGGTCATATGTGGCATAAAGGCAGCTTTCATGATTCCTATCAATACTCCATTCTGGAGCCTGAATATCGGGCGATGCAGTATGAGGCGTGACAAACTGCTGACCTCGATGTTTTCCGCCACTGGCAAAGGTGATTTCCTCCTTTATTTGAGGAATCTGGGGTAGACTACAAGCACAGATCCATTGATGAAAGTGAGTTGGAACGTCACTTGAGGCTGCTAGGCGGAGCGGTAGAGCGCTTGTTATTCCCAGACTGGCTGTTCTCGTTTGGCGGCTGGTTGTTGGGCAGTCTTTTTCGGATAAGAGCTATTGGCGACTTGAAATGGGTCGGCTTTTTCAAGAAGCGGAAGGGAACGTTGTTCGCCAAATGGGACACGGCGCTTTTTTCGCCTCTCTGTCTTCTATTAGGTGTTGGAATCATGGCTGCACAAATCATGTGAAGGCTGGTGGAGTCGCATGACGTTGAAGCAAATACCCAATGTGCTGACTATCTTCCGAATAGGGGGCTCTATTGCGCTGCTGTTTCTGGAGCCTCTATCGACAGCCTTTTACCTCCTCTATCTCCTTTGCGGCGGGAGCGATATGCTGGATGGTTACGCAGCTAGACGTTTCCATGCCACTAGTCGCTTGGGCGCAGCGTTGGACAGTGCGGCGGATGCCGTTTTTGTTTTCGTGATGGCGGTTGTTTTGGTGCCGATGCTCATCTTGCCCCTTGCCATATGGTTATGGCTGGCGGGGATAGCCGCGATCAAGCTGACCTCTCTGCTAACGGGCTTTTTCAAATACCGCTCGCTTGCATTTCTTCACACTTATGCCAATAAAATAGCTGGAATCGCGCTTTTTTTGTTCCCTCTGGTTTTTGGAATGTGGGGAGAGCATGCAACAGTATTCGCAATGATTCTGTGCGCTATTGCGAGCATCGCTGCTTTGGAGGAGCTGGCGATCAACCTTACGGCTTCAAAGCTTGATCCAGATGTAAAAACCTGGATTCTATAGTGAAGACGTCCATCTCCGCCTTTATAAAAATGACAGGTAGAAGACCCCGCCGCAATGGCGGTTTTTTGCATTGTACGCCTTACGTTTAGTCAAACGGGCTCGTGAAGCCGGTGGCCGTAAGCTTTTCTGAATTTGCCGGGGGTCAGCCCATATTGCTTTCTGAACATCCGGATAAAATAACTCGTTTCCATCCCCAGGCGGCTGGCGATTTCCTGAATGCCGATATCCGGGCTGTTCTCCAGCCACGTTGCCGCATGCTGCAGCCGGATTCGCTGCAGATAGGCATGGGGATTCATCCCGTATGCTTCGCGGAATATCCGCTGGAAATGCTGGACAGAATAACCGACCGCATGCGCGATATTGGCGATTTGCAGATTTTCGCTGTAATGCTGTTTCATATAAAGAATAGCCGTTTTGAGCGCGCGCTGCGCGGAGCTATAGGTGCCAGGGGCGATCGTTCCGCTATGGCGCAGGACCGCTTTGGATAAAGCAAGCAAAAATGCGTACAGCTCGGCGGACAGCTTTTCTTCCGTATCCTCCGCATCCATGTCGGATTTGTCCCATATCCCCTTCAATTTCTCCCGAAGTCCATCCATGGAGCTTGCTGCCAGAGGCAAAATAGCGAATAGAGGCAAATTGCAGTTCCCGACGATGTTTTCCGCCGATGCTCCGCCTATGCCGATAAAGCCGAGCTTCCAGGTCTGGTCCAAAGCAGGCGAATATTCATGCGGAGCTCCCGCAGGCAGAAGTAAGGCATGCCCGGGAGGGAACATTCTCTCTTGTCCGTCCGGCAGGTGAAACGTCCCGTACCCTTCAAAATTAATAAAACACTGAAGCGCGGGATATCCCTCGGGCCGATATTGATGGGTCTGCTCGTGCAGGCCGCAGTTATAGACCGATAAAGGCAGCCGATGGCCGGATTGGTTGGGGCATAGGCGAAAGGGAAGCAGCATGGAAATTCTCCAGTCTTGTCGATGATTTAGGATGATGATCGTCTTCTACTATGAACGTTTCCGGTCAAAAGGACAACGCTTCATGCATGAAATGTTCATTTTGTACGATTTTATCCCTGCTTTTGTGCTAACGTCTTTCGTATTGTCTTTTCTACAATAGAGGTATCACATCTCAGAAAGGTTTTGACGCAATGAGAGAACGATTGAGCATGGACAAGGACTGGCTGTTTCATCATGGCGACATCTCCATCCCGGCTGAGAATAGCCACAAAGCAGTATACGGCACCGCCAAGGCGGGCGGCACTATGGGAGCGGCCAGCATTGAATGGAACGACAATGAATGGGAAACGGTCGGGCTGCCGCATGACTGGTCCTATCGCCAGCCGTTCGACCGGGAAGGCGGAGTGCCGGACTTTGGCTACAAACCGCGCGGCATCGGCTGGTACCGGAAAAAGTTCAAGCTGGAGCCCTCAGACAACGGAAAGCAGCTAACGCTTGAGTTCGACGGCATCGCTACGTATGCAACGATCTATCTGAACGGCAGCGTTCTGGCGCGCAACTTCTGCGGATATACCAGTTTTGTTGTGGATATAACGGATCGCGTCTTTTACGGCGACCGTCCAAATCTATTGGTCGTTAAGGTGGATGCTTCCGTGTCGGAAGGCTGGTGGTATGAAGGCGCCGGCATTTACCGTCATGTATGGCTCACCAAAAAAGATGCCCTGTCCATCGCCCATCGGGGCGTCTGGGTTAATCCCGTCAAGCAGGACGGGGACAACTGGCTGACCAATACGGAAACAACGATCTCCAATGAGCGGGAAAAGGATGCCGGGTTTGAACTGCTTTCCCGCGTCGTTCGCGCCGACGGAGAGATTGTGGCGGAGGAAACTTCGAGCGGTTTTGCAAAAGCGGGGGAAACCATCGTCTTGAAGCAAAATTTGCCCCTTAGCTTGCCGCTTCTGTGGGATGTGGATTCTCCCCATCTATACAAGCTTCATACCGTCCTGCTGGAGGATGGCGAGCGGCGCGACGAGGTTGAAACAAGCTATGGCTATCGGACCATCCGGATTTGTCCCGACACGGGATTTTATCTCAATGGGCGCAGACTCAAAATCAAGGGCACCTGCAACCATCAGGACCATGCCGGAATTGGCGTGGCGCTGCCGGATTCCGTTCATGAATTCCGCATTTCGCGGCTGAAGGAAATGGGAAGCAACGCTTATCGCTGCGCTCATCACAATCCTGCGCCTGAGCTGCTGGACGCTTGCGACCGGCTGGGTATGCTGGTCATGGACGAAAACCGCAACTTCGACAGCTCGCCGGAAGGGCTTCGCCAGGTTGAAAATATGGTAACGCGCGACCGCAACCATCCATCGGTCGTATTTTACAGCCTGTATAACGAAGAGCCGCTGCAGGGAACCCCTGTCGGCCGCAAAATGTTTAAGAGGATGAAGGAAGCCGTGCTCCGCCTGGATGATACCCGGCCGATTCTGGGCGCTATGAACGGCGGCGTCATGGAGGATGAAGGCACCGTCGACGTGATGGATATAGCCGGCTTTAACTATATGCATGGCGGTTACGACCGTTTCCACGAGAAGCATCCCGGCCAGCCGGTGATTGGCTCCGAGACGGTCAGCGCTTTTGCGACCAGAGGCAATTACGTCAGCGACACGGAGCTGCAGTTTTTTGACAGCTACGACCGGGAAAAAGCGAATTGGGGCAATACGGCGAGGGAATCGTGGCAGGCCATCGATACGCGGGATTTTATGATGGGCACCTTTGTTTGGACGGGCTTTGATTATCGCGGCGAGCCGACGCCTTATGAATGGCCTAGCGTCGGCACTCATTTCGGCATACTGGATACATGCGGTTTTCCGAAGGATTCCTATTACCTGTACCAGGCGTTTTGGCTGGATGAGCCGATTGTCCATATCGCCGGGGGCTGGAATTGGCCGGGCAAAGAGGGCGAGCCTGTAACGATCATGACGCATACCAACTGCGAAGAGGTGGCGTTGTATGTCAACGGCGAACTGCGGCACCGGGCAAACGTGGATATCTACGAGCAGCGCCAATGGGAAATTCCATACGAGCCGGGAACGTTAAGGCTGGAGGGCTATCGGGACGGGAAGCTGGTTGCAGCGGACGAAAAGATGACTCCGGGGGCGGCTTGCGCTTTACGCGTGGAAACCAGCAAACCGGCTTTGCTAGGAGACGGACGGGATGCGGTGGTTGTTAATGTGTACGCAATTGACGCTGAAGGGCGATTTGTGGAGACAGCGAATGGGCTTGTCGCCTTTTCAATTGAAGGCGGAGGGGTGATTCTGGGAGCCGGCAACGGCAATCCCAACTCACACGAGCTTGATCATCTTCCGGAGCGACGCTTGTTCAACGGCTGCTTTCAGCTGATCGTTGGCAGCAATGCCAGTCATGACCCAATTACGCTGACGCTGCAGGGAGAAGGTTTGCGGAGTTTTGCTCATACCATCCCGGTAGAGACTGCGGCGGAGCTTCCTTACGTACCGTCCGTTCACGAGAAATATATTAACAACTGGCTGCTGACGCAGGACATATCGCGCCAGCGTCCCGATCCCAATGTTGAGATCCATCCGACGGATATGAATTCGTGGGAGAAGGTCGATGTCAGCTTCGGGCCGCAGCAGATGCTGCAAGGCGGGGACGGTTATGTCATTTACCGCAGCTCCATCTCCCTGACGGAGCGGGAGAGAAGCAGCAAGCCGTATCTCTATTTCCATGCCGTTAGCGGCGACTCCGAAATTTATGTAGGTGGAAAGCTGGTGGCCAAGCAATCCTCCCAGTGGCCGCTGACTGTGGAAGTTTCACTGGACGACGCGGAGCTTGGCGAAGAAACGGTATTGTCCGTATTGGTCGGCATCAAGCCGGATATGTACAAACCAGGCATCAACGGCGCGGTTTCGATGGGACTTAGGAAGGATTAGCGGGAACTCCGCTCTGGCTTGCTGCGTCTTTGTGCAGGCAACCAAGCACGGAGAGTTCTTCGCTACTGATGGCCGGTCGATAGGGGAGTAACGCAGCTCACAGACATATGGTTGTCTGCTCTGGTACAATGCAGTCAAAAGGCATGAGCCGAGAGGGGCTGCGAAGGATGCTGCATTATGCATGGGGATTTTCCTGGAAAGGGCTTATACTCTTTTTGCTGGTGATGCTGCCCAACCTGCTGTACATCTGGATTCCTGCGCCGGTTGCCAAAAAAATAGAGGGACCTGGCTTCCTTGCTCTGAGCATTCTTGAGCATGGCAGTCAGGCCCTTTTTGTGGTGCTGCTGTTGTTTCTGACAAGCACAAAGATTTCCTCCATGCAAAGTCCTTACATCTATGGAATGGGTGGACTTCTGCTTGGTTATTATGCCTTATGGGTACTGTTTTTTGCAGGAATGGCGGACAAAACGGCGTGGATGGCTCTTGCCGTAATTCCCGTGCTTTATTTTGTGCTGGCGGAGCTGTGGCTCCACAACATCCCCGCCATCCTTCCAACACTCCTTTTTGGAGCGGCCCATGCGGCGATTACCTGGCAGACCTATAACCCTTAAGACACTCCCGTGAAGATGGGCAGCCAGCAACCTGGGAGCCCATCTCGTTTGGCTAGAGCGTGTAGGCAATCTCCGAGCGGAGCAGATCCTATTCCTCAAGAGCGAGATGTACATAAAAAGTGGTGGACTCGCCCGGCGTGCTTTTGGCATAGATGCGGCCTTTATGCTGGTCGATAATGGATTTGGCGATGGCCAATCCCAAGCCGTATCCGCCTTGCTTGCGGGCTCGCGATGTATCCGTCCGGTAGAAGCGGTCGAATATGCGGGTCAGATGCTCCGCCGCAATGCCTTCGCCTGTATTGGTGATGGCAAGCACGGATTCCTGATGCTGTTTTTTCAGCGAAAGCTCAACCTTTCCTCCGGCTTGCGTGTATTTAACTGCATTGTCCAGCAGAATCATTATGACCTGCTTGATTTGCTCGCTATTCCCGTTAACCTTCAGCTCCGGGTCGATTTCGTAATGAAAGTCCACGTTTTTTTCGAAAAATACAGCCTCCATCGTTAGCAAAATGGTTTCCACCGCTTCGCTCATATTAAACTTCGATGTAAACATGCGAGCTCTGGCATCGTCCATTTCCGTCAGGTAGAGCAGGTCATTGGTCAAACGAGTCATACGCTCCGTCTCGGACTTGATATAGTGCAGCCACTTGGCTTGCCGGTTAATGGTATCCTGGCCATTGGAGAGAAGTACGTCCGCGTTGGTATGAATGATCGTCAGCGGCGTTTTCAGCTCGTGGGAAGCGTCCGCAATAAATTGCTTTTGCTTGTCGAAAGCTTCCTTGACGGGCGAGATGGACCGATTGGCAAAGTACCGGCTTGTAAAAAAGATGACAATCAGCATCACGATCCCTACGATGGCAAAGGTATAGATCAGGTTGGTCAAAATATCCTGGCGGGCGGACACATCCAGAAAGACGATCATATACCCTTCGCTCGTTTGCTGGATTGTATAGGCCCAGTGGCTGCCGTCCAGCGAAATTTGGCCTGACGTTTTTTTGCCGCCAGGCGAAACCTTTGCCAACGCTTGCGCAAACAACTCTTCATCCATATCGAATTGGGATGTGCCTTCGGTAAGCGTGCCGTTTGTGTCTGTCTTCAGCGTAAACGAAACCGTTCGTTCCGGCAGCATACCGCCGTACTCTCCGCCGAAGCCAAAGCCGCCGCTCCCCGTTTTGCCGCCAAAACGGCTATCCGGTATTCCTTCGCCACCCATGGGAACCCGGCCTTCAGAGCCGTTGCTCTCTGCGCCGTCGGCAGCAGAGCCGACTCCTCCAGAGGCTTCTTCCGAATTTGCCGTTCCGCCGTCCTGGCCCATGATTGGACCGGCTTCATTGACATCTCCAGCATCCCCAGCGGGAGCATCGGGCATTCGGACTCCATCGGTACGAGGTCCGCCCATCTGCGGCCGCTGGTAAGCATCCGCGATGCGATGGAGATCCATTTTGATGTCATTTTGCGCATTGCGGTAGGTGATCGTATAAATGGAGGCAAAGGCCACCAGCATAATGACGGATATCGTAATCAAGTTAAGCAGAAGGAACCGATTCCTCAGTTTGTTGAACATCAGTCTGTCACCTCTAATACATACCCGACGCTGCGGATGGTCGTGATGCGGACCGAAGAACCAAGGAAGGTAAGCTTTTTGCGCAGAAAGGAAATGTAGACCTCCACATTGTTGTATTCCGCGTCAGAGTCGAAGCCCCAAAGCTTCTCGATAATAAGCTCCTTGGAGGTGACGGCTTGCTTGCGCACGATCATCAGCTCCAACAGCTCGCTTTCCTTCAGGTTCAGCTTGATCTCCTTGCCCTTGACGGACATTTTGAGCGTCGAGGTGTTGAGCTCCACGTCGCCAAACTTGAGGGCATCCTCCGGCATCACCTCGCCTTTGCGGCGCAAAGCCGCGCGCATGCGGGCAAGCAGCTCCTCGGATGCAAACGGCTTGGCGATATAGTCGTCGGCGCCATAATCCAGCCCTGCCACCTTGTCCGGCAACTCGCCTTTGGCGGTCAGCATAATAACCGGCGTTGCGTTGCCTGCTCCGCGCAGCTTTTTGAGCACGGTTATTCCGTCCATCTCCGGCATCATAATATCCAGCAGAATGAGATCGTAGATGCCGCTCATTGCGTAATCCAGCCCTGCGCTGCCGTCATGGACGGCGTCGACGGAATAGTTTTGCTTCTTCAAAATTTGGGTTAAGGCTTCCGCCAGATGAATCTCGTCTTCTACAATCAATATTCTCATATCTATCGCATCCTTTAATTAGAGGGTGTCTTAAAGTCACGCACGCTACTGTTCGTGGCTTTTGAATGTGTTCGTGGTTTCTCTATAGGATAGCCGGGAAACCTTTAGCCAATCTTAACCGTGCCGCATTCCTTCAATAATAGCCGGTTATGGCCTCATCATAATCCGGGTAAGGGATCGCTAGCTTCGGGCGCGCTGAATCGTGACGTTGCTGCTCGACCCTTCCAGAACCGCCGCGACAATCCTCTCATCCTTTTGGGCAAAATCGATCAGAAGTCCCATCATTTCCTGTTCTGTCCTCAATAGACTCCCCCCGATCGCGCACATCTCGATTGCCTTAAAAATAGTGGGTTTTGTCCAAAAAGTAAAGCCCCAGTTGCTTCAATCCCTTGTTCTCATCCGCAAAAGGTCGCTGTCCGAAATCACTGCCCGTAAAAAATTAACGTCTTGTAAATGCATTTAAGATTCATTCAAGGTTCCGGCCCTATTATACAGACATAGCCCCACGGCACAGAGAAACTGAGAGGAGTTGCCCCCTATGACAATCGAAGTATTCAACCGCTACGAAAACAAATATCTGCTTACGGATGCGGCCTATCGCAAATTGCTCCTGCAGCTGCTGGAATATATGGAACTGGATGATTACAACAAACAGCATGAGTTTTATTCCATCACCAATCTTTATTACGATACGCCGTCCAATACGATCATCCGGCACAGCTTGTCCAAGCCCAAATACAAGGAAAAGCTGAGGCTCAGAGCATACGGCACGCCTTCGGAGGATGCTAAGGTCTACCTGGAAATCAAGAAAAAGGTGTTTGGCCTGGTGAACAAACGCCGCACTGCTTTGAAGCTGAATGAAGCTTACGACTTTGTGCGGACAGGCGTGCAGCCTGAGCTCAAAAGCTACATGAATCCGCAGGTGATCCGTGAAATTTCGTATCTGATGAGCCAATACGATCTTCAGCCGGCGGTTTATCTGTCCTATGACCGGAAAGCGCTGTTCAGCAAGGAAAACCGCGATTTGCGGATTACCTTCGACACCAATATCGTGTGCAGGCGGCACGAGCTCCAATTGGAGAACGGCAGCTACGGCGAGCAATTGCTGGAGCCCGGCCAGTGGCTGATGGAGGTTAAAGCGGAAAATACGATTCCGCTCTGGCTGTCCCGCCTTCTTTCCGAAAACGGGATGTACCGCACAGGGTTCTCCAAATACGGAAACGAGTACAAAAAAATGATTCGAACCAATCGTCTTGAGAAGGAGAGTGCCGTCTATGCTTGATTCGTTGTTTAACGTCAGTCTTGAAAGCGCCGAGCTGACCTTTACGAATGTACTTTTGACCATAGCTTTATCGATCGTTATCGGCCTTGTTATCAGCTACACCTATATGAAAACCAATCCCGGTTATTCGCAAGGTTTTGTTCTGACCTTGGTGCTGCTGCCGGTTGTAGTATCCGTCATTATTTTGCTGATCGGAAGCAATATCGCCAGAGCGTTCAGTCTCGCCGGGGCGTTTTCGATCATTCGTTTCCGCAGCGCCGCCGGCAATCCCAAAGATATTACGTTTGTCTTGTTTACGATGGCCGCGGGGCTGGCATGCGGAGTTGGAGCATTCGCGTACGGCGTGTTGTTTACCCTGATCTTATGCGCATTGATGGTGGTACTGAGCGTTGTTAAGTTCGGAACGTCAAAGTCGGAGCAAAAAACGCTGAAAGTCACTATTCCCGAAAATTTAAGCTACGAAGAAGCGTTTGAAGAAGTATTCAACAACCACAAGGTCAGCTATCAGCTGCAAAAAATCCGCACAACGGAGCTGGGCAGTCTGTACGAGCTGGTGTATCTGGTGAACATTGGACTTGAAACGAATCAGAAGGCATTTCTTGACGATATACGGTGCCGGAATGGCAACCTGGATTTGACCCTTACCATGACCCCGACAACGCAGGAATATTGAAAAAACAATGAACCCCTATTTGAGAGGATGATCGTTATGAAAAAGCCAATGAAAAAAGGAAGAGTCTGGATTGCAATCTTGTGCATGGCGATTGTGACGGCATGCAGCTCCACGGGAGCCTCCACCACAACGGGCACCCAAACGACAGTAACGGCGGAAAGCTCCGCATCGGGATCGGCCGCGCAGGGAACAACAACAGCTTCAGGCGCAACTCAAGCGGATGGAGGGGCTGCGCTGGCTGCCGCGCAAAGCGTGGAATTCAAAAAAGCGGATCTGGCGACGGAATGGAGTGCGGAGACGTCAACTGCCATTACGTTGAGCGGAGATTCGGCGACGGTGAACGGCTCCGGCGCCGCAGTAAGCGGGGGTGTCGTAACGATCTCGGAAGAGGGCGTATACGTGCTCAGCGGAACGTTGAATGACGGGCAAATTATCGTGGAGGTTGCGGATGATCAGAATGTCCAACTGGTGCTGAACGGAGCAACCATCAACAGCTCCACCAGCGCGCCGATCTATGTAAAAGAAGCCGACAAGGTCATTATTACACTGGCTGACGGCACGGAAAACAGCGTTTCGGATGGGGCAACCTATGTGTACCCCGACGCGGAAACCGACGAGCCTAATGCCGCTATTTTCAGCAAAGGCGACTTGACGATTAACGGCAACGGCGCGCTGACTGTAACGGGCAATTACAAAGACGGCATCAAAAGCAAGGATGATTTGAAGATCGTTAGCGGCACAATTACGGTAAAAGCGGTAGAAGACGGCATTGTCGGGAAAGATATGACGGCTATTGCCGGAGGCGATTTTGCCATCCAGGCAGGAGCGGACGGCATCAAGTCCAACAACGACAGCGACGAGGCGAAAGGGTATATTGCGATCACGGGCGGAACCTTTGACATCCAAGCCGATAATGACGGCATCCAGGCTGAAACAGCGCTGCTTATCGAGGACGGCAGCTTTACCTTCGTAACAGGCGGAGGGTATACCAACGGCGAGGTGAAAACAGAGGAATTTGGCGGCGGACGGCCAGGCGGACAAAATACAGCTGCAACGGCAACAGACGATACGCCTAGCATGAAAGGGATCAAAGCGGGAACAGCAGTAGTTGTTAACGGCGGAGAGTTTGAATTGAATTCCGCGGATGATACCATTCACAGCAACGGCTCTGTATCCATCAGCGGGGGAGCTTTTACGCTGGCAACGGGCGATGACGGCATCCATGCCGATGCATCGGTAGCGATTAGCGGCGGCATTATCTCCATTACCAACAGCTATGAAGGCGTTGAAGGCACTGATATTGTCATCTCCGGCGGAGAACTAAACATTGTGGCGTCGGATGACGGCATCAATGCGGCGGGCAATGACGGACTGAATAATCAACTGACGTTCAGCGGCGGCACGGTAACGGTAAATGCCGGCGGCGATGGACTGGATTCCAATGGTCATATCTACATGACAGGCGGAATCGTCATCGTGAACGGTCCAACCAATAATGGCAACGGCGCATTGGATTATGACGGCAACTTTGAAATCAGCGGCGGCACCTTGATTGCGGCGGGCAGCTCCGGCATGGCTCAGGCAACTTCGGAATCCTCCAGCCAACGGACCGTCAGCATGACCTTTACGCAAGCCCAGCAAGCCGGCACATTAGTTCATCTGGAAGACAGCAAAGGCAACGTGATCGTTACTTTTGCTCCTGGCAAAACCTATCAGTCGGTCGTTATCAGTTCGCCGGACCTGAAGGAAGGCGAGACGTATACATTGTCTTCGGGAGGAACGGCAACCGGCAGCGAAGTTTCCGGCTATTACACCGGGGGCGAATATACCGGCGGAACGGAAATCACTTCGTTTGAAATGACGGGTAGCGTCATATGGCTGAACGAATCCGGCGTCACAACCGGCAATAGCGGCGGCTTCGGAGGCGGCCCCGGCGGCGGGCGCGGCGGCATGGGCACAAGACCGGAAGGCCAACCTGGCGAGATGGGCGCCATGCCGGAAGGAGCGGGCGAAGGCGGCATGACTAGGCCGGATGGCCAAAGCGGTAACGGCGGTTTTGGCGGCGGCCCCGGCGGCCAGCGCGGCAGCACGGACGGAAGCGCTGCTGACAGCCAAAGCGCCACTACAGGCAGTGCAGGAAGCGCTGCGAATAGCTGAAGCGTCAATACAAGCGGCACCGGAAGCGCAGCGAATAGCTGAAGCGCCAACATAAGCAGTGCAAGAAGCGCTGCTAATAGCTGAAGCGCCAACATAAGCAGTGCAGGAAGCGCTGCTAATAGCTGAAGCGTCAACATGGGCAGCGTAAGAACCGCTGCTGATAGTTAAAGAGAAAATACAGGCAGCTCCGGAAGCACAGCGAATAGTTAAAGCTTCAACATGGGCAGCGTAGGAATCATAATGTAATCATGGAAAAGTAATCGAAGACAAGCAACTGAGAAGAAGCAACTGAGAAGAAGCAACCGAGAAGATGTAACCGAGAAGATGTAACCGAGAAGATGTAACTGAGAAGATGTAACTGAGAAGAATTAACTGAGAAGAAGTAACTGAGAAGATGTAACCGAGAAGAAGTAACTAAGAAGTAACTAAGAAGAAGTAACTGAGAAGATGTAACCGAGAAGATGTGTAACCGGTAAAACGTGCCGCAACAAATCTGATCCTGACGGTATTGCTGTTCAAATGGGGCTGTACGGAAAATCAGCCCCATTAAGCGAATCATCCAAAATCCAAAATTGTAGCGGACAGAAATGTCCGTTAGAGTTGATTTTTAAGGCTTTTGCCTGATTTGACGGTCATCCGTGTCCGTTACATCGAAAAATAGCGGAAATTCCGCTGATTTCAGGCTGTAATGGACAAAAACGTCCATTAGAAATGAAAGGTTGTGTTTTTTGCGAGTCTAACGGACAAAAATGACTCTTAGCGTTTGAATTTTGAAGACGCAAGCAACTCATACCCATCGTGTTGTGTGGGGCTTGTGCTGCAAGGCCCTTATGCAGTATGAGGCATGTGCTGGATGTACCTATGTAGAGTGGGGCTTGTGCTCCAAGGCCCTTTTGCAGTATGAAGCTTATGCTGGACGACTCTATGCAGTATGAGCTTTGTGTGGCATGAGTTCACGTGCAGGCAAGTACCTTCCGATCCACTTTCATAGTGGTCTGGAAGGTTCTTTTGCACATATACATATATGTCGGATACTCTCGCTCGGGCGTAGGCTTTTGGCCTTCCGATCCACTTTCATAGTGGTCTGAAAGGTTCTTTTGCACATATGCACTTACGACAAGATACTCTCGCTCAGGCTTAGCCTTGTGGCCATCCAAACCACTTTCATAGTGGCTTTTAAAGTGCTTTGCCCATATGATGGGGGTACGCTGACTCAAAGCTCCGCTTTAGGCACATCTCCATTCGATTTATCTCCATTCGATTTATGTCCATTCAAAGTATCTCCATTCAATGTATCAACATTCAATTTCGGGGACTCATCGCACAGTTTCGTTCAGGTGTTGCTGATGGATTTTTTTCCACTTTCGGATTTTGGAGCGGAAAGTTTTGAAGGGTGCCGCTGAATTGATATGAATCCAACGCGCCATCGGCCAATTTTCCTTGCTGCCCGTCCAGCGGCGCTTGCCTTGAGTGAACAACTCCTCCTCCGACAAACCTCCGACCCAATCAAGCCATTGCTGCTCAAGCTCCCGGAATAATAGTCGCAGCTCTTGCAGGGAGCAGTGTCTGTTATGCGCATAAAAGGATTGATACAATGCTCCAAGCTGATTCCATTTGTACCCCTCGGCGGGCATTTGAACGGGTTTTCCGTCAAGCTCGTCCCAATCCCATCCCATGACAAGCTTCATCCACCCCAACTGGTAAGACAGTATCTCCGCAGGCGTCCGGTCTACCTCAGGGTAGGCAACATCCCGGCATGCTTCATCAATTTCGTCATATTCGGCATCCAGCAGCAGATATAAGGCATGAATGGCATCGATCAGTTCCTTTTTTGAATGATCATTTAATCCGGCCATCGAAAAATTCTCCTTCCAGGCATCTGATTTTCTCAATTCTAACTCTCCATTTTATTCCTCTATTTTATTTTCCTATTTTATTTTCCTATTTTATTTCTCTACTTTATCTCTCTACTTTATCTCTCTACTTTTTTTCTACTGTATATCACTATTTCATTTCTCTACTTTATTTCTCTATTGTAGACTCCATTGAACCATACCGCTGTGACAACAGTCTGTCGGGTTTTGCGGATGATTGGTCCGTTTGCGGTGGAATGATAAAGGAAATGAATCCTTTTGGCCCAAATTCATGTATTATGTAGGAAAGAAGCAAGGAAAACGAGGAGGCGGTCATTATGGGTATTTTGTCGCGCTTCAAAACCATCATGGCAAGCAATATCAACGCAATGCCGGGCGACGATCCGGTAAAAGCGATCAATGAGCATATGCGCAGCCTGAATGTTGATCTGAACCAGGTGCGGGCGGAGACGTCTACCGTGCAGATGGAGGAAAGGCGGGCCAGGCGGGCGCTGGATGAATGCGAAGCCGAAATAAGGAAGCTGCAGCAATACGCGGTCAAATCCGTTGAAGCGGGCAATGATGACGATGCCTTGAAATTTCTGGGCAAAAAGGCGGAGCAAGCCAAGAAGCTGCCGCAGCTTAGGGAAGCTTATGAGACGGCGTCTGCAAATGCCGCCAATATAAAAAAAATGAACGACAAGCTGGTTGCGGACATGGAACGGCTGGAGTCGCTCCGGGCCGAGCTGCAGGGGAAATGGCATGTTGCCAATGCGCAAGGGAAGATGAACAAGCTGGACGGAGCGGAAGGTTCTTTGCTGCATGAGGCGCAGGAGCGCATTAATCAAGCTGCCGACGAAGCGCAGGCGTTGGCCGAGCTAAGAGGCATGGACCAGAAGAAGGACGAACTGGACGAGAAGTTTGCTCAGCTCGGGCTGGATGCCGGAGCCTCCAGCGCGGAGGATGAGTTGGCCAGGCTCAAGAAGTCGCTTGACGGGAAGAATTGAAGCAGGTGCGGGAGAGGGTGCATAAATGCCGGTAATTGATTATAAATGCGAAAACTGCGGCGGCGGCATGGTTTTCGATAGCCGAACGGGAATGTTGACGTGCAAAAGCTGCGGCCGCCAGGACAATATTGGGCAAATTGAAGATCCTATACAAAGAAACAGAGCTTTTGAACGCGAGACCGTTGAATATCACTGTACAAGCTGCGGAGCGGTACTCATGACGGAGCCCAACACGTCGGCTACGGTGTGCAGCTTCTGCGGCTCCGCCGTGGTGCTGGCTGATCGCCTTACCGGGCGAAAAGCGCCGGCGTTGGTGCTTCCTTTTGCCATTAGCAAGGAAGAGGCAATGAAGGCGTTCCGCAAATGGTGCAAAAACGGAAGGTTGACGCCTAACGGATTTATGACCGCCGACCGGGTCAAAAGCATTACCGGCATGTACGTGCCTTTTTGGCTGTATGATCTGCACAATCACGTAGAAGCGCGGGGGCATGGCACCAGAGTGCGCGTCTATACCCAAGGGGATTACCAGTACACCGAAACGAAGCATTACGAGGTATACCGGAAAATGCGGTTGAACTACGTCGGCGTGCCGATCGATGCGGCGGAAAAGATGAACGACGAGCTGATGGACCGGTTGGAGCCTTTTCCCTATCAGGAGCTTAAGACGTTCAAAACGCCATATCTGGCGGGTTACCTGGCAGAAAAGTACAGCTACGACGAGCATCAATTGCTGCCACGCGCCAAACACAAAGTAGGTCCTTATATTGATTCGGCGCTCCGTGCGACTGTAGGCTCGTATACAACCATGAACTTTGCCAACAAAGATATCCATACCGAGATGAGGCAAGCCAATTACGCCTTGCTTCCCGTCTGGGTCGTACACTACGATTACAACAAAATGGAGCATACCTTCGCCATGAACGGGCAAACGGGCAAGGTCGTCGGCAAACCTCCGATCAGCAAGGTTAAGGTCATGTCCTGGTTTTTGGGAATATTCGGCGTATCGCTGCTAACATTGAAGCTGCTCTCCTTGATGATGGGAGGTGGATTCCTGTGAGTAAACAAACGTTTTTACCGTCTTGGACCACCCTCACGGCGAGGATTCCGTCCTTGTTCCTGGTTTTGCTCTTAATGGTTGCAGCCATGCCTGGAGCCCTTCTGATTGTCTCGCCCGACCAAAAGGTCAGTGCCGCAGTAGAGGAGAAAAAGCTCATTTACGATGAGGCGGGCTTGCTTACGGACGAGGAAATAGCGGAGCTGAACGCGCTGGCGAACAAGCTTGGCGCGGAACGGGAAACCGATATCATCGTCTGGACGACCAGCAATCCCGAGGGTGGGGACGTCAAGAAGCTGACGCAGGATTTCTACGACGATAAAGGTCCGGGCTATGATAAACAGCATGGCAACGCGGTTATACTGACCGTAGAGATGTATAACAGAGAGATTTATCTGGCAGGTTTCTACAAGGCGGAGACCTATCTGGACAACGGCAGGCTTGATAAAATACGGGATCGCATCACCCCCAGCCTGACGAACCAAAATTATATCGGCGCTTTTAAAAACTACATCGAGACGGCGCATCGCTATATGGGCTTTGAGCCGGATGTAAATCCCGATAATATCCTCTTTAACGGCGTGTTTCAATTGGTGGTATCCGCGGTTATCGGAGGCGTGATCGTAGGCATCATGTTATCCAATTCCGGCGGCCGGGTAACGGTAGGCTCCCATACCTATCAGGATGCCAATTCCTCAGGCCTGCTAGAGCATTACGATCATCATGTCAATACAACCGTCACCAAACGGAAAATCGAAAGGCCTTCCAGCGGCGGTGGAGGCGGTGGTGGCGGCGGCAGAACCGGCGGCGGCCATTCGCACAGCGGCAGCAGAGGATCGTTTTAACAAGACAACAAGCGGAGATCCAGGTTTTTTTGCCGACAGTTTCATGATAATGGGGAGTTAAACCAGAAAGGATGTCGAATAGATATGGTTTTTTTCAAAAATCAATTTGCAAATGTAGTGGAATGGGAAGAGTTCAGAGATGATATGATTTTCTGGAAATGGAGCAACCGGGAGATTAAAAAAGGAAGCAAGCTCATCATCCGTCCCGGGCAAGACGCCATTTTTGTCAATAACGGCAAAATTGAAGGCGTGTTTGAAGCAGACGGCGAATACAATATCGATTCCCAGATCATTCCGTTCCTGTCGACGCTAAAAGGCTTTAAGTTTGGCTTCAACAGCGGCATGCGGGTGGAAGTGCTGTTCGTTAACACGAAGGAATTTACCGTCCGCTGGGGGACGCAAAATCCGATCATGATTCCGACGCCGCAGCTGCCTGGCGGCATGCCGATCCGCGCCAACGGCACCTTCAACTTTAAGGTGAACGATTACGTGACATTGATCGACAAAATCGCCGGCATGAAGGATAGTTACCTGGTGGAGGATGTCAAAATCCGTATTACATCCGTGCTTGACCAGCTTTTGATGAAATGGATCAGCCGCGAAGGCAAGGATATGTTTAATTTGCAGGCCAATGCCTTTGATATATCCAAAGGCATCCGCGAGGATCTGGACATGGAAGTGCTGGATAGCGGCATGACGATTACGGGCTTTAATGTCATGAGCTTTAACTATCCAAAAGAAATTCAAGACATGATCACCAAAACCGCATCCCATGAGATGGTTGGCAGTTTGCAGAAGTATCAGCAAATCTCCATGACAGACGGCATGGCTTCCGGAAAGATGGCTGGCGGCGGCGCGGCTGCGGACATGGCCGGCATGATGATGGGCATGAATATCGCCAATGAAATGATGAAAAACATGAACCAGGGGCAAGGCGGCCAGCAATCAGGCCATGCTCCGTCACCAAGCGGGAACGCGCAAGGCGGTAATGGCGGCGGTTCTGCTGAGGGAGGCAATAAGCCCAATTTCTGTCCAAATTGCGGCACCAAAAATGAAGGCGCCAAATTCTGTCCGGAATGCGGCCAGAAGCTGGGTTAGTGGGTTAACCGAAGAAACCTATAGACCTCAACTTCAAAGCTTGCCAAGCTTTGAAGACCGTTCAACTACGCAGCCGATGCTCCTTTTATAAGGAGGATCGGCTTTTTATGTGCCGCCCCTGCTCGATTTTAGGTTTGACAGTCATTGAAACTTGGTTCTACAATATAGTTAGTCGGCAAACTAAAAAGCAATCCCAAGAGAAAAATGCTTTTCAAAAGGAGGTTTCGTATGTCGTCTTGGAGCGGGGAAGATCATATTTCGAGAAGGATACGCGGCTTGAATCGGCAGCATCAGAACCTGTTGCAAGAGTTATTGCAGGACTACGAGATGTACCCCGGGCAGCCCCCGTTGATGTTTTCCCTGGATCGTGAGCCGGGCAGAAGCCAAAACGAACTGGCCAAGGAGCTGAATATTCAAAAAGCGACTCTGACGGTCATGCTGAACCGAATGGAGAAAACCGGGCTTGTTCGCAGAGAGTCCGATGCTCGCGATCAGCGGATATCCCGTATTTATCTGACAGACAAAGGGAAAGGGCTGCTCGCCAGACTGCAGCGTACCTTGGATGTTCTGGAGGAACAAGCGATGAAAGGTTTTAGCGAAGAGGAAAAACAAGCGATGAGTGGCATGTTGGCTCGAATCGAAAAAAACCTAAAAGAGTTAAAGGAAGCTAAAGAATAGAGGAAGACGTATATGCTAAAACTTGCTCGTTATTTGAAACCTCATTGGGCCGCCGTTCTGTTGGCCCCTCTGCTTATGATTCTGGAAGTATGCATGGACTTGCTTCAGCCGAAGCTGATGGCCAGCATTGTGGATCAAGGCGTAATGACCCGTGATTTGGCGCATATCCAAACGACGGGATTATGGATGCTTGGCACGGCGCTTATCGGCCTTGTTGGAGGCGTGGGGTGTTCGATCTATTCCAGTATCGCTTCGCAAAAATTTGGCGCAGATTTGCGCGGCGATCTATTCCGCAAAGTGCAGAGCCTGTCCTTTCGTCAGTTGGATGAACTGAAGACCGGTTCCCTTATTACCCGGCTAACTAGCGACATAGTCCAGCTGCAGACGATGGTGCAAATGCTGCTGCGCATATTTGTACGCTCCCCGATGCTGGCGATCGGCAGTATCATCATGACGATTACGATCAGTCCAAAGCTGGCGCTGGTGCTTGCTATAGTCGTTCCCATATTGTTCGTCATCATGTTTTGGCTAATCCGAAGAACACTGCCCCTATTTTCGATTATGCAATCCAGGCTGGATGATGTGAACACGGTGCTTCAGGAAAATTTTGCGGGTATCCGGGTCGTCAAAGCTTTTGTACGTTCAGCGTATGAGAATCGCCGCTTTGGAAGGGCGAATGGCAGCTATACGGAGTCGTCCTTGAAGGCATTGCAATTTGTGGCGCTTAATATGCCGATTCTCACCTTTATTCTGAATGCCGCCATCGTGGCCGTTTTGTGGTACGGGGGACTGGATGTGCAGAACGGAAGCCTGCCCGTCGGGGAATTGATCGCCTTTATTAATTATGTCACGCAGGTCATGATGTCTCTGTCGATGATTGGTATGATGCTGGTTCGTTTTTCTACGGCAAAGGTTTCGGCCGAGCGTGTACAGGAAGTGCTGGAATTGAACCATCAATCGAATGAAGAAAGGAATAACGTAGAAATCAATGGTACAAAGTCCAACTCCCATGGAATCCATGTGAAAGGCGAGGTAACCTTTGACCATGTTTCCTTTGCGTATGCGGAGAATGCAGCAGATTCGACATATGTATTGAAGGATATTCATTTTACAGCAAAGCCTGGACAAAAGCTTGCCATCATTGGAGCTACCGGAGCCGGCAAATCTACTCTGGTCCATTTGATTTCGCGGTTGTACGAACCGGTCAAGGGGCGCGTGACTCTGGATGGCACCGACATTCGCAGTATGGATTTGCACCGCCTGCGCGGTCATATCGGTATTGTGCTTCAGGAGTCCATTTTGTTTAGCGGAACCATTACCGAAAATATTATGTTCGGGAAGGCCGATGCAACGGAGGCGGAAATCATCGCTGCCGCCAAGGCTGCCGCTGCCCACGATTTTATTATCAAACTTCCTGAAGGGTACAATACGCGCCTTGGACAACGCGGCATTAATTTGTCTGGCGGGCAGAAGCAGCGTTTATCAATCGCCCGCGCCCTGCTTCTGAAGCCCGCCGTCCTTATTATGGATGATAGCACCAGTGCGGTTGACGCCAAGACGGAAGCCCGCATTCAAACCTCCCTTCGGGAGCTCATGCAGGATTGCACAAGCATCATAATCGCGCAGCGGATTCATTCCGTTAGGGATGCGGATCAAATACTGGTGTTGGAGGACGGTAAAATAGAAGCTGTCGGAACTCATGATGAATTGCTTCGTTCCTCGCCGTTGTACCAGGAAATTTATCTATCGCAAGCAGGCAAGGAGGGAGCAGCGCATGGGACCGTCTAAATCTGCAACAGGCGGCGGAACGGCCGCGCCATCCGGTATGCCTAATGTCGGCATGGGCATGCGAGGCGGCCCGCAATCTGCGCCGACAAAAAAAGAAAAGCCGAAAAATATCGGCTTGACGTTGCGCCGCATCGGGCAATATCTGTTCCGTTTTCGCGGGAAACTGATCAACGTTTTGTTTGCAACGGTGGGTGCTGCTCTGCTCACGCTGGCCGCGCCTTATTTAATCGGAGTCGCCATTGACAAGTTCATGACGAGCGGAAGTCATAGAGGTCTTTTGACCATATGCATGTTATTGTTTATTGCCTATACAGGGAGCGCGGTGTTAACCTGGCTCCAGCAACGGCTGGTTGTCAGCGTATCTCAACTTACGGTAAAGGAGATGCGGGGTGATTTGTTCGCCCGGCTTCAAATGCTTCCCATTCGCTTTTTCGACAGCAAAACAAACGGGGAGCTTATGAGCCGGACCACGAACGATGTTGAAAATGTGTCCGGAACGCTGAATCAAAGCGTGACGCAGCTGCTGTCCAGCGTCATTATGCTGATAGGCTCATTAGCTATTATGCTATCGCTTAACGTATGGCTGACTCTGCTCAGCATGGTTACGATTCCGCTTGTATTGCTGTTCACCAAAAAAGTAGCGGGTTTCACCCGACGGTTTTTCACTAATCAGCAGCAGCATTTGGGAGAACTAAACGGATTTATCGAAGAGACGGTGTCAGGCCAAAAAGTGATTCGCGTATATCGCAGGGAAGGGCGCTCGAGGGAAGAATTCGACGTCATGAACAACCGTTTGACGGAAACAAGCATCAAAGCTCAAATCTATTCCGGAATGACAGGACCGGTCATGAATGTGTTCAACAATCTTAGCTTTGCCCTGATTGCAGCGATAGGCGGATGGATGGCTTTCAAAGGTTGGACAACGGTTGGCATTATCGTCAGTTTTCTCAACTATTCCAAACAATTTCAGCGGCCTCTAAACGAGCTGGCCAACCAGTTTAACCTGCTGCAATCCGCTGTCGCAAGTGCCGAGCGCGTATTCGAGATCATAGATACCGACACGGAATACGAAGGAGATGGGAGGAAGCCGCTTAAGGAATGCGCGGGACATGTTCGCTTTCAAGGGGTAACGTTTGGCTATCGCGAAGACCATCCGATATTAAAAAATGTATCGCTGGAAGCGAGGCCAGGCCAAACCTTTGCATTGGTTGGACCTACCGGAGCCGGTAAAACAACGATTATCAATCTTCTGACCCGATTCTACGACATTGGGCAAGGTCAAATAACGATTGACGGCCATGTTCTTCGGGAGCTGGATCGTGATAGCGTACGCCGTCAGCTCGGTATTGTTTTGCAGGATGCTTACGTCTTTTCGGATACCATCCGGGAAAATCTTCGGTATGGCCGCGCCGACGCCATCGATGCGGAAGTTGAGGAAGCTGCCAGGTTGGCCAATGCTCATTCCTTTATCAGTAAGCTTCAGAACGGCTATGATACGGTATTAAGCGCAGGCGGAACCAATCTGAGTCATGGCCAGCGCCAACTGATTACAATCGCACGCGCCATTCTCGCCAACCCTTCGATACTTATTCTTGACGAAGCGACCAGCAGCATCGATACGGTAACCGAGATGCAGATTCAAGCCGCGATGCGTGAGTTGATGAAAGGACGGACCAGCTTTATTATCGCTCATCGGCTCAGTACCATTCGGGAAGCGGACCAAATATTGTGCATCGTGGACGGAGAAATCCGGGAGCAGGGAACGCATGAGGATTTACTGGAGCAAAAAGGATTTTATTACGAGCTTTATAATAGCCAGGCTTCCTTATCATAAAAAGCATTCGCCACAGCAACGGTACGCATGGATTTCATCCTGGCGTACCGGTTGCCGTGAGCCGAGGATGGAAGTATATTCTGGTGTACTGTTGCGGCGAGCCAAGGCAGGGTGTATATTCTGGTGTGCCTTTATGTAGGCCAAGGGTGGATGCTTATCCGACGTATCGTTATGTCGCACCCGGCATGGGTGTTAGCTTTAAAGTTTAGGTTCCAAATGACCAGAAAAGAAAAAGATGAGTATGCAAAGGGGAGGAAGCAAGAGTGAAGTCGTCATGAAGTAAAGCTAAAGTAGGACGGAAGTAAGACTGAAGTAAGAATAAAATAAACGAGGGATAACGCAAAACGAAGCGTTTAGCTACAGCGCCAACGCTTCATTGGTGATTTTGCGGATGTCGATAGGGCTTTGAGCGCCTTCGCTAACCATGTCGGGCAAAATATTGTTTAGGAAATAATCGACGCAATGCAAGCGGATTTTTTTGATTTTAATCAAGGCCTCGCGGTACATTGTAATAAACTCCTTTTCCGTGTTGCCGCGGCGCAGCTCGCCAAATGCTTCGTAGACCTGATCCATTTTGTCCGCCACTTCAAGAATCAGTCCTTCGACGGAATCGTCCTTGCCCTCGCGCAGCTGTCTGCGGAAGATCGGTTTCAGTTCCTCGGGAATATGCTCCTCGATAAAATGCTCTACCATGCCTTCTTCGACCTTTTGCAGCATGGAACGCAGCTCCAGCGAATAATGCTTGACGGGCGTTTTGATGTCCCCGATAAAAATTTCACCGTAATCATGGCTGCTCGTAATTTCATAAAGCTTTTTCCAATCTACGGCGACGCCGTGCTGCTCCTCGATATCCGCCAACGTTTTGGCGTATTGCACGACCTTCCAGGAATGGGCGGATACGCTGTGCTCCTCGAACTTGAATTTGCCGGGGCAACGAATGATGCGTTCCAGATCATTAAGCGACTGAAAATAAGTATGAATTCCCATTGTGCGTTTTCCTTTCCTTTGTCATTATAGTGTGGATAAGCATCAGTATATCCCGCTTTTGTTAAGATGATATAAACGCAAACGGCGATTTGCGTATACGGATAGTGACGGGAAGGCCGTTTTTTTTCATAGGGGCAGAAGGAAGCCGCTTTGTGGAATACGCCCGAATTGAACGGAGGAGATCTATCATGTTGCTTGAAAAAATAAAAGGTGCTTTATACGGTGTTGCCGTTGGCGATGCGCTTGGAGGAACGACCGAATTTATGAGCGCCGGAGAGGTTTCCGCTGCCTACGGCTATTTGACCGACATGATCGGCGGCGGGGTTTGGAGGCTGGAGCCGGGAGAGGTTACGGATGACACGATGATGACGTTGTGCGTGGCGGAAGGCATTCTGGATTTCCCGGATTCCCCCATGGAAACGATCGGAGAGCGGTTTTTGGCCTGGTACCGATCCGATCCCAAAGATATCGGGAATATTATTCGCCATGTGCTGGGAAGTTATGACGGGCATTGGTTTGAAGCGGCGTATATCGCCCATATGTCGATGGGGCAAAGCGCGGGCAATGGCTCCCTGATGCGGTGCTTGCCGGTTGCGCTATGTTATACGGAGCCCGATGAAATGGCCAAAATAACCGTGATGCAGTCACGCATGACGCATTATGATCAACGCTGCGACCGGGATTGCCTCATGTATAACCGAATCGCATTTGCCATGCTGAACGAAAATATTGCACTTCATGATGCGATTCGGCGGGAGATTGCGGGAACGGAATATGAATACCTGCTGGATGGAGAGCCAAACTGTGAGCCAAGCGGTTTTGTGGTACATACAACGAGATGGGTGCTGCATCTCCTGTTAACTTCGGCTTCCTATGAAGAGGTTGTGCAGAGAGCGGCGAATCAAGGCGGCGATTCTGATACAATCGCGGCGATTGCAGGCGGATTGGCCGGTATCCATTATGGCTTTAGCGGAATACCGGAGGCTTATTCGGACAAAATCCTGATCAAGGACAAGCTGAATGAGGTTGTATTGCGGATTATGGAGCTGCGAGGGTAAATTGAACGTAAAAATTCATGAAATGGACAAACATCTCCGACTTCAACCATGTTACGATAGGAGCCGACGTTTGCATAAAGCGGCGTCGCAAGCCGCAAGATACACCTAGAGGGAGTGTTTGGAGTACCGTGAAGACAGAACCGCAGTATATGAAGATTTCAACAGCAGACCCCAGCGCAATTGGTTTGTTTGGCCTTGCGATTGTAACGCTGGTCGCATCGTCGCAGAAGCTTGGCTGGACGGAAGGAACGGCATTTATTATTCCTTGGGCGATTTTTCTAGGGGCGTTTGCCCAATTGTTCGCTTGCATCCACGATGCCAAAAAAGGAAACACGTTTGGCACAACGGCTTTTGGCGCTTACGCCTTTTTCTGGTTTGGCGTGGCGGCATCTTGGCTGATTCAGCACGGCGTATTCGGCGAATCGCTGGCGGCAGGCGCAGATACCCATCAGCTGGGCTTTGCTTTTGCAGGATATCTGATATTTACCCTGTTTATGACGATTGGCGCAATGGAGACGCACAAGGTTTTGTTCTTCATTTTTGTGTTTATCGACTTCTTGTTCCTGGGATTGACCCTTAGCAATTTCGGCATTGCAGAGCATTTTATGCATAACGTTGCCGCAGTTGCAGAGCTGTGCATTGCGCTCCTGAGCTTCTACGGTTCCGGCGCTGCAGTGCTGAACACGCACTTTGGTCGCACCTTTTTGCCAGTGGGCAAGCCATTCGGCATTTTCACAAAATAAACCTGCTCTGACACATAAGGATGCCGGCATGCTGATTTCAGCTGCAAGGCATCCTTTTTTGTTTATCTATTTTTAATATGCGCCTTTTAAAGGAGGAGACGAAAGCGTTGTGACTATGCGGAAGCAGTAAAATGGAGCAGTTGTTGCTTTTACTTTTTGTGGAACTCATGGGTTGTTGGACCGTAAAAAACCTGAAAAATAAAATAAGCATCAAACGGAGCATTTTTATTTATAGAGATACTCCCTTTATTGAAAGGTGGGTTTAATATAGACAGGGTAGTATATGGGATTTTTGTTTTTATTGGATTATTGTATTTTTTATTTCCTAAGTTCATATGGAAGTTAGGTACATATTCATTAGGTTCATATACGAATCAACATTATGAAGAATATTCAAAAGCTCGCCCGGGAAAGTATAGTGTTATGATTTACAGGGGGATTGGGATTGTTCTTGTAGTCCTAAGTATTTACGGACTAATATGGGGCTAAGCGCAGGATGAAAAATTGAATAAAAAGAGGAAAAGAATTATGGGCAGCAGGACGAAAAATATCATAGTGGGAGTAAGTATCTCCGTATTCGTTGCTTTTGCGATTATTAGTGGAATAGTTGCAACCATTATATTAAAGATAAAACACCACGAAGAAATTGACCGCATCATTACTGAGAAAAATGGGGTAGTGCTTCACATTGATAAGGTAAGTCAAGACAAAAGTCCTTTTTTAGAAAGCACTACTGGAAATATCATTTATAAAATAACCTATGAAATCGAAGGAAAGGATCAAACAGCATGGTATAGAGGTGTGAAAACGGTAAATAACATACATAAACCGGGACCTAAAACCAAACCGGAAGCTTGGATTTTTGAGTGATTCAGAAGGTTTGGAACATGATGACGATTTTTGATAGTTAAAAATCAAATGACAAGAGAAGTAGAAGAGCCGCTCTCACGGCTCCTCTATTTGTCTTGACGGGATCAATTATTTTAGTAAAACGGTATATGCTTGTGCTTGCATGTGCCTAGTCCACGGAGCTGGCGGCAACCTCGGCCGAGCCTTCATTTCCGCCCAAAAAGCGGGCTACAATTTCATTAAATTTCTCTGCATGCTCCCAGAAGGACAAGTGTCCGCCGAGCACCTCTACTGCAGACTTCGGTGTCAGAGCTTTCGTATAGGCGGAGGCAGTTTCAGCCCAATGCTCCGATACGATAGTCAGCGTGGGGGATTGACTCACTGGCAAGCTTGGCTTCCGCCCGGTAATCGGAAAACATGCCAGCCGCAAACAGGTTAGAGGCGATATAATGCGGTGTGCGAGCCGATTGCTCAATGAGCCAGGTTAACTCGTCGGCCGGAACCTCTCCCTGGAACATGACGCCGGTCACGTATTCTTTTACAAATTCACGCTGCTTCTCGGCATCCTGCGTAGCGAAAAGATAGGCGCCTGCAATATCGTCAAGCGGCCCTTCCACCCAGTCTGTTTCATGATTGAGGGACAGTGGCTTCGGCGACAAATCGATGGTGATCAGCGACTTCACCCGGTCAGTCCCGTGCTGACGAATATATTCCCAAGCGGTGAGTGCGCCAAATGACCATGCTGCCAATGTTACTTTGTTAAGCTCAAGCGCATCCAGCACTTTTGCCAGGTCGGAGCCGTGAGTAATATAATTGTTTCCATGCAATGTAACGGAAGAGCGGCCTTGGCTGCGGGGATCAATCACGATGACGCGATTGGTCTGCCGGAAAAACTCAATGGAATGGGATTTAAATGACTTATACCTGACATTCGCTATCCCGTGCCGGATTACCTTCTTTATAAATAATTTTTTTCCGATAAAAATAATAAGATATAACTACCACATGCCTCTTTGCGTGGAGAAAAGCGTTTCGATCATGCCGGCAAGCTGCTTGAGGGCGTTCTCGGCGGACTCTTGCTGGAACAACGTCGGCAAAATTTCTGCGAACTCTTCAGGTCGTTCATTAAGAATGCCGTAATGATTAATCATCCCTGGATTCAATTGGAATGTTGCAGGAACGGAAACCTCTGATTCCAGCTTCATCACATTTAGCAGTTCATCCTCCTGCAACAGCGGCTTGGTACTAAACCTGGCGTTTTTCATCGCCAGCGCGTTATAATTGGCAAAGCGTACAGCTTCCTCTTCACCGTCGCTGGTCAGCGCCTTCAGCAGCTCCATTGCCGCCGTCTTGTTCGGCGAGTTAGCCGCAATCGCGAGTCCCGTTGTCAGCGCCGTATTATGTCGTCTTCCATCGGCGAACAGAGGCATGCGGGCGATTCGAAGATTGGTATTTTCGTCCAGTAAGGAATACAAATCGGATGGTCTTCCCATTCCGAGCGCCTTATGCCCAGCCTTATTTGCCCCGTCAGATGACTGAAACCGTATATCCGAGAGATATTGATTGAAAGCGGCAACCGTCGAGTCGCTGTCCAGATAGTCGATAAAGTGCATGCCGTCTTCCGATGAATAAGCGCCTCCAAAACCCTGAATGATAGGCTCGATAGCATCGAACTTTTCAGGGATATCCATAACATAACCTTCCGCATTCAGCTGCTGCGACGCCATGATAAAATCGTCCCACGTCCACTCGTCGTCTGGTGCTGTAATATTCAGCTCACTAAATATCCGTGCATCGTAATACATAACCATCGGCTCGCTCTTGATAGGAAGCATGTATGCCGTTCCGTTCAATCTCGTCCCGTCAACCAACTTCGCCAATCCATCACTCCACCTTGAAATCTGCACAAAAGGATCAAGATCCTCCAAATCGTTCCCGTTGGCAACCCACCGAATCTGATACGGCGCTACCTCGATAATGTCGGGTAATGGGTCTTGGGGAATCGTGGAAGGCTCTCCTGTCGTGAAGCTAATATCAATTAGCTCGATCTTCAGGTCAGGATGTTGATTTTGAAAAATCTTCAATTTATCGTAAATCGGTCCCTTCGTGGATGTGTCAAGAGGATGTACACGTCCGGATGCAAACGGCTGACTTATCGCAATCCGCAGCTTTCCCGACAGCTCCTCTTCATTCTCCTTCAACGGGTCGGTGTTATTTTGGCATGCCGAGAGGAGGAGGAGAGAGACGGTCAACACACTGACAATGGTTCTTCTTATTTTTCTCATCAAAAATACGCCCCCTTATAGCTAGTTCTCTTTTATGCGACACCGAAAGCATCACAAATTGGATAATCGACGAAATTATTACATTTAAAATGATATGGTCTCAAACAGAAGTAAACAACCTTACAGATTAGAGTTGCTTTCTGTTTTCACCCATGTTGCCCTGAAACTAAATTCATGTTATCCCATTGCCCGATTTATTTTTACCTCAATTGGTTTGTTCGCCAGTTGACAAAGGTAAACAGAAAATGCTAGGATGGGAAACAATATTATTCCAGCGGAAGGAGAGACTTACATGTACGGAACAACAACGGTTAAACATGGCGAGCGCAATCACAATGAATTTTATAACGAGTTACAGCTCCTGCCCGTTGTTTCGCCATGGGAGGGTCTTTCCGAACCGTCGCCCCAATTGCATAGCTGCATTCTTTACAGGCGCAAATCCAAGCTCCTTAGGCAAGCAATCCAGTACATTGCCTGATTGTTGGAGCATTTATCTTGATATGCGTTTTTGTAAAGACTGCTTGTTGCCAAGCGGTCTTTTTCTATGCCCAAAACAGGCGGATGCCCTGTTCATAGGGGTGGGAAAAGATGAGGCAGCAGGAAGTCTTTTTTGTTTTATGCGTCGTCAACCAACTCGAAGGAAAGGAAGCCGGCAGGCCTTGCAGGTGACAAACATGAAAAATCAGAATATTCCAATGATTCACGAAAACGTATTCCGAAACGTATCCGAACAGGAGCTGACGTTGGATGAGGTATTCAGCCGCATCCGGGCATTTATGGAGATTGACCCAAGAGCGGCTTACCAGCTGGTTATCGGAACCGATGCGCAGGTGCATGCCGGCCACACCAAGTTTATAACCTCCATCGTCATATTCAGGCCCGGTAAAGGAGCATGGTTCTGCTATCGGCAGGTCATTATGCCTCGTGAGATTACCTCCATCCAAGAAAAGCTTGGGCTGGAAACAACCTTCAGCCAGGAAATCGCCACGTACTTTGATCATGAAAAAAGGGCGGAGCTGGAGGATATCGTCTTGCCGCATGTTTATCTCGGCGCGGGTCTCCAGCTGTTTATCGATATTGACGCGGGCACCGATGCCAAGCGAAACAGGACCTCGGCGTATGTAAGCGAGATGGTGGGACGGGTAGAAGCTATGGGCATGGAGGCCCGCGTGAAGCCCGAAGCAGTTGTGGCGTCCTCCGTCTCCAACCGATTTACGAAAAGCCCGTACCGCAGAGATAAGCGGGTTCAATCCACGCTGACCAGTTAACGGGTTTTGTTGCGGCTGATCAAGTCAAAGACACCGTGCTGGTGCCCTTTTGCGGCTGATCAAGTCAAAGACACCGTGCTGGTGCCCTTTTGCGGCTGATCAAGTCAAAGGCACCATGCCGTTGCCGGTGTACGGCTGAGTGTAGAAATAACCAACGGCCTCATGTTTGTGTCTTTTTGTGCGACTGAGCATTCCAAGGCCGTCATGTCGGTACCTGTTTGCTACTGAGAGCGCCAGCGGCTTCTGCTGGTGCTTTTTTCGTTATGGTCATCCATGCCGATTCGCAAAAGTCCGGCGAGATTAAATGCCTTTCGCTATACTTTCGCCATGTTCCTTTAGGGTGCTATGAGTCAAAATAAGCGCAACAGCAATCTCGGAAATGTCAACCGGCATAGGAGAAAAGAGAGAAGTGAAGGACATGAAGAAAATCAATGAAGTAAAAGAAGCAAAAGAAGTCAATAAAGTCAATAAAGTGATATGCGCAAGTGAAGACAGAGAAGCAAAAGAAGCAAATGAAATGTCCGAGATTATCCGCAACGAACTGAAAAGGCTGGAGCGGGAAGAGGATATGACCATTTTGTATGCATGCGAATCCGGCAGCCGCGCTTGGGGGTTTCCGTCGCAGGACAGCGACTACGATGTGAGATTCATCTATGTACGGCGGCCGGAGTGGTATTTGTCCATTTTTGACAAGCGGGATGTGATTGAACGTCCCATAACCGACAAGCTGGATTTGAGCGGATGGGACCTGCGCAAGGCGCTGATGCTTTACAGCAAGTCCAACCCGCCGCTGCTGGAGTGGCTGCAATCGCCGCTCCCTTACCTGGAAAGCTTCAGTGTGGCGCAATCGCTGCGAGACATGTCTCCGTTGGCCTTTGCCCCCAAATCATGTCTGTATCATTATTTGAACATGGCGCGGGGAAACTTCCGGACGTATCTCCAAGGGGAGACCGTACGGCTCAAAAAATACTTTTACGTGCTGCGGCCGGTCTTGGCCTGTCAGTGGATCGCGGAGCGCGGCACCATGCCGCCAATGGAATTCGACATGCTGGTCAATACGCTTCTGCCCCAAAAGGGAGAGCTTCGCGAGACGGTGGAGGATCTGCTCACACGTAAAAAACGCGGCGATGAACTGGATGAAGGACCGCAGCTTCGGACCATCAACCTTTATTTGGCGGAGCAGCTCCCGCAATTGGAGCAAAAAGCCGCCGCCGCCCTTCCCGCCCGTGAAGGGATGGACGAACAACTGGATGAATTGTTCCGTTCCGCGCTCCGGGAGGTATGGTCTGTCCCTAAGAATGGCTATATGAATTGAACAATCGAAAATTCTTGCGGACATCGATGACCTTTAGAGGCTTATTTTTACGGTTTGTCAGATTGTAAAGGACATGGGCGACCATAAAAACCCATTTTCACCTATTATGCGCCCCTTTTTGAGCGCTAAAGGACATGGGTGACCGTTGCACGAGGCGAGTCTAGCCATTTCAGATGCTAACGGTCATAAATGACCGGCAAATTACAGGCCGGGGCCGGGTTAAAACCTCTCTGTCCTTTTTCAAATGATACAGCATTGTTCACCGTACCTGCCTGCTAATAGTCAATCACTGAGCTTGAGTCAGAAGTTGAGTCGGAAATTGAGCCAGAAAAGCAGTTGAATTTATCTAACATGAAAGGAAGCTTGACATGGCCATTGTCCAACTGAAATCAACCAATCCGAAATTTTCATTTTTAATCAAAAAAAATCCGGCCTCCGGCATGCAAATGCGCTCTGTCCGTAAAGGGCTCGCGTACGGTTGGAGCACGGGAGAAGGCTCATACGGCATTTACTTCAAGGATGCCGACAACGAAGTTTCCTTTAAACGCGATGCCGGCGACAGCTTTGAGTATTTGAATGTGTCCCGTTACAATACGCCGCTATTTCCGCTAAGCGCCATCAATGAATTTTTCTCTGTACCGCTGAAGGCGCAGCATGAGCAGGACCTGAAGGGGTACCGGCATTCTTTTTATATACCCATGATTCATATCGATAGACCGCACTATATCGCGTTTTTCGCCAACCATTTGAAAAATTGCAGCTTTACAACACAGCATCAGGCCCACAAAAGCTACTCCTTGTTAGTCGAGACGGAGGAAAGCCTTCATTACCTGCTGCACGTGGTCAGCGTTTTATGCCTGTTCTTGTCCATGCAAGGGAATGAGGCGATCGACATTACCGACGAGGTGCTGGAAAAATATTTGCGCAGTCTGAACATCATTGACGCGCCCTTTTATCTCCGCAGCTTGTTTGCTCGGCATTTCCTGTTTACCCGTGACCGGTTTCGCAAATACAAGGCAGAGGCGGAGCGTTCGAGCAGGTACGTCATCTCCCTTGGTTACGGCGGAACCGCGCAGCAGCGTCGCTCCTATATCGCGGGGCAGCTGTCTTTTGACAATCCCATTCTGGATATCGGCTGTGGGGAAGGGTTCTATGCCATTCCGTTTGCTGCCCAAATGGAGCATGCCTACTACGCGGTGGATATCGACGAGGAACGGCTGGAGCTGGTGAAGCGAAAAGCGCAGGAAAAGCAAGCCGATAATATCGCGGCTTTTCATTCCCTGGATCATTATTTGGAGAGCGCAAACGGCGAGAAGGTGGATGTTATTTTGACCGAGGTCATCGAGCATATGCCGTTACCGGAGGCTGGCGAGCTGCTGCTTGCTATTTGCAGAGAGGTGCCTTTCAGCAAGCTGATCGTGACGACGCCAAACGCTGATTTTAATCCCCACTACGAGCTTGGGGGGTTCAGGCATGACGATCATAAGTGGGAGCTGGGCGAGGTAGCGTTTCGAGAATGGTTTGAAGATCTGGTTGAAGGACTGCCGCTGAGCTGTCAATTCGTTGCAATCGGTGACACTGTGGATGGAATAGCAACGACTCAAGGCGTGATTGTCACAAGGAAGGAGGGCTGAAAAGTGAACATTAGAACAAACGTACATACCATTTTTATGATGGTGGGGGCGACGGAATGCGGCAAATCGACATTTGCCTCCAAGGTACTGATACCTCAGCTTCAGCTGGAAAATAAAGAGCTTGGACTGCGCGCCAATGTTCAGTATTTATCCTCCGACGGGATTCGGCAGGAGCTTCTGGGGGGCGATTACGACAAATACGACCAGGTGATGCTGGAGGCCAGCGCCCCGGCTTTCCAATTGCTGTTGGAGAAGTTGAAGCTGCTCACCTCTTTTCCGGTGAATGCGGAGTTTGTAGTGGTGGATACGACCGGGCTGATGGAGGATTTCCGCAGCCAAGTGTCGGCAATCGCCAAGGAAAACAATTACCGGCTGGAAGTAATCCTGTTTGATTACCGCAAGCGGGAGGATTATTATGCGTCTGATCGCTCCAAAGCGGTGATTTCCAGCCATTTGAACCGCCTGCGCAAGGAAGTGCTGCCGGTGCTTTCAAGAGAGGGCTACGACAAGGTTCATAAGGTGCGGGCTAAGGATTTTTGCTTGACGCCCGGAATGGAGAGAAACCCGGAATATACCGTAACCGTGGAGGATTGGGAGACGTACGAATCCTGCGTGCTGCCCCGCGACCGTGATTATGTCGTTATCGGCGATGTGCACGAGTGCGTGGATGAGCTGACGGAACTGCTGGAGGGATATGGCTTCCGGACCGGAGCTGACGGCGTATTGACGGTGGATGAAAAAGCGCGGAACACAACTCCTGTGCTTGTTGGGGATTGGATCGACAAAGGCGGGCAAACGCGCGAAATCATCGACTTTTTATATCTGAACAAGGAGCATTTTCGACTGATCGTTGGCAATCACGAAAACTTTGTCCACAAGTATGCAAAGGGAGAGATTGCAGGAGTCGGAAGCGAATTGCCGGAAAACTTCTTTACGTCCGTACAGGAATTGTCGGGCGACGATGAGCTGTTTCGGAAATTTGCGGAGCTGGTAGAGATGTCCCGTCCTTTTTACCGTATGATCGGTCAGAACGGTCCCTCGTTTTATGTCACGCATGCGCCATGCCGGAACAAATATATCGGCAAGCTTGGCACAGAAGCGCTCCGGCAACAACGGAATTTCCGGTTGGACCGGGAAGCCCCGGTTGAAGAACAGCTTGCCTTTCTGGAGGAGGATGCTGTCCGCAACTATCCCTACCATTTATTCGGCCATATTGCGGCCGGGAGCCGTTTTATGATCGGCAACAAGGTTCATTTGGATACGGGGTGCGTTCACGGCAACGCCTTAACCGCCGTCCGCATGTCGTCCCGGCTGCAGTTCAAAAGCTGCAAGGCACGCAAAGTGTCGTTCCGCGAGCCGCTGCCGGAGCTGTTCCGTGAGGAAAAAAAGGTTGCGCTGGTGGAATTGGATAACGATTCGCTCAAGCGTCTGCGTTACTCGGCGCGTAACGGCATCAACTATATATCCGGCACGATGTCTCCGGCAGATAAGGACGAAGCCGCTGGCGAGCTGGAATCTCTGGCCAAAGGATTGGCGTATTTTGCGGCAAAAGGGGCCAATAAGATTGTCCTTCAGCCCAAATATATGGGCTCCCGCTGCAATATTTACCTGAGCCGCGATCCGGAGCAGTGTTATGCGGTCAGCCGCAACGGCTACAAGGTAAAGGGCGTAGAGCTTGGCCCGGTTTACGGAGAGCTGTTGAATCGTTTTGGTCCTTACATGGAGAAGGAAGGCGTTGCTCTGATGCTGCTGGACGGAGAGCTTCTTCCATGGAGAGCGCTCGGCGATGCGCTGATTCGGCGCCAGTTTGAGCCGATAGGCAAAGCTTTGGAGGCGGAGATTTCGTTTCTGCGGGACAACGGCTTTCAGCAGGCGTGGAGCGACCTGGTTGAAAAGCTGGAGAGCAGCGGCTTCGAACAGGAGCAAAACCGGCTGGCCAAAGGCGTGCTAAGCGACAAATATGGGGCGCATGTCTATCAGACGTTCAAGCATGCCGCAATCGCGAAAAAGAGCATGGTCCCCTTGCAGCAGCAGGATGAGGCGCTTCAAGTATACCTGCGTCAACTTGACCTGTACGGCGGGGAGGGCGATCTCTCCTACAAGCCGTTTGCTCTTCTGAAGGAAGTGCTGGAGAACGGCGAGGAAAGATTGCCGCAGCAGAACACATCGGATATGTATTCGTTCCTGAATGATGACGACATGCTGGTGCTGGATTTAACGGAGCCGGATGCGCTGGAGCGGGCGGAAGCTTTTTTTGCCAAGTTGACGGTGGAAAACGGGATGGAGGGTGTCGTCATCAAACCGGAACGTCAGGCTCGAAACGCCGTGCCTTATCTCAAGGTGCGCAATCCTGGCTACCTGTCTATCATCTACGGGTACGATTACCGTTTTTCGCATAAATACAGCAAACTGATCAAACAGAAAAACATAACCCCCAAGCTCAGAGCTTCCATCAATGAGCAGCGGCTGGGAGAGCAGCTGCTAGCGGTTAAGCTGGCGGAGGTTGGCCCGGAGAATGAGGCTTATAACCAAATTGCGGCTAACCTGTTGTTCGAGGTTGCACGGGAATCGGAGATCGATCCGCGGTTGTAGGTGGGCTCCCAAGCTATAGGTGAGTTTCGCAAACCGCAATGCGGCTAACCTGTTGTTTGAGGTTATGCGGGAATCGGGAATTGATCCGCGGTTGTAGGTGGACTCTAGGGCTATAGGTGAGTTCAGGCTTTAATTGCTATAGTTATTCTTTACCTTGCTCTTGTTTCACTGGTATCTGTATGATAGGACTATCTTAAAAGAAAGGAGGCCGACGTGACATGACCGCTATTCGTCGCAAAGACGCACTAGTTCAGCAAAATATCGTTTTTATTGTTCATCGGCCTCTACGGGCCTGCGCAAGCTTTAACGTTTCTGCATGATCATATCCACCGGATAGAATCGGCTTGTTTTGCACCAAAGGCTTCCTGTTTGTACAGGGGGAAATGATGCACGGACAGCACATATGGGAACTGTTTGCACAAAGACCGTAAGTCATTGGACTTGCGGTCTTTTTGTGCGTGTATGTTGGGTTTGAGTTTGAGTTTGAGTTTGTGTTTGAGTCTGAGTTTGTGTTTGAGTTTGTGAGATTTGAGTTTGAGTTTGTGAGATTTGAGTCTTTTAGCCTGTGGAATTTTTAACGGACAAAAATGGCCGTTAGAACGCTTTTTGGCTGCCCCGCTGACTTCTGACGGTCATATCTGTCCATTACAGCTTGAATTTTAGTGGAAAGCAGCCATTTGGGGGTTCTAGTGGACAGAAACGTCCGTTACAAAATGAATTTTGTGAAAAAACCGTTCTAATGGTCAGATGTGACCATTAGGCGAGGCCCAGCCAGCAAAACGAGGTCATGGTTAGTCACGGCGAGGCCAAACCAGCGCAACGAGGTCATAGTTAGTCAAGGCGAGGCCCAGCCAGGGCAAAGAGGACATTGTTGATCACGGCGAGGCCCAGCCAGCGCAACAAGGTCGTGGTTAGTCAAGGCGAGGCTAAGCCTGTGCAACGAGGACGAGGTTAGTCAAGGCGAGGCTAAGCCTGTGCAACGAGGACGAGGTTAGTCAAGGCGAGGCTAAGCCTGTGCAACGAGGACATGGTAAGTCAAGGCGAGGCCCAGCCAGCGCAAAGAGGACATTGTTGATCACGGCGAGGCCCAGCCAGCGCAAAGAGGACATGGTAAGTCAAGGCGAGGCCAAACCAGCGCAACGAGGTCATAGTTAGTCAAGGCGAGGCCCAGCCTGAACAGCGTGATCATGCCTAACGCTTTTACAATTATTTTTTGCAAATAGAGAGGATTGAAGTAAATAGATGAGTAATCGAAACAACTATTACCGGGTGATAGATCTCCCGGCAGGAGAATTGCATGTGTACGCGCATGACGATCTCTTCTACGGAATGGGAAACAAGGTGCTGGAGATGGCGAGCAATAATTTGCAAATACCCGGGATTCGTTATATGAGCTATACGCCTGACGCCCATGTTGGCGTGGGTACGTGCATTGGCACAACGGCGGTGTGGAGCGCGGAGGACGGCTATATCTCGCCATCCATCGTGGGCAGCGATATCGGCTGCGGCATGAGGATGCATCTGACCAATTTGCAGAGCAGCGATCTGAAGGACGTCCGTTTACGCCGTCGGCTGGTCAAAGCCATTGAAAAACGAATTCCGGTCGAAAATCATGCGAGGGGTTATTTTTCCGACATTTGGCTGGAGGACGTGCTTCGCAAGGGGCTGCACGGGCTGCCGGGCAAATATGTGCCTGATTCCTACACGCCAAGAAAAGCAACTTCCATGACGCATGTCGAAAACAGCCGCTTCAGCTTCAGGGAAACCGAGCTGGACCGTATCCCCGAAAATCTGTATCATCGCGCTCATCGTCAGCTAGGCACGCTTGGCAACGGCAATCATTTTATCGAGATTCAGGAAATATCGATAGAGGAAAATAGGAGGGAGATTGCCGAGCAGTGGGGTCTGAAGGACGGGCAAATCGCCGTTATGATCCATTCCGGCTCCCGCTCTTGGGGCGGCGCGGTCAATCAATACGGCGGTTCCCAAGTCGCCAAAACCATGAGCAAGCTGGGACTGGGCACGGCTGACCCCAAGCTGGCGTTTGCTCCGCTGCAGAGCGATGCAGGTCAAAGCTACGCCAATCTGATGTATTCCGCATTAAACTATGCCGTCGTTAATCGGCATTTGATGGCTTATGCCGTACGCGATGCTTTTAAGGAAGTGATGGGCTCCAAAACAGAGCTGACCACCCTGTACGACCTGATGCACAATTATTGCGGCGAGGAAATTCATGGCGATGAAGATCTGCTGATTCACCATAAAGGGACAACAAGAGCGCTGCCGGCCGGGCATCCCGGCAATCCGGCGCCTTATCGGGAGACGGGGCATCCCGCGCTCATTCCCGGCTCCATGGGAACGGCGTCATATTTGATGGTCGGCGTGCCGGAGGGGGCCGCCAACTATCATTCCATCTGTCACGGAGCAGGAAGAGTCCGCTCCCGCAATGCGACGAAACAACTGGTGACGGTGGATGAGTTTGCGTCTTCGATGCGGATCGGGCAGGAGGATGAAATTGTGCTGAACACCCGCGCGCTCGAAGCGCTGGTCGACGAGTCGCCGCAAGCCTACAAGGATGTCGATCAAATTATAGACAGCGTGGTGCAAGCAAGGCTTGCCGACGTTGTGGCAAAATGCCGCCCGCTGGCGGCCGTAAAGGGAGTTTAGCCTATGGGAAAAACAAGAATAAATACGGATGCAAACGGAAATCTGCAAATTGCTGAAATACAAGACGAAGGGAAAAACAGCAAAGGAATGAAGAATGAAATCTTAACGCCGCCTCAGACACCGCATTTTATTGTGAGAGGCAGCGAAGCAGGGGATCGGGTGCAGGGCGAGCGGGATTATTTTGACTATATTCAAGCCGTTCAGCGTATTCGGGATTATTTGGAGCGGCGGCTTGGGAACGGACTTCGGCTGTATTACCAGGATGACGGAAATGAGATCTGGAACGGGCTGGAGGAGGACGTCAACCGCGGATATGGGGGCGTGGAGCATGCAGCATGTCTTTACGATCTGGTGGAAACAAACGTATTCCAATATGATGCCGACAACACGGAAAATGGCTTCTATACAATTCGCCCCGCGATTCGCAACAACCTGTTTATTTACCCCAGACATCGTATAGCGCTTGCGCGAGTGCCGAAACTGCTGCAGCATGGCATCGGATTTGAGGATTTGATTTTTTGCGAGTCCGACGAGTGTCTGGTGAACTTTCTGGAGGAAATGAGGGAACGGCAGTTGACCGATCCAACCGTAAAAGTATTTACGGATACGAGGGATGGGCTGGAGCATAGCCGCGAGCCGATTTCCCAGGCGGTCGGCCGGGACGATGTGTTTATGGAGGATGAGCTGAAGACGCAGATTTATCGTTCTCTGGACGAGTTTTTTTCCAAGGACCGTTCATTCTTTCAAACCTACGGCATTCCCTACAAAAGAGGAATTTTGCTCTACGGCAAGCCGGGCAACGGAAAAACGACGTTGGTCAAATCCATCTCCACCTCTACAAAAGCTCCGGTGGCCTACTGGCAAATTACCGAATATACGAGCAGCGGCTCCATTCAGGAGGTGTTTGCAACGGCGACCCAAATGGCACCAATGGTGCTGGTGATCGAGGATATTGATTCCATGCCGGAATCCTGCCGCTCCTACTTTCTGAACACGCTGGACGGCGCAACATCGAAGGAAGGCGTTTATCTGATCGGCACCACCAACTATCCCGAAAAAATCGACCCCGCGCTTATTAACCGCGCCGGCCGCTTTGATCGGGCCTACGAGGTCAAGCCGCCTGATGCCGCTTTGCGGCTATCCTACATGAAGTACAAAGGACTGCTTCGCCTGGCGGATGAGGCTGCAGTTGCGAGAGCGGCCCAAGGCGCTGAAGGTTTTTCTCTGGCCCAGTTGGGCGAGCTTTATGCCTCGGCTGCTCTGCAAATGCATTATGAAGGCAAGGTCGATCTGGACGCCTTGATCGCAGAAATGAAAGCCGACCGCAACAAGGAACGCAGCAATGAATGGATGAGCGCAGAGTCAAACCGGAAGGTCGGTTTTGCTTAAAGGGGAGTCCCGCGCCAATTGCGAAAAAAAAGTGCGAATGTGTAAAAAGCATTCGTGCGGTTTTTTTGCTGCATACCCGAAGAGTGGCCCCTCCCTGAACGTCTATCCACATGGGACTTAAGCCGGAAAATCAGTTCTGATGAAACAAGTTTCGCAAGTGCGGAACTGTTCAGCCACATGGAGCAATGCTGAATTGCTAACCGTACCAGCATAGGTACGCTTCTGTGGGAAGGTTGTTTATGTGCAAAAACGAAAATGCGTGATGAGGTGATATATTTGCTCCGGTACATCGTAAAGACCTCACACACAACACAGCGCAAAAGGCCCTGCCATTCGCAAAGACTGCCCCAACATGACATAACGGCTCTGCCCGTATAGGGGGGAGGTTTAGTCAGCGCAGCGCTGGAGACCGTTCGCGCATTGCGCGTGAACTACTGCGCTTCTCTCACATCGCTTGCTCCGTCTGCATATCGTCCTTCACCAAATCATACGCCCGAATTGCCACCTCGAGGCATAACCGCCGTTCCGGTCTTAGATAATCGCTGCCAAGAAGCTCGTCCAGCTTGTCCAGCCGATGATAGAGCGTTTGCCGGTGGATGAACAAGCGCTCAGCGGTTTCCTGCTTGGAGCCCATGCAGGACAAATAGTGGTCCAGCGTTTGGAGCAGCGATGTCCCTCCCGATTGCTCGTAGGCCAGCAGCGGGCCAAGATGGTTCTGAACGAATTGAATCAACTGGGCGGTATCGCCTATGCTTTTTAGCATTTGATAGATCCCCATATCTTCGTAAAAAACGCTCCCCGCAGGCCGTTCCTCCAGCATGCGCGTAATCGCGACGGCGTCCAGCGCCTCCCTGTAGCTTTGAGCAGCGTCGCGCAGAGAAGACTTCATATGACCAAAACCCGCATGGATGCGCAGCGATTCTTCGGGACGCAGCCGGCTGGATTTCATAAGCAGCTCCGTCACTTTGCGCAGCGACTGCCTTACCTTTTCCCATTGGGCTTGCCTGTTGCCGAAGGTTTCCCGGATGCAGAGCAGGTGGATAACGTTATTGTGCAGGAGCAGCAAATTATAGATGCCGTGCGTGGACAGAAGCGAACGAAGCAGCATCACGATATCCTGATTAGGCCCTTTAGCGGAAAATCCTTCATCCCTTTGCCCCGAACGGTCCAAAATGACCGCGCCAGATACAAACAAATAATGTCCCGCCGACAAGGAGGGCAGGCCAATCTGGGCCAGCATTTGATCCTCGTGGGGTATTTCTCCGAACAGGATTCCGTGGACTAACGCGGCATGGCCGTCGCTTGTACGGTCGTCCAGAACCAGCTTGCGCAGCAGCAGCTGCTCTGCGGTTTTGCCCGCATAGTCCAGGAGAAGGCCGATATATATTTCGTCCTCTTCCGAGGTTTTGTCCTCTTTTGCCACAATGCCGATATAGGACAACACATGACCAAGACCCAATACGGGCTGAAGAAAAACGGCGAGTCCTCCCGTCAGCACAAGGCGGATTCTTTTTCTGCCGGTCGGAGGCTGGCGCTCCAGCAGCTCCTCGGTTTCTTGCAGCATGTCCTTACCGTGTTCTTCCTCCGCCGGAAGACAGAAAGAGGGTTCCGTTATGGAGCTGTACAGTGACGTAAAGGAAGTGAAGGATCTGAGGCACTCGACAATCGTATGAACTTCGGCCGTTTTAATAACGGCCTGCTGCAGGCGATGCGAAAAGTCGGCAAGCTTGCCCAGGTTATGCTCGATCTCCATGATGAATCCCTCCTCTCCTCATTCTGGAAGCGTTTTTCATTAAAATCGTCATACAAAACGTAAAATCAAGATGGCAATAGATTAGACATTGTGTATGAAGAAATGACAAAAATGTCGTTTATAATACAACTATAAGATATCAAAGTTAGTCTATCGGATATTAAGAATTATAGTATGAGTGGTTACAAAAAACCATTCCGAATATAGGAAGGATACTCAAAATGACGATCGAATGGAGCAAAAAAACGCGTTTTAATGTCATTCTGCGAGACGGTCAGCCTGCTGATCGACCGCTGGTTTCGGCATGGCGGCATTTTATCGAAGCCGAGCGGGACAGCGAATTGCTGGCTGCGGCAACGGTCGCTTTTCAACGGGAGCATGATTGGGATTTTGTCAAAATCAATCCCCGGACGACGTATTACGCAGAGGTTTGGGGCAACGAATACGATTATGAAGACTATGACGGAGTTGTTCCGGCCGTAGCCAAGGCGCAACTCGCGGCGACTGACGATCTGCGTCGGATTACAACCCGCCCGTCAGACGCAGAGCCGTTTCTGGAGCAGCTCCGTACGATTGCCGGCGTACGCCGCGAGCTTGGACCGGACGTGCCAATTGTTCAGACCTTATTTTCGCCGCTAGCCGTGCTGGAATATTTGGCCGGGCATCGTACGCTGGCGTCCTATCGGCCGGCGATTCGCGAGGCAACGCCTCTCCCGGGCTTGCTTGCAGCCAATCCGGACGAAGTCCATGCCGCTCTGCGAAACATCACCGAGACGCTTGCGGGTTATGCCAAAGCAGCGCTGCAAGCGGGGGCGGACGGCATCTTTTACGCCGTGTTGGGTTTGGCGCGCGACGGTTATTTGACGGAGGAGGAATACGAAACGTTCGGACGTCCGTATGACTTGCTGCTGCTTAAAGAAATTGCGCCGGCTCCGGTTATTCTTCATACCTGCGGGCCGGAGGCGCATCCCGAACGGTTTGCGGATTATCCGATATCGGCGCTTCATTGGGCGGATACCGCGCCGGGCAATCCGGTCTTGACGGAAAGCGTGAATTGGCCGGACAGCCCCGTTGTGATGGGCGGAGTGGACGAGCGATTGTTTGCGTCTGCGGGATCGGCAGAGGAAGTGGCGAGACAGGCCAAGGAGGCTATTCAGAGTTTGGCCGGACGGCCATTTGTGTTGGCGCCGGGCTGCGGCTTGCCGCTGGAATCGGACGGAGAGTCGCTGCGGGCGCTGAGGGCGGCAGTGGAGGAATCGTAAATAAAGCAAAACATGCAAAACGTATATGCTCAGCCCATCTCGGGCCAACAGTGAACAGGTAGAGGGAATGGCGACAGGGGAAAGGGGGAGGCGCTTTGGAAACGGTGCTTGAGGTTCGGCAGGTTCAGGTCACGTTCAAAACGGAAAAAGGCGAAATCGCGCCTGTTGAAAATGTCGACTTTCGTTTGGGCACAGGGGAAACGATTGCGATTGTCGGCGAATCGGGCAGCGGCAAAAGCGTAACCACCTTGTCCATTATGGGCCTGCTTGGAAAAGCGGGCCGAGTAAGCCGCGGTTGTATTTCATTACATGGACGGGAGCTTACGGGGCTTTCCGCAAGAGAGTTGAACCGGATACGCGGCAAAGACATCTCCATGATCTTTCAGGAGCCAATGAGCGCGCTGAATCCGGTGTTGACCATCGGACATCAGCTTTCCGAGCAAATCCGCAAGCACAGGGGACTTGGCCGCAAGGAGGCTCGCGCCGAAGGAGAGGCGATGCTGAGGAAGGTCGGCATCGCACGGTCGGAGTCTATTATGCGGGAGTATCCTTTTGCCCTGTCCGGCGGCATGCTGCAGCGGGTCATGATCGCGATGGCTATGTCCTGCAATCCCAAGGTGCTGATTGCCGACGAGCCCACAACTGCGCTTGATGTCACCATACAAGCCCAAATTCTGCGGCTGATGAAGGAGCTGAAGAGGGAGTTCGGCACCTCCATTCTGCTGATTACGCATGATATGAACGTCGTAGCCGAGATGGCTGATCGGGTCATTGTCATGTACGGGGGAGAAGTGGTGGAGGAGGCAGATGTGTTCCAATTGTTCGATCACCATCGCCATCCCTACACAAAAGGGCTTTTGGATTGCATCCCGCAGATTGGGGGCGGAAAAGGAGAACGGCTGGCGGCGATTCCGGGAACGGTGCCGCTGCCGCAGCATATGCCCGAAGGCTGTCGCTTCCAGGACCGCTGCGCCCATGTGATGGACACATGCAGAGAGCAGCATCCGCCGCTAAGGGATGCCGGCAAAGGACATAAGGTACGCTGCTGGCTGGTCGCGGACGGAAAGGAGGGAGAAGGAAATGGGGAGTCACCATGACGGCAAACGAAATGGCGGTTCTTTGCTGGAGGTTGACGGACTAAAAAAGCACTATCCCGTCCGTTCTGGCTTGTTAGGCAGAAATACGGGACAAGTCAGGGCGGTAGACGGCGTTTCGTTTCGTCTTGAGCAAGGCCGCACGCTTGGCATCATCGGAGAGTCGGGAAGCGGGAAGTCGACGATGGGCCGGCTCATTCTTCAACTGGAGAAGCCAACCGAAGGCAGCGTGACCTTCCAGGGCCGGGAGCTGACGGGAATGACCCAGCGCCAGCTTCGTCCCATGCGAACCGACATGCAAATTGTATTCCAGGACCCTTATTCCTCGTTGAACCCGCGCAAACGGATTGGCGACCAGCTTGGCGAACCCATCCGCGTTCATCGGCTGCTGGAAGGCGCGGAGGTGGAGAAGCGGGTACAAGAGTTGCTTGAGATCGTTGGCCTGTCCGGACAATACCGGAATCGTTTTCCCCATGAGTTTTCGGGAGGCCAACGCCAGCGGATCGGCATTGCGCGAGCCTTGGCGCTGAATCCCAAGCTAATCGTATGCGACGAGCCGGTATCGGCGCTGGATGTTTCCATTCAGGCGCAAATTCTAAATTTGCTCAAGGATTTGCAAGGAGAGCTGGGTTTGACCTACCTCTTCATCGCGCATGGATTAGGCGCCGTGGATTACATCAGCGATGAGATCGGGGTTATGTATTTGGGCAAGCTGGTTGAAATCGGGGACAGCGCAGTGCTGTTCGGATCCCCCAGACATCCCTATACCGCCGCCTTGCTCGCATCCAATCCTCCGGGTAATCCGCATGATCGACGCCGCGAAGAAATCGTGCTGCAGGGAGATATTCCAAGCCCTCTTCATCCGCCCGCGGGCTGCCGTTTCCATACGCGATGTCCCCATGCGCAGAAGCGCTGCAGCACGGAGGAGCCGGCATTGACCGGCGGTGGCAACCATATGGTCGCATGCCATTATCCGCTGCATTGACCAAATTCGCTGACAAGGAGGAAGAGCATGCTTAACTATTTGCTGCGCCGCATCCTGATCGCGATTCCGGTCCTTGCGGGGATAACGCTGTTCAATTTTCTCATCATCAATATGGCGCCGGGCAATCCCGTGGAAATGTTTATCAACCCCTCCATGAGCCAGGCGGATATTGATTTGCGGAAGGAGCAGCTCGGCATCGACGACCCGGTGTTTATTCAATATTTTCGCTGGCTGGGCAATATGCTGCAGGGAGACTTCGGCTATTCCTATTCCAGCTACGAGCCGGTGGCCAAGGTAGTTGGCGCGCGGATCGGGCCTACGCTGATATTGATGGGTTCGTCTCTGCTGCTGGCCTATATTATCGCTGTTCCAATCGGCATTCTTAGCGCCAGAAAGCAATATTCGTGGCTGGATTATTCCGCAACGTCCTTTTCCTTTCTCGGCGTGTCCATCCCCAACTTTATTCTGGGGCTAGGCGGCATCTATTTGTTTGCTCTCACCTGGAAGCTGTTTCCGACGGGCGGGATGTACACGCTAGGCAAGGAAAAGACGTTTGGCGATCTTCTGCATCATCTGATCATGCCTGCGCTGATTTTGGCTACCGCTTCGGCGGGAAGCATGGTGCGATACGTTCGTTCCAGCGTGCTGGAGGTGCTGGGGCAGGATTACCTGCGAACGGCGAGGGCGAAGGGACTATCGGAATTCGTCGTCATTAACAAACACGCGCTTCGGAACGCGATGATTCCGATCATAACGGTAGTTGGACTCGACGTGCCGCTTCTGTTCGGCGGGGCGGTCATTACGGAGCAGGTATTCGGCTGGCCGGGCATGGGGCAGCTGATGATCCAATCCATCGGCTCGCGCGATTATCCGACGTTGATGGCAATCAACCTGATTGCGGCGGTCGCCGTGCTGGCCGCTAATATTTTGACGGATATCGCTTACGCGGCGGCGGATCCTGCGATCAAATACGGCAAACGATGAAGGGAGACAGATCATGAGTGACAAAACGGTTCTGACGGACGGCGAGAACAGCCGGAACTCGTCATCGGCGGCTGCTCCGGCAGAGCTGGACGGCGGGTGGAAGCAGCTGGCCAAACGTTTTTTTCGCCACAAGCTGGCCGGAGCGGGATTGATCCTGTTCGTTTTGCTGGTGTTAATGGCGCTGTTTGCGCCGTTGATCGCTCCCTATGATCCTTATGCCATCGGACGCTCCTACCAGCCGCCTTCGTGGAGTGACGGACATCTGCTCGGAACGGATCAGAGCGGCCGCGATGTGCTCAGCCGGCTGATCTATGCTTCGCGGGTTTCATTGTCGGTTGGCGTCGGAGCGGTAGCCATCTATGTTGCCATTGGCACGCTGGTTGGAGCTGTCGCGGGATATTTCGGCGGCTGGATCGACAGTCTGGCGATGCGGGCTACGGATGTGTTTATGTCCTTTCCCTATCTGATGGTCATTCTGGTCATGGTCAGCGTGCTTGGACCAAGCCTGGGCAACATTATTCTGGCGCTTGGCCTGCTGGGTTGGCCGTCGGTGGCCCGCTTGATCCGGGGCGGGGTATTGTCGGTGAAGGAAAAAGAATATGTCAAAGCGGGGATCGCGCTTGGCTACAGCACGCCGAGACTTCTGTTTCTGCACATTTTGCCCAATGTGCTTGCGCCTGTTCTCGTCAATGCCACCTTCGGCATTGCCGTGGCGATCATTACGGAAGCATCGCTCAGCTTTCTCGGCATGGGCGTCCAGCCTCCGACCGCGAGCTGGGGCAATATGCTGATCGAGGCGCAGTCCTTCTCCACGCTTTCCGGCCGCCCGTGGCTGTGGGTGCCTCCGTCCTGCATGATTATTATCGCGGTCATTTCCATTAACTTTATGGGCGACGGATTGCGCGACGTAATGGACCCCAAGGGAAGGCGCTGAAGAACGTTCCATAGCACACGAAAGATCCGAAAATCTCTAAGGCCCCGAGAGTCTCGAAGGTCCCGAGGGAAAATGCCCGCTGGGACTTGATAGACCCGTAGACCCGTCTGAGTGCTCCATGAAATCCAAAGAATGACAATCTGCAAGTGTATAAGCGGACCACAAGCTGCTGGTGACGCCCCGAGGCAGCCGGCGTTAGAGACGGAATCAGAAGGAAGCAACACCTACAAACACTAATATGGAGGGTTTAACGCATGTTGAAAAAATCTACAGTTCTGCTTCGTCTGCTTGTTGTCGTATTGGCTATTACGGTCATTGCGGCGTGCAGCAGCAACAATAATGCCGGCACATCCGGTACTTCAGGCACCGCTTCGCCAACCGCGAGCAACGCGTCGGAGGGCGGAGACAAGCCTGCCGCTGACAAAACGCTGTTTGTTGGCATGTCCATTCCGCCTGTTGCGTTTAACCCGCTGGCGAACGGCGATATCGCATCCACCTACGTTCAAGGTTTCCTGTTTGATCCGCTGCTCGTTATGGACGGTCCGCTAAGCTTCGTGCCAAAGCTGGCTGCATCTATTGAGTCGGAGGACAACCAGAACTATACGATCAAGCTGGACGAAAAAGCGGCTTGGTCAGACGGCACTCCGCTCACGGCTGACGATGTGATCTTTACGCTGAACCGTGCAGCGGACCCGCAGGTGAATTCCGTTTACGGCGCTTACGTTTCCATTCTGGAAGGCGTGGAAGCCACAGGCAAGCTGCCGGAAGGACAAAGCGAAATCCCGTCTGTCAAAAAAGTCGATGACCATACGGTCACGTTGACGACAAAACAACCGGTTGACCCCAATCTGGTGAAGGAGCAAATCGGCTCTAAAATTCTGATCCTGCCGAAGCATGTGCTTGAAAATGTCGCCAAAGATCAACTGGCGCAAGATCCGTTTATGCTGAATCCGACCGTGACGAGCGGAGCGTTCAAATTCGTAAAATACGAAAAAGACCAATACGTCCAACTGGCTGCCAATACGGACTATTACCAAGGCGCGCCAAAACTGGGCAATGTCTATATCAAAATTTTGACCGTGCCGAATCTGGTGGCTCAACTGCAGAGCGGAGAGATTCATATGACCTCCGGCGGTTCCCCTGCAAAAATTCCGGTTCAGGACTACGAAACCATTCAAAACCTGCCGAATGTAACAAGCAGCATCGAACCAACGCTGAACTTCCAGACCGTGCTGATCAATCAAGCCAAGCTGACCAATGTTGAATTGCGCCAAGCGATTGCATACGGCATCAACCGCCAATTTATCGTGGACGAGCTGCTGGCGGGCACTGGCGAAATCATCAACAGCCCTTATACCTCCCTGCATGCGTACAGCAATCCAAACGTCCAATCGTATGACTACGATCCGGAGAAATCCAAGGCTCTGTTCCAGCAAGCGGGATGGAACTTTGACGACACCCTGGAGCTGATCGTGCCGACGGGCAACCAAATCCGCGAGCAGGTAGCCAACATTATCGTCGAAAATCTGCGTCAAGTCGGCGTGAAGGCCCAAATCTCCACCTTCGATTTCCCGACCGTTATGCAAAAAGCGCGCGCGGGCGAATACGACCTGCTGCTGATGGGCTTCACCTTTACAATGGATCCCGACTATACGTCGCTTTACGGCAGCAACGAGCCGTACAACTTTATGAAATACGAAAGCGCGGAAAACGATCGCTTGCTGCTGGCAGGCAAAAACGAAGCCGATCCGGCCAAACGCAAAGAGATCTACAACCAGTTGCAAGAGCTTTGGCAGAAGGATCTGCCGCTGATTACGCTGTATTCCGATCCTGACTTCATCCCGGTATCCAAAAAAGTCATCAAAGGCGGGCCAAAAGTGTTCGGCACCTTCGCAGAGCTGCAAAACTGGGATATTGCGGAGTAAGCCGCGACAACTTGAGTAGCTGATAACTTGATGATTCATTCATTTGCTGATTACTGTAGGTCAGGCACTCATTGGCCGGCTTGCTGATGCAGCGGAAGGAGGAGAATGACATGTTCCAAAAAGAAGCGGAACGCTGGCTGCAAGGAGCCGAAGAGGCGTATCCTCTTGCGGTCAGGCTGCTCGGGGAGATGGTGTCCATCCCTTCCGTTGCAGCACAGCACCGGGGAATTCCGGAGGCGGCGTCGTGTGTGTTGCGGAGTGTGGAGGGATTGGGTGGCGAAGCATTGATCTTCGACGACCTTCCCGGCAATCCCGTCGTCTACGGTTTTTTCTCGGCAGGCCCGGGCGGCAATCCCGGCAAGACGCTCCTGTTCTACAACCATTACGACGTTCAGCCGGAGGAGCCGGCCGAGGAATGGAATACGCCGTCTTTTACGCTGACAGAGCGGGAAGGGAAGCTGTTTGGTCGCGGCGTTGGAGACAACAAAGGCGATATCGCCGCGCGTCTTGCGGCGGTTGACCTGCTCCGGCGGCAGCCGGGCGGTTTGCCCTGCAACGTCAAGTTTATGGTGGAGGGCGAGGAGGAAATCGGCAGTCCGAATTTGGCTCCTTATGTGGCCAAATACAGTGATTATTTTGCGGCTGATGCTTGTATCTGGGAGTTCGGCTATAAGGATGAAGGCGAGCGGCAGGGTTTAGTCGCGGGTTTAAGAGGACTGCTCTACATGGAGCTGATCTGCAAAGGGGCCGATCAGGACCAGCATTCGCTGTCCAGCGGCTATATCGACAATCCCGTGCTCCGTTTGGCGCACGCGTTGTCGAGCCTGAAGGATCAGAATGGCGAAGTGACGGTGGAAGGTTTTCACGACGATGCAAAGGAGCCAACTCCTGAGGAGTTGGAGGCAGTCAAGAAGCTTCCGTTCGATGGCGAAGCTATTAAGGAGCTGTATGGCCTGCGCCTTCCCTTGCTCACGGATCGTTCCGGCAAGGACCCGCGCGTCGTCACTGCTTTTGAATCGCTGCTCACCGTCTGCGGCATCCATGGCGGATATACCGGAAGCGGGGCCAAAACGCTTATACCAAGCGAAGCGGTTGCCAAGGTAGAGGTAAGGCTGGTTGCGGGGCAGGAGCCGCAAAATATCCTCCGTCTGCTCCGCACCCATCTGGACCGGCACGGCTTCGACGACATCCGTATCAACGTGCTGAACGACCGGCAGCGGGGATTTCGCTCGGATTTGTGTGACCCCTTCGTTAAGCTGGTCCAAAGCACGGCGGAGGAACTCTATCCGGACGGCGTTACGTTAACGCCAAGCCATCCCGGCTGCGGGCCTATGTATGATCTCGGCTCGGTGCTCGAACTGCCTATCGTAAGCACGGGCATCGGCTGGATCGGGTCCCGCTACCACGCGCCGAACGAAAATGTTCGGACCCGCGACTTGAAGCAAGGCATCGCCCACATCGCTTTGCTGCTGAGCCGCTTCGGACAACAGACATCCACTACCTGACAGGAGGCAGCAGCATGAAAATACTGAAAAATTGCATCTTGATCGACGGCCTGTCCCAGGAGCCGATTCATAATGCTTACGTCGTTATTGACGGCGATTCAATCGCAAGCGTTGGCCAGGGAGACTATTCCGCGACCGCCGGCGAAGTGATCGACTGCCAGGGCGCTTACGTATTGCCTGGATTGATCGACACGCATGTACATCTGATTTGGAACGGGTCGTCCCATCCGCAATCGCTGATTTCCGGGGCCGATCCCGAAACGATCACGCTTTATGCTTATCGCCATGCCTTGCAGACGTTGTCACTCGGCATTACCTCCGTGCGCGATCTGGCTTCGCCGTTCAAAACGGTGCTGCAGCTCCGCAACGCCATTAACGCCAATCTTCTTGTTGGCCCAAGTATTGTGGCGTCCGGTCCGTCGATCAGCATGACGGGAGGTCATATCCACTATATCGGCGTGGAAGCCGACGGCGAGGACGAGGTTCGCAAAGCGGCGCGCAGTTTGCTGAAGCAGGGAGCCGACGTCATCAAGGTGATGGCAACAGGCGGCATCTATACGAACGGCGAAGAGCCGGGTTCGGTCCAGATGACGCTGCCCGAGCTGAAGGCGGCCCGCGAGGAAGCGGCCAAAAAGAACAAAAAAACCGCAGCCCACGCGCAAGGCTTGCAGGGCATCATCAACTGTCTCGATGCCGGCATCGAAACGATCGAACACGGCATTTACGCGGACCGCGATGCACTTATCCGCATGAAGGAGCAAGAAGCGTATCTTGTGCCGACCATGATCGTGTTCCGCAATCTGGCATCGGACAGCGGCATCCCGCCGTGGGCGCACAAGAAGGTGCAGCATGTGCTGGAGCCGCACCGCAGCATGCTGGAGCAGGCCGTGTCGCTGAAGGTCAAAATCGCGACGGGAACTGACTGCGGCTCTCCCGCCACGCCGCCCAGGTTTTATTTTGACGAGCTGATTATTATGCAGGAGGCGGGCATGACGCCGATGGAGGTTATCCATGCTTCCACGCGGGTAGCCGCGGAATGCATTGACCTACACGACCGCGGCACCATACAAGCGGGTAAAAGGGCCGATTTGCTGATCGTGCAGGATAATCCTCTTCAGAACTTGAATGTTCTTAGGGGAGACAAGCAAGTGGTGAAGGACGGGCGCTTTGTAAGCGGAAAACTGCTTTTGCTGTGACGGTACGTAACGGTTAAAGGGAGACTGCCTGAGCAGTCTCTTTCCTTTCCATACGACAAATAAAGGGGGCAAATGTACTTGAGCACATCCAAAATCCGCCTAGGTATCGATATCGGGGGGACCTTTACGGATCTCACCGTATATGAAGAAGAAAGCGGAGCAACCGTCAGCCTCAAAACGCCGACAGTGGCGGGTGACCCTGTGCAGGGAATCGCAAACGGTCTGCTTCTTCTGAGAGAAAAGGGATTGACGGCGGATCAAATCCATTATTTCGTACACGGAACCACCATTGGTTTAAATACATTGCTGCAAAGAAAAGGCGCCAAAACGGCGCTGTTCGTAACGGAAGGTTTCAGGGATATTTTGCACTTGCAGCGTTTGCGGCTGCCCGTGCCTTATGATTTTCGTTCCAGACTGCCGGAGCCGCTGGTTCCCCGGAGTCTCGTCTACCCAATCGCAGAGCGGATGCGCCAGGACGGCACCGTTGCCCGGGCACTCGATCTGGAGCAGCTCGATGAGGCAATCGACGCCGCAATCGCGGCCAAGGTCGAAGGCATTGTTGTATGTTTTCTTCATAGCTATAAAAACGCTGAACATGAGCTTGCGGCAGCTAGACGGGTCAAGGAACGTTCGGGAGGCCGTCTGGAAGTGACGACGTCCGCCGAGCTGTGGCCGCAGATGCGCGAATACGAGCGCGCCGTCATGGCTGCCGTAAATTTATATATATTGCCGACTTGCAAACGGTATTTTCAAACCTTGGCGGAACGCCTGCTGCTGGAGGGCGTGACGGCCAAGCCATTTATTACGCAGTCCAACGGCGGACTGATGGATATTGGAACGGCGGCGGAAGCGCCGGTAAGGACGTTGTTTTCGGGTCCGGCCGGAGGCATTGTCGGCGCGGTTCGGGCGGCGGAGTCCGCAGGCTTGCGCAATGTCATTACGCTGGATATGGGCGGCACCAGCGCGGATATATCCATCATCGAAAATTTGCAGCCTTCTTTTGTGCAGAGCAATCATCTCGCCGGTTTTCCGATTATTTTGCCTGCGGTTTCGATTTTTTCGGTAGGCGCGGGCGGCGGTTCCTTCGCTTGGATCGACAAGGGAGGATTGCTGAAGGTAGGCCCGGAATCCGTTGGCTCCAATCCCGGCCCGGCCTGTTACGGCTCCGGCGACAAAGCGGCGATGACGGACGCGTTCCTGCTCTGCGGCTACATCAATCCCGACCGGTTTGCGGCGGGCCACGTCAGGCTGCATCCCGAGCTGTCGGCCAAGGCGCTTCAGCCGATCGCCGACTATTTGGAATGCGACATTTGGGAAACGGCGGACAAAATGATTCAGGTCGCGGTTGCCAATATGTACGCAGAGCTTAGCGGCATTATCGAACAGCACGGGCTGGACCCGCGCGATTTTAGCCTGATGGGCTTTGGCGGCGCCGGTCCAGTTGTCGTCAGCTTTTTGGCCGAGGAAATCGGCGCAGACTCCGTGTTGATTCCGCCTAGTCCCGGCACGCTCTGCGCGCTTGGTTCGCTGCTGGCCGACTTTGCTTACGACGCGGTGCAAGCCCGTTACGAACGGCTGGAGCAAATTCCGCTGTCCTTGCTGAGGGGCGAGTTCCGCAAGCTTTCGGCACAGGCGGAGGATTGGCTGAACGAGCAGCAAATCAACGGCCTGGAAGGCCATAGCATTCTTTATTTTATGGACATTAGGTATGCGGGACAGGCATTCGAGCTGGAGCTGCCGCTTGAAGAGAAGCAGCTTCGGCGCAAGGATCACCGCAGCATTATCAAAGCGTTCCACGAGCTGCATCAACGGCAATACGGCCATCACGACGAAAATGCATCGCTTGAGGTCATTCAGCTGCGCGTCCGTATTTTGGGACACACGATCAAGCCGGGAATCAGGAAAATCGAAACGGCGGAAGGGCCGGCAGCGGTGAAGGGGCAACGTCGCATCATTTGCAACGGCCGCTCTTACGAAGCTTCTATTTATTGGCGTTCGGAGCTGCTGGAAGGCCATGTCGTTTGTGGTCCGGCCATTGTGGAGCAGGACGATACGACCGTGCTGGTGCTGGATGGATGGCAAGGCCGGATAGACGGGCACGGCAATTTGATTCTGCGCAGAGGGGAGGAGACGGCATGAGAACGGATCCGGTAACGCTGGAAATCATGCGGAGTTATTTTAATGCCATTGCAAGCGGAATGGGCCATATTATCGAAAGAACATCCATGACCACTTTCGTTAAGGAATCGGCGGATTTTGCGACCGCTCTTGCGGCTCCTTCCGGGCAGTTTTTTGTTTATCCGCAATCCATTGGGGTAACGATCTTTATGGGCCTTAGTCTGCAGCAGGCGATCCAGTCATGCAGGGAGGAGCTGGAGCCGGGCGACATTATTATCACGAACGATCCGTACAGCACCGACGGCCTTGCTACGCATCTTCCCGATGTGCACGTATTCAAGCCGATTTTTGTGGATGGAGAATTAATTAGCTACGCCTGGTCCTTCGTTCATTGCAGCGACGTGGGGGGACTGGTTCCGGCGAGTATATCGCCGCTGGCTACCGATATCCACCAGGAAGGCTTGCGCATTCCGCCGGTCAAGCTGTTCCGGGCGGGCAAGCCAAACCGGGACGTGTTGTCGTTTCTGGACAATAACAGCCGGGTGCCCGGCCTCAATATGGGCGATATAAACGCAATGGTGGCTGCGGTTAATACGGCAGAAACCCGCCTTCATACAATGGCCCGCAAATTTGGCAGTGAAGCGGTGAAAGCCGCCATGCTGGATCTGCTGGAGCAGGGAGAGCAGCGCTCGCGCCAGGTTATCTCCGCCATTCCGGACGGCAGCTACACATTTGCGGACTATCTGGACGATGACATGGTTTCCGATGTGCCGATTAGGCTTGCATTAACGTTGACGGTGGAAGGTTCGGAGATGGTGCTGGACTTCACCAAATGCGATTCGCAGGTCAGCACCGCGTTTAATCTCGTGACCAACGGCAAGCCGCATTCCTTTATGCTGCAAGGGCTGATCAACTATATTATCAGCTCCGATCCCTACATCCCCGTCAACGGGGGCATCATTGCGCCGATCAGCGTTATCGCTCCGCGCGGCAGCATCGTAAACCCGGAATATCCAGCCTCGGTCGGGGTGCGCCATGCCATTACGATGCGGCTGTACAGCGCCGTGTTGGGCGCATTGTCGCAGGCTGTGCCGGAGCTGGTGCCTGCTGCGGGAGCGGGACAAGCCGCAATCGTCGTCTTGTCGACGCCGGGCGATGACGGCAAATCCCGCGATATGGCGGTAGTAGAGCCAATGGGCGGAGGAGGCGGCGGCCAAAGCGATATGGACGGCGTCGACGGCATCGACCATGCTTCCGGCTTCCTGCAAAATACGCCGATCGAAAGCCTGGAGCAGCATATTGACGTGCTGGTGCACCGCTATGAGCTTTTGCCGGATACCGGCGGCGCGGGCCTGCATCGCGGAGGCCATGCCATCGGCCTGGATTTTGAGATCAGGAAAGCGGAGTCCATCGTAACCGCGAGAGGCCTGGAACGGATGAGCTTTCAGCCTTGGGGCCTGACGGGCGGCAAAGCGGGCGCGCTGGGCCATATCGTGCTTAATCCGGACGGCGAGAGCAAGCCGATTTCCAAAATCAGCGTCCTGACGCCGGAGCGGGGAGATATTGTCAGCATCAGGTCGCCTGGAGGCGGAGGCTGGGGCAATCCGCTGGACCGCTCGCCGGAGCTGGTTGTGCGGGAGGTTGCCGACGGCCTGCTCAGCACGGCACAAGCTGCTGAACAATACGGTGTTGTCATTGCCGAGCTTGGCAACGATCCCTTGGGCAATCTGTTCACGTGGGATCGTCTGGCGACGGAGGAGCTTCGCGCAGACCGGCATCGGCAAACGGCAGGCATCGTACAGCCGCTGTGGCAGTTTGGCGAAGCGCGCGAGCGGTACGAACGCCGCTTTACGCCTGAAGCCAGCGACGCATTGGCCGTGCTGCTGCAGGAGCTGCCGCCGTCGCTTCGGTGGAACCGCAAGCAGGAGGTTCACAAGCTGGCAGCCGGGCTGGGGGACGAGGCGGTTACGGCAGAGGATATCGAAGACATTTGGAAACGGTGGAATCTGTAGTACGATGGGAAGTAGTACAGTGCAAGTACGATTATGGGGCAGCGGAACGATTGAACTGCGTTCTATTGAATAAATGAAACGGGGGATGGAAATGTCGGCAACGAGACGGGAATTATGGATTAACGGGCAGTGGGTTGCGGGACAACGCCACCAAGCCTTGTATTCGCCTTACAGCGGAGAAGAAATCGCCTCAATCGCTGAGGCTTCTCCTGCGGAGGCCGCTTCCGCGATTGAGGCCGCTCATGCCGCGTTTGGTGAATACCGGCGGTTGCCCGCGTTTCGCCGCAGCGCCATACTGTATCGCGTGGCAGAGCTCATGGCCGAAAGGCAAGAGGAACTTGCCGCCGTTGTTGCGCTGGAAGCGGCTAAGCCGATTAAAGCGGCGCGCGGAGAAATCGCCCGGACAATCGAAACGTACCGTTTTTCTGCCGAAGCGGCAAAGGCGATTACCGGCGAGCAGGTGGCAATGGATGCGGCGGAGGGCGGCCAGAATGTGATTGGTTTTACGATTCGCGAGCCGATTGGCGTTGTCACGGCTATCACTCCATTTAATTTTCCGTTTAATCTGGTGGCGCATAAGGTTGGACCAGCTTTAGCGGCAGGCAATACCATTGTAGTCAAACCCGCCGAGCAGACGCCGCTGAGCGCGCTGTTGCTGGGCGAGCTGTTTCGGGAAGCGGGCCTGCCGGACGGGGTTCTGAATATCGTGACCGGCAGCGGAGCGGCGCTGAGCGAAACGTTGACGACTCATCCCCTGGTGAAAAAGGTCAGCTTTACGGGCAGTCATGCCATAGGCGAAATGATTCAGCGGCAGACCGGTTTGCGGCGCACCACGCTGGAGCTAGGCTCCAACGCCGCTCTTATTCTGGATGAAGGAGCCGATTTGGACGCCGTCATCGACCGCTGCGCGAGCGGCGCATTCGGGTACAACGGTCAAATCTGCATTTCGCTCCAGCGCGTGGTGGCACATCGCTCCCTGTACAGCTCTTTTGTGGAAAGATTGTCTGCTGCTGCCGCGGCTTTGTCGGTTGGCGACCCTGGCCAAGAAAAAACGGATGTTACGTCGCTTATTTCGGATAAAGCGGCAGAGCGGGTAGCGACATGGGTAGAGGAAGCGATAGCTGAGGGAGCGCGCGTCGCAACAGGCGGCAAGCGGCTCGATACTGAAGCCGAGGGACGTAATGTGTACGCGCCAACCGTTTTGGCCGATGTTTCGCCGACGTCTAAAGTATGGACCGAGGAAGTGTTTGGGCCGGTCGTTTCCGTTCTTCCTTTTGATACGCTGGACGAGGCTGTAGCGATCGTAAACGAATCCCGGTACGGGTTGATGGCAGGTATCTATACTCCGAACATCCACCACGCGCTGGAAGCAGCGCGCAGTCTGGACGCCGGAGGCGTCGTCATCAACGACATCCCGACCTTCCGCGTTGACCAGATGCCTTATGGCGGCGTGAAGGACAGCGGCAAAGGAACCGAAGGTGTGATGTATGCCGTTCATGAAATGACCCAGCTTAAGCTGATCGCTTTTCATACCGGCCTTCAATAAATGAGGCGTCAAAAGGTGATTCGATTGAGGTCAAGCGCTATGGGACAAGTGTCTCTGATTACCGAATTCGGCTTGTAAACGATAAGAGTCGTATTTGTGGAGTGCCGGAGCCGGAAGCTGGCTGCACGTTATGGACATAAGGACAGCCTGTTCGCTACGGATATCTTATACGCTACGGACATCTTATACACTACGGATATTTATACACTACGGACATCCATGACCGTTAAAGCCCTGTTTTGATGCAATGTCCAGTTTTAAAGGTCATCCATGACCGTAAAAGCTTACATTCAAGCCTAAAATGCGGCTTTTGAGCATCTAAAGGACGCGGGTGACCGTTAGCTGAAGACAATGCATGCATTTGGGATTCTAGCGGTCATCGGTGACCGCTAGGCTGACTGAAGCTTCCAAGACTCCCTTTTCCGGGAGGGAACGGCTTTGCTGAATAATGATTTACCGTAGCAGCCTTTTCGGGCGGCCTCCTTTTGTGCAGGACCCTACTCTCTAAGCCGCTCTCTAACCTCACTCTAACCTCACTCTAAGCCGCTCTCTAACCTCTCTCTAAACCTCTTTGAACACAAAGCTCAAGTCTTCGTCTGGAAAACGAAGCTCAAAGAGCGGATGCAATTTGTCCTGGTGCTCCGGGTCATTGCTATAGAAGACATACCCCTCTTGACCCGCATAATAGGCCAGACAGTAGATATAGCCATCATCTGTGACAAGCAGATCTGCGCCGGTGCCGATTCCCGGAAAAAAACCGGAGTAAGTCATGGCTTCATCCTGATAGCTCTGTCCGTTCTCCATAACAAAAACAAGCTCTTGTAATACCTCGTCGCCGACCAGTGCCGCAAATCGGGACAATGTGTCTTGCCCAAGAAGCTCTACAGCCGATGGCGGGTTTGAAAGCCGGGGTTCTCCCAGAATATAGCGGCCGTCCACGCTGACGTTTGCTCCTACGCCAAGCGAGCTTTCATCTCCTTCGTAAGTCACTTCAATGCCGGAATCCTCTCCCAATGAAAAGCTGATAGTCCCTCCATCGCCGTATTCATTAGGATCAATGACGTATTCCGCCATCCGCTCCGATAGCAGCCGCGCGGTGCCTTCAACAATGCCGCTATTCACAAACTAATAGGCGCCCAGCTCAAAGCCGAACGTTTCCGTGGTTTGATCAAAAATGTTCAGCCCGGCGGGCATGGCATGCGATACGTCGGTCCGATTGCGTACTCCCTCAAAAGTTACCGGGGAGGCAGACGGCTCCTCCGTGGTCAAGGCAGGAGCGGCGCTGGGAGTTGCTGTTTCTGCCGAGTTGCTTTCGGACAACGCTGTTTCCGATGCTTCGGGTGTGTCTTGTGGAAAAGATTTATATCACAGAAAGGCCGATGCTCTGCTTTATTTCAATTTTTTGTTCAGCGCCTCCGCTTGCTTGCGGCTATCGATTTTGGCATAGAAATAAAAGGCGATGCTATGCAGTACCACGGAAAGAATCACCATGCCGGGCAGCCAAGGGGAAATAAAAGCAAACATTTCCTCCGAGAACAACCAGACTGCCGTCAATCCCCCAGCTATATTAAGAACGGACGAAATGAGGATATTCCAAACCGGCTTGAGCGTAAAATAGTTCCACAGCGCGTCGTACATAACACCAAACACTCCGGCGGCGATCACGCCAATTCCCGCTATGTTCCAAAGATAGCCCACATCAATGGTTTGATCGTTGAAAAATACCGTAATCAGAAGCGTAACCCAAAGAACCGTCATGGTGAACACTTGAAAAAAGGATTGTTTAAGCTGAGTCATCATTGCAATCTCTCCTTAAATTGTTTGATATAAAACCGGCTTACGTAATAGCTTGAGCCCTCGCTCAGGATGACCTTCATTCGGGCGTGGTCCGCCGATGAAAATTCCTTGATCAAATGTGTATTAATCATGGTTTGGTTGTTGATTTTCATGAAATGGGATGCTCCAAGCTTCTGCTCCAAAACCTTTAAACGCTGATTAAACAGATATCGCTCTCCCGTGACCGCCTGAATGTTGCACATCCGGTCTTCCGATTGAATGGCAGCAATGGAGCGAAGCGAAATATTCACATTGCGGCCGTTAGAAGCATTGATAACAACCAACTTTTGATCGGTGTTTGCAATGGCATTTTCGATGCTTCCCCACTCCTCCTGCTCGGCGGGGTGGGTCGTCACTTTTACTGTGCTTTTGTCCATTCCGGGATCGGCTTTGAATATGATCTTCATTGTGTTCCTCCTCTCAATACCCATCTTACAAACAAAGGTTTATCATTTCTACAAATCATCGTTTTGTTGCATAATTCCGATTTTCTGTTGCATTACATCGGTCCGGCTCATGAGATAGGGCATTTATGGTAAAATAATATTGATAGATTGGCTATAAAAGTTGAACAAAAGAAAAGTAGCGACTGGACAGAGTGAGAATGGTTCTGTAGAAGCGAAGCGTTCGCCTTTGTTCCCGGATTTCAACATTAGATTTTATCATTCAGGGAAATCTGGGAACAACAGCGATCGAAAGAACTTTTCACACGCCGGCCTGCGCCGCAAACTCTTTTATTCAACTTATATAGCAAACATAGCAGATGTGGAAATGAACGTAATCCATTCAGGGAGGCGGAGTAGGACATGGAATTGGGTTTGCTGGACAAAAGAGCGATTATTACCGGCGGAAGCAAAGGAATCGGTTTTGCAACGGCATTATTGCTGGCGCGGGAAGGAGCTCAGGTTGCCATTGTTGCCCGCAATCCGGAGCATTTGCGGGAAGCGGCGGCGCGTATCGAGTCGGAAACGGGCCAATTGCCTCTGGCGATAGCAGCCGATGTTTCGAAGGAAGCGGATGTCCGGCGAGCGGTAGCAGAAGCCGTTCAACATATGGGCGGCTTGGACATCCTGGTCAATAATGCAGGCACGTCGGCCGCGAAACCCTTCACGGAGGTTGATAGCGAGGCCTGGGACGCTGATCTGGACCTGAAGCTGTATGGGGCTATTCATTTTTCAAGGGAAGCTTTGCCTCATATGAGGAAGGCTGGCGGAGGCGCAATCGTCAACGTAACCTCAGTTGGCGGCAAAACGCCAGCGGCTTCTTCGCTGCCTACATCCGTCAGCCGCGCAGCCGGCTTGGCTTTGACCAAAGCGATGAGCAAGGATCTGGCGGGCAGCGGCATTCGCGTCAATGCGGTATGCATCGGATTGATCCGCAGCGACCAGATTGAAAAGAAATGGCGCAATGCCGCGCCGGACAAAACCTGGGAGGAATTTGCGCGGGATCCGCGCCATAACATTCCGCTAGGTCGTATCGGCGAGGCGCGCGAAGCCGCAAATGTAATTGGCTTCCTCGTATCGGAGGCTGCATCCTTTGTTACCGGCACTTCCGTCAATATTGACGGCGGTTCTTCCGCGGTATTGTAAACATACAAAAGAAGGTGTCCCAAAAGTCATTGCTGATGACTTTTGGGGCACCCCACGGAAGCGCAACAAGCGGCTCCTTGCCTGAAGCTTATGGGAACAACCTCTTATTCCGTATGGCCGGCGCTTATCCTGCAGCGTCTACCCCTTCTCCTGATGTCGGATTGTAAAGACCGTCTGCCTCTCGTTTTTCGCCAAACACATCACTTACAGAGAACCGTACATATTTGACGCAAATTCTATTTTTATAAGCATATACAAGATGCAGGAGTCCATCTTTACTCTGGTACAACGTTGGATATTCGTATTGTGCATTGTTTGTTTTGTTTTCTGCGCCGATAAAGCCTTCGGCTGCTTCAAAGAGGCGGCCAATTGGCCATGTTTGTCCAAAATCCTCTGAGATCGAAACGGCAACCGGATTTCTCAAGCCGGGCCATGCCACTTTCCCAAACTCCGGATTGCGGGTTGCATTTACGTTATAAGCAAGTGCAATTTCGCCTGATTGAAGTTTGATTGCACTAATGCTTGCATTGTTATTAGGCAAAACCGTTTTTTTCGGCACGGACCACGTATCTCCATAATCATGTGATTCGCTAAAATAAATATTGTCTGCAAAACGGCTGCGCATAAAGGCAACCAAATGCCCCGGCTCCACTTCGATGACATTAGCATGAACACGGCCATTGCTTTCAGGCATTCTTACTTTTTTCCATGTTTGACCTTGGTCATCGGATATACGAAATTCAGTTGGATCATTGGTTAACCCTTCTGCTGAATCTTCACATAGCCACGTTGCAAAAAGCCAACGGCCATTGCTCAACAGTTGAATTTCTTGACGCGAAAACGTACCTTCCTCTGAAAAAAGCACCTCAGGCTCTCCCCATGTCCGGCCTTCGTCATTTGATTTTTGAACCATAATAATGGAAGTAAACTGCATATTGTCCTTGCCTTCCTGGCGGCTCAATTGCGAGGTGTAAATCAACCAGATGGAGCCTTCAGTCGATCTGAAAAATGCCGGATTTTGCTCGCTGCGATCCTCGCCTTTTGATACGATTTCAGGAACGGACCATACTTGTTCCACGGGGTCAAGCTTGGACACGGCAATCGAAATATCCCCGCTGCCTTCAAAGCTGCCCGCAAACCATGCGCAGAGCAAACCTCCATCTGTTGTTTCAATTAAAGAGGGGGCATGCGCCGTTTTATTTCCGCCCGTCGGGATTAAGCCAAAATCTATATTCAAAAATTCATCGTGATAAACAATGCCATTGGGCTCAGAAGCTCTAACGCGCGGTAAATTTGTCATTTTACAATCTCCTCCAACTAACAAAGTTATGCTACTGCCAATTTAATATAGTCTTGGCGCTCTTCCTATCGAGTGTTTTCTGCCAGTCTTATGGCGTAATCAATGGCATTTTCCAGGCTAAGCTCGCTTGCGGTCCATTTACCCGCCTGGTCAAAGGCCGTGCCATGGTCAACAGATGTACGAATAATGGGCAGCCCTAATGTAATATTCACACCCTCGACAGCTTTCCATGAGCTCGTTTCCTGATCATAGATAAATCCAAGCAATTTCAAGGGGATATGGCCTTGGTCATGATACATGGCAACAACGATATCGAACATTCCGCCCCTTGCTTTAGAAAAAAGGGTGTCCGCCGGCAATGAACCAAACGCAAGAATACCTTCTTCTTTAGCTGCTTCGACCGCTGGATTAATATGTTCAATCTCCTCTGTGCCAAAAAGGCCGTTTTCACCACAGTGAGGGTTTAGTCCGGCTACTGCAATTCTGGGATTGCTGATGCCTAGATTTTTACACGCTTTGTCAGCAATGCGAATGACATCCAACACCCGCTCTTTGGTTGCCCTGTCACAGGCTTCACGCAATGAAACATGAGTTGAAACGTGAACGACGCGCAGATTGCCGTCGGCCAGCATCATCGTATATTTCTCCGTATTCGTTAAGTCGCCATAAATTTCAGTATGGCCCGCATAGTGATGGCCTGCGGCATTCATCGCTTCTTTATTTAGCGGATTCGTAACGGTGGCATCAATTTTTTTCTCAAGCGCCAGCTCAATCACTTTTTTGACATAGCGGAAGGCAGCGTCGCCGCCTGTTACTGAAACTTCAGCGATTTGGAAATGCTCCATATTTACAATTCCCAAATCAATTAAATCAATGGTACCGTATTTGTAGAGGCCATCCTCAGGTTGTTCAATTACATTGATTTTCAAGTCCAACCCAGGATGTTTGGCAAGATAAAAGTCGATAACCGAATGATCGCCTACGAGAAGAGGTTTGCAATGATCGTACAATTCAGGTTTTGAAAATGCCTTTATTGAGATTTCAGGACCGATGCCGGCTGGATCTCCCATTGTAATCCCGATTATTTTTTTCATGGCTTGTCTCCTTTATTTCATGCCATTGGCCTGGTTTTGTGCAATCACTTGACGAAGCGCTTCAAAACCTTGTTCTGAAAGCTGATTAAATGGCGCACGGCATTTTCCCACAGAAAATCCCAGTTCAGCAACGGCGTATTTTACGATCGTGTTCGGATTGCCATATTTGAAGCAATCTCTAAAGGAACGGATGGAGTCTTGATAGTGACGCGACGATGAAATATCGCCTGCAAGGAATTGCTCATAAATTTGCGACATGGTGAACGGATATACATTGGAGCAGCCAGCTACCCCGCCAGTACCGCCAGCCAATAAGGTCCACAAAATGAGAGAATCATTGCCGGACAAAACCGCAAAGCCTTCCTGATGACGTGTTTGCTCTATATATTGGAGAATGTTATCGAAATTCCCGCTGGAATCTTTGATGCCGACAATAGTATCAATTTTACTTAGCTTGCCCGCTGTTGCAGGAGCAATGGCATTGCCTGTTCGTGCCGGAATATTATATAAAACGATAGGCAGGTCCACATGTTCGGCAACCGTTTTGAAATGGGTGTAAAGCTCATCCTGTGAAGCAGCCGCGAATCCGGGCGTAATAATGGAGAGCACATCAACGCCGATTTCCTTTGCTTTCGTTGAAAGAGAGATGGTATCCAGCGTGCTATTCAAACCCGTTGAAGCATAAACGGGGATTCGGCCGGCTATTTGATGGACTGTCGTTTTCATAATGGCGCATTTTTCATCTTCAGACAGGATATAGCCTTCACCGTTTGTGCCAAAAACAAAAATCCCGTGTACGCCATTTTGAATTAAACGTTCAATTTGTATCGTTAGCTCATCATAATTAACACTTTCATCGGGGTTCATCGGTGTAATGATGGGTGCGATAATTCCTTTAATTTCAGCCATATAAACGTCCTCCTTACAATCCGTTTGATAGCGATTACAATCCAGCCTATAACACCTCTGAATAAATGCTTCTTGCGTCATCCGGCGTTACTTCGCGCATATTGTTAACCAGCAGACGCGTCACCTGCATACCGGCTTCAACCAAGCTCTCCAAATCATGTTCAGGCACATTAAATGTCTTCAGGCTGGTTGGGATTTCAAGGACTTCAACGATTCGTTCCAGTTCAGAAATGATGGTTTTCGATTTTTCGTCCACTGACAAATAAGGATTGCCGCCTTTAACTACACGATCATATACGATAGCCAAGTGATTCTTAATGACCGGCTCATTAAAACGCATAACCGGCGTCAGCAAAATGGCATTTGAAACACCGTGTGGAATATGATATTTGCCGCCAAGCGGGTAAGAAAGAGCGTGAATAGCTGTCGTACCTGAAGAAGTAATCGCAACTCCTGCATAGAAGGAACCAAGCAACATCTTGTTTTTGGCTTCAAGTGCTTCCGGATTTGTACATGCTTCAATAATATTGTTCATAATTAAATCAAGTGCTTCCAGGGCAAAGGTATTGCTAAAAGGATTCGCTTTCATTGAAGTGAAGCATTCAATAGCGTGGCATAAGGCGTCTACTCCCGTTGCCGCCGCAATCGGTTTTGGCAATTTTTTAATTAAACGGCCATCCAAAATAACGTAGTCGGCAATCATTTCAGGATTTACAATCCCGACTTTAAGCTCTTTTTCCGGAATGGCAACAATGCTGTTTGGTGTAGCCTCTGCACCTGTTCCGGCAGTTGTTGGAATCATCAATGATGCCACCTGCTTTTTGGCAAGAAGGGGAGCGTCCAACAAGTCTTTTACCGTGTAGGCATCTGTTGCCAGAATAGATGCCAATTTGGCCACATCCATGACACTGCCGCCGCCCACTGCAATAATGAAATCAGCGTTCTCTTTTTTAAATTGGTCCACAATTTCTTGAGCTTGATGATAGTTGGGTTCGGCCGGAATTTCAGAAATAATGGTATAAGCAATTCCTTTATGGGAAAGAATTTGTTTAGGGATTTCGATCAATCCGGCATTCAAAACGCCTTTATCCGTAAAAATAACAATCTTTTTAATCGCGGTGGATAGAATGGTTTCCAATTGCTCCAATGCATGTTCGCCTGCGAAAATAGCTTTGGACATTTTCAAACTATAATTCATTAGCATCGTTGTCCCTCCTGCTCCCTAATTTTGTTATTGATATCTACGAACAATTCTTTGTTCCCGAATCCGCCGGATTTTGTAATAACCTGAATCGGTCTATCCTGCCAAACGATCTGAGATAAAACAACGCCTTGGCTGATCTCGCAAAGCGGCTTGATTTCATTAATCTCTAATACTTGCATGGAATGAAACAAAGTATCGCCGCCTGTAAACAGCAAGGTTCGATTGGCATTTCGATTTAGCAATTGTTTAGATAAATTCCCCAAAGACTCTGCGATTCTAAAACGAAATTCGGAGGGCAGAATGTCCTTAGATTTTCCATAACCCGTTAAATTATTCATTGTATAATCGCTGAGCGTTTCAAAAATAAGCAGTTCATTTCCCAAAACGGCTTCGAGATAAGAATCAAGATTGTCCTGCCCTTCTTCACTCACCCAATAACCGGCTTCTAGAAGTTGGCGGGGGGTTAAGGAATAACGCTTACATTTTTTTGATTCAGCATACTCAACTTGCCCTCTAGTGATCGGATTAATAGATCCGCAAATGACAATTAACGGTGACTGAATGGGCTCCTCGGAAGTTAATGGATTTGAAAAAATGGAACCTGCCAATACCTTTGCAAATCCGGCACATCCAATTGTAATGTCTAAACAATTATTTTCCTTTAATGCAGTTATAATCTGAAGCAAATCTTCGTCTGTTTCACTATCAAACAGCAACAAACCTTCGTTTGCTCTATCGATTTGGTCATGATGAGTTAGTTGAACCTCAACATTAGCTTCGGCCTGAAGTCTTTTGGGAATATTGCTTTCTGTAACAGGCTCATAGGGATCTGAACCAAACACGCTTTCCGAAACTAATCCTCCGTCGATATAAAGATTGCCATCGTGAACGATTCGATTGATTTCCGGATAAGCAGGAATAAAAGGGATTTTTTTATTCGGGAAATGATCCAACACAGCTTTTATTTCACTGCTGATATTTCCTCTTAGAGCAGAATCGACTTTTTTATAAATAAATGGAATTTGAACCTTCTTGGATTGTTCTATGATCATACTGATCGTAGCGTAAGAATCATTAAATGAGAGATAACGGCTCTCCGTATCCATAACTAAAACGTCCAAATCATCCTCTAACGTTTCGTAGTCAATATCGAGGTCTGCCGTGACTAAGGTTTTTACACCAAGGTTCGCAAACTGAACCCCCGTATCTAATGCTCCAGTGAAATCATCAGCGATTACCAGCAGTTTTAGCATCCACTCACCCCCTTATGCTCATGCTTTTATTGTATAGCCATACTAAAAAATAATTAACCTTATCCAGAAACAATATGTTTCGTTTTGAAACGAACGTTAATATTTATTTCTTTAAATTCGAGCATTCGTTATAATTGTTTATAAATGAAACAGTTTTAGGGGGAGGGGAGAAGTGAGGATGACCAAAAAAATTAAATTGCTCGGTATTGCGCCATACGAAGAATTAAATTATTCCATGACGATTGTTGGGGATCAATTTCATGAAATTGATATTCAGATTTACACGGCCGATTTAGAAGAAGGGCAACAATTGGTTTCTGAATTACCAATAGAAAACTATGATGCTATTATTTCCAGAGGCGGCACCGCTAGTTTAATTCATAAGTCCGTCTCCATCCCTGTTATAGATGTGTCTATTTCCGTTTATGATATTTTAGGCGCCATAAAACTTGCCAATAACTATACAAGTCATTTTGCGATAATAGGGTATCCGAGTATTACAGAAACCGCTCATCTGATCTGTGATATCCTGCAATATAATATTAAAATTATTACCTTGGATAATTCCTCGAGCGCCGATACTTTAATAAACCAATTAAAGGATGAAGGCTGCGAAATGGTATTGTGCGATGCCGTTACTCATAAAATGGCTCTTAGTCAATCCATCAATGCGATATTGATTACCTCTGGAATCGAGAGCATCAAAAATGCCTATCAGCAAGCCATTTCTTTAGTGAATGATATTAAAAAAATCAAACAAAAAAATGAGCTTCTGACTGCCGGATTCCATGCTCAATCGCAAAAAGTCGCCATTTTCGACGATAAACTAAGGAGCGTTTTTTCCAATATCGATACCAAACTGGAACAATCCATTCGTCATTTTCTTACAACCAAAAAAGACTTTAATGGAGAGCAGCAATTTTATCACACGCATAATACACAAGTGTATCAGTTGAAAATAAAACAACTGGATCTGGAGGATGCCTACTTTCTTTGCGAAGTGAAAAATTCAACGCCCCCGCTAATCAACAATAGCTTTGGCGTGAAGTATTTCAATAAAGCGGAGATAGAAGACGTCATAAACAAAAAGCTTTTATTCACTTCTTTTATCCAGGAATCTTCAAAAAATCAGATACAAAAATTAGGCTCCCACTACAATGCGATGTTGATTTTTGGAGAAAGCGGCACCGCCAAAACAAGCTTGGCCTACACGGCTTATCTTGAGCAAAAAAATCATACCAATAATCTGATTGTTGTTCATTCTGAGTTGGTGAATGAACGAACATGGAAATATCTGCTCAATTCTTCGAATGGTCCCTTGGTAGAAATGGGCAATACTTTGCTTTTTAAAGATATTGAACAAATGAGCATTCAGGATGTAGAGAAATTGCTAAACATTATTAGCAACACAAAGCTGCTGCAGAAAAATAATATTCTATTTACCTACAGTGTAAAAAGCGCAGATAAAGACAAACACATTTTTAATCAAATTATGACGCATTTGGATTGCAGCAGTATTTATTCGCCTTCCATTAAGGAAAGAACAAATGAATTGTCCGGTATCATCACCCTTCTGCTCAATAAAATCAATATCGAATGCAATAAAAAAGTGATCGGTTTTGACCCGAAAGCGTTAAGAGAATTGCTTAGCTTTGATTGGCCTGGAAATCTCAATCAATTAGAGCATTGTATTAAAAAGCTGGTCCTGTATTCTAATTCCTATTACATTTCGGAACATCAAGTGCTTGAACTGTTGAAACATGAAAGAACGGAATTGCCTTCCGTAAATATTGCTGCTAATCTGACGCAACATCTGGTCGAGGACAAGACGCTTTTTGACTATACAAGAGAAATTGTGTTGGCCATTCTGGAGCAAAATAAGGGCAATCAAACGAAAACGGCTACGCAGCTAGGGATAAGCAGAACAACCCTATGGCGTTATCTCAAATGATATGGCAAAATTAATCCCCCGGCTCGCTTCGCGCGAACCGGGGGTAGACCTGTCCATTTTAGTTGTATTCAGGAGAGCTGTTTTTTTACAGTCTGTTTGTTAAGAACCGGTAAGCCATTTGATCAGCTTCATTACCCAGCGTTGGGCCATGATTAGCTTGGGAAACCGATATATACATCGCTTCCGCTTCAACAGATACAAGGGCTTTATACAGCCTTTCGCTCTGCTCGATAGGCACAAGCGGGTCCTGCCCCCCGTGCAAAATTAATAGTGGCGGACTATTGCCGTCTACATAGGTGATCGGACTACATTTTTTGGCCAACTCCACGTATTTCCAATCCTCATCGTCCGTATCTCCACTTTCAAGCAATCGATACAAATGAGTAGTCGATTTTCCAGACTTCGATGCTCCAAGAATGCTGGATAATACATCATTCGTAGATTGACTTGCGTTGTCGACCTCGGTCCCGGACACAGCATTTACAGATACATTCGCAGAACTCCTTATGAACTCTACTAAATCAGTTGGAGCATAAAATATCGTTGCAGCTTTGACCGCGCTCGTATAGTCGAGATTGCCTCCGACATCGCCTTCCATTTCGCTATAGCTTGCGCTTAATGCGACCATTGCGGCTAAATGTCCGCCTGCAGAGTTCCCAAGCACGCCAATCCGTTCCGGATCGATATTATACTTTTCTGCGTTCGCTTTTAGAAACCGTATGACTCCCTTGCAATCATGGATACAAGCAGGGAAAGCAGACTGGCTAGACAAACGATAAGAGGGTGATACAACCGTAAACCCTTGCTCTGCTAGTCTTACCAGCTCACGAAAATATACTGCCTTTTGAGTCACCTGCTGGTATTCGCCCTGTATCCAGCCTCCCCCAAAATAATAAACGATGCAAGGGCCTGGCGTTTTTTGATTAAGATCTTGATAGATATCCATCTTCAACGTGTAAGGCTCTCCGTTGTCCAGGGTCACATCCGCAAAGGATACATCCCTGAAGCGCGGCGGGCGCCCCGGAGGGCACAACGGCTTTTTAGGCATCTGTTTCATCATGTTCATCTCCTTGTCTAGAACGCTTCGCTTATCCAGAATCCTTCATACTTTGACCTGACGCTATTTTTCTTTTATACAGGGAACAAAAGCATCGCGCCGATCGTTAGCGCCAAAAGTCGAATGATATACATCGGAATTGAAAACAGCCAGAAATGCGATAGCTTATATTTGCCCATACCTAAGATCATTGCCGGCATTCCATCAACCGGCATATACCCGCCGTTCCAAGCGGAGATAACAACTACAATTGCCGCTGCAGTAGGATCAAGTCCTAAACTGATGCTGGTTGCGATCGCGATAGGCGCAAAGATAAATACAGAGCCTATGGATGCCCCGGTAAATGTAGCGCAAGTGCTGGTTAACAGCGCAAAGATCAGGATAAGCAGGAATGGACTGATATTCGTGCCAAATGAAGTTGCTACATAGTCGCCTACTAAAGCGGTAAACCCGGTCTCTGCTAAAGCATTAGCTACACCGATTACCCCCGCCATCAGAAGGATTACAGGCGCTCCCATGTTATCGCGAACTTCCTTGAAACCAAGCACGTTGATGAATAATAAGAATGCTCCTGCCAGACCAGGAATGACATAAGCGACTTCTCCCAATACGTTCATCAGCATCATACCAACGACACTTATGAAAAAAGCAGCGATCGTAGCGTATTCCTTCCATGCAGGCATCGTTTCAACCACGGCGGCCGCGGCGGCCTCTTTTAGTCCATCATTTTCCTCTTTTGCATCCGGGTAATCGGGCAGAAGACGATAAGCGATCAAAGCCCACACTAAAAATCCAAGAGCCAGGATGAAGTTAACAATGGCGAATTTAGACATAGAAAGCCCGCCGGAGAATCCGGATGTTTCCAGTATGCTTACCGTAAGGCCATAAAAGAATGCTACGTTAAATGGAATCAAGGGGTGGTTCGTCGCAAATCCCAAAGGCAGCATCAGCTTGGATCTAGGCATTTTTTTATTGTAGGGGATAGCTGCTACGATAGACAAAATAAGTACATAGTAACCGGTGGAGCCCGCGCCTGCCAAGCTTGCCCCAAACATAACGACTACAACTAAAAGAGCATAACTTTTATATCCGCCCTTATTTGCCAAAGCGATCATAGCTGACTGGACCTTGCCGATAAAATTGGTTTTCATAAGCCCCGCCATAACTACCATGAAGCCGGCAATCATGATAACGCTTGGATTAACGAAGCCGGCAAAAGCCTCTTGAACAGAAGACAAATCAGTGACAACTAATAAAAGGCAAGCGAGTAATGGGGGTGCGCCAAAGGCAAATTTGTCCGACATGATCATAACAATCATCAGGATCAAAATACCAAGGGCCAGAATCATTTCCATTGTCATTTTAGTTTATCCTCTCTCTGTTTTAGCTAAGGTAGATGCAAAAATGAAAGCGCTTTATATTCAAAATAATAATATTTTTTGATGAACGAAATAAGAAAATCCACCTCTAAATTCGTTTCATTTTGAAACGCTTTCATTAATAAGGGGCTCTTTTCAAAAAATAAAAGATCGCATTGTTTCATTTCGTAACAACCTTTGCTGGTTCCGCGCATTCTACTATGTAGCAGTTTCACCAGAAAAGTAATTTGGTATTCAATTAAGGACTTCATGCCCGATCATCAAGTCAGCCGACCGGCATTAGACTCCCCGTATTTCTTGCGTTATGCTAGATACAAAATACATGCGCTTTGCGGGAGGCGGGTTTTGCATGAACGGAACGATTTTGGTAGTCGAGGATGAACGGAAAATAGCGAGACTCCTGCAAATCGAGCTGGAAAGCGAAGGTTACGAGGTCAGGCTTGCGCCGGATGGCGTGGAGGGCTGGGCGTCATACCGCGAAGGCGGGATATCGCTTGCGCTTCTGGATGTCATGCTGCCGGGCATTACCGGGCTGGAGCTGCTGGAGCGCATTCGTGTTGTGGACGGAGAAACGCCGATTATTATGCTGACGGCCAAAAGCTCGCTGTCGGATAAAGTAAATGGACTGGACCTTGGCGCAAACGATTATGTGACCAAGCCATTTGAAATGGAAGAGCTGCTGGCCCGGATACGCGTTTTGCTGCGCAAGCAGCCTGCCGCGGCAGTGGGCGGCGTTGAGAGTGAACCCGGAGAGTGGCTGACGGCGTCGGATCTTCGGCTGAATACAAGCACGCGCGAAGTCGAGCGGGCGGGGAAATCCATTGAATTGACCCAGAGGGAATTCGACCTGCTGGCGTATCTGCTTCGCCATAAGCGGCTTGTGCTGAACCGGGACCAGCTGCTGACGGAAGTGTGGGGCTACGACTACGCCGGCAATACCAATGTGGTGGATGTGTATATCCGCTATGTTCGTAAAAAGGTTGATGAAGGTTTTGCCGCTGAATTGATTCATACCGTGCGTGGAGTGGGCTACGTGCTGCGGGAGGCCACATGAAGCTGGGCAGCAAAATTCATTTGTATTCGTCGGTGCTGTTTGCCGTTCTTTTGCTGGCCGCAAACGTTACCGTATATACGGTTTTTTCCAAAATGATGATGAACCGCGAAATGAACCAGCTGCAGGCGGAAACAGAGCAGGCGGCGGAAGCGTTAAGGGCGGCGAGCGGCAGCATTGCGATCAATGAACTGCTGCGGGCGTACGTGCCGCTGGACGGCATGTTGGGCTGGGTCAAAAATGGCGATGGCACGGGAGCAGCGGTAACATCGGGAAGTCAAACGGAATTAAGCCGGCAGGCCGAAGTCTTCTACGACGAACGCAGGCGGGAGCAAATCGACATCGGCGGAAACCGGTATGGCTTTGTTTCCATCCCTGTCATAGCCACCGATGGCGCAGTTGCCAACGTTCAGGCGACATCGAGCCTGGAAGAGCTGATGGAGCTGCTGCACATTCTCCGGCTGGTGCTGATCAGCGTGTCCGCCGCGGTGCTGGTGCCGGTGGTTATTTCAAGCGGTGTGCTGGGCAGGTTGCTGATGCGGCCAATCGCGGAGATGACCGGCACGATGCGCCGAATTATACGAAGCGGGGAGTTCGTCCAGCTTCAAAATAAGGGGAAATCGCGCGACGAGCTGGCGGCCATGGGCGAAACCTTCAACGAGATGATCGCTTTGCTGGAGGATAGCTTTGCGCGTCAGGAACAGTTTGTATCCAATGCTTCGCATGAGCTGAAAACCCCGCTAACGATCATCGAAAGTTATGCCAGTCTATTGAAGCGAAGAGGCGGGGAACGGCCGGAGCTGCTTCAGGAATGCATCGAAGCGATTCACTCCGAAGCCGTACGGATGAAAGGAATGACGGAACAGCTCCTTCTGCTTGCCACGTCCAGACGGGAATGGAAGGCGGATATGGAAGTGCTGGAGCTGCTGCCGTTTGCGCGGCAAGCCGCTGACTTATTTTCCAATGTATATGGACGCGATGTTGTAGTGAAAGCCACTGGTGATGAGCGCTGCGAAGGCATTGCCGATCGGGATATGCTGAAGCAGGTGTTGTTCATTCTGCTGGACAATGCGCGCAAATATAGTGAAGGGCCGATTACATTGGAAGTTGGCGAGCTTCAAGGCGGAAGCTATTTGTCCGTAAGGGACAACGGCATCGGCATACCGGCGGAGGAGTTGCCAAACGTGTTTCAGCGATTTTATCGGGTTGACAAGGCTCGCGGGCGTGACGGCGGGCAAGAAGGCGGAGCGGGGCTGGGACTGTCGCTTGGCAAAGAGCTGTCAGATGCTTTTGGCGCAAGGCTTGAGCTGGAAAGCGTGTTTGGCGTGGGCACAACCGCTACGATTACATTAGCTCAGGATGGAGAGCTGACTGGCTGGGATGAAGGCCGGGAGGATTAAGATGGGTTAAAAGCAAAGCATGCAGGGAGGTGAATGGAGAAATGAGATCCAAGTCAGGAATAATGCTGTCGGTAGCTTTAATAGCTGCGGGTGCTTTGGCTGTGTGGGCGGCGATTGCGATGTGGCAGCCGGGTGCCGGGTCCAAACTAACACTTCATGATGCGGAGCGCAAGGTGCTGAGCCAATACAGCGGAACCATTACGGAAATTATCCCGCAAGGACCGGCCTATATCATCAGGCTGAAATCGGAGCAGGGCTTGTACGAGCTTACCGTAGAAGGGGAGCCAGCCGAAATTATCGGCATTCGTTCCCTGGAAACCTATCCTTCGGAAGGTCCGGCAGCGACAAATACGCCGCTGCCAACCGGCGAAGATCCCGGCACGGCAAGTCCTTCGCCGACGCCGTCTCCATCGTCAGGCACGGGTACGGAAGCTCCCGCCTCCAATCCATCCCCATCGACGGCGCCGACTAAGGCCCCGACAGGTAAACCTTCCTCAACGCCCGGCCCGTCTTCTCCGTCAGCGAAACCAACATCCAATCCCGCAATCCTCATTTCGGAGGAAGAGGCGATTGCGTTGGCGCTGAAGAAGGTTCCAGGCACAGTTAAGGATGTAGATAGGGAGAATGAAGGCGGACGATGGTATTATTTTGTGGAAATCGAGACGAAGGACGGGCGCGAAGCGGATGTTCAGTTAAATGCGGCGTCGGGAGCAATCGTGTCAGTGACTTGGGATGACGACGACGATGATGATTAAAGAACTTTATCATCAAATTCTAATCTTGCTGTAATGGTTCTCTTAGAATGCGGAGCTAAAGTAGAAGTACGGAAAAAACATAAGCAACCGCAAACGTAAGACGAATCAGAATCGCAGGAGATGATGGATATGATAAGCAAGAAAAAAGGCTGGATTATCGGATTGGGATTAGTTGTGGCATTGGGAGGAACAAGCGCGGTGGTGGCTGCCGAAACGGCAGGTTCCTACATCGGCAAAACAAAGGCCAAGGAAATCGCTCTTAAAGAGGTTCCCGGCACCGTAACCGATATTGAATTGGAGCGAAAACGGGACGTTGTGTATTATGAGGTCGATATTGATCGCAGGGACAGCTATCAGGAAGCGGATGTTCATGTCGATGCGTACACGGGCAAGGTGCTGAGAGTGGTCAACGATGACGACGACGCTCCGCGCAATGCGTCGGTAACAGCGCCGGCGGCATCTGCGGTTGCAACGGCCGCGCCTTCAGCCGTATCTGCATCTGTGACGGCTTCGCCGGCAACGCAAACGCCTTCGGCAACCGCAGCGCCAGCGGCCTCCCCGTCAGCAGGTCCAGGCAATGCCAAACCGTCAGCCGTGCAACCATCGCCAACAACTGCACCTTCAACCGCACCTTCCGGGACTTCCTCGGCAGCGGCAAAGACGATAACCAAGGAACAAGCTGCGAAGCTGGCTCAGGAAGCGATAAAAGGCGGCGATGTCATCCGTGTTTCGACGGATCGGGATGACGGCATGCTGCAATATGAGGTTAAGCTGAAATTGGCGCGAGGTTATGCCGAGGTGGAGATAGCAGCGGCAACCGGCAAGGTGCTGGATATTGATTACGACGGTTTTGATGACGACGATGATTATGATGATGACGATTTTGACGATGATGACTACTACGATGACGATGACTATGACGATCGGTATGACGACGACCGCTACCGGGGATAATAAAGGGAAGAGGATGCCGGCTTAGTCCGGCGCCAACTCCTTTTCGTCAATAGAGCCCATACGGACATATTGGACCAAACGGGCAAAGTGGAGATGAAGGCTTGCTTCGTCTCCATTCCCGTTTCCCAACAGCATCACTCTGCCCTCCGAAAGAAGTTGCTGCAGAAGCTCCTCCAAAAAAGCCATTTGAAGTCCTGAGGCTTCTGCGGCAAATAACTCCAGCTTTTCAAGATCGCGCAAGCCAAGTTGTCCCGTACCGCGAAGGATCAACTCCTGGTTCCATGCGTTGATTTGCTCCAATAACTCCTCTGTCAAACCGCTTCACCCCTCATTGTACATTTCTGTCATTCCTGTCCATATCGGAGTTGCTGATCCGCAACTTCATGATTAAGCCGGGCACCTGTTCGGCCGAGCCAAACGGCCCTTCCATCATGGCCCATGCCGGGTGGTCCAAATCCAGCATAGTGTTCACCTGCTTCCCATAAAATTGGTGTTTTGAACCTGATCGTACATCTTATTGTAAAAGCCTTACACTAGCAACCGCCGTTTTTTTCAGGAGGCTGATGGGATTAATCTCTTCATTTGTTACCCTGGCAAAAACATAAAAATCGGTTTGCCTGGATTGCCACCCTGCACTCTCAAGCAGCTTGAAAGCTTTGGCCTGCTCGGAGTGGTAGGCCAGCGTCAACAAAACAGCTTCGCCGTTACCGGCTTGAGCGTAAAGCTCCAGCTTTTGCGAGTGCTTGTTAAATTGGCTTCCCGTAATTGATGTTACGTGGATAAAAACGAGATGTTCGTGCGGATGTCCAAACAAAGCAGGCGCCATTTCGCCCTCATGCCGCAACATTGCTGGCTCTCTTAGAAGATCTCCGAGCTGAAGCTCTTCAACAGGCTGCCGCTTTTCGAGAACAAGCCGGGCGCTTTCGCTGGAGGAGAGCCGGCGCTCCATGTTCAGCTTTGCGGAACCAAAGACCATCTCGCTCTCCGAAAAAGCCTTCATCGTCAGATGAGGCAGCCAGGGAGAAAAGGCTTCATAACGCTGCTGGAAGGAGAAGGACTGCCCCTCATAAAAAACGGCGCGAGCATCGCTGTACGTATAGATTTTTCCGTCATCCAGGCCAAACAGATAATAAGTCAAGCCGCGATAGCCGGAGCGGGTCTCCCAAGGCTCCGCTCCCAGGCCGTACAGCCGGAGTTGCGGCACGGCATAATAAGCGCTTCGGAATGTGCCGACAAGCTGCGCTTTCTGCCGAGACTGCGCATTTTCCTGCTCCAGAAGATTGAGCCTTAAGATCAAGCCCGTGATCCGGTCCAACATAGCATTCATGGAGAAACGGACATGCCGATTGAAAAACAGCTCCAGCTCACCTTGAATGCCCCGCAGTCCGCGTTCGATATCGGGCAGATCCCCGCTGCGGGCCGCTACGGCCAACGTTTCCAGTCTGGCGGCAAAAAAGTGCGGCAGCCTTGCCAGTCCCACGGCCAACATCTCGCCCAGCAATGCCCGGCACTCCGCCACTGTCTCACGGGAAAACTTTGGCTCGAAGGCTTTGTCCCCTAAGGTTTGGCTGTCATCGAGCCCATTCATTGCCCGGTAGCGCAGCAGCGCCTCCAGCCTGGCGAGATCTCCGGGCCTTCCTTTTGTTTTGCAAAGCGCTTTGGCGGGATTGCCATTCTCTTTAAAAGATACCTCGATGCCTTGCGAATTGAGCGAAACGGTCAGCAAGGAATCCGTGATAACGGAAATTTCTTCGGCATATTGCAGGCGGAACAAAGCTTCCTGTATCAGCGCCGCCGAAAAGCTGGCGAGCAATGGAGCAAGGTCCTCGGCCAGCATCCAACGGAAGGCATCAAGCCGGCTTTTCTGCCCTTCGGCAGACGCATCGCTTGGCAGCGAACCGGCAGATTTAGCGGGCTCTTCGGCAGACGCGGAGCCTGGCTGTGAACCGGCAGACGCGGAGTCAATAGGCCACGCGCCGGTTTTGGGAGCCTCATGCCCGACGTCGTTGGACGGCGAGGCATGCTCCTTGGCGAAAAATAAAATAGCGATCAGGATATGCTTGCACATCGTATCCGCCGGGCAGGAGCATGACGCGCTCTCCAATTCGGCCCCCAGTGTGCACTGGGTTCCGTCTCCCAGCGTACATTCCACGGAGCTGTCCCCGAAGATGTAGCTTGCATCCATGCCTTTATCAATGTCTTTGACCGCCCGATTGTAGAGGCCTTTATTGGCATGGCGGATCAGATAGTCCTCGGTGCAGAAGGCGATAAACTGCTTGAAGCTTTGCTGGAACGCGGCTGCTTGCGTCATGGTTGATCAACGCCCCGCCGCCCGCAATATATCGTAAAGCGTTTCGCTGTAAATACGGCCGGGAACTTCCTCCAGCGGTATTCCGTCCTGATTGCCGTAATAATAATACTTGTCGCGTTTGTTAGGGTAGAACTGAACGGCCTCCAGCGTAATTTGCTCCATGCCTTCATAATAGGAAATGCTGGCGCCGCTGAAGCGAAGCTCTGCAATCAGGTCGCCGTAATCCTTATAAAGCTCAGTGTACCAGCCGCCATCCATCGCCGGCCCTTTGTACCAGCCGTATTTTTCAAGAGCTTTTGGGAAAGCGGTAGGCGAAAATTCCTCCCCCGGAAGACGGTCGAACTGACGGCTTTGGCGCTCCTCCGGCTTTACAAGATGGATATCTCTATCGAGCTGAGGGAACGGCTGCTTGATTTCATAATCCTCAAGCTGGGTTTTCCAGCCTGTCAAAACAGTCGGCTCCAGTTCAAGCGGGTGGACGAGTCCGATATGCGCGCCGGAAGGCAAATCACACTCATCTTCGTCAACGGTATTGAAGGTTCCGTCCTCCATATAGCGGAATGTGCCGGATAACTTGCCGCCTTCGTAAACGCCCCAAATCAGTCCGACCGCAAATTTCTGCATAATGATATTGGCGACAAAAAGGCTGGTCCAGTCCTCCGCGCTCCAAAGCCGCTGCTTGGATAATGATTCCTCCAGCCGAAGCGCCTGGATGGAAACCATTGTTTTTAGATCCTTTTTAAGCTGGGCCAGCGCAGCCTTGGCTTTTGCGGCAAGCTCAGCGTCATCCTTTTGACCGGGAGCCGGCAAGCTTTTGAGCGTTTTGCCGGTTTCTTCGTTCAATACGACAATCTCCAGCTCGCGGTTAACCTTGATGCGGAAGGCGCGTTCGCCATAGCTGAGCTGCTGCGTGCCTTCGGCGTCAAAACCAAGCGAGGTGACCAGTCGGTCCTCCAGCTGCTCCGGCGTCAGCCCTTGATTTTCCGCAGCCATCACAAGCGCTTCCTCCGCTGCTCCCTTGACTTGGCGGTTTTTGACGGTTCGTTTGATGGTGTCGATCATCATCAGGGCGGCTGGCTCCTTCAAGTAGGAGAGAGCTTTGACGGCCTCCGCGGCCATAGCTCCACGGCTGTTCTCCGTCCATTCCTTGATTTGCGGGCCCAGCAGCCGGGCCAGATTGGAATCGCCGAACAACGCGCCGACAAACAAGGCCCATTTTTCCTTCGCGGGAGCATTTTGCCCGATCCAGTGCTGAACCAGTTGAATGGCGAATTGCGCCAGTGAATCTCCATCCACATAGGAGCGAAGCTCGTTCAACCGCTCGTTGGGAGCCGTGGTATGATCCACCGACTGAATCAACATATACGTTTTGATCCGGTCGTCGAGGTTTGTTCCGTCCGTTCCTCTCAATGCTGGCAATTCGCTGGGGGAAACCCAGCTCAACCTGGACAGCTTTTTGGCGTCTGCGAGATCAGCAAGCGCGGCATGGGCATGGGCCGGGCCAAGCTGGGATGTGTTCATCAAAATTTGAATCAGCGATTTCCAATCGCCGTTTTTTTCTCCGTCCAGCAGCTCCTGATAAACAGCCATGCTGTCCGGCAGGCTGCGGACGCCATCCAGAACAAGCTCCTTGACCGACGCTTTTTTCTCGCTTCGGTACAGCTCCATGTACAATGCTTTGTCTGCCGCCTGACCGAACTGGGAGAGTGCCAGGGCGTTGGCTTTTTTAGAGGAATCCAGCAAACCGGCCGCCATGACCGAGGCCATTTTTTTGACGGACAACCGTTCACGGTTCAGAAAGGCGCTGTCGAGCGCGATCAGGCGAGCATCCGTGGGCAAATTTTTGTAATCGTCGATGACATCCTCCAGATTTTGCTCGATAATACTGCGATATTCATCCGCCGGCACCGCCGTATAGACATAGTCCCTGGCTCCATTCAGCTTGAGCAGCTCGGACAGCAGCCGTTTCCGGTCTACCTCGGGATCGTCTCCGTACACGTTGAGCAGCTGCTCCCCGCTAAAGGCAAAGGAACGGTTCAGGTCGGACAATGCATCCATCGTTGTAACCTCCGGCGAGGTCAGAAGAATGGCCAATCTGCGATAGGGCTGCGATTCCACCGGGAGCAGGCTGGCGGCAATCAATAGATGGATGCGGCGATTATCCCGATTTCGGATGTCAAAAAGCTTTCGGGTATTCTGATCGTTCCAGAAGTCGGCCATCGTTGCGCTTCCGTCCAGATAACGGGCTAACCCAAGACCGGGGCGTCCGCCCTCGGAAGGGTCGCGAAGCACGGCAAATACGGATTCCTCGGGCGTACCGGCGCTTGCGGGCAGCGCGATCCCCTTGTCGGAGAGCACCTTGTGCAGATAAGCCTTCATATAAGGCGAGCGAATAATGCCGTAGGCGCGAAGAGCGCGATCCGTTCGTTCCTCTACCGCGGCTTTCAGGTTGTGCCAGGAAGGAGCATAGCTGTGCAGCTCCAAACGCAGCTGTTCGATCAGGCTATATGGCTCTTCCAGCGAAAGAATGCCCTCCAGCGGCTCGCTTTGGTAGTTGTAGCGGCGTCCGTCGAGAGAGGCCAGATACCTGCGGATCTCCAGCGGATAAACGTCATGAAGCGTTCGCGCGGCATCCAGGATCAGCTTGCTTGCTTCGTCGCCGCATTTCAAAAACTCCGCTTTTCCGCCTGCGACATTCATGGCGTAGAGCAAAGCGCATGCAATCAGCAGCAGATTTTGATGAAAAACCTGCGAGGATAAGCTGTCTTTTGGGTTAAGCGCAGTAGTGGAGAAACGCTCCGCGATTATGTTGTCGCGCTTTTCCTGCAAAAAAGCTGAATCCAGTGCAGCCGCGGACTGATTGTCCTTGGACTGAATGCGCTGGACAACAAGCGGCTCCATAATGGAATGAAGCTGCGATTGCAGCTGCTCCGTGTCATCGTTCAACACAGCCTGGAGCACATCGGGCAGGCCGGCAGACAGACGGGAGCTTTTAAACTGATGTGTATTTCCGGGCTCCAACCCGGCATAAAGCTTGAGCAAAAACATCGTTTCCACGATTTCTCTGGCGTCTTCGGTATTTTTATTCTGAAACTTGCAATTGCCAACCCGGGAAGACAATTCGTCGGTAATCGCTTTGTCTCCCGCGAATTGCCGGATGCGGGAAAGGCGGTCAACCAGACGGGAAATACGGTCCGCCGATGGTTTTCCGGAGTACGCCAAGCCATGTACCTGGGCTTCGTCCCCCAGAGCGACTGCAAAAGGACTGGTGAGCCAGGAATATCTTCTGATTTGCCTGCCCGCGACGTACATAAGCAGAGCCGCAGCCCGGTAGAAGACGTCGCTTTCGTCTTTTTTGGAGAGCTTCTCCAGACATTCAATGGACTTGTAGGCATAATTGCTGGCATTTTGCAGCATATCGGGCAACTGATCGCTTTTGCCCAAAATATAGTCCATTATCGCGTTCTTGCGGTCGACCTTGGCCGAATATTCATCGGAGCATGCCTTGGCAAACCGTTCAGCCAATGCCAGAACCGCAGGATCTATCGTTACCGTTGTCATTGTTCAATACCTCCCGGCGTTGCGCCGCAATAAAATTTTTTATGATCAGGTGATGATTTCTCCAATCCATTCCGCCAGCTCGTTTGGCGTGATGCCGGCAACATGCGCCCCCATATTGGCGATATGCTGCGCCGCTTGTCTGTTATAGACGGCGTCGCCGTCGAAGTTAAGAGCCGTCAGCACCAGCAGCTTGCTGCCGGAATCGATAATGTCCTTGCAGGCCTTGTACATTCCCCTGACGGGATAACCTTCTTCCAAATCGCTGACCAAAATAAATATCGTTTTGGCCGGATTTTCGATCAGCGTTTCGCCGTAGCGCAGCGCCTTCGCTATATGAGTGCCGCCGCCAAGCTGCACGCTCATGAGCAAATCAACAGGGTCCTCCAGACGCCCCGTCAAATCAACAACCTCGGTGTCAAAAATAAGCAGACGCGTTTTCAAAGCGTTCAGTCTTGCGAAAATGCTCGCCATGACCGCGCTGTAAATGACGGAATCCAGCATACTGCCGCTTTCGTCCACGGCAATCACGATGTTCCATTTGTTATGGGGCTGAATGCTCCCGTCAAAATAGAGCCGGTCGATGACAAAGCGTTTTTTCGCTTTATCATAATGTTTAAGGTTTTTGATGATCGTTTTTTTGACGTTCAGATTGCGCAAGGAGCGGATGGAGCTGGCGGCATAACGGCTGCGTTTGCCGGAAATGCTGGCTTTGGCCTGCGATTCCAGCTTGCGGCGGAGATCGTCAACGACGGTGCGAACGATTTCCTTGGCGTTTTGCAGCGCTTCGCCCTTCATGCGCCCTTTGAACTGGAGAATGCTTTTGAGCAAATTCATATTGGGCTGCAGGGTGCTCAGCGTCTTTTTGTCCGTCAGAAGCTCTGTCAGGCCGTAACGATCCAGAGCCTGCTTCTCCAGCACCTCCACCGTTTGCTTGGGAAAAAGCTCCCGCACCTTGCCGAGCCAGCGGGGAACGGTGAGCTGCGAAGGATCGCGGCTTCCGCCTTGCCGGTAGCCCTGCTCCTCGCTGTATTCGCGATCATACAGGAAGGACAGCAACTCGTCCTCCTCGACATACGCAAATTGCTCCTCCGAGTAGCCGTTTCCCCGGGCCAGTCCGTCGTCCGCAGCTTCGCCCAAAATAAGTCTCCAGCGATTCAACTGCTCCTTTTGGGTTATGCCAGCTTCCATGCTTCGAACTCCTTTCGAATTCCGTCGTCCAGGTTTTTGGCGCGAAGAAGGTCTGCTTCGTCAACCGGCGGCAGGAGGAGCTCCTCCGGCTCGCTTTGATGCAGATCCGCCACCCGTTCCGCGATTAGCGCGGTTTCCATCGGAGTGAAGTAGGTGAAGGCAAGCCGCAATTCCGGCGCCATCGCAATAAACTCCTCATGCGGCAGCTCCCCGATTAGCCGATCCAGCTCCTCCAGCAGCTCATTGTCGTACAGGAAAGCATCGCGTGCTGCGGCAAAGACGCCTGACAAATAGTTAGGGATCTGCTTCGCTTGATCCGGCGTGCCCCGGATATACGATTGGGCTCTGCCCACCAGCTCCTGGCGCGTTTTCTCTCCCAGCGAGAGGGAAACCGCCATGCACACGCCGCTAAGCTGCGCTGGAAGGCCATGATCGTCCAGCAGCTCGTTTATGTAGCTTTTTATCGGCTGGTCAGGAAACTCCTGACTCGGAGACGACGCCAGCATGGCCAGCAGCTTGATGCCCTGCACGATGCCGGGATGCTCGTCCTCATGGGCCCGCGCGATTTGCGGCAGCTTGTCCACGGCATTGCGGTAAGCCTCCTGCACCAGCTGCCGGAGTGCTTCATCATGCTCCAGCCCCAGCAAGCGCCCATGCTGGCTTATGCGGGTAAGTACGGTCAACGTTTGGCAGAGCGACAAGAAATGGCCGTCCTGCCGCAGGGCTTGCCGCACGCGGTCAAAGAGCCGCCCCGCCGTGTCCTGAAGGCCCATCAGCAAAGCCTTCAGCATAGCTCCGGCAAAAGCTCCGCTCTGATGCTCCGGCAGGTTCGCCAGCTCCTCTTCAAGCTTGCGTTCCGCCGCTTCCCGCAGAGCGCCTCCGTAAATCGAGCATTCAATAAGCCGGGCTTCAATCAGCGAGGAATAGCCGTAGGTCCAAGCCTCGCGAACCAGATTCAGGTTTCGTCCGGCTATCCAGTCGGGACCGGCATCCCGTACGGCAAATTCCGGAACGAGATAGCTTGTGCACTGAAACAGCCGGGACTGCTCCCGATGCCTGGATTTGGCGTAGGGCTCCAGCGTTTTTTTGTTCCTGCCCGTTGCTTTGAGCTGAAGTCCGGCTTCGCCGCAGAGCCGTTTGAAATCCTCTACGATCGGTACGCTAAAAGCATTCGGAGCGACATTCCCTATCGCATCCCCGGTTAGCAGAGCGGCCAACTCTTCCAGCGGCTTGCCGGTAGCAAGCGTCAGCTCGCCTTTGACAAAAGCCGAAAGGGTGGCGTCCTGTAGCTCGTATACGCCGCCTTCTCTTTTGCCGCGAAGGCCGGCCAGTCCTTGCAGCATGCTGTAGGCTTCAATGGCATCGGCGGTCGAAACCGTCTCATGCCCTTGCCGCAGCTTGCGGGACAGAGCCGTCAGAAGGTGAATGGCCGTCCTTGAAAAGGGGTTTGGCTTCCGGTCCAACAGCCTGTCCCAGAGCAGATCGTAATACCGGACATGAGGCATGCCGCTGGCATAACCATTCAGCCGATCCGCTTCCTTCATCGTATATACCATGGGATAAATGTGTATGTTCCCGGGTGCTTCCGTTGTGACAGGTTCGTATGATTTGATTGATTCGCTAGACTCGCTAGACTCGCTTGATTCCGTTGTTTCCATTGATTCTCTGGATTCGATAGTTTCTTCTTCGGCTGCTTCATTCTGAATCAATGCGTAAGTGTGGAAACCGCCGGTAAGAACCAGAACGCGATTGTGTCCTTGTCTTGCAGATGCAATGTGCGTCTTCATGCGCTCTTCTCTGGCAAGATCTCCCGAAGACTCCAACTGCTCGCGGGAATAGCACAGACGGGACAACGTGCAATAGGTGAAAACATCGCGCAGGAATGTTTCCGTATCCACCGCCGAACCCCGTATTTCAAAAAGCTTCTCCCATAACTCGTCAAAGCTGCGGCTGTTTGTTTTTTGACACAGGGTTGAAATGAACTCCGACTGCGCCAGCAGGCTTTCGTCCTGGGCGGATGTTGCCCGCCCGCCATTTTCGCCATCAGACGTTTCCGCGGCATCCCTCCGGGGATGGCGGTCCAGGTCGATGAACAAGGCGGGAATGCCAAGGCGGGCAGCCTCTTTCATCGCAACGTATTCCGGCGAATAACGGAGAAGCGGATAATAGCTTGCGGCTTTTCCGTATTCATCCTCATAAGAACAGTATAGGCTGACCGGCGGTTCGCTGGCGTCAGCGGCCAACACGGGAATGAGATGGCTGCCGCTCTCCGGACCTTCAATCAGAATGATATCGGGTTTGTATGCCGCGATGGTTTGCAGCAGATGGAAGGAGCAGGCCGGGCTGTGATGGCGGATGGGTATGTAGACCGTATCGCTCTCCAGATTGCACACCCGCTCATTAAACAATGCGCCGAGCCGCCGAGTGCCTTCCTCAAGCTGGCCCATGTCTGGCAGGTCATTGTCTGGAAACTCGCGATGCTTGCCCGTTAACCGATCCATTTGCGCTCCTCGTAGTACTGCTTCCACATGCCTTCGGAGGCGGCGCGTTCCTTGACGACCTTGGAGAAATAAGCCTTCAAAATACTGTGATCCTTATCGTTTTCCTTAACCACGGTGCCTGCCAGGTTTTGCACCAGACGGTCCAGCGTTATTTTTTTATCTTCAAAATAGTAAGAGGTCATCGCGCTTTGCACATAAACGGACACCGCTTCGGCCGTGCTCATGGCCGCTTGAGGGATGTCCAGTTTGTAGCCCTCGCGCGTCAGGCCGGAGCGCAGCTCCAGAAAGGTGGTCGCCAGAAGCTCGACGGCATCGATATCGATTTCGGCCTCGACGCCGCTATGCTGCAGCAGGCTTCGCGCCTGCGACTGTATGATTTTGGCCTCCAGCTTGACGCTGCTGACCGGGGCAATCGTTTCAAAGTTGAAGCGGCGTTTTAATGCGCCGCTCATTTCATTGACGCCTTTGTCGCGTATGTTGGCGGTCGCGATAATGTTGAAGCCGGGGCGGGCGAACAATACGCCGCCGCTCAGCTCCGGTATATTCAGCACCTTGTCGCTCATAATGCTGATCAAGCTGTCCTGCGCTTCCGCGGGACAGCGGGTAATTTCCTCGAATCGGACCAGGATGCCCTGCTTCATCCCCGTATAGAGGGGCGAAGGAACAAGCGCCGCTTCGGATGGGCCTTGATCAAGCAGCATGGCGTAGTTCCAGGAATATTTGATCATATCCTCGGTGGTGCCGGCCGTACCCTGGATGGTGTTCAGGCTTGTGCCGGAGATCGCGGCGGACAACAGCTCGCTTAGCATGGTTTTAGCGGTTCCCGGTTCGCCCGCAAGCAGCAGCCCGCGATTACCGGCAAGCGTCACAATCGCGCGCTCGATCAAAACATCGTTGCCATAGAACTTGCGTGTAATCTCCACTTTTTCGCCGTTCAGCACAGCCGGTTTTTCGCGTCCGATAATAAAGTCGCGGACATAAGCGGGGGACAGCAGCCACTGCGGAGGACGCTTCCCGGAATCTTCTTCCCGCAGCGCAAGCAGCTCTTTTTCGTACAGGACTTCGGCGGGCGGCTTGATCATTTCCATATCAGAAATCTCCTCCAAAATAACGAGATCATACGTTCTATTTTGTAGTATTTTACCACATCCTTCCGCATGCATTCAAAAAACGCTTCAAAAATGGTTTGAATGTCCTTGATTGGAAAGGGAGTAATAAGCCTTTGGTCCTGCTAGGTTGTCCAGGTGTCCAGGTTGGCATCAATGCCGCTTGCTAGAACTGCTAGTGGTCATAAATGACCGTTAGAGCCGAAAATGGCGAATTATTCCGATGTAACGGTCATGGATGTCCGTCAGCGCTCGAAAATAGCAAAAAATAGGTTGAAAAAGCGGCGTAACGGTCATAAGTGACCGCTAAAAAGCAGCTTTTAGTCAAAAAAGGCTGCTAACGGTCACGGGTGTCCGTAAGGTGAATTGATGTTCGACATTTGTGTAAGGAGAGTCGATGTACGGCATTTGTGTAAGGAGAGTCGATGTACGGCATTTGTGAAAGGTGAATTGATTCAAGGCAACCCCTAAACAAAAAGTTGATGCCGCTTACATATGGTTGATATCGCGCAAAGTCCCCGGTAGGTAAACTAATATAGGAGAAGGTCCGGGATTAGGGGAATGCCCAGGATTGCCAAATGCGCTTACAACGTGCGTGGCAGTCTCTTTTTTCGTGAAAAATCTGGAGGCGGGATGGTGGGGCGCGATGAAGAAACAAAGCTTTAATCCGTATTTGCCCAGTTATGAGTATATACCGGACGGGGAGCCGTATGTATTTGGCGACAGGCTGTATGTTTACGGCTCCCATGACCGTTTTAACGGCAAGCTTTTTTGCATGAACGATTACGTCTGCTGGTCCGCGCCCGTCGACGACCTTGGCGATTGGCGATACGAAGGCGTTATCTATCGAAAGAAACAGGACCCCCGAAACAAATGGGGGTTGTATCAAATGTTTGCGCCGGATGTCGCGAGAGGGGCGGACGGCAGATATTATTTATACTACACGGTATCGTTCAGCAGCGTCATGTCGGTAGCCGTTTGCGATACGCCAGCGGGGGAATACCAGTTCTACGGATATGTAAGCCGCCCGAACGGCGAGCTTCTCTGGGATAAAAGCGGGGACCCTATGCTGTTTGACCCCGGTATTTTCGTAGACGATGATGGCAGCGTTTATCTGTACTCCGGCTTTGCGCCCAAGAGAAGCGTACCGGCCTTTCTGACGGGTTGGAAGAGGCGTTCGGTCAAAGGAGGATACGTCATTCGGCTGGACTCCGATATGGTGACGGTTGTTGGAGAACCAAAGCTGCTTTTCCCTAAAGCCGGAGAAGCGGAGGGCACGGGGTTTCGGGGACATGAGTTTTTTGAAGCCAGCTCCATGCGGAAAATAGGGAATACATATTACTTCATCTATTCGTCGGTTAACGGACACGAGCTTTGCTACGCAACGAGCAGCAGTCCAACGGGCGGCTTCGCCTATGGCGGAACCCTTGTCAGTAACGGAGATTTGTATCTTGACGGGCGAAGCTCCGACCGGGACGCCCTGAATTATATCGGCAACAACCATGGCAGTATGGTCAGGGTTAGAAATCAATGGTATGTGTTCTATCATCGGCAAAGTAATCGGCATCACTACTCCAGGCAGGGACTTGCCGAAAAAATTACGATCCTGGAGGACGGCAGCATTCCCCAGGTTGAAATAACAAGCTGCGGCCTGAACGATGGTCCGCTGCGGGGAGAAGGCGAATATCCGTCGCATATCGCGTGCCATCTCATGTCGAGTAAAGGCGCAGGCAGGTACGGCGTCTATTTTGGCGGCGTCTTCTTCCGCAAGCATCCCTATTTTACTCAGAGCGGAAGGGATAGAGAGGACAATCCGGACCAGTTCATCGCCAATATGCGGGATGGCGCGGTTGCGGGGTATAAATATTTTTGGCTGGAAAATGTTAAAGAAGTCGCCGTTTGCGTACGCGGCAGCGCATCTGGAACGATGAAGATATGCCACGCTTTGGGGGAAGCTCCTTTTGCCGAAATACGTATTGGGCCAAGCGAAGGATTTATGTACTATAGAACAAAAGCTGTGTCAGGGGCTAAAACCGGCAAGCAGGGTATCTACTTTACGTTCAGCGGCTCCGGCAAGCTGGACTTCCGCTCATTTATTTTGGGATAGGGAGCGGGACCTTGGCCACCGTAATGTTGAAAGGTATGAAAGTTTGAAAGGTATGAAAGGTATGGGAATGTATGAAAGGTGTGATAGGTATGGAATGTATGAGAAGTTTGGCAATCGCAGCTCTCAACGGGACCCCCATACATCGCCAATCTCCATAAGGCATTGCCTCTTAATCGGAAAGATCGCCGAGCAAGTCTTTTTCACCGCGTTTTTTCCACTAAACTAAAAGTTACCCCCCTTAACTTTTGGTTGATTTAACTTAGGCATCTTATGCGTTAAACTTACAGTGCAATTGAAAACGCGCGCAAAACTTTTCATTGTAACGACATGAAAGCGATTCAAAGTCATTTTACTGGGGGAAAAGATATGGCAGGGAAAAAAGGAAAGAAGTTTAAAATCATAATAAGCTCGTTGCTGTCTCTCTTGCTGCTTCTTGGCGTGGGAACAAACATTGCTTTGGCTTATTATTCGGATGTCATCACGTCTTATTTCAGCAAAATCGACATTACGACTCCGGAAGCGAAGGATGCTCGCGCCAAGTCGATTCAGGTGTCCGAGCTGATTACGGACGAAGGGCTTGTCCTTCTTCAGAACAAAGAAAACATGCTGCCAATGACGGATAACAAAAAGGTTAACGTGTTTGGCTGGAGCTTTACTGCGCCTGTATACCTGGGATCGGGCTCCGGCGCGGCGGACGCGTCGACGGCTGTTACGCCAAAAGCGGGACTCGAAGCAGCTGGCTTTGAGGTCAACCAGCAATTGTACGATGATTACGTCGCAACCGGAATTGAAAGACCGGTATCCGGCATTGAAGGTTATGACTGGACGATTCCTGAGCCGGTAGCGGCTGATTTCTATACGGATGAAAGAATGAAGCAAGCAACCGAGTTTTCGGATACGGCTATTATTTTCATCGCTCGCGCAGGCGGCGAAGGCAAAGACTTGCCTACCGTATTGGACGGCAAAGATACGTATGATCCAAACGGCACGACTATGGGGCCAAGCGGCGAACGCTTCGGCAACGCGGACGACATGGATCCAAACAAGCATTACCTGGAGCTGAGCACTCGCGAGCTGGGCATGCTTGATGCGGTTACGAAAAATTTTGACAAAATTATTCTCATTGTAAACGCTTCGAATACATTCGAGCTGGATTGGGTAAATGATTACAATGGAATCAAAAGTATCGTAACGGTTGCAGGACCGGGACAAACCGGCTTTGCTTCCCTTGGCAAGGTGCTGGCGGGTGAGCTTAACCCGTCCGGCAGAACGGTTGACGTATTTGCAACCGACGTTCTTGACGCGCCAGCCGCCAAAAACTTTGGCGACTTCAGATACGTGCTGGATAACGGAGACGGCTCGTATTCGGTAGCTGCCGACAAAAACAACGTTGCGCTGACTTACGTCGATTATGTAGAAGGCATTTATGTCGGCTACCGTTATTATGAAACGGCTGCAGCAGAAGGCGCTATCAACTATGACGAGAAGGTTTCCTTCCCGTTTGGCTACGGCCTGAGCTACACGACGTTTAATCAAGAGGTTGTAGCGGATAGCCTGAATTGGAATGATTCGGAGATTACGGTAGACGTGAAAGTAACCAATACCGGCGCTGTGGACGGAAAAGAAGTCGTACAGCTTTATTATTCTGCTCCATACACGGGCAAAATCGAGAAATCTTCGATCGAGCTTGCGGCTTTTGCCAAAACAGGTCTGTTGAAGGCGGGAGAATCCGAAACGGTAACCCTCTCGTTTAAAGTAGAGGACATGTCGGCTTACGATTACACTGGCGCTTACAGCAGCACGGGTTCCTACGTGCTCGAGCCGGGCGAATACCAACTGCTTCTGATGAACAACTCGCATGACAAAATCGCAGACGTAGGCTCCAAAACGCTTGCGGAAGTTGTATACAACGAAACTGGACGTCCTAGCGACGAGCAGGTAGCCGTTAACCAGTTCGACGACCTTGTAACCGGTTTGGGAAGCATCGAAGCTTACCTTTCCCGTGCCAACGGTTTTGCGAACATGGATGTTTTGAACATCAGCAACAACTTTGAAGTAACAGACGCCGAAGGCGCAAAAGAACAAGTAAAAGGCAAGCTTGTTGATGCTGCATTTGTAGATTTCGTCAACAGCAAACGTTACGATATCCCTGCCGACGTGGAGCAAAACGCGCCAACAGTGGGCAAAGACAACGGCAAAAAGCTGAGCGATTATGTTGGCGTTGATTACAATGACGAGAGCTGGAACGAGCTGCTGGACCAACTGTCTCTTTCCGAATTGGTATCGATCGGCACGCTGGGCGGATACCGCACGCTGGAAGTGCAATCCGTTGGCAAACCGGCTACGGTGGACTATGACGGACCGGCGGGCATCAGCGCGCTTCTGTCCAAAGATCCAATGTCCGGCGTTGCATTCCCATCCGAGGTTATGCTTGCTCAGACCTGGAATATCGAACTTGCCACTGCAATGGGTGACGCGGTAGGCGCGGAAGCTGTTGCCTATGACGTAACCGGCTGGTACGCACCAGGCGTTAACATTCACCGCAGCGCTTTTGGCGGCAGAAACTTCGAGTATTATTCCGAAGACGCGCTTCTCTCCGGCAAATTCGCCGCAGAAGTGACGAAAGCTTACCAAAGCCATGGCGGATTCGCCTACATGAAGCATTTTGCGCTTAACGATCAGGAAATCAACCGGGTAAAAGGCGTTTTGACTTGGAGCAACGAGCAAGCGATCCGCGAGATCTACCTGAAAGGTTTTGAATATGCGGTAAAAGAAGGCGACGCGCACGGCGCTATGTCAAGCTTCAACAGCATCGGCAACACGTGGGCCGGAGCAAGCTCGGCATTGCTGAAGGAAGTGCTTCGCAACGAGTGGGGCTTTAAAGGAATCGTTAATACAGACTTCTTCATTAATGTTGCTTATCCGTACATGATCGCTGATTTGGCTTTCCGGGCGGGTAACGACATTCTTCTTACCGGCGTTGCGCCGTTTGGCGTGCCGGAAATCGACAGCAAGAGCATTGATACGCAGCTGGCGATGAGAGAAAATGCGCACAACGTGCTTTACACCGTGGCGAACAGCAACGGTATGGAGAACGGACTGAGCACGGACTTGCCGCAATGGGCAATCATCACCATTATTATCGACGTTATTGTAGCGCTGGGCATTATTGCCGGATTCTACTTCCTGTTCCGGAAACGCAAGCCGGCAGCCGGACAACCTGCTTAAAGCATAGGTTAGACGGGAAGACGCCTATCGAACTACGTATACTAAAAAACAGCGGCACTCCATCGGGGTGCCGCTATTTCCGCGAGTTCAGGACAAAAAGCGACCGTAACAATAGGGCGAAAATCGCCTTCCTAAAAGCGGGCAGAATGGATTTGGGATAAATGGTTGACAACGTTTACAAAACAGTTCTATAATTTATATGCAATTAATGAAACCCATTTCATAAATAGTGAAATCGCATTTTTTTACAGATTCACCGCTGCCTCGACCAACTATTGCGTTTTATAAAGAAAGGAAAGAGATGGATGACTCAAACGGTGGAGAAGATAAGAGATCTGGCGTTGACCAATCAATCGCGTCATGAGGCCTACATCAGCTACGATGCCAAAAGCTTTACGATTGGAGAAAAACGAGTATTTTTAAATATTGCCTCGATTCATTACTTCCGCATGCCAAGGCAGGAGTGGCGGGAAGTGCTGGTCAAGGCCAAGCTGGCGGGTATGAACTGCATCGATACTTATTTTGCATGGAATGTGCATGAGCCACAGGAAGGCCAGTGGAACTTCGAAGGCGACAACGACTGCGGCGCTTTCCTGGATCTTTGCGCAGAGCTGGGCCTGTGGGTCATTGCCCGTCCGGGTCCGTTCATTTGCGCGGAGTGGGACTTTGGCGGTTTTCCTTATTGGCTCAAGACGAAGGAAGACATCCAATTCCGCATAAACAACGAGGTATACCTGAACTACGTCAACCGCTATTTCGACCAGATTGCTTCGATTATTTCCGCGCGTCAGATTACAAAGGGCGGAAGCGTTATTCTGGTACAGGTTGAAAATGAATACGGCTATTTGGCGGATGACGCATCCGGCAAAATCTATATGAACAGCCTCCGCGATGGCCTGCTGGACCGGGGCATCGACGTTCCGCTTATTACATGCGAAGGAGGAGCGGAAGGAACTATCGAAGGCGCCAATTTCTGGTCCGGCGCTAACGGCCACTACGACAAGCTGATGCTTAAGCAGCCGGATGCGCCCAAGATCGTAACTGAATTCTGGACGGGCTGGTTCGAGCATTGGGGAGCGCCGTCTGCTACGCAGAAAACCCCGGAGCTGTACGAAAAAAGAATGATGGAAATTATCCGCGCCGGTTTTGACGGAATCAGCCACTACATGTTTTTTGGAGGCACAAACTTCAGCGGGTACGGCGGACGCACAGTAGGAAGCAGCGACATCTTTATGGTGACCTCCTACGATTATGACGCACCGCTTTCCGAATATGGAAGGGTAACGCCAAAATACCGGATGTCCAAAAAAATCTCGCTGTTTACGACAGCGTTGGGACAACTGCTGCTGGAATCTGAGCCGATCGAAAATGGCGAGGCGCGCGGCGGTTCCGGACTCCGCCTTCAAGGCAGGGAGTGGAACGGACAGAAGCTGTGGTTTGCGGAAAGCAGCAAGGAGGAGAAAGAAGGCTTCTCCATTACGCTGGCGAAGGGCCGCACGATTCCGGTTTCCATCAAACCCGGACAAATTGTTCCTATTATTGACCGGCTAAAAATCGGCTCCGGCCTTCAGTTGACTTGCGGCGGCTTCCTGATCGGAAACGATGTCATCGGAGGTGTCCGCACGCTTATTTTGTCCGGAGAAGACGGACAGCGCAGTTATATTCAATTTGAATCAATCCAAGCTATAGAGTACAGCAGCGACGGCATTGTGCTGGCGGAGAGCGGCGCTGAAGGGCGCAGTCTCACGCTGGATGTATTCCATTTCCAAACCCCGCAGCGGATTAAGATAACAAGCGGCGGCGAACAAGTGGAGGTCATCGTGCTGAACGGCCACATGTCAGATCGGGCCTGGAGAATCCAAGGCGAATCAATTGCCTGGGCGATTGGCTGGGATGATCTGGATTTGAACGCGGAAGGCGGAGTGGATGGCGTTCCGGGACGCCCCGATGGCGACAAGCTGCTACTGGGAGATTGGGACGGCAAAGAGTCCGGCACTCTTGGGGTTGAGCTTGGCGTGTATGAACGCGCGCCGATTCAGGCGCCGGTTCTGTCGGGCTGGAAGGTCAAAAACCTGAATCTGCAGGGACTGGAAGGCGGAGATAAATCACCGCAGCCGCTTGGATTTGCGGAGCTTGACCGGGAATTCGGCTACCTGATCTACAGCAGCGAAATCAACGTGCCGCAGGAGCAGGAAAGCACGCTTGTGTTCTCCGCGGTTCAAGACTCCACGCGGGTATACGTCAACGGCGTCGAGCAAGCCATGATTCGCCAGGTCGGAGCCGCATACGCAACAATCAGGCTGCCTCAAGGCAGCAGCAAGCTTCAATTGCTTGTTCAGCACATGGGAAGCCTTAACTTCTCCCCTTACCTGGGCGAGGAAAAAGGGATTTTTGGTCCCGTTTACCTGGATGGCGCAGCTCTCGATTTGAGAAGCGGCTGGTCTTGCAACGGAGAAAGCTTTGATCTCGACGAGGTTCAGAACGAAAGCTTCCAGGCTCCGCTTACGCGGACCTTCGAGCTTGCCGGGCATGAAGGCGCGATTCTGGTCGGAGCCATCGCCAGCGGCCTGAAAATCAACGGCAAGGAAGTACATCTGGAGGCATACCACAACTGGTTCGCATTCCATCATGTCGATATTTCCGATTATGTCATTGAAGGAACCAACCAGATTGAAATGCCAGGTTTCCGCACGCCGATGAATCGTCTCGACTTGCTGACCTTCAACAAGCAGAAGGAACTGAAAGGCTGGGCGGTTTCGCTGCTGGAGGAGCCTGAAGCGTCTCCGGTTGCGTTGGGAGACTCGGCCGAGGAGGCATCGCCATCCTGGTTTAGCACGACGTTTGACTTGCCGGCTATACCGAACTATGCGCATCCCAAGCTGAAGCTGCGGCTGACTGGCATGAGCAAAGGCTATATCTTGCTGAACGGACATGATTTGGGCCGTTACTGGCAGATCGGGCCGCAGGAGGATTACAAGCTTCCAATTGCATGGCTCAAGGAAAGCGGCAATGAACTGACATTGTTTGACGAGCAAGGCAAGAAGCCGTCAAATGCGCGTCTGTTGTTCGATGATCAGTCGGACTGGCGCTGGAGCGCTCTCTAACAAGGGATCGAACAGTTGCGACAGAGGGCAGGATCCCCGCTAATTGGCGGTCCTGCCCGTCATCTGCCTCTAAACAGCCTGTGTCACAACTTGGGTAATTTTGTTATAATGAGACGAGAATTGGTCGCAGGAAGGAAGCGTTAAGCTTGAAAGAGGTTACGATATATGATATTGCCAAGGAGGCCAAAGTATCGGTTGCAACTGTTTCGCGCGTGATCAACGATACCGCTCCGGTCAAGGGAAGTACCCGTGCCAAAATTGAAGAGCTAATCAGCAAGTACAACTTCCAGCCTAATGCCATGGCCAGAAGTCTGTTGAAAAAAGAAACCGGTATCATTGGCGTTATCGTGCCCGACTTGACCAACCCCTTTTTCCCGGAAGTTTTTGCGGGAGCCGAAGAGGAAGCCCAGTCGTCCGGGCATACCTTTCTTCTCAGTAATTCCATCGGCGACACCCGAAAAGAATCGGAATACCTCAGCATTATGCGCGAGAAGCGGGTAGACGGCATTATGTTTTTGGGCGGTCGCATAAACCTGAAGCAATGTGACGAGCGTCTGGTTCAGGAGCTCGTTCAGCATGCAAGCGTGATTCCGACTGTGCTTGTCAACGGCGAGTTGAAAAACTCCGGGTTGATCCGGGTTGCCACGGACGAATCGTTTGGAACGGCGTTGGCCGTGCGGCATCTGGCCCAATTGGGGCACAAGCATATCGGATTTATCGGCGGTGAGAACCACATGACAACCACCTCCATCAAGCTGCGAGCCTTCCGCAAGACCATGAAAGAGGAAGGACTTGAAGTTCGAGAGGAATGGCTTCTCCCGGATAGCTTCTCTATCGAATCCGGCAAGCATCAAATGTTGAAGTTGCTTGCCATGAAGGAAAAACCGACGGCCGTATTTTGCGTTAACGATTATACCGCGATCGGCGCGATCAAAGCGGCGACGGAGTCGGGGCTTTCCGTGCCAGAGGACATGTCGATTGTTGGATTTGACGATATTCCGCTGTCCCATCACTTTATTCCCGAGCTGACCACCGTATCCCAGAAGGCCCATGAATTGGGGCGTACGGCGATCAAAGTGCTGCAAGCCATGATGAATAAAGAGAAGGTCAAAAAACTGACCTCCCTGGAACCTCAGCTTGTTGTCAGACAGAGCACGGGAGCTCCTTCGCGTTCGTAAGCAAGCCGCGCCATCGGTTTTTATAATGACGGGTTTACGCTATTTTAATGAGCGTGGCCCATTTTTTTTGATGTCGCATTTTTGTTATTGACCAGCGGCAACAACGCGGGATATAATGAAATGGGTTTCATGAAAGCCCTTACAAACATAAGGGGAGGGTAGGCATAAATCAAGGTCTGGTGTACTTGACTACGTGTCCAATATTGATTAGGGGAGCGTGCTTGACAATGAAAGAGGTGAAAAAAAGAAACCGGCTTTACCCGTTCCGGCAGGTTCCGATAGCGGCGGCAGCCGTGCTATTGCCAGCAAGCACCAGCAGGTAATCATCCGCTTGGCGCAACAGCTTACCAGACATCGGCAGCAGCGAGGAATCGTCTGTGCCGACAGAGACGAAAAAAGTGGTGCTGGAAGTCAATTAGAGCGGATACCGTACAGTCTGGAATCCGGAATGTGCTTAGGAGAGAGCGGGATAAGAAGGGATGACTAAAGCTGTGTACAAAAGCCATCAGGCGCATGGAGGAAAATGGCAATCCATTTCCAGACTGATGGGGTTATGTTGAAAACGCAATCTTTAGGTTGAAAGCCCATTTTTTTATTGACCACGAGAGCGTAAGGAGATATAATGAAATGGGTTTCATGAAAACCTTTACACTCAGGGTGGCCAGATGAGTAAGCGCTCTTTTTCAGAGCAAGCGGTTTGAGACACCGTATCGTGTAACGGCTAGTGGAACAAGGTATATCCTACATTAATTAGGGGAGCGTGCTTAACGGTGAAAGAGATCAAAAAGAAGAAATCGACTTTGCTAGTTATGGTAACAGCCGTAGCCACAATTTTGTCTGCGTGCAGCGGCGGCAACAATGCGCCTAACACAACGGCCACCCAGTCGCCTGCGACGACAGAAGAAACTCCAGCTCAAACAGAAGCTGCCGAGGAACCGCTTGAGGTGAATTTGAATGGTCGTGAGATTCGTATCTCCAACTGGTGGGATGCAAGTCCGGTCGGCGACTCCGAGGCGGATGAGTTGGCTCGCGAGCGCATTAAAAATGTAGAAGAGAAATACAACGTAAAAATTACTTACGTGAATACAGAGTACTGGTCCACTTCCGAGAAGCTGTCCTCCTCGGTTCTGGCCAACGAGCCTTTTGCCGAAATCGTTAACTTGCCGGATGGCTTTATCTGGGGCTTGATGCAAGGCGGTTTCCTGACGCCTCTGAACGATTACTTTAAAAACTCCCGCGTAGACGAAGACGTCATCGATTCGATGCGCTTTGGCGGTCAAGAAGTATACGGTCTTGGAACATGGTTCAATCCAAATGACAGCGGCATGTTCTATAATAAACGCATTTTCAAAGAAGCCGGTCTGAAGGATCCTCAACAATTGCTGGAAGAGGACAACTGGAACTGGAACAGCATGCTTGACGCAGCGAAAAAACTGACAGTCGACAATAACGGCGACGGCAAAATGGATCAATACGGCCTTGCTGGCGCGCATTATGTCTTGTCCGAATTGCTGATCGCAAGCAACGGCGGCAAAATTTACGATGAAGCCACCAAGAAAGTAAATTTTGATTCTCCGGAGTCGATGGAAGCGCTTAATTTCTTGTATGGCCTTTACAACGAACATAAAGTTGTAAAAGCAAACGAAGGCAACGACTGGGAAGACCCGGCTAAGTATTTTGCTGAAGGCACAATCGCTATGTACCCAGGCGGCCTGTGGGAAATCGAAGGCCGTATCCTTGACAAGCTGAAGGACGAGTGGGGCTATGTTTACATGCCGAAGGGTCCTCAAGCTGCAAACTATTTCGATCCGCTCGGTCAAACTGCAGCTTACGTTATTCCTAAAGGCGTCCAAGACGCAGATGTAATCGTTAAGATTTGGGAAGAGCTGCAAGACTTCGACAACTGGAAAGAAAACCGCAGATTGTGGATGGAAAACGTATTGCCTGACGAAGCTTCCATTGCCAACGCCATGAATGATGATGGCAAAGTTCAGCGTTTGTTCGGCGGACGTTTCGGCGGTCTGGGCATTAAAGACCAACTTGACTCTGTTACCGAAAAATTCGTGAAGGGCGAAGTTACTCCTTCCACTGGCGTTGCTCAAGTTATCGGGCCTGCGCAAGCCGCAGCCGAAAAAGTACTGAGCGGCGAGCAAGACAAGGAATAGTAACGTTCGACTGAACCCCAAAGTGCGAGTTCAAAAAGTTTGCTCTGCTGATTATGCCGCTAGGCATGCTTTGTAATGGAAAGTGGACTTTTTGAACAACCTCTCAAAGCGGCAGCCAGCCGTTCCTCTGCCTGACGGAGGAACTGGCGGGCTGCCGTAAATCATCATAACTTCGCTAGCCTGGTAAAGGAGGGAATTGGGTGAAAATCGCATTATCCCGAATGACGATCGCCTGGACGGCAGTTATCGTCATGTTGGTCTCCATCTTGGTTTTCCCTATATCTCATTCCGGTGCGACCGGTAATCAAGACGCCGAGGTTCAACCATCCGATTTGGTGGACGTCGAGACGATTTCCGGACAATCCTCGGAAAACAATTACGAATTTTATTTGCAGCAGTACAAAGACGAGGATCGGCCTCGAGAGGAAATCGTAATCAATGGTGCTGATTACGTGGACGCCGAAGAGATGAGCCCGGAGATCATTACCGAGCTTGGCGGCGAAACGGGGAAATTCGTCAGGACTGAGGAAAGCGGCTCCATCAGTTGGGAGCTGGAAGTGCCCAAAACCGGAATGTACCATATCATGGTCCGTTATTTCCCGATCGAGGGAAAAAGCTCCGCTATCGAGCGGGAGTTGCTGATTGACGGAAAACTTCCGTTCAGCAGCGCGCGCAATCTGTCTTTCCATCGCGTATGGGTTAATCAGAACGATGAGATCGAGCAGGATAACCGCGGCAACGACCTGCGTCCTCGCCAAGTAGAGTCTCCGATCTGGCAAGAGACGCTGCTGAGAGACACGGAAGGCTATTATGAGGAGCCTTATCTCTTTTATTTGCCGGCCGGAAAACATACATTGACCATGGTATCTTCCAGAGAGCCAATGGCCATCGATTATCTCAAAGTGCATCAATACGAAGCTCCGGCAAGCTACGACGAAGTCAAGAAAGAATACGAAGCTAACGGCTATGCGGAAACAAGCGGCCATCTGATTAAAGTTCAAGGGGAAGACGCTGTTTACAAATCATCGCCTACCCTGTATCCAACGACGGATCGTTCTAGCCCGTCGACTGAACCGTATGACGTTTCCAAGATCAGAATGAATACGATTGGGGGCAACAACTGGCGGGTGCCGGGCCAATGGATCGCATGGGAAATGGATGTACCGGAGGACGGACTGTACAGAATTGCCATCAAGGGCAGACAAGAATTGCTGAGGGGCATTTATTCTACGCGCTCATTACGAATTGACGGTGAAATTCCGTTTCAGGAAATGATGCAAATTCCGTTTTATTATGACTCGGATTGGCAAATGAACGTGCTTGGCAGCAAGGAAGAGCCTTATTTGTTCTACCTAACCAAAGGGAAGCACGAGCTGAAGATGGAGGTTAGTCTGGGAGCTATCGCGCCTCTTATCCGTCAAGTGGAAGCAAGCGTGCTTGAAATCAACGCCATGTATCGAAAAATCTTGATGATTACCGGCAATGTGCCAGACCCCTACCGGGATTATCAATTAGATAAACAGATTCCTGATATGTCTACCGTATTCAAAGAGCAAAGCGACATCCTGTACGCAGTTTCTGAAGAATTGGTTCGGCTGACAGGAGAAAAAAGCGACAAAACCGCTGTACTGAACAAAACGGCATATCAATTGGCCGATTTGGCGGCCAAGCCGGAAACGGTGCAGAAGCGGTTGTCCCAATTCAAAACAAACGTCGGCAGCGTAGGCTCCTGGATTCTTGAGGTGCGCGAGCAGCCGTTGGAAATCGACTATTTGATGCTTGCATCAACGGATGTGGAGCTTCCAAAAGCAAATTCTTCGGCTTTAAGGAAAATCGGCCATGAGATTTCTTCGTTCTTCCATTCGTTCTTCGAGGATTACGATACGATCGGCAGTACCGAAGAAAATGATCAATCCGTTACCGTGTGGATCGGAACGGGTCGCGACCAAGCCCAAGTGCTGAAAGCGATGATCGACGATACGTTTACGCCGCTGACGGGCATTAGCGTCAACCTGAAGCTGGTTAATGCCGACGTTCTCTTGCGTGCATCGTTAGCCGGCGAAGGACCGGATGTTGCGATGCAGGTCGGCAACGATGTACCAGTCAACTTCGGAATGCGGCAAGCCGCTGAGGATTTGTCCCAGTATCCGGGCTATGACGAAGTCATCAAGCAATTCCGGGACAGCGCGCTTGTTCCATATCGTTACGAAGATAAGGTCTTTGCGCTTCCTGAGCAGCAAATTTTCAACATGTTATTTTACCGGAAGGACATTCTGGAGCAGCTGAATCTGGAACCGCCTCAAACATGGGATGACGTGTACGCCATGGTTCCCGTATTGCAGAAGCATAACATGGACTTTGCATTGCCGTTGGCTCAAACAACCGGCGTTCCGGTGCTAGAGGTTAACCGCGCTTATGCGATGCTGCTTTATCAGATGGACGGTTCCTTCTATTTGAACAACGGCGCAAAAAGCGGAATGGATACGGAAACCGGTCTTGCGGCGTTTAAGTCATGGACCAACTTCTATACCAGCTACAAGCTGCCGCTAATCTTCGATTTCCCGATGCGTTTCAGAACGGGTGAAATGCCAGTAGGCATTCAAGATTATACGTTCTACAACTATTTGTCGGTTTCCGCCCCCGAAATCAAGGGATTGTGGGAATTCGTTCCGGTTCCGGGAATGGAACAGGCCGACGGCACGATTCGCCGTGATGTAGCAAGCGGCGGGACGGCAACCATCATGCTCAAGGAGGCCAAAAACAAGGACGCGTCTTGGGAGTTTATGAAGTGGTGGGTTAGCAAAGACGCGCAGGTTCGTTTTGGCCGCGAGATGGAAGGTTTGATGGGCGCTGCCGCCCGTTACCCAACCGCCAATATCGAGGCGCTGAAGGAATTGCCTTGGCCAACGCGCGACTACCGCAGCTTGGAAGAGCAGTGGGAATGGGTGCAGGGAGTTCCGGAGGTTCCGGGCGGTTACTTCACGGGACGCCATCTGGACAATGCGCTTCGCGAGGTTGTGAACAACGGTACCAACTCTACCGACGCCCTGTACGATTACGTTCAGGAAATCGATTACGAAATCGAACAAAAACGAAAAGAGTTTAATTTGGACTGAAGGCACTAGGGAGGGACTCTTTTGCAGAAAGCGAAAATTGCGACCGAAACCATGATCCAGCCCAAGGGCAGCCCAGGCGGTCTGCAGGGAAAGTGGGGCCTGTTCGTCAGAGACATAAAGCGGGATAAACATTTGTATGTCCTGCTGTCTCCTTACATGTTGTTGTTCATGCTGTTTACCGTGCTTCCGGTCGTCATCTCCATCTTCTTCAGCTTTACGCATTTCAACATGCTGGAGTTTCCAAGATGGGTCGGCTGGGAGAACTATTCCAAGCTTCTCTGGAACGACGACGTCTTTCTGATCGGTGTAAAAAACACGCTGATCTTCTCCGTCGTAACGGGTCCTGTCAGCTATATCGCCTGTTTCGTGTTTGCCTGGCTGATTAATGAACTGAATCCGAAGGTCAGGGCGATTATGACATTGATATTTTTCGCCCCGTCCATTTCGGGCAACGTGTTCTTTATTTGGCAAATTATTTTCTCGGGCGATTCGTACGGCATTATGAACGGATTTTTGATGAAGATTGGCCTTATTTACGAGCCGATTCTTTGGCTGCAAAATCCAAAGTACATGCTGGCCATCATTATGCTGGTTCAATTGTGGCTCAGCTTGGGCACAAGCTTCCTGGCGTTTATCGCAGGTTTGCAGACGGTCGATCGCACGCTGTATGAAGCAGGGGCGATGGACGGCGTCAAAAACCGCTGGCAGGAGCTGTGGTACATTACCTTGCCTTCCATGAGACCGCAATTGATGTTCGGCGCAGTTATCCAGATTACGTCATCGCTTGCGGTTGCGGATGTCGCAACGGCCTTGGCCGGCTTCCCGAGCGTGCAGTATGGAGCGCATACGATCGTAACCCACTTGATGGACTACGGTACAATCCGGTTTGAAATGGGTTATGCGTCCGCCATCGCAACGGTTCTGTTTATGCTGATGCTGGGCTCCAATCTGATCGTTCAAAAGTTGCTCAAGAGGGTGGGGGAATAAGCGGATGAAACTGGCCATACGACTCAAAAGAAGAGTGAATCGCTCCTGGCAGGTCGATATCATGCTTTTCCTGGTGCTGGGCGGATTCGGAGCCTTTATGGCGGTTCCGTTGATCTATGTGATCAATAACGCTTTCAAGCCGCTGGATGAGCTGTTTGTCTTCCCGCCGACACTGTTTGTCAGAAACCCGACGTTTGAGAACTTTGGAGACCTGTTTCAGGTCATGAAAAGTTCCTGGGTCCCGTTTTCGAGATACATTTTTAATACCGTATTTATTACAGCGGCAGGAACCTTCGGCCACATCGTCTTGGCATCCGCAGCGGCATACCCGCTGGCCAAGCACAAATTCCGGGGCCACAAGGTGCTGTTTACGATTATCGTTCTGTCCCTGATGTTTTCGCCGCATGTAACGGCTATTCCGAACTACATCATCATGTCCGCCCTGGGATGGATGGACTCCTATCAAGCGGTTATTATTCCGGCATTCGCCTACCCGCTCGGCCTGTATCTGATGAAGCAGTTTATGGAACAGATTCCGGATGCGCTGCTGGAGGCGGCAAAAATTGACGGCGCAAGCGAATACCGCATTTTCATGCAGATCGTAATGCCGCTCGTCAAGCCGGCATGGCTGACGCTTCTGATTCTGATGATGCAAATGCTGTGGGGCACAGACGGAGGCAGCTTTATCTACAGCGAGCAGCTCAAGACCATGCACTATGCCATGAGCCAGATCGTGTCAGGCGGTATAGCGCGTGCGGGCGTCGGGGCCGCGGTGGCGGTCATCATGATGACGGTGCCGATTGTGACATTTGTATTGTCTCAGAGCAATGTCATTCAAACGATGGCTTCGTCCGGCATGAAGGACTAAAGCGATGGAGGCGTTAGGTTTGAAAACAAAGTCATTACTACTGATCCTGGCAGCTGTCCTGTTGTTTGCCGGTCTTAGCCCGAACTCGGCCCAAGCATCGCCGTATGAAGGCTATACCTACAACTACTGGGGCCAAGCCGTTAAATCGCCAATCGCGTTTCTTCCCTCCAGAGCTATTACGGGGCAGGAAGCAGGGACGGGCGCATGGAATGCGCCGACGGATCTCTTCATCTCCGACGAGGGTCTCGTCTACGTTCTCGACTCCGGGAACGGACGTATCATTGTGCTGAACAACGAATGGGAAACCGTACGCGAAATTAACAGCTTCCAGAATAACGGCAAAGAAGACAGCTTTAGAAATCCAGAGGGCATTTTCGTTACGGACAAAGGACAAATTTACGTAGCGGATACCGAAAACAGGCGTGTAGTGGAGCTGAATGGAGACGGGTCCTTTGTGAGAGAGTTGGGCGCTCCAAAGGCGGACGTCATCAGCGAAACCTTTGAATATTTTCCGCGCAAAGTTATCGTCGATAAAGCCGGACGCATCTATGTGGTGGGCAGAGGCGTCTACGAAGGGCTTATCGAGTTCGACAGCGACGGCCGCTTTACAGGCTTTATGGGCACCAACCGCGTACAATTCGATCCTATCGATCTGTTCTGGAAGACGGTAGCCACCAAGGAGCAGCGCGAGAAGCTGATCCGCTTCATTCCTTTGGAGTTTAATAACGTGGACGTGGACGCAGACGGATTTATCTACACAACCACGATGGACAAAACGACATTGTCGGCGGTCAAAAAATTGAATCCGTCCGGCATAGACGTTCTTAGTATGAATGCGGAGATTCCGCCGATTGGCGACCTGAGCATTAACCGTTCCTCTTTTATCGACATCGATGTAGTTGGCAATGGCGTATACCGGGCGCTGGACTCCACGCGCGGACGCATTTTCACCTATAACGAGGACGGCAATTTGCTTTACGTAATCGGACAGCTCGGCAATCAGCTGGGAACGTTCAAAAACCCGGTAGCCGTCGAAAGCTACGGCGATGCAATCTATGTATTGGACCGGGACCTTGGACGGATTACCGAGTTTAAGGCAACCCAGTTCGGCAGCCTCGTCAACAATGCTAATAGCTTGTACAGCTCCGGCAAGCACGACGAAGCCGCCAAGCTGTGGCAGGAAGTGCTCAGGCTGGACGCCAATTACGAGATGGCTTACGTCGGCATCGGCAAGTCCATGCTTCGCCAAGGCGAATACAGGGACGCCATGACTTACCTGGAGCTGGGCAATGACCGTGAATATTATTCCAAGGCGTTGACCAAATACCGCAGAGAATACATGCGAGAATACTTCGGCATGTATATGACCGGGGTTATCGCGCTTCTTCTGTTGATTTTCGGTGCCCGCCGGTTTGTAAGGTCAAGAAAGGGAGGGAGGGTACAGGATGCCGTTTCTTAAGGAAGTTAAATACTCGCTGCATGTAGCCATGCATCCCTTCGACGGATTCTGGGACCTGAAATACGAGAACAAAGGAAAGCTCCGTATTGCGATATTGATGTTGTTCGCCGTAACGGTAACCATGATTCTAAAGCGGCAATTCGCAGGTTATGTTGTCAACTACAACTATCCGCTGGATCTGAACAGTATCGATGAGCTGAAATACATCGTTCTTCCGTTCCTGCTCTGGTGCATTGCGAACTGGTCCCTTACGACGCTGATGGACGGCGAGGGCAAATTCACTGAAATCATCATCGCAACAGGTTACGCGATGCTTCCGCTTATTCTGGTGAACATTCCCAATATTCTGCTCAGCAACGTCATTACGCTGCGTGAATCATCCTTTTATTATTTGCTGGACACCTTGGCCGTATTATGGTTTATCTGGCTGCTGTTTATCGGGACGATGACTGTTCATCAGTATACGGTTACCAAAACGATAACGACAATGCTGCTGACCCTGGTAGTCATGGGCGTCATTATTTTTCTGGGACTGCTGTTTTTCAGTCTGATTCAGCAAATTGTCAGTTTTGTGTACACCATCTACCAGGAGCTTTCATTGCGCGGATGAGAAAGGAGGAGCCAGGCTTTGAATAAGAAGCTTACTATCATTGCAATTGCGGTTATGATCGGCAGCTTGCTGGTTTCAAGCATGCCCAACTACACAAAATCGGCAACGGTTTTGGCAACGGGCTCTGAAGCAACCAGTGAACAGTCGGCTCAGCAAACAACCGAGCAGGAGGGCGAAGCGGACGGTTCCGTCGAGCAGCCAGCCAGCGCGGAAGAGGAGACAACTGCTGAGACGCCGGTCAGTGTAGATGCAGAGCGCCAGGCGCAGAGCTTATCCGAGGGCATGGAAGCTGTTGCCGAAAACGAGCATTTGATTCTGTACGTCAATCAGGCAACGACTGAAGTGGCTGTTCAGGACAAACGGAACGGGGCAATCTGGTATTCCAATCCGCAGGACCGGGAAGATGACGCCATTGCCACCGGCTATAACAAATCCAAGCTGAATGTGCAGCTGGAACTGACGTACTACGACAGCGCGGGCAATTCGTTGAAGTACGACAACTACACACACAGCATTCAAAACAACCAATTTGTCATCGAAAAGACGGATGGCGGGTTGAATATTGTTTATACGCTCGGCGAAGTCAAAAGCGATATCGAGGCTATTCCGAAATTTATCAGCGAAGAGCGTTTTCAAACCCTGATTCTTGGGAAAATCGCTAGCGATGCCGACAAAAAGGAAATCGAAAAAAGGTTCCGTTTTAACGAAGAGACGAAGCAATACGAACGGAGAGACTCTTCCTTAAAGGGTGTTGGTCTTTCCAAAGTAACGGGAATTTTCAAGGAGATCGGATACGACGAGGAACAAATTGCCATCGACAAGGCGGCATACGGCGAAGAAGGCGGAGGTTCCGCCAGCGTCGTTATCCCTCTTCATTACAGGCTCGACGGCGAGTATCTGAGAGTCAGCATACCGGAAGGCGAGCTTCAATATCCCGATACCATGAAAATTCAAACGTTATCCTTGCTGCCTTTCTTTGGAGCAAGCGGACTTCAGGACGAAGGATACAGCCTTGTGCCTGACGGTTCGGGTTCATTGATTCATTTCAATAATGAAAAAACTTATGCTGCCCCATATCGGACAGTTATGTATGGAGCCGATACCGCTATCAACCAATTGATGCAGATTCAGAAGGAAGAGTCGGCCAGATTGCCCGTATTCGGCATGAACTACGGCGATCGCGGATTCCTTGGCATCATTGAAAAGGGAGACGCGGTGGCAGCAGTTGAAGCGGATGTCAGCGGCAGGCTGAATCAATACAATACCGTGTATTCCAGCTTTACGCTGAACAACATGGAAGAAGTGACGTTAACAAACGGCTGGCGCTCCAGCACGGTGAAAAAGTTCCAGGCGCAGTCTTTCCATGGTGAAATTGCCGTTGCTTACGGTTTTCTGGGAGCTGATGAAGCCAGTTATTCCGGCATGGCCGCGCATTACCGCGACTATCTGACGGAGCAAAATAATATGGCCAGACTGGAAGAGACGGAAAACGTCCCGTTTTATGTGGAGCTGATTGGCGGCATTCCGAAAAAGAAATTTTTCCTTGGCATTCCGTACAATGCTTATCAACCGCTCACTACCTTTGAACAGGCCCAAGATATTTTGGACCAGATGAAAGGTCTTGGCATTGAAGGCATCCAGCTTCGGTACACGGGTTGGTTTAACGACGGGGTAAACCACAATTTGCCCAAGTCCGTATCCGTCGACAAAAAGCTGGGGGGAAGCAAAGGGTTAACCGCTTTGCAGGCGTATGCCGATAACAGCGCAATTGGTTTGTATCCAGATGCCACTTTCCTTGAAGTTTATGCCGATGCAAAAGGCTTCAAAAAATCGCAGGCTTCCCGCTTGATTACAAACAAGCTGGCTGCCATTTATCCTTACCGGATTTCGACATTCAGGCAGGACGACGAAGCGGTGCCGGGATATGTTCTGAGCCCTAATGCTTTGCCGGGCATCGTGGACGGCTTCCTGAAGGATTACACCAAGCTTGGCGTTTCCGGCCTGTCCCTGAGAGACATCGGAGACAAGCTGAATTCCGATTATAACCGTGCGGACGTTATTGACCGCGAAGAAGCCAAGGGGATTGTGCTTCAGCAGCTGCAGCAAATGAGCGATTCTGTGCCAAACCTGATGGTAGAAGGCGGCAATGCGTACTCTGCTCCTTATGCACGGCATATCGTCGATGCGCCGATGACGAATAGCGGCTTTAATATTACCGACGAAAGCGTTCCGTTCCTCCAACTGGTGTATCACGGCTATATCCAATATGCCGGCACATCCTGGAATATGGCGGACGATCAGGATTCTGAAATCAGCTTCCTGAAAGCGCTGGAAACCGGCTCGGCCTTGCATTACACCTGGTTCTATGCTGATCCGTCGGCAATCAAGATGACGGATTTCGATGATCTGTATTCCGCCGACTACCGCCGCTGGATTGATGAAGCGGCACAGCAGCATGCGAAGCTGAACAACGTATTGCAAGATGTGCAGGACCAAGTCATCAAGGAGCATAAGCAGCTGGCAACCGGCGTTTATCAGACTACTTTTGAAAAAGGCAAAACGATTATCGTGAACTACAACGAAAAAGCGGCTAACGTGAATGGCGTAACGGTAGACGCCAAGAATTACTGGGTTGGGGGTGACGTGAAGCAATGAAATTCAAGAAGCTATCGCTCGAGCAAAAAAACAGATATTACGGCTTGTACTTTATTCTGCCCTGGTTTGTAGGCTTCTTGTTATTGTTCCTTGCTCCGCTGATTTCTTCGCTTCGGTACAGCTTGAGCAATCTGCAAGTTACGAATGAAGGCTTCACCCTGGATTTCATCGGGTTTGCCAATTATCGCGAAGCTTTGTTCTCGCACGAGTCTTATGTCAGGACATTGTCCGAGTCCGTGATCGATATCGCGGTGAACACGCCGCTCATTATTATTTTCAGCTTGTTTTTTGCGGTCATTCTAAATCAGAAGTTCCGCGGGCGGGTTTTGGCCAGAGCGATCTTTTTCCTTCCGGTTATTCTCGCATCCGGCATTATCGCCAGCATCGAAAGCGGCGATTTGATGCAATCTGTTGTCCGCAGCGCCAATGATACAACGGGCGGCGGTTTGTCCGTCATGAAAAATCTGGAGCTCACCGTCATGCTGATCGAATCCGGCATGAGTCCTACGCTGGTTGAATATTTGACGGGCGCGGTAAGCCGGATTTATGAAATAGTCAGCCAATCCGGCGTTCAGATTCTGATCTTCCTGGCGGGTCTGCAATCCATCTCGCCTTCCCTGTACGAAGCCGCCAAGATCGAGGGTTCGACAGGCTACGAGGCATTCTGGAAAATTACATTCCCGATGATCAGCCCGCTGATTTTGACCAATCTGGTCTACACCATCATCGACAGCTTCATCAGCGACCAAACGAGCCGCCTGGTTGTCGATACGGCATTCAAAAGCTTCAACTTCGGCTTAAGCGCCGCGATGTCGTGGATGTATTTTGCCGTCATTGCACTGGTGCTGTGGGTAACGACCGCACTTGTATCGCGCAAAGTCTTTTATCAAGATTAGCGGTTTGAAGGAGGAACTTTTGTGAAGACTGAAACCGCAGCAGAGCAGCATCCCGCTAGAGGGGAAGGGCAGCATCGTCTGGCTTCGGCTGCCTATTGGTTTGAATCCGCGAAGAAATGGCTCTGGATTATAGTCCGGTTTGTACTCATTTTTGGTATATCATTTGTTATTCTTTATCCGATTTTGCTGAAGCTTTCCATCGCGTTCAAAAACATGAACGACTTGTATGATCCAACTGTTATCTGGATACCAAGGGCGTTGACGCTTGAGAACTTCAAGCTGGTTTTCACGGCGATGAACTACCCAAGCGTTCTCATGAACACGATGTTCCTGTCGTCTGCCGTTATGATTCTGCAAACTGTGACGTGCGTATTGGCGGGTTACGGTTTTGCCCGGATCAAGTTTAAGGGGAGCGGTTTCTTGTTTGCCGGCGTAATCTTTACGATTCTGGTTCCGTCGCAAACCATTATGATTCCGCTGTATCTGAACTTCAAGAACTTCGACTTGTTCGGCATCATTGAGCTGTTCCGTGGCTCTCCAATCAACCTGATCAATACGTATTGGCCGTTCATTATTTCCTCGATGCTCGGCATGGGCGTCAAGACGGGCCTTTACGTCTATATTTTCCGCCAGTTCTTCAGAGGCATTCCGCGGGAAATCGAAGAGGCGGCGTACGTGGACGGAGCGGGATATTTCACAACGTTCAGGAAGGTTATCCTGCCCAATGCGGTTCCTTCCATGATTACGGTTATGCTGTTTTCGTTCGTCTGGCAGTGGAACGACTCGTTCTTTACCAACATGTATCTGAACGAACCGAAGGTTATGTCGTCGATGATGTCATCTTCCGGTTACGCAATCGCCACTCATCTCAGCGGCGGCGGAGCGGCAGCAACTTCTTTAACGCAAGATCCGTTCTTTATGTCCATGATGATGAATACAAGCGTGCTGATGGCGATTTTGCCGCTCATTATTTTGTATCTGTTTGTTCAAAGGCATTTCGTAGAGAGCGTCGAGCGCTCCGGACTTGTCGGTTAGGAGTGTGACATGAGAAAAAAATGGCTGGTTGTTATCATTGTTGTTTTTGTGTTGCTTTTGGGTGTGCTGATTGCCATGTTGACCCAAGGTTCCGATAGCACCAATAGCGCAAACAGCATGAAAGAGGAGGAAACCCCCGTGCAGCAAGAGACACCGCCGGATGCCGTGGTGTCGATAGACGGAACGGTCCGTTATCAAACCATAGATAACTTCGGCGCGTCCGATGCTTGGTCGATGGATCCGCTGGGCAAGCATTGGAGCGAGGAAAACAAAAACAAAGTTGCAGACCTGCTTTTTTCCAGGGAAAAAGGAATCGGCTTGTCCGCCTGGCGCTTTAATATCGGCGCCGGGTCAACGGAAGCCGATCAATCCATTCCGGATCCTTGGCGCCGGTCCGAAGCGTTTAAGTTGACCGAGGACGGCGAATACGATTGGAGCAAGCAGGGCGGCCAGCAATGGTTCCTGCAAGCCGCAAAAGATCGCGGCGTGGATACGCTGATCGCTTTTGTGAACAGTCCTCCCGTCTGGATGACCAAAAACGGCAATGCCAGGCCCGATCCCGACGTAGGCTCCACTAACCTGAAGGATGGGTACGAGGTTCAGTTTGCGACTTTCCTGGTCGACGTATTGGAGCATTTCAAGGGACAAGGGCTGGAATTCGATTATATCAGCCCTATCAACGAGCCTACCTGGGACTGGAATAACGCCTGGCAGGAAGCCAACCGGTACAACAACGACGATCTGAAAAAAGTGATCCTCGAGCTGTATCATCAGCTGCAGGAGAATGGAATTGCTTCGCAGATCAGCGCGCCGGATGGCGTAGAGATAACTTCTCTGCTGGACGACGAGTATTTCCAGAAGTTTGCGGGCGGAGGCACGTACTCCAGCGGCGCCAACAGCCTGGGAACAGGCAAATATAGAGAATATATCAAGGAGCTGCTTGGCGATCCCGAGTTGAAGGAAGCGGTAGGGAGCAAAATCGCATCGCATTCCTATTGGTCGGATTACAGCAATCCTGGCGACGACCGCCTGGTGAAGCTGAGAGAGCTGCTCCATGAAAACCTGAAGCACTACGGCGATGATGTGAAATATTGGGTTACCGAATATTGCATCATGGGCGATTACGGTCCGGGCCGCGATCTCGGCATCGAGCCGGCGCTGCATGTGGCGCGCACAATCCACTTTGACTTGACGGAGGCTAACGCAGCCGCTTGGCAGTGGTGGACGGCCGTGTCCAAGGTGGACTACAAGGATGGCTTGATCTACACGGATTTCAAAAACGAGGGCGACGAGCAAAACATACTGACCTCGAAAATTCTTTGGGTGCTGGGCAACTACAGCAAATTTGTCCGTCCCGGCGCAGAGCGCATTGAGCTGAGCGGCCTGTCCGAGGACGCCAACAGCGGCCTGCTGGGTTCCGCTTATGTGCATCAAGGCGAGCAAAGCGTCTCCGCTGTATTCGTGAACGACAGCGAGCAAGACAAAGTCGTGAAGCTGTCGCTGAATGGAATTGGCCTTGAAAAAGCCGTTTCCGTGCTGCAATCCTACGTTACGACGTCCGAGCTTGATCTTGAGCGCGGCGAAGATGTTGCGGTTCTTGAGGATGGAACCTTCCAGGCGGTTATCCCGGCCAAGTCTGTTGTTACCTTGACAGGAGGCGGAATAACGAGTACGTTGGAGTCAAAAGAGAGCGGCAGCGACGAGACGGCGGTTGCGTCTGATCTTGAGTCGCTGGCGATTCCACATATCGACAATGTGCGAGGCAATCTCACGCTGCCTGTCCAAGGGCAAAACGGAACAACTATCGCATGGCAATCCGGAAGTCCGCTAGTCGTTACAGCTTCGGGCGAGGTGGCCCGGCCTGCTAGCGGCTCCGGCGATGCCGAAGTCAAGCTGACGGCTTTTGTGTCCAAAAACGGGGTTTCGGCAACCAAGTCCTTTGACGCCCGCGTTGTCGAGCTTCCCGCCGAGGAAGCTTATGCCGGCTATCTCTTCTCCTACTTTACGGGAGAAGGAACGCCGGACGGCGAGCAGGTCTATTTCGCGCTTAGCGATGGAAACAATGCGCTTCGCTGGAATGAGCTGAACGGCAGAAAACCCGTGCTTACGTCCACAATGGGTGAAAAAGGGGTCAGAGACCCCTTTATTATCCGCTCGCCGGAAGGGGATCGATTCTATATGATCGCCACCGATTTGAAAATCAACGGCAGCTGGGACTGGGGCAAAGCGCAATCTGACGGAAGCCGTTCCATCATTGTATGGGAATCCGATGATTTGCTGACGTGGTCGGAGCCGAGAATGGTGGAGGTTGCGCCATACGAAGCCGGAAATACGTGGGCCCCGGAAGCCTTTTACGATGAGGAAAGCGGAGAATACGTCGTATTCTGGGCTTCGAGGCTGTTTGCCGAAGGCACGCGCAGCGGAGGGGAATGGTACCAGCGGATTCTGTACAGCAAAACCCGCGACTTCTATACCTTTACCAAGCCGGAGCTGTATATGGACCTAGGCTATTCCACCATCGACACAACGATGATTGCCCACAACGGCAAGATATACCGTTTTACGAAGGATGAACGGGAAAACGAAGCGAATTCTCCTTTTGGTAAAATGGTCTTCCAGGAAACGTTGAAATCCGTCTTTGATACGGACGGGGTTTTGAACAAGGAAGGCGTCGGCGATGTGAAGGGCGTGGAAGGGCCAACCATTTTCAAATCCAATACGGAGGAAAAATGGTACTTGTTCGTCGACGAGTTCGGCGGACGAGGGTACGTGCCGCTTGAGACGAGGGACTTGGACTCCGGCAAGTGGACGCTTTCGGCCAACTATGATTTGCCTGCCAGCCCCCGTCATGGGACGGTTATCCCCATCACCAAGAGCGAGTATGACGCCATTTACTCCAAATACATGAGTCAAGATTGATGGAATTGGAAAGACGGGCCCCCGCGGGCCTGTCTTTCTTTTCATACTTTTGGAACCAGAGAGGATGGACAGGATGACGGATGCGAGGAAAGACAAAGGAGAATATTCATTTTCGACCTGCTGGAATATCCGGCGCCATACAACCGGCAACGGCATGATTGAGGAGATTGCGGACCTTGGCTTTAGGCGGGTCGAGTTGAACTACAACGTGACGCCCGAGCTGTTGTCCACCATTGAGCCCATGATCGAGCGAGGAGAAATCGGGGTTTCCAGCGTCCACAATACGTTCCCGCATGATCCCGATCCCGATTATGGAACGGATTCCGTGCTGCTTGGTTTTGAGGATGAGGTAAAGAGGAAGCGGGCGATTGAGCTGCTGGTCAATTCCGCTGCCTATGCCCATCGTTACGGGGCGGAAGCTGTCGTGGTACACCCCGGCGAGGTGCCATTCGATTACAATATCGATAACGAGCTGAAAAAAATCTACCACGAGCAAGGCCGGGAAAGTGAAGCCTATCAGAAGCTGTGGAAGGAAATGCTGGACCGCAGGGAAGACCAGGCTCCCCGTTATATTACCCGTATCGAGCAAAGCCTGGAAGAGGCGTGCGAAGTCATTGCCGCCAAGGGCTGGAAGGTTAGCCTGGGTATCGAAACCCGCTCGCGCTGCTACCAGCTGCCGACGCTTCGGGAAGCAAGCGGCATTATCGACCGTTTGAAGGGAGCGCCCGTTGGCCTGTGGTACGACTTTGGACATGCCACGATGATGGAGCGAATGGGGCTGTACGATACCTTGGAGGATATGGAAGCCATCCGTGGCAAAATAGCCGGCATTCACATTCATGAAACGGTAGGTTTGTCCGACCATTATTGTCCTTATATTCATAGCGGAGATATGGACTATTTCGATCGTTTCCTGCCTGTTATCGCAGAAGCGCCGGTAAAGGTATACGAGCTGAAGGCTGTTTGTTTGCCCCATGAAATTCATGCCAGCCATGACATTTTGTTATCCAAGCTGAAGGCTTTGGAATCTTAGACGGGGGGCATGGCAGAGATGGGCGATTATAGAGGAATGGATATTTACGAAAAGCTAGTCGGCATTAATGAAACCTGCGCTTTGGAAAGTCTGGAGCGGCAAATCAGGGATGAAGATAACCGTTTTTACGGCGGGGTGCTGGAGCCGTGGCTGGGCATTGCAACGCCGAGCCATTGGGGAACGGCGATGTATATCTCTCACTGGATAGCGGCGCTGAGCAATCCCGATTCTCCTTCCTACCGCAATGAAGAGCTGCTGATCGGCCTGGAGTTGGGGCTCCGTTTTATGCTTCGTTCCCAGCATCCGGACGGCACGATTTCGCCGCATTGGACGAATATGCACTCTCCGCCGGATACGGCGTTTGTGGTGGGGGGCTTGGCCCAGGCTCATGAAGTGCTGGAGGCTGCCGCCCGTGAGTGGCAGCCGTTCGGCGAGGCGCTGGGCTTGCTGAGGCAGTTCCTTGAGCAAGCGATCCCCGCAATGGTGAATGGAGGCTGCCATACGCCTAACCATCGCTGGATTCTGACCTCCGCTATCGGCTTCCTCTACAAGCTTACGGGAAAGCCGGAGCTGAAGGAGCGGGCCATGGCATGGCTGGCGGAAGGAATGGACTGTACGCCGGGCGGGGAGTGGACGGAGCGGAGCAACGGGATCTACAACTCGGTAAGCGACATTGCGTTGATCTACGCGGCAGAGCAATTGGATATGCCGGAGCTGCTGGAGCCGGTTCGCCGCAATTTGCGTATGATGGCTTATTTGATTCATCCAAACGGCGATGTCGTTACGGATTATTCCGGCCGCCAGGACTTCGGCGATCGCCATAATCTAGGCTCCTATTTTGTGGCGCTGCGCTGGATGGCTCATCACGACAAGGACTCCCTGCTGGCCGCCATGTCGGAGCTGGCGGGCAGTCAGCTGCAGCAGCCGGGAGGGCTACCGACCCATGCGCTAATCGCGCTGCTTCGTTACCCCGAGCTGCGCGAGCTGTCGGTGCAGCCTGAGCCGCTGCCGGAAAGCTATCGTGTGATGCTGAACGCCGATTTTGACCGCAGCGCCTACGTGAGCAGGATGGCCGACGCGGGGCATCACGGCGTTATTTACCACAGCAAGCTGCATCCCGACTTCGGCGCTCCGGTGGCTCGCATTCGTTCGGGAGTCGTCAGCGCAACGGTGATGACGGAAAATACATCCTTTTTTGCGGTGCGGAACGGGGCGGCGTCATTATTGGCAGTACAGGTGTCATCCTTCTTCGGGCCCGGCTATGTTAGGATGCAGCAGTTGGAGGAGCTGGAGAAACTAGAGGAACTAGAGGAACTAGAGGAACTAGAGGAGCTAGAGGAACTAGAGGAACTAGAGGAGCTAGAGGAGCTAGGCAAAGGCTTTCGTCTGACAGCTGTTGAGAAAAAGGGGTATTACGGACCGGTATCGCATAAACATCTGCCGGAGACGGCGAACGGGCCTGTCAGCCCGTGGTATCTGCTGCCTCACCAGCATCGGGAAGTAACGCATGAACAGAGCCATCAAGTGGAAGTGCATCTGGAGGAAACGGACCGTGGCTGGCGTATTACGGTCGCAAGCGATTATGCCGCGCCGATTCTGACCTCGGTGTCCTTCGTGTTTGGCGCGGAGGGCGAGTTGTCTGGCGATGGCATTGAGGGTGGCGGCGGTTCATCGACTCTCAAGGGGGATTCAGCGGCTAAGCCGGGGGATTCACAGGGTAAGCCGCAAGTTTCTCCGGTGCGACTCTGGCAAGAGGGCACGGCCAGGTACACGGCTGGCGAGGATTGGATCGAGGTTGCGGGAGGCGCGGGACAGCATGCTGTGAAGGGAATCAGCAACGCGCCGCATCCTGCGGGCTGCCAAACCCTCCTCGTTAATCTGGTGACGCCTTACCGTCATACATTCGACATCATCCTGTCCGGCAAAGGGAATTAAGGCTTGTAAAGGGACAAAAAGTTGGCAGAAGCCTACGGGGGTCTGCGGAAGTAACCAAAGGATCACGAAGGTTCCTAGATGTCGGCAGAAGTTAACAGAGGATCGCGTAGTCCCCAGAGGTCTGCACAAGTCAGCGGGGGATCACGGTGGTCCGGAGAAGTCCGCAGAGGTCTGCAAAAGTTAGCAGGGAATTGTGGAAGCACCCGAGGTCTGCAGAAGTTAGCAGTGATTGCGGAGGTCCCCAGAGGTCTGCAGAAGTAATCGATGATCGCGGAGGTCCCCAGAGGTCTGCAGAGTCAGTGGGGAATCACGGTGGTCCGGAGAAGTCCGCAGAGGTCCCCAGGGGCTCCGCGATGTAGCAACATAAAAAGCTCCCTTCAAGAAACAGGCTGGATGATTATTACGCCTGTTTCTTGAGGGGAGTTTTTTTGAGCAAAAAAATGAAAAACTGGGGGTCGAAATAGTGTCTAGCTGGCTCGCAGCATTTTTTAATGGTCAAAAATGGCCATTAGAACACCTTTTAGCCCCCTGGACAATATCTAACGGTCAAATCTGTCCATTAAAACAAAAATGAAGGCGAAATCACCCATTTTATCGTTCTAATGGACGTATTTGTCCGTTACAAATTGAATTTTACGTAATAATGGCTGTAATGGTCATATCTGACCGTTAGAGGGTGCAAGGGCTGGACTGCTAGTCAGTAGTGCCGCCGAGAGTTGCTGCTAGAGCTAGCATTTCTTGTGCTAGCGTATCACATGCATTTCTTGTGCTGGCATATCGCGTTACAGCATTTCTTGTGCTAGCGTATCACATGCATTTCTTGTGCTGGCATATCGCGTTACAGCGTTTCTTGTGCTAGCGTATCACATGCATTTCTTGTGCTGGCATATCGCGTTACAGCATTTCTTGTGCTAGCGTATCACATGCATTTCTTGTGCTGGCATATCGCGTTACAGCATTTCTTGTGCTAGCGTATCACGTGCATTTCTTGTGCTGGCATATCGCGCGACAGCGTTTCTTAAGCCAGCATTTCACATGCTAGTTCTAGCAGCAACTCTGCCGTCAGAGCGACAAACGGTTGATCAGGAGGCTTTATCCCGCGTTTACGCCGGTCTTGCTGGCGGTACGTGCAAACTGCTTGTTCATCTCCCGAAACCGCTCGTTATGAGAGGATACGTAAGCCATATTGTGGGCCTCTGCATCAATAAACTGCATGGCGCTGTTGACCGCAAGCACGGCATCGGTGAAAGCGCCAGCGATCAGTTTAACTTTGTTGGAATAGGTAGCGCAGTCGCCGGCTGCGAAGATGCCCGGAAGGTTAGTCGCGGTCTGGTCGCTGACTTGTACGCCATGAGAGCCGATATCCAGTCCCCATTGCAATAAATCGCCGTAGCTGCGCGTGTACCCATGACTGACGACAACGGCGTCTACCGGAATCGTTTCCGTCGCGCCTCCTTCAGCGTGCTGGATGCTGACCGAAGAAATGGTGTCGACTTCGCCATGGAGTTCATGCAGCACATAGGGGGTTCGCACATCCGTTACCTCCAGCATGCGGGCCACGCTTCTCTCCATAGCGGCAAAATCCTCGCGCCTATGAACGACGGTCACGCGGGAGGCAATATCGGCAAGCTCGTTGGCCCAGTCGACGGCCGAATTGCCGCCGCCCGACACCAGTACATTTTTAGCGCGGAAAACCTCCAGGTTTTGAACCGTATAATGCAGGTTAGTCAGCTCATAGCGATCTGCTCCCTGAATATTCAGCTTGGTCATCTCGGTAATGCCTCTTCCAACCGCAACAAGGATTGTTTTGGTATCATGGGCTTCGCCGGTATCACTCCACAGCCGGTATACGCCGTCTGGCAGCTTCTCCAGCCCGTCAACCCGCTGTTCAAACACAATCGTGGGATCAAACGTCCGGGCTTGTTTATCCAACTGCCGGATCAACTCTTCGCAGCGAAGCGGGGGGGTGCCGCCAACATCCCAGATCATTTTTTCAGAATAGTGATGAAGGAAACCGCCTAAGCGGTTTTTACCCTCGATTAGCTTGACCTTCATATCGCGCATTCCCGCATAGAAAGCCGCATACATGCCAGCTGGCCCTCCCCCGATGATGGTTAGATCGTACAACTCCGGGTTTGGATCCGTGGAGCGGTTAGCGGTTGCCGTTCCTGTTACGGTTGCCGTTGCTGTTGTGGATGTCGTTCCTGTTACGGTTGTCGTTGCTGTTGTGGATGTCGTTGCTGTTGTGGATGTCGTTCCTGTTGCGGTTGCCGTTCCTGTTGTGGTTGTCGTTCCTGTTACGGTTGTCGTTGCTGTTGTGGATGTCGTTCCTGTTGCGGTTGCCGTTCCTGTTGTGGTTGTCGTTCCTGTTGCGGTTGCCGTTCCTGTTACGGCTGTCGTTCCTGTTGTGGATGTCGTTCCTATAGCCATTGTGGGTCCGGAAGCAGATGTCCTATTCACTGTTTGTTCGCTCATTGTGGTTTCACCATTTCCCGAAGATCCTCCATTCCTTTTGTAAAGGCAATTGGGCCACCGCGCTCCCACGGATAGGTTGGCACCCTATAGATATGATCCTTCTGAATGGCGGGCACGTTTTTGTAGAGCGTATTGCTAAGGAAATCATCAACAAGCGCATTGTTCTCTTCGTTTTCCTGCACATTGAGGAAAATATGCTCCGCCTTCAAACGCGTAAAGCTTTCCAGCGAAAATGGCTCGCCCCATACATCGGTTACGGCTTCTTCTACCGGGGTCAGCCCTAGCAGATCGTAAAGGATGAAGGAGGCGGAGGAACCGGTTCCGGCCCCGCCGTACAGTTCCAGCTGATTTTGGCGAACGCGAATGAAGGCAACAGGCTCGTCGCCAATAGTTTCGGCGAGGTAAGCTTTCGTTTTCTCCATCTCGGCATTAAAGGCGTCGACATTAGCTTGCGCTTTTTCCTCCAGGCCAAGCACGCGTCCCATCTCCAGATGTGTGTTTCTCCAATCGACTTCCCATTCAAAATAGATCGTAGGAGCGATTTTCTGCAAATCCTGAAGTACTTCCCGATGATGATAACCCGCTATGATCAGATCCGGCTGGGCTGCAAGAATGGGCTCGAAATCGGCAGAAAGCGGAAAGGTTTCGACGCCTTGCAATTGATCCGCAAGATAGGGCAAATAGCCGTCGATATTATCAGTACGCTGATAAAGAGGGGCGGCGACGGGCTTGAGACCAAGCGCCATCATGTGATCGACATCGTCATCGTAGGTAAGCACGATACGCTGCGGATTAACGGGAATTTCAACCTCTCCGGCAAGCGTTGTAACGGTACGTGTCGTAGGCGCTTCAGGCTCCGGCGTTGCTTCTGCTGCCGCATCATCGCTTTCCTCCGCCGCCGGACTGGCGCTGGCCGAGGGCGAGCTTGCCGCGCCCTCTTTATTTCCTTTAGCATTACCGCCGCAACCTGCCAAAAGTCCAATCAGTAGCGCCGCCATGGCAAACAGCAGTATCCATTGTTTTGTTGCATTCACTTTCACTGGCGTTTCTCCCCTTATCTATGATCAATAATGATAATTCTTATCAATAAGAAGAGTAACGTATTTTCCTTTGTAAAACCATGCAGGATTCCAACAAGTTATTTGTGGATTTTTGCAAAGATGGACAAAATCAGTTTGACGCCTTGGGAGAAGGCAATGGGGCCGCCCTTGCCCCAAGGATAACGAGGCAGCTCAATCAAACGCGACCCGAGCTGTTTAATTGCCCGGTGTCCCAGCAACTTCTCATGTATATCCTGCGCGCCGCTGCGCTGCCCAAGAAACAGATAATCTGCCTGGATCGAAGCGATTTCTTCCGGCTTGGCAAAATGCTCCCAGCCGTTGACGCTGACAATCGGCGCAGGGGTTAGCCCCAGTTGCTGATAGAGCATCCATCCGCCATTGCTCATATACGGGCTGATCCGCACTCCTTCACGGGTAGATTCAATAAAAGCAAATGTTTTGCGGGCGCATGCCTGAAGCATCCGGTCGCGCGCAGAGCGGACAAGCCGGTCGAACTGGGCGATATTCTGCTCCGCGTGAGCCTCGCGCCCAAGCGCTGCTGCAAACTGCCGGTGTACATTTCTCCAATCGACCTCCCACATGTAGTAGTGGGTTGGCGCGATATCGGAGAGCCCGGCAACGCCCCAATCCTTCATAAATCTGCCGGCGATGATCAGCTCTGGCGACAGCTTGCGAAGCTGGCTTTTGTCGATCGAATGCTCACAGCCTATATGGGGCAGATGACCGATATATGACTTTAAATAGGGAATAGTTGCTTCGCTTCCGTCCGGAAGATGATCAAAAGGGACCGCGGCTGGGAGCAGGCCGAGGGAAATTAGATGGTCTACCTCATCTATGTAGGTCACCGCTACGTTGACAGGCTCCAGGATCGTGCCGTTCCGCCCGCCGCTGCCCTGGTGCTGGTCGCCTGCCGTGCGGCTATAGACGGAAGGAGAGACGCCGGCGGTTTTTTTGAACATGCGGCTGAAATAATATTCATCGCAAAATCCGACCTTCCGCGCGACTGTGCGCAGAGGTATGGCAGGGGACAACATAGTTTTTGCCGCCTCGATACGAGCGAGAGTCAAATAATCAATGGGCGTCATGCCTATCGTGAGCTTAAAATGCCGTGAAAAGGTGCTTGGGTGAAGGCCGCACCATTCCGCAAGCTTGTCCATTCGGATATTCTCGGCATAATGGCGGTCGATATAAGCGGCACAGCGGCGAACTGCATCCGGCACAGAGTCGCTTTTCAGCGCCTTTTCTTCCTGCATGAGGGTGTATAGCAGCTCCGAGAGGGCTAACTGGCGTTTCCAGCCAAGCATGTCCCCTTTTTCGCCGCCATTCAGTTGTTGAACTAGTCGCTGTATTGCGGGCATATCGGCAACCGTTATTTCTCCGCTTCGGGGAAAAGGAGAGCGTTCATACGCCTCCAGCGACCAGTCGCCATTGATACGGATTGGCCGCATCAGCTTAAAAGCAATATAATGGACGTCCCAATCGGCCATGTAGTCAATCCGCTCCACCACATGCATGCCGGGTACAAGCAGGAATAGCTGTGGTCCGGCTATTGGGATTTTAATATGGTTTATCGTTAATTCACCGCCGCCTTGCTTAATATAGAGCAGGGTGAATCTATTGATTTGCCGTCTTTTTGGGGTAGAGGACCATTTTCCCTTAAAATGAAGGCCGCGGCGCAATAAAACGAAAGGAGGCTTCTCTTCCGCCAGGGTTGGTTCTCCGGGGCCGGGCGGCAGCGCGGACGGAGGCAAGTCACTGCGCCGATAGCCGTCATGAGCTGCATAAGGCAGCGGCGATGCAGAAAAAACATGTTCATTATGGGGCTTTTTGCGCATCCTTGTCCCTCCCTTACTCCAATCCCGCGCCTTCATCAAAACCAAGCATAATATTCATATTTTGAATGGCGGCTCCAGACGCGCCTTTTCCAAGATTGTCGAATCTGGATATCAGCAGCACTTGATCCTGATGTCCAAAAACAAACAAATCCAGATTGTTGGTATGGTTGCATTGCTGGAGGTTAAAGAAGCCGTTTTCCAGGTTGGCCTCCGAATCATAGGGCATCACATTTATAAAACGCTCATTTTCGTAATACGAGGCAAGCAGCTCTTGAACTTCTTGGGCAGAAGCTTGCTTGTTGAACAATCTAGGGAGTAGCGGAATCGCTACCGCATCACCCTGGTAGTAGTTTCCGACAATCGGCGTGAAAAGCGGCGCATGCTGCAGTCCGGTGTGCATTTGCATTTCCGGAAGATGCTTATGGTTGAGGCCAAGTCCGTAGTTGCGCGGTGCAAAAAGCTGTTCGTTAACGCCGTTTTCATATTCAGCGATTAACTTTTTTCCGCCGCCGCTATAGCCTGTTAGAGAATAACAGGTCGCGGGATAATCGCTAGATACCACGCCTTCGGCAACTAAAGGCTGCAGAGCCAAAATAAAGCCGGTAGCATGGCAGCCGGGAACCGATACCCGGGCGGAACTCCGGATGCGGCTTCGCTGAGCACTATTCAGCTCTGGCAATCCATAGGCCCATTCAGGGTTCGTTCTGAATGCCGAGCTTGCGTCGATAATCCGTGTTTGAGGATTGCTGGCCATGGAAGCGGACTCCCGCGAAGCGGCATCGGGCAGACAAAGAAAGACAATATCCGCTTCATTAATCAGTGCTTTGCGTGCCTCGTTGCTTTTCCGTTTTTCGGGGTCAATCTCCATCACTTCTATGCCGGAAATCCGGGATAGGCGCTCGTGTATTTGAAGCCCCGTTGTGCCTTCTTGTCCATCAACAAAGATTTTGTAACTCATCTCTTCACTCCTATCTTTTGAATGCTTGATCAAATTGATTGATTAATTGCTTGCTGGATTGCTTGCTGGATTAGTTGATTGATTAGTTGCTTGCTGGATTGCTTGCTTGATCAATTGATTGGATTGCATAATTATACATATTTATGGATAAAAATACGATTTGTTGACTAATTATACACACCATTAACTAATTGTTCAATCGGGTAAACAGAGACTTGTCCTGTTTCACTCGGCATAAAGGGGTACAATTCAATTGCAACCTTAGAATTAGTGGAAGTGTTAATAGATTAGGTACTGCTAGTATCAACTTCATACTAAACAAGGCGAAACACTGCCGGACAAGGGGGTCTTCCAGTTATTGCATCCGGCTTGTAAAAGGTATATGGCGTTTATGCGGAGTGCAAAGGCAGGAGGCCAGCCGCACACTTATGGACATCCATGACCGTTAAAGCCTTGTTTTAATGGAATGTCCATTTTTAAAGGTCATTCGTGACCGTTAAAGCCTGAATTCGTCCCCTAAAAGCGACTTTTGAGCGTCTAAAGGACAGCGGTGACCGTTAGCTGAAGTCAAAGTAGCCATTTAGAGCTCTAATGGTCATCAGTGACCGCTAGGAGATGATAAGCTTTTTGTCGATGTCCATTTTGAAAGAAGAAGGGTCTAACCTTCAGCGTTCAGCGCCCCTGTTCACTGTAAAACAAGTGCTGATGAGTAGGTTGAGCTTAATTTTAAAAAAGTGACAAGATAAATAACTCTATGGTACGTAAAAAACCTCCATGATTTGCGTAATTAGACTCGCAGCATGGAGGTCTTTGCATGATGTGTTCCTGGGGAGATAATGACTAAGACTGCATAGACTGCATAGACTGCATAGACTGCAAGACTGCTTTAAATTTTTCGCCCGTATTGTTTCAAATACAGCTCGACATCGTCAAAGATGCCGGATTGGTTGGCATATTTGACATAGTTTTTGGCTGTTTTGAGCCATTCCATGGTGGAGGGGCGAATTTCGCTCAAGACGGCAAGCATGTCGTCCATGCCGATAGCCCTTTCTTTACCCGTGTCCAAAATATCACCCAGCACCAGCTCAGCCGCCCGTTCGCAAACATTATCAATGTCTGCTCCCGAGAAAAACTCCGTTCGCTTCGCCAATTCTTCGCAATCAATGTTGCCGATATATCGATCTGCAAGCTTCAAGTCAAACAGCTGCTTGCGCGCCTCCTCATCAGGCGGTGCAACAAACACCATTCGGTCAAACCGTCCGGGCCGTTTCAGCGCATTGTCCACGTCCCAAGGCATATTGGTGGCGCCGAGAATGAGGATTTGATCCGTGCTGGTGTCGATCCCTTCCATTTCCGTCAGAAACGTATCAATTACGCCTCTCATATTGGAGGAGGATTTGGAGCGGCTATAACCTATGGTATCGACCTCGTCAAAAAACATAATGCTTGGTTTTTGCGATCTTGCCTTGTCGAACAGGTCCTTCAGGTTTTGCTCGCTTACGCCGATATAGGGGTCCAGCACATCCGTTATGCTGACGGGAATAAACCGTGCCCGGCATTCTCCTGCCGTAGCCCGCGCCATAAAGGTTTTGCCGCAGCCTGGAGGACCGTATAGCAACACTCCGCCGCCCGTCTTTTTGCGGAATTTGGAGAATAACCCCTGATGCTGGAACGGACTGATTATTCTCAGCTGAATCGTCTTCTTGAGCGCGGCCAGTCCTGCAACGTCGGCAAACGAAATACCGGGCACCTCGGAGCTGACGGCTTTATCCTTTGTTTTCCCGCCTTGCACGACCTGTAACCCAGGATTGGAGCGATAGGTTTGAGCCGCGTCGCCGTTCAGATCCTTTGGCAAATCGCTATAGCTGTTGGCCGAGGAGGTCGTGTCGTCGTCTTCTTCATCTTCCTCATCATCATTCTCGCTGTCATCATCTTCATCGTCCTCAACGTCATCATTCTCTTCCAGATCGTCATTCTCTTCCAGATCCGCGTCGTCTACACTATTTTCTTCTTCTATATCCCCTTTGTTTTCCTTGCTCCCAGTGCCCTTACCTTGCATAGCAAGGCTTGCTTCTGTCAAAGCCGTGATTAGATGCTGCCGCAGGCTATCGTCGCTACAGACAGCCAGGCCTTTTCCGTATTCCGCCAAAGCCTCGACGTAACGTCCATGCGCCTCCAGCTCTTTTGCGAACCAATAACGGGTTTCCGCGTCCTCGGGAAGGCGCTGTGCTATTTTTTCAATCCATTTTAATTTATCCATGCTGCACTCCCTGTCGTTGTTGTTAATATATAAGTTCAACTAAATAATGTCGGCAGGGGGTTAGGCCGCCGTGAGGAAGGTTCTTCCGATCGCAGTTGTTTCCAGATTTCTTGATTGATACGTATAATGTTCACGAGCATATTTATGTAATTACCCGTTTATTCTATTTTCATTTCCTATATCATGGTTTAATTCATTTTGTTCTTTTATGACAAGCTCTAATCCACCAAACTTAGTCGAAAATTTGTTATATACTAACGCTGTTAACATACTAAGTAGCCCGTATATGCCCATCATAACAAATGACATAAAAATATAAGGTATTCCTAGAATTAATAACTGTCCTTGTCCAATCGCTACACCTATAATTATCATTAATAAACCGATTGCAGCCAAAATGCCTAATGGAACAATTGTAATATAGAGGGTGCTCTTAAATGCGCTTTTGATTCCTATTTCTTTAATTTCAATCTTTTTCATTGATCTATCTCCTTATAATTTGCTGAATCCCTTTTAATAAGCTTGCGGCGAGAGAGGAGGTAGGCGGGCCATGTCGCCAGTTTCGTAAAGGGAACCCTGATCCCATATTTCAGTCTTTCTATAGAAGAATAAATGGGGAAGAGTATATACTTGCCCCAAGAGCCCACCCCCTCACATTGATCCAACCAATGCTTCACATAAGGGTTTCCGGGATACTTTCTGTTCATAGAGCGGAAGTACCGCTGGGCACCCCAGTATCTACGTTTTGTGAATAAAGCTTGTCCATACATGATTTTGAAGTTAATGTCACTAGGCACGAGCTTGCAATAGGCACGCAGTTCATGAAGAGACTGCTCTAGATTAGCCTCCAATTTAAGCCGGGCCAAAATTCGGTAATGGACAGACGCATTTTTTGTAAGCTTGGCGCGTGTCTGGTGCAATTCGATGAGCCCTTCATATATTTTTAAAGGTATGGTTTCATATTGATGCAAGGTGTGAACCTGGCCAAGCGCCCTCTCATGGTTGGGGTCCAACATGAGAGCTTGCTCGTTATGATTGCGAAATTGTTTAAAGTTACCTTGATTATAATGATAATGAGCTACGATGGAATGAACGACTGCATCTAATGGGTCGAGCTGGATAGCTTCCCGGATTTTCTGTTCGGCTTCCTCCGGCCGCAGCATATAGTCTAGCAAAAGGCCATAGAAGGCGTGGTAGAGGCCTGCCTCTGGCCGGAGCTTTATCGCCTCCGTTATTTCGGATTCCGCCTGTTCCGTCATTGACATAAAGTCTTTGGACAATGAAAGCTTGAAGTGTCCGGTCACCGCGAAATCCAGGTTATAGGAATAGAGCAGGCATCTGGCAAGGCTATAATGCGGCTCGGCCCAGCGAGGGTTAAGCCGAATTGTATGCTCCAGATAATGGATCGCCTTACTCCATTTCCGCAGGTCAACATGAATCTGGCTGAGCAGATAGAAGACGAGCTCATCCTGCGGGTACAGCGAAAGCAGCTGTTCTCCAGTCTGTATGGCATCTATGCCGTTTCCCTGAAACCACTGACACTGGCACAGAACGAATAGTGCTTCTCGGTCTTCGGGAAGCTGTCGCAATATTTGATGAATTGCTGCCATCGCTTCGGTGTATTTCCCTTTTCCGAAACAAACGTTCATGGCTAGACGTACCTGCTCCAAGTCGTTCTCTTCCAGCATACGTCTGTACCTATTATTTTTCTCCATGCAAATCAGCGCTCTCCAAATCGTCCCAATGGTCCATTCCCGGCGACCAGACAGAGATCACTGATGGATCGAACAGGCGATGCTCCCAGGCATAAGTCAGCTCAATGGAGGTCCAAATGCCGCGAATGACGCCTTCCTCCGCCACGACCCAATGCCTGTCAGATTGGGTTCCTTGAACGGGAATAAGCCAGGGGTCCATGTAGATGGCTTCTCGCTCGTAATAATCCGGCGCGTTAGCCGCCTTCAGAGAAGCGCAATAAAGCTGCAGCAAAATAATCAGATAGGCGATTTCTCCTGAATGCTCCGATTTGAATACAAGCCAGCTATCGATGTACAATGCGTCCGCAGGATCAACGCTGATTTTGGCATCGACAAGCCGGGCATACGGAATCAAGGCAGCAGGCATTGCAGGCTTGTCTTCATAGCTGTTGCGGAACCGGATACCCCGCGTCGTTACATATAGGCCTTCCACTGTCGTTGTAATGATTGAGATATTCCGGGCGATAACAATCTCATCGTCAGATTCATAGGTTTCAACAACGGGAGGATAGTAGGTCGGATGGCTCAGCAGGCTATGCCTTTTGCAGATATGGCGAATTGCGTTTTTGTCGAAAAGCATGCGTTTTTCTTCATCCGAAAGTTGATCTTCCCGGTGGGCAGGAAAAACGGTTGCTTTGTAAGAGCCATCCCGCGGCTTTAGACTGATGATTCTTCTTAGAAGCTCCAGGATTTCCCGAGCATGCAGCTTGCTTCCGTCCAGCGGGAGCAATTGGCTATCCAGCACAAGCATTTTATCCTCATGCAGCGCAACCGGGGCCATAGCGTACAAATCATCCCACGGTATGGGACGCCTGCGCTGCTTGGCATTCCAATACAGTCCCTTGTCTGTAACAACAATGCCTTCTTTGGAATCGATGACCAGATTAAAATCTAGATAGGCCAAAATTTCTTCGTTTTCCGGTACGGTGAAGCCCTCGGCTATGTAACGCGCCGCCTTGTCCCTGAACGGCGGCATATAGGGGCTGCCAGCGTATTCCAGGCATAACTCCCGAATGCTCTCCGCGCGCGATTTGCCGGAAAACCGCGCATAAATATCATCGGCTGCGTAACCGTCGGCATCATAGTTCCACAGGACGCCCGCAAGCCCTTTGTCCCGAATCAGCGTTTGCAGTTCAATCAACATTTCCGCCAAAATAGGGGCGGGCATTGAGCCTTTAAGGGTGTTCAGAGTGTATCTTCCGCCTATAGAAACCTTGTCCCCGGACAAAACGCTGATTTCTCCCGCATCCGCAAGCCTGGCCCAAGTCAAATAAACCTGATGTACGGTATAACGCATCCAAATCCCGGTTTCGTCGAACAGCAATCCTTCCTTGCCTCCGCCGAAGATGTTGAGATTCAGGAAGGCGAGCCATCCGCCCTGAGAGAGAGCTCCGAATTTGGCGGCTATGTTTTTCTGCCATTTCTCCGGGATGGTTTCCACTTGGAATTTAGGTCCGGCATAGCGGCTTAATCGATCAAGTATGTCTCGTTTTGTCGTTGTGTTCATGCCTTTTTTGCCTCGCCTCGTAAGAGTTTGTTTCGATTATAGATATAAATGGGCCATCCCAGCAGCTTAAATAAAGAGAAAAAGAGATGGAAAAGGGTTTTTCCAATTGCAAAAAAAGCAGGATACAAGATGTACTTTTTGTAGAAGGTTACACGAAAGCATTTTTGCAGCCATTCCTCTGCATATCTATTGGCGGTCGGCAGCTTGCTCAAGGTTTGGAAATAGCGCTGGGCTTTCAGGTATCGCCTGCTGTCAAACAATGCTTTTCCGTAGAGTAACTGCGCATTCTGATTATCTGGCACAAGCCTTAGATAAGCCCTCAGCTCTCTGTGAGGCTCGGAACCGCCATGCTCATTCATTAGCAGGGCTGCCCGCCAGTAGTGATAGGCAGGATTTGGCGATAATTCAGCTCGCAGTTGATGAGTAGCCGTCAATTCTTTTAGTATCTTGGCGGGTGAATTTTCGTAATTGTCCAGTTTTATGGTGAGACTCTCCGCCATGGGATGATGGGGATCCAGCATGAGCGCCTGGTTGGCATGATCGCGAAATTCTTTGAATTTGCCCTGTATATACAGAAATTCAGCATAGCAGGCATGGCCGTAAGGATTCATCGGCTCCATCGTGATAGCTTTATGAAACTGGACTTCTGCTTCATCCACTCGGAGCAATCTGTCCAGTACTAATCCGTACAAGGCATGATGATCCATTGTGCCTGGACGCAGCTCCATTGCTTTTAGAAGCGAGACCTCCGCGCTTTGGTGATTTTTCAAATAATCGGGATTAATTCTCCTCTTAAAATAGCCATCGACGCACAAAAACAAGTTTTGCTTATTGAACAGAGTTTGGGCCATGCTGAAATGCAGATAGTCCCATTCCGGGTTTTCGGCTATTGCTTGCTCCAAAAAGGCAATCGACATGTTCCATTTGGCTTGATCCCGGTAAATCTGGCTTAGCAATAATAGCGTTTCTTCATTACGGGGATCTTGCTCTAACAGTTGTTTGGCTACTTGCTCCGCTTCTTCCAAGCGGTCCTGCATCAGGTGGCATCGGCTCAATTTCATCAAACCTTGCCAATCATTCGGGAACTCTTTTAAAAGCTCATGTATATAACCAAGTGCTTGCCCGTATTTGCCAGTTTCGAAAAGATGGTTAATCGTTTCCCGCAGCTCTTCTATTCGTTGATCCTCTGTTGTTGTGGAATCCATTTGCAATCTCCTTACTCTTTTTTCATCAAGCTGCATTCCGTCATGGGAATCCAGCTCTCCATTCCTTCACTCCATACATCCAGACAGTCCGGATTAATAATGCCGTTGTCCAAGCCATGCCGCAGCTCGAATTCGTCCCAGACCCCGCGTATCACCTTATCCTCGGCGACTACCCACCTCTTTGCTTTCGAGCTTCCGGTATAGGGGATGGGCCAGACATCCATATACATGGCTTCTTTCTCGTACATTTCCGGGGCGTCATCCGCGAGCAGGGAGAGCGCGTAGGCTTTTAGATCCAAAAGCAGGTTATACAGATCAGGTGAGTCTCTATCCTCCATTACATACCAGCTGTTTACAAAAAGCTTTCTATCGCCCTCCAAGAATAATGAAGCATGAGCCAATCTTGTATAGGGAATAAAAGATGCTGCTCTGCCTGCGGTAGAAATGGTATTAATGTATATGCCTTGGTTCGAAACAGTGACTCCCTTGGTGTAGGAAGCCAATGTGCTGTTTGAAGTTGCTATCCACTCCTCGTTAATCTCCGTGAGCGAACGATCAGCAGGATCGAATCTGAATGATAATTCCGTTGTTGTACGCTTCTTGACGATGGAATGGATGACATGCTTGTCAAAAACGCGCTGCTTTTCTTCCTCCTTCATCAACATAGGCCAGCCCTCAGCAGGAAGGACGGGCCGTTGGAATTCCTGATTTTTGGGCCGGAGGCTGATGATTCTTTGGAGAATTTCCTTAATGCCGATATTGGTTAAACCACTGCTAACCGATAAGTTGGTCAACGATTGACCGTCGATTTCGAGGTTCGATTTATTCGGTAAAATCAGATCAGGCGCTGCGTATAAGTCTTCCCAGACATAACACAGGGAACGGATACTGGTCTTCCAGTAAAACCCCTTTGATGTGAGAAGAAATCCTTCTTTGCCGCTTCCATTCTGGCCAAAATCTAAAAACGCTAATACGGACTCGGTTGCCGGGATTAGAAATCGCTTAGCTATATGAGATGCCTTTTTGGCGTCAAAAGGAGGGAGGCAGGCATAACCGCCAAACTCCAGAACGACCTTCTTAATACTTTCATCAATGCTCAGGCCGGTATACTGGTTGTAGACTTCTTCGACGGCATACCCTTCTCCATCAAGCTTGTGCATGGTTCCAGGCAACTGATATTTATGGGCCACGTCGCGCAGGTCTCGCAGAATCCGTGCCATCTCTTCGTAGGTGGGCGGCGGTTGGCTAATGTCGATTTCTAAATGATCATCAAGCATCAGCGTACTTCGACCCGTTGCTCGTATGTTTTGAATTGTACTTAGGCGCGCCCATGTAAGAATGGTAAAGCTCCCCACATACTTAAAATAGATTCCTTTGTCGGTAAAAAGAAGCGCTGATCTTCCTTTCCTGATGATTGCCAGGTCCACTACGGCGAATAACTCATCTTCCGGTGGTATTCGAAAAGCGTCGCGGGCATTGCGTTCGACTCTCTTAGGAATGTTCCCGCTATAATAATGTACTCCCTTTACTCGGCCTAGGATTGCAATTATTTCTTCTCTTGCTGCTGAATTCATGTCAAAGCACGTCCTTTTCTGCCAGAGATTGCGCGGATGATCCTAGGGAACGGAAAAACAAGATAGGTCATGAGCCAGCTAACTGGGTGATAGAACAAGAAATGGATCAGGAAAGAAGAAAGGATAAGCACGGGGCTGACCTTTTTGCTTTTTTCATACCACTGCTTGGCATAAGCGTTGTCAGGGTACTGTGCAAGCATTCTCTTAAAATAGCTTCTGGCATGAATATATCGTTTATCGTTAAACAAAGCTTGACCATACAGAATTGCCGCATTTTGATCATCCGGCATCAGCTTAAGATAGGCTCTCAGCTCCGCCACGGGCTGCAAGCTTCCTTCTTCCATCATTAGCCGGGCTGCATTCAAATACAATGGAGCGGGATTCGGCGCAATCTGGGTTCTTATTTGTTGCATTTTGATCACTTCCACCAACACTGCTCCGGGATTGGTTTGGTACAGCTCGAGTTTTTGGGCCAAAAATAGCGCCTGCCTGTCGTTTGGGTCCAGCAGCAGTGCCTGCTCGGTATGCTCCCGGCATTGCTTGAGCCGGCCTTGCGTGTAGGCATGCCGTGCAAAGTTGGAATGAACGCCGCTATTCATAGGCTCCAGCACAATGGCTTCCCGAAATTGCACCTCAGCCTCCTCTTCCCGGACCAGAGTACTCAAGAGCGCTCCATACAAAGCATGTTGGCCCGCCTGCGCGGGACGCAGCTCGATCGCCCTGCAAATGGCCTGTTCAGCCAGCTCCATCGTATTCAGGAAATCTGCTGTTAGGTAGCGTCTATAAATCCCCGCGACTTCTTGACTCGGGTTTTTGGAACGGAAATAGGCATCGGCCAGCAGAAAAAAAGTAGAGGCTTTATTGGGATCCCGCTCTGCTGATTGTTTCAGGTACTGGATACTTTTGTCCCATTCCCCTAGCTCGAAATAAACTCTGCCTGTCAACTGGGTGAAAAGCGAAAATTCGGGATCACGCGCCAACAGCTGCTTGCATGTCTGCAAAGCATTGTCATAGTCGAGAAGCATGTAATAACAGCTGCCTTGCGTATACAATGCATCGCCATCATCGGGTATATGTTGTAAAATACGGTAAGAGGCCTCCAGTGACCCGGTGAAATCCCGCCTGGCGTAAGCGGCGTCCATCTTTTCTCTCATCTCTTGAATGATATCTGTGTCTATTATTTTTTCATTGGACATACAAGACTCCTTTATCTGGTTGTAATGAATGGTTTTTGCCACATCATAATCTCGAAAAAATATATTCAAAATGGAAAAGATGCTCTATTTTAGAGGGGAATGTGTCGTTCGAGCGGACACTTTCATCTTGAGTGTGTCTAAAATGAGTGTTTTTCATAGCAATATAAACATTATCGGCAGACAAGGAAAAGATAGGAAGGTCTTTCGAAAACAAATTGCATCGCAGATCGAAGATATGCGTAATAAAGGGATATAAAGAACGATCGTGCGGCAATTCAGTAAAGCGCCTTATTGAGGCAACGGGGGTGGTGTCATGAGGATCGGAAATTTCGTCAAGCTGTTAGGGCTTGTGGGAGTCATTGCTTTGCTTAATGTCGCAGTGCTGTCGCCGGGCTTGCTTGGCATACAGATTATAGGAGGAAGCGCCATGGAGGGGGCTATAGGCGCCACGATGGTCGTTGTCAGCCTGATGGCGTTTCTCTACGGCAGCTACGTCTGGCTGCTGCGGCCGCCGGCGCCGCTGCCGCTGAAGGAAGCTCGCACGCATGAAGACTTTGCATCGGCGCTGTCCTTCTATCGTGACAACAAGCTGCTGAAGAGGGACATTCGGCTGGCAATGGATCAATTAGAGCGAATGGTACGTCGTAGGGGCATGTTGATGAAAGCGCTTGGCGAAAGGTTTCAGGAAACGGAGCTGAGCTATAGGAGGTTTGCCGGAGTCGTCGAAGAAGTCGAAGGGTTGTTCTACGGCAATATTCGCGGCATTCTGAACAAACTTGCCGTGTTTGATCCCAGGGAATTGGCAGATTTGTCGGAGCAGCGCTTCAGCAGGTTATCGGGAAGCCTGGCTCAGCAGAAAAAAGAGCTTCATGATCAATATATGGGCGATGTTGCCCGTTACGTGGGAGCCAATGAAGAGATTTTGCTGAAGCTCGACCAGTTGCTGCTGGAAATGGCACGTCTGGGCGGCTCCTACACCGGCAATATCGAAGATATTCACGGCATCCAGGAGTTAAATGCGCTTATCGTGCAGACCAAGCATTACAAGCAATAAAATAAAGCAAGCAACAGAGTCTATCAGCTATGAGGGGGAGTGCGATTCATGAAAAAAGGGAAAGCGATACTGGTCATGACGCTGATTGCGGCGGCCGTATTCGGAGCTGTTTATTACGGCATTAATTTGACCTCCAACTTGGGCAAATCCCAGGCTCAGGTGTCTACGGAGGATGCGGGCAAAAGGCTCGAAAAGCTGTACAGTAAAATCGCGGTTACGGTAGCCGAACCGATAAAGGGACAGATTGACCTTGATCCGGTGTCGATTGCCGACTCGCTGCCGGATATCTCCAAGTTCCCGGTTTCTGTTGAAAATGCAACAGGCAATTATGTGGAAATTTTTTCTTCGACTGAAAAATCGGGTACCGGCGTTGACGGCTGGCTGAATGAAGTTGCGGAGGAGTTTAACAAAGCGGGCATTACGGTAAACGGCAATCCGGTTTCCGTTAAAATTCGCAATATTGCTTCCGGCACGGCAGCTGATTTCATTCGGTCCGGAAAATATGTCCCGGATGCGTTTACGCCTTCCAATGAGCTATGGGGAGAGATGGTTAAGGCTGAGGGCATTCCGGCAGAGCTTATTTCCAAAAGATTGGTTGGCAACGTAACCGGCGTCGTGGCTACCAAAGCGAAATACGACGAGCTGATGGAGAAATACGGCTCGATGAACATCAAAACCTTGACCGACGCTATTGCCGCCAATGAGCTTGCAATGGGATACACAGACCCCTTCGCAAGTTCGACCGGTCTTAACTTCCTTGTTACGGCGCTTTCAACCTTTGACAGCTCCGATCTGTTAGGGGAAACAGCGATTGCGGGTTTTGAGAAGTTCCAGGCCAATGTTCCGTTTATCGCATCTACGACGCTTCAAATGCGCGATGCCGCCAAAACGGGCATGCTGGACGCATTTGTTCTGGAGTACCAGACTTATGTCAATGCAGCCGATCTCAAAACCGGCTATGTCTTTACCCCGTTTGGCGTAAGACATGACAGTCCTCTGTACGCGCTTGGCGATTTGCCGCAGGAGAAAATCGATATTTTGAAGGAGTTTGCGGCTTTTGTGGCGGGCGACAAGTATCAGAAGCTGGGAACGGATAAAGGATTTAACGGGCTGGAGGATTATTCCCCTGAGCTGGTAGCTCCTGAAGGCGCCACTTTGGCGGCGGCCCAGAAGCTGTGGAAAGAGAAAAAAGACGGCAACAAGCCGATCGCGGCGGTATTTGTCGCTGACGTCTCCGGAAGCATGGGGGGAGAGCCGCTTAACCGCTTGAAGGAATCCCTGCTGAAGGGGCAGAAATATTTGGGAAGAGACAACCGCATCGGGTTTGTATCGTATTCCAGCAACGTCGCGATCAACTTGCCTATCGGCACATACGACGCGAACCAGCAATCCATGTTTGTTGGAGCGATCAACAGCCTGCAGGCCGGCGGCGGGACCGCAACCTTTGACGGCATAGTGGTCGCCATGAAAATGCTGCAGGATGAATTAGCCGCCGATCCAAGTGTGAGGCCGCTTATCTTCGTATTGAGCGATGGCGAAACGAATGAAGGAAATTCGCTTAACGATATCCGCAGCTTGATCGAAACCTACAAGATTCCGGTCTACACAATTGGCTACAACGCCAACATCAAAGCGCTTCAAAGCATTTCCAGCATTAATGAAGCGGCAAGCATCAATGCGGACACTGACGACGTCGTCTACAAAATCGGCAATTTGCTGAATGTACAAATGTAACTAATCGAAGGAGGGGCTGCAATGTCTTTTACAATGGAAGTGGTAAGTCCTGAAAAAATCAAAACGGCTATACAGGAAGAGGTAAAGCCGGATACGGAGGAAATGACCCAGCTTAAGCAACTTGCGGCGGGCAATGTTGCTTCCATACTGGAGCTGGATGTAAATTCACTTGAGAAACGCAGGGAAATTCTTCAATCCATTGATAGCTTTGGGTTGAATACCATGCGTACCTCCTCGGAAAAAAATTCGTTGCTTCAAGTTTCCGTAGGCAATCTATCCAAGACGGGCGACGAAGGCGGAGCAGTGGCCAAAGGGTTGACGGAGCTGAATCTTCAGCTTAAGGATCTGGACCCCAGCGTCATCGATTTTGCCAAATCGGGATTCCTGGGAAAACTGTTTAATCCGCTTCGTAATTATTTTGCCAAATATCAGCGCGCGGACACGGTCATTACGGATATTATCGTCTCTCTGGACAAAGGAAAAACCGTGCTGCGCAACGATAATACGACGTTGGAATTCGAGCAGCAGGCGCTGCGCGAGCTGACAAAAAAGCTGGAGAAGGAAATTCAGCTTGGCACGCTGATGGATACGGAAATCGAATCCCAGATCGAAGCAGCCCGGCTGCGCAATGAAACCTCCGACAAAATTCAGTTCATTACGGAGGAAGTGTTGTTCCCGCTGCGCCAGCGCGTAATGGATATGCAGCAGATGATGGTTGTGAACCAGCAGGGCATTATGGCGCTTGAGGTGGTCATGCGCAACAACAAGGAATTGATTCGCGGCGTTGACCGCGCCCGCAACGTAACGGTTTCCGCTCTGCGTATCGCTGTAACGGTAGCGAGCGCCCTATACAACCAGCAAATCGTGCTCAAAAAAATTGAAATGCTCAACAAAACAACGGATACGCTTATTAGCGGAACCTCTCGTATGCTGAAGGAGCAAGGTGCTGCGATCCACAAGCAGTCCCTGGAGTCCAGCATTTCCGTCGATACGCTTAAGCAAGCTTTTACGGACGTGCTGTCCGCATTTGAATCCATCAGCACCTACAAGCAGGAAGCTTTACCGAGGATGCGGGATACCATCATCCAATTCAGAGAGTTGGCGGATACGGGCGAAGCCCAGATCTTGCGTCTGGAAAAGGGCAAAAAGCTGGGACTTTAGAGAAAAAACGGCTCCTCCATCGTGGGTGCTTATTTGCTCAATTAGATAGGTTAAGTTTTGATTGGCATATATGGGAGACGCCCTGGCAGGGCGTCTTGCCATGTCCGGGTTGGACAAGTATGAAATGAAGGTTTGCTTAACTATACTCTGCGAGGTGAAGAAATGGTGCATAGTGCGGAATTAGTGTTGGATGTCAAAAGCAAATTGGGTGAAGGGCCTCTTTGGCTGGCTGATCAAGAAATGTTGGCTTGGGTCGATATTGAAGGTTGTTGTATTGAATTTCTCCAGCCGAAGACGGGCGAACGACGGAGTATTCCGGTTGGCGCGCGGATAGGAGCTGTGGTGGAATCGGAGGATGGGCGGCTGGTTTGCGCCCTGCAGAACGGCTTGCATTATTTGGACCCTGAAACCGGGCAGCTTGAATTTATTGGAGACCCTGAACAGGACCTGGAGGGCAATCGATTTAATGACGGTAAATGCGACCCCGCCGGACGTTTCTGGGCGGGCACGATGCCTATAAGCGGTTCAGAGGCTGCCGGTTCGCTCTACATGCTGGATACGGATGGGGAAATACATAGGAAGGTACAAGATATTCGCTGCTCCAACGGCTTGGGGTGGAGTATGGACGGAACCGAAATGTATTACATTGATACACCTACTCAGCGGATTGATGTCTTCCATTATGACAGCGCTACCGGAAAAATAAGTGAACGGCGTCCCTTGGTGGAAGTGCCATCGGAGCTTGGTTTTCCGGACGGCATGACAGTAGATGCGGAGGGCAAAATATGGCTGGCCCACTGGGGCGGCTCCTGCATTACCCGTTGGGACCCGGCAACCGGGCAGCAGTTGGATAAGGTAGAGCTTCCCGTTTCGCAGGTTACTTCATGCGCGTTTGGCGGCAAAAATCTGGACGTGCTGTACATTACCTCCGCAAGAGTGGGGCTTAGCGAAGAACGGTTAAAGAATGAACCCTTGGCCGGTGGCGTTTTTGCCTATGTGCCCGGTGTAAAAGGACGGCTAGCTTCGCGTTATAACGGCAAATAAGGCTTCGCGGTAGCAATAAGTTGGCGCTTATCCCGTCGCAAGGAGCTGACCCGGCAGACTAAGGCAGTGCGATGGAATTAAGCGACTATATGCGCAGTGAAAAATGCGCAACGCAAAACAAGCGGCCCCCCAAAAAGGTTTGCCGCTTGTTTTTGTGTGCCTATTGCAATGCGGAAGGGCATTGCTTAGGGGTTTAGTCTTGCTTGCTTTTATTTTTCTCCAGTTCCTTGCGTACGATTGGGGCCACCTTTGTGCCCAGAAGCTCGATGGAACGCAATACCTCGCGATGAGGCATGGCTCCTACATCAACATGGTGGAAGAAGCGGGTAAGGCCCAGGTTTTTGTGGAGCAGAACGATTTTTTCGGCAACGTATTCTGGATCGCCCAGATACAACGCTCCGCGCAAGCTGCGGGAAGAATCGAACGCCGCCCGGTCATAATGCGGCCAGCCGCGCTCGCGGCCAATCGTATTGAGCTGAACTTGGTGATACGGGAAGTACAGGTCTGCCGCTTCCTCCGTCGTGTCGGCGATAAAGCCGTGGGAGTGTGTAGCGATTTGCAGCTTCTCAGGATCATGTCCGGCTTGCTGAGCTGCTTTTTTGTACAGGTCAACTAATTGGGCAAATCTTTCCGGCATACCTCCGATGATGGCGAATACGATAGGAAGCCCCAGCGTACCTGCACGAATAGCGGATTCAGGGTTGCCGCCGCTTGCGATCCATACGGGCAGCTGTTCCTGAACGGAGCGTGGATAAACGCCACGATTATTAATAGCAGGACGATGGCCTCCGGACCAGGTCACCTTTTCATTATCCCGAATCTTAAGCAATAGCTCCAAATTTTGTTCAAACAATTCATCATAATGATCAAGGCTATAGCCGAATAAAGGGAAGGATTCGATAAAAGAACCACGTCCCGCCATAATTTCCGCGCGCCCGTTCGAGATACCGTCCAATGTTGCGTAGTTTTGGTACACGCGGACAGGATCTGCCGAGGACAGTACAGTTACGGCGCTGGACAGCTTGATCTTGCTAGTGCGAGCGGCTGCAGCCGCCAATACGATTTCCGGTGAGCTTGCTGCATAATCTTCACGATGATGCTCGCCTATACCATAAACGTCAAGACCGACTTGATCGGCCAGAACAATTTCTTCTACTGCGTTACGCAAGCGTTCTGCATGGCTGATACGCTCCCCTGTAACGGGATGGGGTGTCGTTTCCAAAAACGTGCTAATGCCAATTTCCAACATTATTGCCGCCTCCTTTTGTTGTTTTCATTCTACTATAAAATATAATGTAAATCAATATTAGTAAGTGAAATAATCTAACTTACTTCTTTTCTTGAGCAATTCATTCATCCTGAGACTCCAAGTGCGGATGGAATAACTTCTGTCCTTTGCACGGCGCCAACTCGCTTACCATAACTTTGGTAGTCTGGCGAAGGTGTTCTAAAGCATTATTCAGGCAATCAAAACGGCATATTTCTTCCCTTCTGAATTGCTCGGCATTCATTTTGGATTCGTCTATTTCATCGACATACGTAAAATAAATGCCATTCCATTTTTGCACAGCGACGGAAGACCAGATTGTCTGGCCATTATCTGCAAAGGTTAGCGTGCTGCCTAATTGCTTTCCTTCCTCAATCCATTTTGTTAGTTTGTTCATTTCAGCCAAATTTCTACCCTCCAAGGAAACGTTCATTATACGTAATCAATGTAATATTCGTTATCCGCAAGGAATTGCCTTAAAAAGGCTTCTAATGAAGGTGCAATTTGTGTGCCAAAATAAAAAATGCCTCCATTTTCCGACGATAAACTGATAGTCAGATAAACGCCTTCATTCACCTCGAAAAAAATTAGCTGATCTTTATCTTCGTAAATATCGTCGAGATCAGGATCAAATTCATAATGCCCTTCCCGCAAATTGATATCCGCTAAGGCAGCAGGGCTAAGTAGCCTGTTGATGGCATTGATGCTTTGACCTTTGATGAGCCCGTATCCTATATCAAGATAAAAAGCTCGAAGCTCGTCCGGAAATGCAGTACCCATTCTTTTTTCCGTGTTTAAAATAGCTTCTTCCGTCAATTCGTAGAAGATGTGTCCTTTATTCAACATAAATTGATAGTTCACTATTAATCTCCTCCTCTTGGAAATAGTTGGACTGCTATGATTCATTCATTATAGCAAAAGGCGAACGCTTAGAATGTTCTGAAAGAACGTTGCTTCGTAAGCCTATGCTTTTCTCCGGAATCATTCTAATGGGGCATCAAATGGACAAGGAACCGCAAAACTGGTATAGTTTCCGTGACAGACTTATGCTGTCCGGAATTAGCGATTGCATCGTAATAATCGGGCAGGCGGGAAACATTCATTATTGATAACGATTTCAGGCGGGAGTGTTGAATAGTTATGAGAAGGTACAATATCTGGCGTCCGATTATGCTGATAGCAGTGGCGGTGCTGACAAATAGCCTTGTAACGAATCTATGTATGGTTCTGGGGATGGAGCGGGATGCAGCCTCGAATATTGGTTTCGTAGCCATGATTGCAGCGGCGTTCATTATGTTTAGCCGGTTTCAAAAAAAACGGAAATAAGTTGGGGCTCTATATAAGTTGAAGAAAAGAGTTTCCGCAGTGTGGGTCGGCGTATGAAAAGTTCTTCCGATCGCTGTTGTTCCCAGATTTCCCTGAATCATAGGGGCTAATGGTGAAATCCGGGAACAAAGGCGAGCGCTACGCTTCTCCAGAACCATTCACACTCTGACCTGTTGCTACTCTTATTTTGTTCAACCTATATAGAAAGTGCTGCCTCAGGCAATGGGAAGAGACGATTGCTCTTCCTTTTCTGGGGTAGCGCTTTTTTTTTTGCGTTGGCTTGTTTTGGAAGAAATTTTCCTGTATTCTTATACATAGATATCCGATGCATAGAGTTATGATGTAAAGAAAGAGAGGTTAAGCATGAAAATCAACAAGGAGTTAATGAAAGGAAGCACGGTTATTTTGATCCTCTCGCTGTTGGATCGAAAGGACATGTACGGCTACGAGATGACAAAGCAAATCGAGCTCAAATCAAATGGCGTATTTGCGCTTAAGGAAGGGACGTTGTACCCCATCCTGCATACACTCGAGGCAGATCGGATGGTGGAGGCGTATTGGAGCGAGGAGGGCGCAAGGAAGCGGAAGTATTACCGGATTACAGATGCGGGCCGCAGAGGGCTTAAGGAAAAAGAAGCGGAATGGAACTTGTTCAGCACGACGGTTAATCGGGTGATCGGGGAGGGCGGGTTATGACGGAACGCCATCTTCAGAATCCCCTAGTCGTACAGTTTCTGGATGACGTTTGCTTTGAAATAAAGGCCAAGGAAATGCATGACGATATCAGGGAGGAATTGCTGGGGCATCTGGATGATCGGATAGAGCAGCTTGTTGAGACAGATGGCAAAAGCGAAGAAGAAGCTGTACGCGAAGCTATAAAACAAATGGGAAGTCCTTCAGTTATTGGCGAGGGTCTTCATGCGGTACATCGACCAAAAACGGATTGGGGCCTGCTGCTCCTTGTTGGAGCCATGGTTGTGATTGCAATTGTATCGCTGCTAACGCTCAAACTTTCCTATGCTGATTATAGATGGCCGTTTCCTATTGTAACAAAAGCCATTATTGGGACTGCCGGTATCGTGACTATGCTGACTTTAGCCCTTTTAAATTACAGGAAGCTTCTCCGTTTATCCACTGCATTGTACATTCTGACGATTGGGTTGATGTTTACAGGCTCGGTATTTGGAATGGAGATGAATGGCAGCAGAGAATGGATTATTGTTGGCTCTGTCGGTTTTAACGTGAACGCAATGGCTCCTTATTTTCTTATTATTGCGGCTGCCGGTATGCTTTACCGCCAAAAAAACCACCATAAAGTCAAAAAGCTAACGGCAGAGATGATGCTTTTACTTAAGGAACTGGTTCTTTTTGTATTGCTGCCCGGCTTTTTCTTTGCGTCAGCTCCTTCGTTAGCCTCAATGTTGATTTATGCATTAGGACTAACGGTTTTACTTGCTGCCTCGGGGAGATTTAAACTGATTCTGGCCATGGGCGGAAGTTTGGCGGTGTTAACGGTGAACTTGCTATGGTTTCAAGACGGACGATTTATGTATATCGGAAGCAGGCTAACGAGCTTCCTTCGTCTCGATACGGATGCCGGATACGCAACAAAACAATCCATCGAGGCCATTACTTCGGCAGGAATGTGGGGGGAAGGCTGGGGCATTCCGTCTGCAAATATCACCGTGCCTTACTTCTCCAGTGAAATGCTGTTTCCTTATCTGGTTCAAAGTCTAGGTTGGGTATTTGGAGCGGCCATCATTGTCATTGTACTTTTGTTTACGGCTAGAATAATAAAGACAGGGATGCGATTGCAGGACGGATATGCGAAATTGCTGACAATTGGTTTAGCTGGCTTATTTGGCGTACAGTTTGCATGGAACATCGTGATGTGCCTTGGCCTCCTGCCAATTATGGGCTTTTCGCTGCCATTAATCAGTTGGAGCCCCATCTCGCTTGTGGAGTTTGCGGCATTAGGGCTGTTGCTATCCATTTTCCGGAGAAAAGACATGATGCCCACTACCTTACATCGGGAGCCCGCCTGAAGCTGCCTGGGCATCGAAAGACTTCCCCGACAGTTTCGGGCAGACCAGTCCGCCTTTAGTAGGAGACGCCTTGCCCCGACAATGCAGCGGGCAGGGCGTTTTTGCCATCCCCGGCAACTGGCGATTGTGGTTGCGACACCCTTGCTTTGCACAGGGCCGAGCATTCGCGGAAGGCGTATTGGCTGCAGCCGCCGCAAGCATCACGGTCCAACTGCTGCAGCGCAAAATCGATGGCTTCGCCAGTATGCAAAAACAAATGGTCTTCGCCGATATGCTCCAATAACCCCGTGCTCCTCAGCAGCTTGAGCGGCTGTTCTCTTACGCCGGACAGGAGCAGCATGCCGCCATTGGCAGCGAGACGTTTGGACAAACGTTCAAGATCGGCTTCACCTGTCAAATCGATAAAAGGAACCTTGCCCATGCGAAGGAGCAAAATCTTCGGCATCGGTTCCATTTTTGTTGAAACGGCCTCTTCAAAGCTCCCCGACGCTCCGAAAAATAGGGGCCCATCGATGGTGAAGATGCCAATCTGCGGACAATCCCGTACACCCCCTACCATCCCCGAAAGCACTTGCTTCAGCCTTGAGTCCTGGTCCGGCAATACTTTATGAATCAAAAGCGAGCGGCCCGATCTCCGGACATGCAGCACCAGCGCGATCAGCAACCCGGCGGCTACCGCTGTGGTCAGTTCCGTGAATACGGTCAGCAACAGCGTAACGAGCAGCACAAGGGTGTCGCTGGACCGCGCCTTCAGCATGCGAGCGACCTCCTTGCGTTCGGACATATTCCAGGCAACAAGCATCAAAATTGGAGCCATGCCGGACAGAGGAATATGGGAGGCGAGAGGAGCAAACAGCACCACCACCAGCAGGACAACAATTCCATGGATAATGCCGGACATGGGCGAGACAGCGCCGTTTTTGATATTGGTTGCCGTTCTGGCAATGGCCCCTGTCGCAGGGATTCCGCCAAAAAACGGAGTCACCATATTGGCTATCCCCTGCCCAACCAGCTCGCGATTGCTATTATGGCGGCCACCCGCCATGCCATCCGCAACTACGGCAGACAACAAGGATTCGATGCCTCCCAGCATAGCGATAATAAAGGCAGGCTGGAGGAGCGATAGAAGCCGCTCTGCGGTAACTTCAGGAATTCTGAACTGGGGCAGCGAACCTGATATTTCACCAAATGAAGAGCCGATCGTCGCCACTTCGCCATTGAAAAAAAGCGCCGCAACAACGGTAGATACCGCAAGTCCAGCCAACGAAGACGGAATTCGCGGCCATATTCGGGGCAAAATCAGCAAAACAGCGAGACATACTCCCCCGGTAACGAGGCTATAGAGATTAAGCGTGCCGACATGCCTGCCAATCTCGGCCATATTGGGCAAAAACCGTTCATGCTTTTCGATGCCGCTTAATCCCAAAAAGTTAGCGATTTGGCCGCTGAAGATCAAGATGGCGATACCCGCCGTAAACCCGATGGTGACGGGCCTTGGGATGTACCGGATTAAGCTGCCAAGCCGCAGCAGGCCGATCACCACCAGCATGCAGCCGGCCATAAACCCGGCAATCAGCAGATTTTCATAGCCGTATTGCAAAATAATGCCTAATAACACGGGAATAAACGCTCCCGTTGGTCCGCCAATTTGAAAGCGGGAGCCTCCGAACAAGGAGATCAGGATGCCGGCGATAATTGTCGTATATAGGCCGTATTCCGGTTTCACCCCCGATGCTATGGCAAATCCCATACCTAACGGGATAGCAATAATCCCGACAATTAAGCCGGAGATCGCGTCCTTGCGAAACGCGGCCCCATGATATCCTTGAAATCTTCCGCTCCATTTCATGATTGCAACCTTCTATTCTTCATAATATTTGATTATTTGAATATATAGATTAAATTACTCCTAAGGATACGGAATGTCAAAGACAATACAATGCGGCTTTTGGTCAAAAAGGCCTGAATAAACAAAATAAACAAGGTGTTCCGCAACATTGCTTACGGAAGCCCTTGTTTGGTGGTAATCACGATTCGCCGCGCATTTCTTCAAGCAGCGAGATGGCGTCAACGAGATGGTTGTCGAATATTTGCTTGGCTACGGCAAGCAGGTCCTTGATCAGAGGGTCGCGAAGCGAATAGATAACGTTGGTGCCCTCTTTGATGCCGCTGACTACATTTTTATTGCGCAGCACCGACAATTGCTGGGACACGGCGGAACCTTCCGAGCCAAGAATGGCCTGCAGCTCGTTGACGTTCCGGTCGCCTTCGCTAAGCACCTCCAGAATGCGGATGCGCATGGGATGCGCCAGCGCTTTAAAAAAATCGGCCTTGAACTGCTGGATATTGTTATTTTGCCCCATAACGCCTACTCTCCCGACTTTTAAACTTCTGAATATATAAATATCATATCACAATAGATGGATGCGGGGCATCCCAAACCAGAAGTCTTCGTATTTGGCTATTGTTTCGTCCAGCCAGCGTGATGCCATGCTTCCTCTCGCATACATGAAGATAAAAAAATCGCAATTCTCAGGATAGAGCGGCCTGAAAATTGCGATTTTGCACTTATACAAACAAGGTTGCGATCACTTCAGCCAGCGGCTGCTGCGGACGTCCAAGCAATTTCTCCAGATCATTGCTTTCAACGGACAAAGCGCCTTCGCGCATAGCAGTTTGGAAGCCGGTAACGAATGCCGCCGCGCCTTCCGGCAGGCCCAGGCCAATCAGCATTTCCGCATAAGCGGCGTCATCCACGTTTTGAACTTGAACGTCCTTGCCCAATACGCCGGATACGATAGAGCCTAGTTCATCGTAGCTGATAAGCTTGCCGGATAGTTCGTAAATGGCGTTTTCGTGTCCTTCGCCTGTCAGAACCGCCGTAGCGGCATGAGCGTAATCACGGCGGGCAGCCCAGCCGATTGTAGCTGTGCCTGTGGCATGGACGATCGGAGCGCCTTGAGCCACTGCTTTGATGCTGTCTGCGTCATTTTCGATATACCAGTTGTTGCGAAGTATGGCATAAGGAAGGCCGGATGCCTGAATGTAAGCCTCGGTTGCTTTATGGTCGGCCGCAAGGCTTAGCGAGCTGTTAGCCGCATTGACGACGCTGGTGTAAACGATAAATGAGACACCGGCTTTTTTGGCCGCATCAATTGCATTTTTATGCTGTTGCAGTCGTTCAGCATCCGTTCCGGAAATAATGAGAAGCCGCTCTACACCCGCAAAAGCTTTCTCTAATGAATCAGGGTTGCTGTAATCGCCCTGACGTACATCTACGCCTTTTGCTTTCAAATGCTCGGCCTTATCCGGATTGCGAACGCTAACCGCTACTTGCTCCGCGGGCACCAGCTCAAGCAATCTCTCCACAACCAACGCGCCTAATTGACCTGTTGCTCCAGTTACCAAAATACTCATTTTAAATTCCTCCCAAAAGGTAATAGTGTAAATGAAAATAGTTATAACCATTTTGATTACAACGAGGGCTAAAAAAATGCTCATTCAGTTGCATGCTCAAAAGGTCCGGTTACCGAACGTTTTGAACAGCCTCTTATGAACAACTTTTTATTTGGATCTTAGCCTATCCGGTCTGCTCCATCATTCAATGCTTTCATTCTCCGGCGTCTTGGAGGAACTGTCAAGCTCGGCATGGGCCGCATCCATCATTTGTTTAATCGTCGTTTGGCTCAGGCGCTGCTCCATGGCCTGCTGGGCTTCAGCAAGCTCGCGGCGCAGGGAGTTTTCCATTGTTCTTCCCACGGGACATGCCGGATTGGGATGCTTATGAAAATTGAACAATTGGCTGTCTTCGATAACGCCTACCGCCCGGTAAACATCCAGCAGCGTAATAGCCTCCGGCTCCTTCAGCAAAAAAGAGCCTCCGATACCGGGGCGCACCTGAATCAGTCCCGCTTTTTTGAGCATGGATATAATGCGTCGGATAATGACCGGATTGGTATTTGCGCTGCGGGCGATGGTATCGCCGGTGCATTCCGAGGGCATGATTGCAATCAGGGAAAGCGTATGGACAGCTAGAGAAAACCGGCTGCTGATTTGTTTCATCGCAATCACCACCGTTGTAATCAGTTTAGTTCTAACGAATTGGAATGTCAATCGAATCTTTTGGGTCATAAATATTATGTTATATTAAATAACATGAATCGTTATTTTGGTTGCGAATTTTAGATGATCTTGTCGAATTTTAGGATTTTAATAAGTTATGAACCTGATAAACTGAAGCTACATTCAAATAAGGGGTGGACACAATGAAAAAATGGTTAAGCATGTCAATTATCATGACGTTGATGATTTCTTTGCTAGTGGCTTGCGGCGGTGGGAAAACGGAAGACGGAGGAAGCAAAAGCTCTAACAAACTGGTTGTCTATACGCCTAACAGCGAAGCCATGATTAATGCGCTGATCCCGGCATTCGAGAAACAGACGGGAATTTCCGTCGAGCTGGTTTCTGCGGGCAGCGGAGAGCTGATCAAACGGATTCAATCCGAAAAAAGCAATCCCTATGCCGACATCATGTTTGGCGGCGCTTTTGCCCTATTTAATGACAATGCCGATCTGTTTCAGGAATATGTGTCTGCCAACGACAAGGATTTGCTGGAAGGACACCACAATACAAGCGGCATCATGACCTCCTATGTATCTGACGGAAGCGTGCTGCTGGTTAACACCAATCTGGCGGGCGATCTCGAAATTAATGGATATGCCGATCTGCTAAAGCCGGAGCTGAAGGGGAAAATCGCGATGGCTGACCCGGCCAATTCAAGCTCCGCATTTGCTCAATTAACGAATATGCTCCTCGCTATGGGCGGCGATTATACCTCCGACGCAGGCTGGGATTATGTAGCGGCGCTGCTGGAGAACCTGGATGGCAAAATTGCGGGAGGCTCCAGCAAAGCGCATAAAAGCGTAGCAGATGGAGAATACGTCGTAGCTCTGACTTATGAAGATCCCGCGGTTAGCTATGTAAGAGACGGCGCGCCAGTCAAGGTGGTTTATCCCAAGGAAGGCGCCGTGTTCCTGGATGCGGTAGCGGGTATCGTAAAAGGCTCCAAAAACGAAGAAAACGCCAAAAAATTTATTGATTATCTGATTTCCAAAGAGGGACAGGACGCTTTGGGACAAGAAACAACGAACCGCCCGCTTCGTGCCGATGCCGCAATCGCCGACTTTATGACGCCAATGTCCGACATCGCCGTTCTTGAAGAGGATGTAGCTTACGTGGCGGAAAACAAGGCATCTATCATCGAACGATACACCGAGCTGTTCACCAGCATTGCGGAGTAACGCGGTAAACATTACAGAGACCGGTGGCATTGAGCAAGCAGCGTGCCGGGAGATTCTTAAACTTGATACGCCGTGTTAGTCAACAAAGAGCAAGCATGGCAACGAAAGCGGGTGCAGGATATGAGCGTTGGCATTTCTTTTCGCAACATCGTCAAAAAATACGGAGAGACAACGGTGATTCCCGAGCTGTCGCTGGATATCCGCGAGGGTGAATTCTTCACCCTCCTGGGTCCATCCGGCTGCGGGAAAACGACGCTGCTGCGTATGGTGGCAGGTTTCAACAGCATAGAAGGCGGAGAGTTGGCCTTTAATGATTCCGTCATGAACAAGGTGCCGCCGGGCAAACGGAACATCGGAATGGTTTTTCAGAATTATGCTATCTTTCCCCATCTGAGCGTCGCCGAAAACGTGGCGTTTGGACTGCAAACCCGCAAGGTGCCTAAAGCGGAAGCGCAGAAGCGGGTTCATGATATTTTGGACACCGTACAAATTCAAACGTATCGCGACCGGATGCCCAAAAATCTGTCCGGCGGACAACAGCAGCGGGTTGCGCTGGCAAGAGCCATTGTCATCAATCCCGATGTCCTGCTGATGGACGAGCCGTTGTCCAATCTGGATGCGCAGCTTCGCGTAGATATGAGGAATGCCATCAAATCCATTCAGCGCGAGGTTGGCATAACAACCGTTTACGTCACACACGACCAGGAGGAAGCGATGGCGGTTTCCGACCGGATTGCGGTCATGAAATCGGGGGTTATTCAGCAAATCGGAACTCCGCGCGAGATCTATCGCCATCCCGCTAATTTGTTTGTCGCCACCTTTATAGGCAGAACTAATATATTGGAGGCAACAGCGGAGATCGGCGGAGACGGACATGTATCCCTGGCGGTTGGCAGCGGCTACAACCTGCCTGCAACATGGTTGGATGGGGTCTTGAAGGGTCAAACAGGCAAAGAAGTGAAGCTGTCGGTGCGGCCGGAGCATTTTGAACTCAGCGAAGACGGGGTTGGGCTGCCGGCAAAGGTTATTCATCATGTTTTTCTGGGACTTAACACGCATCTAATCGTCCAACTGGATAATGGTGGGCAGGTTGAGGTGATTCAGCCGTCCCAAGAGAGCGCGCCTATCGAGATCGGTCAGCATGTCCGGCTTCGTATCGTTGCCTCCGGCATCAATGTATATGACGCAACCGGAGAACGGAACCTCGGCAGGGAGGCGCGGCCATGATGCTGCGGGGCAAGCGCTGGGACGTATGGAGTCTGATTACGGTCATCATCTTTATTGCTTATATGCTCTTCTTGGCCTTGCCGCTGTTTATGTTGTTGATTAAAAGCTTTTTCGACGGAAATACCGGAGAATTTTCTCTGGCTTATTTCCAGAAGTTTTTTAGCAAAGCTTATTATATGAATGCCGTTTGGAACAGTATAAAGGTAACGGTAAGCGTTACCCTGCTATCCATCATCGTTGCGGGTCCGCTTGCCTACATTATGACGATCGCCAAAATCAAAGGGAGCGGCACGGTCCGTATTCTTATTCTGATTTCGTCGATGTCTGCTCCGTTTATCGGAGCATATGCATGGATTTTGCTTTTGGGAAGAAGCGGAGTCATTACGACATTCATTTATGATACGCTTGGCTTCAAAATGCCCGATATCTATGGGTTTTCCGGTATTCTATTAGTGCTGACTCTGCAATTGTCCCCGCTGATTTTTATGTATGTATCGGGGGCTCTCAAAAATGTGGACAATTCGCTTATGGAAGCCGCGGAGAGCATGAATTGCACAGGGCTTAAGAAAATGTGGAAAATTCTCGTTCCCTTAATTACGCCTACGCTTCTGGCAGGCGGCTTGCTGGTCTTTATGCGCGCATTTGCCGACTTCGGAACCCCGATGCTGATCGGTGAGGGCTTCCGAACGGTACCGGTATTGATCTTCAACGAGTTTATTAGCGAGGTAGGCGGAGACGACGGGTTTGCGGCGGCGATCAGCGTCATTGTTGTTTTGTTTGCAACGGCGGTGTTTCTATTGCAGAAGTTTGTGGCAAACCGAAAATCCTACAGTATGAGCGCGTTGAATCCAATCGAACCGAAACAGTTGAAAGGAATCGCGAATATCGCGGCACATGCCTACGTCTATCTGTTCACCTTGCTGGCTATGATGCCGCAGGCATACGTTGCGTACACATCCTTTTTGAAAACCTCAGGCAAAATATTCGTGGATGGCTACTCGCTGGACAGCTACCGCGCTGCCTTCACGAAGGTGGGAGATTCCATTTACAACACCTTTTTGATGGCGGGGATCACGATTGCGATCATTACGTTTGCGGCCGTGCTGATTGCTTATGTGACGGTCAAACGCAAAGGGGCCGCAGCCAATGTGCTGGACACCTTTACGATGCTGCCGTATATCGTTCCCGGCTCCATTCTCGGGATTGCGCTTTTAGTCACCTTCAACAAACAGCCGTTTGTGTTAAGCGGGACAATCGTTATTCTCATTATCGCTTTTGTAATCCGGCGTTTGCCCTATACGATTCGGTCAAGCGCTGCCGTGCTGCATCAGGTCAATGACAGTATCGAGGAGGCTGCGATCAGTCTGGGCGCCTCCCCTATGAGGACCTTTTTCAAAATAACGGTGCCGATGATGATTTCGGGCGTTTTTGCAGGAGCCATCATCAGCTGGATCAGCATTATTACGGAGCTTAGCACCTCCATCATTCTTTATACGGGCAATACCCGGACGATGACGGTGGCGGTATACACCGAGGTCGTTCGAGGCAACTACGGGGTAGCGGCAGCTCTCTCTACGCTGCTTACCGCAATTACGGTAATATCGCTGCTTCTGTTCTTCAAGCTTTCCGGCAAAAAAGAGGTTACCATGTAGCCTTGCAGCCATATTCCCGCCATTCCTACATGTCTGGCAACAAGCAGGACCGGTCCCGCCTACGCGGGCTCCGGTTTTTTGCGGCTTTATGTAGCTTGTCCGTTCAACTATGCCTACGCTGGAAAAACCTCCAGCCACACCCGCAGATGGAGGAATGATGGCCGATGTCAAAGCTCAGCTTCAAGGATTCTCTTCGCCGCATGTTTTTGCTGCACACATTTGCGCCGATCCTGATCCTCTTTATTCTGTTCTTTGTATTTACGATTTTGAACAACCGTTATTTGTTAATCAGCCAGACGCAAGAAGCGGGCAGGATGATCAAAGCTTCGTTGGAGGAAGTGTACGGAGCTTATTATAAAGAGATGAATGTGGTGGCGGCATCCGATGAAGTCCGGGAATTTGCGGAGTCGCGCCGCAACGGGCCAGCCGTATTCGAACGCTTCTATGATTTCAACAACCGGCAGAAGGTCAAAAGCATCATGCATATTGTAAGCGCAGAGGGAGACATGCTGGCATCGTCGGCCAATTACAGCTCCTATTCAACGGACGCGGCGCTTCAGTCGCTTGCTTCGCGCATGAGGCGTCAGGGACTTTCGGAGCTGGCGGAAACCAATCATATCCGGTTTTCTCACGACCGGTATACGGCATACACCTTCGCCCATGAAATAACGGGCGGGGGCGGCTACCTGATCTACCAATTGTATGAGGAGGATTTTCAGAAGCTCATTTTTGTGCAAAATAATGAAATTGCTTTTGTGACGGATCGCTACCGTACGGTTATCGCCACTACCAATAATGTGGTGCGCGGCTTAATGAACAAATACAGTCTCAGCAGGGACTCCGGCGGTTATGTCTGGATCGGGGACTGGAAATATTACAGCAACGAAACGGCGGTGCCAACTCCGGAATGGCGCATTTATACGTTAAGCGCGGTACGCTGGAATCATGCCGCATATTTATCTCTTGGCGTCTTTTTTGCGCTGGCGAGCCTGCTGCTTTGGCTGCTAATTCAATATACCGCCCGGTTGTTCTCAAATCGCCAGACCCGAGCCGTCGACAAGCTGCTGTATGCGGTTCGCGAGCTTCAATCGGGCAATATGCAGTCATATGTCTTTATTGGCTCAGGCTCCGGAGACGAGTTTGAGACGTTGGCCAACCAGTTCAATATTATGCTTCGGAGACTCAATGAGCTGATGGACAAAAACGAGCAGCTTTCAGATTTGCGCCGGGTGATCGAAGTCAAACATCTTCAGTCGCAATTTCATCCCCACTTTATTTTTAATGTGCTGGAGACGCTTCGTTATGCCATTGTGGTGGACAACAAGCTGGCGCAGGATATTGTGCTGACTCTCTCGCGGCATCTGCGCTACAGTATCAGCAATGACGGCGGTCTGGTTGTGCTTGGCGAGGACTTGAGCTATATAGCGGGGTATATGAAGCTGCAGCAGATGCGCTTTAAGGATAGACTCAATTACTTCGAGGAAGTGACGGAGGACGCCAAAAAGGCATTGGTTCCCCGGCTGATGCTGCAGGCTGTCATTGAAAACAGCATTAAATACGGCTACAGGCAGCGCGAGGTTGTTGATATAACTGTGACGGGATGGATTCAGGAAAAGGATATGATCATTCAGGTTAAGGATAATGGGGGCGGCATGAGTCCGGAACGACTGCTGGAGGTGAGAAGAATCATGACCTCGCAGGACAACCAGGCGGAGCATATCGGACTCCATAATCTGCACCGGAGGTTAGGTCTTCTTTACGGGGAAAGCTATGGTATTGAAATAGAGAGCTTGCTTGGCGAGGGGACGGTCATTACCTTTGCCGTTCCGTATCGGAGGGAGGAAGAGGATGTATAAGGTTCTGCTCGTAGAGGATGAAGAAATGATCCGCAAGGGTCTTCGCTATACCTTTGACTGGCTGGAGGCCGGATGCGTCGTTGTAGGGGAGGCGAGCAACGGGCTGGAGGGCTGTCAGGGAATCAAGGAGCTGCAGCCGGACATTGTAATCGTGGATGTCAATATGCCGCTGCTGGACGGGATCTCCATGATTGAGGCGAGCTTGGGCGAGGCGGCTTGCAGCTATATTATTTTGTCGGGCTATGATGAGTTTCGACTGGCAAAAGAGGCTATACGCCTTGGCGTAACGGAATATCTGTTGAAACCGCTGGAACAGGATCAGCTGCTGGCTGCCTTGGAGCGGGCAAAGAGCCAGGTTGAGATGCGGAGAAGGTATGCGCGGATGCATGCGGCCGAGGAGGAGCAGGGCGAGAGTTTGGCGTCGGTGCTGCGCATGCCCGGCAAGTCGTCGCGGCATGTGGGGGCAATGATTCGTTACGTACAGAATCGTTACAGTGAAAAAATCGGCATCCAGGACGTGGTCACAGAGCTTGGGGTCAGCGCCTCTTATCTCAACGCCGTGTTTAAGCGGGAAACTTCGTACACCTTTAATGACTTTCTGAACCGTTACCGCATTCAATGCGCGATGGATTTGCTGAACGACGGGGAAGCCAAGGTATATGAAATTGCGGCAAAGGTGGGATTTAAGGATTACAAATATTTTATTGCCATCTTCAAAAAATACGCCAATCTGACGCCGAGCCAATACCAAGAGCATTACGGCGGGAGTAAAGGGATATAGGGCGGGGCCGAAGAGCTTATGGCGGAGCGCGAAATAATCTTGTTAAAAAGCCGACAATATGCTGGTTTACAGCATATGCCGGCTTTTTTGGCATCGTCATGTGACGTGTGCTTGTCATGTCATGCGTACTTTGGTCAAATACAGGGGTTGCTTGTGCGGACTAGCCTCTTTTTGGAAGTGACAGTCCTATGTCGATGTGGTGCTCCGCGCCGTCATCGCTAAGGGAAATATAGCTGTCCGGTCCCGCTTGCAAGGAGGCGCTCTCTGCTCCGTCACGCCGGAAGGAGAGGGAATACACCGTTTTCCCAAAACGATAGGTGGCCTTGAAGCCCGGCCACTCGTCGGGAATGCAAGGATTTACGTAAAGCCGGTCTCCTCGGCGCTGCAAGCCCAGAATCCACTCAATGCCGCTTTGGTACATCCAGCCGGAAGCGCCGGTGTACCAGGTCCAGCCCGCATGGCCGTGGTGGGGGTCCGCCGTATAGACATCCGCCGCCATGACGTAAGGCTCGCCGACGTATTTGCGCACTTCCTGGTCGGTCCGCGTATGGTTGACGGGATTCAGCATGCGGAACAGCTCGAAGGCCTTGTCGCCCCGGCCAAGCTTGCTCCAGGCGATGATGCTCCAGATGACCCCGTGCGTATACTGCGCTCCATTCTCGCGAATGCCGGGCGGATAGCCCTGAATGTAACCGGGACTTGGCTCCGTCCGGTCGAAAGGAGGCGTCAGCAGCCGGATGAGCGAAAGCTCCCGGTCAACCAGCTCCCGATCAAAGGATTGCATGGCCTGCAAGGCGCGGTCCCTTGGAGCCGCCCCCGATATGACCGACCAGGACTGGGCAATGGCATCGATGCGGCATTCCTCGTTATAGACGGAGCCCAGCCAGGTGCCGGTGTCGGTAAAGGCTCTTCGATACCAATTGCCGTCCCAGGCATGCTCCTGCAGAGATGCAGAGAGATTCTGGCGAGCCTGCTCATAACGAACAGAAAGCCCGTTGTCGCCCCTATTGCGGCACAGCTCGGAGAACCGGTCCATTACTTCATACAGAAACCACCCCAGCCATACGCTTTCGCCTCGTCCAGCCGCTCCGGCAAGATTCATGCCGTCATTCCAGTCGCCAACGCCGATTAGCGGCAAGCCATGTTCGCCCATGCGGCTGAGCGCCATCTCAATCGCACGTCGGCAATGCTCGAACAACGTGGCTTCCTGTTTGGAAACGACCGTTTCCTCATACCGTTCATGTTCTCCTTCCCGCAAGGGAGGACTGGTCAGAAACGGTACGATTTCGTCCAGAATGGCGTCATCTCCGGTTTGCTCGATATATCGCGATGCGGAATAGGGCAGCCATAACAGATCGTCCGAAAACAAGGTGCGGATGCCGCGCTCCGTTTCCTGATGCCACCAATGCTGCACGTCGCCCTCTTCGTATTGATGAGCGGCATTGAGCAGAATTTGCCGCCTCGTCAGCTCCGGTCTGCTGTGCAGAAGCGCCAGCGAATCCTGCAGCTGGTCGCGGAAGCCGTAGGCTCCGCCCGCTTGATAGAAAGCGGAACGCGCCCACATCCGGCACGCCAATGACTGGTACAGCAGCCAGCCTCCCAGCAAAATATTGCTTTCAGCAGACGGCGTTTCAATGGTGATTTGTTCCAGAGTTTCTTGCCAGTAAGCATCGGTTTCCTTCCTCGCTTCCCTGCAAACGGAGGCGCTGCTGTACGTTTGGGCCAACTGGACAGCCTTTTCGTCCGATTCGGCGCAGCCCAGCAAAATCCTGACATCGACTTCTTCTCCGGGCTCAAGCGTCAATTTCCGCTGAATGACGCCGCAGCTGGCGTGGCAGGCGCCGGACCTTTTTTCGAGCCGCGGCTGGCTTAGCGCCGCTGGTTGCTCAACGCTGCCGTTTCGCCCGATAAATTCACTCTGGTCGCCCGTCCAGGATAGATCGTCGCCGCTTCGAATCGCGGAAGGGGTGTTTTCAGTCCTTTCGCCGTTGGACGCTTCCCGGTAAATGCCGAGAAAAGGCGTTGCCTCGCGGAACGTCTCCTGATAGTGATTGCGCGCCGTCAGAAGGCCCGCTTCCTCATGCCAATGCGTAGAGATAAAAGACGCATTGCCTTGACGCTTAACCCCGATGACCCATTCCGCATAGTAGGTAACAGATAGCTGTCGGACCTCCGGAGAGGTATTGAGCAGACGCAGCGTCATTATTTTGACAGGGTCCTTCAGCGGCACAAATGTCGTTAAGGTATGGGCAACGCCGTTCCGCTCATGCCGGAAAACGGAGTATCCTTGCCCGTGGGTCACCCGGTACGGGTAGGGATTGCGTCCAGGGCCGGGCGTAATGGTCCAGTATTCGCCCGTATCCTCGTCGCGAAGGTAACCAAGCTCGCCTGGGGGGTCGAGGACAGGGTCATTGCTCCATGGCGTGAGCTTGCATTCGCGGCTGTTGCGCCAGAACGTATAGCCCGTTCCAAGCTCGGAAATCAGTGTTCCGAAGGTCGGATTGGCAAGTACGTTGATCCATGGAGCGGGCAAGTGGCGGTCGCTCTCGATGAGCATTGTATATTCCTTCCCATTCCGCGAAAACCCGCCCCAGCCGTTATAGAATTGAACCTCGCCAGGCTCAAGCATAAGCTGGCTGCGGAATTGTGCCGCAGCTTCGGCCAGCGAGCCTGCCGTTCCGGTGGCAGCGGCGACGGAACCGCTTAAGCTTGTTGCAGCGCCTGCTGCTGAAGTCTCGGCGAGCGAGTCAGCCGTCCGGGCAGCAGAGGCGCCCGAGCTGCTTGAGCTTGTTGCAGCGCCTGCTGCTGAAGTCTCGGCGAGCGAGTCAGCCGTTCCGGTGGCAGCGGCGACGGAACCGCTTAAGCTTGTTGCAGCGCCTGCTGCTGAAGTCTCGGCGAGCGAGTCAGCCGTCCGGGCAGCAGAGGCGCCGCCCGAGCTGCTTGAGCTTGCCGCAGCAGTAGCGGTCACTTCAAGCCGCGAGATTGCAGCCGCTGCGGAAGAATCGGGAGCAGCCGCCAAACGATCCGCTGCCGTCCCTCCGACAGTTCTGGCAGCGGCTGCGCTGACTGCTTCCGCTTCAGCGGAATCCGCCGCCTGTCTGGAGCCTTGGAGCGGCTTGCCCGCGTCTTGGCTTTGCCTGCGCGGCGTGCGAAGCTGCCCGGCCAGGCTGGGCCCGCCCGCTCGCAGCATAAGGCGGGAGACCGCCTTGAGCAGCGTCACGTCCTCGGCGCTCATGGTGTCGGCGGGAAGCACATGAATGCCTGCGGCACCCGCGCCAAACCGGTCGACGCCATGCTCGACGGCGCGGAGCAAAGCCTCCTGCAGATGGCGGTGGTAGCCGCTCTCCGACAGGTTAAGGATGGCGAGATCGAAGGACAAGCCGAGACGGCGCAAATATTCATGACCGGTCAGCAGCTTGATAATAAACGGCAAGTGGCTGCGGTTGTCGATGGTTACTCCCACAACAGGCCTGTCGCCCGAGATGCCGAACGACCACAGACCGGACTGGCCTTTGACGTTGTGGATAATGGCTCCTTTGCGCCATTTGCCAAGCGGCGGCGTATAGAGCACTTGCGCGGCGAGACGCTGGAAGGCGTAAGCATCGCCAAGCTCCAGCCCGAGGCTGCGCAGCTCGATCCGGCTGCGCGTCCATGCCAGCTGGAAGGTGCGCTCCGCGGACGGCCCCTTGGCCAAGCGAGCCGAGCCCTCCACTGCGTCCTCGCGGGATGACGCCACGGAGGTGACCGCGTACAGCGACGCTTTTTCGCCGGGCGACAGCTGTATCCGGCGGCGCATGACAAAAGCGGGATCGGCGACGGAGCCCGTTTTGCCCTTTAGCCGCGAGGCGATGCATTGCGGCGAATTCAGCCGAAACCCGCGTCCGATAAAGGCCGCGCGGTCTGTCTCGAATTCCGCATTGCCGAGCGTTTGGCCCTCCGCGGTCAGCAGATGGGCGGCCCATAGCTCGCGTTCGTCGGCTTCACGCTTGCGCCTGCTGGCGACAAGGCAGCCGCTGCGCTCGTCATAGGCGGTTCGGATAAATAGCTTGCTGAACGCGGGATGCGCGTCGTCGGCTATCGGGTTCGACATAGCCAGCTCGATAAACGTCGTTACTTCCAGCACTTTGGTTTCGGAGCCCCGATTAGTCAAGGTAATTCGTCTCAGCTCGGCATTGCATTCCGGGGAGACGCAAACATCCATGACGCTCTCCACATCGTTGCAAACCTGCAGGAAGGAAGCCTTGTCCGGTTCAAACGTAACCTTTTGTCCCTGGGACTCCGTTCGGCATGGCTGGTAGGAGGGCGACCAGAGCTTGCCGGAGGATGGCTCATGGATATAGACGTAGCTTCCCCAAGGATCCGTTGTCGGCTCTTCGCGCCAACGCGAAAGCGACATGCCCTCCCAACTGCTGAAGCCGCTCCCGCTTGCCGTAACGACCGTGCTGAATACCCCGTTGGACAATACAGCCGTCTCCGGTATTTCGGTATGAGGAGACGAAAATTCGCGCGCCGGCTCTTCTTGAAGCTTCTGCCCCTCACGGCTCGGAAGTGAGCGATGCATCGCAGGATGCCGAATCATTCGGGAACGGCGCGGCACTCGCTCCTGAAGCAGAAGCTCGGCGGAGCGCACCTCCTTGTTGCGGTGGAACCGCTCGATCATGGTATGGGGCAGGAGCAGATTTGCCAACGTCAGCAGGCTCATGCCTTGATGATGGGCCATAAAGCTGCGGACTACGGAGTGGCTGCGGCCATCCCGCAATCTTCGCGGAGTAAAGTCGATGGCTTCATAGAAGCCGTATTGCCCCCTCGCTCCAAGCCCCTCCATGCCCTTCAAAGCCGCCAATCCTTCCCGAGGGGCAAAAGGCAGCGCCATAATCGTCGCATACGGCGCCAGCACCAGATCCTGATCCAGTCCGCGCTTGAAGCCCAGACCCGGAACGCCAAAGGCCTGATATTGATAGTTCATGGCGTGGTCAAATGCCGAATAGCCGGATTCCGATATGCCAAACGGCACATTGCGCTCCGCGGCATATTGAATTTGCCGGGAGACGACAGCCCGGTAGGTGCTGTCCCAGATGCTTCGACGGTAGGTTTTCATCAGCAGCCAAGGCATCAGGTATTCAAACATGGTCCCCGACCAGGAGAGCAGAACGGGCTGTCCGGCCGCTTTGGTCAATGTCCTGCCCAGCGCATTCCAGTGGGCCACCGAAACCTGGCCCAGCGCGATCGCTACAAAGCTGGCTTGTCTGGCTTCCGACGCCAGCAGATCGTATAACACGTCGTCCCGTGTCCGGCGTTCGACATGATACCCCAGCGCAAACAGGTTAGTGGACGTATCGTACAGCGGACGGAAGTCGGTGGCGCGGATCAAAGCCTCGATCCGCTCCGCCAGTGAACTTCCCCGCGCCATGAGAGCGGCTTTTTCCCGGGCGCCGCCGTTATGCTTCGTTCCATTGCCAAGGCCCAGCTCTGCCGCAAAAGCAACCTCGAATTTGCCGCTTTTCCATCGCGAACGAGTCTCCTCGCCGCGCGTGAGGTCGCCTTCCGCTCTTCCCCGCCAATCCGCGCGCAGCCATTCCAACAGCCCTTCTCTAACGGCCATCAGCGAAGCGACAAAATTGCCGGAATCCACAGTGGAGACATAGACCGGATTCAGAGGCGCCAGACTTTGCGTGTCGTACCAGTTGTAGAGATGGCCTTCCCATTTTTCCATACGCTCGATCGTGGTTACCGTACGCTCAAGCCGTTCTACTAATCCTTCCGTGTCGATAAAGCCAAAATCCCTCGCGGCCAGCGCACAGGCCGCATACATGCCGATATTGGTGGGCGACGTTCGGTGCGCGACGCCTTTGTCGGGCTCAATCTGCACATTGTCCGGCGGGAGCCAGTTGTCTCCGGCGGTCACGTAATCCTCGTAAAAGCTCCAGATATCTCGGGACAGCTTGTGCAAAGCTTCCTTTTCCTGCCCCTCAAATGCGGGTTCTGATAGCTTTGGAGCTTTGTCCAGCCACAGGATGGCAAAGGGAGCGGCGCACCAGAGCAAGGCGAGCGTTAGCCCCAGAGCTCTGGCATAAGGATCGTTAGCCGATAATGCGCTCCACGCCATAAGAACGCTCAGAGCGTAACCTCCCGTCATGCCCCCCATCGGGGGTATGCCCTTTCCGGTGCTGGCCCGTTCCACTTCCGCTTGGCTGGTCCATTCAAGCAGGCGTTGCTTGGAAACCGTGAGACGGTACAGTGTACGCAGAATGGCGTCAAGCGCCATCGCGCTTTGGTAAGGAAGCGTTGTTAACGTCAAAACAGCATGGGCTAACGTGCGAAGCAAGCCTGTAGGATTCAGCCAAGTATGGCGGTTCAGCAGCCCGCGAATAAAGGGCAGCAGCGTTGTCAGCAGCACCACCGCGGTCCAGCGCAGGGTATGGCCAGGCAGCAGCGGAGCGGCGAGCAGCAGCGCGAGCAGGACAGGCGGCAGCAGGCTGCGGCGCAGATTGTCGGCAATATGCCATCGCGTCAGATGCGACAGATGGGTGGCTGCTTTTTCTCCCTTGCCGTTGCGGGCAACGCGGCTTAGCCAGGGCAGAAGCTGCCAATCTCCCCGAATCCACCGGTGCAGCCTTTTTTGATGAGCCAGAAAGGTAGGGGGATGATCGTCGATCAGCTCAATATCCGACAACAAGCCGGCCCGCAGGAATCCGCCTTCCAGCAAATCGTGGCTGAGTACCCGGTTTTCGGGAAAACGCCGGTCCAGCATATGCCGGAATACGGCCAGGTCAAAAATGCCTTTGCCCGTAAAGATTCCTTGCCCCATGGCATCCTGATAAGGATCGGATACCGAAAAGGCATAGGGATCAAGTCCGGCCTCATGGGCGTAGAGAGAGGATAGCCGGGAGCGCTGCGCGCTTTCGTAAGTCATGCCGATACGGGGCTGAAGCACGCCGTAGCCATCCACGACACGGGTGCCGCTTTTGTTCAGACGCGGTCGGTTATAGGGCAGATGGATCGCGCCGATCATGCGCTGCGCGCTTTCCAGCGGCAGCCGGGTATCCGCATCCAGTGTAATAATGTAGACAATGTCGCGTAGAGCGGAGCCGTTCCCGGTCGTCGTGTCAAAGCTGGTTTCTGCTTCGCCCTCCAGCAGTCTTGCGAACTCCTCCAGCTTGCCGCGCTTACGCTCCCAGCCCATCCAGACCCGCTCTGCATCATTCCATTGCCTGCGGCGGTGAAACAGATGGAACACGTCGGCATGCTCGCGATTCAGCCGATCGATTTCAGACTGCGCCAGCTTCAGAATTTCGCCGTCTTCGGTTGTTGTCTCCTGCGGGGCATCCCGAAAGTCGCTGAGTACGGCAAACCGGATATGCGGATCCCGATTGCCGAGATAATGCTGCTCCAGACGATCCATCGTAGCCAATACATGATCGGGCCGGCTCCAGATAACGGGAATGACCACCATGGTTGCCGCCTCGGCCGGAACGCCTTTGGAAAAATCATAACGCAGGAGTCGAATCGGCTTAGCAAGCCATTCGATCAGCCAATGGGTGGCGGCTACGCCCCACTCGCTTGCCGGGATCAGGAGCAGCAGGGCTGACGCCCATAGCAGCGGAGTGCCGGAATCGGCTGTTCCGATAAATAGAGCAAAGCACACCATGGCAGCCGCCGTGGCGATAAAAAGAAGCTGCATATAGAGAGCGCCGGCCCGTCCTCTCAGGCGAGCCTCCGGCAGCCTGCGGGCTTTGCCGCATTGCTTTAGCGCCGCCCTAAGCGCGGTCATGCCGCGAGGGTCCAGCAGATAATAAGCCGCATAAGCGCTCCGTGGCGGCATAACGGAGCTGTTTTCATCCGCCTTGCTCTTCATGAAGGAATCATCGGCTAACTCAACGGCCTGGGAGGCAACCAGATTTTCCGGCACCCCCATGGCGGCAGCCAGCTTTTCGACGCGGCAACGCAAGGTATGCCGGCTGGCGCTGTCCAGCTTGGGATAATCGCTGGCGGCTTCTGTCCGCAGCGTGTGCTCTATCATACTGATTTCTTCAAAGAGTCCGCTCCATAGCCAACGGGAAAGCTTGCGCAAGCTGCCGATGGCATTGCCGATGCTGGCTTGATATTCCGCTTGCAGCCGATATTCATATGACAAAATGGAGTCCAGATCTTCGGTTGCGTTATCCAGCTTGCAAACCAGCCATTCGCCAACATGGGCGGAGTCCTCCGCGTGCTCGCGCAAATGCCGGACAAGGTGGACGATCATGGCGCCCGACAAGGGCAGCTCGATATTTGCTTCATCCAATGCGGCTTTGAAGCGTTCCGGCGAAAGCTCCGCTTCGGGAATGCCAGACAGCATCCGCTCAACCTGGCGCTCAATATCCCTCCGCTCCTTAAGCGGCTTGATCAGCATCGTTAATCGGCCTATAATCTCCATCTTCAGAAAAAGCGGGAGGAGCCACGTTTCTGCCGACGTTAATACGGCAATTTCCTGATAATAGCGGACGTAGGAAGCGAAGGTTTCTTCGATCAGCTCCCCATCCGAATACTCCAGATAATCGCGGCAAATGGCGGAGATGCGGGGTTCTGCTCCATGGTTGACGGCAGGCAGCCCTCTGGTGTGGAATTGCTCCAGCTCAAGGCCGATTCCGGCCAGCTCCGATTCCACGAACTCGGCGTGATCAAGCAGCCATTCCTCTGCCGGCTGCTGGTACAAGCCGCGCTGCTCCTGAAGCTCGGCGATAAAACGCCGCAGCTCGCTTATATCGTTCACCATCATGCGCGCCAGCATGCCCGATGAGGTGCGCTTGTTTCGCGGCTCATGCTCCAGCGCCAGCTTATGGACATGATTTTGCATTTTTTCCTGATCTAAATCCATTCCTGAATCCCCCATGGATCATAATGTAAAAAACCACTACATTACCATTCCACGTTTTGGAGATTTTTATGAAAAAAGAATAAAGGAGGGAGAGCCCGAGACATGCCGCCCCTTGCAGAAAGCGGCATTCCCGGTCTTCTGTGACTCTTGTTCGCGGTCACTCCTGCTTGCTGTTTGGTTGGCGCAGTAGACGGAAAGACGGGCGGGATGTCTTACGGCAGGGGATTCATTCGCCGATGCAGCTCATCGAATTTGAGCTTGGAGATGTGGGCGTATTTGGAGGTTTGGGCAAAATGGGCGATGTAGGTTTGGTTTGCAGCCGTAACATGGGAAACCTTTTGAATATTAATGATATAAGAGCGATGGGACAGGAAAAAAGCATCCTCCGGCAGCAGCTTGAGCAGCTCGCTAATATTTTGGGAGGCGGTGTAGCTTTTGGAGACGGTCGTGATCTCGCATTTCCCGCTTATTTTTTCGACCATAATAATGTCATCGGGATTGATATAGTAATGATGATTGTTGTCCCGGATATATATCCTCTGATTAAGCTTGATGAGCGGGACCTCAGCCTGCAGTTTTCTTGCTTTATTAACCTTCGCCAGAGCGGCGAATAAACGCCACTTTTCCAGAGGCTTCAGAATATAATCGACGGCTGACAGGTCAAAGGCTTGTATAGCGTATTGCTCATAACCTGAAATGAAAACAAACAGCAGGTCCGACTTGATTTTCAGCGACCTGGCTATGACCTCCATCCCGCTCATGTTGGGCATCTGGATGTCGAGCAGCACCGCGTCGGGTTGTCTGGACAGGATGGAGTTTAGCAATTCCTCACCGTCCCTGCAACTGTCAAGGATACAAAAATCAGGATGCTGCCGCACATAAAACCCAAGTATGTCCAAAGAATCCTCGTCGTCATCTGCAATGATTACACGGGTTTTCAACATGTTGTCCAGCCTCTCGATTTTTAAAAGTGTCATTTATTATGCGGCTATGGAGCTAGGACAAGGCTCCTTCGGAGTTTTAGGACACGCTCTAGGATGTTGAGTTCTTCAGAGGAAGTGTAAACCAAAACATGCTGCCATCATTTTTTGAGCTTGTGACGCCAACGGTTCCATTCAGAAATGACGCGAACTGCTGCACGACAGCAAGTCCGATGCCGGACCCCGTACAGGTCTCTTTGTTATCCTTGATGCGATAGAAGGGTTTGAAAATATGATCCAGTTGGTCTTCCGGGATGCCGATCCCGGTATCTTTCACGGATACGGTTACAAAAAGACGATCAATCTCGTAAGAAATCGCGATTGAACCGTTGTTGCGATTATATTTGACGGCGTTGTCCAGCAAATTGAGAATAATCTGGTCAAGGGCGGATGAACTGCCCGCTATGATGATGCTTTGGGCGGAGCGGGTGTTATGGATAACAATGTTTTTTTGCCGGGCGATTGGCTTAATAAGCGCGATTGCGCTTCTTACGGATTGCAGCAGGTCGATTTCTTCTTGCTCCTGAATCTCGTTGTCCTGCAGAGCCGAATCGTACCGCGACATGCGGCTGAGCAAATCTTGCAGGTGGCGGCCCGCCTTCAAAATAGTAGAAACGCGCCGAAGCTGGGCCTCCGGCAGACGATGCTGCGTGTCGTCCATCATCATTTGCGCATAGCCGATTATGGAATTAAGAGGAGTTCTCAACTCATGGCTGATGAAGCTCCACGTCTGCTCTTGCTGGAACCAATTTTGCTGTGTCATTATCTATTCCTTAATGTATTGAAGTTGATAACTAAGATATTACCTAAAATCCGCCCTGATTTGCAAAGTAAAAAATGGAAAAATATGATAGATTGTATCGATATGAGAGGAGATTATGAAACTAGAGGGTTGAAATGATGATTATTATCGTTGAAAGGAACGGAATACTGCCTTCAAATGATGGGAACGCAATCCCGCCGTATCCATTTGCAATTCGACAAAAAATGCGCGCCATAGTAATCTTTATGGTGCAAAAGTCTTAAATCGTTAGTTCCTCAGATGCGTTGTTTGTGCAATAGATGATTGATCTTCTGGAAAAGCTCAAGCTGTGCCGCGGGCGGTATGCGGCCCGACATGACAGCAGAAAGCGGGGGCGGTTATGAAGGATGCGCGATTGCGCCAGGTTTCTTTTGTTGGGAAGAGGGTAAAAAAGCCAATCTATAATCGATATGACGTTATGCTGATTCCCGCTTTTTCGATTCTGAGCAGACGAGATATTGACCTGCTTTGCGGGCAAAGAGTCCAGCTATTGGCATGCGATGTCGAGGAAGCCAAGTTCCGCGCTTTGTTGGACGAGGCCGTACAGGAAATAAAAGAGGTGTTCGGAGAAGCCCGCCAGTGCGGAAAGCTTGGATTAACGGGTATTCGCGACAGGCTGGTACCGTTGATCGGGGAGTTGACCCATTGTGCAAATCTGGGGCAGGCGTTGGTTTATCTGGAACAAAATGATGACTATACGTTTCGTCATAGTGTAGGCGTAGCTCTGTTCAGCCGGCTGATCGGCCAAAGCCAAGGCATGACCGGCAAGGAATTGGATGAATTGACTATGGCGGCTTTTTTGCATGATATCGGCAAAGTGCGAATTCCCGGGAGTATTCTGAACAAAACCGGGGCATTAAGTCATGAGGAGTTTGCCTGCATCAAGCGTCATCCGGAATACGGCTACGAATTGGTGACAAGATGTCCGGATATTACGGAACGGCAGGCGCTTGCCGTGCTTCAGCATCATGAGCGGATGGACGGCAGCGGTTATCCCCATGGTTTAAAAGGCGGTGATATTCACCTCTTTGGCAAAATCGTAGCTATTGCGGATGTGTTTCATGCGATGATTTCGAAGCGTCCCTACAAAAGCGCGGTTCCCTTTTACCAGGTGCTTCAGGAAATGAATAGAGATGCTTACGGCAAGCTCGACCCCGAGTTATCCATTGCGTTTATGGATCGGTTGATGCAGACGCTGATCGGCAACCGGGTCAGCTTGTCCAATGGCGGGGAGGCCCGAATTATTTGCGTAAAACGGGAGGACCCTGTTCATCCTATTGTAGAGAGCGACGGCTTCTTTATGGACCTGGCCAAAAACCGGGATTTGAACATGGTGAGCATCCTTTGACCCTGTAAGGCAGCAGAAGCAGAGAGAAATGGAACGGTAAACTCCTGCTTCTGCGTATTGGATGACGCTAGGGTATGTTTGCAAACATGCCCTAGAAGCGGATTTCATACTCGCAGCAATCGTCTCCATTCACATTGCACTTTATTTCACGTACGGATACGCGTTTATTGTAGAGCTTGCTCAAAGCGCCTTCCATGATTGCGCCTTCCAGGTCGCATACCAAATTTCCGCTGATTTCCGGCAGTCCTTCGCAAAAGCAATCATGTACGGCGATATGCATTTTGTTTCCGTCGTTGCTTACGATTTCGGGATCGCCGATTTTTAGCTCACGGAACAAATCCAGCAGTTCCTCCGCCGAATTCACCGGCAAGCTTTCTCCGATTTTACGGCCCAACGTAAAGGTTGTTGCTCTGCCCTTCATTGGCAAACCCTGATACATCCCGATTAAACGAATTGCCCGATATAGCTCGATTGGTACAGAATTGCCCAGCTTGCTGCGCGATATCTTTTTCATATCTTCAAATGTAAAGCTTTCGGTCTCTACTTGTTTGGTTGTCATTCTGTCACCGCCTTAGGTAAGTTGTGATTGGATTGTCCCGTCTATGGGAACTTCATTATATACAAGCTGGAAAAGGCTGTTATGATTTGTATCACAATAAACGCAATGTGCCCAAGTTATGGTACACTTCCAATAAACGAACCGGAGTTTATGGATTTGACGCCAAACAAAGGAGGCCGCGAAACAAATGGACCAAAAGCTGAATGAGATTGTAGACCGACTAATGCAGCGGGAGGAAGCCCCTCGCTTGTCGCCGCTTCATGTATGGGATAGGGAGCTGGAGGCTGGAATACGAGAACTGGACTGGGGCGCAAGGGAAGAGGAGACCGTCATTAAAGCCCTGATGGCGGGGCTTTATCTGCTGAATGACAGCCTGGATGCTTCGCATTCCTATGCGCAGCAAATCGAATTTGATGCGACAGGAGGCTATTGGCACGGCCTGATGCATCGGATGGAACGGGATTTTGGCAACAGCAAATATTGGTTTATGCAGGCTGGACGCCATCCCGCCAAGGAAAAGGTGAAGAGCGCCGTAGCGCATTGGTTAAAGGAATACGGCGAATTTCAAGCCGGTATTCAAGGGGAAAGCATCACTCTTTTGCGTGAATACCGGGATGAGAGCGGATGGACGCCTTCTTCATTTGTGGATTTAATCACTCTGCAGCAAAAAAAGGGTGCTGATCCCTCCATCGTGTCCATTGTGGAGCAGCTGCAGCATCTTGAATTAAAGGAGCTTCTCCGGCATACGCTGAACGCCGCCGGGTTTGGCGTAAAAGATGAGTAACAAACATAAACATGAGTGATAAGAGAAAACGTGCAATTAAACGAAAAGGGCTGCCTATTCCCAAGGGAGGACAGCCTATTTGTCATGAATGGGGCAGGGCCCATTTTTATAAGTGCTTTAAGAGCGTTTTTCGAGCGATTGCTCCAGCATCGTGCGGATTTGTGGCTGGGCGGAAATCAGCCTGTTAAATGCCTCGCGTCTGATGGACAGGAGCACCGAAGGGGCAGCGGCCATAACCGTTGCCGTGCGCGGGATATTGCGAAGCAGAGCGATTTCCCCAAAGTGGTCGCCGTCCAACAGCGTGGCCAGACGAATCTTTTCGCCATCTCCGCTTTCCTTCAGAATGTCGAATTTGCCTCGAACGATCAGATAGAATTTGTCCCCCTGCTGGCCTTCCCGTACAACCGTATCGCCTTCGTTGAACGTTTCCGTTGCGAAGGAGCGGGCAATTTCCTCTAGCAGCCCCAGCTCAATTCCGGCGAAAAAGCCAAGCTCTGCCAGGCGGGCCGCGTCAACGGAAGCAGAACTTCCGTCAGGGGAAAGATGCAGGCCGTGCTGCTTGTCCCATAAACTTTTGTAGCGCCCGCCGAGAAGCATCAGCTCCTGATGGGTGCCGGATTCTTCGATCGTGCCGTTATGGAACACATGGATGCAATCGGCATGCTCTATCGAAGCCAAACGATGAGTCACGGAAACAAGGGTCTGTTTCCCTCTAAGTTGCAGGAGCAGAGCATTAATTTCCGCTTCGGTCACAGGATCAAGCGCAGCCGTAACTTCATCCAGAAGCAGCAATTTCGGTTTGCGCAGCAAAGCTCTGGCAATAGACAGCCGCTGTCTTTCGCCTCCCGACAACGTTCCTCCTTCATGATGGATTTCGGTATCATAGCCGTCCGGCCAGCTTACAATCGTCTCGTGGATTTGCGCTTTTTTTGCCGTTTCAACCATTTCTACATCCGAAATGGCGGAATCGGGCTCCGGCCCAAGATTATCCCGAATCGTCGTATTGAACAAGAAAGTTTCCTGCGTGACCAACGCGGCATAACTCCTCAAAGAAGATTCGGTGATCTCTTTGAGATCAAGCTGATCAAATTTAATGGAGCCTTGCCGCGGATCGTAGAAACGGGCAAGCAGCTGAAGAGCCGTGCTTTTGCCGGAGCCGCTTGTGCCTACAAACGCCGTATAGCTTCCGACGGGAATTTCCAGATTGACACGGCGCAACTGATCCGATTGCTCGGTGTAGCCGAAGGTTACGTCATTAAAAGATATCCGCGATATGGCGGCGGGTAGCTCCCTGGCATTTTCCGCTTCCGGAACGGATGGTTTTTGCTCCATGATTTCCGCAATTCGTTTGAAGCTGATATGAGATTCAATCAGGGCGGGCATCAGGTAGGTCAAGTTGGCGCCCGACTGCCCTACGCTCATAAAAAGAGTCAGAAAAGCGATGAACTCGCCGATACTCATCTGATCCTGAAAAATCAAATACCCTCCGAATCCGATCATCGTGCCGTTCAGCACGAGCAGCCCCGTCATTGGAAACCGCTCCATCAACGCGTTTGTCATATGCAGCCTGAAGCCCGTATTGAACAGCTCGAGGATTCGCTTGCGTCCCTGGAGCAATATTCGATTGCGCAGGTGCAGGCTTTTGATCGTCTTGTAGCCTTTAATCAGTTCGTCTACCGTGTTGGAAAAATGCGCTTGCGCTTCCTTATACGCCATATTTGCGGACTCGGCCCGTTTTTGCAACAACCGTGGTCCTGCAATCATCAAGACGGAGCCCGCCATAACAGCCAGCGTCAGCTTCCACTCCAGAAGAAACAGCATGGTCAAACCCATCACTACACTTAAAGTTTCCCTCAGAAAAAAAGGGCTTGTAACCCGTATAACCCCGTCAATGGACGACATGTCCGAAGAAAACCGCGTAATGAGATCTCCGATTTTATAGTTTTGAAAAAAAGGAAGAGACTGCTTTTGTAAATGGGAAAACAGCCCCAATCTTAGATCTCGCACCGATTTTCCGCCCAGCTTCCCCAGCGCATAGTCGCCCAGCACGTTTGCGAACACGCTGAACAATCCCCCGGCCAGCAGCAGCCCGAGGATGAGCAGAAACATCTCCACATTTTTGGGAGTAAAGGCTTCATCCACAAGAAATTTCAAACTATAAGGCGCTGCAATTCCGTAGGCAACCTCCAATAGAAGAGCGAGCAGGAATAACGAGCTAAGCGCTTTGTATTTCCAAAACTGGCTGGCAATGCTGCGAACGAGGCTCAGAGAGAACACTTCCTTCCAAATAATTTAAGAGTAACGCACATTGGTTTTGCTGTAAACGAAAGATTCATGCTGATAAACAAGTGAGTTAAGCGGGCCAGACAAAACGTTTATGCTGTTCATTTTGCACATGGCTTTGCAAATGAGTTGGTTGGATTGACCAGAAAATGGCTGCGCTATTTAAAAATGTGAACGAACAAGATAAGATGAAAGTAATATGTCACTAAAGCTGACGTGATGTGAAGATCATAACGTTAGGGGGCGGGAAAATGGAAGGTACGGAGCATGAAGGGTTAGCGGCGCTGGAGATAGCGGTGAAACGGGATTTGGACTATTTGGCCTACGGAGGCGCGGATTGGGTTGCCCCGCGAAGGTATGAGGATGAGCATGTCTATGAGGTTGTAATAGTAGGCGGCGGACAAAGCGGCTTGGGTTTGGCATTTGGGCTGATGCGGGAGCGGATTGCGAATGTTCTGGTCATTGACGAAAACGAGGCGGGGATGGAAGGGCCATGGGAGACTTACGCCCGGATGATCACGCTGCGTACTCCAAAGCAGCTCACGTCGATTGATCTAGGCATTCCTTCCCTAACCTTCCGGGCTTGGTTGGAAGCTTGCAAGGGAGTGGATGCTTGGGAACAGCTGGACAAAATACCGCGCAGCGACTGGATGAATTATTTGCGCTGGTACAGAAAGGTACTGAAGTTGCCTGTGACAAATGAAACCAGGCTGACGCTGGTTGAACCGCTTGGCGATGGCGTGCATCGTTTGCATCTGGAAGGTGCGGGTGCCCCCGCACGTACTATTTTGTCGCGGAAAGTCGTGTTGGCAACAGGTATTCAAGGCGGAGGCGAATGGCATGTGCCGTCTATGATCGCGGAGCATGTGCCCCGTCATCTGTATGCTCATACCTCTGAGCCTATCGACTTTGATGGGTTGCGAGGCAAGCGTATCGCCATATTGGGCGGAGGGGCTTCCGCTTTCGATAATGCGAATGTCGCACTGGCTTCAGGCGCATCGGAGGTTCATGTTTTCGTAAGACGGAAGGAGCTTCCGCGCATTAACCCTATCCGCCAAATGGAAGGCTCCGGCATGATTGAAAGGTTCCGGGCTTTAAACGACGCCGACAAATATGCGGTGATTGCCCATTTCTACAAATACAATCAACCGCCCACAAATGATACCTTCCAACGTGCCGCGTCTTGGCCGGGTTTCAGGCTGCACCTGGGCTCGCCATGGCTTCAGGCCCGACGGGCCGCAAGCGCGGGAGAGGAAGGGGAGCGGGTAGAGATTACAACGCCAAAAGGCGTAGATACGTTTGATTTTTTGATAATCAGCACGGGGCTTGTCTCGGATACTGCGCTTAGGTCTGAATTGCGGCTGGTTGACGGAGATATCGCAAGATGGCGCGATCGTTACAGCGCACCGCCCGAAATCGCCAATCCGCTTCTTGACGAGCATCCGTATTTAACGCCAGGCTTTGGATTTACCGGGCGAGATGAAGAGGGGCAAGCGCGCCTGCACGGCTTATTTGCCTTCAATTATTCCGTCATGGTCAGCTGCGGCTTGTCCGCATCGGCCATATCGGGATTGAAGTTTGCCATCCCGCGTCTGGCCTCCTCCATCGCCGACCAATTGTTCACCGATGACCGCCAGCCTATTTTGGATCGTTTCTACGACTATGCGGAAGAGGAGTTCCTGGAAAGTTGGGAGCCGCCGACGGAGACGGTTGAAATGGAGAGAAAGCAAGCGGCATTGGGGTGAGGTAGGAAAAGCGCCAGTTTAAGCTTTATTGGCAAAGAGAAGGCAAAGCCTGAGTAGGCTCTCCATTTCAATTGCTATCGTTTACACAAAGACTGCTTCAAGTTGTCACCAAAACAGGATTTACTGTTTTGGTGAGTGATTTGGAGCAGTGTTTTTTTATGTTTTTAAACTCGATTTGGAATAAAATCAGCAAATGAAAATCAATTAATTGGGAAATCGCCATTCTTTTGAGCCATTCTACAAAATCCGACAAACTTGCTCTCCAAAATACGATATAATGATACAAAAGTCCAACCGCTAAGGTCCTAATAACTATGAATTATTTGGAGGTTCCTTTGAATACTTTAACAAACTGTTATAAAGTAAAACTAATTACTAGAGCAGATGATGAGGATTATATAAAAGCTTTAAAGATATACGAGGAACAAACCCCAGTGGAAATAAGAACCAATAGTAATGAAATATCATACTGGATAGATAACGGTAAAGAAAATGAAGATTTTACATTTATGGTGTTTGCAGTTTATTTGGACAATACCGTAATTGGTTTTTCAGAAACGGCCTATTTTTCTAAAAATAGACTCGTTCTATTTGACTATATTACATTTAGCAAAGATTTCAGAGTCAATGCAGTGTTTTTTCCCGTATTTAGCTTAATTAAAAACTATATTACTGAAAAAATGCGTTTTATAGTGGATTATTGGATTACAGAAATAAGTGATCGTGATAATGGAAAACAAGTTGATAGAGAGAGTGCATTTCTAAAAAAGCTCATTTATTTGGAGAATTTTTGTTACATTGATGTTAATTATATTCAGCCGCAATTAGGTGACAATAACTACGAAAGCTCGTTTAACTGTAAACTCTATTTGCAGACTAATGGAGAAATAAGAACATTATCAAAGGAAACAGTTAATAATATCGTGAAAAGTATTTACTATTCTTATTACTATAACTGGTATGCTCCATTTCTTGCAGAAGAGTCAAAGAAGAGAAAATATAGGAGTAATCTAGACAATATCTATAAAGACTTTCAGGAAAGTATTTCAAGTAAAAGTAGTATTCCCGTAAAATATAATACTACTCTGACTGATAACGATTCATCACAAACAACTTCTGGTTCTGTTCCTGCTAGTATTAATAAAAGTAAGGCAATTAAATATGTGATGCTGGTATGCTCCATAATTGTTATTCCTGTGGTGATCGTAATAGCTTCAACCTATGTATTAAAGCTATTTAAAGTTCAAACAGATGTATATATGGCATTGGCACCTGCAATTATCTCGGCCATAATAGTTTGGCTGACCAATAAAAGAAAATAACGCAGCTTATCTTTTTTCACAAAATAAAAATATATTATGACTTCTCTTTGATAAAAATGGAAATAGCCTGAAGAACGGGTCTGTCTTGCAAAATCTAGCTGCTTTATTTTCATCTTGGTAGTATTTGTATGCAAAGCTACTTAAGATATGGAACCTTTTTGAATCCAGTATTTTGAATTGGTGTTGTTTTAGTATTTGTGAGATGTAACTGATGGAATACACCCATAATTGATGCTCAGAGCCAAAATACTTAGTCGTTGCTAAATCAGAAGATCGTTTATGTATTGGTGTTTTATAAAACTCCATGCTCCAACTATTCTCAAACTCCAAAATGAGATAGCCTTTAGGCGATAATACTCTTGAAAGCTCATTTATACACTTGCTTGCATCACAATAGTTAAGGACACTCCCGACACAAATAGCTACATCAAATGTATTATTTTCAAATGGCATATCTTCAATATTTGCTACGGTATGATTTTTAAAGTGAGATATATGCTTTTCTGTTATATCTACATGATGCATTTCATGCTTGAGATTATATGTACTACCACCTGAACCTGCATTAAGTATTTCAATATGGCCTTTTGGTTTAATTTTATTTATATATACATTCACAAACTTAATTAGTTGTTCCTTTGTATATTTGTGCCAATTATCTCCTTCTGGCCAGATGCTATCGTGACTATCATAAAATTTCATGATGTCTTCGTTTGGAAGAGTACTCATCTAAAAAAACCTCCAAATAATTCATAGTTATTTGGAGGTTTATTTCAGTGTGAGTCCGTTGCGAGGGTTGTAGCGGGACAAGACCTCTTTTTTGCGCTGGACGGAAACTTCGGTGTAAATTTCGGTTGTGCTGACGCTGGAATGACCCAATATTTCTTGAACGGATCGCAAGTCCGCGCCATTATCCAGCAACTGCGTAGCGAAGGTATGCCTGAGATAATGCGGAGTGGCTTTGTTGTTGATTTTGGCAGCGTCACGGTATTTGTAGAAAATATCCTCTATGGAATAAATGGTCAGCTGATCCCCGTATTTGTTCAAAAACAAAGCTTCGCAATTAGGCTGGAACAGGGGCCTGACGGCAAGCCATTGTTTAATGCCAGACAAGACCTCCTGCGATGAAAGGTACAAAATCCGTTCTTTTCGCCCTTTTCCGAATATAAGCAGCGTTTGGCTCTCCAGATTTATATCCTTCAATTGTATGCCCACCAATTCCCCGATTCGAATGCCGGTTGAAAATAAAAGCTCAATGATTGCGTTGTTTCGGATGCATATCCGCTTTCGGAAATCACTTTTTAACCGGGCAAAATCGTTCTGCGGCGCCAGTAATAGCTTGTGTACATCTTCGATGGACAATGTTTTTGGAATACGCTTGGCCTTTTTGAAATTACGTCCCAACCCCTCAATAGGGGAGGAAGTTATTTGATTTTTGTAGATCAGAAATTTATAAAAGGATTGCAGTGATAAATACTTTCTTTTAATGGAGGTGTCCTTTAAACCAGCCTCGTTATGTAAATGGCCGAAATAGGAGGCGATTCCTTCTGCTGAAACATTGTGGGACTCAGTTGCTTGACACCATCGGACAAACAGGCTGAGATCATATTGATAAGCATGAATGGACTTGGGTGATAGGTTTTTCTCGACTGCCAAATAGGTTGTATAAGATTCCAGGTGACTGTTGAATTGTGCAATGGTCAGGTTCATTGATGCTGCTCCTTGTGTCGGTAGTATGATCGTATAGCGCTAGCGTCGGGAGGACATACTCAAACTGTGTAAATATTTCCTGTTTATGCGCCGACGGCAACAAAGCGATCGACGGGAGGGGTTAAAGGTGCCGTGGGAACGAATACTTGTATTGGCCGCCGCTTTGGGCGGAGTTTGGATATACGACGGAATGACGCTGCGCCGCAAAATGTCCAAGCGGGATAAATATGTATACGGCGCAATTATTGCGTTGTCATTGTATATGGGTATCGATTATGCAGTCAATGCAGATTGGCCTGATTTGTTTGATATTGTGGGGCTGCTGAAGCCGGCAAGCGAAGCAATTGACAAAATACTGCGGAGTTAATGGTTAATGTAGACGGAAGGAGGGGGATGGATATTCGCAGACAAACGGTCAGTTCGTTTCAAATGAGCGTTCTGTTTTTTGTGTTTATGACAGGTTCCTCCATTATTTTTGTTCCGGGTCCGCTTATTGAACGGGCAGGAAACTCGGCATGGATTTCGCTTTTGCTCTCGGGAGCGGTCGGATTCGGCATATTGGGTATGCTTTTATTTCTAAATCGCCGCTTTCCTTCCATGACTTATGTGGATATTAGCCGGAAAATGGTAGGCAGTACAGTTACCCTGATATTCGGGTTATTGACGATGTCGTATCTTTTCCACATGCAAGCCGCAATCGTGGTTGGCGTAGGGCAGTTTATGATTAGCTCCATGCTGCGAGAAACTCCGTTGTACGCGTTTACCTTCCTCATTTTTCTGATCTCGTCTTTAACTGCCCGAGCGGGAATTGAAGTAATGGCCCGAATGTTTATGTTGATCATGGTAACTACTACCGTTTCGGTTGTCATCGTACTTACGTTAGCCATACCGGATTATCATCCTGCAATGCTTATGCCGCTCATGCCAAAAGGAGTTACTCCAATTTTTTACGGAGCGTATTATACCTTCGGCTTTCCTTTTGTTGAAATTTTCCTATTTGGCATGCTGCTTCCCTATACGGCCAGGAAAAAAAGAGGGCTGCTGTCGAAGCACATGGTGGTTTCTCTTGGCATCAGCATTATTCTGCTTTGCGTGGTTACGCTTTGTTCGATTATGGTGTTTGGCGCGTATGCTGCGGAAAATCCCTATCTGCTTTTTTCTATAGCAAGGCTCGTGGAGTTTCAGGAAATCATACAACGGATTGAATCCATCATCGGCATGGCGTTGATTCTGGGCTCATACATGAAGACGACCATTACTCTTTTTGTGCTTAGCCTGTTCATTGCAAAGCTGTTCAGATTAAAGGATGCAAGCGTATTAGTGATGCCGGTTGCATTAAGCGGCTTTTTGCTGGGGCTTGTGACGTACGATAGCGCGACCCAATGGATTGGCGTGATAACGGCTGTTCATCCGCTCTGGACAGGGCTTGTACTATTTTGCCCTCTGCTTGTGGTGACCCTAACAGCCGCCATTCGGCAGCCTTCTGTTCAAGGAGCAGGCTCCGAGACGGAGGAGGTTGGGCAAGGAGACAGCTCAGATAGTGATAGCGCCAATGATGAGGGTAGTGCCGAGGGGAAGAGCCAAGATGATGGGGGAGAAGACTCAGGCGACGTCAGAGAAAACTCGGGCAATGCCAATGACGCGGCTGAGAAGAGCGGCGACACAAGAATAACGGAAACCCCTAAACGGACCGATGCGGCAAGCAGTGGACAAAAGCAGAGCGGCAGTGGTCATGGTTCAGACAATGGTAGCAATTGATAGGGAAGGTCCCTGCTTACGGCACAAAAAAACCGAGAGAGGCGCTGTTTGCGGCTCTCATCGGGTCTTTTGGGGATGCTTTGTCACCCGGTCATGGAATGGCGCGCGCTGAATGCGCCCCACTCAGTAGCGGCAGCGATGCTCCGCTTAGCGGATCTGGCCGCGAATTTCGCCGTTTGGATGTTCGCGCGTAAATACGTTGACATAAGCGTTGCCGCGCTCGATTTCGCGGATAAGCGCATCAATGGAACGGCCGGCCAGGGGGCCGACGAGATCGCCGCGTCTCAGCGTGCCGGTTATAACGCCGCGCCTGAAGGACACGCCTCTGAAGGAGGGTCCGAACAGGAAAGCGACGATCGGGCCATTTTGTCCAGGGCGGCCCAGGTGAATATGGGCTTCCGTTACGCGGCGAATGTTGCGCAAGGACAGCCGGAAGCGAAGGCGCGAATTGCGGCGTCTTCTACGGTTACGGTTATTTCTATTATCATTGTCGCCGCGATCGTCGTTGTCATTGCCATTCTCAAATTCAAAATCGCGTCCTCTCCGGATTTCCCGGAAAACGGCAAAGCCTGTTGCGTTCGTGCGGACTGGCGGCACTTCGTTCCTGCCTCTTAATCTAGCTGTAAACGTAGCGATAAAGCATCACTCCTTTAGGATTAATGCTCTATTCTATTCATTTATGGCGATAGAGTTTGTTTAGTTGTCCTTGCATAAGTGCGGAAATTGCCGCGAGTTTGGAGAGAGGAGGGAGGGCCGTTATAATGGAAGGTAGGCGGCGATAGGCCGATGGTTAATAGAAGGGAGCCGATAGCATGAAATATAGAGTATTGGGAAGCACGGGATTAAACGTATCCGTTATTGGTCTTGGAACCTGGCAGTTTGGTGGCGAATGGGGGCAAAACTATACCCAGGGAGAAGTAGACGCTATTTTGGACAAGGGGCAAGAACTGGGCATTAACCTGATCGACACGGCGGAATGTTACGGAGATCATTTGTCGGAATCGCTGATCGGAGACTATGTAAGCCGCAGGAAACGGGAGGATTGGGTTATTGCCACCAAGTTTGGTCATCAGTTTCACGATTTGTTCTCCCGTACGGATGTGTTCGACCCGGAGCTTGTTATTGCTCAGTTGGACAGTTCGTTAAAAGCGCTCAAGGTAGAATATATCGACCTTTACCAGTTCCATTCAGGGCCGGATTCCGCATTTGACAATGACGGGCTGTGGACGTTGCTGGATAAGCAGGTTCAGGCTGGGAAAATTCGCCATCTGGGCATTTCCATCGGCAAAAACGGGAACATCCATCAAACGGCTGCATCCTCGCGTGTGGGCGCTGAAGTGATCCAGGCCGTTTATAACCGGCTTGACCGCAAGTCTGAAGCAGAGGTGTTCCCATCCTGCCAGGCCCAAAACCTGGGCGTCTTGGCGCGAGTGCCATTAGCCAGCGGATATCTCAGCGGAAAATACAAGCCTGGCGCCGTTTTTGAAGGCAATGACGTTCGCCACCGCCACAACGCGGAGGATACGCGCAGCAAGCTGGAGGAAGTGGAAGCTATCGCCCGCGAGGAAGTGCCTGCCGGCGTGGATATGGCGGGCTGGGCGCTTGCCTGGTGCCTGAAGCATCCTGCCGTTACGGCGGTGATACCGGGATGCAAAAACCCGGATCAAGTCATCGGCAATGCCAAAGCGGCAGAGCTTGTTGTTGATCCTCATCCGCAGGATGTAAATCTTTGATTCCAACAGAGGCGAAATCAGCGTCTAATTATGAGGCGCTTTCAACTCCCGCAAGGGAGTTTTTCTTTTACTACATAAGTATATTTGTCATGTTATTCAGGGAGTTTTTTCTTTCTTTCATAGGGGAAATGCAATATAATACTGCTGAATGTGTTTCGCGACATAAATCGACATCTGGGATAGGGAAAGGAACTTCCATTGCGTCTGACAACCTATTTTTCACTCATATTTGCCGTGCTTGTTATTGTTGTAATTGGTTCAGCGACGCTACTGATCGGACAACGGATTAATGATGATTTCAAAACGGAGATAGGTGTTGGTCTTGCATCTACGGCCTATCAAATTGCAGACAAGCAGGATTACTACATGTACTCCCGCTACAACGAAATATTAGTGCTTAGCAAGTTAAGCTCCCTCCGCATGCAAAGCGATTTGGCTGAAACGGAAAAAGTGCTGGATGAGCTGGTCAAAAATATCCCGTCCTTTGCCTGGATCGGGGTTGTCGATATTATGGGCGTGGTTGGCGCGGCTACGAGCGGAAATCTGGCCGGCGTTAACATTTCCGACCGCCCTGTTTTTAAGGAAGGCATGAAAGGGCCTTTTGTCGGGGACGTGCATGAAGCGGTGCTTCTGAACGACTTGCTGAACAAGGGAAACGATGAGCCGCTCAAATTTGTAGACATAAGTATGCCTCTCTTTGACGAAGATGGTAATCAAACGGGCGTTTTGGCTTCCCATCTGAGTTCCAAATGGTCGGTAGAGCTGCGTGATTCTGTACTGGAAGGGTTAAAAGGCAGCACCTATGATCAAATCGAGGTGTTTATTGTCAGCCAACTGGACAATACCGTGTTGTCCGGACCGGATGCCTGGACGGGACGACAATTGATGCTGGAAGGTATGGAGGAACGTTCCGAAAACAACGAATGGGCGATTGTGAAGTGGCCGGACGGCCACCAATATTTGACGGGTTATTCAAAAAGCAGCGGACATCTCAACTATCCGGGACTAGGCTGGAAAATCATTGTCCGGCAGCCGGAGTCCGTAGCGTTTTTGCCTGTCAGCTCCCTTATGAACCACATGGTCAGCATCACTTTTTTGCTTATTTTTATTTTTGTTATATTGGCGCCATTGTTGTCCAAGCAGGTAGCCAAGCCGATCTCCCGCATTTCGGATGCTGCCAACCGTCTGCGTTTTGGCGAGCAGGTTGTGATTCCGTATACGAAAGGAATCAAAGAGCTTCAAGTATTGTCTTCTTCTCTGCGCGCGCTTATTGCGGAACTGACCAAAACCGAGACGGAGCTTGTTCGGATGGAGGATGTGGCCAGGCGCGATAAATTGACTGGACTGCTGAATCGCGGAGGCCTGGATACGGTGCTTCACAAGGCAATGCGCCGAACGGAAGTTTGGGGCGGCGAGCTGGCTTTTCTCTACATGGATCTTGATGGCTTTAAAGGAGTAAACGATACGCATGGCCATACCGCGGGGGATCTGCTGCTGCAGATTGTGGCTGAGAGGCTGCGCGATGCCGCGCGAAACGATGACTATCTCTTCCGCATTGGCGGTGACGAGTTTCTCATCGTATTGACCGTCGCTGGCGAAGAAGCAACAGAAGAGGCGGAAGAAATAGCGGCTTCCATCCTTCGCGCAATGCGAAAGCCGTTTGAGCTGGACGGTCCCCGCGTCACCATCAGCTGTAGTCTGGGCGGTGCGATGTGGCCCAAGGTAAGCCGGAATCCGGACGAATTGATGAAGGCGGCAGACCAAGCCCTCTACGAATCCAAAAATAAAGGAAAAAACCAGCTGACTCTATATGAAGGCCCAATTGTGTAATAAATATTGTACAAACCTATTGACGGATTTGTTTAAATCCGATAGGATTGCTTGTGTTAAATGATATTTATCACACTAAGGGGAGAAATAAAATGAAAAGCAGGAAGCTTCAATCCATCGTTGTATTTTTGCTGGCTATCGCCATTGTTGCAACGGGCTGTGGCGGCGGAAGCGGTAAAAGCGTCAATGTAAACGACGTTGAAGGAGTACCCTCGGCCATCAAAGAAAAAGGCGATATCCATATTAAAGTAATCCGCAAAATCGGAGGAGATGAACATACGGCTCAATTTCTGGCCGGCGCTCAGCAAGAGGCAGAGGCATTGGGCTTTAAAGTAGATACCTTTGCCGCCAACGATGATACGGTGAAGTTCCTGGATGCAATCGAGCAAGCCGGCGAAAGCGATGTGGATGCGGTTATCCTGTCGCATGCCAATGTGGAAGGCGCCGTAGAAGCGGTACAAAAGCTGCGTGACAAAGGCATCGAGGTTGTAGCGTTTGATTCCATCGATGAACTGGCTGCGATTGACGGCGTTACGCTTACTTCGCAAAACGACGAATCTCTGGCTCAATTCGCGCTGGATCAGTTGGTGAAGGAGCAAGGCGAAGAGGCCAAAATCGTATATCTGTGGGTAGACGGTTTCCCGCCGATGGTGCGCCGCAATAAAATTTACCAAGAAACGTTGGCTAAATATCCGGGTATCGTAGAGCTGGACCGTTTTGGCGTAGCGAATGCCAACACTTCGGTTGACACGCAAAATGCGGTAGCGGCGATATTGGCCAAATATCCAAAAGGCGAGATTGATGCGATTTTTGCAACATGGGACGCTTTTGCGATCGGAGCAACACGCGCGCTGGTGGAAGCCGGCCGCACCGAGGTGAAAATCTACGGCATTGACGTAGCAAATGCCGACCTGCAAGCTATGCAGGAAGAGAATAGCCCGTGGGTGGCGACAGCAGCTGTTGATGCTAAAATGATCGGCGCTGTTAACGTAAGGCTTGCCGCCAAAAAGCTGGCCGGCGAAGAAACGCCTGGCACGTACAGCCTGGATGCGGCTTTGATTACCCAAGAGGATTTGAAAAAATCCACGGAAGCGGTCAATGTTCAGACGTTGTCGGAGATTGTTCCAGGCTGGGGCACTTCGGATGCGTTTAATGAAGACTGGATCAAAGCTTTGAAGGAAGCACACGGCAAATAATGCAACGGCAGGCGCCCTTATCCATGCGATAGGGGCGCCGTATCCTGTTTATGGAGAGGGGGAGCCTCATGTCTGCCCAAGCAGCGGGTCAACTGGTGATGAAGGACATATCCATTGCATTTCCTGGCGTTCAGGCGTTAAGCAATGTGGATTTTCAGGCTGCGGCAGGCCGCGCGCATGCGTTGATTGGGGCGAACGGAGCCGGGAAATCAACTTTGATGAAGGTGCTCTCCGGGGCGCATGATCATTATACGGGAGATATCCTGTTGGATGGACAAACATTGTCGATCCGCAATCCCAAACATGCCAAGGACAACGGCATCCAGATTGTTTATCAGGAAGTAGATACAGCGCTTATTCCCAACTTGAGCGTTGGCGAAAATATTATGCTGGAGCAAACCGTACATGGCATGAAGGGCAAACATCTGATGAACTGGAAGAGTCTCCACCGGCAGGCGGAAGCCGTATTGCTAAGGATGAAGGTGTCGATTCCAACCCGCAAGCTGGTGCAGGAGCTTACGCTTGCGGAGAAGCAGCTGGTTTTGATTGCGCGCTCCATTACAAGGGAATGCCGCTTTTTGGTGCTGGATGAACCGACGGCTCCCCTTAGCCACGCCGAAACGGAGCGTCTGTTCCACTTGGTGGGATTGTTGAAATCGGAAGGCGTGGGCATCATTTTTATTTCCCACAGGCTGCCGGAGCTGTACGAGATTTGCGAAGATATTACGATTATGCGTGATGGCAAGGTCGTGCTAAACGATCGAATTGCCAATGTCGAGCAGCAAGCCGTAGTCGAGCATATGCTGGGCGCCAAGCTGGAGGGCCAATTTCCGGAGCGGAGCCGCGACATTGGCGAAATTGCTTTTGAAGCAAAAGGGATGAAGGATCCCGGGAAAATAGACAGTGTAGCGCTGAATATTCGAAAGGGCGAAATTGTGGGTATTGGCGGACTTGTGGGCGCGGGTAAAACGGAGCTTTGCCGCGCTTTGTTCGGCGCATCGGAAAGCGCGACGGGGGATCGCTTTCTTGGCGGCAAACCATTGGATTGCCGCACGCCCTATCATGCGGTTCGCAGCGGGATTGCGCTGGTCCCGGAGGAGCGAAGGCGCGAGGGCATTCTGGTAGAGGAGTCGGTTGGAGCAAACCTGACTGCAGCCAGCCTGAAGCATTTTACCCGTTTTGGCTTATGGATCAACCGGCGCAAGGAACGGGCTGCAGCGGCCGAGCAGATTACGGCTCTGGGTATAAAAACGCCGGGACCGGACGCCAAAGTCAAAAATTTGTCCGGCGGAAATCAGCAGAAAGTAGCGATTGGCAAATGGCTGCTGGTCGACGCCGAGGTTTATATTTTCGACGAGCCAACCAAAGGCGTTGACGTAGGCGCCAAACGCGATATCTACGAGTTGGTTGCGGAGCTGGCGGCAAGGGGCAAATGCGTGTTGTATGCTTCCAGCGAGTTCTCCGAGCTGATGGGGCTGACGGACCGGATCTATGTCATGTACGACGGAGAAATCGCAAAGGAACTGCACACGGAGCAGACTAACGAAGAAGAAATTTTGCTGTATAGTACGGGAGGTTTAATGCAGGCATGAAAGCAGCAAGCTCAAAACGGACAACCTCTGGCGTTTTTGAATTTATGTACAAATATGGAACCTTGATTACGATTTTGCTGCTTGTTGTTTTTTTTGGATTAGCCACGGACAACTTTTTGAACCAAAGTAATATAATCAGCATTTTCCGTTCGATCTCCATTGTTACCATCATCGCAATCGGCTTGACCGTTTCGCTCGCGATAGGGGGCTTTGACCTGTCCGTGGGATCAACGGCAACGCTGGCCAATTCTATCGTCATCTCCATGTTTGTCTGGCATGGACTCAATATGGGGCTGGGTATCGCATTTGCCCTGATTGCATGCCTGATTGTTGGGTTGGTGAACGCCTTCCTTGTCATCAACTTTAAAATCCAGGATATGTTGATGACATTAGCCACGATGTTTGTATTCCAGGGAATCGCAATGACCTATACCCGAGGAGCTACGGTCTCCCAAAACATGATTATGCCGAACGGAGATTTTGCAACCGGAAAAATACCGGCTGTCTTTAAGAGCCTGGGCTTGGTGCCCGGCATTATCATCGTGATGGTCATCGTGGTGCTGGCTGTCCATCTCTTCCTGAATTACAGCAAGCATGGCCGTTATATGTATATGATCGGAGGCAACCCGGAGGCCGCGAAGCTTTCCGGCATTGCGGTAAGCAAATACCGGCTGGCCGCTTACCTGATCTCCGCCTTGTTTGCGGGAATTGGCGGCATTATTCTGGGAGCCCGCGTTATGACGGCCGAGGTTAACTCCGGCGGAAGCTATCTGATGGAAGCCGTGGCCGCAGCCTTTATCGGGTATTCCGTTTTTGGAGCCGGAAAGCCCAATGCGTTCGGCACGCTTGCGGGCGCGGTGCTGATCGGTATTTTGTCCAACGGGCTGGTTATGATGGCCGTTCCATATTATGCGATGGATATCGTCAAAGGCGCAGTGTTGGCTTTGGCTCTGGCCATAACGTATTACAAACGGAAACATTAGTGTTAGCCATAGCGGGACAACGAAAAGCCGGAGCAAGGAACTGTCTGTAACAGACAACCCTTGTTCCGGCTTTTTTGCCCGACTAAGATTCCAGTTCGATAAAATCGTTCCGGTAGCGCTCGTAATCGGCAATGCTGCATTCCAGCTTCAGGCGTGTGCCTTCCTCCTCGTAGGCGGTTTCGATAACATGAGCATGCTCATTGAAATAGGAAACGAGCCTGCCCTGACTAAACGGCACAAGAATTTCTTTGACGACAAAATCCTTGTAAATGTGATTTCGTACTAGCTGAATCAGCTCTTCCATGCCCTTATGTTCCTTCACGGACATAAAAAGCCGGTTTTCGGTTACGCGAGGGTAAGGCTGATCGGTCAAGTCGCATTTGTTGTACACATAAATCGTCGGGATGCCGTCGGCCCCCAACTCCTTCAGCGTTTCGTTTGTCACCTGGATCAGCTGCTCGTAATCCTCATGCGCGAAATCCACGACATGCAGCAGCAGATCTGCTTCAGTCACTTCCTCCAGCGTGGAGCGGAACGCCTTGATCAGGTGATGGGGCAGCTGACTGACAAAACCAACGGTGTCCGTAAGCAGAAAGGATTTGTTGTCCGGCAGCTCGATGCTTCTGACCGAAGTTTCCAAGGTGGCAAACAACATGTCTTTGGCAAAAACCTGCTTGGTCGTTTCGGGATCATAGGTTTCCAGCAGCGCATTCATCAAGCTGGATTTGCCTGTATTCGTATACCCGACCAGACAGACAACGGGCAGCTCGTTTTTTTGCCTTTTTTTACGCTGTAATTGCCTTGTTGAAACTAGCTTCTCCAGCTCGGACTGGAGCGCGCTGATGCGATCTTCAATCCGTCTGCGGTCCAGCTCCAGCTTGGTTTCCCCGGCGCCTTTGTTACGAAGGCCTCCGCCGCCCCCGCCGCCTTGGCGGCTTAGCGAGGCTCGCAAGCCAACCAGCCGCGGCAGGGAATATTGCAGTCGCGCAACCTCGACTTGCAGCTGAGCTTCTCTCGTTTTGGCACGTTCCGCGAAAATATCCAGAATAACAATGGTGCGGTCCATGACGACGCATTCCAGATCCTTCTCCAGATTGCGCAGCTGGGATGGGGAGAGCTCATCGTTAAAGATAACCGTATCCGCCTCCAGCCCTTCCATCAAGGCCCGGAGCTCATCAATTTTGCCGCTGCCGATATAATGGGAGGGGTTCACACGCTCCGCTTTTTGGCTCAGCTCGCCTACCACTTCAATGTTGCAAGCATCTGCCAGATTCCGCAGCTCCATCATGGAGTAGGCAAAATCATGGTCGCGCTGCAATTGTACCCCGACAATAACTGCTTTTGGTCTATTTTGACGTTCCATCATACAATATCAACCTCCGTTGTCCTCTTATAGTTTTCAGAAATACGAAAAAAAACACAGGCAACGCTGCCCGTGTTCGGAATTGACGCAAGAGGATATAGGATAGAATGGGTGCGCATAAGTGAAAAATGCGTCAATGCGCCATTAGCTTGGAGTGAACAAGCCTTGAAAAAACATGACTCCCGAAGCTATAGGCAAAACATGACGTATGGTTGCTTGCCGCCAGTGTAACGGCTTATGCGGACAGACTTATCCTGAGTCCTCTGCGCAGGGCAGAGCTTTGGCGCTATATTAAAATTAGCCACGCAAAGACCTAACTCGGATGTAATCTATCACACTGCAACCCTCCATTCCTGTGAATGAAACCAGTGTAGCACATTTGATGACGCAAGAGCAATGAAAATTGAAAAACCTTCCACCCTTGCAAAAGAAACAAAACCGCTGTATGCTGCGTTTTAAAAGTACAAGTTCAGAAAGTCCGTTTTGAAAATTGGACTTTTTGAGCAATCCCCAACAAGGAGAGTGTAGCGTTATGAGGTGGATCCCTGCAGCCGGAAGCAAAATATGGTGGAGCATCGCTTTATTGTCGACGCTGTTGACCAGCGGCGCGCTTTGGCTTATACGTTTCGGCATCAACGGACAAACCCTGACCTCTGTTCATATGCTGCGTTTTGCGCTGCTCGGCGTAGTGATTTCTCTCGTGTTCAGTCTGGCGGGTTGGCTTGGAGCCCGCTGGTTATGGCTGTTCTCCAACCTAGGCCTGATTTCCGGACTAATTGCCATGTCGGCTTATACCGCCGAGCAGACGGGCTGGGAGGATCTGGCCGGCTTCCTGACATTTATGCTGTTTACTGTATGCGGCTTTGCCGCAGGAAGCGTGGCTCAGATCATTGCGTTTTTTGTGCGCAAGTCCCGTTCGTAATTCGTGCTTAGAGCGTTTTGAGTTTGGCTTCGGCCTTGCCCAACGTTTCGCTTATTGTATTTTCAAGACCTTGAATCGCAGTTTTGCGGGCGTTGATCTTTTTCTGATGGGTCAATGCCTTATTTAACGAAGTCAGGGTAGCTTGTACATCCTCTTTTTTGACGGCTTGATTCAAGGTTTTAAGTTCAGCGGTAAGCAGTTTTTTGGCGGCGGAAGCTTCGCTTTTGGCTGCTTTGATTCCGCTGGAGCGTGCCTTGTTGGGGAAGAGCATGTCCCGCAAAAGCTTCATTTTGGCCGAAGCATCCGCTTTGGCCTTTTTGTGTGCGGCTGTTTTATTTGCGATATCCTGCTTGGCGATTTGCACGGCCGCTTTCGAAATGTCGGTCTGTATTTGATAATAGGACGTCAGCGTTTTGTTTTTGGCCGCTTTGGCCATGCTCAGCTGTTTCTTTTGCGTTTCATACAGAGAAAAAAGCGGTTCGTATTTTTTCTTTGCTTTGGCAGCTTCAGTCTCCAGCGAGGCGATTTTGCCGGAGTCGATTTCTCTGATCGCCTTGCGAAGGGCCTGGTCTCTTTCCTCGTTGCGGTAGTGGAGCTTGCTTATTACGACATCCAGCTCGACCTCTTCCCGCTGCCGGCTTTGCAATTCGGCGTAGCGCTGTCTGAGCTCGCCTCCTTTGGCAGGCGCTGCGGATTGCGCCATGCTGTCAAACGCTTTTTGCGCGGAGCTGCTGAAAACGAAGGGAGCGGCAGTCGCGGCTGGCATGTAGCCTGACCATATTCCCATGACCAACAGCGGTAAAGCCAGCCAAACCATCATTCTTTTTTTGAGTTGAGCAGTCAACCTCTTATCCTCCTTTATCAAACCGGCGCGCAACGCAAAAAGCACCCGCATGGACAGAGTTGTTCTCCATCCTTGCGGGTGCTTCCCGGCCGGTCACCATATTTGTTTCATACTATACCCTAAATGGGCAAAGCGGTCAATCCCAATTTAAGGGATTGCAATTTTTAAGGGAAAGACCATTAGCCGGCATTTCTTATGGTAAAATGGCGATATAGATAATAGGGATGGGAGAAGGTCAGCATGAGCTACAAGATCGTATTTTTTGATATTGACGGAACATTGGTTAACGAGGAAAAGGAAATTCCGCAGGATACCATTTTGGCCATTCAGGAGCTGAAGGAACGCGGCATCGAACCCGTTATCGCAACGGGAAGAGCTCCTTATTTCATTAAGCCGCTAGCCGAAAGCCTCGGCATACAATCCTTTGTTTGCCTGAACGGCGGTTATGTGGTGTACAAGGGCCAGCCGCTTTATAAACGGCACATTTCAAAAGAAAGCCTGGAGACGCTGGTCAAACTGGCGGGCGAGCATGATCACGGACTTGTTTTTGAAGGGGAGCATGCTTTTTATAGCGACCGGGAGGAGCATCCTTTTGTAACGGAGGCCGTGTTGTCTCTGAAGGTGGATCTGCCGGGCTATAATCCCGACTTCTGGCGTGATGAAGACATTTTTCAGGTGTTCCTGCATTGCGAAAGCCAGGACGAGCCGTTGTACGAAAGCTTGAAAAGCGACTTTACGCTGATTCGCTGGCATCCGTACGCAATGGATGTGCTGCCGCTGGGCGGCTCCAAAGCGGAAGGCATTGCCGCCCTGTTGAAGGAGCTTGGTTACACGGCAGAGCATGCGGTCGCTTTTGGCGACGGATTGAATGATAAAGAAATGCTGGATTTTGTCGGCTTTGGCGTGGCCATGGGCAATAGTCATCCCGAGCTGCTGCCGTTCGCCAATTACGTGACAACGCATGTGGACGAGCGCGGCATACGCAATGGATTAATCAAGGCGGGATTGCTTCCTGAATAATCCCGTTTCACACATTCCGCATTGCCCACGTACAATAACCTAATCCATTAACCTGGCTTGGGGGAAATAGCGTGATTGTAATATTGGACGGCAGCTCCGCTCAGATCCCGCCTCGGATGCTGACCGAGCTTGAACGCAAGACGCTTCAGAGAAAAATGAACAGCCCTGTCGTTTATCGCTACCGCAATTTGGAATCGCTTTTGTTTGAATTGAAATTAAGATCGCATATCGTTCAATCCGCCAAAGATATGTATGCCAGCGGGGTAGGCTTCGCGACCTTCAGCAACTCCCGCTGCAACGAACGATACTGGATACGGACGCCCAATGGCGGGTTCCTGCTCAGACCCGGCGTACCGCCATCCGTAGCGGTTGCGGACATTTACGAGAATGGTCATCTTTATGCATTCGAATGTGCCGGTGCAATCATCATTTTGCTGTACAAAGCCGTATTGGATGCAATCGGGCCTGCTGCTTTTGACCGGCATTTTCAAAATCTGTTCCTGCGCGACTGGCAATATGACCGCGATATGCGCCTGATCACCACCTATGATCTGAACGAGGTGTATCATGGCGACGTTCTGTATTTTAAAAATCCCGATCATGATCCGCAAACGCCGGAATGGCAGGGAGAAAATGTTGTGGTGCTGGACGACAACCTTTATTTTGGGCACGGCATTGGCATCGGAACGGGGCAGGAGATCATTGCGCAGCTGAACCGGGCGAGAAGACCCGGCAGCATGGTTTCTGCCTACCTTCAGAACCTGGTGCTTACGCCCGATTTCGAATCCATACGCCTGTTGGCATACCGCGATGATGAGGATGCGGCAATGCCGGTTGCTGAAGCGGCGGAAGCTCCATTGGAAACTGCGGATATCAGTTGAAGAAAGCGATGGACTGTTTCATCGAATAGGAAAAGGGGCTGTCCCAAAAGCCGATCCGCGTATCTGATTCAATTAAAAACGCTAATGGACATCCGTGTCCGTTAGCGCTTATTTTTTAACTTTTTGCGTTTGTAACGGACATTGATGTCCGTTACAGTGAAAATTATCCAATAATTACCCATTTTGGGGCTCTAACGGACAAGGATGTCCGTTAGAATTTCAAAATCTGCGTTTTACGCGTCTAACGGACTTCCGTGTCCGTTAGAGCGTTTGACTTTTTGGACAGCCCCTTTTTGCGCGAAGCTGCTTGAACTGAAAATAAATGGTGCATCCAATGCAGTAGCCCAGCAAGGCTGCCAGAGCTGCCGCGCCCATCATGCCTGCGAACAGATAACCTCCGAGATTCCAGCCTGCCGCAAAGCTGATAAGCGACAAGGTTAAAAATCCGATGCCAAGACTGTTGTTAAAGCGCTGCAGCTCGGCTGCCTCGGTTGGGCCGGAGGCTGCTTTTGCTGCCCCGAAGGGACGTATGGCGGCAATAAATAGGTTGGCTTTTGGGCCAAACGCAAGACCAACCGCCTGAATGAGCCATAAAGCGGCTACCAGCCATGGCAGCTGCAAAGTAATTGCGATAAGCAGCGTAAGGACTATGCCGGCCTGATTGCTGCGTACAAAGAGAACAGGGATTTCCTTCATTCTATCCCAACTTTCCCTATAGGATTTTTATATATAACCCTATTATAGATGGGAAGCAATGAAAATACAACGGATGCCCTAAGAGAGTTTTAAGACAAGTCCTATTCCAGGCTTGGCGCTTCCACCTTTTCAAGCTCCTTGATGTCCAATCCTTTAACATCGACTGTAGCTTTGGAGATGGACAGCGGCTCTACCGGTCTGTTGCCTGAGCCTGCTGGTTGGTTGACAATTTCATCGGCGGTTTCCATGCCTTCGATGACTTGTCCAAACGCGGCATATTCACCGTCCAGATGTGGCGCGTCCTCTACCATAATGAAAAATTGGGAGCCGGCCGAATTGGGATCTCCCGAACGGGCCATGGAAATAACGCCACGCGTATGCTTAAGCTCGTTCTCGAAGCCGTTGCTGTTGAATTCGCCTGCAATGCTGTAGCCAGGTCCGCCCATTCCGGTCCCCTCGGGATCGCCGCCTTGAATCATAAAGCCGGGAATGACCCGGTGAAAGATCAAGCCGTCGTAGAAGCCTTGCTCAACCAGTGAAATAAAGTTGCTGACCGAGTTTGGGGCAACCTCCGGATAAAGCTCGATAACGATATTTTTGCCGTTGCTGATTTCAAGCGTGACTTCCGGGTGCTGGTCAGATCCCAACAGCTCGGGGCCTTCCGGCGTTGGCTCCACTGTGCTTTCCGGTGAAGGCGAAGGCGTCGCTGTTTCCGTTGCTGGCGTTGAACCGCCGCCTGCCGCTCCGCTTGTGTTCTGAGGTTTGCGATCGACTCCGCATCCTGCAAGGACAAGCAGGACGGATAGCAGGAGAAGCGCTGAAAGCATGAAGCGTTTGTTAGTACGATTGGTAAACAAGCATATTCCCCCTTTAACTTAATCCAGATTCATAGTATCACAATACTGCTGGCCGACGAAAGTTCCTTGCAGGTGTTGACTTTGCCGCTGCGTCAACGTTTAAAGTGGGGGAACAAGAGGCAAGGGCAACGGATTATCTGCTTGCCTTGGCTGGCTTGTGGACAACCACTTGAGAGGAGAGGGAGAAATGCCGGATCATGAAGGGATTTACAGGGACAAGGCGGATCAATATGAGGCGTTGATCAGCAAGCAGCCTGAACTATTGGCATGCGTGAATGAAATTTGTCCCGTTGAAGGTCTTGATATTATCGATATGGGAGCGGGAACGGGGAGGCTGGCTGTCCCGCTTGCGGGAGCGGCCCGGAGTATAGTTGCGGTAGATGCTTCCGAATCCATGCTGGAGATTACGGGAAATAAGCTTAGGCAGCATGGGCTGCAAAACTGGGGAGTCATGGTTGGCGACCATCGCTGGCTTCCGCTGGAGAATGAATGCAGCGATCTGATTGTGTCGGGCTGGAGTGTATGCTATCTGTGCTCCAGTCTGGACCCGGAGTGGCGCAGCAATCTGGATATGGTGATGGGCGAGATGAAGCGGGTGCTGCGCAGTGGAGGCAAGGCCATTCTGTTTGAAACGATGGGAACGGGCTTCGAGACGCCATCGCCGCCCTCCTTTTTGCTGGACTATTACAAGGCTCTGGAGGAGGATTATGGCTTCAGCCACAAGTGGATCAGACTGGATTACGAATTTGATTCGCCGGAGCAGGCGGAAGAGCTGAGCCGTTTTTTCTTTGGTGACGAGTTGGGCGATAAGGTCGCAAAAAGCGGTCAAAGCCTATTGCCTGAATGCGCCGGCGTTTGGTGGAAAAGCTGGGATTAGACAAAGTTCGCAACGTCCGTTTCGGACTGCAAATGAGGAGGTTTAGCCCGGCAGCGCCAGGTTAAGCCTCCTCGTTTTGACCGGCCTGAATACGATCCATCAGAGTGTGCATCAGCTTTAGCAGTTCGATTCCTTCTTGGGGAGTGGCGCCCAATTGGCAAGCAAGCTGTTCGGGGATATGAAGCGCTTGTTCCCGCAGGGCAGCACCTTGTTCGGTCAACTCAATCAGCACGCTGCGCTCATCCTTTTTATCTCGTGTACGCGTGACGAGACCTGCAGCTTCCAGTTTTTTGAGCAGCGGAGTCAAGGTGCCTGAATCCAGGTACAATCGGCTTCCTAGCTCACTGACGGTAATTTTGTCCTGTTCCCAAAGGGCAAGCATGGCAATGTATTGCGTATAGGTCAAGCCGAGATTTTGCAGAAGCGGACGATACAGCTTTGTAATTTCGCGCGAGATTGAATACAGGGAAAAGCAGATCTGATTGTTGAGTTTAAGCGGGTTGGCGGAATCCATTATGACCTCCGGGTTATGTGTATTTAACTTCATGAAATTAAGGAATCAACCTAATAATCAAATTTTCCATAGCCCATTTTAAAATAAAATGAAATCGGGCTTTAACAGCGATCGGAAGAGCCCTTTGTCCCGAAGCGTTTCACCTCGGTTGAAGGCAAGTGTTGATTTAAAGTTTGAGACAATTAAATTGTGTTAAATTAAATATAGGAATTGCGGCGGCTATTGTCAAGTCGCCTATTAACTTTGCTGCTTTCATGCCCTATGTTTCTCCGAATCTGCCGCTCCATGACGACAGAGGCCTACGTACATAAACGGACGCCAAGCGTATAGTAATAATAGAATGAGAGCAATAGAGACAAACATCCAATTGCTAGGCGGACAACTGTGCAGGGCGGTTGGGAGACGAGCGCGTAAGAAGGGAGAAGGATTAGAATCGATGTGGGCGAAAAAGGTGAAGATCAGTCAATATAAGAAGAAAACGGGCGATAAATGGGCAAAAACGAATGTTTTGCTGCGCGACCGCGAATTGCGCAAATATGTCCCGCCGACCAAACGCCTTAACGTTAACACACTGCAAAGCATGCTTGATTCTTATGGAATGGTCTATGTAAAACCTGCCGTCGGCTCTATGGGCAAAGGCGTGATGCGAGTCGAAAAAGGGAATGGCGCTGCTAGAGTTCCATATGGTTATCAGCTTGGGGGCCATAGAAGCGAATTTGCCAATTACAAGAGCCTCTATCATTCTCTAAAAAAAACCGCCGGGAGCAAACGGCATCTGATTCAGAAGGGCATTCATTTGCTGACTTACGAAGGCAGGCGGTACGATCTCAGGGTGGTGGTGCAGCAAGCTCCCTCCGGCGGATATGAAACAACGGGCATCGTTGCTCGAATCGCTTATCCCGGAAAAATCGTGACTAATGGCAGTGAAGGGGGAACGATTCTGCCTGCCGAGCAGGTTTTGCGTCCTTATGCGAGCCCCCAGCAAATAAAAGAGCTTTTGTCCAGATTGTCCAATCTAGGGGTAAACACGATAAAGACGCTGAGGCGCACGTATCCCGGCATGAAGGAAATTGGCGTGGACGTTGCTTTGGACCGTGAGCTCCAGCCCTGGATTCTGGAAGTAAACACCCGTCCGGATCATTGTCCGTTTGCGGTGCTGCAGGATCAAACGATGATTCGCCGAATCGTGCATTACGGCAAGCAATATGGGCGAACGTACAAGCTGGCGTGTCTGAAGCCTTGAGCAAGCCTGACGGCTATCATTGGTCCGCGGCTAGACCAATTAGGAAGCTGCTAAAAATAGGCCATAATTCAGCGGCCTATGGACAACAGCTATAGTCCTGTGGTCAGCTGCTGTCTTAAGGACATCTGCGCGCTTGACTTCGATTGAAGTCAAACACGACGCGACTTACCGTTTACAAGTCGAATTCGGCTTGTAAACGGTAAGTCGCTTCTTTGTGGAGTGCCGGGACTAGCCCCGCGCTACGGACATCCATGACCGTTAAAGCCTTGTTTTGATAGAATGTCCATTTTTAAAGGTCATCCATGACCGTAAAAGCTTACATTCCTCCCCAAAACGTGGCTTTTGAGCGTCTAAAGGACACGAGTGACCGTTAGCTGAAGCCAATGCATCGATTTGGTGTTCTAGCGGTCATCGGTGACCGCTAGACGGACAATAGGTTTGAAGCATCCAAGACACCCTTTTCGGGAGGAACCGGTTTTGCTGAATTATGATTCACCGTAACAAAAGTTTCAGACAGCCACTTACCGATGCGGTTTTTGCCACTCTAACGGTCATGCATGACCAGCATCGCTTTCAATTTATCTGGATATGATTCATCTTATTCCGAATACAAAGTTTTTCGGGGCAGAAGCTTGGTTGCCCGACCTATACATCTATTTTTTCACCGCTACGGAAAAGATAACGGTTTTGTTGCGCGCATCGATCAGCACATTGACGGTGTCGCTGCCGATCGTGATGCTGGATGCGGATACGGGCTCTCCGCTCTCCACTTTTGAAGCGACGCTGTTGAACAGATCCTTGAAGGTGCTGGCATTGTAGCCGAACAGGCCGTTGGCGAATTGCTCTACTGCCTCGCGGTTGCGGGCAAGCGCGCCATCCCTCAGACGAATGGTGATGCCATACGTTTTGTAGGCGGGGTCCAGCCAGATGGCAGCTTCTTCATTCAGCGATGTTGAGCCAGCGGGCGCGTTTTGCACGCTTTCCTTTTCAGACTGATCCTTGTACAAGCGCAAGGTCGTATCGTAGATATCATGGTTGGAGCCGCGCAGCTGCCCAACCGCAGTCAAGGATTCATAAGCGTCCCACATCCGTTTGTCCGGGAAAATAACAATTTTGCTACCGCCGCCCGCCGTCGGCACAATGCGCTCCAGCTTGTCGGGCGATACCGCGATTTTGATCCGTTTCTCCGGAGCTGTCAGACGGTTGAGGATAACGAGCGCCTGGGCGCGCGTGACTTCCCGGCCAACGCCGAAAAAGCCGTCCGGGTAACCCTCCATAATCCCCTTCACGAGAGCTTCCGCGATAAAGCGCTGCTCCCGCTCTGTAGCGCCTTTAATATCGCCAAATGCCTGGGCCATCTTTTGACCAAAAGCTCCATCCTCCAGAAACTCGGTTTCCTGCAGCGTGTAATAAATCACCTCGGCAACGTTTTCTCTTGTCATATTGGCTTGAAAATCGCTGTAGCGGCTTTTATTGAGAAAATGAAGATCACTGGCGATATCGATATAATCTTTTGCCCAATATCCGGTTGTCGCGGGCAAAAAGCTGAAGTAACGATAATCCTGCTTTAGAATCGCCTGGTTCTCGGGACTCAGCGAGCTCATAAAGCCGTCGTTCCAGCTGCGCGAGCCATTCTGATGAAGGTCGGAGTAAGAGAGAACCAGCATTTTGACAAACTGATCCACTTTAACCGGTTCGTCAGGGCGAAAAGTCCCATCCGGAAAACCCTCCAAAATACCCCTGCCGACCATCGTGGATATGGTCTCGTCCGCCCAATGCCCTTTTGTGTCGCTAAACAGAGCATTCGACAAAGCCGCCTCGGCCCGATCAGCGCCAGGCTGGTAAAGGAACGACGCCAAAAGCACCGACATTCCAACAAAAAGCAGTGTAAAACGTTTCATATGTATTCCGTCCTCCTAAAACGATATATTCCGACATTCTCTAGATAACCACAACTATTCGTTATTTAGAATGGGCTGATTGACACAACCTTTTGGTCTCTGATGGCCCTATGTCTTTCGGTCATAAGGTTGGAGGGAACAGGCGGGGAGTGGTTAGTTCGGCTTATTAAAAATGAAGGAACTGGTCAAAAAGACACGTTGCAGCTTAGGACCAACCATCATGCAGACTGGTGTTTTTTTTGAATTATAATGCAGCGTTTATTTTCAGTTAAGAAAAAATTCAGGAAACGCCTTTATTCTTGATAACAGAAGAACTAATAAAAATACAACCTAGATAAGTTGAACAAAAGAAAATAGCGACAGGTCAGAGTGTGAATGGTTCTGTGGAAGCGAAGTGTTCGCCTTTGTACCCGGATTTCCACCATTAAACTTTATGATTCATGAAATCTGGGAACAACAGCGATCGGAAGAACTTTTCACACGCCGACCTACACTGCGGAAACTCTTTTGTTCAACTTATATAAATCCCATATCGAAAAGGGAAGTGACATCAATGAAGAAAAAAAGCGATAAATGGCTCAAATGGAAAATCGGTTCGGGAAGCGCGGCGGCTGTCATGCTGTTGTTCGGAATGGTGCAAAACAGCAATGCCTTTCAAGAGGCGGTCCAGGCAAAAAGCGGCGGAACGTCGGAGGAAGCCTATACGGCTGACTCTAAAGGAAGCAGCGGTTACGTGGACCGTTTTGAAAGCAACTCATCCAGCGGCCAAAGTTATGGCTATGGCAGGAGCCGTGGAACCTCAAGAGGGGGCGCCGATAGCGGATCAAGCCGCTCGTACGGATCAACAGATTCAACAGGGTCGACGGGGTCAAGCGGGTCGACAGACAGCTCCGGGAGCAGCGGCGACAGCGGAAGCCTGTCGCAGCGGGAGAGCTCCGGCGGGATGCAGTCGCGGACAGGGAGGTCCTGATGGACAGGATAACGCGCATCGCATTTTCCGCGATGAATACGGAGGTTGAGGCTCAGCTTGAGCATGACAATGAACATTCTGCATTGGCGGAGAGGGATGCAAACGTGCTGCGGGACTGGTTCCGGGATTGCGAGGGAAGCTTCAGCCGATTTCGCCGGGATAGCGAGCTTAGCTCCTTCAATTCCTCTGGAGGCAAGCTGGTGCTGCTATCGGACAGGCTTTTTGAGCTGCTGGTCATGTCCGAACGGTACCGCGAAGTCACGGACGGTTTGTTCCAGATCGGCATATTGCCGGAGCTGCTTGCAGCGGGGTATGACCGTTCTTTTGAACTGATGAAAGGGGCGGGCGGGGATAACGGCAATAGCGCAGAACCTCGAAAAGAAATCCTTCGTTCAGGGTTGGAGCTGGATATCTCCATGAAAGCGGCACGACTGAGCGGGGGAGCGGGCGTTGATCTTGGCGGCATAGCCAAAAGCTGGACTACATTGCAAGCCGGTGAATGGCTTAAAGGCAAGGCTTATGTAAAAGCGGCGCTTGTTAATGCGGGCGGTGATGCCTTCTATTGGAGGCGCGGACGGGAAGGAGGGGCCGCGGCTTTCGCAATTTCGTCGCCTTGGAACGCCAAGGACGATATCGGCATGCTGCAATTGCATGATGGAGCCGTTGCTACCTCCAGCGTATTGGGCCGCATGTGGCGGCATTCCGGAGGAATGCGCCATCATCTGATCGATCCGCGAACAGGCGAGCCGTCGCGCAGCGGAATCGTACAGGCTACGGTTGCTGGGCAAGATCCTGTTGCCTGCGAGGTTTGGGCCAAAACGGTCTGTATTGCGGGAGAGGAAGGACTGGCGCTGATGGAGAAGCAAGCTCCCGGATATGAAGTCTTGTTTGCCTGGAAGAACGGATCGATTGAATTGCGGGGAAACAAGCTTAGGGACAGGATGGAATGGCAGCCCTTCACTCACATGAAAGGCATTGGGGAGGAGAGATGGATATGATGGATTGGTTAACGAGCTGGCCGACTTGGCAGCTGACGCGTATTTTCGGCATTACGGCATACCTGCTGCTTTTTGGCGGAATGGCGCTTGGGATGCTGTATGGATATCCTTTTGCCAAAGGTCCGCTCAAAGCGGAATTGTACAAATGGCATATGAGGCTTACTCAGTGGGGGACGCTGCTTGCGTTATTCCATGCCGCCGTTTTGGTTATTGACACGTATTCGCCGTTTACATGGGGCGAGCTGCTTATCCCGTTTACGGCCCATGACCATCCGCTCTGGTACGGACTTGGCACTTTGTCGATGTACGGCATGTTGATCCTTTTGCTGACAACGGATTTGCGGCCGAAGCTGAAAAGGCCATTTTGGCTGGCGATCCATATGTTGTCTTATCCAATTTATTTGATGGGCTTGCTGCACGGCATCAAGGCGGGTACGGATTCCAGCCATCCCTTGGCGCAGGCGATGTATATCATCACCTTTGCGGTTACTTTGGCCTTGTTTGTCGGCAGAATGTGGCTGCGCAGCGGGGCGAAGAACGCACAACCGGCACGACGTGCAGGGTAAGGCAAGAAACAATCCAAGCAAAAGTGAAACGGCCCCGGGCATTTGCTGCCGCGGGGCTGTTTTTATCTGAAGCTGTTAGGAGAGGCATCTCCTGAGCATTGTGCTTTATTGACGGGATCTCCTGTGAAAGCCTGCAATTCAATTATGCTTTATTGACGGGTTCTCCCGTGAAAGCCTGCAATTCCATCGGCGCTGCCATGAAGTCGGGAGCTTGCTTGATAAAAGCTTGCAAATGACTGCTGGCGTTGTGCAAGGCCACCGCTTCCTGATCTCTCCATAGCTCAACCATTGTGTAGCGATGAGGCACTTCTGTATTTTTCAGCAGCTGGTATCCGGCATTGCCTTCTTCGGCACGGCTTAGAGGAATCAAAGCGCGAGCTGCTTCGTGGAATGCATCTTCTTGTTCAGGAATGATCTGCAAATGGGCATGGATGATTAACATAACAATCGCCCTTTCTTGGTGTAAGATGTTTTATTGCCAGGTCGCAACCGTTTCGACAGGCAGCCGGTAGGAAGGATAACCTTGCTGAGCGGCTTTGCCGATGCTGATTAGCATTACGGGCTGATAACGTTCCTTGTCCAATCCGAATGCTTCGGCGATTTGGTCTTTTTCGTATCCGCCAATGGGATTTGTGTCATAACCGTGAGCGCGTGCAACCAGCATCAATTGCATGGAAACCAGGCCTGCATCGACAAAATTCACGTCGCGCAATTGGGAAGCCGAATAGTTTGCGTAGAAGCTTTTAATAATCGGCATTTGCGCTTCCTTTACTTCCGCAGGCATATAACCCAGCTCAACCGCTTTGCCAAAAATTTCATCGGCATATTGAAGGTTTTCCATGTCGGCAAAAACAGCGATAACAGCCGATGAGGTCAACACTTGCGTTTGATTAAAGCGTGCCAGCGGAGCAAGCTTCTGCTTGCCTTCCTGGCTTTCGATGACGACAAAGCGCCATGGCTGCAGGTTGACGGAAGAAGGAGCGCGATTGGCCTCGGCAAGAATTTCGGTCATTTCTTCCTTGCTGATTTTAACTTCAGGGTCGTAAGCCTTGATCGAACGGCGGTTTAAAACGATTTCGCGAAAATCATTGGACGGTTGGTTGTTGCTCATGATGTGAACATCTCCTTTTTGATTGTCTAAATATTATGGATCATACGCTTGAGATAATCCGCCAGCTGCTGAGTTTCTTTCTGGCTGAAGCCGTCCAGAATCTGGTTAACGAAGCTGTCACGCTCGCTTTTGTACCCCTCGATTCGCTGTTTTCCTTCCTCGCTTAAAGTAACGAAGGTTTCGCGGTTGTCATCTGGATTTCTGCGCCGAATCACCATGCCGTTTGCCTCAAGCTGCTTCAAATGGCGGGTAATCGCGGCATTGTCGATATTAATGCGCTTTTGGAGCATGGACTGGTTAATCTCGTCGACTTGACACAGCTCATGGAGAATCTCAAGACGCGAGGAGCTTATGCCGGTGCATTGCTCGAACTTGGGACTAAGCTTGTTGCGCAACGCGTTAAGCAAGCTCAGAATTTGATCTTCGTTGGTATTTATTTGGTTAGTCATGACTGGTGGCCTCCTGCTGAATAAAATGGAACAGGACAATTGTGCTGAGATCAGTATTTGAATGGTTGATACTTGACCTATCAATATTTGACCCATCAATCATTGACGGCTCAATTAATATAGCATACGTATTTATCTTTTGCAAATCCTATGGGGAAATATCGGAAACACGCCAAAACGGCGCCTTGAGGGGGCGGCTTATGAATGAGCTGCTCCTCCAGGACGCCGTTTGTTTATTAAAATTATGGCTCAGGCTTGCGGAAATTAGTCCAGAACGGCGCTGATGTGGGCTTTGGTAACGGACCAGTGGGAAGCTGTCCATACTTTGGCGCCTTTATCGACATAAATAATTTGGGGTGATTCGTGCTTCACTCCAGTATCCTCCGCGATTTTATTGGAAACAGGACGCGATTCGATAACCTTTACGAGCAGGTAGTCGACATCCTCGCGGGGGCTGCCGTTCAAATAGTTTTTGAATTCATCATGCGCGTTTGCGCTGACCGGGCAGGTGGTGCTGTGCTTGAAAACAACCAGCGGACGCTGTGATGAGGCTTCGAGCGCGCCGGACCATTCATCAATTGAAGTAATTTCCTTGTATGTCATCTCATTCACTCCTTGGCTGTAATGGTTTTATTATAGCAAAAAAAGTGAGTTGCATCACAGATCAATCGGTGATATAGTTGGTAATACGAAATGACCGTTTTTGTATTTTGGTCAGTTTGGTGGTATTGTACATTCATATCCATCGAAGATGAAGGAAGGTGTATAGATGTCAGTTGATCGCAGACAATTGATTGTTGAGGCTGCCGCCAAATCCTTTTCGATGTTTGGCTACAAGGCAACCACAATGGATGGCGTGGCCCGGATAGCCTCAGTTGGAAAAGGTACCATTTATACGTTTTTTGCCAACAAAGAAGAGCTGTTTCAGGTCATTATGAAAGAAATGATTCTTGAAATGAAAAACGTAGCGGAATCGGTGATCCAGCCCAACCGTCATTTCTTCGACAATCTGAACGCGGCCTTGGAGAGGTTGCTTGATTTCCGCGAGCAGCATGAGTTGGCGTTGAAGCTGCTGCAAGAGGTGCGCGAAATCGGAACGCCGATGGCAGTGGAAGCGCTGGGCCAATTAGAGCGGGCTGTAGTCGGTTATATTTCGGCTCAGGTCGGCAAAGCCGTAGAGCGTAAGGAGATCAAACCTTGCGATCCCGAAATGACCGCTTTTGTTATGCTGAAGCTGTATATGGCACTTGCCGTGGATTGGCAAAAAACATACGGTCCCATTTCAAAGCAGCAGCTTTCCGAAAAGCTGAGATTTTATTTGGAAGGCGGCCTGGCGCCCGATGATGCCGGATGCGCGCTGGCCCAGGGCTAACTACCCGCCTTAGCAGGAACAAAATGGCTCCGTCCCTAGAGATGGAGACCTGTTTTTTTGTACAAAAATGACCATTTTACTAAATCGGTCAGTTAGTATCGATACGCCCAGCCGAATGCCTATATAAGTTCAAGAATTCTATAGAAAAAACAGGAGTGGATCATCAATGAAATGGCATGGATTCAAACAATTCGGCAAGGAGCTTAAGGCTATACTGCGCAATAAGAAAGTTCTTATTCCGGTTATAGCTGTTATTATGGTGCCCGTTATGTATTCGGCGATGTTTCTGGGAGCTTTCTGGGATCCTTACTCCAAAATGGATCAGCTGCCGGTTGCCGTCGTCAATAATGACACGGGCACGGAATTTCAAGGAAAGTCTCTGCATATCGGAGACAACTTTGTGGATAAACTGAAGGAAAGCCGCAAATTCAACTGGGCATTCGTCAGCAAGGAAGAGGCCCTTCAAGGCATGAAAGACAACAAATATTATATGACGATCGAAATACCGGAGCATTTTTCGCAGGATGCAACAACGCTGACTTCGGATCAGCCGCAGCCGGCAAAGCTGATATTTCTCCCTAATGAAAGCTTCAACTTTCTTGCCGGCCAAATCGGCAACACTGCCGTTGAACAAATGAGAGCGATGCTGAACAAGGAAGTAACGGAAACTTATGCAAAAACCGTGTTTGAAAAACTGGAGGATGCCGCCGACGGCATTGTAAAGGCAGGGAACGGCGCGGGACAAATCGCCGATGGCACATCCAAGGCCAAAGACGGAGCCCAGCTCCTGGAGCAAAATCTTGCCAAGCTGACGGAAGGCACGGCCGCTCTGCAAGACGGCGCGGGCAAGCTGGATGCGGCGGGTACTGCGCTTGCGGGCGGCAGCAGCGAGCTTAAAGCCGGAGCAGGCAAGCTGACCGGCGGTCTGACGCAGCTGGAGAGCGCAGGAGCGGCTTTGGCGGAAGGCAGCGCGAGTGCGGATGCAGGCGCCAAGCAGCTTGCTGCCGGACTTGCGGCATCCTCGCAAGGCGCAGCTGAACTGAAGGCCGGAGCGGACGGCCTGGCTGCCGGCTTGGATCAGATGGCAGCTGCCAATCCGGCATTGGCGGAATCGCCAGAGTTCCAGACTCTTCTGGCAGCTAGCAAACGTCTCGCTGGCGGTCTCGAGCAGTCCGCAGCCGGACAGAAACAGCTTGCGGCCGGGGCTGATTCGCTGGAGCAAGGCGTAGGCAAGCTGGCTGCTGGCAGCATTCAGCTTAAGGAAGGTTTGATTGGCGCAAAAAGCGGTGCAGAAACGCTGGAAACGGGCCTCGGCAAGTTGTCTAGCGGAGCATCCGAGCTGTCGAGCGGATTGTCGCAGTTGAAAACATCCACGGCTACACTAAATGACGGTTCGTCCAAGCTGAAGGACGGCGCCGGGGAATTGTCGGGCGGCTTGCTGACATTGGATAATGGCGCGCAGGAGCTGTCCACCAAATTGAATGATGCTTCGTCGGCAACAAGCGACCTGACATTTAACGACGACAAGGCCGAAATGTTCGCCGAGCCGATCCAATTGCAAGTAGAGCCAGTAACGACGGTTGCCAATTACGGTACAGGGTTTGCTCCATACTTCCTGTCTCTGGGCTTGTATGTTGGCGCGCTGCTGATTACGATTGTTTATACAATGAAAGAACCTGCGGTTCGTCCGGCAAACGGCTGGAGCTGGTTCTGGAGCAAGGCGCTGACGCTGGTTCTGATTGGCGTTCTGCAAGCCCTTGTTGCCGATGCGGCGCTGCTTTTCATTCTGAAGCTTGACGTGCAAAATGTACCTTTGTTTATATTGTTCTCGATTGCAACAAGCATTACCTATATGATGATTGTTCAATTCTTTGTTACGACTATGGGGAATCCGGGACGTTTTGCCGCTATTATTCTGCTGATTCTTCAGTTGACCACTTCGGCAGGAACTTTCCCGCTGGAGCTGATTCCAGGCTGGATGCAGCATGTGACGCCTTGGCTGCCTATGACTTACACGGTAGCTGGACTAAAAGACGTGATTTCCAGCGGAGAAATTAGCCGGATGTGGAGCGATATGGCCTGGCTTGAGGGCTTTACGGGAGTATTTGCTTTCCTTACACTGGCGTATTTCACCTTTGTCCATCGCCGCACCCGCTCCGGCGCAGAGCCGGAGGCAAATGCAAAGCTGACCACGGCTTAAGGCATGCTGCACAACTGCGGCATTCATGAACGTTAGAGAACTACGGACATCTGTGGCCTTTAGAGCCTTACGGACATCGATGATCTTTAGAGAACTATGGATGTCTGTGGCCTTTAGAGCCTTACGGACATCGATGATCTTTAGAGAACTATGGATGTCTGTGGCCTTTAGAGCCTAACGGACATCCATGAACGTTAGAGAACTACGGATATCTGTGGCCTTTAGAGCCTTACGGACATCGATGAACTTTAGAAGACTATGGATGTCTGTGGCCTTTAGAGCCTTACGGACATCCATGACCGTTAGAGCCTTGTTTTGATCGAATGTCCATTTTTAAAGGTCATGCATGACCTTTAAAGCCTGAATTCGCCCTCTAAACACGGTTTTTGAGCGTCTAAAGGACACTGGTGACCGTTAAAAGAAGTAAAAGTGGCTAATTGGGGCTGTAATGGACATCGGTGACCGATAGAAGAAGTAAAGTAGCTAGTTGGAGCTTTAATGAACATCGGTGATCGCTAGATAGTTGAAGGCCAGCTGTTGGTGTGGTGACATCACTATGCTGATGTGTAATTAATAGATGCAAACAAGAAGAGCTCTGCTGTTTAAGCGGAGCTCTTCTTGTTTGCGGCGTGCTGAACGGCTCGCTTGCTTGTTTGCGGCGTGCTGAACGGCTCGCTTGCTTGTTTGCGGCGTGCTGAACGGCTCGCTTGCTTGTTTGCGGCGTGCTGAACGGCTCGCTTGCCTGTTTGCAGCGTGCTGAACGGCTCGCTTGCCTGTTTGCGGCGTGCTGAACGGCTCGCTTGCTTGTTTGCGGCGTGCTGAACGGCTCGCTTGCTTGTTTGCAGCGTGCTGAACGGCTCGCTGCGCTGTGCTTGATGTTGCCAGTCTTGCGGAACCTGTAATGGATTAGGCCGAAATTTTAATAACTTGACCTGGGAAAATCAGGTTCGGGTTTTTCAGTTCATTCAGCTTAGCAAGGTACTGCCAAGTAACATTGTATTTTTTTGCGATTTTCGTAAGGTTATCGCCTTTTTGTACCACGTAAACGACTTTCTCCGGCTCAGGCTGCGGAGCAGGTTTTGTCGGTTTAGTTGGTTCTGCTGGTTTAACCGGCTCGGTTGGCTTAACCGGCTCAGCCGCTTTTTCGATAATTTGAACGCGACCTTCTGTTTTTACATCCAATTTATCTTGCTTTTGGATGTAAGCGATAAGCGATTCGTCCAATGCCGGGAACTCGTTTTTGATTGGAGCATTCATAAACATTGTGTATTCGTCGCCGCCAGCTGCCATGAAATCATTTGTAGCAACGACATAGCTGCGTTTCAAATCAAGCGCTTTGCCGCCGATTTTGACGTTAACGACGCGTTCGCCTGCAGGTTTGTTCAGATCAATTGCATACGTCAGACCGCTAACGTGAGGGAAAGCGCCCTTAGGCTCCGGATAAGCGTTTGTGCCTGCTTCGATAGCAGCCAGAATGTCCGCGCCAGTCAATTCTTTGGTTACGATGTAGTTGCCGAAAGGAAGAACAGTAATGATGCTGCCTTTCGTGATATCGCCTTTGGAAATCGAAGCTCGGATGCCGCCGCCATTTGTGATGGCAACTTCGGCGCCGCTTACGTCGCGCATTGCATCAGTGATGAGATTGCCCAGGTTTGTTTCGCCTGCGCGTACCTGCTCGCGTTCGCCATCCAGCACCACGTTTGTGGAGCCGACAACTTCGCTCAAAACAGCCTCTTGGGTTTTTTGGATCTCTTCAATTACTTTAACGATTGCAGGATCAGGCTCAACCTCTGCCGTTTCCTCTTTATTTACGAGATGCGCTTTTTTGGAGACCAGCTTTTTGTTGGCGTCAAATTCCAGTTCAACAACGCCAAGGTTTTTCGTGTATTCGCCGGAGCTAACGATCAACGTGTCGTTTGCGCCTTCCAGACCTTCAACAAGAGTCGAATGGCTGTGGCCGTCCACGATCAGATCAATGCCGGGTGCATCCTTTGCCACTTTAATGCTTGTGTCAGTGCTGGATTCGTCGATGCCAAGATGAGTCAAAGCGATAACGATATCCACTTTTCCTGTAAGCTCGGCAACCATTTCTTTTGCCACAACGGATGGATCTTCGAAAATAAGGCCTTTTACGTTATCGGGATGAGTCTTGTATGTTGTTTCCGGTGTTGTCAGTCCGAAAATACCCAGCTTGATGCCGTCCACTTCGCGGATGATGTAAGGCTCCAGGACGTAAGAGCCGTCCGGATGCTTCACGTTTGCGGACAATACAGGGAATACCGTCATTTCTGCGAGCTCCAACAGACGCTCATAGCCATAGTTGAAATCATGGTTGCCGGCTGCCATAGCGTCATAGCCGACCTGATTCATGACGTCAACAATGCTTTCGCCGCGAACCAGCGTAGCAAATGTCGTGCCGTGGAAAGTGTCTCCAGCGTCTAACAGAAGCGTGTTAGGGTTTTTGGCCTTGTATTGCTGAACCAGAGTCGAAACCTTTGCAAATCCCATGCCGTCATTGCTAGCTTCCAATGCTCTTCCGTGTGTATCGTTTGTGTGCAGCAGCGTAATTTTGGTAACTTCCTCTTTTTTCTCGGCCTGGCTAGCAGTTTCGCTTGTCGCAGCTGTTTCGGCAAATGCAGATGTGGTCCATCCCATTACCATAACAACAGCCAGAATCAATGTTAACCACTTGTTTCTCAATTTCAACTTGTATTCCCTCCCAGAAATAATGTAACATGCAGTCTAGTAAATACCTGACCAGCTAGAATAGTTTAACATAAAATTGTCATTTTGGGTCATAACCTATGTAAATTTCAGGTTAAAATGAGGTAGAGTAGAGAATCTGATCGAATTTTCTGACATGTTGTGTGATATGGGAGTTGTGTTTGGGGAATGGATGCAATCACTTATGTGAAATGAATTGACGCGATGAAAAGGGGTTGGAGGCAATCCTGAGGCTTAAGGATTGATTTCAGAGGTTAGATTTGGATGAAAAGTCCCATATGGAAGCCATATTGGCACGCGACTGCCTTTGTTCCCGATCGTAAGAAACTTTCTTATGGCGCTAGATTGCTACGTCATTTTGTTCATCCTATAGACTTTTAAGAAATGACAAATACTATTGCCCTTTTGTGGAGATGATGTATAATCACATTGATTTCTCAATTATTGGTTGCAAGGAGGGCGCATAAATGACGGAAGAAAGCATTATCCGTTTTGAACATGTCACGAAACAATATGATCCCGGAGATCCCGCCGTACTGAAAAGCGTAAGCTTTGAAATTCAACGCGGGAAATTTTATACATTGCTAGGGCCGTCCGGCTGCGGTAAAACGACTATTCTCCGGCTAATCGCCGGGTTTACGGAGCCGTCGGAGGGAAAGATCTATTTTAATGGAAAAGTGATTAATAAGGTACCGGCCAACAACCGCCAGGTGAATACGGTGTTTCAGGATTATGCCTTGTTTCCCCATCTGAACGTATTTGAAAATGTCGCGTTTGGTCTCCGGATCAAAGGAGTAAAAGGCGCCGATCTGTCCGCCAAGGTAACGGAAGCGCTTCGTTTCGTCAACCTTAGCGGCTATGAAAACCGCGAAATCACGGAAATGTCGGGCGGCCAGAGGCAGAGGGTCGCAATTGCGCGCGCGATTGTCAACGAACCGGAAATCCTGCTGCTTGATGAGCCATTGTCGGCGCTTGATCTCAAGCTGCGTACGGAGATGCAATATGAGCTAAGGGAGCTTCAGCGTCGCCTTGGCATTACTTTTATTTTCGTCACGCACGACCAGGAGGAAGCGCTGGCGATGTCGGACGAAATTTTTGTGTTGAGCGAAGGGACGATTCAGCAATCCGGCACGCCAAACGATATTTACGACGAGCCCATCAACCGGTTTGTTGCCGATTTTATCGGAGAATCCAATATCGTCAAAGGCCGCATGCTGCGTGATTTCGAGGTGGAGATCGCGGGCCATTCGTATGAATGCGTCGACCAAGGACTGAATGATGGGGAAATCGTCGATATCGTCATCCGGCCGGAGGATCTGGAGATTACCTCGCCTGAAAAGGGCAAGATGCAGGTGCGCGTAGATACTCAGCTGTTCCGCGGCGTACACTATGAAATCAGCTGCTACGACGATTCGGAAAACGAGTGGCTGGTTCACTCCACGCGGAAAGCGGCCGTTGGCGAGCGGATCGGGCTTTATTTTGAACCGGAAGCGATTCACGTTATGAGACTGGGCGAAACGGAAGAGGAGTTTGATCGGAGATTGGAGTCCTACGAGGACGGCGCCGGGCAGACGGTGGAAGGCGGCGGAGGCAGCCATGGAGGCTAAGGCGCGCAATCTGTACCTCATTCCGTACATGCTGTGGGTCGTGTTGTTCGTGGTGGCGCCGATTTTGCTCGTTCTCTATTATTCCTTCTTTAATGTAGAGGGCCAATTTACGCTGGACAACTATGCCAAGTTTTTTACGCCCGTTTATTTGCGAATGACGCTTAGCTCGTTCTGGTACGCGTTCCTCATTACGCTGTTTTCGCTGCTTGTGGCCTATCCGACGGCGTATCTGCTGACGCGCACCAAGCACAAAACGCTTTGGCTGCTGCTTATTATTTTGCCAAGCTGGATCAATCTGCTGCTGAAGGCGTACGCGTTCATCGGGTTATTCGGCACCTACGGCTTCGTCAATACGGTGCTTGAGCTTACGGGCATCGGCAACAAACAAATTCTGTTCACCGATTTCAGCTTTGTGTTTGTGTCGGTGTACATTTTTATTCCGTTTATGGTGTTGCCAATTTTTAACGCTCTGGAAAAAATGAACCCAACCCTGGTATACGCCGCGCGGGATCTCGGCGCTTCGTCTTGGATGACGTTCCGCAGAGTAGTGTTTCCTCTGACGCTGGACGGCGTTAAGGCGGGCTGCATGGCGGTATTTATTCCGGCATTGTCGCTGTTTATGATTACGCGTCTGATTGCGGGCAACCGCGTCATTACGCTGGGTACAGCCATCGAGCAGCATTTTCTGGTCACGCAGGACTGGGGCATGGGCGCTACGATCGCGGTATTCCTGATTATTGCCATGGCGCTGCTGATGCTGCTGACGGGCAACAGAAAGCGAGGGCTGATCGACATTGTCAAAAGGTAAATGGAAGCTCGAGAGCCTCTATCTCATTGCCGTATTCGCCATCTTGTACGCGCCAATTTTTTACCTGATGTTTTATTCTTTCAATAGCGGCGGCTCGATGCGGGAGTTTGAAGGATTTACGCTGGAGTATTACGGCGAAGTGTTCCAAGACACCCGGCTGCTGATCATCGTACTGAATACGTTTATTATTGCGCTGTTGTCGGCAGCGATCTCTACTATTATCGGGGTGTTCGGAGCCATCGCCATTCACTACATCCGAAGCAATCGGCCAAAAGGCGCTTTGCTGACGTTAAACAACGTATTGATCGTTAGCCCGGACGTTATTATCGGCGCATCGTTTCTGATCCTGTTTACGCTGGCGGGCATTCAGCTTGGCTTTGTATCCGTGCTTCTGTCGCATATCGCGTTCAGCATTCCGATTGTCGTCATTATGGTGCTGCCCAAGCTGCAAGAGATGAGCGGCACGTTGATTGACGCGGCCCGCGATCTGGGGGCAAGCGGCTGGCAGGTGCTGTCCAAGGTTGTGCTGCCTTACATCAAACCGGGTATTTTTGCCGGATTTTTTATGGCGCTGACCTATTCGCTTGACGACTTTGCAGTGACTTTCTTTGTGACGGGGAACGGTTTTTCAACGTTATCGGTTGAAATTTATTCCCGCGCGCGTCAAGGCGTATCCTTGTCCATCAATGCGTTGTCGACGCTGATCTTCCTGTTTACAATCGTGCTGGTCATCGGCTATTACTTCATTAACAAGCGCAATAATGTACGGCCTGCGGCAAAGGAGGGAAGCCTGTGAAGCAGTTGGTGCGGATGTTTGTGCTGGTGTTTGCGGTTTCCTTCGCTCTGATCTATGTAACCTCGTACATGAATTCCAGCGCGGGTTACTCCGGCGGGAACACGCTGACGGTTTACAATTGGGGGGATTATATCGATCCCGATCTCATTGCCCGCTTCGAGGAGGAGACAGGCATCAAGGTCATTTATCAAACCTTCGACTCCAATGAAGCGATGATGACCAAAATCAAGCAAGGCGGCACGGTATTCGATGTGGCGGTTCCGTCGGAATATGCTATCAGCAAGCTGAAGGAGGACGACCTGCTGCTGCAGATCGATCATTCCTTGCTTCCCAACCTGGAGCATATTGATTCGCGGTTCATGCACCTGTCATTTGATCCCGAAAACGCCTATTCCGTGCCTTACTTCTGGGGAACAGTCGGAATCGTGTTTCATCCCGATAAGGTGGGCGATTTGACCTTTGACAGCTGGAATGATCTGTGGGACGAGAGCTTGCGAAACAAAGTGATGCTGCTGGATGGAGCACGCGAGGTAATGGGCATGGGGCTAAACAGCTTGGGCTATTCCCTTAACGACACCGAAGAGGCGCATTTGCAGGAGGCGCTTGCCAAGTTGTCGCGCCTTACGCCAAACGTAAAAGCCATTGTCGGCGATGAAATCAAAATGCTGATGGCTAACGAAGAGGCAGCCGCCGGCCTGGTCTGGTCCGGTGACGCATCGGAGATCATGTCGGAGAACGAGGAACTGGATTACGTGGTTCCGCAGGAAGGCTCCAATCTGTGGTTCGACAACATGGTCATTCCAAAAACAGCCCGCAACCTCCAGGGAGCGCATCAGTTTATCAACTTTATGCTGGACCCCGAGGTGGCGGCGCAGAATACGGAATACGTCGGTTATTCCACGCCGAACAAAGACGCGCTTGCGCTTCTGCCCGAGGAGATATCGGGAGACGAACGTTTCTATCCCGATGAGGAGCTGACGAGCCGCCTGGAGGTTTACGACAACCTGGGGCCTCGTATGCTATCCCATTACAATGAGCTGTTTCTGGAATTTAAAATGCATCGGAAGTAGATGTAATCATTTCAGTCCAATCCGAAGTGGCTGTGATGAATCGTAAGTAAATGTAGTGGGAGCGAGAAGGGATATCTTTATCGCGATTGGAAAACGGCGGTTCTGCGATTTGCAACCCGGTCAATGGGGAGTAAGTTGCGGTAAACCGCTGTTTTTTTATGGCTATTTGTACATAAATGGGACGAGGGGGCGTTGACGGTGGTTGCAAGTTGATGCTTGTCAGCAGGGTTAAGCAAAAATGGCTTTTAACGGTCATTGATGTCCATCTGTTATGGTAAATGTCTGTCAGAGTAAATCGTGGTAGACTCAAGATAGAGAAATGGCAAAAAAGTAAATGGGAGATTAGAAAGCGAAGAGCAATAGGGGGAGGGTAACATGGTTGTCGCCTTGATCATCGTTTCGATGCTGCTGATTCTGCAGACGGGATATCTGTTGGTGTACCGGAGCCAAATTCGAGATATCGGTAAGCAGCTTGATTTTATCGGCAAGCACGGGTCATTCAAGTGGATATCAACCCAAATAAAGCCGCCGGAGGTGGAGCGGCTGATGGGGTCTTGCAATGTGCTGCTGCAACGCCAGCGTGAGCTTGAGCAGCAGTTCGCGCGCCGCAATGAGGAGATTAACACAACAATTATTAGCCTTTCCCACGATATACGCACACCACTTACGGCATTGGACGGCTATCTCCAGCTGGCGGAGCGGACAGATGAGCCCGAGGACCACGCCCATTATATTCAGCAGGCCCAGTCCCGAACCTCCCAAATGATTCAACTGGTGGACGAGTTGTTTCTATATACGAAGCTGCAAAACCCCGAATACTGTTTTGAATTAGAAGCGCTTGAGCTGAATGCGGTGCTTTCGCGCAACCTTATTGCTTTAATCGACGATTTTTCCCGTATTGGGCATGAGCCGACGCTTGAGCTGCCCGATCATCCGCTATGGATAAAAGCAAATGGAAACGCGCTGGAAAGGGTTTTTGCGAACATCCTGCAGAACTATCTACTGCATGGAGCCGGAAGCCTGAGTATTCGTTATGAGAATTATCCCGATACGGCGCGCCTTGTATTCTTCAATTCGTTGCGGGATGACCAGCCAGTGCAGATCGAGCGTGTGTTCACCCGTTTTTATAAGGAGGATTCATCGCGCACCGTACGCTCCTCCGGGCTGGGGCTTGCCATTGTCAAGTCATTGATGGAAAAAATGAATGGAAATGCTGACGCCAAACTGGAAAATGGCGAGTTTCACCTCGGTATTACCTTTTGCAAGACGGAGAAGGCTGGGGAGACGAAGATGCGACAGTGAAAATAGGAGCGGGAAAGGAGAACGGTCATGGCTGTTGAAAGCAAGGAAGGCAAAATATTAATAGTAGAAGATGATGCTCATATCAATCAGATTTTGTACGACGGCCTTGCTCAAGAAGGGTATAGATGCACGCGAGCTTATTCCGGAAGCGAAGGTTTGTTGCAACTGGAACGTGGCGATTTCCAACTCATTATTCTCGATTTGATGCTGCCCGGCTTGTCGGGGGAACGCTTTATGCAAGAGCTGAAAGAGCAACCACGCCCCGCGACCCCGGTCATCGTCCTGACTGCCAAGGATCAATTGGACCACAAGCTTAACCTGTTTGCACTGGGAGCGGTGGATTATGTGACAAAACCTTTTTCGCTTATGGAGCTAGTTGCCCGCATTCAAGTACATATCAAGCGAGAATCGCCAGTCTCCGCGCCCTCTTCCTACAGCTACAAGCAGCTTCAACTGGATAGCGAAGAATATCGAGTTACGCTTGAAGGGCGGGAAATCCCCCTCACTCGGCAGGAATACAAAATTATCGAACTGCTGGTTAGGAACCCGAAACGGGTTTTTACCAAGCAAGACTTATACGAGCTAGCATGGGACGAGCCATATCTAGGCGAGGACAAAACCATTACTGTCCACATCAGCAATATTCGCAATAAATTTAAGGTCTGCTCCTCTGCGAGCTATATCGATACCGTTTGGGGCATCGGTTTTCGAATGAGTCCCTGACATCTTTGATCTTTCTTAGCATTTTCTTGACGTTGGCTTAGTCTCTGTCCGGTTTACTGGAGACAGGAGGTGGATGAAGCATGGCGGAAAATATCATTGAACTGGAGCGATTGACCAAGACATATAAAGCGATAACGGCTGTGCGCGAGGTCAGCGCCAGGATTGGCAAAGGCGAAATTTTTGGATTGATCGGACGCAATGGAGCGGGCAAATCCACATTGCTGAAAATGATCGGTGGCCTCGTGTATCCGACGGAGGGAAACATCTATTTTTTTAATCGAACGACTGAGAATAATCCTTCTCTGTTTGAGAGGATGGGCTTGCTTGTGGAGCAGCCGGGTTTGTATCCCCAATATTCGGCTGAAAAGAATCTGAGCCTGTTGGCAACCGCCTATGGGCTGAAGGAGAAGAAGCCGCAGATTGATAAACTGCTCAAGCTGGTAGGCCTTGAGGAAGCAGGCAAACGAAAGGTCAAGCACTTTTCCATGGGTATGAAGCAGCGGCTGGGCATTGCAATCGCTTTGCTTGGCAGTCCCGATGTGTTGATTTTGGATGAGCCGATTAACGGACTGGACCCGCAAGGGATCGCGGACATCCGTCAGGTGATTCTGGATTTGAACAAAACAGGACTAACCATCATCATCGCCAGCCATATGCTGGAGGAGTTGTCCAAGGTCGCCACGCAATATGGCATCCTTCATCAAGGGGAGCTTATCGAGGTCATGAGCAGGGATGAGTTGATGGCTAAATGCGGCGAGCGGATTGAACTGGAGGTTCCTGCTGCGAGAGATGTTATCCCGCTTTTGGAGCAAGAGTTAGGATTGACGCATTATCAGGTGCTGAACGATCGGGTGCTCCATGTCTACGATGAGCGGGCGGAAGCTAGCCGAATAGTGGAAGTTCTGGTGAAAGGCGGCATCCTCGTCCATTCGATTCATAAGCACAAGCAGAGTTTGGAGCAGTACTTTCTGGAACGGACGGGCGTCGGGAGGGATACGCATGTTTAATTTGTTGCGGATGGAGCTGCGACGCTTTGCAGGCAACAAAGTGGTGCCGCTGCTGCTGTTGTTGTTTGGCGCTTTCCAATTGTTCGGCATCTTTATGATGGGGCAGTATCAATCCTCTATGGAGGTCGGGGGATTGTCCGTCAGTACGATGAATGAAATTCAGTTTATCCAAAATACTCTGGCTCAGCCGCCCGCCTGGATGCTGCTATACCTTGCGGTTTTCACCGTTTATTTCTATATGAGCGAATACAACAGCGGCTTCTACAAGAACTACATCGGCATGCGTCATGCGCGTGTTCATTCTGTTCTGTCCAAGATGGTCGTTCAAGCGCTGTTTACTCTGCTTTTGTTTGCGGTGATGCTCATCGTCGATCTGGTCGGCAGGCAGCTTTTTTTCGGTCAAGCGGCCATTGGCGACTTGGGATATCTGCTTAAACTGCTGATCGGACAGTTTCTGCTGCACTTCGCCTTTACTGTTCTTGTGCTTTGCATCACCATGGTGGCGAGGAACCCGTTGCTGAGTGTGGCAGTCGGGATCGTAATCGCTCTTAATGTTCACGGTATGGTCCTTGCCGTCCTGGAGGAGGCGATCGGTTCGCCCCGGCTTTCGCGTTACCTTCTGGTCAACACCATTACCGGTACCAAGGATCTGGGTGATAGCGGAGACCTGATTCATGTTTTCGGCGTTGCTGCTGTAGCTTTGTTCATATTCGGACTCATCGCGGTACGTTACAAGATGAAGGAAGATTTAAGGTAGATAGCTCCGTGCGGCGCTTAATGGGATTTTTCTGCCATCTGTGATTTTATACTTACCCAAAACGGGCTAAGGGCGTTATACTAAATCATATTTGTCGAAAAACCGGAGGGGAGCGGGGCGTACATGTCTAGAGCGGTTAGTGCGGCTGCTGTGGCAGCGGCTTTGTTTGCGTTTGTTTTTATTATCGCCATGATGCCGATTGTGCTTCAATCCGGCGGCGAGGGCCAGGCAGCGCTGCGATGGTCATGGAGCGAAGGGTTTCAGAGCTTGAGAAACTACATAACAGGGTTGTCGAACGGAGAGTCATTTCAATTCTATTTGGGCAAAAATCAGTTTGATTTCCGCGACATGATCGGCCGCCATTTTATGATTTCGTTTTTTTATGTTGCTGCCGCCGCGGTACTGGGAACGGTGATCGGTTTGATGTCCGGTATCTTTTTTGGATCCTCCAGAAGGGGCTGGCTGCAAGGCATTGTCGATTTTACGGGATCAATACCGGAGTTTGTCATCATTCTTATTCTCCAGTTTAGCGTCGTTTTTGTTCTCAAGCAGACGGGAGTTTTACTGTTTGAGGTAGCTACCTTGAATTCGGATGAACCTGCCGTCGTTTTGCCGCTCATAGCCATGGTGATTATTCCGGCCGGCTATCTGATTCGCAATGTGTCGATGCAGATGAAGCTGACATTGATGGAGGATTATATCGGAACGGCCAAAGCGCGCGGGTTAAAGAAGAGCTACATTCTGTTTTACCATGCGCTGCCGAATGTTCTTCCCTACATCAAAGGCGATTTGCACAAGCTGATGGGCATTATTATGGGCAATTTGTTTATTGTGGAATATTTGATGAATAACAAAGGGATCTCCCAGTTTATTTTTGCGGCAGCATTTAGCAGCTGGGGTTACCAATATAGCGTTGTTGTTAATGGGCTGTTATCGTTCCTGGCGCTGTACGGCATCGGTTATTGGATATTGAGAGGGTTTCTGTACGGTCTGGGGAGGGTGTTCGCGCGATGAACAAAACATTGATTACGGGGCTTGTCATTATAATGAGTTTCATCGCTGCGGCGCTGCTGGCTCCATGGATTGCGCCGTATGACCTCAAGCACCAGACCAAAATCGAATACATCGTCGGCGAAGACGGAAAAGGGAAAGTGTTGGTTCCTCCTGTTCCGCCGGGTGCCGAACATCCTCTGGGAACGGATAAATACGGTTATGATCTGATGACCAAATTGCTCTACGGCGCCAAATATACGGTGTTTCTTTCGATAGGCATTGCGGCGCTGAGGGTTCTGCTCGGCGGATTAGCGGGTCTGGTGCTCGGCTATTACAGCCGTGAGGGCGGGGGGAAGTCAGGCGGAGGTTCTTTTTGGAGCGTTTTAAACGGCATACCGATCTTTTTGGTCGTATGGCTGGCTATGCTGGGCGTTTCCATTAATCCATCGGCGTCAACCTTTGCGATGTCCGCCATTTTGGGACTTCTTTTGCTGGCGATAGGCATTCCTTCCGTCGCCTCCGTGGTCAAAGCCAAAACAATCGTTCTCCGAGAAAAACAGTTTGTAACGGCGGCTCATTCGCTCGGAGCGGGGAATTTCGCCATCATGTTTCGTCATCTTTTGCCGCATCTGAAGGAAAGCTTGCTGATTTTAGCCGTGCAGGAAATGATTCTGGTACTGACTCTGTTTGGACAGCTGGCGATCTTCAATGTATTTGCCGGGGGGACCATCATGTATCCCGACCCGCTGGAATTCCACAGCCGAAGCCATGAGTGGGGCGGACTGATCGGAGCTGCGCGGAGCCAATTTTATGTCCATCAGTGGATTTTTTATGTACCGCTTGCTGTTTATATGACGTTGATTACTGGCTTTTATCTGATTTCAAAAGGTTTGGAGAAAAAATACGGCAAGCAATACGCCAAGCATTCGCATCTTTAAACGTAGCAAACTCCCGCCAGAGCTTGTAAATCGGCGGGGGTTTTTTTAAAAAAAATAAAAAAAATTTTCTGAAAAATGAAAGCGATGCCAAAAAACGCTGTCTTTTCAGTCATGCCAACGGTTTCCACGATTTCTCAGATTTTTGGATTTGGTGTTCAAAAGCCGTTTCCTATGGGCGTTCAGCCTTGACGCTATCCCTGAAATCGTGTTACGGTCTTGTTAACATAATTAACGTGAAGCTTGTTCGCAAGCAGGGAAAGGAGCAATTTAACGTGATAAAAGCATTGGTTTTTGATTTTGACGGAACGATCATTGACACAGAGACGCCGTGGTATTATGCATTTCGGGAGCGCTACAAGAGCCATGGTGTGGAGTTGACGCTGGAAAAGTATTCGCAATGCGTCGGTACCAGCCTGCATCAATTCAATCCCTATACGTATCTGATGACCGAGCACGGCCTGCCTATCGACGAAGAGGAGTTCCGGGCCGCTGTGCATCGCGATCATGCGGAATGGATGGGCAAGGAACAAATCCGTCCCGGCGTAATTAATTATTTGGAGGCAGCCAAGGCAGCCGGTTTGAAAATCGGTCTGGCATCAAGCTCCAAACGGGATTGGATCGAGAGACATCTGGCTGTGCTTGGCATCGGCCATTACTTTGAATTTATGGCTACGGCGGACGATGTAGCCAAAGTAAAGCCCGATCCGGAATTGTACCGCTTGGCGCTGGCGGGGTTAGGCGTTGAACCTGGCGAAGCGGTAGCTATCGAGGATTCTCCCAACGGGGCGAGAGCGGCTGCGGCAGCGGGCATGCATTGCATCATTGTTCCCAATGAGCTGACCAAGCTGTTGCCGTTTGATGAGGGAAGCCTGAATAAACATGCGGAATCGCTGGCTGACGTGAATTTTGACGAGCTTGTCAGCAAGGGCTGCGGCAGCAGCGCTGTTGGGGCATAAGGCAAAGTCTGACCTCTAGACATAGCTGCGAACGGAGGGTGTTTATCCTGGGCGGATGATACCGCCTCCTCCTAAAAGCCGAATAGACGGAATATTCAAATTATTATTGGTTGTAATTTTACATTGAAAGGATGGGAGAAAAGCCATGAAGGCAGTCCATTTCGGAGCGGGAAACATAGGCAGAGGGTTTATCGGTTTGTTGTTGTCTCAGTCCGGTTTTGAAGTCACCTTTGTGGCGAGAAACGAAAAGAAGGTGCAGCTGCTGCAGCAGCAGAAACGTTATTCCGTGACGTTAGCTAACGAAGCAAGAGATACCGAGCTTGTCCGGAATATTAGTGCCGTTAATAGCAAGGACGCCCAAAAAATCGCTAACGAAATTGCCGAAGCCGATCTTGTCACAACGGCGGTAGGATTGGGTGCGCTGGCGCATATCGCGGAATCTATTGCGGCGGGCATTGAGCTGCGGCTGCTGCGAGGCAACCGGAAGCCGCTGCATGTCATTGCCTGTGAAAACGCCATTGACGGCAGTACCCAACTCAAGCGGCGCATTCTCAAGCATATATCGGAGGACATGCGGAAGGACATGGGGGAAACGGTAGCGTTCCCATGTACGGCGGTCGACCGGATTGTGCCGGCCCAAGCCGACGAAAACCCGCTGCGCGTAACGGTCGAGCCGTATTTTGAATGGGTCATTGACCGTTCGACTATGCTGGAGGGGTTCCCGAAAATCGATGGCGTTAAATATGTGGATGATCTGGAGCCTTATATCGAGCGGAAGCTGTTTACCGTTAATACGGGGCATTGCGTGGCGGCCTATCATGGATATCTGGAAGGCTACGAGACCATTCAGGAAGTTATGAAGGATTCGGAGCTGCGAGGCCGGGTTATTAATGCCATGAATGAAACCGGGGAACTGCTGAGAGCCAAATATCATTGGGATAAAGATAAACACAGCAGCTATATAGAACGGATGGCAAGACGATTTGCCAATCCCAGATTAAGAGATGAAATTGTTCGCGTAGGACGTTCTCCGCTGCGGAAGCTGTCGCTGAATGACAGACTGATTCGTCCCGCTATGCAGGCCCATCGGCTTGGACTTGGAACAGAGAGTCTGACGGAGGCGATAGCGGCGGCGATGATGTTTGACCATAAGGATGATCCGGAGGCTGTTCAGCTGCAAAATGCGCTTCGGCTACGGGGGGCGGACGAGGTTGTCACGCAATATATGGGCATTCCGCAAAAACATGCTCTCCATCAAAATATCACCAGCAAGTATTATGAATTGAAGCATCAGTATGGCCCCGCGATAGCTAGCCAGTTCTGAAGCAAACGGTCCATGCTCCGACCTCGCTGCGAGAAGGAGACATGGACCGTTTTGGGATTACAGGATGCCGAGCCGCATTCGGTAGCTGAATAAGACGGAGCGGCTTTCGCCGTCGAATACGTCTTCCGCCAGTTTGCGGAATTGATCAGCCGCTTGCAGCAAGTCGCTGGCTCCAAGCTTCAGCGCCGTCTGCAGGCCGCCTTGGCTGAGCGCGAGATTGACATAACGATCGGCATCGAAGATTTCACGGTTATGGAATACGATTTCGTGCACATAGCGGAATAACCCCGACTTCTCTATGTTTTCCAGATGACGCTCCTTGCTCCATTTATGGGCGGGTTCCCGCTCCCCTAACTTTCCTAAACGCTCTGCGGTTTCGTCCGCTTGAGTGGTCAAAGCGAGGTAGGCTTGCTCCAGTCTCCAATCCAGAACGGGAGGCCAGTCGCAATCATAAGCGGCGAATATGCCTCCGGGACGCAGCACGCGGGCAAACTCCGCCAGAGTGGATTCCGGCTCCATCCAATGAAACGATTGGGAGCAGGTTACGATATCCACGCTGCCGTCCGGCATGTTCAGATCATGGGACAAACCCGGGACAAATTGGAGATGGCCGGGGCCGCCGTTAGCTTCCCACTTGGCCAGGGCGACTGCCCTCATATCATCGCTTGGCTCCACGCCGGTAATGCGGTCTGCCTCCTCCAGCCATATCCAGCTGGATAGTCCGGTGCCGCAGCCGACATCGGCAACGGAACGGGGACGTCCGCCCAGATAGGACGTAAGAATCCTCACGATCTCAGTTGGGGCTGCCGGCCTGTTCTGGTCATACAGTTGACCGAATCCCTGGAATCTTTGAACATTGCTTTGCCTGATTTCCTCCAGCATGGTTTCGTCCTCCTTAAACTCTTCACTCTTGCTCCTGAAACGATCTATAGCAGTGACTTTGCCGCGATGCCCAGAAAAATATAACCGCTGTTCAACAAGGCCTGCTCGTCAAAATCAAACCGGGGGTGATGGTGAGGATAGCCGGTATCATCGCTGTTTCCGCGAGAGCCCACATTAAAGAAGGCTCCGGGGCGATGCTGCAAATAATAAGCAAAATCCTCCGCTCCCATGGAAGGCGGCAGCTCGACCAGTCCTTGATTTCCCAATTTGTCCGAGATGACTGTCGCCACTTTGGCGCTTTCTTCGGGATCATTAACCAGCGCAGGATATCCGTTCAAGTAATCAATGTCGTAGCCGGCATGTCCCGCCAGCGTTACGCCATGCACGATATCGCGGATATCCTTCTCCACTTGCCCCCGGATTGTTTCATTGAAAGTTCGTACGGTTCCTTCAATAACGGCTTTATCCGCAATAACGTTAAAAGCGGAGCCTGCGCGGAATACCCCGACCGTCACGACCGCGGAATGCAGCGGGTCGATATGACGGGAGACGATGTGCTGGAGCGCCCCGACGATCTGGCTGCCTATGACAAGGGCATCTACGGTTTCATGTGGCTTGGCTCCATGTCCTCCCTTGCCTTTAACGGTAATGGTGAAGGCGTCAACCGCCGCCATCGCCGTTCCCGGTGTCGCAGCGGCTTGGCCAAGCGGCAGATAGCTTGCCAGGTGGGCTCCGTATACGGCGTCGACGCCGTCTAGCGCTCCGGCATCTATCATATCCTTGGCACCGCCGGGAGGTTTCTCCTCGGCATGCTGGAAAATCAGCACAATCCGGCCCCGCAGGTGCTCGCGATAACGCTGAAGCACTTTGGCTACTCCCAGCAGAGCGGCCGTATGGCCGTCATGTCCGCATGCATGCATTACGCCGTCCCTGAGAGAGCGGTAAGGAACATCATTTTCCTCCTGGATGGGCAAAGCGTCGAAATCTGCCCGGAAAGCGATGGTTGGCCCGGAATGAGCTCCCTCTATTACGGACAAAATACCATTGCCGCCAACATTCATTTTGACGTTCAGGCCGATGGATTGAAGCTGTTCGGCGATATAACGGGCTGTTTCCGTTTCTTGAAACGAAAGCTCGGGATGTTGATGAAGATAACGCCGCCAGGCAATGATTTGCTCGTATTCTGCATCCAAATCCGATTTCCATTGTTCGTACATGTCAATCTCTCCCATTCTATGGAACAACCTTTAAAAGCCGCGATATTGATTTCCCATTCAACTTACCATGTGCTGTTTCTGTCCGTCAAACAGGACCGAATATCCTGAAAAACGGATGAGCTAAGAAAAAACTGGGTGCCCTGCCTAGTTTTTGTACAGATCGTACAAATGATATTTTGATGTTCTCTTTGCGTCGCTTTTGTATATTTATGCAAAATAGTGCAAGGAATATTCGGTGTTGCAGTCCTTTGATGCGATTTAACGCGTTAAAACATAACATTATTCGTCATTCATCATAACAAGAAATGAAACATAAATTTTCAATGCACAAAACAGCAAAATATTTGTACTTATCATACAAAAAAATCTTCCCAAAACGGAGTGTCAGAGGGTAAAATGAGAAAAACTCTCTTTTGTCGACTAAAGGATTTGGCTAGCGCTGGCTATTCCATCTTGTCGCGAAGGGGTGAAATTTACCAAGGAGAGGCTGAAGTTTACGATGTCAGTTACGTTAGTGGAAGAAAACTTGAATCCTTACCAGATCGCTCAACAACAGGTTGACGCTGCGGCGTCGCTCCTTCAATTGCCGGAGGAGATTACTGGAATTCTGAAGCGCCCGATGCGTGTGCTAACCGTGAACTTTACAGCCCGTATGGACGATGGTTCAATTCGGGTGTTTGAAGGATATCGCTCCCAACACAACGATGCAATCGGCCCAACTAAAGGAGGCATTCGCTTCCATCCGGATGTAACGCTTGACGAAGTAAAAGCTTTGTCGATGTGGATGAGCTTTAAATGCGGCGTCGTTGGCCTTCCTTATGGCGGCGGCAAAGGCGGAGTTATTTGCGATCCGCGTCTGCACAGCAAAGGCGAACTGGAACGCATCAGCCGGGCATATATGGAGGCGATTGCCGACTTTGTAGGTCCCGACAAGGACATCCCTGCGCCGGACGTTTATACCAACGCGCAAACAATGGGCTGGATGATGGATACGTACAGCCGTTTGAAAGGCAAATATTCGCCGGGCGTTATTACTGGCAAACCAATTATTCTTGGCGGCTCCAAAGGCCGCAACGAAGCGACAGCTCAAGGCTGCGTGTACACGATTCTGGCTGCGCTCGAGGATATGGGCCTGGCGCCGGAAGATGCAAGCGTAGCTGTTCAAGGCTTCGGCAATGCAGGTCGCATCGCGGCTCGTCTGCTTAGCGAAGCCGGCTGCAAGATTGTTGCGGTGAGCGACTCCAAAGGCGGCATTTACTTGCAGGACGGCCTGGATATCGCAGAGGCTGAACGCCTTAAGGATGAAGGCGCATTAGCTTCCTACAAAGGCGCCGAAGCGATCAGCAACGAACAAATCATTGGTCTGAACGTCGACATTTTGGTGCCTGCGGCATTGGAAAATGTCATTACGGCTGCAAACGCGCATACCGTACAGGCCAAAATCGTAGCTGAAGCTGCTAACGGACCTACAACGCCGGAAGGCGACCGCATTTTGGCTAAAAAAGGCACAGTCGTTATTCCTGACGTATTGGCCAATGCAGGCGGCGTAACGGTTTCGTACTTCGAGTGGGTGCAGAATCTGATGCACTACTACTGGAGCGAGGCTGAAGTGCTGGAGAAGCTGGAAAACAACATGATTCATTCGTATCGCGCCGTTCGCGACCTGGCAAAAGAATTCTCCGTAGATCTGCGCACAGCGGCTTACATGATCGCCATCAAGCGTATTTCCGCGGCGATGCAAGCAAGAGGTTGGGTTTAAGAGGCCGTTCATGTATTTTAGTTAAGTTTTATCCTAAAGAAAAAGGTGATTAGCAGCATGGGTAAGCAAATACGCATTGGCATTGTCGGCTACGGGAATTTGGGCCGTGGTGTAGAAATGGCAATATCGCAAAATCCGGATATGAAGCTGGAGGCTATATTCACGAGGAGAGACCCTGCATCCATTACGGCTGGCGTTAAAGCTTACGCTATCGAGGATGCTGAGCTGTTCCGCGACCAAATCGACGTCATGATCCTTTGCGGCGGCTCCGCGACGGACCTGCCCGAGCAAGGGCCTTATTTTGCGCGATTGTTCCACACCGTGGACAGCTTTGATACACACGCGCTGATTCCCGAATATTATGAAGCGGTGAATAATGAAGCTTCAGCGGCAGGCAAGGTCAGCGTTATCTCCACGGGATGGGACCCGGGCTTGTTTTCTCTGAACCGTCTCCTTGCACAAGCGATCTTGCCGGAAGGCAAGGAATACACCTTCTGGGGCAAAGGGGTAAGCCAAGGGCATTCCGATGCGATCCGCCGGGTATCCGGTGTAAAAGCGGGCGTTCAATATACAATTCCAAGCGAAGCTGCGGTTAATCGTGTACGCAGCGGCGAAAATCCGGAATTGTCGACCCGCGAGAAGCATCTTCGCGAATGTTTCGTGGTAGCTGAAGAGGGTGCCGATCAGGAAAGCATCAAGCAGGAGATTGTTTCCATGCCTAACTACTTCGCCGATTATGATACGGTGGTTCATTTTGTTAGCGAAGAGGAGCTTAGGAGCAACCATTCCACTATGCCTCATGGCGGCATGGTGCTTCGCAGCGGCAAAACAGGCGTGAACAGCACGCAGCTTATCGAATTCGGGCTTAAGCTGGACAGCAATCCCGAGTTTACGGCAAGCGTTCTGGTCGCTTATGCACGGGCAGCCTATAAGCTGGCAGCTGAAGGCAGCAGCGGAGCCAAGACGGTATTCGATATTCCGTTTGGCCTCCTGTCTCCAAAAAGCCCGGCCGAGCTTCGCAAGGAACTGCTCTAGTCACATCGCGGCCCAAGGGCTTGCGGCAAACCGTTTTGGCGCTTCGGCGCCGGAGCGGTTTTTTTTGGCTTAAAAAAAATAAGACATGCCGCTTGGCCTTCGCTTCGTCTATAATGAGGAAAGGTTTTTACTATTTTGCATGGAGGGTGGCAACATGGCGTCCAAGATTGTAATGAATGAACAAATAAAAGCGTCCGAAGTAGTGCTGAAAGGATTAAACGGCGAAGATTTAGGAGTTGTCGACCGTGAGGAAGCGCTGAAGCTGGCTCGGGAGCAGGGAGCGGATCTGGTCTGCGACAATTTGCTGAGCAGCCCGCCGCCTTGTCGCCTGGTTGCCAAAGGCAACGCCAGGCGGGATCGGGAAAAGCAGCAGCAGGAGGAGCGCAAGGCGCAAGGCGGCGGCAAGCTGAAGGAAATCCGTCTGACTCCCGGCATTGAAGACCATGATTATGATACCAAGCTGAGGAGCGCCGAGAAGCTGCTGGGGAGCGGAAATCGCGTTTTGCTTTCCGTTCAAGCCAAAGGCAAGGAAAGCGCAAAGGCCAAGGAACTGCTGGAGCGGATGTTGACCGATCTGGCGGGCTCGGGGCGCAAAACGACGGGCATTCAAGTCAGCGGCAAAGGCGCCGCGGTTGAAGTGGCTCCGTTAAACGGATAGTGAGGTTGCCACGTTGTACCTCGACCTTGTCCAGCTCGAGAAATGTACGGCCGGCTGCTTAATCCGAAAAGCCTTGACACATGGCCGCCGACTTTGCCATACTTTTATTTGAAAATGATTATCACTGAGCAGACCCTATTACGTTAGAACAGGAGTTCACTATGCTGCGTCGATTTTTCTCTTATTACAAGCCTTACAAAAAACTGTTTTTTCTCGATTTTGGCTGCGCGGTGCTGCTTGCCATTCTGGAGCTCTGTTTCCCGCTAGCGGTCGGTTATGTCGTGAACACGCTGCTTCCAGATGAAAACTGGGGCTTGATTATATCCGCCTGCGTCGTCCTGCTGTTGATCTATGCTGTCAACACTCTGCTGTCGTATATCGTTACCTATTGGGGGCATATGCTGGGCATCAATATCGAGACGGACATGCGCAAAGCGCTATTTAATCATGTGCAGAAGCTGTCGTTCCGCTTTTTCGACAACAACAAAACAGGTCATTTGCTATCCCGCATGACCAACGACTTGTTTGAAATCGGCGAGGTAGCCCACCACGGGCCGGAGGATATGTTTATTGCGGCAATGACGCTGGCAGGCGCCTTTGGCATCATGCTGTACATTAATCCGGCATTGGCGATTATGACGTTTGTGATTGTTCCTATTATTATTGTGCTGGTGCTTTATTTCAACGGTCGTATGACCAAAGCGGCCAACCGACTGTTCAGCGACATGGCCGACTTTAATGCCCGCGTCGAAGACGCCATTGGCGGCATTCGCGTCGTTCAAGCTTTTGCTAACGAAAAGCATGAAAGCAAGCTGTTTAAAGGAAACAATTTGCGATTCCGTGAAGCAAAGCTGCTTTCCTACAAAATCATTGGCATGAACGCTTCGGTTTCTTATATGCTGATGCGCCTGGTGCAGCTGTTTGTGCTTTTGGCGGGGGCGTTTTATGTCATTGCAAGAGATATGAGCTACGGAGATTTTGTGACGTTTGTGCTGTTGACCAACATCTTCTTCAAGCCGATTGAAAAAATCAATGCGGTCATAGAAAGTTATCCCAAAGGGATTGCCGGCTTCAAGCGTTATACTGAGCTTATGGATACCGCTCCCGACATTGCGGATTCGCCAAATGCCATTGAGGTGGATACGCTAAGGGGCGATATTCGTTATAGCAACATAACGTTTGGATATGAAGGCGAAGCGAAGGTGCTGGAAGGTATCAGCTTATCGGTGGCCGCTGGCGAAACCATTGCTTTCGTGGGTCCATCGGGCGCTGGCAAAACAACTCTGTGCAGCCTGCTGCCGCGTTTCTATGAAATCGAAAGCGGCAGCATCTCCATCGACGGCCATGACATTCGGGATTTAAAGCTTGAATCGCTGCGCCGCAACATTGGCATTGTGCAGCAGGACGTGTTCCTTTTTGCCGGCACAATTCGCGATAATATCCTGTACGGCATGCTTGGCGCAAGCGACGATCAGGTGATGGAAGCCGCCAGGCGCGCTCGTCTGGAGGATTTCATCAAGTCGCAGCCAAACGGCCTGGATACGGTAGTTGGTGAACGTGGCGTAAAGCTGTCGGGCGGTCAAAAGCAGCGTCTTGCCATCGCACGTATGTTTCTGAAGAACCCGCCGATTCTCATCCTGGACGAAGCGACGTCGGCGCTGGATACGGAAACGGAGCAGGCGATCCAGCAATCGCTGGCGGAGCTGTCCGTAGGACGGACAACGCTTGTTATCGCTCACCGTCTTGCCACGATTAAAAATGCCGACCGGATCATCGTTGTTACGGAAAACGGCATCAGCGAGCAAGGCCGCCACGATGACCTCGTTGCAGCCGGAGGCATCTATAGCCGACTTCATGAGGCTCAGTTCAGCCGCGCTTAGGCAAGCGGATGAAGCGGGTGCGAGACCTCGGCTATGCTTTTAAGCCTGATCTCAGGCAGTATTTTTTCCTTCGCCGCGCATAGCTTCCACAAAAAGTTTTGTCAGCGCAGGATCCCATTGGGTGCCTTGGCCGTTCTCCAGAATGGTCAAGGCATCTTTTGTTATCATGCCCCGCCTGTAGGGGCGATCCGAAGTCATGGCATCATAGGCATCCGCAATTGCGATAACGCGTCCTAAAAGGGGGATTTGCTCGCCGGCGAGCCCGTCCGGATAACCTTTGCCGTCATAACGTTCGTGATGGCATCGGACGCCTGGCAGCAGCTCTGCCATCGCATCGGCGGGTTCGATCTGCTTCAATATATTTTCGCCCAATACGGGATGTCGTTTGATCTGCTCGAATTCATCCTCCGTAAGCTTGCCTTCCTTTAGCAGCACGTTGTCCCGTATTCCGATTTTGCCGATATCGTGAAGCAGCGCCGCTTTCCTTACTTGATCGAGCTTATCTTCTGGCCATCCTGCCAATCTGCCGATCATGACGGAGAATTGCGCCACGCGTTCGGAATGGCCTGCCGTATAGGCGTCGCGTGCGTCAAGCGCGGCAGCCAGCGTAAAAAAGTAGCTCTGCAGCAGTTGATCATTTCTTCGCTCGCGTTCCTTTAGCCCATCTACCATATGGTTAAACCCGGCAATCAGCCTGGAAAATTCATCAGAATAAACATCGTCGGCTCGTACCTCAAGCTGCCCGTCCTGGACCCGGCTCATGGCATCCTGAACGGTGGCGATAGGTGCCTGGATATTGCGCGCAAGCAGCGTAGCTCCCAAATAAGAGAAGGCAATGCCGATGAGGAGGATGATGCTGGTCCATTGCCAATAGGAAGCGGAGCTGTCCAGGGCGGATGCCCTTAGAGCAGAGCTGCCCAATGTGGAGCTGTCTATCCGGATTTGCGAAGCCAACGTAAAGAGGACCAGAGGCAGCATGCCGATTAGAAAAGCCCCGATCGTAAACTTGGTACGAATCGGCACAATAACTGTACCGCCAAGCGTCAACTGCTCTCCGTATAGGTGAAAATGCTTTTTTCCGATATGCTGGAGGACGGGCCTGATGGCCGAGGTGGTCAGAAAAAATTCAATCATGGCGTGCATGCCCGCTACCATAAGAGCTCCGGCTCCCGCAATGGGAACATAGCCGTAAGGCAGCGAAATCCAATCGTTGCTGATCAAAAAGAGGCTGGCGGAGGCGGCCGGTATCGACAGGCCGAGAAAATGAGGGCCGAAGGTGCGCTTTACAGAAAGCAGCGGAAATCGATGCGTCTGCAAATAAGCGTCCCGAAGCTGTTGACGGGATGGCGTCTCTGTGCCGAATATAGACGAAATCGGCGTCATATGCCGGTAAAAAACAATCAATTCGCAAAAAAGCATGATAAAAAGCGATAATACAAGAACTCCGCCCAACAGGACTAGCTCTTCAAGAGGGATGCTTAGGGTGTTGTAAATAATGATGCCGCCAAACCCAAAAACGGCAACAGTGGATCCGATTAAATAATTGCGAAGCAAGATGCGAAGGAAGGCGCGGTACAGGGTTCTGCCTTCACCGTGGATGTTGTTTCTCATGCTCATCGCGCCAATCCCGCCTTCTCATAAATAGGATAAAACACCGCGTTAAGGCCGGCAGTGCCGGCCGCAGAACGTTTATACGGGGAACGAACGGACGGATGCTTTAACCAGAGAAATGAATTTAGGGCGTGCTTCTTCCGCTACGCGCACAACCTGCTCATGGGTAAGGGGCTCCAGCTCGTCGCCGATGGCCATATCAGTGATGCAGGTAATGCCCGCTACCGAAATGCCGCAATAATTGGCCGCTACAACCTCTGGCACGGTGGACATGCCTACGGCGTCTGCGCCCCATGCCGCCATCATCGTCAGTTCCGCAGGCGTACAGTAGGTTGGGCCGGAAATGCTGACGTAAACGCCTTGTTGAACTTTTACGCCCAGCTTGTCAGCTTGCTCAGCCACAATGGAGCGAAGCTCCGGGTTGTAGGCGCGAGACATGTCGGGGAAGCGAGGCCCCAGCTCTGCAATATTGGCGCCGATCAGCGGATTGCTGCCGGTGTTGTTGATATGGTCCTTGATCAGCATCAAATCGCCTGCGGAGAACGCACGGTTCATGCCGCCTGCCGCGTTGGTGACCAGTAGAGTGCCGATGCCCAGCTTTTTCATCACGTAAACCGGGAACACAACTTCCTTCATGGAGTAGCCTTCATAATAGTGGAAACGTCCCTTCATGACCAGGACGGTTTTGCCTTCCAATTCGCCGATTACGAGCTCGCCGGAATGTCCCTCTACCGTAGATACCGGAAAATGGGGAATGTCGCGATACGGAATAATGGTAGCGTTCTCCACCTCATCCGCCATAACGCCAAGACCGGAGCCCAGAATCAAGCCGATAGCGGGCTTTTTATTCAGCTTGCCTTCGATATAAGCTGCGGCTTCATTTATTTTGTTCAACATCTGTTCCATGCGCTGCATCTCCTTGTCATCAGGCGAACGCCTGATGTTCTTTTTTCACGAAGCATATCCATAATAGCCCAACAAGCAGGGTAAAGTAAACCATATTGGCGCTGTTGTTGTTGATTGGCGAGATAGAGCTTATAATGAAAGAATATCCATCATAAGGTAACGGGAGGAATATAGCAGTGAGCAATAAAACAAGCCTGACGCAAGCCGAAGTAGCAGCAATGATCGACCATACGATTTTGAAAGCCGATGCAACACGGGAGGAGGTTCTCCATATTTGCAAGGAGGCCGCCGAGCACAAATTTGCCACCGTATGCGTAAATGCAAGCTGGGTGCCAGTTGCAGCTGAAGCGCTTAAGGGCACGGGAGTAGGCATCACAACGGTTGTTGGTTTCCCCCTTGGTGCAACAACAACAGCCTCCAAAGCTTTTGAAGCAGCGGAAGCTATTGCCGCCGGAGCAACCGAAATTGACATGGTGCTGAATATTGGCCTGCTCAAATCCGGAGACGCCGAAGGCGTGCAAAGAGATGTAGAGGGAGTTGTTGCGGCTTGCCGCGACAGAGCCGTTCTGAAGGTCATTCTGGAAACAGGGCTTCTGACTGATGAAGAGAAGGAACTGGCTAGCAAGCTTTGCGTAAAAGCCGGAGCCGATTTTGTCAAAACCTCGACCGGTTTTGGCAAAGGGGGAGCAACAGCGGAGGATATCGCCCTGATGCGCCGAGCAGTTGGTCCTGATCTGGGAGTAAAAGCTTCCGGCGGCGTTCGCGATCTGGATACTGCTTTGCAGATGATTGCTGCAGGTGCAACGCGCATTGGCGCAAGCTCCAGCGTAGCCATCGTAACGGGAGGCAAAGGCGAGGGGTACTAATGAACAAGCGATTCCGCGCTGCTCGATCGTAAAGCAGACAAGCGGTCGTCCGTCCAACGAGTCCCTAATCCGTCAAACAAGTCATTAATTCGTCCAACAAGTCCCCAAAATAAAAAGTTGAAGAGAAACGGTCCGTTTTTCTTCAACTTTTTTTGCGTGCCAGATTTGCGGGAGGGAGCGATGTTTGCGAATGCAGCGGATGCAACGTTAACGGTCATGCCGCTAACGGCGGACATGTTCCTCTCGGTTATGTTGCTAACGGACATGCCACTCACGGACATGTTGCTCATGGTCATGTTACTCATGGTCATGTTACTCATGGTCATGTTACTCATGGTCATGTCGCTAACGGACATGTTGCTCACGGACATGTTGTGGAGTTGTCAATAAAAGTGCAGTTTGAAAACACACTCATACAGAAATCCCGTTACTAGGCTGCTTGTGATAGCACTCTTTCGCGATAAATAGCTGGGGGCCAGCCCCCTGGATTAGAGGTATAGATTCGCTGCCTGTTGTAGTAGACCATGATGTATCTGAAGATAATCGATTTGATA